>JAFZMH010000001.1 GCA_017553325.1 Clostridia bacterium
CTCGGAGACGGGGTTAAAATATCGTCGAAGGGCATATCGATGAAGTTTCTGGTGATGGCTTCTTTTGCCCAAATTGGGGCTGTTGCTGGAAGTTAAGGATTTTGGGCGGCTTGCAACGGCATGCGAACCCCGACCCAATTTTCGTGGAGACCCAACTCGGTAGTAGGTTTAATACCCTCGCTACTGACTGGGATTGAACCTGCTTTGCGGTGCTTACGTGCTGTGGGCAGAGTAGCCTGCTTTGAGTGGAATGTAGGGATTAAGGAACACGGAGTCAAACAATGGCCATTGCGACGCTCCGATTGCCTTATGAAATACATTTTGCAAAAAAAGATAAGGGTGGACGGAATCTGTCAAGGAAATCTTCTAGACTGTTCTTTGAGACGGCTTGGGGATTATAGTGTACTCTAAGTGGCGATTCGGTTCTTGTGGGGAGACCGCAAGTATGCGAAGTAATCGGAAACATCTTGGACGGCGACGACAAGTTTTCGCATAGGGAAATCCTACCGAACCTAAGGTGCAAGGTTTACCCAAGTTGTTGCCACCATACCCAAAAGGTAATTTTATGACCGACGATTTGGACTCATCTCACAAAAACCTTTTACCGTCTGACGAAAACGTAAATTCGCCCGACGATTTTGATACTGACAAAACACGAAGTGTTTTGCGACCTTCCGACGAAGATTCCTCACAAACCGAAAATCTTGAAACCGAAGCGTCCGCCGTCGACGTTTATTCTTTGTCTATTCAAAAGAGCAAAGCGGAAGAGTCTCATCAAAAACCTCAAACTAAAAAGCACGAAGACGACGACAAAAAGAAAAAGTCCTCCAAAAAAAAGCGCAATACTTGGTGGATAAAAGTTGCGGTCATATCCTTCGTTCTCGCGGCGTTTTTCAGTTTTTTAAGCGAACTCACGGCAGACGCGGACCATATCGTCGTAATTCTTTTATTGCTCGGCTTCTTGGTGCTTGCAAGCATATTGTTCGACGCTATCGGAGTGGCGGTGACGTCCTGCGACGACGCGCCGATAATCGCCATGTCGTCCAGAAAAATCTACGGCGCAAAGACCGCCATGTGGCTCGTGAAAAACAGTAGCACCGTCGCAAGCATTTGCAACGACGTGATAGGCGACATATTCGGCATTATTTCCGGTGCTTGCTCCGCGGCAATCGTCGTAAAAATCGCCGTTGGGCTTGAAGAAGATTGGCAGAGATGGATAGCAATCGGCATAGCCGCCGTCGTATCCGCAATTACAATCGGCGGAAAGGCGTTTATGAAGACGGTTGCAATCAAAAACTCAAAGGAATTCGTATTGTTCGTCGCAAGATTGCTTGCCTTCTTCGTTCCGGAAGAGAGAAGACGTTTCAAAAAGGAATCGGAAAAGAAAAGACAACGAAAGCTCGACGCAAAAAACTCGGAAACCGCAGAGAGTGACGAAAAGCCGAACAAGAAAGCGGACAAACAAAAACGCGTGGAAGACTAAACTAAAAGCGACTTTGTCGCTTTTATTATATCATGAGACTAGACAAATATCTGCAAACGAAATTCAATCTCAAATCTCGCACGTATGCCGAAAATCTCGTGCTGACGGGCAAGGTGAAAGCGGACGGCAAAACGGTTTTAAAGCCGTCTTTCGACGTTGGCGATAAATGTATCGTCGAGATAGTCGACGACGAGAAATTCGCCTCTCAGGGCGCGTACAAACTGGAAAAAGCATTGAACGCGTTTTCTATCGACGTGCAAAACGAATACTGTCTCGATATAGGTTGCTCAAACGGCGGTTTTTGCGACGTTTTGCTAAGGCGCGGGGCGGACAAGATACTCGCCGTCGACGTAGCCGAATGCGCGCTTGACGACAGCGTTTTAAAGAGCGGGAAAGTCGAGTTTTTGAGAGCGAACGCAAGGGAACTTCCGCTGGATAACAATCTCTTTGATTTCGTTTGCAGCGACGTAAGTTTTATATCGCTCACGTACATTCTCGGCGAGATTTTCAGAGTTTTGAAACCGGACGGGGATAGCGTCGTGCTCATAAAACCTCAATTTGAACTCGACAAATCCGCGCTCGACAAAAACGGCATAGTGAAGACGGAAAAATTGCGCGAAAGGGCAAAGAATACCGTGACAGAATTCGCAACGAATCTCGGGTTTAAAGTGCTTGGAGTCGAAACCGCTCCCATACGATACCAAAATAAAAACGTGGAATATCTTTTGTATCTCAAAAAACAGTCCGCGCCGTCAAAATAAAAAAGGACCGAAAACTCAGTCCTTGTCGTTCTTCTTTGTAAATATCAAAACCAGCGCCAGAATTATGCCAAGCAGTATTCCCGACGACGCGGCTATGACCTTTACGGTAAATTCACTTATTGCGAGCAAATTTGAAATCATACGAAAATTATACGTCACATACATTTTGTTGTCAACAATATCTTTATTTTTGACGTTTCTGAAGGGTAAATTTCAATTCTTTTTGGTTATTTATGCAAAATTTTATGTATTTATGCACAACCACTTGAAAAATCGAGAGGTTTAATATATAATTAAAAGGCTTATGAAAATCGCAGTTATTACTAAAAAAGGTTTGGACGAAAGTCCTTTAAAAAACTGGCTGTTGGACGGCTTGAAAGCGTCTAACTCCTTTGATATTTGCGAACTTGCTTCCGCAAAGGAACTCACTCGCTCTTTCGACAGAGTTTTGGTGTTCGGCGGAGACGGAACGATGTTGGACGTGGTGCGCCACGCGCTTCCGTTCGATATTCCCGTGCTCGGCGTAAATCTCGGCTATCTCGGGTTCCTCACGAAACTCGACAAGGACGTGACCGCGTCGGAGCTTGCTTCCGCATTGAAATCTTCGAAATTCACCGAAAAGTCGTTGCTTGAAATCAGCGACGGGAGCAGGAGTTTCGTCGCGCTCAACGAACTGGTGGTGAAGAGCTCCTCGACGCGCCCCGTATCAATCGACCTCTACGTGGACGGCAATTTTGCCGACACCTATAAGAGCGACGGACTCATAGTCTCGACTCCGACGGGTTCAACCGCCTATTCGCTTTCCGCAGGAGGTCCTATAGTCGCGCCCGACGTCAAGGCTATAGTCGTCAACCCTATATGTCCGCACTCCTTGCATTCGAGACCGCTCGTTTTGAGCGACAGCGCGAATATCGTAGTAAAGATTGCGGGAGAGGAGAGCGAAGTCGCCTTGATCCTCGACGGAAACAACGTCGAAAACGTCAAAAACGGCGCGGAAATCTCTATAAAAACCTCGTCAAAGTCCGCAAAATTCGTGGACGTCGGCGGAGAAAACTTCTTTGATAAACTACTGAAAAAAATGAACGTATGGAGCACCACGCTCCAAAAAACGGAGTAAATATGTCAAGAGCAAACAGACAAATAAGAATTCTCGATATCATCTCCAAGCACGATATCGACACTCAAGAGGAACTCGTCACCTATTTGAAGGCCGAGGGTTTTAACGTCACGCAAGCGACGGTTTCCCGCGACATCAAGGAGATGAACATAATAAAGACTTTGGCGGGCGACGGCAAACACTACAAATACGTCGCAAGAGAGACCAAAGAGACGTCAACTTCCGACAAATTTTTGAATATATTCAAAAGCACCGTACTCTCCATTCGCGCCGCTGAGAACCTCGTCGTGCTGAGAACGGAAGCGGGTAGCGCAGGCCCCGCGTCCGAACTTATAGACAGACTCAAATACGAAGAGGTTTTGGGAGTTATTGCGGGAGACAACACGATTTTCGTCGCGGTTGACACTCTTGAACACACGCAACTCGTAAAACAAAGGCTCGAAGATTTGCTTGACACTACGCGCCTTCGCTGATTATAACTATGCTTTCGGTTTTATCCATTGAAAATATTGCGCTCATCTCGAAACTCGAACTGGAACTCAAACACGGTTTGAACATATTGAGCGGCGAAACGGGAGCGGGCAAGTCTATTATTATAGACTCGCTCAATTTCGTATTGGGCGAGAGAGCGGACAAATCTCTCATTCGCTACGGGGCAGACTACGCGGTTGTGCAGGCGACGTTCGAAGATTATCTCACGCCTGCAATCAGTTGGTATCTTGACGATATGGGCATTGACGTCGAAGACGTCTTGATTATCCGCCGCAAGATGTCGACGGACGGCAAAAACGAATGTCGAATCAACGGCAGGCTCACAAACCTCTCGATTTTGAGGGGGCTTACCTCGCTTCTCGTCGACATTCACGGTCAACACGAGCATCAATCTTTGCTCAACCCGAAGAACCATTTGTCGCTTTTGGACAGCATCGGCGAAGCCGAAATCAAACCGGCAAAAGAAAAGGTAGCAAGCGCGTACGGAAAGTTTGCGGAAATATCAAATCAACTTGCCGATTTTGGCGACAAAGAAGAGCGCGAGCGCAGGCTTGATATTCTCGCTTATCAACTTGCGGAAATCGACGAAGCGGACGTCAAAGAGGGCGAGGAGGAAGAATTGCTCTCCGCGCGCAAACGCATCCGCAATATGGAAAAGATATTGACCGCGCTCGAGACCGCAAAATCCACGCTTGAAGGCTACAACGGAGAGAGCATACCCGCGTCTTTAAAGTCAGCGTCCGCAAATCTCAATCAAATCGTCGACTTTGACGATGAACTGCCTGCAATTCAAGACAGATTGCTGTCTTGCAAGGTAGAAATCGAAGATATTGCCGATTCGCTCGAATCAAAGGTTGAACAGTTGGGCTTCGACGCGCGTTCCGCCGACACGATAGAAAAAAGACTTGAAACCGTGCGCCTAATCACGAGAAGATACGGCGGAAGCTACGAATCAATAAGAAAATTCTACGACGAAGCAAACGAAGAATTCGATATGCTTCAAAATGCGGACGAAACAGTCGCAAAACTTGAAAAAGAAGTCAAAATCGCAGGCGAAAACCTTATTCTTTCAGCGGAAAAACTCACGAAACTCCGCAAAGCAACCGCGGACAAGTTTGAAAAGACCATTCTCAAAGAACTTGCCGATCTCGGCATGGCGGGTTCGACGTTCAAGGTGCAAATCGACTCGACGGACAACGTTTATCACATAGACGAAGAAGGCGCGGACGAAGTGGAATTTTTGATTTCTCCCAACGTCGGCGAACCGCTCAAACCTCTCGCGAAAATAATTTCGGGCGGTGAAATGTCGAGATTTATGCTCGCCCTCAAAAATATCGTCGCAAAGATCGACGGCATAGGAACTATGGTGTTCGACGAGATTGACACGGGTATTTCCGGCAATATCTCCGCCGTCGTAGCGGAAAAGATGTGCAATATCTCTCGCAATCGTCAAGTTATCGCCGTCACGCATATGCCCAGTCTCGCCGCAATGGCGGACAATCACTATTTGATTGCCAAATCAACCGAAAACGGCAAGACTCTCACTCACGTTTCGTTGCTTAAAGACGATACGGACGAGCTTGCAAGGCTCATAGGCGGAGACAGTTATTCCGCATATGCCGTACCGCACGCAAAGGAAATGCGCGCGTGGGCGGACAGATACAAAGCGAGTTTGAAATAACCGCATTTTCAAGGAATATTTGAGCGCAGTAGAAAAAACTACTGCGTTTTTACTTGATAAATGCAAAGCTTTGTGATATATTTATCGAGCGAGTTAGCCGGACGGTCGCATGAAATATTGAGGAAAGTCCGAGCATCATAGGGCAAGGGTGCCGGGTAGCTCCCGGTGAAGGCGACTTCAAGGACAGTGCAACAGAAAACAACCGCCCGCAAGGGTAAGGATGGAAACGTGAGGTAAGAGCTCACGCGCAAATTGGCGACAAGGCGCGGTGTAAACCCCACTCGATGCAAGAACGGAGGCACAAAAAGCGGCCCGCAAGCCTCCCATTCGCTTGAACCGTGCAGAAATGTACGGTCTAGATAGATGGCCGTCAAATACAGAACTCGGCTTACAGACTATCTCGCACGTGAAGACGGAAAGCGCACGAACTTTCCGTCTTCTTTTTTGCTTAATTTGATGAAAATTGGCAAAAATCTATATATGGTTTATGCAATATGCGCGCTCATCATATCGGTTTTTACCGTTCTGTTCCTGCTTTTTAAACCGAAAATCAGAGAAGAATACTGCGTTAGAATAACTGATAATGCGGTTTTCAAAGATTATGCTCAATCTATGCTCAAAGCGTTTCCGACTCCCAAACAGGGCGGCGCAAAACTCTACGAGAACAACTTTGTTTCGGCGATAAAATCGTCTTTAAGAACAATCAAAAGACGAAAAAACAAGCCGTATTTCAAAGACATATCGAATTATGAGCCGCATATCAAAAGTTTTATAAAGACCAAATATGACGAATTGTACGAATTGCCGGTAATAGAGGGTATTCCGAGAATAGTGAAAATAGCCGAGTTTTGTCTGAAAACCGGCGGTTATAGTTTTGACGGAGATAGAGTAGCCACCGCGCTAAACTTGCAGAACGATATAAAAACCTTGTGTTTTGACGAAATTCTTGCATTGAAAAAGGCATTTGAATACGTTTTGCTCAAAAAACTGGCGTTTTTGACCGGCGATCTCAAAACTCTTTGCAAAATGAAGCGCATAGCGGACAAAAATCGAAAATATCTCTCGAATTTAAAGGACAAAAAAACCTATCAAACGCTCAAAAACAGCAAATTGTTCTTGTCGTTTTGCGCTGACGACGCAAAATTCGACAGTGAAGTGTGCATAGAAGCAAGAGATAGGTTTCTGAAAAACGCGGAAAACATGCTCGGAACGATATTCGTCTCGCAATCTCGAATTGAAAACGCAGATTTTTCCGGTTTTTATTCACCATTACAAATATTTGGCAAATACGAAACGTTTGTTTGCGCCACGGAAGTTGAAAAGTACGGTTTTTTGAAGCTCGTCGAAAAGTTGAGCGACAAAGAGAATATTGACGAGTTTTTGTTTTCGATACGAGTCGACAACTATATGAAAACCGCAAATTCAGGGCATATCAGGGTGGTGCGAAGCAATTTATTTAATAGACATATTTCCGTGATTTACGGTAAGAAGGACGTATCTATGCTCGCACTCGCGTTTTCGTCGCCAGCTATGATGACGTTAATATTCGGCGGTGGAAAACAACAAAAATCGCAGAATACTATTACACAAAACTTTGAATTTGAGAATACTTTTGAAAAAATTTCAAAATTTCAAAACGTCAATCTCGGAATTTCGACAAGAGACGGAAAACTGAAAATCAACCCGAATTTGCCCTTGTGCGTAGTAAGTGCGGACGTTTGTTTTGAATACAGAGGAACGAAAAACAGGCTGACCGTATTGCGTGGCGAAGAAAAGGCTTTATATCTCGGCGGTACGAGACTGACGGGGACGTCCGCAATCAAACTCGGAGACAAACCAATCGACATCACGGTAGTTTTGCCTAAAAACAAGTGATTTTTGTCGTTAAATTTCCTGAAATTTAAAAATTCAACCTCATTTTGCGCGGATTACGCTCGTTTTGTTGACGATTTTATTTAATTTTGTTATCATTATACAGTATATTTCGCCTGTGTACCAACGCGCAGGCACGCTTTAGGAGTTTTCTATGAAAGAGAAAATGGACAAAATCAAGAACGAGGCGCTTGCACTCATTGATTCCGCGACGAATACCGCCGAACTTAATGACGTAAGAGTCAAATATCTCGGCAAGTCGGGAGAGATTTCCGCGCTTATGAGAGATATGGCGGGCGTCCCGAAGGAAGAAAGACCGATGGTCGGCAAACTCGTCAACGAAGTTCGCTTTGCGGTTGAAGAGGCTTTGTCAAAGAAGACCGAACTTCTTGCTCAAGCGGAAAAAGTCGCTCGTTTAAAGGCAGAGGAGATTGACGTGACGCTTCCCGCAATCGGAAACGAGATGGGGACGCTTCATCCTTTGACTATAGTCAAAAACGAACTCATCGACATTTTTGCGGGCATGGGCTTTTCCGTTGTGGAAGGACCTGAAATCGAGTCTGACCTCTACAATTTCCAACTTTTGAACGTCCCGAAGGACCATCCGGCAAGAGATATGCAGGACACATTCTACATCAACGACAACATGGTGCTTCGCACGCAGACGTCCGCAGTTCAGGCGCGCGTTATGACGACTGAAAAACCGCCTATTCGCATAGTCTGTCCCGGCAAGGTGTACAGAAGCGACGACGACGCGTCTCACAGCCCGATATTCAATCAATTCGAAGGGCTTGCAGTCGACAAACATATCACAATGGGCGATTTGAAAGGCTGTTTGGAGACCTTCGCTCAAAAGATTTTCTCAAAGGATACGAAAGTCCGCTTGCGCCCGTCGTATTTCCCGTTTACCGAACCGTCTGTCGAGGTTGACGTCACGTGCGCGATGTGCCACGGCAAAGGTTGCCGTATATGCAAGGGAACGGGCTGGGTTGAAATTCTCGGCGCAGGCATAGTCAACCCCGTCGTACTCGATATGTGCGGTATTGACAGCAAGGAATATTCTGGTTTTGCCTTCGGCTTCGGTATAGACAGAATCGCAATGATAAAATACGGCATTCCCAACATCAAAATGCTCTACGAAAACGACGAGCGTTTTCTAAAACAATTCAACTGAGGAGGGCGGAATTATGTTAGCACCTATTTCATGGCTTAAAGATTATGTGGATATAAACGTTTCGCCGTCCGTACTTGCAAAAAAACTCGTTGCAATCGGTTTTGAGGTTGAAGATATTATCTATCAAGAAAAGCAGGTTTCAAACGTGGTCGTAGGCAAAATAGTTCAGGTTGAAAAGCACCCGAACGCCGACAGACTTCGCGTCACGCAAATTGATATAGGCGGGAAGACTCTTCAAGTCGTCACGAACGTTCCGGTAGTGGGCGGAGAAGTGGTGGCGCTGTCGCTTGACGGCGCGCGACTTGCCAACGGACTCGAAATCAAAACGGGCGAACTTCGCGGCGTAAAGAGCGAAGGTATGCTCTGCGGACTTGAAGAACTCGGACTCACAGTCGACTCCGTCGAAGGACAGGACGAAAAGGACATTATCCGCTTTAACGACGGCACACCGCTCGGCGAAAACGCACTCGTGGCACTAGGCTATAACGACGTGATTTTGGACGTCTCGATAACCGCAAACCGTCCGGACTGCAACGGCATTTTCAAACTTGCAAAAGAAGTTGCCGTCGCGCTCGGCACGGAGTGCAGAGAGCCGAAAATCAATTATAAGTCAGTCGGCGGAAACGTCAACGACGACGTCTCTGTCGAGGTGAAAAATCAGGCGCTTTGCCCGCGCTATATGGCGGCGAGCGTAAAGAACGTCAAGATTTTCCCATCCTCTCAAACGATAAAATCAAGATTGCTCGCAGTCGGCATACGCCCGATAAATAATATCGTAGATATTACCAACTACGTTTTGACTGAAATAGGTCAGCCTATGCACGCGTTCGACAAGCGCGAACTCGGCGGAAACAAAATCGTCGTAAGAAACGCAAAAGAGGATGAAATCATAGTATCACTCGACGGAAAAGAAAATCATTTGAAAGAAGATATGCTCGTAATATGCGACGCCGAAAAACCTTGCGCAGTCGCGGGCATTATGGGCGGTCTCAACAGCGGAATAAAGGACGACACGAGCGAAATCGTGTTCGAGTCCGCAAAGTTTGCAAGGGACAGCGTCCGCAGAACTTCGCGCGCGCTCAATCTTCGTTCGGACAGTTCGGCAAGATTTGAAAAGGGCATAGATTTCGGTTCTCAGGAACTTGGACTTAAACGCGCTCTCACTCTCATTTACGAGACTGGAAGCGGCGATATTCAAGACGGAATTATCGACGTCAAAGTCGACTATCAAAAGACGAGAGAAATCGAATTTACTACTCGCAAGATAGCGGACATCCTCGGTTGCAAAGTCCCGAAGGCAAAGCTCGTCGAGATTTTGAACAAACTCGGAATAGAGGTCAAAGATAACGGCAAGTCTCTCGTCGCGGTTATCGGCGAGGACAGAGACGACATAGTCGGCGTCAACGACCTTGCGGAAGAATTCATAAGAGTTTACGGCTACGGACACGTCAAGCCGACGCTGTTCGAGTATTCTGCGCTCACCGAGGGAAGCAAGCCCTCCAAAATCAAGTTCGTTGACAAAGTCAAAAACACTATGGTCGCTTGCGGACTTGACGAAGCCGTCACGTACTCTTTCATCTCGGCCAAATTCGCCGAAGATTTGCGCCTTACAGATGACGACGCGGCAAGAAATGCCGTCAAAATCATGAACCCGCTCGGCGAAGCGCTCAGCGTTATGCGCACGTCGCTCACGCACAGCATGCTCGAAACGCTCGCGTACAACAAAACTCACTTTGTAAAACAAGCAAAACTGTTTGAAGTGAGCAAGGTATATATTCCGAAGAGCCTTCCGCTTGAGGAACTTCCAAGCGAGGTCGAAACCTTGTCTATCGGCATGTACGGAGAGGGCATAGATTTCTTCTTTGCAAAGCACGCAGTCGAAGAACTTATGCGCGCACTCGGGAAGAACGCGGAGTACGTTCGCTCCACGCGTCCGTTCCTGCACCCGGGAAGAAGCGCGGAAGTCTTACTCTACGGAAAATCCGTTGGATACGTCGGAGAAGTTCATCCCGACGTGCAAGAGACCTACGGCATTGACAATTTCAGAGTTTACATCGCGGAAATCAATCTCGACGAAGTCTACGACGAAGCAGAATTCGAAACAAGAAGAAAGGTTCAACCTTTCTCCAAATTCCCGACGGTGGACAGAGACCTCGCGGTGGTCGTCGACGACAAATATCTTGCCGGAGATTTGCTTGGGGCGGTAAAAGCCGCAAAAATCAAATACTTGACGGATATGCGCGTGTTCGACACCTACAAGAGCGAACAGATTGGCGAGGGCAAAAAGAGCGTCGCAATGAGTTTCTCCTTCGCCTGTTTGGAACGAACTTTGACAGACGAGGACGTAAACGCAGAAATGGCAAAAATACTTTCCGCGCTCAAACGCAAAGTCGGCGCGAAAATAAGATAAAATCACGGTATGTTTGACGATAAAAGTTTAAAAACTCTCGAATACGACAAGATACTCGAGATGCTTGCGGGTTTCGCCCAAGCAGAGGGCGGTAAAGACCTTGCAAGGGCTCTGCGTCCGTTCGAGAACATAGAGGACGCACGCCATGCGCTTGCGGAGACTGAAGAGGCGGACAGAATACTCTTCGAGTATTCTTTGAGTCCGTCTTTTGCGGTTGACGAGATAAGCAAAACCCTCGTAAAAGCAGAAAAAGGCTCCGTGCTCGCAATTCCCGATATCATGAAAGTCGGGCGTGCGCTGAGGGTTTCGAGACGTCTCAAAATCACTCTCCAAAAGGCGAAAGAATGTCCGATAATTTCGGGTATGGCGGAAGCGTTATACGAAAACGAACCTCTCGAGAAGTATATTTACGAGGCGTTTTTGTCCGAAACGGAAGTGGCGGACAACGCCACACCGGAACTTCGAGCAATTCGCGTTCGCATCCGCAAAATCAACGACAACGTGCGCACCAAACTCCAAGCGTACATCACGTCGCCGCAGTATGCGAAAGTCCTGCAAGACAGCGTCATCACGATGCGCGGAGACAGATACGTCATCCCGATAAAAAGTTCTTTCAAGGGCACTATCGCAGGGCTCGTACACGACCAATCCGCGTCCGGTTCGACCTTATTCGTAGAACCTATGGCAATCGTCGAAATGAACAACGAACTCCGCATAGAACTCGCAAACGAGCAAGCGGAAATAGAGAAGATCTTGCGCAAGTTTTCGGCGACTATCAGCGCGTGCGCAGACAAAATCAAGGCGAGTTATCAGACTACGACCTCGCTCGACCTCATCTTCGCGAAGGCGCAACTCGCGCGCGAATATCGCTCCTGTATGCCGGAGCTCAATTCCAACGGCATAATCACGATACGCGCAGGCCGTTATCCGCTCATCGACAAGCACAAAGTCGTGCCCGTCACGCTAGAACTCAAAAAGAACGACAAGATGTTGCTCATCACGGGGCCGAATACGGGCGGAAAAACCGTCACGCTGAAACTTGTCGGCTTGTTTACGATAATGGCTATGAGCGGACTGTTTATTCCCGCAAAATACGCGAATCTCGGCGTTTTCGACGGCGTTTACAGCGACATCGGTGACGAGCAGAGCATAGAGCAGAGCCTTTCGACTTTCTCCGCGCACATCAAAAACACAATTGGAATTCTTGAAATCGTCACGGACAAGTCGCTCGTGTTGTTCGACGAACTCGGCGCGGGTACTGACCCCGGCGAGGGCGCGGCGCTTGCCGTCGCGATTGCCGAACATCTTTTGAGCGTAGAGTGCAAATCGTTCGTCACGTCGCACTTTAACGACCTTAAAGAGTTTGCGCTCGTCACGGACAACGTCGTCGCGGCGTCTATGGAGTTTGACGTCAAGACGTTTTCGCCGACTTTCAAACTCGTTATGGGCGCAATCGGCGGCTCAAACGCGCTCGCTATCGCCGAAAAACTCGGGCTCAACAAGTCTATTATCGAAAGCGCGCACGGCAAAATCTCCTCCGAAAAGCGTCAATTCGACAACGTACTCAGCGCGGCGGAAGAGACGCGTATGAAAGCGGCGGAACTTGTGAACGAGGCGTCGAAGGACAGGGAAAAAGCAGCAAAAGAACTGCAAAATGCCGAGAACGAGAGGAAACTCGTGGAGCAAAAACGAGAAAAACTCGACGAGAGCATAAGAAAAGAGACCAAACACTTGATTCAAGACAGCGTAGAGGAAGCAAACGACCTGCTCGAAGAAATCAAGGAGATATTAAACAAACCCGTCATCGAAGAAAAAGATTTGTTCGAGGCGAGGAAAATCAAAAAGAAACTCGAAAACATGTCCGCCGAATATGAAAAAGAAGCGGTAGTCGAGGACGTACCCGACGACAGTCCGCTTGCAATCGGCGACGGTGTATGGGTCAAATCTCTTCAAAAGAAGGGGCAACTCGTGAGTATAAACAGCCGAGGAGAGGCTCAAATCGCTTTTGGCAAACTCACGGTAAAAGTCAAAAAAGACGACTTCTACAAAGTCAAATAATCAAGCATACAATACATTGTATTGTAAATCAAAGTCAATGACCGAACAGTACACTCAAATCGTCGAAATTCCGACCACAAATCGCGACAAGGCGAAATTGATTGCGGGGATAGCGTTTGTTCTCGCGTCTCTCGCGTTTTTAATCGTCGGAATATTGAAAAGCAAATTCTTTCTCATAGGTTTCGGAGTTCTGTTCATGGCGGGGTTCGTGCTTATTCAAGCGTTCGAGAGCGCCGCAAGCGAGTACGTATACAGCATATCGCCGAAAAGCTTTGCTGTGTCAAAAAAGAACAACGCGCACAATACGAAAAGAATTGCGATTTTAAACCTTGAAAAGGTTATAAGAGTCGAGCGTTTTTGCGACGTAGTGTCAAAGGGCGATATTATCGCGTGCGAAAATTCGGGCGCAAGGGACGTTTTTGCCCTCGTCTATGAAAAGGAACGGCGTATCGACGACGAGACAACCAAATACGGACGTTTGCTTTTGACGCCCGACGACTATATGCTTGCGCTGTTCAACGAAAATTTCGGTGATAAACCGATTATTGAGGCGGAAAACTGATGAAAAAACTCATTTATCTCGACAATGCCGCAACGACTCCATGCTACGAGGAAGTTGCGGAACTCGTAAAACGCGAGAGCGTAGACGGCTATTTCAACCCGTCGGCGCTCTATAAGCCGTCCGTCGATTCCGCCGTAAAGCTGAAAAAGGCGAGGGATACCATAAAGTCAGCGCTGCACGCCACGAGTGGAGAACTCTATTTTACGTCGGGCGGCAGCGAAGCAAACAATACGGCATTATTCTGTACGAGAAAACCCAAGAACAGTCGTATTATCGTAGGGCTTGGGGAGCATGACGCGGTTTTGAACCCGGCGAACGAACTCAAAAATCAAGGCTACGACGTAGTTTTTGCCCCGATAAACACGGACGGCTCCGTAAACGTAGACGAGTTTAAAAAACTGTTGAACGAAAACGTGTCCTTCGTGTCGATTATGCACGTCAGCAACGAAACGGGAGCGGTGAACGATATTGCTCGTCTTGTCAAACTTACGAGAAAACTTGCCCCGAACGCAGTATTTCACAGCGACGGGGTGCAGGCGTTTGAAAAAATCAGCGTAAACCTGCGCGCTCTCGACGTTGACTTGTATTCGATTTCCGCTCACAAGATTCACGGACCGAAGGGAATCGGCGCGCTCTACGTCAAAAAAGGCGTTTCAATCAAACCGTTAATCTTTGGCGGTGGTCAAGAAAAAGGTTTCAGGTCGGGGACGGAAAATCTTCCGTCAATACTCGGTTTTGAGAGGACAGTCGAACTCAATGAAGGTAGTTTTGAGCAAAACTATTCGAAAAAATGCGATTTTAAAGAATACTTAACCGCAAAACTCCGTGGGAGTATCGACGATTTGGTCATTATTTCTCCGGCTGAGAATTGTGTGCCGAACATCTTGACCGTAGCGTTCAAGGACGTGCGCGGAGAGGTTTTGCTCCACTCAATCGAGGAAGACGGCATATTGGTCGGAATAGGCTCCGCCTGTTCAAGCCACCGCGAATCGCGCTTCAAATCGCTACTTGGACTGGACGACAGCCACAGAGACGGCATAATTCGTTTCAGTTCAAGCGAGTTTTCAAGCAAAGACGACGTCGATTTTGTCGTCAATTCAATCAAAAAACGTCTTGACACGTTTAAAAACTATAAGAGAGTGTAATATGGCGAGAGTTATCATAGTAAGATACGGAGAAATCTTTTTGAAGGGCAAAAACAAGAGTTATTTTGAGAGTTTGCTCGTTTCAAACATTAAAAATGCATTGAACGGACTCAAACACACCTTCAATCGTTCCCAAGGACGATTTTTCGTCGAGAATTTTTCCGCTGACGTCGAAAGTGAAATCGTTGACCGCTTAAAAAAGGTCTTCGGAATTTATTCGCTGTCCCTTGCGGACAAAGTTGAAACCAAATTTGAAGCAGGTTTCCCAAAAATTCGCGAGAGTATAAAGGCCCTTGCTCTCAATCTCGAGGAAGAAAACACTCTCAAAACCCCGAAATTCCGCGTGACTGTAAAGAGAGCGGACAAACGCATACCTCTCACGTCTGCCGAAATTGCGGCTGATTTTGGCGGTATCGTGATTGAAAACTCCTCGTTTACGGTTGATTTAAAGCATTTTGACTATGAATTCTTCGTCGATATACGCGAAAACGGCTGGTCGTTTGTTTATAGCAACGTAATTATGGGCGCGGGCGGACTGCCCGTCGGGTGCTCGAACAGGGGACTTTTGCTCCTTTCGGGAGGAATTGACTCTCCGGTTGCTGCGTATATGATGGCAAAACGCGGTATGAAACTCGTCGCAATTCACTTTGCGTCTCCGCCGTACACGTCCGAGCGCGCAAAGCAAAAGGTCGTTGAACTCCGCGACATCGTGAGCGCATACACCACGGAGATGAAGCTTCTCGTCGTGCCGTTTACGGACATTCAGCTCGCAATTCACGAGCATTGTCCCGCGGAGTATATGATAACGATTATGCGCCGTTTTATGATGAGAATTGCCTCAATCGTCGCAGAACAGTACGATTGCAAGGCGATTATCACGGGGGAGAGCCTTGGACAAGTAGCCAGTCAAACTGTAGAGAGTATGACCTCAACGGAAGACACGGCTCTTTATCCGATTTTCAGACCGCTCATTGCATTCGACAAGGAAGAAACCATGACTTTGGCAAAGAGAATCGGCACGTTTGAAACCTCAATCGAGCCGTTTGAAGATTGTTGTACAATCTTTTTGCCGAAAAACCCGTCGATAAAGCCAAAACTCGACACCGTTCGCCGCGTGGAAAAGGATATTAAAAACGCCGACGAACTCGTTGCAAAGGCGATAGAAAACATAGAAATCTATTGACGGAAAAGATTTAAATCGCTATCAATATCTCGAGTCGACGAATACGGTTTTGGTCGACTCGTTTTTTATATCTTTATCGTTTGCAAGACGCACGACCAATCTATATTCGACAATTTTTCCAAAGGTAAAAGGGCGGTGCTTGACAACTACGGTTTCGGTCGCGTTTTCAAAAATCTTGTTGAAATCGTTTTCAATACTTTTTATATTTGCGGTTTTCGTTTTTATCAATCTGTTGCCGAGCATATCCATACAATAAAGTTCGTATTCAAAGATATTTTGCGCGTCGAACTTTATCTCGACTCCGTTTCCTAACTGCCTTATTTCAAATTCCGGCTCTAATATTTCGTCAAAACACGAGCCTGATTCGATCAAAGTATCGTCAATCGCAAAGTATTCAGTTTTTCGATATTCTATCGGGGTATTTTCATTTGCTTTTACAACTTGTTTCGTTGAAAACGTCGAATATAAGTCCACTTCTTCAAGCTTTAATTCGTCGGTTTTGAACTCTTGCTCCGACCTCAAATTCGCAAAGTTTCTATCGTATAAAGCTCGCCACGCGTCGTAAGATTGTTTCGTCGGATAACCTCCGCCTTTTTCCTCGCTTCCGTCGTCGCTGCCGTGCCAAAGTAAGAGCGTATATTGCGGAGTGAAACTGACACACCATGCGTCCGAGTTCATTCCGTCGGCTCTTTGAGCCGTGCCGGTTTTTGCCGCCACGTCGAAGGGAAGTGCGGACAAGGTTCTTGCCGTGCCGTCCTCAACCGTATCTTTGAGCGCTACAGTCATAAGTTGCGCGGTGGAAGGTTTCAGTATCTGCTCGTCATCAACCTCACTCGAATATGCTTTAAAACCGTTTTGAGCGGCAAAACGAACGAATTGCGTCCGTCTTTTTTGTCCGTTTGAGGCTATAACACAATATGCGGACGCAAGTTCCGTCAAAGATATGCCGTCCTGCGTTGCGCCGAGCGCAAGAGCGTAGTTTTTGTCGCTCTCATTCAGAGTAAGTCCGAACCTCTCGGCATAATCATAGTATTCGTCCACGCCAAGGTAGTCCAAAGTCTTGACCGCCACCGAATTCATAGATTTCTTTATCGCTTCTTTTATCGTAGTGTGCCCGTAGTATTTGTCGGCATAGTTTGACGGTGAATAGCCGCCGTAATTGATTTGCTCGTCGAATACGGGCGTTGCGAGGTTTATAAGTCCTGTATCCATGGCAGCGGAGTACAAAATCGGCTTAATCGTAGAGCCTACTTGGCGTTTTGGAGTGTATCCGAGAGTCGAAGCGTAGCCGAGTACCGCGCCGTTTGAGTTGTCAACGAGTAGGGCGACTCGGTTTAAGTTTTCCTCTCCCGACGGATTGTTTTTTATCACGTCCAAGAGCACCGCTTGCGCCTCTGCGTCAAAATTCGTATATATCTCGTAGCCCCCGTTGAAGAGTTGATATTTCGTTATGTCAAGAGCAGTGCAGACCTCTTTAATTGCGGAGTCGAAATACAGTTTTTTCTCAATGTCAAAACTATTCGCGCGGGTTTTGTCGTCCACATCGACGACGTAGTCAAGACCGCGTGATTTTTCGCTTTTTGCAGTATCTAACGATATAAAATTCTGTTCGCACATCTTGTCGATGATTGAGTTTCGTCTCGTTTTTGCCGCTTCGGGGTTTTTGTTCGGGGAGTACTTGGACGGATTCTTCACGATTGCCGCAAGAGTTGCGCTCTCCGCAATCGTCAAGTCTTTTACGTCCTTTTCAAAATAGTATTTCGACGCCTGTTTCGCGCCGTATATTCCGTTGCCGAAATAGATGACTGAGAGATACATCGAAAGTATCTCGTCCTTTTCGTATTTCTTTTCAAGTTTTGAAGCAATCGCGATTTCTTTGAGTTTTCGCGTCAACGTTCGCTTGTTTGAAAGGTGAGTGTTTTTGACGAGCTGCTGAGTTATCGTCGACGCGCCCTCAACGGCTTTTCCCGCTTTTATGTCGTTGATTATCGCACCGCCGATTCTTATCACGTCGTAGCCCTTATGGCTGTAAAACCGCTTGTCCTCGGTGGAGATAAAGGCGTATTTCAGCGTGTCGGGAATTTCGTCCTGCGACAAAAAATCGTCCTCGGCGTAGCAGATTTTGTTTCCGTGCACGTCAAAAAAGGTCGGCGCGGCGGTTGCCGTCGGCAATAGCGTGGTGTCCACCTTGACCGTGCTTGCGTATATTGCGAACCCCGCAACCGCTACAGCGATTGCAAAAAGGGGCAGAAATACAAACGCCCCCGCGACAACAGCGACGATTCTTCCTCGTTTTTTAATGCGCTTTCCGTCCTGAGAGATATTTTTGCTCGATTTTCTCGTTTTCATCAAAATTATTATTGTCTTCTCGACTTTTTTTATGTATAATAAACTGATATGAAAAAAGATGTGCATACGCGAATATGCGCACGCGTCAAAACGAGAGCACTATGAACAAGTTTTACAAAATCAACACGTACGGTTGTCAAATGAACGTCCACGAATCGGAGAAAGTCGCAGGCATTCTCGAGGAGATGGGCTATTTGGCGTGTCCGGAAGGTGAAAGTGCGGACATAATCGTCTTCAATACTTGCTGCATACGAGACACGGCAGAGCGTCGCGCGCTCGGTAATATCGGCGTGGTCAAGGCGGAGAAGAAGACAAACCCAGATCTCATTCTTGCGGTTTTCGGCTGTATGACTCAGCAAGAGGGAGTGGCAGACACGATTAAAAACCGCTATCCCTACGTCGACATAGTGCTCGGCACTCGCAATATCGCGATGCTCAAAACCGAAATAGAAAAAGTTATCAGGTCACGCGAGACCAAAAAGAAGAGCGACAAAAAGTATCGTTGTTTTGACCGCTCGATGCCAACCGACTATCTTGAAATCGACGAGAAAACTCCTCAAACGAGAACGAGCTTTCCAAACGCGTGGGTGAACATTATCTACGGGTGCAACAACTTCTGCACGTACTGCATAGTTCCGTACGTCAGAGACAGGGAACTCTCTCGCGACATGTCAAGCGTTCTTGACGAAGTCAAGAAATGCGTAAACGACGGCTACAAAGAGATTACTTTGCTCGGTCAAAACGTCAACTCCTACGGCAACGACATAGCGGACAAGAGCGTCAATTTTGCGAATTTGCTCAAAAAAATCGACGAGATTGAAGGGGACTTTAGGGTGAGATTTATGACCTCGCATCCGAAGGACTTGAGCGACGAAGTCATTGACGCTATGGCAAATTCAAAACATATCTGCCGCAATCTGCATCTTCCCATTCAATCGGGTTCCGACAAAGTCTTGAAGGATATGAACCGCAGATATACCCGCGAGCACTATCTTGACCTCATAACAAAACTGCGCTCCGCAATGCCCGATATTGGCATCACGACGGACATTATGGTCGGGTTCCCGACGGAGACGGAAGAGGACTTTGAGGACACTATGGGCATAGTCCGCGAAGTGCGCTATTCAAACGCATTTACGTTTATATATTCGCCGAGAAAGGGCACGCCCGCCGCAAAGATGGAGCAAATTCCGTATGCGGTAAAACAGGCGAGAATCGAAAAACTCATCGCGCTTCAAAACAGCATCACGAAAGAGATTTCAAACGACTATATAAACGGCGTATATCGCGTACTCTGCGAGGACTTCGCCGAAAAGCACAATGGCATGGTTTGCGGAAGGACGGAGGGCGGCAGACTCGTCACTTTCCCGGGGACCGCGGACGATATAGGCAAGTTTTTCGACGTGGAAATAACCGAGGCGCGTTCCGCCTCGCTGTTCGGCAAAAAGAAGGTGTAAAATGATTATCGACGAATCGAAATTGTCACCAATGATGAAACACTATTTCAAGATGAAAGCGCAATATCCGGATTGCCTTTTATTCTTCCGTCTCGGCGATTTTTACGAGATGTTTTTCGACGACGCAGTCACCGCGTCCCGCGTGCTCGATTTGACGCTGACGGGGAGAGATTGCGGACTTGAAGAACGCGCGCCTATGTGCGGAGTTCCGTATCACGCCGTCGACAACTATATAAGAAAACTCATCGACAACGGTTTCAGAGTCGCGATATGCGAGCAACTCAGCGACCCGAAAGAGTCGAAGGGTATGGTGGACAGAGACGTCGTCCGCGTCGTTTCGAGCGGAACGGTTATGGAAGAGGAAATTCTCGACGAGAGGAGTTCCAACTATATTTGCTCGATTTTCACAAACGCAAATGGTTTCGGCATAGCGTGGAGCGACATTTCAACCGGCGAATTCAACGCCTACGAATACGAGGGCGACAACTATCTCGATCGCCTTTCCGACGTGCTGGGCAGTATCGCCCCAAGCGAGTGCGTATGCAACGAAGATTTCCTTGCAAAGTATGCGCGCGTCGCATATTTTACATCAGCGGAGAGCCGTCCGCATTGTTATCAAGACTTTGCATACGCAAAGAGTTCTTCGTCGAAGAAGGTTTTGACGACTTTCGGCATAACTTCGCTCAGTGTTTTCGAGCTTGAAGACAAGCCGTCCGCGGTGTCAGCTTGCGGAGGACTACTTGAATACCTCTCTCAAACGCAAAAACGCGCGCTCGGTCAACTTGTCAAAATCGATTTTTTAAAGGACAAGTCCTTTATGATTTTGGACACCTCAACCCGTCGCAATCTTGAACTTACGAAGAGGGCAAGAGACGGCAAGCGTCAAGGCTCACTCCTCAACGTGCTCGACAAGACGGCAACGGCAATGGGCGCAAGAACGATAAAGAGATACATAGAGCAACCCCTTCAAGACGCCGACCTCATAAACCGCAGACTCGACGCCGTTGAAGAACTTTGTTCTTCAAAATCTCTGCTCGAAAACCTCGTGGCATCACTCGACAGCGTACGGGATTTGGAGAGATTGAACGGACGCCTTGCCTATGGCAACGCCACGCCCAAGGACCTATTGTCGATTGCGGACACGCTCGAAGCCGTCCCCGTCGTAAAAGGACTTTTGAAGGGAACGGAATCGAAACTTTTGAAGTCTTTAAACCAATATCTTTTCACGCTTGAAAACGTACGTATGACGCTTTCGAGCGCGATAGACAGAGAACTCGTACTGAGTTATAAAAACGGCGGATACGTCAAAAAAGGCTACGACGAAACTCTTGACAGTCTCCGCGACATAAACAATTCCGCAAAAGTATGGCTCGCTCAACTCGAAGCAAACGAAAGAGAGGCGACGGGCATTCGCACTCTCAAAATCGGCTACAACAAGGTGTTCGGCTACTATATCGAAGTTTCAAAGTCCTTCGTCGACAAGGTGCCATATCGCTATGAAAGAAAGCAGACGCTCGTCGGCGGAGAACGCTACATCACGCAAGAACTCAAAACCATCGAAGAGCAAGTTTTGTCCGCGGAGTCCAACGCAGCCACGCTCGAAGAAAAAATCTTTGCGGAACTCAAATCGCTCTGCACGGAGCATCTTGCGGAAATGCAAAAGACGGCGTATGCGCTCGGAACTCTCGACGCGCTCCTGTCGCTTGCGAGCGTAGCGCTTTCAAACGGCTATACAAAACCCACGATAAACGGCAAAATCAAGCAAATTCGCATCGTCGAAGGCAGACATCCCGTCGTTGAGGGCATTATCGACAAGGGGACGTACGTTCCCAACGACACGCTCCTCGACTGCACGGACAACCGCACGATGATAATAACGGGGCCGAATATGGCGGGCAAGAGCACGTACATGCGTCAAGTCGCGCTCATCGTACTCATGGCGCACATAGGCAGTTTCGTGCCTGCAAAAGAGGCGGAAATCGCCTTGACGGACAGGATTTTCACCCGTATCGGTGCAAGCGACGATCTATCAGGCGGGCAGAGCACGTTCATGGTCGAAATGCTCGAAGTTGCAACCATACTCAACAACGCGACGGACAAGAGTTTGCTTGTGCTCGACGAAATCGGCAGAGGCACGTCCACCTTCGACGGCTTGTCCATCGCTTGGGCAGTGCTGGAATACATAACCAAAAACTTGAAAGCAAAGACCTTGTTTGCAACGCATTTCCACGAACTCACGGAGCTTGAAGACCTCGAGGGCGTCAAAAACTACCGCGTGCTCGTCAGCCAAATGAACGACACGATAATCTTTTTGCACAAGATTGCAAGAGGCGGAGCGTCGCAGAGTTTCGGCATAGAAGTCGCATCACTCGCAGGCGTCGCAAAGCCCGTAATCGCGCACGCGAAGCGCATTATGAAGAGTTTGGAAGAGGACTCCAAAAACCGAGATACGAACGAAATGTTGCTTGCTTCCGCAAAAAAGAATAAGACGGAACAGGTGAGTTTGTTCGACAATAAATCGAGCAAGATAGAGGAACAAATCAGGGCGACTGACGTCGACAACCTTACGCCCATGCAGGCGCTCACAATCCTTTCGGATCTCAAAAAACAGCTCGAAGAAGACTGACGATTGAGGATAATATGGCAAAAATAAATCTGCTTGAACCCAAAGTATTCAATATGCTGGCGGCAGGCGAAGTCGTCGAACGTCCGGCTTCCGTCGTAAAAGAGCTCGTCGAAAACGCAATCGACGCGGGCTCGACAGAAGTCTACGTTTCAATCGAAGAAGGCGGTATACGCAAAATTCAAGTCGGCGACAACGGCATAGGAATCGAAAAGGACGACCTAAGAGCCGCCTTTCTTCCGCACGCAACGAGCAAACTCAAAAACATCACCGACCTCGATAGCCTGGCGACGCTCGGGTTTAGAGGCGAGGCTCTTTCAAGCATAGCCTCCGTCAGCGAAACGACTCTTGTTTCGAAATCGCGCGGGGCGGAAGTCGCAAACAAAATCGTACTTAGCGGAGGGCAGGTGATAGAAGAATCGCCTTCCGGCAGAACGGACGGAACGACGATTACCGTTGAAAACCTGTTTTTCAACACGCCGGCGCGTCTCAAATTTTTGAAAAAACCCGCGAGCGAACAAAGATACGGTCTCGATATGGTCAAAATGCTCGTGCTTGCAAACCCTCAAGTGTCGATTTCGCTGTCATCGGAAGACGGCACGCTGTTAAATCATAGGGGAGGCGAACTGATTGACGCGGTTTACTCCGTATTCGGAGCGAAAACCGCAGACAATCTCTTGCCGATTATTTCGCAAGGCGACAGGGAAATCAAGGTTTCCGGATACGTTTCAAAGGTCGATTACACAAAGCCGAACCGCACGTACCAAACGATTATCGTCAATTCGCGCCCCGTCGAGGACGCCACGATAACCACGGCGGTTGAAAAGGCGTATGCGGAATTTTTGATGAAACGCACGTATCCTATGTTCGTCGTCGATATAGTTATGCCGTTTGACGACGTAGATTCCAACGTGCACCCGTCAAAGACGGAAGTGAGATTCAGAGACAGAAACGCCGTATTCAGCGCGGTGTATCACGCGGTCAAAGACACAATTGAAGACAGTTTGAAAAACGTGAAATACGGTTTTTCGACAACAAATACTTTATCAGAGAACGACTTAGACGCGATTTTTGGCAAACAGACGGCGAACGGGGAGAGTTTATCAAACGAAAATACCCGCTTAGAACCTCAAAAACCCGAATATGAGCAGTCTCGTATCGACACTTCGAGTTTGTACAATCTCACGCACAAACAATCGCTCGGCAAAGAGTTTAAACTGCCAAACGGCAATTATTACGGACTAAAAGATTCGACCAATCTCGAATCGGCGTTTCAAAAAGACGTGCTCGGCTTTGGCAATTTGTCAAACTATAGCGACGAGAGTGCAACCGACGAGCCGACAAAACTTTTCGACGGCAAAATCATAGGGCAGATTTTCGACACCTATATCGTCGTCGAGCGCGACGAACTCGTGTATATCATAGACCAACACGCCGCCCACGAAAGAATTTTGTACGACAAACTCGTAGACGGATTCTCAGTCGAACACGTGCAGAGTTTGCTCGTGCCTTACAAATTGAACCTTACAGCAGAGGAAGCGGAATATCTCGAATCTGTGCTTGACAAACTTGCCGAGCTCGGGTTTGAAATCAAGCCAAACGGCGCGAATTTCCTCGTCTACACAGTGCCTGAGCCCATCGCGAACCTCAGTTTGGACAAGTTTTTCCGCTCGCTGTTCAAAGATTTAATGGACGAAAAGCCTTTGAAACTGACGGACGTTTTGCGAGAAAAACTCTGTCAAACCGCTTGCAAAGCGGCAATAAAAGGCGGCGAAGCATTGAACCGCGCGCAAATCGAAAGAGTTCTTTCAAACTATCTCGACGAAAACGGCAATCTCCCGAACGCCTGTCCGCACGGCAGACCGGCAGTCGTCGCGTTTTCAAAGACGGACGTCGAAAAGATGTTCAAGCGCATAGTATAGTCTCGCGTGCGTATATATAAGGATAATAAATATATGCCTGCAACAAATCTTCAACCAATATACGTCGTCGGACCGACGGCAAGCGGGAAATCCGCGCTCGCAATCAAACTCGCAAGAGAGTTTGACGGCGTTATTATTTCCGCGGACAGTATGCAGATATATAGAGGATTGGACGTTGGCACGGCAAAGGAAAACCTTGCTGTACGGCTCGAAATTCCGCACAAAATGATTGACGTTGTGGACGCAAACGAGGAGTTTTCGGTTGCGGAATACGCAGAAATGGCAAAAGTCGAGATTGAAAACGCCTTAAAACAAGGCAAACTTCCAATCGTAGTCGGCGGAACGGGACTGTATTTTGAAGCCTTGGTTTTCCCTATGAGTTTTGCAAACACGGTCAAAAACCCCGAACTCAGAGAAAAACTCGCGCGTGAACTTGAAGAGTACGGCGCGGACTACTTGCACGATAAACTTGCTGCTCTCGACGAAAAAACCGCTCAAAGATTGCACGCAAACGATACCAAGCGCGTCATTCGCGCACTCGAAATAATCCTGACGACGGGAAAAACTCTCGAAGAAAACAAGGACGAACAGCCAAAACACACGCCAGAAGCAGTCATGATTGGACTCAACTGTGACAGAAAAAAACTCTACGAGCGCATAAACGAGCGCGTCGACAGGATGTTTGACGCAGGACTTGTAAACGAAGTATATTCGGTTGGCAGTTTCGATTATCAGTCTATGCAGGCGATAGGTTATAAGGAATTCGCAAACGTTTCCGCTCGAAAAGTCGGCGAAAACTATCAAATCGACGACGAAACGCTCGAAACAATCAAAGAAAAAATCAAACAACACTCGAGAAACTACGCAAAACGACAACTGACTTGGTTCAGAAAATACGATTTCGTCAAATGGTTCGACGTCGAGGACTTTGACGGCGCGGTAAACTACGTCAAATCGGTTTTATCGTGCAAGACAAACGGATAATTTGACAAACTATTTCAAAAATCAAGGAAAAATATAATACTTTTTATTATAAAGGTTGAATATGGACAAAAATTCGGTCAAAAAATTGATAAACGATTGCGAAAAACAACTTGAAAGCCAATATACCCGTCTCGACGATATTGCGCTTTTCAATCAAAAAAAGGTGCTTGACGCTTTCAAAAACAACGCCATTCAAGCCAGACACATGTTCGGAACGACGGGATACGGCTACGACGACGCAGGCAGAGACGCGCTTTGCAGGCTTTACGCCGATATTTTCCGCGCGGAAAGCGCAATCGTTTCGCCGAATATCGTATCGGGAACGCACGCTTTGACTTTGATGTTGTTCGGCGTTTTGAGACCGAATGACAAGCTTTTGGCGGTTTCCGGAATGCCTTACGACACGCTCACGGACGTTATTCTTGCAAAAAATAAAGGCTCTTTGAAAGATTTTGGCGTAGATTTTGGCTGTATCGACCTAAAAACGAACGAAAACCTGACTCCGGAGTTCGATTTTGACGCCATTGAAAAGCAACTTAAATCACAAAAAATCAAGGCCGTTTTTGCCGCAAGAAGCCGCGGATACAGCTTGAGACAGGCAATTTCCGTCGAACAAATTGAAAAACTCGTTGATTTCGTCAAAAAAATCAGCCCAAACACGCTCGTTTTGATTGACAACTGCTACGGCGAATTCGTCGAAAAAATCGAACCGACAGAGGTCGGCGCAGACCTTATGGCGGGCTCGCTAATCAAGAATATCGGTGGAGGAATTGCGCCTACAGGCGGCTATATAGCGGGAAAAACCGAACTTGTCGAACTCGTTTCATACAGATTGACGGCTCCGTCGC
Source organism: Clostridia bacterium (assembly GCA_017553325.1). Classification (GTDB taxonomy): domain Bacteria; phylum Bacillota; class Clostridia; order Christensenellales; family CAG-917; genus CAG-475. Next base: position 26,122 of record JAFZMH010000001.1, read on the forward strand.
TCGGCATGGAAGAAGGCTCCTACGTTTACGGCTATTTACCGTATTTTCAAGGGCTGTTTTTGGCGCCATCCGTGGTTAAAAACGCGCTCAAAGGCTCGCTTTTGTTTGCAAAAGCCTACTCAAATCTCGGTTTTGAGACGCTTCCGCGCGGCGAAATGTTTCCGTTTGACGTCGTCACAAGCATAAAACTCGGCTCACAAGCCAAACTTGAAGCGTTCTGCGGAGCAATTCAAGAGATTTCGCCGATTGACAGCAACGTCAAGCCGATTCCGTGGAATATGCCGGGTTATCAAGACCAAGTTATTATGGCGGCAGGCGCTTTCGTGCAAGGTTCTTCGATTGAATTGAGCGCAGATTCGCCGATACGCGAGCCGTATATAGTATACGTTCAAGGCGGTTTGACCTATGAACACGCAAGACTGGCGGTTGAACATACGCTTGAAGTGCTGGACTTTGACCGCTAAACCAGCGAATAAGCGGTGATATGCACGGTAATCAATACGGTAAACCGCACGTAATAAGGCGGTAATTACGCAAGATTTTCCGCCTAACAATTTAACGATCAACATATATAAGGTTTAGAATAAGATTAAATACATCGTCAAAATCAATCGAGTTTTCAATGGTAAACTTGTAAACAATCGGCTTCTACAGCCGATTTTTAACTATTTCTATGCGTAAAACTCGTGTTTTACGCATAGTTTGCAATGGAGAGATTTTGCATTTTTTAAAAAAATCGACTGCTCTACTCTCGAACAGCCGAAAAAATTTTTCTGTGTCTTGCTCCTCTCTATCGCAAACCAAGCAATTCCATATATTTCGTTTGCATATATTTCGAATCTTTTGCTTGAGTTCCCGCAGATTCACTGAGAACGTGCGGCGTAAGATTGTTTTTCACTATTACTTCAGCGAGCGGTTCAAACTCCGGACCGTACACCGTATCCTCAAAGGTCAAATGCTTGACCTCTCCCTTTGCAGTGTACATTATTTTGGAAAAATGCACGTGCATATTTTTGGTTTTCTCTTCGCCCAAACCGTCGAAAAACTTGTCTATTATGCGTTGAAAGTCGTCCGCGGTCTTAAGCGCGCCGCCCATGACGCAATTTACGTGCCCGAAATCGACGCACGGATAGACGTTTGGAGCGATTTTGCAGAGTTCCACCACTTCGTCGACGGTTCCGATTTGCGCAAGTTTGCCCATAGTTTCGGGACAGACGATCAAATCGTCCAGTTCGGGCGAGCGAATGACCTCCACCGCTCTTTCAACCATATATTTCGTGCGCGCGAACGCTTCGTTCCTCGGCTGTTTGCCTTCGCTTCCCGGATGAAATACGCAACGTCTGCCTCCAAACCACTTGAGAGCCTGCAAAGATTCCGTGAGATAGCGGATGGAATTGTCTGCTTTTTCCTGTTCGACGGACGCAAAATTGATGAAATACGGCGCATGAACGCTGATTTCCACCCCGTTTTTATCCGCTTCGACTGCAATAGCCTCCGCCGTGTCCTTTGAAATACGCACGCCCCTGCCGAACGAGTATTCAAATAGGTCGAGACCTCTATCTCGTATCCATTTGGGCATTTCAATCGTTGCGGTATGCCCTTCTTTTGCAAAATCGTCGTCGGAACCGGACGGCCCGAACAATGCTATATCTTTTTTGAGTTCCATAACTTACCTATTGTCGCTTGAAAACAAAGTTTTCACCCGTTGTTCGTCGAGCGTCAACTGCTCTTTCAAATCGTCGGGCGTCGCAAACGCTTTTATGTTGCGAAGGCGCTCGAAAAACCTGATTATAACGGTTTTGCCGTACAAATCTCCGTCAAATCCCATAATGTGCGTTTCCACCGTCGCGGAAAAATCATTGAAAGTCGGTTTTGCGCCCACGTTGGTCATAGAGATATATTCTCTGCCGTCGACCAATGTTTTCGTAGCGTACACGCCGTCAGCGAGCAAAAATCTGTCCTTATTCTGGCTGATATTTGCCGTCGGGAACCCCATTCGCGTGCCGTTATGCTTTGCCATTGACACTTCTCCCGTCATAAAATACGGTTCGCTGAGTCTGGCGTTCAAGGTTGCGACGTCCCCCGTTTCAACGAGTCCTTTCAGAGCCCTTGTCGAGAGTTTTAAACCGTCCATGCATTTGAACGGAACGACCTCGACCCCGACGTTTTGCACCTCGCAAAACCTCTTTAAAAAGTCCACGTCGCCCTCGGCGTTTATACCAAAGGTATAATCTGCCCCGACGACAATCTTTTTCACGTCGTAAAACTCGAAAATTCTCTTCAAAAACTCTTGCGGACTGAGGTTTGAAAACGCCTCGTCGAAAACCGTGCTGACAACGCCGTCCGCACCGAGATTTTCAATCGCTCGTATGCGGTCCTCAAAGGTGTAAATCTGCTTCGACTTGCCAAAAATATCGCTCGGGTCGTTTGAAAAAGTCATCACGAAACTCTCCGCGCCGATTGAACGCGCAATTTCGTTTGCGGTCTTAATAAGCGACGCGTGTCCCAAGTGTATGCAGTCGAAGAAGCCTAGCGACAACACGACAGCACCGTCGTATTTTTTGTTCAAGTCGTATATTTTCATAGTCAAAATCTTACTTTAAATTTCAGTTTTCCCTGCGCGTTTTCGGCAATACCGAGCGGTTCTTCGCCGAGTTTGACCAAAAACGTCCCTTTCGGCATATCGTCGAACGCCAAAACGACGCCGTTTAAGACCTGTTTTTCGCACCCTCTTGGCAATTCGAAGATTTCCTCGTCTTTCAGCACGAAGTCCAGCGGAAGTACGCAAGAGAGCGAATTTTGCTCAAATTCCTCTATGGTGACGGCGTCCTCTATTTTGAACGCGCCCGATTGAACGCGAAGAAGCGAGGACATAAACCCTACCGTCCCCAATTCACCGGCTAAGTCTCTTGCAAGCGCACGTATGTACGTACCGCTCCCGCAAGTGATTTCAAAGGCAAATTCGTTATTTTCAAGCGTATGTTCGCCGTCTTTTAGTATTACTTTGTTGCCATTTGACGGTATAAATTTGAAATCATAGATTTCAACGGTCTTTGGTTTCAACTCCGCAACCTTGCCTTCTCTTGCAAGTTCGTACGCGCGTTTCCCATTTACGGACTTTGCTGAATATTGCGGAGGAAGTTGCTCAATTCTGCCGACAAATTTCGAGAGCACAGTGGGAATATCATCCTCGGTTATGCGTTTATCGTCGGTTGCGACGATTTGTCCTTCGCTGTCGAGAGTGTCGGTTTCCACGCCAAATTTGAATGTCGCTTGATAGACTTTTATCTTGTCTTGAGCGTAGTCGAACAATCTTGTAGCGTTGCCGATTGCAATGGGAATAACCCCGCTCGCCTTTGGGTCGAGCGTCCCGAAATGTCCCGCTTTTTGCTTTTCGCCCGTCGCGACAGAAAGTGCTTTTTTGACCTTTGAAACCGCGAACGACGAGGACATATTGATTGGTTTTATGAGGTTGATAAATCCTTTCATAATGCAAAATTCGGCATTCTAACCTGTTTAATTGCTCTTTATATTATTAAACCGCACACTATATGCGGTCGTTTGCGATTTTTACAATTCGCTCCAAAATATCTTCGAGATAACCGTTTACTCTGCACCCTGCGGCGTTCATATGTCCGCCACCGCCGAACAGTCCGGCAATCTCACTTGCGTCGACGGGGTTCTTTGAACGTACGCTGAGCTTGTAGTTCTTGTCCCCCACCTGCGACAAAGCGTAGGCGACTTTGACGGTTTCGACGTCGATAAGTTCGTTGATGATTCCTTCAGTGTCGACGGCAGACGTTCCCGTAGCCTTGAAATCTTCCGCCGTGAACACGATTACAGCGATTTTGTCTTCGCTGAAAAACTTCGCGTTTTGAAGCACCCTGCGCTTTAAATCAAATCTCGCTTTGGACGTGCTTCTGAACGTATCGTATATTACGTCCGCCGCATCGAAGCCTAATTCCATAAGTTCAGCGGCAATCTCGTGAGTTTTTGGCGTTACGGACGGATATGCAAAACATCCGCTGTCCGTGACGATACCGCCGAACAGGAGTTGCGCCACGGTTTTGTCGATAAGTTTCATCTCTTTCAAGAGGCTGAAAATAATTTGTGCGCACGCGCACGCATCCTTGTCGACGTAGCAAATTTCCGTAAAGCGTTTGAACGACTTGTGATGGTCTATCGCAATTTGCGATTTGCAGGACAAAAAGGACTTTACGCAGTTCCCGAGACGGTCAAGGTCGCTGCTGTCCACGCTGATTCCGAGTTCGTGCGCGACGCTGTCGGGCGCGGATATTCTCTCGCTACCTAAAAACTTTGCGTTGCGTTTTGAAATCGACGTATCGCAATAGGCTTTGACCTTTTTTCCCTTCTTTTCGAGCGCAAAGGCGAGCGCAAGCATACTGCCGAGCGCGTCCCCGTCGGGGTTCGTGTGGCAATAAATCGCGACGTCGTTCGCCCTGTTTATCATTTTGATAATATCTGCAAAACCGCTCATATCACGCCTCTGAATCGTCTTTCGACTCATCTTCCGAATGGATTTGGTTGAGAATCTTGTCTATCTTTATGCTGTAGTCCACGGAATCGTCGATTAAAAACGTAAGTTCCGGCAAGAGTCTCACCTGCACCTTGTCCTTCAGCATATTGCGAATAAAAGTCTTCGAACGGCAAATCGTGTGGTACGCTTCCGTCTTTGCCTCCTCGCTCTGAGCGAATATTGACAAATAGACCTTCGCAAATTTGAGGTCGGGAGTCGTGTACACTTTGGTCACGCCGACGATTGCCCCGCTCATACGGGGATCTTTGATGTCGTCGGCGATGATTTTGGTGATTTGCTTTGCGAGTTCGGAGTTTACTCGCTCCATTTTAATCTTCATCGGTCAATTTCTCCATTGTGAACGCTTCGATAATATCTCCGACCTTGACGTCTTGGAAATTGGAAAGCATAATACCGCAGTCGAAGTTGCGTTGCATCTCTTTGACGTCGTCCTTGCCGTGGCGGAGCGAGGCGATTTCGCCTGTATATTCCACAGTACCGCCGCGAATAAGTCTTGCCTTTGCGCCTCTGACGACCTTGCCTTCCACGACGTGGCAACCCGCGATAGTGCCTACGCCGCTGATTTTGAAGAGTTCGCGAATTTCCGCGCTGCCGAGTACGACTTCTTCAAACTTGGGCGCGAGCAAACCTTTGACCGCCTTTTCGATGTCCTCGATGGCGTTGTAGATGATGTTGTAGAAACGAATATCAATCTTCTTTTGCGCGGCGAGTTGCTTTGCCATAGTGTCGGGACGCACGTTGAAGCCGATGATGATTGCGCCCGCGGTTTCAGCAAGCAATACGTCGGACTCCTTTATGCCGCCGACTGCGGAGTGTATAATGTCGATGTTGACTTCTTCGTTGCCGAGTTTCGCAAGCGATTGTTTGACCGCCTCAACCGAGCCTTGAACGTCCGCCTTGATGATGAGTTTGACGGATTTGAGTTCGCCCTTGGAGATCTTGTCGAACAAGTCGTTGAGCGACACGGAAGTCGTCTCTTGATTTGCCGCCTCGAGTTTGAGTCTGCGCTCTTCCGCGAGTTCTCTTGCGAATCTTTCGTCCGCGACGACGTCGATACGGTCTCCCGCTTCGGGAACGTCGTCCCAACCGGTGACCGATACAGGCATAGATGGACCTGCATGCTTAACTTTCTTGCCTTTGTCGTCAATCATTGCGCGAATCTTGCCCGTGCAGGTGCCCGCGACGACGTTGTCGCCGATGTGGAGCGTACCCGTTTGTACGAGAATTGTCGCGATTTTGCCGAGTCCCTTGTCGAGTTTTGCTTCGATAATAGTACCGCGCGCGTTTCTGTCGGGGTTGGCTTTAAGTTCCTTGATTTCTGCGAGAGTGAGGATATTCTCAAGCAGGTTTTCAACGCCGAAACCGGTCTTTGCGGAAACTCTGACGACAGGCGTATCTCCGCCCCAGTCTTCAGGCACTACGCCGTATTCGGGCAGTTGTTGCATCGCTCTGTCGGGGTTGGCACCCGGCTTGTCAATCTTGTTGAGTGCGACGATAATCGGAACGTTCGCCTGTTTTGCGTGGTTGATAGCCTCGATGGTTTGAGGCATAATACCGTCGTCGGCGGCGATGACTAAGACTGCGATGTCCGTCACCTGCGCACCGCGCGCACGCATGGACGTGAACGCTTCGTGTCCCGGAGTGTCGAGGAAGGTTATTTTTTGACCGTTGAGAGTGACGGTGTACGCGCCGATATGTTGCGTGATACCGCCCGCTTCACCGCTCGTGACGTTGGTCTTTCTGATGTAGTCGAGGAGCGATGTCTTGCCGTGGTCGACGTGTCCCATAATGGTGACGATTGGCGGTCTCGGTTTCAAATTGTCGATATCTTCAACCTCGTCGATGTCGAGTTGTGCGTTGAGCGTCTCTTCGAGCGTGACGTCCGGCTTGAATTCAAGGCTGATTTTGAACTCGCTTGCGACGAGTTCAGCCGTATCGAAATCAATGCTGTCGTTGATAGTCTTCATAATGCCGAGCACGAAGAGAGTTTTGACGATTTCCGCCGCAGATTTTCCAATCTTTTCGCTGAGCGTCTTAATCGGCACGGGGTCAGTCGTGATGACGGCGTGTTCGATGATGACCGTCGCGCTGTTCCCGCCACCGCGGTTTTTCGGAGCTTTGTAGCTGCGCACGATTTCCTCGCCCTCTTCGTCGTATGAAATGCGGTCGTCGACAAGATAGCCCTTCTTCATAAGGTCGCGCTTGTTCATCTTGTTGGAGCGATCGTCGTATTTTCCGCTGTTTCCGGAGTTCTGCTTTCCGCCCTTGCCCTTCTGTTGCGCGCCGGGTTTCGGCGGGAACTGTTGAGGCATATTCTCAAGCGTGGTCTTTTTGTAAGCGGGTTTGCCCTGCGGCGCGCCTGGCTTGCCGAAATCACCTTGAGGTCTGTTGTTCCTCGGCGGTTGGTAGCCGTTTTGACCAAAAACTCTCGTTTGGACTTTCGGCTTCTTTTCAGGCGTCGGCGGGACGTAAATCCTTCTCATCTCGCCGTTCGGGAGAAGTTCTTCCGTCTCCTGAACGAACTCGCCGCCCGCGGGGTTCGCCACCTTTTCGGTCTTTTTGGGCTTCTTTTCCGTAGCGGGTTTCTTGACGGGTTCAGCCTCTACGGGCTTTTCCTCTTCAACCTTTTCAACTGGCGCAGCCTCTTTTGCCTTTTCCTGTTGCGCTTTGAGTTCCGCTTCTTTTTTGGCTCTCAAAGCGGCCTCTTCCTGCAAGCGTTTTTGCTCTTCCGCTTCAAGGAATTCGGCGCGTTTTGCCCTTATCGAGGACAGCAAAACGGCGGCTCTCGATTTCTGCGTCGAAATTGAGTCGTTGATTTCCGCGAGTTTCGTCTGTTTGAATGCCGCAAGTTGTTTTACAGCGTCAATGTTTGCGTCTTTTTTGATATCTGGCATATTCACCTCAAAATATCGATTATTGCGTTTGCAAGGTTTTCGTTGGTTATCGCGATTGCGTTGACCTCGTCGCGATGGAGTGCCCTGCGGAGCCCTTCCAGTTTGAAAAACGGAAGAACACCGAATTTTTTCTCTACCCGTGCCGAGTATTTTTCGGAAGCGTTTGCATCCACCAGCACGAGTTTTGCCGATTTAAACTTCTCTTCGATGACGTCTTCGCCGTACAAAACCGCTCCCGCTCTCTGCGCGAGTCCGATATACGACGCGATTTTGTCAAAATTCTCGTTTGCCATCGAGTTCCTCGTACAAACTCTCGCTGACGGAGCATTTAAACGCCGTGTTCAAGAGTTTTTTCTTGATAAGTTTTTGTATGCACTCCGCGCTGTCGTGCACCCATACGCCTCTTCCGTCCGCTGTTTTTGAGCGGTCAAGGAAGATTTTTTCGTCCTTCGTCTTGACAAAGCGTATCATCTCGCTCTTGTCGGCGTGGATGCGACATACTGCGCATTTGCGGAGATTTTTTGCGTTATTCGGCATCGGTTTCGGGATTTACGTTGAGGCTGGAATACGGCTTGACGTCTATCTTCCACCCCGTGAGTTTTGCCGCGAGTCTTGCGTTTTGACCGCTTCTGCCGATTGCAAGGCTGAGCTTTTCGTCCGGGACGATAACTCTTGCGTTCTTTTCGTCCTCGTTGATCGAGACCATGAGAACTTGCGCCGGAGAAAGTGCGCGCGGAATGTATTCGAGCGGGTCTTCGCAATATTCGATGACGTCAATCTTCTCGCCGCCGAGTTCCGCGACTACCGCGTTGACTCTGACGCCCTTGTTGCCTATGCAACTGCCGACTGCGTCGACGTTCGGGTCTTCGCTGTATACTGCGATTTTCGTTCTGAAGCCCGCTTCGCGGACGATACCCGCCACTTTGACGAGACCTGCTTTGATTTCGGGGACTTCAAGCTCGAAGAGTCTGCGGACGAAACCGGGTGCGCTTCTTGAAACGACGACCTGCGCGCCGTGTTGAGTATCGCGAATTTTCTTGACGTAGACCTTGATAACGTCGTTGACGTTGTACGTCTCGGTCGGGACTTGGTCGTTTATCGTCATGACGCCTTCCATTTGAGTACCCGTGATTTCGACGAATACGGTGTTGCCCTCTTTACGTCTCACGATAGCGCTCAAAATCTCGCCCGTTCTGTCGCTCATTTCGTTCAAAATCATCTCTTTCTTCATATCGTTGATGCGTTGAAGGATGACTTGCTTTGCGGTTTGCGCGGCGATACGACTGAAATCCTTCGGCGTAATGTCTTCGATGACGACGTCGCCGACCTTGTATTTCTTGTCGATGTCTTGCGCGTCTTCAAGGGAGATTTGAGATTCCTCGTCCTCGACTTCTTCGACAACGAGTTTGTGACCGTAAACTTTGTAGGTCATCTTTTCTTCGTTGAGACGAACGGAAATTTGGCTCGCATAGCCGTATTCCTTCTTGTAAGCGGACACGAGTCCCGCCTCAATAGACTCAATCATAGACTCCTTTGAGATGCGTTGTTCTTTTTCCAAGTCGTCAAGGGCTTGAAAAAACTCTTTGTTCATCATTGTTTTTATCCTCCTAAAACCTGATGTACGGTTGTACTTTTGCGTTAATATTTCTGGCGATAGTCCTCTCGGCAGGTTTCTTCCCGCCGATTTCTATCACGAATTTTTCGTCGTCATACTCTTTGAGTATGCCGTGAGTTTTGTCCTTGTTGCTCGCGACCACTTCAATCTCCGTGCCGAGCGCTCTTCTGAAATCGTCGTTCGAGACTATCTTTCTGTCAAGTCCGCTCGACGACACGTTGAGGACGTATGTGTCGGGAAGTTCCGCCTCAATCGCGTCGAGTCTTTGCGACAGCGCGTTGTGCACGGTTTCGCAAACATTTAGGTCGACGCCCTCTCTCTTCCAAAGATACGCGGTCACGTTGAGCTTTCCGTATTCCTTGTCAAAAGCAAGTTCCACAAGTTCGATACCGTCGAATGCGAGGAGAGTTTCCTCCACGATTTTTTTGACGTCTTCGCGCACTTTATCTTTGATAAGTTTCGGTTGAGCAGTCATGCAAACCCCTTTACAAAACTAAGAGTGAGCCGTCGCTCACTCATAGTAGTTTTACTATTAAGTACATATAACTTAACATATTCAAAAGAATAAATCAAGCGAAAAATCAAAATATCGGCAAAATTTATTATAAATAATAAACTTTCGTGTCGAAAATCGGCAAAACCGACAGATTTAACCTACATTCTGCGCGCGATGATTTTGAGCGCTTCGCAGGTCGCCATAACGTCGCTGAGCGCTCTATGCGCGTTTTCGTGCGATATGCCGAACACCTTGGAAATCGTTTCCAGCTTGAAATTCGGCAGTTCCGTGAGATATTGGCGCGCAAGAAGCAAGGTATCTTTGAGTTCGTTGTCAAAATTGTAGCCGTATTTGTCCGCATAAATCTTTATGAGCGGATAATCGTAGCCGGAAATATTGTGCCCGACGAGTATCGAGTCGCGAGTAAATTTGTAGAAGTCGGGCAAAACTTGGTCAATCGTAGGCGCGTCCGCGACCATAAGATTGTCTATGTGCGTGAGCGCGGTAATCTCCTGCGTGATACTGCACTCGGGTTTGACGAGGGTTTGGAAGGTCTCCGTCTCCACCCCGTCGACTATCTTGCAGGCGGCGATTTCGATGATTTCTGCGGACGAAACGAATTTGTCCGTAGCCTCCAAATCGTAGACGACAAGCGTTTTGCCTTTGAAATAGTCGGGTATGACTTTTTCGGTATCTAACAGGCTCTTTTGACCGATTTCATAGTATGGTTTCGGAAAAACCGTCGTGTATTTTTTCGGCACGGGCTTGAGCGCAGTAAGCCTTACGGAGCCAAAATCGATTTCACATTCAAAGATTGCGGATACCGTGAAAGTCAGCGCGCTGTCGTAGGTCGAAAGTCCAACCTTCCCCACGCAAACTATCGTGTCTCCGTCCTCTATGCTCTCAATTTTTTCAAGGTCGTCGTCTTTCGGGAAACATACGCACGAAATCTTTGAGGTCGTATCGTCCAGCAAAAACCTTACCAACGGGAGTTTCTCGGGTTCGGCGGAAGGGTTTTGCGGGTCGAACTTCTTGTTTTTGTACATATATTTCGACATGGCAAACATCTTTCCGGCAAGTACGACGTTGTCGTTTGCGCCCTTTACGTCTATGACGTACCCTGGCAAATGCGGGAGTCCCTCTATCTTGACGCGAGAATAAATCTTCTTGCCGAGTTCGATTTTGACGATTCTTGCGGCGGCGTCGTCGCGAATCGTCGTCTCTATCGTCATATCGTCGTCCTGCATAATCTGTTTCAGATCGACGACTTGCTCTTCCGTGTCAATCGTTATCTCTTGATTGAAATTGTGTTCCAAAAACTCTTTGAGTTTTCCGACCAAATCGCCCGTTTTGAGCATCATATAAGTCGGCGTATCGAAGGTGATTTTTATCAATATTTCACTGTTGTCCACGCTGATTGCAAGATTTTCATCCTTCAAACGCCTGAAAATCATTTGATTGTTCTTGTTGAAAAACTCTATGACCTTGTTTTTTACGACGTTTTCATCCGCATACGACTTTTGATACGCTACATTGACTTTCACGCCGTCGAAGAGAGATTGACAAATCTTTTGCACTTCCGCTCTCTCCTCGTCGCCGAACTTGCGTATTTCAAAAGCGTCGATGATAAACTTTATATCCAGTGTCCTCGACTGCTTGTTGTATGTAGCGGACGCAAATTTGAGCATATCAAACTTGTTTTCGCTCGCTTTATTGAATTCTTCGATAAATTTGACTGACATCTGTGTTTCTCTGTTTATGTTGTCTTAATTGTTCATTTTGTCAAAAGTATTACAAATTACAACAAATTTTGCAATACTTTCATTATTTCAGTTTCTCTTTGAGTAGTTTTTCAAACTCTATCATCAAATCTTTTGAATTAACGGTCTTGAAAATCTTCCCGTCCTTCAAGATGACCGACTTCTCCTTTCCGCCCGCAATTCCCAAGTCGCTGTTCTCTCCCTCGCCTATTCCGTTCAAAGGACAACCGAGAATCGAGATTGTGAGAGGCTTTTTTACGTTCGCAGTCAAAAGTTCGACCTTGTTTGCAAGCGCTTCGACGTCGATTTCCGTTCTTGCGCAGGTGGGACACGCCACCACTTCTACCGCATTCTTTCTTATGCCGAGCGTTTGGAGTATCTTTTTGCCTGCCAAAACCTCCTCGAGCACGTTCGTCGAGAGCGAAACGCGAATAGTATCGCCAATTCCTTCTTTAAGGAGAGTTCCGATGCCGATTGCGGATTTTATGAGCCCCGTACGAAACGTACCCGCCTCCGTGACGCCTATATGCAAAGGATAGTCGCACACGCTTGCGAGTTTGCGGTTTGCTTCGACGTTCGTCATCGTGTCGCTGGACTTGATTGCGACGACTATATCTCTCATACCCGCGGACTCAAAGACGTTTGCGCATTCGAGCGCGCTCTCTACGAGAGCGTCCACCTCGTTCATACCCTTAAATCTCTTGTCGAGCGAGCCGCCGTTCACTCCGACGCGCACGGGCACGCCCATATCGCGCATTCTGTCTGCAAGAGGTTTTATTTGCGAAAAGTCCTGCATATTTCCGGGGTTCATGCGTATCTTTTTCGCGCCGTTGTCGAGCGCAAGGTGCGCGAGCTTATAGTTGTAATGCACGTCGGCGATGAGCGGAAGTCCGGTCCTTTTGGCAATCTCTCCAAACGCATACGCGCTCTTTTCGTCGGGAACGGCAAGACGCACGAGGTCGCAACCGACCGCGCGCAGTTCGCTCGCCTGCTTTATGCAGGCTTCCACGTCCACCGTCTTTGCGTTTAGCATAGACTGGACGGTTATCGGCGCGTCGCCGCCGATTTTTACGTCCCCAACAGAGACCTGCCTTGAATTTCTTCTTTTGATTATATCACTCATAACGTACTGTTTTGGGGCAAATGCCCGCATTATTCCTATTTATTGCACTACGATTTGACGAGATGGAATATGTCGAGGAACACCGCCAGCACGAGCAGAAGAACGAGACCAACCGTGTGTATGACCGCCTCGACCTTTCTCGGTACGGGTTTTCTGAATATCATCTCGATAAGCGTAAACAGCATTCTGCTTCCGTCGAGCGCGGGAAACGGGAGCCAGTTCATAACCGCGAGATTTGCGGAGATTATCGCCGTCACGTACAGGAAACTGTCGAACCCGAGCGAACTCATCTTTGCAATCGTGGTTATCGTCGTAATCGTGCCGCCCGCATTTTCGAGCCCCAATTTGCCTGTAATCAATGCGCCGAGAGACGCGAGTATCTTGAAGACGACGAAGAAACAGAACCCGAACGCCCTGCCGAAGGCAAGGAAAAACGGAAGTTTTGCCCTCGTTATAGTCCTAGTTATGCCAAAGCCGTAGCCGTAATAGCCGCTTGGGTCCTCCGAGACCTTTCCTCGCCGGACCTTTGCTGAACTCTGCGACAGAAGGTTGCCCTGCTCGTCGTATTCCGCCACGACGATAAGCAGTTCCTCGTCCGTGTCCGCCTCGCTTACGCTCGCCAAATCGCCGTAGCGCACGGGTGTTTCAAGCTGCACGCCGTTTATCGAATAAACGAGTTCGTCGTTCTCAAACGGCGAATAATAGTATTTGCTTGCGTTTACGGTTATACGCTTGCCGTCTCTCAGCACTTTAAACTTCGCGCTGTCCCCGAGATTTGCAAACGCCTTGTCGAGGTCCTCTTGCAAGAGTATATTGATTTGCTTGCCGTTGACGTTCAATATGACGTCCCCGTCTCGAAACCGATTTTCCTGCGCGCCTGCGATTACTGCCGCCTCGTCGTGCGTGCCTATAACCGTCGGCAAAATTTGCCCGTAGGCGGAGAAATAAATCGTGATGATGACGATTGCGCTGATAAGGTTCATAAACGCGCCTGAAAACAGCACTATGAGCCGTTTCCACGGTTTTTGAGCGTTGAACGCTTCCTTGTCCTTTACGGGTTTACCGTCCTCGTCGAGAATCGGGTTGCCCTCTTCGTCGACCTTGCTTTCCTCCGCGTCCTCGCCGTGAAAAGCGCAAAAACCGCCGATTGGGAATATACGAAGCGAGAATACCTCGCCGTTTTTCTTATTCTTTTTCTTGAAGATGGCGGGACCGAAACCTATACCGAATTCGTCGATTTTGAAACCTAAAAGTTTGCCCGCGGTGTAATGCCCGAGCTCGTGAACGACTATCATCACCATGAGCGCCAAGAGCGCCACTATGACGTAGCCGATATAGGTAAAAACCTGCGCGGCTGTCACCGCCGAAAGCGTCAAAATCACGTCGTCTCCAATCGTAAAGTGTCGGTTATTTTATGCCGAGCACGCTATAAGTATATTTCCTCGCCTGTTCGTCTATGCTGAGTATTTCGTCAAGCTCGACCTTGCCGACCTTCTTGAATTTTGCGAGGACCTTGTCAAGTACGCGCTCGAAATCTGAGAATTTGATTTTGTCTTTGAGATACAAATCTACGAGCACCTCGTCCGCGGACGAAACCGCGATACACGCACCCTCTCCGCTGCTTGCCGCGTTCATAGCGATTTTCAGACACGGATATCTCTCAAAATCGGGTTCGCCGAAGTTGAGCGTCCCGAGTTTTGCGAGGTTCAAAGGCTCGACGCTGTTTGCTGTCGGATGCTCGGGATAATAGAGCGCGGTCTCAATTGCAAGAGCCATATCCGGCACGGACAAGAGCGCCTTTTCGCTTCCGTCCGTAAACTCGACGATAGAATGAACGACAGATTCTCTGTGCATAAGCACGGAGACGTCGCTTGCTTCGACCTCGAAGAGCCTCATAGCCTCTATAATCTCCAGCCCTTTGTTGAAGAGAGTCGCCGAATCTATTGTCACCTTTTTGCCCATATTCCATACGGGATGTTTGAGGGCTTCTTCCGCTTTTACCTTCGCGAGTTTTGAAATCGGCACGTCGCGCAACGCGCCGCCGCTCGCCGTAAGCACGAGTTTTTTGACGGCTTTTTTGTCCTCGCCTTTAAGGCAACAGAAAATCGCGGAATGCTCCGTATCGAGAGGCAAAATTTTTCCGCCGTACTTCTTTTCGAGGGCTTTTAAGTGCCTACCCGCAGAGACAATCGTCTCCTTGTTTGCGATTGCGAGCGTGCCCCCGCGTTTCAAGGTTGCCACCGCTGCCCAAAGTCCCGCTATGCCCGTCACGGCAAGCACGACTATATCTGCAGATACTGCAGCCAATTCCTCGAGAGACGACAGACACTTTGCGTTCGGCTGTTCCTCATCCAAAAAGTCGAACAGCGAGCTTTGAACCTCAACCGCGCCGTTAGGGAAATAGTAATGCGTCGGGTCGAACTTTTCAATCTGTTCGCGGAGGAGCGTCTCGTTTTTGTGCGCGGAAAGTCCCACGACCTTAAAGTCGTTCGGGTGTTTTTCGATGACTGCAAGCGTCTGCCTGCCCACCGAACCTGTGCTTCCTAAAATCGTAATGGTTTTCATTTATTCCTTGAGATTTGCGCGCCGCATAGGCAGAGATTTGAAGTCTTTTGCAAATCTTTTATTTCGAATTTGTTTGTTTTATTTATCATAGATAAATAATCTCAATACCCGTATATGCAGGTGAACGCAATGACGAGCACCGCAATCGAGTACATAATGCTGTCCAGCCTGTCCATAAAGCCGCCGTGCCCCGGGAAAATCTTGCCGTAGTCCTTGATGCCGATTGCACGTTTTATTCTCGACGCCGCGAGGTCGCCGAGTTCTGCAAGCACGCCGATAACGAGACCGAGCGCGATATAGATGAGCGCAGTCTTCCACTGCCAACCGTTCACGTCGTGAGCGATAAAGAACCGATAATGGCAACCGTTTATAAACGTCAAATAATTGTCGGCAAAGAGTTCGAACACGAGCCAAAACACGAGGGACACGATAACCGCACCGAGCAAACCGCCCACCGCGCCTGAAATCGTCTTTTTGGGGCTGATTTTCGGGCAGAGCTTTTTGCCCTTCACCGTAGAGCCTATCCAATAGGCAAACGCGTCGCCGAGCGTGGGCACGAAGATTGCAAACAACACCGCAAACAACGCGCTGTACTTGTAGCTCATCACAAACGAGAGCACCATAAACAGCATCGGATAGACGAGCAAAAACACGTTTGCGAGCAAGTCTTTGAGTTCGTGCGCTTTGGGGCTGTCGAGTTCGAGTTCAATTCCCTGAGCCTTTGCCGCGTCAACCTCTTCCTGCGTATGTTTTGCGGGTTTGAAGGTGAAAATCGTGAGGCAAATCATAACCGACGCGACGAACACCGCGAGCAGTCCCTGCACGCCAATCGTCGCTCTTTGCGAAGCCCCGCCGACGTAGTGTTGCAACAAATAAAAGGTCGGGTACGCCGCGACGAGCAAAAATACCGGCGGCGCGACGAACATCTTGTAGCCTGCGTCCTTCAAGCACTTGAACATCTCGTACACCGCTCCCGCAAGAAACAGGAGTATGAGCATATCGATAAAAATCGTGCTGACGAAATAGCCGCAGAGCATAAAACCTGCGACAAATGCGACGAGTATGATTCCTGTTATTGTTCTTTTCAGCATAGTTATTTTCCGAATTTGCGCGTGCGCTTTTCAAAGTCTTCGAGGAGCGCGTCGACGTCCGACTCTTGCATATCGGGCCAAAGCTTGTCCAAAAAGAAGAGTTCGGCGTAGGCGGCTTCGTAGAGCATAAAGTTTGAAAGTCTCTTTTCCCCGCCCGTTCTGACAATCATATCGAGTGCGGGAAGGCGCGAAGAGCCGAGATTTTTTTCAAATGTATCCTCGATGAACTCGCCGTGGTCGTAGGCTATTTTCGCCGCGTGAATTATGTCCGCTCTGCCACCGTAGTTGAACGCAATATTAAGCGTCATACCCTCGTTGTCCGCAGTTCTTTGCTCGACGGACTCTATAGAGTCCGCAAGTTTGTCAGGCAGTGTGGAAAAGTCACCCATATAGCAGATTTTGAACCTGCCGTCATAGGTGAGATTGAATTTTTCCACGACGCCGAAAATCGCGTTTATCTCGTCGGTTGGACGAGCGATATTCTCCGTGGAAAATGCGTAAACGGAAACGGCTTTGACTCCCCTTTCTTCACACCGTTTAGCCACTTTCCTGAGCGCGATAAGCCCGTACGCATAGCCCTCGGCACGAGAAAGACCGTGAGCCGTCGCCCACCTGCCGTTTCCGTCCATTATAAACCCAACGTGATTTGCACCCATTAGATGGAAAGCACCTCGGTTTCTTTGTCTTTGAAGAGTTTTTCCACTTCATCTGTGCGTTTTGAAAGCGCCTTATCAACGTCCGCAGTGAAATTCTTGAGATCGTCCTCGGTGATCGTGGAATCTTTTTCTAGCTTTTTGAGTTCGTCAATAGCGTCACGACGCCAGTTTCGGAGAACGACTTTCGTCTCTTCGGCAAGTCCCTTGATTTGCTTGACAGTTTGTTTTCTTCTCTCTTCCGTGAGTTCCGGAAATACGAGACGAATAACTTGTCCGTCGTTGTTTGGCGTCACGCCTACGTTTGCGGCGAGAATAGCCTTCTCAATAGATTTGAGTTGAGATTTGTCCCAAGGGCTGATGACGAGAAGTCTTGCTTCCGGGATGGAAATGTTTGCCATCTGATTGATGGGAGTAGGAACACCGTAGTAATCTGCAACCACCTTGTCCAAGATGTGCGGATTTGCTCTGCCTGCTCTCACGGAGCGAAGTTCCGTCGTGAAGTTGAGCATAGTTTTGTCACATTTTTCATTGAAATCGTCGAATATCAAATCGACTTCATCAATTCCGTATGCCATAAAGTCCTCCATATAGGAATTTTATTATGTTAGTATTATAACAAAAGATTATTTATATTGCAAGACGAATATTAGAAAAATAGAAAAAGGTGCTAAAATAGCACCTTTTAGTCATATTATCCTATAGGTTTAAACCTATGGTTTATTTGGAAATCACGGTCGCTCCGGCGGTTTCGCCTCTGACCGCCTTTAACAAGCTGTCTTTTTCCATAAGGCTGAAAACGATAATTGGCATATCGTTGTCCATGCACATCGTGATAGACGTCGTGTCCATAGCCTTGAGTCCTCTGGAGATAACTTCCATATACGAGAGTTTGTCAAATTTCTTTGCGTTCGGGTTGAGTTTCGGATCGCTGTCGTAGACGCCGTCCACGTTCTTTGCAAGGAGCAATGCGTCCGCGTCGATTTCGCAAGCGCGGAGAGCCGCACCCGTATCCGTCGAGAAGAATGGGTTGCCCGTACCGCAAGCAAAGATGACGATTCTGCCCTTTTCAAGATGTCTGACCGCCTTTCTCAAAATGTACGGTTCGGCGACTTTCGTGATGGTGAGCGCGGTTTGAACTCTGACCGGCGCGCCCATTTGTTCGAGCGTGTCTTGAATTGCAAGCGCGTTCATAATCGTTGCGAGCATACCGATTTGATCTGCGGTAGATCTGTTCATTTTGCTGTCCGCTTGACGTCCGCGCCAAAAGTTTCCACCGCCGATGACGATGCCGACGTCCACGCCGAGGTTGGACACTTCGACGATTTGATGGCAGACTTTTTCAAGTTTTTTAGGATCGATACCGGTGCCGTTTTCACCTGCGAGCGCTTCGCCCGAAAGTTTGATGACGACGCGTCTGTATTTGACGGACGGATCGACTGCTCTTTGCTCCAAATTTTGATTTAATTCGTTCATAAACACCTCAAATTCGTATATCTAACGAACTTTATTCAATTTTCGCCGTGTAAAAAAAGGAATGCTTGCGCATTCCGATTTTTTATTTTGCAAGACCTGCTTGAGCCATGACTTCACCCACGAAATCATCCTCTCTCTTTTGCAAACCTTCGCCCATTGCATAACGTGTGAATCTTGCGATCTTGACGTTGCCGTTTTGCGCAAGGTATTGAGAGATCGTGAGGTCGCCGTTTTTGACGAAGACTTGTTCTGTCAAGCAGATGTCCTTGTAGAACTTGTTGATTCTGCCGACGAGCATCTTTTCGATGATTGCTTCCGGCTTCGGGTTCGGCTCGTTGAGGGCTTGTGCCTTCAAAATTTCCTTCTCGTGTTCAACTTCTGCCGCCGGGACTTCGTCGCGAGAAACGTATTGTGCGTTTGCCGCTGCGATTTGAAGCGCTACGTCGTGAATGACTTCGAGGCTTGCGCCTTCGTTTGCTTCAACCATGACGCCGATCTTGCCGCCCATGTGAATGTACGTGTCGACTGCGGAACCTTTTGCCTCATACACCGTGAAACGACGGATGGAGAGTTTTTCGCCCATCTTCATAACGTATTCGTTGGTGACGGGTTGCATTGCCGCGACAACGTCTTCAACGGATGCCGTCGGGTTGTCGAGGACGTAGTCCGCGACCTTTGCGACGTACTCTCTGAACACGGGGCCGCCTGCGACGAAGTCGGATTCGCAGTTGACTTCGACGAGAACGTATCTGTTGTTCTTGTTTGCCGCAAAAACGATACCTTCCGCTGCGATTCTACCCTCTTTCTTGGCTGCGGTTGCCATACCTTTTTCTCTCAAGTAGTCGATAGCCGCTTCCATATCGCCGTCGGTTGCGACGAGTGCCTTCTTGCAATCCATCATGCCAACGCCGGTGCGTTGACGGAGTTCCATAACGTCTTTACTTGTAAATGCCATATTTATCTCCTAAACTGATTTCTTCAAATTAGTCTTCGAGGGCTTCTTTTTCCGCGATTGCTTTTTCAAGCGCTTCTTCGGGAGTGAGAGCCTTTTCTTCGACCTTGACTTCTTCCTTCACTTCTTCAACGACGGGTGCTTCTTCCTCTTGAGGAGTCGGTTCTTCCGCTCTTGCAAAGGATTCGCCTTGGTTTGCTTCGATGACTGCGTCAGCCATCAAGGACGCGAAGAGTTGAATTGCACGAATTGCGTCGTCGTTGCCGGGGATGACGTAGTCGACGAGATCCGGGTCGCAGTTTGTATCAACGACTGCAACGATTGGGATGTTGAGTTTGCGTGCTTCTCTGACCGCGTTCTCTTCCTTCTTGAGGTCAACGACGAAGAGGCAGCCCGGGAGCGTACGCATATTTTTGATACCGCCGAGGTTCTTCTCGAGGTCGTCTCTCTCTTTCTTGAGTGCGGAGACTTCCTTCTTCGGGAGAAGTTCAAACTCGCCGATGAGTTCCATTTGATTGATCTTGTTGAGTCTGTCGACTCTCGTGCGGATAGTCTTGAAGTTTGTGAGCGTTCCGCCGAGCCATCTTTGGTTGATGTAGAACATATTGCAACGTTCCGCTTCTGCCTTGATAGCGTCTTGCGCTTGCTTTTTGGTGCCGACGAAGAGGATGGATTTCCCTTCTTGCGCCACGCTCTTTACAAATTGATACGCGGCTTCGACGTGGTCAACGGAGATTTGAAGGTCGATAATGTGAATATCGTTTCTCGTTGCATAGATATACTTGCTCATTTTCGGGTTCCAACGCTTTGTTTGGTGTCCGAAGTGTACGCCTGCTTCAAGCAAGGCTTTCATTGATGTTACGGCCATTTCTTGTGGTCCTCCTAAAATATGTTTTTACCTCCCCGAGTTTCCGCGTTTGCCTACCATAAGGAACATAACAAACTCCGCTCGGGTGTGCGGTCTTTTGGAATTATATATTATATAAAAATAAATTGCAATCAAATTGACGGGCAAATTTTACTATTTTTACACTTTTTTTCGTATTTTTTCGCACTTTCCGCCCAAGAAATAAAAAAAATGGGCTTGCAAAATCGCAAACCCACTTTGCTCACAAGGTTTAAGTCTCATTTCCTTTTGCAGTTCTCTTTCTTGCAAGTTTCCTTGTCGCAGTTCTTTTCTTCGCCCGCGCCGCAACCCGAGCAACCTTCGCAACCCTTCGCCTTTTCGCCCTCGGCGACAGCCTTCTCGTACTCCTCGACTTCCGCCATAAATTTGTCGAAAACCTCTTGGAGCAAATCTTGGTCTTCAATCGGGATGAAGAAATGTTCTTCGTCGTCCTCGTCGCCGAGTTCGTAAATCAAAAGTTCGTTCTCGGCAATATCTTCAAGTTCTTCTGCGGGTTGCAAGATGATAAACTGCCTGTCCTTATAGTCCATGACTTCGAGAACGTAAAACTTTTCGTCCTTGTCGTTCGCCTCATTGTAAAGAACTATGGTGTCGCTGTTTTCAAATTCGTTGTCAAAATTGTCTGCCATAATATATCTCCGTTTTTGTTTTCTTTGTCAAAACAATTTACTATGTAAATTGAATTAAAATCTGTGGCTGTCGAGATAGGACTGCAAGATTATGGTCGCCGCAACCTTGTCTATGACCTGCTTGCGCTTTTCGCGGCGCACGTCCGCGTCGATGAGCATACGCTCTGCGGACACGGTGGTCAGCCTTTCGTCTTGATAGACGACGGGCAAACCGCTCGCCTCTTTCAACATATCTCCAAACTCTCTCGTGACGATTGCTCTGTCACCCTCCGTGCCGTCCATATTTTTGGGCAAGCCGAGAACGAAGGCGTCGGCGTCCTCATTTTTTGCATACTCGCAAAAATAGCGAATATCCGCTTGAATATCGCCCTTTTTGCGCCAATACGTTTCTCTCGGGTTTGCGGTTATTCCCAAGAGGTCGCTGACCGCCACGCCTATTTTGACGTCTCCGACGTCAAGTGCAATCTTGTGTTTGTACATATCAATTCACAGTGTTAGAATGCTTGTTTAGAGGTTTTTATGCAGTTCGTCATATGACGTTCCGCCCTTTTTGCTCTTTGCCTTGCGCTCCTCTTGACGACGCTTGATTTCAACTTCGAAACCGTTTTCCGTCGGTTCGTAGAATTTTGCGTCTTTGAGTTCGTCCGGCAGATACTGTTGCTCAACCCATCCGCCGTAGTCGTGCGGATACTTGTATCCATTCACCTTCTCTTCTTTTCCTTTGAAGTTCGGGTCACGAAGATAGAGCGGGACCGTCTCGTGCTTGATGTTTTTGACCGCGCTCTCCGCCGAATACAGCGCTTCGACGACTTTGTTCGATTTCGGGGCTTCGCTGACGTAGATTATTGCCTCGACGAGCGGTATTCTTCCTTCGGGCAAGCCGAGTCTCTCGTATGCGGCAACCGCCGCTTGCGCGACGACAATCGCGTTCGGATCGGCAAGTCCTACGTCCTCACAGGCGTGAATCATGATTCGTCTGCCGATGAGCAGAGGATCAAGCCCCGCCTCTATAAGCCTCTCCGCCCAATATACAGCGGCGGAACTGTCGCTCCCTCGCATACTCTTGATGAATGCGGAGATCATATCGTAATACATATCGTCCGTGAGCGAGAGCGCCTTTTGCTGTATGGACTGCTCCGCCTCCGCTTTGCCGATATGTATGACGCCGTCTTCCGATGGGTGCGTGGTGAGTGCGGCAAGTTCAAGCGCGTTGAGAGCACAGCGCAAATCTCCGCCGCTCGCCCAAGTGAGATGAGAGTATGCTTCGTCGGTTATGGAAATATTTATATTTCCAAGTCCTCGCTCTTTGTCGGTGGCGGCGCGTTTGAGCCCCGTCAAAATGTCCGCTTCGCTGAGTCTTGAAAATGAGAAAACTCTGCATCTCGACACGATTGCTCTCGTCATCGAAACGTATGGGTTTTCCGTCGTCGAGCCGATGAATATGATATACCCCTGCTCTATCGCCTGCAACACGCTATCCGACTGCGCCTTGTTCCAACGATGACACTCGTCAAGAAGCAAATACGTACGCTTGCCGTATATGCGCAAGAGTTCTTTTGCGTCCTCGATCACTTTTTTAGCGTCGGCAACTCCCGAAGTGACCGCGTTGAGTTTGACGAATTTTGCGTTCGTATTCTCCGCAATTATGTTTGCAAGCGTGGTCTTGCCCGTCCCGGGCGGTCCGTAGAATATGCAACTGCCGAGTTTGTCCGCGGCTATCGCTCTACGCAAAAGAGAACCTGCGCCGACGATTTTTCCTTGTCCCAAAAACTCGTCGATTGTGCGAGGTCTCATACGCTCCGCAAGCGGAGCCATCTTTTCCACGTTGTTTTGCAAATCAAATAAGTCCACGAAAACATTATAACAACAAAACTTTACTTTGTAAAGAAATAACGGCGATATGCAAAAAATTCGTAAATTCCGCGCGGAGAAAAGAATATAATGAAGCGTGCAAAGGTTTTCAAAAGACTTTAAAGCGATAAAACCCAAGTTTTTCCGCGTCATTATCGCAATGCTCGCGGTAATAGTCGTTTTCATCTTTTGCACCGTGTATTTCAGAAAAAACATCGTCCCCACAGTCATGGGAAGTTCCGTCGCAAAAGTCAGAGCGATCGCCACAAATCAAATCAACCTCGCCGCCACGAGCGTATTAAACGGAGGTATAACCTACGACGAACTCTTTGACGTGCAATACAACGACCGAGGCGACGTTGCTCTTATAAGAGCAAATTCGCCGAGAATAAACTCGATAGCACGCGAAATCGCCAACCTTGCGCAGGCAAATCTCGACAGCCTCGGAACGGTTGAGGTCGCAATCTCGGCGGGCACATTCACGGGACTTGCGCTTCTCACGGGTTTCGGACCCGACGTGACGATAAAAATCGTCCCGATAGGCGCGGCAAACTGCGACTTCGTGTCCTGCTTTCAATCAGCGGGCATAAATCAAACCTTTCACAAAATCTATATCGACGTGTACGCTGACGTCAATATCATCACCCCGATAGACGAACCGACGGTTCAAGTCAAGGCGGAAATTTTGGTGTGTGAAAACCTTATCGTAGGCAAAGTCCCCGAAACATATCTCAGTATGCAGGACGTATCGAGTATGTTCGACCTTACTCCATAGGAGTAATTATATTTTTTTGGAATGCGATTTAGAAAGCAGTCCAAACACAAATCCGCAAGTAATAGCCGTCGTCAGTCCCGCGGCAACCGCGCCGAGTCCGCCGGAAATCGCCCCCATAAGCCCCTCTTCCTTCATGCCTTCAAGCGCGCCTTTCGCAAGATTTGAACCGAAGCCTATTATGGGAATTGAAATTCCCGAGTGTGCAAAATCCTTTATATATTTGAATGCGCCGGTCACTTCAAGCACGACTCCCACCAACATATACAGCACGAGTATACGCGCCGACGACATCTTTGTTTTGTTTATAAGTATCTGCCCGAGCATACACACGAACCCACCGACTGCAAATACTTTCAGATAATTCAAAAATATCTCCATTTTTACTCCGTTTCAGTCAAAAGTTTTACAAAATGCTGCTATTTTGAGAAAACTTTTCTCATTTTTAGTGATTTTTAGAATACTTTTGCACAATTTAAGGCTTTTCTATCTCGATGCTGAACAAATGCGCAATCCCCGGAATCGTCTCCTTTTGAAGAGGCGTGTCCTTGTTTAGAAGCGCGCCCGTTGCAACGACGATAACCTTTGAAAGCTCCCCTTTTTGCAGTTTTTTGAGGATATAAGAGTTGAAAGCGGTGTTGACGCACCCTGCTCCCGAACCGCCTTGAAAGGTCTTTTGCTCAGGCAAATAATAACTTGCTCCGCAGTCCATATACCAATTTGGGAGTTTCAAGCCCTCTCTGTCCATAAGATATTCCAGCGTTTGCTTGCCAAATCTGCCCAAATCGCCGGAGAATACGCCGTCGTAGTCGTTTGGCGTAGTATTCGTGTCCCTGAAAAAGGTCGTAAGCGTATCAAAAGCCGCGGGAGCCATTGCCGCGCCCATATTAGACTCGTCGTCAATACCGAGATCTACGACTTTTCCAACCGTTCCGCCCACGATTTTGACGTAATACTCGGGTTTTGCCCCGTAATCGTTGTTTTGTTTTGAAAAATTGCGCTTAATTATGTTTGATTTGTCAGTATTCACCACTTTTTTCTGCTTATCAACGCTTTTTTTGTACTTTTCGAGCGTTTTTTCGTCCACGTTGAGGTTTTTATCGACGGCGATAACGTCGTCCTCGTACACTTGATAATTGAAAAGTTTCGGCTTTTCCGCGCTCAAAACCGTACAACCCGCTCCCGTGACCGTCCATTGAGCCGTCGGCGGACGCTGATTGCCGAGTTCAAGCGGAAAACGATACTGACGCTCCGCCGAGGAATAGTGAGAGGACGTCGAACACGTGACGTTTTTTGCAAAACCGCCGTCAATGAGCACAGAACCGAGCAAAACCGCCTCCGTAAACGTCGAACAGGCGTTGTACAGCCCGAAAAATGCGGTTGGAAAGTTTCTTGCGGCAAGCGCAGTCGGCGCGCACTCGTTGATGAGGTCGCCCGCAAGCATAAAGTCTATATCGCGTTTTTTGAGTCCCGCCTTGAATATCGCGCCGGTTATGGCGTCTCTGTGCATCTTGCTCTCGCACTTTTCATAGGACTTTTCGCACCAGAGGTCGTCTTTCAAAACGACGTCAAAGCAGTCTCCGAAGTTGCCGTCAGCCTCTTTCGGACCAACGATTGTAAAACCGCTCTTGACGTATATCGGGTTTTTGAAAAATACTGTTCTCATACTGTTTTCGATAATCTAACGCGATATTATAACGTCGTAAACCAGCCGATAAGTCCAACTGTGAAACTCGCAACCGTGCCGAACACGATGATTGGTCCCGCGATGACGAACATCTTTGCGCACACGCCAAAAAACACGCCTTCGCGGTTGAACTCCATGGCGGGCGAAACTATTGAGTTGGCAAAACCCGTTATCGGTACGATTGAACCCGCGCCGGCAAAATGCCCGATTTTGTCATATAAACCGAGCGCGGTGAGTGTACTTCCAAAGAAAATCATTATGCAACTCTCCCACGTCGCTACGTCCTTTTCGCTCATAGTTTTGAATATGACTTTCAAAACGTCGCCGATTGCCTCGCCGATACAACAAATCAGTCCGCCGACAATAAACGCCGCGAACAGAGTTCGCACCATGGGACTTTTTGGCGAATTTTGCTTTATATATTCTTGATACTCCTGCCTTTCAATCATGCTTTTCCTGCTCAATTGATATATTTGCCTCTGATTGAAGCGCGGAGCCAATACTTTCATCCGCACATTCATTCGATGCATTCACACGCGGAAAATATGTCTCCGTCTTCTCGCATTTTGCCTGTTCAGACTTTTTCACATATTGATTGTTGACAAAAATCTCAACTTTATGCAAATTTCAAAAAAGAAAAAGCACTTGCTAAGCAAGTGCTCAAATATGAATGATTACTATTATTTGTTCAATTCGTTATATGCCTGTCTTACGCCGCGTGCAAGCTGATCCGCACACGAAGTTGGGCGTCTGCCGCAGGTGTTGCCAAGAAGATATTGCTCAATTTTTTCAACAGTCCAGCCGTCAACGAGCTTTGAAATAGCCTTCAAATTGCCGTTGCAACCGCCAACGAAACTGATGTTGGAAATGACGTTGCCATCAATATCAAAGTGGATTTCGGATGAGCAAGTCATCTGTGTTTTGTACGTATATTCCATATATACCTCCAAAGAAAAATGTTATTTATTAAGTTTTTGCCACTCCTCGCGGGTCAAAATGTTGACTATATCGTCTTCAACCGTGCCCATGCGAGTCGTGTATTTGCCGTTTGAATAGTAGTGAAAACCGCACTTTTCCTGCACCCTTGCGGACTGTTTGTTCCGGACAAAATGACCACAAACTAGAAGGTCGAGCCCCAAATCTTCAAAGCAATAGCGAATCGCCTCTTTGACGGCTTCCGGCATCAAACCTTGTCCCCAGTAGGCTTTTGACAGCACGTAGCCGATTTCTCTCGCCTTTTTGTCCGCAAATTCCGGAAACTTTTGCTCGTCGTACGGCCCTATGCCGAGCGAGCCGATGACTTTTCCTTCTTTGACGACGGCAAAAACCTTTTTGTGCTCGATAAACTTGTCCAGAATAACTTGCGAATCTTGCTTTGTTTTGTGTGGTTGCCAACCTGCCATTTGCCCCACGCCATCCACGGACGCATACTCGAAAAGGTCGTCCAAGTCCGCTTGACAAAACGGACGAAGCACAAGTCTTTCCGTCCTCAAAACGGTATTTGAAACGTCAACGGGCACGTTCATATTCTGTCCTCAATATAATATCTCATCTCGACGTGCGGAATCTCGACAATCGTATACACGTCGCCGACGGTTTTGAACCCGCACTTTGCGTAGAACTTTTCCGCCTGTTTTTGCGCTTCGATGAAGATTTCGCGCACGCGCATATCGTCGCGGGCAAAATCTATCGCCCTTTCAACGAGGAGTTTGCCGAGCCCCTTGCCTCTATAATCTTTGACGACGAGACAACGCCCGATATGAGCGACGCCGCTCTCGTCCTCTTTGAAATAGATTCTCAGATTTGCAATCACGCTCCCCACCTCATCTGTGGCAAAAATGTGCGTGGCATATTTGTCAACTCCATCTGCATCAGGGTATTTTATACCCTGCTCGCCCGCAAATACAGTCGTGCGCGCCTGAAACAGCGCGTACAGTTCATCCCTTGTGAGTTCGTCAAATCGCCGTATCTTGAAATCCATATTATTCGTTCAAATTCCTTATGACTTTGCAAGGATTGCCATAGGCAAGCACGCCTGCTGGAACGTCTTTTGTCACAATGCTTCCTGCGCCTATCACACTGCCGTCGCCGATGGTCACCCCCGGGAAAATCGTCACACCCGACGCGATCCACACGTTGTTGCCGATTGTGACGGGATGATTGATTTGATTCTCTTTTTTGAGACGTTCTTCTTCATTTAGAGAATGCTCAGCGGTGATTATCGTCACGTTCGGGCCGATCATAACGTTGTCACCTATCGTGATTTTGCCATCGTCAACAAGCGTGAGGTTGAAATTTGCATAAAAACATTTGCCGATGAACGTGTTTTTACCGCCGAAATTGGCGTGAACGGGCGGCTCAATATACGAATTTTCACCGATTGCGGCAAACATCTTTTTCAGCCGTCTGACGCGCAGAAGCAAACCCAAAGGGTTTGCCTTTGTTTTGTTGTATTTGTTCATCTCGTTTATGCAACGTTGCTGATAAAGCACAAGATGAATTTCTGCGGGGTCGTAAAACTTCTCGCAAAATAGAATTTCGTCGTATTTGTCGTTGCGTTTCATATCACTTTATCCAAAATTCGCGGTTTTCTTTGATTTCCTTTGGCGGATATTCGTCTATGAGCGAATAACCGAGAATCACGTGCCCGACGCCCTCGTATTCTTCGAGGTCAAGACCTACGGACGACAAGAGCGCTCTGCCCTCCGCCGATTCGAGTTCCTCCTTGGCGCGATGTATCCAGCAGCACCCGAGTCCCTGATTTGTGGCTTCAAGGAGCATATTCTCTATCATAACCGAGCCATCATAGACTGCAAGCGGCCACTTTTTGACCGCAACAAGCAAAACGACAGGCGCGCCATAGAACGGATCACCCGGGCGACGTGCGCCAAAACTCATATTGAGTGCAGACAATTTGTTGCGGATTTCCTTGTTTGTGATGGCGATGATGATTCCGCCCTGCGTGTTTATCGCGCTCGGCGCCAAAAGTCCAGCCTTGACGACTGCCTCGATCTTCTCCATTTCAGGCATACGACTGCTATCAAATTTTCTGCAAGACCTTCTTTTTTCAATCGTTTCAAGCATAATTTCACCTCTAAACAGTTTTCAACTCAATGATATCATAACATTCCAATATGTCAAGCAGTTGCAAAATCGATATAATCTTGCAAACTATATGTATACTCAACAGTGGCTTGTGCGCCCGAGAAAATCAAAAACTCACTCAAGCCATACTCTTTGCCGTTGTCCGCCCAATCGTAGGTGTAGCCAAGACGCGTCCAAGGATATGCGCTGTCAAAATATGACCAAATGATATTGTCGTCAAACCACGCCTTGAACATTGCGTCAAACTCTTCGTCGCCGGTTGATTGATACGTTGCGGTCATAGGCGCGGTGGGATCCTGAGAGTTTGCCGGACGATACAAAAGATTGGCATCAACCCAAAGTGCCGTGACTGTTGTATATCCTTTTGACGTTGGCATACCCATAACCTGATGCAGGCGGAGCATCCAATCTTCAACGCCTATGGCATTGTTCCTCACCCAATTGCGCATTTCTTTTTCTGAAACGCACCAAACGTTGCCCCACTTGAGCTCGATGTTTTCGCCCGCAGGATAACTGTCCGGATATTTGTGCATAAACGCAACAAGCACCATTTCACCACTCCACGTGACGTTTTCATCGTCATGAGTTATATTGACAAGCGGCAAAACTTCGTCTTCTTCCACAAAAACCGCATCTCGAACGGCATTTGCATACAACTCGTCGTTTGTGAGAAACATGACATCGTCTTCTTCGTTTATGACAACCGAAGGCTCCTTGTTGCAAGCGACAAAACTCGCCAGCACCCCGACGATCAAAAGTATTGCAACAAAAACAGTAAGTTTGTTTTTCATATAATGCTTCCTCATTAAATGTTTCTAGATAGTAATCAAATTTAGAAATATTTTAGCACAAGACGTCACTTATTGCAAGACTAAGCGCTTCAACTTATCATACAAAAAAGACGCTTGCGCGCCTTTCTTGATTTGTTCAATTCATTAAAGTTTCTTGTGGACCTCGTCGTCCGCAACGAAGCAACCATCCTTGAACTCGATTTCGTCATCAAATTCTTGAAAACCAAATGTGCTTTCGCCAATCGGATACAATTTGAGTTCATACCTTCTGTTAATATCGTTCACGACTTTGGCATAAAGCTCGCCGTCTCTCATGACAACCTCTTCAACGTAGTCAGTACCCGGAAAAGCCTCATATTTGCCACAGTATGATTGCCATTTGGACTTGTTTGGATCTTTGATTGTAATGTCTTCTATGAAGACAAAAGGCTTTGGCTCTTCGCCTCTGCCGATTGCACTCATGTTTGTCTCAAAGATTTCCGCGGCTCTTCCATCCATAGGATCGCACGAACTGAGCAAAATCAGAACTCTGTCCAAATCGAGATAGCGCCCTATCCAAGTGTTGACACCTGCCCAACCGCCACTGTGAGAAAGCACACGCCCGAATTTCTTTGAATCATAGACAACCCAGCCAAAGCCGTAGCCCGCGACACCCTCTTCATTCTCGTCTAGTTTGACGCTTGGCGTATACATAATATCTTGCTCCTCTTTTGTGAGTAGAGTGCCTTCTTTGAGCACCTGATCCCACTTGAAAAGGTCAAAAATGTTGGAATAGACGTATCCGTCGCCGTGTTCGCCGTCAAGCGTCACAACCCAGTCATATTTTGGCAATTTTTCAGGATATACAAACTTGCCGTTATCAGGCACCATATCGTGCGCCCAGTTCTCGATTGTATAATTGTCCTTTCTCGGATGATACACACGCGTAGCGTGCATTCCTGCAGGCTCAAAAACGTTTTCGCGCATAAAGTCCTCAAACTTCACTCCCGAGACCTTCTCGACAATCTCCGCGAGCACGCAATAACCGGTGTTGCAATACTCATATTTCTCGCCCGGCGCAAAAAGTGCCTCATCGCCACTCTCCACCAAATATCGAATTACGGTGTGGTTGTCGGGAATTCTGTTTTCCTCCCTCGCGAGTTTGTCTATCCAAGTCATATAATCGGGCAGACCGCTCGTGTGAGTGAGTAGCATTTTTATCGTGATGCCCTTGTATGGAATTTCGGGGAAAAACTTTTCGAGTTTGTCGTCGAGGTCAATGAGCCCTCTTCTTCTCAGCAACATAACTGCCGTTGCGGTAAACTGTTTGCTGACGGACGCCAAGTCAAAGACACTATCTTCTTCAAGCGGCACTTTGCCATCCGGATCCTTAGAGCCTGCAACGCCCTTGGATATGATTTTGCCATGTTCTGCGAACAGCCAAGCGCCATTGAAAAGCCCTTTTTTATGCGCTTCGCGCGCCATATTTGTCATCAATGTATTTTTGTCCATATGTTCCTCCGTAAACTATTCCTGTTCTTGAATTCGTTTTTCTTTGTTTTTTTGCTTGACTCTGCCCACAATCGAAGTCGTAAACAATACGGTTGCCGCTATGCAAAGCAAAATGCCCGTCACGAGTTGAGCATAGCCAATACGCAGGTCTTCAACGATAAGGAACGAAAGCCCAAGCGAGCAAAGCAACGCGCCTGCCACCGCAAACACCGTCATACGAATCACTCCGCCGTGTCTGAAAACCAAAAAGTATACGAACGCGTCAATAAACATGAGCGCGCCCAAAATCTCCATGATAAACGGTATGAGAAGCACTATCATCGTCGAGAGGTCATGCGTACAGAATGCTACGCCTATGGCGATTATTACCGCATCGACGACGCCCATTACGCTGAAAAGCGGTCTTCTGCTCACGCCGATAACCGCGATATTGATTACGCCGTAAACGCAGAGTATCACGCCCAGAGTTATACTGACCGCCGCGCTGACGCCGCAACAGAACAAGATGCCCATCGTCAACGCAAGAATGGAAATAAGCATCTTTTCGACAAAGGTTGTCATCTCCTCTTTTTCTTTTATAGAACTCATGACAGCCACTTCGTCTTCGGTTTCTTCCTCTTTGAGCATGGCGTCGATTATCGGCGACAAATATCCGCTTATCACCTTGTAGCCGTGTGCGTTTGGATGCAAGCCGTCGTCCGTGTATTTTTTGTTAAACTCCTCGTCGCCTGAGTTGAGCACCGAATATACGTCGGCAAATTTGTAGCCGAAAGACTGGACGAGCACTTTGAGTTTTTGGTTTATGGACACTATGTGTCCATGTCCGAATTTATAGCGGTTGTGGAAAGAAACGTCCGACACGGGATAAATCGACTGCACCAAGACTTTCGTTTTGGGAAGTCTCGCCTTTATCTGAGACAAGATGTCGCGATAGGTCTCAATGATGTGCGTTTCAACGTCTTCGTAGCCTTCTGCAAAGTTGTTCGCCCCACCCAAAAGAACAACCAGCGACGGCGACAGACCAAAGATACTCTCTTCAAGGCGTCCGCGGATGCCCTCTATCGTATCTCCCGATATGCCACGGTTGACAGCGTCAAGTTCCGGATAATAGGCGTCAAGATTGCAAAAATCGGTGATGCTGTCGCCCACAAAGACGACTCCGCCCTTTTTCTCGAATCTGTTGCCCACACGGAAAGCCATACAAGAGGTTTTGTAAAGGCGTCTCAAATAAACCGAGTCCATATTGAGCAATTTGTTTAGATTTTTCATTTGTGACTCCAAAATCAATTATAAAATTATTTTATCATATTTTTAAGAGCTTTGCAATAGCAAATCCATCCCTCACACTATAACAAAAGACGCTCCTTTCGAAGCGTCTTTTGTGTATAAAACTACCTAAAAGGTACGAAACCTAACTAAAACTACCCAAAAGGTACGCACCTGCGTCTCTACAAACCGGAATTTGTTAATCAAAAACTTCCCTTATCGAATCATCATAGTTTTCTGTGATCAGGGTAATCTGTTCTCCATTAGATCTGTAACCATCTATGACCTGATGATTATCTTGTTTCAGTTGTTCAGCTGTACAATAAGAATCATCAAGCCTTGTTTCGATATCAGAGGCATGTGTTTTTATTTCTTCAAAATGCGAATCTATATATTCATCTGACATAGCAATACAAATGAATCTTATCCACCGAAGATACTGCTCTTCAAAATTATTTCTCCAATCAAAAGGTATATAACAGC
>JAFZMH010000002.1 GCA_017553325.1 Clostridia bacterium
GCGCTATTTGGCGATATGCATTGTTAGAGCGCCGCGCCCGTCAAATCATGTACGCTTTAGTACATTGGGTTTGCCGTTCACGGCACTCTGTCGCGCCTATCATCCAAATAATCGCAGTTTTAAAACGCTAACATAAAAAGGAACAAACAATGGAAAATAAAATGTATACATTTTATGCGTTTATGAATCGCATGAAGATGATCGAAAGATGGTCGCTCATGAGGTCTAACATAAAAGAAGACCTCATGCAGCACTCGGCGTCTGTCGCGATTCTCGGGCAGGCGCTGGGCATCATCCGCAACGAACTATACGGCGGGAACTGTGACGTCGACAAGATCGCGTCTCTCGCGCTTTATCACGACACGGCGGAAGTCATCAGCGGTGATTTGCCGACGCCAATCAAGTATTACAACGCGACGATGAAGAGCGCGTACAGCGAAATCGAGCAGATGATAAACAAGCGGCTAATCGACTCTTTGCCTGAGACGTTGCAACCGACATACACTCCGTATCTCATCCCCGACGAGGAGAGCGTGGAGTACAAACTCATGAAGATTGCGGACAAACTTTCCGCTTACATCAAGTGCGTCGAAGAGAGACTACTCGGCAACAAGGAATTCGATACTGCGTACAACCGCCTGAAAAAGGTGCTCGACGAAACGAGAGAGGAGTATCCCGAACTCGGCTATTTCCTTGACAACTTTATGCAAGGGTTCCAAGAGAGTTTGGATATTTTGTAAAACCGCACAAAATAGCGCCCGACTTTGTCAGCGCGCTTTGCGCGCAAGCACCGTGTACGTCTATGTACACTTGGCTCTTGCAAAAACACCCTTTCTCGTCATCCATCTATTTTGCGTGGTTTTGTCTATAATACAACCTATAAATCACACAGATACGCAACTTATCCAAATAGAGCGAGTTTAGGTGTGGTTGACAAACTGAAAGAGAAAACAATGATAGAACTAAAAGGCGTCAGCAAGCAATACCTCTACGGAGCGCAGGTTTTGAATGCGCTCGATATGAAGATAAAAGACGGCGAAATCGTCGCCGTTCTTGGTGACGAAGGCAGCGGGAAGACTACTTTTGTCAAAGTTGTGTCCGCGGTTGAAGATTGCGACGGGGAGGTTCTTTTGGACGGCAACCCCATGACGCAAAAGACCGACGATACGATTGTCGTCTTTGACGACCTCGCGCTCTTTGAAAATCGTACGTTCTTCTACAACCTCGCTTTCCCGCTCACGATACGCGGCTACGACAAGCAGGAGATAAGCCAAAGGGTGTTCGAGGCGGCGGAGAAGATGTCTATCGTCGCTTGCCTTGGCGACAAGGTGAAAAAGGCAAGTCTCATCGACAAAAAGAGACTTGCGATTGCAAGATTGCTCATCCGCGACGCGAAAGCCGTGTTCGTGGACGATATAACCAAGGGCTTGAGCGCAAACGAGGCGCAAATTATACTCGACGCGCTCCAACCGATACTTACAGATTTTGCGCGCCGCGGCGCGAGCGTCGTATACTCTACGACGAGTAGGGAAGAGGCGAGAGCGATTGCGGACAGAGTCGTCGTTCTGCACTACGGCGAAGTCAAGCAGATAGGCGCATTCGACGAGATATACGCGCACCCGCAAAACGTATGGGCGGGAGAGGCAGTCGACGAGTTCTTTGCGTTTGAAGAAGCGACGCTTCAAAGAGCCGACGGCAAACTGCAACTTACGCTTGACGGCGTCACGCTTGACGCGAGCGCGTTTGAGGGCAGAGTGATAGAGAGTTTCGTCGGCGGCAAGGTGTACCTCGGCTGGCACGGCGAGGACTATGCCGAAACGGGCGAGAGAACGGAGGACGTCAAATACAGCGTCAGGCTCTCAAGCGGCTGGCTCGACGTCACGGAGAGCGGACGCAAGGTCGTGAGCGGACAAAAACTCGACAAGGTCTGCACCTTGCCAAACGTCAACAAATCGTATTTGTTTGATATTGAAAACGAAAACAGCATAGAAAAATAGGACTTACAAACATAGTTTGTAAATTATAGAGGAAATATGATAATTTTGGGCATCGACCCGGGTCTTGCGACCATGGGTTATGGGGTTATAAGCGCGGTACACGGCAATTTCAGTGTAATCGACTACGGCGTCGTCACGACTCCGAAGGAACTCACTTTGCCCCAAAGGCTTGCCCAACTCGAGGATGGCGTCAAGGAACTCGTCGAGACCTTCAAACCGCAAAATATAGCGATTGAGGAACTCTTCTTTTCCAAGAACATCACGACGGGCATTCCCGTTGCTGAGGCGAGGGGAGTGATATTGCTGACAGCCGTAAAGAGCCTTGGCGACGAGGTGTACGAATACACCCCAAACCAAATCAAGATGGCGATAACCGGCTACGGCGGAGCGGACAAAATTCAAATGCAACACATGGTGCAGGCGCTCCTTCGCCTGAAAAAAGTCCCTCGTCCCGACGACGCGGCGGACGCACTCGCCGTTGCACTCTGTCATGCTCAAACAAGCAGAATGACTACTGAATTTAAGATCAGATAAACAAAGTTTAGGAGCAAATATATGTACAACTACATCACAGGCAAGGTTGTCGGCAAGACTGACAGCGCAATCGTGCTCGATAACAACGGAATCGGCTATGAAATCGGCGTGAGCGGAAACACGCTCTTTGACGTCGAATACGGCGAGATCGCAAAGATATACACCTATCTCTACGTGAGAGAGGACGAGATGTCTCTCTACGGCTTTTCTCGTCTTGACGAGAAAAATCTCTTCTTGCGCCTCATCGAAGTCAGCGGCATTGGCCCTAAAATGGCAATGCAGATTTTGAGCGGCTACGACCTCAAGACCTTGACGGTCGCAATCGCCTCCGGAGACATCAAGACGCTTGCCAAAATCAAGGGGCTCGGCAAAAAGACGGCGGAACTCCTTATCGTCAGTCTCAAAGACCACGTCGCGGACGACATCACACTCCTTGCAATGGACGGCTCGCCAAGCGCAACGCCTATCGTCGGCGAAGACGTCGCAGACGCCGCCAGAGTGCTTGAAAGCCTTGGACTCAGCAAGACGGAAGCGGTCAAAAAAGCAACCGAAGCATCCAAGCACGTGTCTGGCACGGAGAACATTATTGCATATTGTCTTAAAAACCTCGCTATTTGACGATTTGCTGTGTTATCGCACTTTGTCCTGACAACCGTGTACGGCTTTTGTACATCGGGTTGCCCGCCCAAAGCACGATTCCGACATCATCGTTGCCAAAGGTATCCGCTTCGTTCGCTTTGGCTACAAACAATTCATAGGATTGTTTGCTTAACGCGACGCGCCTTGCAACTCGTTCAAATATCAAGGTTTTGGTTGAGAAAAAAACAAATTCAAAATAAAAATAAATCAGCGAGAAATAAAATATGATCAGTTCACAATTCACAAAGGAAAACGGCGGAGAAGGGTTTGACCCTGAGCAAAGAGTAGTCAGTTCGCTCACCATTGAGGACGACGAACAGGAAAACACTCTTCGCCCGCACACGATGAACGAATACGTCGGTCAGGAGAAAATCAAGAAGAACCTCGAGGTCTTTATCTCCGCGGCAAAGAACAGGGGAGACGCGCTCGACCACGTCTTGCTCTACGGCCCTCCGGGGCTCGGCAAAACGACGCTCGCGCACGTTATAGCCAGCGAACTCGGCGCGCAGATACGCGTGACGAGCGGTCCCGCAATCGAAAAGGCGGCGGATCTTGCGTCCCTGCTCACCAACCTCGAAAAAGGCGACATTCTGTTTATCGACGAGATACATCGTTTGAACCGCAACATCGAAGAGGTGCTCTATCCCGCAATGGAGGACTTTTCGCTCGACTTCGTGTCCGGCAAAGGACCTATGGCGAGGAGCATTCGACTTCCGCTCAAACGCTTTACACTCATCGGTGCGACGACGAGAGCGGGTATGCTTTCCGGTCCGCTAAGAGACAGGTTCGGCATGATGCTTCGCCTTGAAATGTATTCTTCGGAGGAGTTGCAAAGAATAGTCATGCGTTCAGCCGGCATACTCGGCGTATCCATCGAACCCGAAGCCGCGCTCGAACTTGCAAAGCGCAGTCGCGGTACTCCGCGTATTGCCAACAGATTGCTCCGTCGTGTGCGCGACTTTGCGCAGTATGAAAACTCCAACGTCATCACGCTTGCGATAACAAAGAAATCGTTGCACCTCATGGACGTGGACGAACTCGGTCTCGACGTGACGGACAGGACCGTGCTTGAAGCGATAATCGACAAGTTCGCGGGAGGTCCCGTGGGACTTGACACGCTTGCCGCCGCAACGGGGGAGGAAGCCTCGACAATCGAAGACGTCGTTGAGCCTTTCCTCATTCAACTCGGGTTTATTGCCCGTACTCCAAGAGGCAGAACGTGTACGAAAAACGCCTACGAACACCTTGGGCGCGTGTTCCCAGAATAACACCAAACAAACACTTTAAACATTGTTTTTAAACAATAAACCTGCGATATGGACGAAGCAAACGAAAAAGCAAAAGGACTTTCAACTCACGATTTCTACTACGATTTGCCTGAGGAGCTGATTGCGCAGACGCCCGTCGAACCGAGAGATTCATCTCGGTTTTTGGTGTATGACAGAAGCGCGGACAAGATAGAACACGCACACTTTTTCGATTTGCCAAAGTATCTGAAAAAGGGAGACCTTCTCGTCATCAACAACACGCGCGTCATACCCGCAAGAATTTACGGGCACGTTGAAAACCACGAGAGCGTGCTTGAAATGCTGCTTTTAAAGCGCGTCGATTATACACATTGGGAGACTATTATGAAGCCTGCGCGAAAGGCTCGTCTCGGCTCGAAAATCGAGATTGCGCCCGAACTCTACGCCACTGTCACCGAAGTCGGGGACTACGGCGCGAGGACGGTGGAGTTCCATTTTGACGGCGTGTTTGAGGACATCCTTGACCGCGTCGGCAATATGCCGCTTCCTCCTTATATCAAGGAAAAGTTGCAGGATAAAGAGCGTTATCAAACGGTGTACAGCAAGATCGACGGCTCGGCAGCCGCGCCTACCGCAGGCTTACACTTTACTCCCGAGCTCATGCAGAAGTGCAGAGATATGGGCGTAGAGTTTGCAACCGTGCTTTTGCACATAGGGCTCGGCACTTTCCGTCCCGTCAAGGAGGAGAATATCCTCGACCACGAGATGCACACCGAATACTACGAGATAGACGAGGAAAACGCCGAAAAGATAAACAAGGCGATACGCGAGTGCAGGAGGGTGATATGCGTCGGCACGACGAGCGTCCGTACTCTTGAAACCGTCGCGGATGAAAACGGGTTTGTGAAACCTCAAAAGGGAGAGACCGACATCTTCATTTACCCGGGCTACAAATTCAAGTGCGTGAAAGGGCTCATCACAAATTTTCACCTGCCCGAGAGCACGCTTATTATGCTCGTCTCCGCGTTTGTCGGCAGAGAAAAGACGCTTGAAGTTTACAAGGAAGCCGTCAAAGAAAAATATAGATTTTTCTCTTTCGGTGACAGCTCATTCTTTATTTGATTTGATAAAGAAATATACGTTTAAGGACAGAATATGAGATTTGAACTTATTCATGAAGACAAAAAGACGGGGGCTAGAGTCGGCAAACTCTACACCGACCACGGAGTTATCGACACGCCGTGTTTTATGCCTGTCGGCACGAAGGCGACGGTGAAGGGACTTTCTCCCGAAGAGGTTCGCGAGACGGGGGCGCAGATTTTGCTCTCCAACACCTATCATTTGTATCTCCGTCCGGGGCACGACCTTATTGAACGTGCGGGCGGACTGCACAAGTTTATGAATTGGGACGGAGCGATTTTGACGGACAGTGGCGGATTTCAAGTGTTTTCGTTGTCATCGCTTCGCAAAATAACGGACGAGGGCGCAGAATTCAACAGTTTTATCGACGGCTCAAAACACTTTTTCTCGCCGGAGAAGTCTATGGAAGTGCAACGTGCGCTCGGCAGTGATATCGTCATGGCTTTTGACGAGTGTTCGCCCCCGGACATAGACCACGACAAGGCTCGCGAAGCAATGGAGCGTACATTAAAATGGCTGGATAGATGCTCGAAAGTCGAACTTAAACCGCACCAAACGCTCTTCCCGATAGTGCAGGGCAACACCTTTGAAGACCTGCGCCGAGAGAGTGCTCTTCGCACTATTCCGTATGCAAAATGCGGTATTGCAATTGGAGGGCTCTCGGTCGGCGAATCTGCGGAGACGATGTACCGTATGCTCGACGTGCTTGAACCGCTTCTTCCAAAGGATCAACCGCACTATCTCATGGGTGTAGGCACAGCGGACTATATCGTCGAGGGCGTGGCAAGGGGCATTGATATGTTCGACTGCGTGCTTCCGACGCGTATTGCCAGAAACGGCACGGCTATGGTGAAAGAGGGCTTCATGACGATAAGAAACGCACCTTATGCCGAAGATTTCACGCCTATTGACCAAAATTGCGATTGCTATGCCTGCAAAAACTATACGAGAGCGTATATTCGCCACCTTATCAAGTCGGACGAGATTATGGGCGGAAGGCTGCTTTCCATTCACAACGTGCGCTTCCTTGAAAAACTCGCGGCGGATATACGTCAGGCGATACTCGAAGACAGATACGACGAATTCCGCAAAGAATTTTTGTCTCAATACATAGGTTAAAACATTAAAATCAATTTAATAAATAAAAAACTTTCTCAATATTGTTGCGAGAAATCAAAATCTCGTGTATGATAGGGAAGAAAATAAACAGCCAACAGGCAATAAAGGAGTAATTATGAATCTTTCACTTCTTGCAGCAGATGGAAACTACACTCAATGGATTATGATAGCAATCGTCGGCGTTCTCTTCGTCGGTATGATTGTCTACACGGTGATTTCTTCAAGAAAGCGTAAACAACAACAAGACACAATGATGAACAGCCTTGTCGTCGGCACAAAGATTATGACGATCGGCAGAATGGTCGGCAAGATCACGCAAGTGAACTCAGACAACACTCTCATCGTCAACGTCGGCACGGAAAACAGCCCGACGCTCATTGTCATCGACAGACAAGCAGTCGGCCTCGTGCTTGAAAACGCAGCGGCACCGGTTGCACCGGCACCTGCGGCAGAACCCGCACCGGAACTTCCGCAAGACGAACCAGTCCAAGCAGAAGCACCCGAAGAAGCACCGGCAGAAGAGAAGTCCGATCTCGTTGAAGATCCCTTCAAAAAATAATCAAACACCATCAAACAAAAACGCACTCGTTTGAGTGCGTTTTTTGTTGCAAAAAAGGTGTTAGAATATCAGTTTTGCGCTTGTTTTTTGCCTTTGACGTTGACCGCGACTATTCCGGAAAGAGCACCTGCAATCGGCAGTGTGATAAGGTCTATCCAGCTGAATTTTACGTCCTTGAAAGAGTTGAGCGCGGCAAAGATAAAGAAGGTGAGGAGCATAAACACCAGTCCTGCGATTGCGCCTTTCAAGATGCCGTTTTGCTTGTTTTTGAAGCCGATTATGCACCCAGCGAATATTGATACGAGTTTTATCGCAATATTGACCGGCATTATCACGCTCGAGGGTAGAGAAGTAAACTTCAATACGATTGCAAAAACAAGGACGAGAGCGAGCGCGATAAGCGTCGCGAACAGTATTGATTTCAAGACGTCGAGCACGTCAGGTTTTATTTGCTGATTTTTCATATTAAATAGTATTTTGCGGGCTTGATTTTTATTCGCAAAGGCTCTTGTTTCGGCAAAAATTGTAAATTTGAATAATTTATACCTTTAATTAAGTGTATTTTGTTGACTAAATACTTTTGTATCGCTATAATATTTATGTTTATTTATATGGAGGTTCTTCCTGTGAACAAAAAGAAATCAATTATCGTCTTGTCCGTTGTGGCAGTCTTTATCATCTTGATGGCGGTATTTGCGGTCGTGTCTTTCCCGATCGGCGACACCGTTTACGACTACAACGGATATGCAAGGACAATCAAACTCGGTCTCGATATGTCGGGTGGTGTTTCCGCGGTTTACGAGGTTGTGCCCGATGAATACGCCGATTTGGACGTGCGCGTCACCGGTACGATCAGTTCTATGCAATCGCTTCTCGTCTCAAAAGGCTACACCGAAGCGACGGTATCAAAAGGTACAAACAGCAACGGCAACACGACCATCCGCGTCGAAGTTCCGGACGTTGACGACCCCGAGCGCGTGCTCGACCTTATCGGTCGTCCTGCTTCTCTCTACTTTACGCTTGAAGAAACGGACAACCCGAAGGACGTCGCGTTTATCAACGGTAGGGAACACTTGGAAAATGCCTACGTGACGACGGATGACGACGGCAACTATGCGATTGGGCTCAAATTCAACGACGCCGGCGCAGCCGCGTTTGCAACGACGACTTCCGAGAATATCGGCAGCACGACATACATCTACGTCGACGGTCAACTTATGATGCGTCCGACCATTCAATCAGCAATCACAAACGGTTCGGCAATCATCACGGGCAACTATACTTATGATTCGGCTTATGAATATGCGACCAAGCTTCAATCGGGTACGTTCGGCGTCACCTTGAAGCAAACCGAAGTCCGCAACATCTCCGCAACTCTCGGCGAAAACTCCGTGAGAATAGCGCTCATCGCGGGCGCAATCGGCGTTGGAATCATCTTCTTGTTTATGATTCTCGTCTATCGCGGTCTCGGCTTGGCGGCGGACCTCGCGCTCTGCGTATACATCGTGTTGTTGCTTTGGTTCTGCGCGGTTCTCCCGTGGGTGCAACTCACTCTTCCGGGTATCGCGGGTATCTTGCTCTCAATCGGTATGGCAGTCGACGGCAACGTCATCATATTTGAAAGAATCAAGGACGAATACGGTCATACGTCCAAACCGATTGCATCCGCAATCAAAAACGGTTTCAAACGTTCAACCGCGGCAATAGTCGACGGCAACGTGACGACGCTCATCGGCGCTATCGTACTTTGGGTGCTCGGCTCCTCAACGGTCGTAGGTTTTGCGGTCACGCTCTTTATAGGTATCATCCTCTCGATGTTTACCTGCTTGGTGATCACAAGACTCATCCTCAAATGCTTCGTACCTCTCAACAGCAGAAGTGCGGCGTTCTATGGGTTGAAGCGTTATGAAGACGCCGAAGACGCGGCGAGCGGCAAATCTGCCGACGGCGTGAAAGTAGCAGTGAAAGAGGAGGCTTAAACTATGGCAAAGAACAAAGGCAACTTCCTCAAATCAATGAAGAACTTCAAGGTATCAAGATATACGAAAGTCACGGCGTTCATTCCGCTCGTGATACTCCTTGCCGCAATCATCGTCGTCGTCGCTCTCGGCACGACGGGCGCAGGCGGAGTCAGAAAGGGCAGTTATACCGACGCAGTCGGTATCGGTATCGACTTCGAAGGCGGTACTATCTTGACCGTCACTCTCGGCGAAGACGTCGAAAACGACTACGAGGGCAACGCCAGAAACATCATCGATACGATTGAAGGTTTTGGCGTGCAGGTCAGCAACTATCAAAAACAGACCGCAAACAACGCTGAACAGAACGCAATTCAGTTCAGATACAAAAACGTAGACACGGACGACAACGCAATCAACGAGCGCAATACGAACATCAGAGAAGCGGTCAACGCACTCTATCCGGATCGCCCGAACAACGTCCGCTACGAGTCAATCGGCGCAACGGCTGCGAGCGACCTCCTCAACAAGGCGGGCATCGCACTTGCGGTTTCGGTTGCGCTTATCCTCGTCTACATCATCATAAGATTTACTCTTATGAGTGGCTTCGCCGCAATCATCGCGCTCTTGCACGACGTCGTGATTATGTTCTGCTTGACGGTTATCTGCAGAGTCCAAATCAACACGTCCTACGTTGCCGCAATGATTACGATTATCGCCTATTCAATCAACAACACGATCATCATCTTCGACCGTTGCCGTGAATATCTCAAACCTCTCAAAGGTCAAAAGAACATCGACTACAACGGAATCGGCGATATGGCTGTTCGCGACACGTTCACGCGTTCGGTATACACCACGCTCACCACTATGGTCACGGTCATATTCCTTGCGATTCTCGGCGGTGAAACGATAAGACAATTCTGCGTGCCGATCATTCTCGGTTTGGTCGCGGGCTTCTTCTCGTCAGTGTTTATCGCGTCTCCGCTTTGGGCGGCTATGAGCGCGTCGTTCGACAGAACGAAAGAGAAATACGCAAAGCGCAACGAAGTCACCTACGAGAAGGATGACGAGGGCGAAGAGCAAATCGTCGCCAAGTCCATAAAAGGTGGCGAGGTCGAAACCATTCGAGTCAAAAACTTGACGGCCCCAAGCCAAAGTAAACCAAAGAACAACGCGGTTTACAAGTATTCCAAGAAGAACACTCAGTTCAAAAAGAAAAAATAATCAAGGCTTGCCCTCACAAAAGTGAGGGCAAAATTTTAATAATGAACTACGTCGTAAACGCAAACGCAAAATCGCTCACGCAAGAGCAGAGACAACTCGCCGGAAGACTGAAAATTTCCGACGGTTTTCTCGCGCTTTTATTGAGCCGCGGTTTTTGCGACGAGCATAGCATCGCCAAATTTTTGCATCCTTCCATAAACGACTTCTCGTCTCCTTTCGATATCGATGGGATGAAGGCCGCGGCGGACAGGCTAAAAAAGGCGATAAGAGACAGAGAGCGCGTGCTCATCTACGGCGACTACGATTGCGACGGTATTTGCGCCATAGCAATCTTGATGCTCTACCTCAAAGACAAGGTCGACGCGTCCTACTTTATTCCGGACCGCAACAAGGACGGCTACGGCATATCCGTCGACGCATTGAAGGGCATTATCGCAAGAAAGCGTCCGGGTCTCGTCATAACCGTTGACTGCGGTATAACCGCCATTCAGGAGGTCGAATATCTCAAATCGCAGGGGATAGACACCATCGTCACCGACCACCACGAACCGCAGGCGCAAATTCCCGACTGCATAGTGGTCGACCCGAAGGTGCAAAAGACGGGGTATTTCGATTTCTGCGGAGCGGGCGTCGCCCTCAAACTCGTCGAAGCGATGGCGGGCAGGGACGAAGCTACGAAATATCTCGACATCTGCGCTATCGCTACGATTGCTGACGTCGTTCCTCTCACGAAGGACAACAGAATAATCGCCTATCACGGGCTCAAACAAATATCATCCAACCCGCGAAAGGGCATAAAGATGATGCTCGGCGAGGACAAAGCGACCTCTCAAAACATAATGTTCCGCCTTGCTCCGCGTATGAACGCGGCGGGAAGACTCAACTCCGCGATGAAGGTCGTGAGCCTCTTCCTTGAAAACGACTACTTTATGCTCAAAACGCTTGCGGAGGAACTCTCTCGCGACAACGCTCGCCGTCAGGAACTCTGCGAAACCGCAGTCGCCGAAGCGAAAGAAATGTTGAGAGGCGTCGATTTCAACGAGACGAACATAATCGTCTTGAAAGGCGAAGATTGGGAAGCGGGAATACTCGGTATAGCGGCGGCGAGACTGGTCGACGAATTCAAGCGTCCAACCGTGCTTTTCGCAAGGAGCGGAGACGAACTCAAAGGCTCCGCAAGAAGCGTCCCGTCCGTCAACATATTTGAACTTTTCAGTAGTCTATCCGCCTATTTTACCGCTTTCGGCGGTCACGCACAGGCTGCGGGCGTGAGTATGACCG
Organism: Clostridia bacterium; assembly: GCA_017553325.1. Taxonomy (GTDB): domain Bacteria; phylum Bacillota; class Clostridia; order Christensenellales; family CAG-917; genus CAG-475. The sequence continues at coordinate 11,702 of JAFZMH010000002.1, forward strand.
ACGAAAGTTTCGAGGCTTTCAAAACCGCCGCAAACGAGGCGTTATCCAATTGTCCGAGCAGTGATTTTTGTCCGAATACCGAGTGCGATATGGCGCTTGATTTGAACGGCGACGTGCTGAGTTTCGCAAAGGAACTCGAACTTTTGGAACCCACGGGCTACGGCAACCCGAAGCCGAATTTCCTCGTCAACGTCAAAAATTTCAAATTTGACAAAATAGGGTTTTCAAATCACATGAAATGCTCGACGAAAGCCATGGACCTCATGGCGTTTTCAAAGTATTCTCACGTGCTTGCGCCCCGTATTTCAAACGCAGATTTCGAGATTTCGCTCGGACTTAACACTTTCCAAAACAACACGGTTGCGCAGGGTATCGTCCAGTCCCTCAAAATCAATTCCATGACCGCTACCGACGACGAATGCAAGACGTACAACCTGCATCATCTCGATTTCGAGGGGAGTGTAAACCTTGAAAACGTCGACATAAAGTTCGTTGAAAACCTGCTCGAAAAGCCGTTTGGGACTCTAGTCGTGTGCTTTGATTGGAGCGCGTACGAAACGCTTGCGAAGTCAAGTCAAAAGATAAAGAATTTACCCTTCGTTTTTGCGGATTCACCGCATTTGAACCCCGAAAACCAAGTTGTAGTCGCTCCGTCGAGCACGTTTGATTTCGGCTTCTATCAGCAGGTGATTTTGGTGGGACATCCGCTCACGGAAGGGTATGAAGCATACATTGCAAAGAGAGTAAAGACGTATGCGCTCGGCGACACGTCCGCGCGTACTCTCAAATTGCCGCAAAACGTTTTGAGAACGGCGTACAGGCACGTCTACGACATCTCCGTCGCAAAGACGAGGATGCAGTCTATGGCAAAATTCTACGCGTACGTTTCTTCGAGAATGAATATAGGCGAGACGGAGTTTTTCGCCGCGATAAAAGTGTTTGAACAGCTCGGGCTCTTGAAAATCGGAGACAGGGGTATGATAGAGGTGTCGAGACGCAGCGTCGAACTCACCAATTCCGTCGCGTACAGAAACCTCTCGACGCAATAGTTTTTGCCATTAAAACCGCATAATAATTATATAAAATTGCCTTGTGGCAATTTTTTTTGACGTTTTGAGATTGTTTTTTAAAGTTTGCTCTTGAAAGTGGGCGTTAAATAAGTTATAATACTTTATTATAGAAAGATACGCGGACGGTAATATGGCTGATTTGCTCGTAAAACTCAGAAAAACATACCCTGATAAGTATGCCGAAATCAAGAAGGCATACGATTTTGCCAAGGCCGCGCATCAAGGACAAAAGAGGAGTTCCGGCGATGACTATTTTATTCACCCCTGCGCGGTAGTGGAGATTTTGGCGGATTTCGGCTTTGACAGTTCGACGGTCATAGCCGCTTTTTTGCACGACGTTTTGGAAGACACGGACGTCACGGACGAGCAACTTCAAGCCGAATTCGGCATGGAAATTTTCTCTCTCGTCGAGGGCGTCACCAAACTTGACAAACTTCAGTTTGTCAACAGGGAAGAGGCGCAGGCGGAAAACTTCCGCAAGATTTTCGTCGCCATGGCAAAGGACTTGCGCGTCATAATCATCAAACTCGCGGACCGTCTTCACAATATGCGCTCCTTGCAGTTTTTGGATCCCGACAGGCAGAGACGTATCGCTCAAGAGACGCTTGACATCTACGCTCCGCTCGCGGGCAGGCTCGGTATCTCCTTCTTCAAGTGCGAACTCGAAGACCTTGCGATGAAATATCTGCTCCCCGACGAGTATCACTATATTTCGGAGAGCGTCTCCAAAAAGCGCGTGGAAAGACAGGGTTTTCTCGACACGATTTGCGACCAAATTCGCCTGAAACTCAAAGAGATGGGCATAAAAGGCGAGGTAAACGGCAGACCGAAGCACTTTTATTCCGTCTATAAGAAGATGCACAAACTGCACATCGACATAGACCAAATCTATGATTTGCTTGCGGTGCGCATCATCGTCGATTCCGTCAAAGACTGCTACACTATGCTCGGCGAGATTCACACTATGTGGAAGCCAATGCCGGGCAGGTTCAAAGACTATATCGCGATGCCCAAGGCGAACAACTATCAGTCGCTTCACACGACTGTCGTCACTCCGTTCGGCGAAACGTTCGAGATACAAATTCGCACCTTCGAAATGCACAAGATTGCCGAATACGGTATCGCCGCGCACTGGAAATATAAAGAGGGCACGACGGGCAACGACAGCGAACTCGACGTCAAGGTCAAGTGGCTGAGAGAGGTTATGGACGCCCAAAAGGACATCGACGGCGCGAAGGAGTTTATGGACGCCGTCAAAATCAACGTCTTCGAAGACGAAGTCTTCGTGTTTACTCCGAAGGGGGACGTTTACGACTTGCCGATTGATTCCACCCCCGTCGACCTTGCCTACAAAATTCACTCCGCAATAGGCAATAAGTGCGTAGGGGCAAAGGTCAACAAAAAGATTGTTCCGCTCTCGACAAAACTTGTGACGGGCGATATCGTCGAGATATTGACGTCCAACTCCTCGAAAGGTCCGAGCCTCGACTGGCTGAAATTCGTGCGAACCGCTTCCGCTCGTTCAAAGATCAGGGCGTATTTCAAGAAGGAAAACAAAGAGGAGAACATACAGCGCGGCAAGGAAATGCTCGAGCGCGAGGCTCGTCGTCGCGGCTACGATTTGGACGAGGTTTTCACCTCGGAAGTCATAGACGGACTTTTAAAACGACACGCAATGGCGAGCGAAAACGACTTGTACGCCGCCGTCGGTTTTGGCGGACTTACGACGTCGCAAGTCCTCACGAAACTGCTCGAAAGTTTCAAAAAAGAGGTTCAACCTCCCGCGCCGTCGCCGACGGCGCCGAGAAAGCGCTCTAAGAGCGGTGTTCTCATCAACGGCAACGCCAACTTTACGGTGCATTTTTCACAGTGCTGTTCGCCCGTTCCGGGTGATAGCATTATCGGTTATATATCCAGGGGGAGAGGAGTTTCCATTCACCGCATAGATTGCCCCAACGTCAAGGGTATGGAGGACGAGCGTTTGATTCCCGCAAGTTGGGACACGAACGGCGACGAAAGCTACAATGCCACAATGGTGCTCACAACCGAGAACAAGGGCGGACTGCTTGCGACTATCACCGCGGTCATCTCCAACGCGAAACTTCAAATCGTCGGCGTAAACGCGCGTCTTGATGAAAAGACGCACACTGCGGAGATGACGATTGTGGTCGAAATCAAGCGCGCGAGCGACCTTGAAGATCTCGTCACCAAACTGAGAAATATAGAAGGAGTTATTTCCGTCCACAGATAATGAACCTTTTTCATCTTTACACATCGCCACTTGAAACCAACACCTACGTCGTGGAAAACAAGCGCAGGTGTTTCGTCGTGGACCCGGGAGGGAACGCGGACGCGATTTGGGAGCTCATAGAGGAGCGCAAGGACAAACTTGACGCAATCATATTGACGCACGGACACTTCGACCATATCGGTGGCGTGGCGGAACTCAAACGCATGGGCACGAGAAAGGAAAACGGCGAGATTGTCGAACCCAAGATTATCATTCACAACCTCGACGCGGACAAGACGCGCGACAGCAAGAAAAACCTTTCGATAGTTATGGGTGAAATCGTTGAAAAGTTCACGCCGGATATACTCGTAAACGGCGGTGAAACTCTCAAAATCATCGGTTTAGACGTACGGTTTATACACACTCCCGGGCATTCGAAGGGCGGCATGTGTATGATGGTCGAAAACAAGATTTTCGTCGGCGACACAATCTTCTTTATGTCGTACGGCAGGACAGACCTTTACGACAGCGACTACGACGAACTCAAAAACTCCATAGTCAACAAACTGTTCACGCTGGAGGGCAATTATACTTTGCTTCCGGGGCACGGCGACCCGACCACGCTCGCATTCGAGAGGATGAACAACCCGATTATCGAGGAAAACGCCTACGTGCCGGTGGAGTGAACGAGGATTGAGGGGGGAACGTATGATAAACTTTTGCATCTCAAACGACGAGTATCAAAACGACCTTATGGAACTTATTCGCCTGTTCGAAGCGAGAATGGACGAAGATTTGACCATAAACGTCGAGTATGCAAATCTCGGCAACGCCTTCAAGGTGGAGATTACGTCTCCCAAGTTTGAAAATTTCAAAAAAAGCTACGTTTTTCCCTTCAAAGCGGACGACGATTTGGAGAAAAAGCGCATCGAAAAAAGATATCTCAAAATCGCCACATACAGAACCGTGAGTTTTCTTGCCGGCGTCAATCTTCCTTATGGTTGTCTCACGGGTATTCGCCCCACGAAGCTCTATCAAGAAATTCAAAAAAACCCACTTAGATATTCGAAATCCGCAAGAGAAACTTTTATCGCCGATTACAGCGTGTCCGAAGCGAAAGTGGGGCTTATCGAGCACGTGGTAAACACTCAAAAACCCATTCGCAACAAGCGCGTCAGAGCCTGCGACGTGTTCGTATTTATACCGTTTTGCCCGACGAGGTGCGCCTATTGCTCGTTTATCTCGCTTCCTTTAGACAGACAGAAAAAACTCGTCGAACCGTATGTGGATTGCTTGATAAGAGAACTCAAACAGACGCAAAAATTCGTCGCGGACAAAAAAATCAAGATAAGAAGCGTCTACGTCGGGGGAGGAACGCCCACGAGTATCGGCGCGGAACTCTTGGACAAGGTGCTTTCGAATTGTCATTTCGACTGCAAGGAGTTTACGGTTGAGGCGGGACGTCCCGATACTATAAACGAGGAAATCGTCGGCGTGCTTGAAAAGCACGGAGTGACGAGAGTGTCCGTCAACCCGCAGACATTCAACGAGAAAACGTTAAAACTCATCGGCAGAAGTCATACGACGGGGGACGTTTACACCGCGTATTCGCTTGTCAAAGACAAGTTTATCGTCAATATGGATTTGATTGCGATGCTCCCGGGCGAGACGTTTGAGGACTTCAAGCGCTCGGTGGACATTGCAGTCGCTTTGAAACCTCAAAACATCACCGTCCACACGCTGTATTTGAAGAAAGGCTCCGCCTTAAAACTTGAAAACTACGACAATACGGACTATGAAACCGCCTCTCAAATGGTGGACTACGCCTATCAAAAGCTCACGAGCGAAGGCTACAATCCTTACTATATGTATCGTCAAAAATACACCTCGGGCAGCCTTGAAAACGTGGGCTACGCCAAGCCGAAGACGGAGTGTATCTACAACGTGGATATTATGGAGGAGGACACGTCCATAATCGCAAACGGCGCGGCGGCAATCTCCAAAAAGTGGATAAAGCGCAAGAATTTGATCGAGCGCCAAGCCAACTACAAAGAACCGCTCGAATACGTCAAGAATATTGATTTGATGTTGGAACGTCAGCACGAATTTTGGAACCCGACGTCATCTCGTAAGCGTGTTGTAGATGCCGAATCTGCCGACTCAATATCATTAAAGTTAGACGACTAATAAAATATATTTGTATTTGTTCAAAATTTCTTTTGAATTTAGTTTACTTTATTTTTTGTTTATGCTAATATCTTTAAGGTACTTTCGACGAGGTTTGGACAAAACTCCGAGTCCTTACTTGGTTGGAAGCGAATTATTTATCCACAGAAGGAGGCAAAAAAATGGATAAGGAAGCAAAACAAGCAATCATCGCACAGTATGCACGTAAAGAGGGCGACACAGGTTCACCGGAAGTTCAAATCGCGCTTCTCACAGCACGTATCACGGAGCTCACGGAGCACCTCAAAAATCACCCGAAGGATCACCACAGCCGCAGAGGCTTGCTCATGATGGTCGGTCAAAGAAGAAACCTTCTCAACTACCTCTCCAGCATGGACATTGAGCGTTATCGTGCAATCGTCAAATCACTTGGTTTGAGAAAGTAAAAAATGGTGGGTGCTTTTGGCACCCATTTTTTTTGGGAATAATCGACGCACAGTCGAAAATATATAGGGGATGACGGAATCCCCAGAGGAGTATTTATGGAAAGAAACGTTTTCAAGACAACAGTCGGCGGCAGAGAACTCGTCGTCGAAACAGGCGCATATTGCGGACAGTCCAACGGCTCTTGCATCGTGAGATGCGGTGACACGGTGGTTATGGTCAACGCAACTATGTCCAAGGCACCGCGCGACGGCATGGACTTTTTCCCGCTCAGCGTGGACTATGAAGAAAAGATGTACGCTATCGGCAAAATTCCCGGTGGCTTCAAAAAGAGAGAGGGCAGAGCAAGCGACAAGGCGATACTCACGTCCCGACTCATTGACAGACCGATTCGTCCGCTCTTCCCGAAGGGACTTTACAACGACGTGACGGTCATCGCGACAGTGCTTTCTGTCGACACCAACATTCAGCCTGAAGTGCTTGGCATGATAGGTTCATCCGTAGCGCTCTCCATTTCGGACATTCCGTGGGCAGGACCGACGGGCTCCGTCGTGGTCGGCTACGTTGACGGCGAATACGTCATCAACCCGGACGCGGAACAAAGAGCGAAATCTCGTCTTGCACTCAACCTTGCGGGCACGAAAGACGCTATCATGATGGTTGAAGCGGGCGCAAGCGAAATCACGGAAAAAGAGATGCTCGACGCAATTCTCTTCGGTCACGAAGAGATAAAGAAGATAGTCGAGTTTATCGAGGGCATTCAAAAGGAAGTTGGCAAGCAAAAACTTGACATCGAACTTGAGCATATCCCCGAAAACATCGACGCGGCGGTAAGAGCCTACGCAAACGAAAAGATGGACTACGTTCTCGAAGCATTCGACCGCTACGATAGAGAAGAGAGAGAGGACGCGCTCAACGTGGACGTGCTCGCTCATTTTGCGGAAGACTTCACGGACGAGCCCAAGAAGACCAAATTCATCCTTGACAGTCTCTATTATCTCAAGAAAGAGAAAGTCAGAGCCAAAGTCATCAACAACGGCGTACGCCCGGACGGCAGAGCTTTGACGGAAATTCGTCCGATTTGGTGCGAAGTTGGTATGCTCCCGAGAGTTCACGGCAGCGCAGTGTTCACGAGAGGACAAACTCAGGCAATGACGACCTGCACGCTCGGCACTATCTCCGAGGCTCAAAAACTCGAAGGTCTCGACGACGACTACTACAAGAGATATATGCACCAATACAATATGCCGGGCTACTCCACAGGCGAAGCCAAGGCATTGAAGAGCCCGGGCAGACGTGAAATCGGTCACGGCGCACTCGCAGAGCGCGCGCTCGAACCCGTGCTTCCGAGCGAAGAGGAGTTCCCGTATGCAATTCGTACAGTGTCCGACATTTTGAGTTCCAACGGTTCAACCTCTCAGGCTTCCGTCTGCGGCAGCACGCTCGCACTCATGGACGCAGGCGTTCCTATCAAAGCACCCGTCGCAGGTATCGCAATGGGCTTGATGAAGAACCCCGACGAAGGCAAAGTTGCAGTTCTCACAGATATTCAAGGTCTCGAAGACTTCCTTGGCGACATGGACTTCAAGGTTGCGGGTACGACAAAGGGTATCACGGCAATTCAAATGGACATCAAGATCAAGGGTATCGACGAGGAGATTTTGACCCGCGCGCTTGAACAAGCAAGAAAGGGCAGACTCGAAATCTTGGACAAGATGCTCGCAGTGCTTCCCGCTCCGCGTCCTGAACTCAGCAAGTGGGCTCCAAAGATTGTGTCCTTTGCAATCGATCCCGACAAACTTGGCGACGTCATCGGCAAGGGCGGCAAGACCATCAACAAGATCATCGAAGACACAGGCGTCAAGATTGACCTCTCAGACGACGGCACAGTGTTTATCGCTTGCAACGATCAAGCCGCAATCAACAAGGCTCGCACCATCATCGAAAATATCGTCCGCGACGTCGAAGTCGGCGACGTGTACGAAGGCATCGTCACCAAGATTATGGAGAACGAAAAAGGTCAATTTGGCGCAAGCGTCAACTTTGCCCCCGGCAAGGACGGCATGATCCACATCTCCAAGCTCTCCAAAGAGCGCGTCGACAAGGTGACAGATGTTGTCAATGTTGGCGACATCGTGCTCGTCAAAGTCATCAAGATTGACGACAAGCACAGAGTTGACCTTCGTTTGAAGGAAGTGCTCAAAAAGGCATAAAACCGCGCTATTAGGCGACCTGCATTGTCAGGTCGCTTTTTTTGTCGGTTGCGTACGCCTTGGTACGCGCGCTCCAAACAAAAACGCCCTTCCGCGCATCTCATCCAAATATCACGGTTTTAAAATAAGGTTTAAATAAAATATAAAAGGAAAATTGGCACTCTATGAGTGCCGTTTTTCATATCACGTTTGAGACGATATCGGGTTGTAAGCCGACGATTTTGATATAGTCGAGGATGCGGGGGAGCGCGGCGACGGTGGCGTCGGTGGGGTGGAGGAGAACGAGTTCGCCTGATTTCAAGCTGTCGGTGGCGCGGGTGAAGATGAGGTTGGCGTCTTGGTCGCGCCAGTCGATGGTGTCGCGAGTCCACATTATCACCTTGTAGCCGAGGTCTGTTGCAGCCCTCATCATATCGTCGCCTATGCTTCCGCTGGGCGGTGCAAACAGCGTCATCTTGTCGTAGTCGTCAAAGTCTTTGAGGATAGAGCTGACCAGCCGTCCCGTGAGCCTTATTTCTTTGACATTTTCGTCGTAGCCAAGTTTTGCGTGGTCGCGGTGGAGGTAGCCGTGGTTGCCGATTTCAAAGCCTGCGGAGTGCATTTTGACGATGGTGTCCGCGTTCTTTGCCGCCCAGCATCCGCCCACAAAAAACGTGGTTAGATAGCCGTATTCTTCAAAAATTCGCATAATTTTGTCCACGTTGTCCGCGCGTTCGTAGACGTTGAACATAAGCGCCACTTTCCCTCGTTGTTCGTCGCCCTTGTATATGGCGTTTGCGGCGAGACTTTCCGTTTCTTTTTTGTTTGCTGCAAAGTATGCTACAAGAAAAGACGATACGAGCACGAGTATTATGACGACGTTTGAAACGGCGGTTGCAACCTTAAAGTTTTTCATAGCACAATTTATGATTTTTTGAGAAAATATATGAGTATTTCAAGTTTTGACGCCATTTTTGACCTTTTTCTCATTTTTGCGCGGAGTTTTTGCGCGTACGTCGCAAAAACAGGTTGAAAACGACGGGTTTTATGCTATAATTAGCCCATGAGAAAAGTTATTCAATTTGACAGCGGACTAAAACTCGTTCTTTCCACAAACGACGCGGTGAGAAGCGTCGCTATAGGCGTTTTCGTCGGCGCGGGCGTCGTGGTTGAAGCCCCCGAGCAAAACGGCATATCGCACTTTATCGAGCACATGTCATTCAAAGGCACCAAAAAGAGAAGCGCCTATGATATCGTGCGCGAAATGGACGCAATCGGCGCGCAAATCAACGCCTCGACCTCGAAGTCCTACACCTGCTATTACACTACCTCTTTGGATACCAACGCGGAGAAGTGTATGGACGTGCTTGCGGATATGTATTTCAACGCGACTTTCGACAAAGTCGAACTCGAGCGCGAACGCAAGGTAATCTACGAGGAAATAGACGAGTGCGAGGACGATCCTTTTGATGTCTGCTCCGAACACGCGTCCAGCGAGGCGTTGAAGGGCACGCCGTACGAAAAGACCATTCTCGGCACGAAGGACTCGCTTGCAAAACTGACGAGCGAGGATCTAAAACTCTATCACGACCAAAAGTACGTTGCAAACAACACGGTCTTGTCCATATCGGGCAACCTGACCGAGGAGCAAGCCGTTCGCCTTGCAAAGGAGTATTTCGAGGCGCATTTCGACGGCAATGTATTCGTAGCCGAACCGGTAAAGAGGGCGGAGGAGCACGAGTCCTTCGAGAGCGTCGACAAAAAGATAGAACAGGCGCACGTCATTCTCACTTTCCCGAGTTTTGAATACGGCGACGAGCGGTTTCAGGTGGTCAACCTGTTGACGAACGTTTTTTGCTCCGAAATGTCATCGCGTCTCTTCCAAAGCGTAAGAGAGAAGTTGGGGCTCTGCTATTCAATAGGCGGGTATCCTGCGGCATACCGCAACAACGGCTATTACGTCATCTACACGTCCACCAACAAGCAGTCCGTCGAAAAGGCGGTCAAGGCAATAAGAAAGGAGATAGATTTGCTCCTTGCGGACGGCATAACCGACGACGAACTCTCAATGGGCAAGGAGAAACTCAAAACCGCGCTCGTGCTCGGGCAGGAAAGCACTTATTCCATAATGAAAGCGTTCGGCGCGAGATTGATTATGACGGGCAAACTCCTTGACATCGACGCTATGATAGACGAAATCGACGCCATCGAAAAGGACGACGTGCTCGCAGTCGCGCGCGAAATATTCGGAAATAAAAACGTGTGCGCCACGCTCGTATCCAACGGCGTCAAGACCGACGTGCTAAAAGTATTCAAGCAATAACAAAAAATCAAAAACGGGGTTTATACTCTCAAAACGGCATTCTAAACCTTCATTTTGTCAAAAACCGCTCCAAGTGGGCGGTTTTGAAATATAATATTTCAAATATTTGCCGATTATGCTTGAAATATGGCGGCCGCTATGGTATAATTTTCTTTGCCAATAATATATAATTATAGGAAGTACAACCTTGAACAATACACGACAGGCAAAATCAAGAAACGGCAACAGAATTGCGCTCGGCATTTTGATAACGATTGTGTCGCTATTCTGTTTTTTGTGCGACGTCAGAGCATTCGGTGGCGTCGGCAGAATGGTGTACGGCTTTTTGGTCGGGTTCTTCGGGCTCGCCTCGTACGCCTATTCCATTATGGGCATAATCGTCGGCGTATGCGTCGTTTTCGGCGTGCGTCCGAAGATGCGCGCAAGCCACGCCTTCGTCTATCTCGGTATGCTTCTTCTTGCGATTTTTGCTTTGCATATTTACACGTCGAGCGCACACATTTTGGGCGCGAAATACGGCGAATACCTGATGAATTGCTACAACTACACGAACACCGCGGGCGGTATGCTCCTCGGTGTGGCTGCATTTCCTCTTATGAAAGCAGTGACAACCGTCGGCGCGCTCGTCATCGCTTGCGCGGCGTTCTTTGCGCTCGGTTTGGTTGCATTGCTTCCGTCTTTAAAGCGCAACGTCGTCTATACCGCTTCGTCAAAGGCGGACAGGACGAGAGCGGCAAGACCGCCCAAACAGTCGAGAAAGAGCAGAAGATACGTCGAAGAACCGGCGCCGAGACAGGTTGAAGCGTTGTCTTCGCCTGCGCTCACCGATTTCTCGCAACCGTCGGGTGCGGGACGCAATTTGTTCGTGGTCGACGTAGCGGGAGACCCGCTCCAAAACGGAAGCAAAAAATACAAAGGCGCGGACGGCTATCGTCCGCTGTATCCCAACGCGCGTGGCGCGTACGAGGACGAATTGACGTCCGTTGAACGCAAGCCTATAGCGGGTGAGGAGATATATTCTCCGCGCAACCTCGCAAAGAGCGTGCTCTTCGCGAGGGACGAAGCGGAAATGCAGACCAATCTCAACCGTTTCAACACCGCGTCCAATCCAAGCGACGCTCTCAACAATTTCGGCAGACAGTCGTCAACCGTCAAGCGCAACGAGCTTCGCCAAAAACTCGGCATCGATTCCTCGTCCGACGCATACAGGGAAGAGTATTTGTCAAGGTATAAACTTCGCGAAAACTTGACCGAGCCCGAGACCGTGCGTTCCGTTCCTCAAAATCAGCAGAGCGATACGGAACAGCCGATTGAATCGGTTATGAACGCCTTTGATTTCAAAAAGGAATTCCAAAACTTAAAGGCGGAACAAGTCAAGCGTTTCGGGGAGATGTACGTCAAACCCGAGTTTGAAGCGACTGCCTATCAAAAACCCGAAAACGACTCGGTTGTCGAGGCGGAAATAATCAAGAAAGAGGTTGTAAAACCCACCAAGACGCGTTCTGATTTCGACGTCAACCCGACTGTCGAAAAGGCGGAGTCCGCCGTTGAAAAGCAGGTGAACGTAGGGCTTCAAGGCGCGCTCAATCGCGCGCTCAACGGCGATTCTCAAGAGCCCGTCGAGCCAAAGGATACGGAACTCGTTTCCGAAGCGTACGAGCCTGTCGTCAGCGCAAAAACCGAAGAAGTTAAGCCTGAAATCGACATAGATTCCGTTTTCACAAAAGATTTCCCGCGGCAAACCATAAAGGAGAGAGACGAGAGCGGCTACAAGCCTCAACCCGCAAAGATGCCGAGAGCGTTCGAAGCGACGCAAATCGAGCAGCAATCTTTCGGCTATGAGATGCCGAAAGCCACTTTGGAGAGACAGAACAAATACGTCGACTCCTCCGCGACCTACGGCGGAGACGTTCCGTCCGCGCCCGCTCCGAGACAGCAGGAAGTGACGGGCGGCAATATGTCGCGTTCCGCAATTCAGTCCACGACTGCGATTGCAAAGCAAACGGCGAGAGAAAAAGAAGACGCCGAGATGCAGGCGAGAATAAAGAATATCAAGCAGGCGATCAAGGAAGCCCCGCCGATGAGCGACTTCGAGCGCGAAGCCGCGCTCCGCGAAGCCAAGATGCGCGCGTCGCAGGATAGGGGAATAAAGAAAGCCGCTCGCGAACTTGAAAAAATCGACAATTCCAAACCGCACATGATGCAGGTCAATATGGACCAAGCGATAGAACAGGCGGAAGAGCAGACAAGACCGCGCCGTCCGTACGTCGCGCCGCCTCTCAACCTTCTCAACGCGCCTATGCCCGAGATGGACCAAAACGAAGATTATGAGTCCAACAAGACGAAAATCATCGAAACGCTTGAGTTCTTCAACATAAAAGCGGAGGTCATCGACATTCTGGTCGGTCCTACCTTCACTATGTACAAACTCACTGTCGAGATGCCGAGAGGCAAGTCCGTCGGATATATTATGAGCGCGGAGAGAGATTTGACGATGAAATTGCGCGCGGGTAGCGTGCGTATCATCGCGCCTATTCCGGGTGAGGACGCAGTCGGCATCGAGGTCCCGAACAAGAATAGGAGAAACGTCAATTTAAGCGAGGTTATAAGTTCTCCCGAATATCAAAAATCGAAATCGCCCGCGACGCTTGCGCTCGGCGTAAACCTCTACGGCAAGCCCTGTTTCGTGGATATAAAGAAACTTCCGCACGCACTCATCGCAGGTTCGACGGGCGCAGGCAAGAGCTGTTGTATCAACTCTATCATCATCAGCTTGCTCTACAAGGCGTCCCCCGACGACGTGCGTCTCATCATGATTGACCCCAAGCGCGTTGAACTCTCGATGTACGCAGGCATTCCGCACCTTCTTATGGACGAGATTATTTGTGATACGGACAAGGCTATTCGCGCGCTCAACTGGGCGATAGAGGAGATGAACAGGCGTATCAAGTTCTTGGCGGAGGTCGGTTTTCAAAATATTGACGACTACAACGAGAGCTGTCAAAAGAGCAATATGAAGAAAGTGCCGAGGATAATCATCATCGTCGACGAATTTGCCGACCTTATGTCCACGGGCAAGAAGGCGGTGGAGGACACTGTCAACCGTATCGCGCGTCTCGCGCGCGCCGCGGGCATACATTTACTCCTCGCAACGCAACGTCCGTCCGTCGACGTCATCAGCGGTACGATAAAGAACAACTTCCCGAGCCGTATGGCGTTCAAGGTCACGTCGAGCTTCGACAGCAAGACTATGCTCGACCAAATAGGCGCGGAAAAACTGCTCGGCTACGGCGATATGCTCTTTATGTTGTCAGGGCAACCGCTTGAAAGAATGCAGGGCGCGTTCATTTCAAACGCGGAAATAAAGAACGTCATCGACTTTGTCAAAGCCAACAACGACAGTTATTTCGACAACAATATCAAGGACGCGATCTTCAAAGAGGCAGAGCCTGAAAAGAGCGACGCCAAAGGCGGCGGAGAGGGCAAGGGCGAAGGCGATACGCCGCCCGAACTCTTCAAAGCGCTTGAAATCGGCATACAACTGAGAGAAGAAAACAACGCGCCGATAAGCGTGTCTCTGTTGCAGAGAAAACTCGGACTCGGCTGGCCGAAGGCGGCGCGCATCTACGATATGATGGACGAAAGAGGCTATTTGACGCCCGACGAGCACGACCCGAAGAAGAAAAAGGTCAATCTCACCTATGATGAACTTGCCGAACTGCAACTTGCGGAGAGCGGCGGAGGAGAGGAAGAATGAAGATAGGCGCGATCTCGCTCGGATGCGACAAGAATAGGGTTGACACCGAGAAGATGCTCGCGCGTCTCGTGGCTGCCGGTCATACGCTCGTAGGGAGCGAGGACGAAGCGGACGTCATCATCGTCAACACCTGCGCCTTCATCGACAAGGCGAAAGAGGAATCCATCGACGAGATATTGAACGCGCTCAACTCAAAGGCAAATTCGGACGGTGCAAAAAAGGTGATAATCACCGGCTGTCTTGCTCAAAGGTACGAAATGGAACTCAAAAACGAGTTTGAAGAAGCGGACGCGATACTCGGCATAGCCGACTACGACAGAATAGTCGAGACGGTTGAGAAGGTCGCGGAAGACAAAAAAGTTTACGGCTGTTTCTCCGCCGACAGGTTCTATTCGGGTAGGGTGCTCACGACTCCGTATCACTACGCCTATCTCAAAATAGCGGACGGGTGCGACAATCATTGCACGTATTGCGCGATACCCAAAATCAGGGGTAAATATCGTTCGGAAAAGCCGGAAAACCTGCTCGCCGAAGCCTCGAAACTTGCGGACGACGGAGTGAAAGAACTCATTTTGGTCGCGCAAGACGTTTCGAGATACGGCGTCGACTTTGACGGCAAACCGCACCTCTTCGAGCTCGTGCGCGAACTTGAAAAACTTGATTTCGAGTGGATAAGGCTTTTGTATCTCTATCCCGAAATGGTGACGGACGAGTTTATAGATTTTGTCAAAAACGAGCCTAAAGTCGCAAAATATATGGACGTTCCGCTCCAACATATCGACGACGAAATCTTGAAAAAGATGAACCGCAAGGTGACCGAAGCGGACGTTCGCGCGCTCGTCAAAAAGATTCGGGATGCGGGTATCACGCTTAGAACGACCTTCATTTGCGGTTTCCCGGGGGAGAGCGAAAAACAGTATGACAAACTCAAAGAGTTTGTAAAGACGCAAGAATTCGATTTCGCCGGCTTTTTTGCCTATTCCAAAGAGGAAGGCACGCCTGCGGACAAACTCCCGAACCATTTGGACGAGAGTGTGAAAGAGGCGAGGGCGAAGGAACTTACGAACCTTCAAACCAAAATTATAAAAAAGAAAAACAAACTTCTCGTCGGAAAGACGGTGAGAGTCGTCTACGACGACGTCGATTACGACAAACAAATGTTTGTCGGACGCACGGAGGGACAGGCTCCCGACATAGACAACGTCGTGCTGTTCGGCTCCGACGAAGAAGTGCGCATAGGAGAATTTTACGAGGTCAAAATCACGGGTAGCGACGGCATAGACCTCGTGGGAGAGACGGTATGAAAATTACTGCGGCAACAAAAATAACGATTGCGAGAATCGTGCTCATTTTCCCGACGGTGGCGATGTATATCGTGAGCCAAATGGTGAACGTAAATCACGACGTATACGTGGCGCTTACGGTGGTGGCGGCGGTACTGCTCGCACTCTGTCTTGCAACGGACATTGTGGATGGGGCGGTGGCGCGAAAGACGCATACGGTGTCCGATTTCGGCAAATTTCTCGACCCGCTAGCGGACAAGGTCGCGATAGTCGTCGTGCTCTTTCTCATCATATTCTTCAACCGTGGGCTCGATTGCGGGGGGAAGTTTGCCGCAAACCCGCTCATCATAACCTTGCTTGCGGGCATTATGATGTCGAGAGAACTCATCATAGGCATTTTCCGCGCTGTGGCGGCAAAGAAGAACATCGTGCTTGCCGCAGACATATTCGGCAAGGTCAAGACTGTGCTTTTGGATGTTGCGGTGGTGGCGCTCGTGCTTGCGCCTCTCCACGAAGCAATCGGCTGGATAGCCACGATAGCCTACTATGCGGGCGCGTTCTTCACGGTGTTCAGCGGCGTCAATTATATGATAAAGAACAGGGCCGTGCTCTTTGAGAGCGGAAGCGCAGAGGATGACGAAAAGCCGTTAGATGAGAGCAAAAAAACCGAGGAATAAATAACATAGTTATTTAAAACTGAAAATATGTTCAAAGAGTGCGTCAAAATTTGCGGTTTAACCGCAGGGCAAATAGCAGAAAGCGTTGCACCGCTCAAGGGGTTGGGCGTAGATTTTGACGTAAAAGAGAATTGTCTCGACGCACTCGTCACGATGTCTTCGGACAGCGCGGACAGGACGACGTTCGAGACGGTGAAGAGCAAGGTCTACAACCTTTTCAGCGAGCAGGTGTATTGTTCGTTTGACGAGAGTTTGCAGAGCCTTGCGGGGAAACTCCTCAAGATGAACGGGAGGACTTTGGCGGTTGCGGAGAGCCTCACCGGAGGGGAGATATGCTCGCGCTTGACGGAGGTCGCGGGAATAAGCGAAAACTTCTTCGAGGGCGTCGTATGCTACAATCGCTCGTCCAAAATCAACCGTTTGGGAGTGACGAAGTCCTTACTCGGCGAGTACGGCGCAGTCAGCCGTGAAACCGCCTACGCAATGGTCGAAGGGCTCTTGAAACCGCCCGTAGACATAGGACTTGCGACGACGGGACTCGCAGGACCGACGGGGGATGAAGGCAAACCCGTGGGACTCGTGTATATTGCGGTAGGCTCGGGCGATTTCATCACCGTTTTCGAGAAAAAATTGTCCGGTACGCGCAACGAAATAAGAAGAGCGGCGTCAAATCTCGCGCTGTTCTATCTCGTGAGATATTTGAGAGGCGACATTCTGATGTTGTGAAAAATCGCCAATATCGCACCGAAAACGGTACATATACTGTGGTATTATATGTTTGAAAATAATTTGGGAATATAAAGGAGAACAACTATGGCAGACAAAAACACCGAAAAAACTTTCGACAAAGAACAAAGTTTGAAAGCCGCTCTTCAACAGATTGAAAAGGAGTTCGGCAAAGGCGCGATTATGCGCTTCGGCGATGAAAATATTCAACACGTAGAGGCAATATCGACGGGTTGCTTGACTCTCGACATCGCGCTCGGCATCGGCGGTATTCCAAAGGGAAGAATAGTCGAGATTTACGGACCTGAATCGTCAGGTAAGACGACGGTTGCGCTCCATTGCGTGGCGGAAGTTCAAAAGGCAGGCGGCACGGCGGCGTTCGTGGACGCAGAGCACGCGCTCGACCCCGTATACGCGGCAAAACTCGGCGTACAACTCGAAAACCTCTATATTTCCCAACCGGACAACGGCGAACAGGCGCTCGACATCGTCGAGACGCTCGTCAGAAGCGCGGCAATCGACCTTATCGTCGTGGACTCCGTTGCTGCACTCACTCCGCAAGCGGAAATCGACGGAGATATGGGGGACAGCCACGTCGGTCTCCAAGCGCGTCTTATGTCGCAAGCGCTCCGCAAACTCACGGCTGTGACGTCCAAGAGCAAATGCACGATTATCTTCATAAACCAACTTCGTGAAAAGGTCGGCGTCGTATACGGAAACCCCGAGACGACAACGGGTGGCAAAGCACTCAAATTTTATGCATCCGTCCGAATAGATATACGAAAAGCCGATGCTTTGAAGGATGGAAGCGACGTCGTCGGAAACCACGTCAAAGCCAAGATTGTCAAGAACAAAGTCGCCCCTCCGTTCAAGGTTGCAGAGTTTGACATTATGTACGGAAGCGGTATTTCAAACGCCGGTTGCGTGCTGGACCTCGCAGTCGAAAAGGGCATAATTCAAAAGGGCGGAAGCTGGTTCAGCTACAACGACGAGAAGATCGGTCAGGGCAGAGACAGAGTGCTCGATTACTTCAAAAACAACCCCGATTTCTTTGAAGAAATCAATCGTCAGGTGAGAGAGGCATACGAGATTAAATAACGCTCGACTGTCAATTCTATCTGTCGAATTGCGTTTTAAAACGCCTTGACGGAAGAAAAAATTCAAAATACTTTTTTAATTGCCGTATTATACGGCAATTTTTTTTGTCTCTTCGTTGACTTAATATAATAAATAGTATATACTATTAAAGACAAAACTATCATTTGAGAACTTAGTCATATATATATTTCGTTTGAATATCTTACTTTTGGGCGCAATTTGCAAGCGCATACCGCCCACGTTGAAATTTTTTTGTATATGGTGCGGTTTTCAGGTTTGGTTTTGATTATATATATGGAGGACCGAGATGGCCAGCAATTTTAACCTTTTGCTTGCTGCTCTTGGCGCCGGTGGAATAGCGGCAATCTCCGCAGTCGCAGCCCTTATCGTGGGCGCGGCGGTTGGATTTTTGATATACCGCATCTATTCTCAAAACAAAATCGGCAACGCAAAGCGAGAAGCGGCAAGAATTATCGAAGAAGCAAATCTCGAAGCAAAGACCATAAGAAAAGACGGCTTGCTCGAGGCAAAAGAAACGATGAACAAGATGCGCGTTGATTTCGAAAACGAAACCAAAGAGCGCAAGCAAGAATGGCAGAGGACGGAAAACCGTCTTGCACAAAAGGAATCGGCTCTCGACAAGAGAGAAGACTCACTCGACAAAAAGGACGCAACCCTCGACAAGAAGATTGAGGACGTCGAAAAGTCGCAGAAACAAATCGAAGAAACGAAAGAGCGCTTGAAAGGCATCGAAGAAGAACTTGGCAAGTCCCAAGAAAAGATGCAACAGGAACTCGAACGCGTCGCGGGTATGAGCAAGGAAGAAGCTTGCCAAGAACTCAAAGACGCACTCCTCGACAGCGTGAAACAGAGCGCGGTCAAGGACGCAAAAGATATTATTGCGCAAGCAAAAGAAAACGCTTTGAAAGAAGCGCAAAACATCGTCTCGGCGGCAATTCAACGTTGCGCAGCCGACCACGCGACAGAGAACACGGTTTCGGTTGTCGCGCTCCCGAACGACGAGATGAAGGGAAGAATCATCGGTCGTATGGGCAGAAACATCCGCGCACTCGAAAGCGCGACGGGCGTCGACCTCATCATCGACGACACTCCGGACGTCATAACTTTGTCAAGTTTTGACCCCGTACGCAGAGAGATTGCAAGACTTACGCTTGAAAAACTTATCACCGACGGACGTATTCATCCCGCTCGTATCGAGGAGATGGTCGACAAGGTGAGAAAGGAAGTCGAAGCGGGCATCAAGGAAGCAGGCGAAGAAGCCGCGTTTGAAGTCGGCGTACACGGACTGCATCCCGAAGTCATCAAGATTTTGGGCAGGCTCAAATACAGGACGAGCTATGGTCAAAACGTCTTGAAGCACTCGATTGAAGTCGCTTCGCTTGCGTCTATTATGGCGGCGGAACTCGGCGTCGACCCCAAGGTCGCAAGACGCGCGGGACTCCTGCACGACATAGGCAAGGCGGTAGACCACGAACTCGAGGGAACTCACGTTCAACTCGGCGTGGACATCGTCAAAAAATATCGCGAATCAAACGACGTCATCCACGCGATTGCGGCGCACCACAACGACATCGAACCGAAGACTATCGACGCGGTGCTCGTTCAGGCGGCGGACGCAATATCCTCGGCACGTCCGGGCGCGAGACGCGAATCGCTTGAAAACTACGTCAAACGTATAGAAAAGCTTGAAGAAATCGCAAAGTCTTTTGACGGCGTCGAGCAGACGTTTGCGGTTCAGGCGGGACGTGAAATTCGCGTTATGGTCAAACCCGAGCAAGTCAACGACGCAAACCTCGTCTTCCTTGCGAAAGACATCGCGGAAAAACTCGAAAACGAACTCGAATATCCGGGACAAATCAAGGTCAACGTTATTCGTGAAACTCGCAGCGTAGAGTACGCAAAATAATCAAAAAATAAAACTTAGGAGAATAAAATTATGGCACAAGTTATGGCTGGCGATTTGAGAAAAGGCGTGACCTTTCTCTATGATGGCAACAAGATTATGACGGTTGTCGATTTCTTGCACGTCAAACCGGGCAAGGGTGCGGCGTTCGTCCGTATGAAGATGAAAAACGTCGTCACGGGCGCTGTTCTCGAACAGACGTTCAACCCGACCGAAAAGTTTGAACTTGCTCACATCGACACGAGACAAATGGAATATCTCTATACGGACGGTGAGTTCTATTACTTCATGGACACGGAAACCTACGAGCAAATTCCGCTCAACAAGGACCAAGTCGAAGACGCGCTCAATTTCGTCAAAGAGAATATGCAAGTGACGGTCAAGTCCTTCCAAGGCACTCCGTTCTCCGTTGAACCGCCGAACTTTGTCGAACTCCTCATCACGATTTGCGAGCCGGCAGTCGCAGGCAACACCGCGACAAACGCAACGAAACCCGCAACCGTCGAGACCGGTTATGAACTCCAAGTTCCTATGTTCGTCAACGAGGGCGATACGATTCGTATCGACACGAGAACCGGCGAGTATATGTCAAGAGTCTAACTCGAAATCAAAAACAAAGGCTCACTGCTTCGGCAGTGAGTTTTTTTGTCGTTTTTTGCGGTTTTGAATTTATGGTTTTCACCTTTCATAGAGTTAAGTATGTTGGAAGGACTAATCGAGGGGAGTATGGCGAGCGCGATACTCGGGGGAGTGAAAGAAACCGAACTCACCGAGCTTCGTATGCGCATAGGAAAGCCTCTCGTCGTACAAACGCTTTCCAACCGTTTTGCGGTAAAACCCAATGGAATGCCGTATATCGTGACCAAAAACGATATTGAAGAATTGATTGCAAAAGCCAGCAATTTTTCCGTATATTCCGTGGGCGACGAGATGAAAAAAGGCTATATCCCATACGGCAAATTCCGCATAGGAGTAGCGGGGGAAGGGGTGCTTGACGACGGCAAATTTTTGAGCGTAAAAAACGTCTCGTCGCTCGTCGTGCGCGTGCCTCATCAGGTCAAAACCGCCGCGGATTGCATAGCAAACGAGGTGCTAAACGCTCCGCTTTCCACTCTCGTCGTTTCTCCTCCGGCGGCAGGAAAGACGACTATGCTTCGAGAACTCGCAAGGCTCGCTTCCCGCCGATTTAACACGGTGATAATCGACGAGAGATACGAACTTGCCTCCTGTGTAGACGGCAAACCTCAGCTCGACGTTGGGGAAGCGGACGTCGTCTCAGGCGTGCCTAAAACTGTCGCCTACGAAAACTGCGTGCGCGCTTTAAACCCCGAAATCATAGTCACGGACGAGATATTCAAGGCGGAGGAAATAGACGCGGTCTGCGACATCGTACGGAGCGGAGTCAAGGTATTTGCGTCTCTGCACGGGGATGATTTGGACAAACTCGAAAGTGACGAGAGGTTTGCAAAACTGTTTGAAACTTTCGATTTCGCCGTACTGCTCTCAAAGAAGGAGAGGGCGGGGACGGTGGTGGAGAGAAGAAGACTATGAGCGGAGTTTTGAGGCTCATAGGCGGAGGGCTCATCGCGCTCGTATGCGCGTACGCGGGCGTGCTCGTGAAAAAACGCTATAAACTGCGAGAAAAATTCTATGCGGACTTGCGAGATTATTTTTTGTTTTTTGAGAGAGAGTTGACCTTCAAAAAAACTCCGCTCCCCGAGATAAACCGAAAGTATCTTGCGCAGTCGTCAGGCGAACTTTCGGCTTATTTGGACCCCGAACGAACGGGCAGGGGAGCAAAGTCCGAACCGCTGTTTTTGAAGAAAGAGGAGAGGGCGCAGGTTGAAGAGGCGCTTAACGGGCTCGGCAAGAGCGCGTATCTCGAACAAGTCGCGTACGTCAAGCGGTGGCAGGCGGAATTCAAGGACAAGGCTGACAAGTGTCAAGCCGAGAATAAAAAGTATGGAGGAATGTATTTCAAACTGTGCGTACTCTTGGGCATCGCGCTTTTGATACTGCTGGCATGATATGGGAATAGACATAATTTTGAAGATTGCAGGCATTGGACTTCTCACCGCCGTAGTGTGCATCGTCCTCAAAAAAACAGACCGCGACGAGATTGCGACTTTTGCCACTCTTGCGGGGATAATTTTGGTCGTAGTTTTACTAATCGATATGTTAAGCGGTCTATTTGACAACTTAAAGTCCCTTCTTGCGTTGTATTGATGATTTTCAGGCTTGTGGGAATCGCCCTCGTTGGCGTCATAATCGTGCTCGTTTTAAGGACCGCGAAACCCGAATTTGCGGTGTTCGTGACGATTGCTACGGGCGTCGTTATGCTCGTGACTTTGATGAGTTCTTTGACGAACGTGATACTTGCTTTCGACGGTATCGTAGCAAAGAGCGGAGTGGACGAGGAAGTGTTTGCGGCGGTTTTGAAAATCATCGGCATCGGGTATCTCACGGAGTATTCTTCGTCGATAGCATGCGACGCGGGTTGCGCGTCCATTGCGGAGAAATTGCAACTCGGCGGAAAGGTCGTCATTTTTTTGACGAGCATATCAATCGTCGCTTCGCTCGTCGATACGATTGCGCAACTCGTAAACTTATGAAAAATTCGAGCGGGAAAACGAATACTGTTCGTCGGCGTTCTTTTCGCGGGACGTACGTCGTTTTGCTCGTCGTACTTCTTGCGGTTTTGATTTTTTGTTTTTTAGTCGATTTTGAAAACGTCGCCTACGCCGATTCGGGAAAGCAGACGAAGGAGAGCGTGGACGCAGACCTTTCAAAGGCAATCGAAGAAGTGATTGCCAGGCTGAATATAAATTCAATTCAAAATTTCATCGATTCACTCGGAGGGGAGGAGGCGGAGTTTTTGTCCGTCGGCAACGTTCGCGAGACGATAAAAGCGTTGACGAGCGGGGAGAGCGGAAACTTTTTCGAGAGGCTTTTCTCGCTTCTCGGGAGCACCGTCGGCAGGTATTTTCTTGCGTTTTTGCCGAGTTTTATCACGATACTCATCATCTGCGTCTTGAAGAGTATGCTCACGGGGTTGACCGCAAATTTTCTCGACAACTCCACCACCGAGGTCGTGCACGTCGTGGTGTACGCAGGGGTTATCGGAATACTCATGACGGGTGTAATAAAAATTCTCAGTAGCGTCGTCGGGGTGATTAACTCCCTTTCAAAGTTTGCGGAAGCGGTTTTTCCCGTGTTGCTCACTCTGCTTTCCGCGGTGGGCGGCACGACCACTGTCGCAGCATATACCCCCATGCTCGCCGTGCTTTCGGGCGGAATTATGTCGATAATCACGAAAATCATAGTCCCGTCTTTTATCGCGGTGGTCGTGTTTTCGGTGGTCGGGAACCTGTCGAAAACCGTAAAACTCGAAAAACTCACTCATCTTATAAAGACCGCGTCGACTTGGCTCATCGGTGTAGTGTTCGGCTTGTTTGCGACGTTTCTTGCCGCGCAGGGAATAACGGGTGGAGTTGTCGACAAGTTTGGGTTTAACGTGGCAAAGTTCGCGCTCTCCGGATACGTCCCGATTTTGGGCGGATATTTGTCCGACGGTTTTGACCTTATTTCGGCTTCGGTGGTCATAGTCAAAAACGCTTTCGGCTATTTTGCCGCGATGACGCTCGTGGGAATAGTCGTTTTTCCGCTCCTCAATGTTATGGTTTTTTCGTTGACGCTCAGGTTTACCGCCGCGATAGTCGAACCGATAGGGGAGGAGAGAATCGCAAAACTTTTGCACACTCTCGCCGAAAATATGAACCTGCTGATAACCGCGCTCGCGGGAGTGGGGTTTCTGTTTTTCATAATGATTATGCTGATAATCGGCAGTTGCAATATGGGCGTATGACGCAAGTGGAATATATGTCGCATGTGAAAAATAAGATTTTGTATGCAAGGGTGGATAATCTCGATAGTCTGCGTAATCGTGCTCGGCGTACTGCTCGAAATAGTTCTGCCGAACGGCAAGATCGCAAAATACGTTAAGGGGGTTTTTTCTCTGCTCGTGATATTCGTAATCGTCAGCCCGTTGCCGAAACTTTTGAGAAGCGAGTGGAAGTTTGATTTTTCTTCCGCTTGGGCGAGTGTGAACGAAGGGTTCGTCAAGGAGACGAAGGATGAACGCACGAGAGAAAAAGAGGAGGAGACGAAGACGTATCTTGCTCTTTACGGGTTCGACTGCGAGGTTTCAATCGAGCTCGGCGCGGACTACGGAATAAGCGAAATCGAGGTAATTGATTTTGGAAAAAGCGGAGACGTGACCGAAATTATCGACCTCGTTGCAAATCACCTGAACGTCGAAAAAAACAAGGTAAAATTTATTTTGAAGGAAAAGCGGGAGGCCGACGTTTGAAAAACGGAAACGCACGCAATATCGGGTTCGCAAAAACCCTACTGAACAGTGAATTATTGTTGAAAAAACGGGGCGGACGCGCATATATATTGTACGCGCGCACGCGCGCCCGTACAATATAATAACGCGCACGCGCGCGTGAGGAGCAAAATATGCAGGTCGAAGACAACCGAAAAGCAAAGCCTTTTGAGAGACTCAAATCGAGCGGAATAATTCAAAAACTCAAAGGCATAAAAAACATACAAATTATCATCGCGATACTCATAATTGCGGCGGCACTCATCATATATTCTAATGTCATAGGGAAGACGAATTCAAAATCAACGACAACCGCGAGCGTTATGACGGAAGAGGAGTCAAGACTTTCTTCCGTACTTGGCGAAATCGAGGGGTCGGGGAAGGTCAGTTCTATGATAACAAGAAACGACGGACAGATAGTCGGCGTCATCGTGATTGCGGAAGGGGCGAGCGATATAACGGTCAGACTCAGACTTTTGGACGCCGCGGCAACCGCGCTCGGGGTGGACAAAAATATCGTCAGCGTCTATTCGAAATCGGGATGAAAAACCTCGGCAAAGTCCGCGAAATCAATTTGACCAAATAGGAGGAATATATGAAAATGAAGTCCAAAACAAAAAAAATAATCGTGCTATCGGTTATGGTGTTGCTGCTTGTAGCGACGGGGGTGCTGAACTTTGTGCTCAGCGACAAATTGACCGCGGCGACAGAGAGTAGCAAAAACGCAAACACGGACAACGTCACCCAAACGTTTTTCGCGGCGGCGAAGAGCGACAGAGAGTCCACTCGCGAATCGGAGTTTTTGTATCTTGACGCGATTGTGAATTCCGAGACTGCGACAGCGTCCGCAAAGGAAAACGCCGAAAAGCAAAAGGCGGACATCGTCAGTCGTATGGAGCAGGAGCTCGCTCTTGAAACTCTCGTCAAGGCAAAAGGGTTCGGCGACGCAATCGTGACAATCGGCGACGGGGGAGTGAGTATAGTCGTCGGCTCTCAGGAACTCACCGCCGAACAGGCGAATCAAATTCTCGCCGCAGTCGTTGCCGAGACGACGTTCAAGGCGACGGAAGTAAAAATCATTCCGTATAATTGACAAAGAAAAATCGACTGAAATCTCATTTTGCAAAAATCGAAAAAAGACGGGCAAGCCTCGTCTTTTTTTGTTGATATAATATTTTTGTTGTGGTATAATAAATTTGTTTGGAGGCAGTATGAAGAACAACGGCAAAAACAATATCGCAGTTTTCAAGAGCGTCATCAAGTCGCTCGCAAACGACGCGGCAAACGAAGTCGACGGCGTTTCTGTCGCCGACGCAAAACGCTACAAAAAGAACGGAGCCGAGGTTGAGTTTTTGGAAAACGACAAAGTCTCCGTGAGCGTCCCCGTAATCATCGAACTCGGTTGCACCGTGCCGACCACCGTCGCGACAGTTCAAGAGAGAGTGAAGGGAGAGATTGAAAACGCAACCAGATTCAGAGTCGCAAACGTCGACGTCGAAGTCGTGAGCGTTTCCGTCGTGCAATAAGATTATGAGAAGAGTCGCAAGAGAATCGGTTTTCAAACTCGTATTCGAGTATACGTTTTACGGAGTGGCAAACGAAGGCACGCTTGAACTTTTGCTTTCGGACGCCGACATGACGGAGGACGACAAAACTTATATCTCCGAGACGTACGTCGGAGTGCTCGCAAACGAGGAGTCTTTGAAGAGGACGATTGACGAGCATCTCGACGGATACACTCTCGCAAGAATTTATCGCCCAGATCTCGCCGTACTGCTTCTTGCAACCTACGAACTCGGTGCAAAATCCGCTCCCGTTCCCGTCATAATCAACGAAGCCGTAGAACTTTCCAAAAAGTACGGAACGGACAAGTCCGGAGCATTTGTGAATGGAGTGCTCGCAAAAATAGCAAAGGACCAAAAGTAAAACACAGAGAATTCCCCTGAAATGCCGGGCATTTGGCGGACTTATCAAACAAATGTTCGATATTTCGGGGTTTTTGTATTAAAAAGTATCGTAAAAATACTCAAAAAACACGCAAAAATCAGTCAATTACTGCAAAAAAGGACTATAAAGTGCCGATTATGTCAGATAAAGTGTCGATTCTGCAAAATGCCATATCTGTCACCGAAGTAAACCTCACAATTAAGGCTTGCACGGATTCCCCGATATTTAAGGGATTGACCGTCTTCGGTGAAGTGTCCGGCTACAAGATGAGCGGGCCTCACGCTTACTTTACTTTGAAGGACAAACAGTCGCAAATTTCTTGCGTCTGCTTTTATGCGGCAAAGACGTATCAGCCCAAAGACGGGGAGAGCGTGATTGTCAAATGCTCTCTCGATTACTACGTCAAGGGAGGTAGACTCTCCTTGCAAGTGTCCTCGATGGAGCCTGCGGGGATGGGCGTGCTTGCTCTCGAATTTGAAAAACTCAAAGCGAAGTTGACTGCGGAAGGGCTCTTTGACGAGGCGCATAAAAAAGAAATTCCGGAGTACGTCAAGAACGTGCTCGTCGTCACGTCCAAGACCGGCGCGGTCATTCGAGACATAGTCACGACAATTCGACGCAAGAATCCAATCATCAACATCGTGGTCAAAGACGTTCGCGTTCAGGGCGAAGGCGCGGGACACGAGATTGCAAAAATTCTTCCGCTCGTCGACGCGCTCGGCTACGACGTCATCGTGATTGCAAGAGGCGGCGGTTCGCTTGAAGACCTCGCTCCGTTCTATGACGAGGAACTCGTTCGGGCGGTGTACGCAATGAACACTCCCGTCGTTTCGGCGGTAGGGCACGAGACTGATTTTTCTCTCTGCGATTTCGTCGCCGACGCACGCGCCGCCACGCCGACGGCAGCAGGCGAACTCATCGCTTTCGACTACTACGAAATGATTGACGCTCTCAAAAATTCAATGACGAGTTTAAAGAGAAACGCGATTCACAAATTCGAGATTGCGACGACCAAAACTCAACTTGCCTGCAAGTCGCTTCTTGCGCAGGCGGACAGTTTTTTGAAAACGAGAGCATACAAAGTGACGAGGCTCATAGACAGAGCGACGAGCGCCGCGACTTTCAAACTCGAACAAGCGGACGCCAAGGCGACTCGACTTGTCGGTGCTCTCGACAATCTCAGTCCTCTCAAAATTTTGAAGCGCGGCTACTTCCGTCTCGAACGCGGAGACGCTACGGTGAACGGAGTGGCGGGACTCAAAGTCGGAGACAAATTGAAAGCGACGGGAAGCGACGGATACGTACTCGCAACCGTTGAAAGCGTAAATGCAAAAAAGGAGTAATTATGGCAGAAATCAAAAAATTCGAAGAAGCCCTCAAAGAACTCGAAAATACGGTCAAAAAATTGGAAGGCGATTTGCCTCTCGACGAAGCGATAAAGGCTTTTGAAAAAGGCATCGAACTTTCGAAGATTTGCATTGAAGATTTGAAGGCGGAAAAGGGCAAGCTTTCCTTGCTCGTCGACGACATCAAAAACGTGACGGCCGAACTCGATTTGGACTGATATGAAAATTTCCGAAATTTCAAAAACGGAATACTTGGCGTCGTTCCAAGAATATTTGGAGCGCAGTTTATCGTTGCACGGTTTTGCGCTAGAAGAGGCGATGCGCTACGCGACTGTCGACGGCGGGAAACGCATACGACCTTTGCTCGTCTACTTGGGCGCGCGCGCCGCGGGCGACGCGGAGTGCGAGGGCGTGCTCGCGCTTGCGTATGCCGTCGAACTCGTGCATTCCTATTCGCTCGTGCACGACGACTTGCCCGCCATGGACGACGATGATATGAGAAGGGGCAAACTTTCCGTTCACAAGAAGTTCGGAGAGGCAAACGGGATACTCGTCGGCGACGCGCTTTTGACGGAAGCGGCAGAGAGCCTTTTCAGGAATGCGAACGTCAGGGGGGAGAATTATCTTTCCGCTTGCTACGAGATTATGCTCGGGGCGAGCAAAATGGTGGACGGACAAGTGAGAGACCTCGCGGGGTGCAAGACGAAGAACGAATATCTTGAAACCTACTCGCTTAAAACCGGCGCACTCATACTTGCCTCGATGCGAGCGGGCGCGCGCCTTGCCTGCGCGGACGAAAGCACGCTCGAGCGAGTGAGCGCATACGCACGCAATTTGGGACTAGCTTTCCAACTTGCGGACGACCTTCTTGACGACGACGGAGAGCCGTCGATAATAAATGCAATCGGCAGGGAGGAGACAGTGCGTCTTTTGAACTCCGCAACCGAAAGCGCGATACGTTCCGCCGACTTCTTGAAAAACTCGGAAGAGCTCAAAGAGTTTGCAAGAATGCTCGCCGTGCGCAAAAAATAGCAAAGTCAAAAATTTGGATAAATTTCAAAAATAGGTTGCAAAATCGCAAGTTGTTTGATATATTAGATAAGCAATCTCTCTGCGGGAGTGATTCAGTGGTAGAATGCCACCTTGCCAAGGTGGAAGTCGCGGGTCCGAATCCCGTCTCCCGCTCCAGTGGGAACGCGATTGCAGAAATGCTATCAGCGAACTCCCGCTCCAACGGGGTACGTGGATAGTGCAAACTATTCGCGAGACACCGCTCCAAGGGGGGAGTTGATGTTTGAGGACGGCTTAGTCCGTCCTCGGACGTCGTTTCTCAGTCACAACGAAATATTTGGCACCATGGCCAAGTGGTAAGGCAAAGGTCTGCAAAACCTATACGCCCCAGTTCAAATCTGGGTGGTGCCTCCAAAAGGCGGCACTTAGCGTGTCGCCTTAATTATATGCCGGGATGGCGGAATAGGCAGACGCAAGGGACTTAAAATCCCTCGGAGGAAACTCCGTATCGGTTCGACCCCGATTCTCGGCACCACGAAAAAACTGCGTTTATTTGCGCACCTTCCAAAAGGAACGTGCAGCATGATGAGCGCAGTTTTTTCGTTTTACCAAGCAATCAATTATTTGCTAAACAGTAATGGAACAGAATAACTCCTGTCGGTATTCCGCAACAATTGCTTGCTTGGTGTTGCGCTACGCTTTGGAAATACGGGGTGTTCTCGAGAGTGCGCTTTCGCGGATTTTTTGCGGGCGCGTGTATAATAAAAATATTTTGAAAAAGGTATTGCAATCGCGCACAGAAAATGTTATAATACATAGAGTATAATACTATAACTATGCGCAGGTGCGCTTGCGCAGAGGAAAACATGAATTCAACCGCATACGCCAAAAGGACACAATACAAACCTATCGACTTTTTCTTCCGCGGCATAGTTGATGCGAAGTCGAAGAATAAGAAGGTTGCATTTGTTGACGCATTTCAAATTCTCAACGACCGCTATCTCGGGCGTATGAGCGTCGCAAACTATTTTGTGATTGCGGAGAACTCCGTTCGTATCAACGAACTCAACGTGATTGCTCTTGAGGAACTCAAGAACTATCATCTCGTCATGCGTGAGAATTTTTACATTCCCGAAAAACTCGTATATTCCGTACCCGTCTCCGTACGTTTCCTTGAAAACGACAAAGATTTCGACATTTTGCTCGAAACGTTGAAGGACAACGAATACAAGAGAGACGGGCTTATTATTTCCTTCTTTGCCAACACCCTGATGCAACTTGACGAAGACGGGCGCAAGAGATACGCGCGCTTAAGACGCAGCGGCTACAAGATTTGCATTTCCGCCTACGGTGAAGAGTACAATTCTTTGGACGTATTTGCGGATTTCAATTTTGACTATCTCCGTTGCGAGGCTCAATATTTCGACGCGAGCCAAAACAAGAAGAAAGTTCTTCAAATGCTCGTCAAGTATTGCGCGGCAAACAAGATGGGGCTCATCATGGAAGGCGTGGACACTCCGGCGCAATACGCGAGGTTCAAACGTGAGGGCGTCAAGTACGTGACGGGCAAGGCTGTCAGCAAGTTGTCCCGCTGGGTGACCAACGAATTCTTGAAACTTCCGGAACTCACTGCGGAAAAGAAAGCCGCTTACGAAAAGAATTTGCAAAAGGACTTGGACGCAAAAGAGCGCGCCGAGCGTGCGGAACTCGAAGAAATGAGAAGAGCCGCCATCGAGCGTATCATGGCTCAGGACGAAAACGGCAGGATAATGCCGCTTGCCCCTAGACCTGAACTTGCGAAGTCCCCGTATCAAGTCAGACTTGAACAGCAAAAACTTGCGGCGAAGAAGGCGGCGGAAGAGCGACTTGCGATGCAGGAAGCGAAACTCGTCGTAAACAAGAACCCGCTCGCAGACAAGAAGCTTATCGACGAGATGTCTCCGATACGTTTCCAAGGCGACGTGCAAAACGCGTTGGCATTGACGTTTGCCTCCGACAAAAAGTCCGAACTGGGCTTTGAGCGCGAGGGCAGCAAAGAGGAGATTGCTCAAGCGGAAGAGCGCGCGAGGGAACTCAAAAAGACTACGATGACGGCAGAGGAGAGCGGAGTCACCGCGCCTGACCGTCCGACGTATCGCGATCCGGCGACTCGCAAACAGCGCAAGAAGATTCGTCCCGACTTCGACGCCGAAGAAAAACTCTTCAACGAGTATAGAAGCGACAGTATGTTCGGCGACATGGGCGTTGGGATGCAATCGGGTATGCGCGGCTTTGGCGTCACCCTGCACATTCCCAACAAAGAGGACACCGAGCCGAAGGAACTTATCGGCAAATACAACGAGCGCGGTCAATGGGTAGACGAAGACGGCAACACCTACAACGGCTACTTTGACGTCGAGGGCAACTGGATTGAATACGAGATGTTTGACCGTCGCCACGAAGGGCACTACAACGAGAATGCTCAATGGGTGGACGAGGACGGCAACGTATACGACGGCTATTTCGACGAAGAGGGCAGATGGATTGACTACACCTACACCGACGCAAACGGCGAGACTGTGGACAACGGCTATTTCGACGACAAGATTGGCAAGTGGATACCGTTCGGCTACTTCGACGAGCAGGGCACTTACCACAAACTGTGATTATCATTCAAAAACAAAAGGGTTGACCAACGTCACCCGCGTATAAACGAACAAGAATATGAGCAAAGAAGACAAACAACCAAAACCCGCCAAGGAATCAAAGGCGGACAAACAGGCGGCAAAAGACGCAAAGAAGGAGAGAGCCCAACTTCAAAAGGAATGGGAAGACTCCATCATTGCGAACAAGCGCGTCAAGAGAGAAGAAAAACGTCGCAAGATCAAACGCGCGATGTTGTTTATGCTTGTCGTCGCGCTCATTATCTCGTCGATTGTTTATATCATGCTCTTGTTCCTTGACGAAAACAACGTCCGTATCACCGCAACTTCGAGCAACGGTCAAAGGATCACGCTCTCCATGGACAACGAGATTTGGTCTCCGTACTTGAACGGTAAAGGCCCGAGCAATATGGTCGACATCTCCTACAACAGGATTTACAAGAAAGAGGAGATTCCGACAATCGAAGAGGTTGAGCAGATGCTTGAAGACATCGAGTCGATTGAACTCGGCAAGCAAGACAAGGACGGTTATATCTGCTTCACGTTTGAACTTCGCAACGACGGCACCGACACGGCGGACATTCTGTGCGAGATGACTCTTGAATATGACGACGTCCGCAATTTGCAAAACTGCGTCCGCGTTATGTGGGGCACGACGTACAAAAACACTCCGGATGAAAGAGAGGTCACCGTCTATGCCGCATTGAGCGACAACGAAAGACTTGCGGCAACGCGTATCAACAGAGGTCGCAGTGTGGAAGACGGATTCTTTGAATACATAGCGTATCCGGTTGGCTCCGACAACCCGACTGACGAGAATTACAATCTTGCGGACTATGAAATCAGAGTTCAAAAGGAAGGCGGCGGCGGTGACGCGTATATGTCAGGCTACCGCAAGGCGGAACCTTTCTTCAATGACGACTACGTCTTCCAGTATGACGTGAAACTTTCCGGCAGCGACATAATGTATTGTTTCGTGGCGATATGGCTGGAGGGAAGTGATTTCGATTGTGTGGACTCCGCTTTGGGTGGGTATGTAAAACTCAATATCAATTTCACCGCCAATTAAAAAAAACCTCGTGATTTAGCGACCTGCGTTGTCAGGTCGCTTTTTTTGTTAGTCACGTACGCCAAATACGTTCCCATCCAAAAATAAGCGTCTTTCCTCGCATCTAATCTAACCTGAGCGGTTTTTGTTTGCGTAACAATCAACATATTTCTCAAATACTTTATTACACTAAAGCAGTTTTTTGTATAATTATCTACCCGTGTGTGCGCTTACGAATACAATAAGTTTATTATCTTAAAATATTTTTATAATAAAAAACAATTTTTTTTGAAATTAGTATTGACAAAGTGCGCGCGTATGAGTATAATTTCTTTGATAAAGTAAATATGTGCCCGTGCGCCTATACGCACGTACACGCGTAGGAGCGCATATATTACAGCAAAGGACCTTGACATTTGAACAAAGTTTTCCGGAACGAAGGGGAAGGGGACAGGCAATATCGTCGTAAAATTGACCTATTGCGAATAGTTTCAATCTTCAAATTTCGGAGGCAAAAAAACGATTTCAACAGTCTCGGCTGTCGAAATAGATAAAAGAAAAAAATAAAATAAGGCACGAATTGTGCCAATAAGGAGAAAAAAATGAAAAAGAAAGGTTTGATTCTTGCGACCATCGTTATGGTAGTTGTGCTCGTCGCATCACTCACGACTGCTACATACGCATGGTTCACGTCAACGGCAACAGCGACGATTTCTCAAATGAACGTCACGACAAGCGCCGCACAAGGTTTGCAGATTGCCGCAGTAAAGTACAACGTTTCAACGGCACCGACAACTTACAACGGCTCTTTGGAACTTGACGCAGCGTCAACACACAAGTGGTTGGGCGCGGAAGAAAACGGTTATGGTTCACAATTGTCCCTCACCAACTCTTCCGGTGAATTCTTGCTCTCCGCAATGTACGGTGCGTCCGGCAACGGTGAAGACATCTTCATCCAAACGGATACAGCAAAATTGCCGTCAGCAAGCAACCCGATGAAAGCAGGTGTCGAAAACGTCAACTACGTTGCACTTGACTTCTCACTTCTTGCAACGTCCGCAGGTACTGCGTACATCAACCAAATCTACGTCAACCCGGCAGCATTCACGGATAAGTCCGGTATGGCAGGCGCAATGAGAATCGCATTGTACACCTCCACGGCTGGAGCACCTCTTGGAAGCGGCAATCCGACTTTGTCACAAAAGATGCTCTACATCCCGTACGGCCTTACCTACAACGGCGTTTTGTTCAGCGCAACTGTTGAAGCAAACAACTATTACACCGCAGCAGGTTATGATCTCGTCTACTATGATGAAGCGAATGAAACAGGCGAAGATTATGTTCTCGGCAGTTCTATCACAACGATGACTGCAATCTCCGGCTCCTTTGATTCCACAAAGTACTACAAAGTGCTCACCAGCGCAGAAGGCGCAGATGTTGTGGCATACTTGACTGCAGATGCAGCAAAGGGCGCAGGTACGTTGAGCGCAGGTTCTCTCCAAACAGCATGGGGCGCAGATAAGGTCGTCTACGGCACAAAGACTGCATCCTCCGGCAAGACGTTGGCAGCAGTTGGTAATACAACTCCGTACGTCAACTTGGAAGCAGCAAACACAGCACTCGTCAACCAAGCAAATACTCCTGCAGGTATCGCGTCTCTCGGTGCAATGACCGCAAACCAAGTCATCTATGGACGTTTGGTCATCTGGTTCGAAGGTGAATCCGCAGCATGTATTCAAGAGTTCTCAGGCGGTGGCGCTCAAGTCACGGTAAACTTCAGCCTTGAGCCGAATGCATAATTCTGAACACTGACAACAAAACAAAAAGAGAGTCTTCGGACTCTCTTTTTTTTTGCGCGTTTTCACAAGATATTTCCCCTAAAGGGGAAATGGTGTAAAACCAGACCGAATTTTCGCTCGTTTATTTGCCAATCAAACAGACTTTTCAAACCGATGTTTTTGACGCAAACCTCATCCGTCTTGGCATTCTGCCAAGCCACCTTCACCAAAGGGAAGGTGTGAAACAAAAGTGCAAGAAATTGCGTTTTTACGTTTTGGAGAAGAGAATGGCGTTTATTTTGCTGAAAAGGTACTGCATTTAGAATTCTTGTCATAAAAAAATCGCGTTATTTTTTCGAGTTTTCGTTTTGTATGCAACAAAAAAGCGACCTTTCGGTCGCCTTTTTGATTGTTTGTCGATTTAGATTATGCAGTGACAGTCGGGTCAAGACTGAAGTTTACCGTGACTTGAGCGCCACCGCCTGAGAACTCTTTGTTACAAGCAGCGGATTCACCTTCAAACCAGATGACCAAACGTCCATAGATGACTTGGTTTGCGGTCATTGCACCGAGAGACGCGATACCTGCAGGAGTATTTGCTTGGTTGACGAGCGCAGCATTTGCTGCTGCCAAATCTGCGTAAAGATGTTGTGGATCATTACCAACTGCTCCCAACGTCTTGCCGGAGGATGCAGTCTTTGTGCCGTAGACGACCTTATCTGCGCTCCAAGTTGCTTGGAGAGAACCTGCGCTCAACGTACCTGCGCCCTTTGCTGCATCTGCAGTCAAGTATGCCACAACTTCTGCGCCATCTGCGCTGGGGAGCACTTTGTAGTACTTTGAAGCATTGAAAGAGCCGGAGATTGCAGTCATCGTTGTGATATTACTGCCGAGAACATAATCTTCGCCTGTTTCATTCGCTTCATCATAGTAGACGAGATCATAACCTGCTGCGGTGTAATATTTGTTTGCTTCAATAGTTGCGCTGAACAAAACACCGTTGTAGGAAAGGCCGTACGGGATATAGAGCATCTTACCATTTGTTGAGATATCCCATGTTGGTGCGCCGCTTGCAAGAGGAGTGCCCGGAGCTGTTGCAAACAATGCGATTCTCATTGCGCCAGCCATACCGGATTTCAAAGACAACGTTGTTGGATCAACGTAGATTTGGTTGATGTACGCAGTACCTGCGGACGTTGCCATAAGCGAGAAGTCAAGCGCAACGTAGTTGAGGTTTTCCGTACCGAGCTTCATCGGGTTGGTTGCGGACGGCAAGAATGCGGTGTCTGTTTGGATAAACATGTTTTTGCCGTCGCCGGACGCGCCGTACATTGCTTCAAGCAAATATTGGCTGTTTTCTACAGATGGGGAGAGAGACAACTCGGAGCCATAACCATTTTGCTCTGATCCAACCCACTTGTGTGATGTGGTGTCAAGACTCAATGTGCCATTATACGCTGTCGGTGCATTATTGTTGTCATAGGTGACAGCTGCAATCTGCAAACCTTTTGCGGCGCTTGTCGTGACGTTCATTTGCGAAATCGTCGCTGTTGCCGTTGACGTGAACCATGCGTATGTAGCAGTCGTGAGTGATGCGACGAGCACAACTACCATAACGATGGTCGCAAGAATCATACCTTTCTTTTTCATTTTTTTCTCCTTATCGAGGCTATTTGCCTCTAATTTTTTTATTGTCTTTTTTCTCTATCTAAAAAGCTTTCGCTTTTCGGATCTATTTGTGCCTCGAGCCGCAGCGGATTTATCCGCTTTTGTTCCTGCGGCTTGGGAAATATCGCAGATATTTTTTATTTTTTTCTTTTATCTATTTCGACAGCCGAGGCTGTAGAAACCGTTTTTTCGGTCATTTTCCTTCCCGTGAAACATGGAACTATTCGCAATAGGTCAATTTTACGACGAGATACGATAGGTATTTTCGATTTGCTCCGAAAAAAACGGGTATTTTTTGCTGAAAAAGGCACTAAATAGGGGAGTTTTTTCAATTTCTCCCTTGACAAAGCAGTATTTTTAACATATAATCATTGTGTATAGGTGGAGATTTCGCACTTATACGGTACAGCAAAGGCATTCTCGTGAAGCGGTTTTGGCGTTTTACGCCTTCCGACAAAGGGCAATAAGCATGGCGAGATGACGTCAATAGGGTTTTGTTCTCGGTTCTCTTCTTGCAGGGTTGCAAGAAACAAGGCAATAAGTCATGAGTCGACGGCAGAATATCAAATCTCACTGTTTGAGTGGGAATCAGGGTAGGGTTTTATGAGTAAACTCGCAAACATTTTTTCCAAAAAGGAAAAGAAAGAGCTGACGCCAAAACAACAGAAGACAAGGACTATCCTCAACTGGGTTGTCAATATCGTCAGCATTATCATTATCGTTTTTGCACTTGTTGTTGCAATTTTAACAATCGTTCGTGTCTCCAACAAGAACAAGGTGACAAGTCTTTTCGGCAACGTCTATATGACTGTTTTGACAGACTCTATGGAGCCGACTTTTAACGCGGGCGACGTATTGATTGCAAATGAGTACAACGGAGACGGCAGAGACCTGAAGGTCGGTCAAGTCATCACTTTCAAGAGGACCATCAACGGGTATGAATCTTTCAACACCCACCGTATCCTCAAGATCGAAGCGTCTGCAACGGGCGTTCGTATCCGCACGCGCGGCGACAACCAGTATGACGCAAACGGAAATTGGCTCGATTGGCACGACTACGTCGACAATCAGGAAAATGCAAATCTCGATATTCATCCCATCTACAACATGGAAGACATCGTCGCGGTTTGGGGTGACGTCTCGGAAGACGGTTCGGGCAACATCGTGTTCACGCCCGGCAAGCGTTTGAAGGGCGCAGGTTTCTTGTCCAAATGGTTGCAAGAAAATCCTGAAAAGCAACAAACGAGATTCTTCCTCATCATCGTTCTTCCGCTCATCGTACTCTTTGTCGCTTACGCCTTCATCCTTGTGCGCGCTTTGATCAACGCCAAGGTCGAAAAGGAAAAAGCGGTTCAAGCCGATACGACGGTCACTGTCGACAGCCTTTCGGACGAAGAAAAGCGTCGTCTTGCAGAGGAGTATCTCGCCTCGCTAAAACAGCAGGCCGAGGCGTCTTCTCAAGACTCGCAGCCCGAAGAGGCCCACGACGCGCCTCTTGAAGAGCCTGTAGGGCCCCAAGAAGCGACGGAAGCCCCCAAGGTCGACGAACCGAACGAAGATTCTCCTGAAACATTGTAATATCCGTGTCGTGGCTTTGCGCATACGTGCAAAAGTCATGACTTTTCTTTGCGTTTTTTTCATTTGTATTGCGCAAATCTGTGTCTGAAACAGTCGACACAGCCGTATTTGCGAACGTACGTTCGCGAAAAGGAAAAACAAAATGACCAACGTATTCATATTTTTAAAAGCATTTTTGGGTGCATTCTACGATAAAGGCATCGGTAGCATCTTCTGGGGATTTTTGCATATCTTCTACAACGAAGGCTACCGCGACGCATTCGCCAACTATACCGCCAATTTCTCGGGCGGTGAATGGGCGGTTGCGATTCTGTTCATCGTACTCATCGTAGCCGTCGTCGTGGCTCTCCTCGTACTTGCGATTTTGGGTCTCAGGAAACTTGCTCGACTTTCAAAGTCGAAGGTTTTGCCGCAGGACCTCGTCGAAGAGTGCGCCAACCTCAAGAAACAACTTATCAAGATGTCCGCAGAGAAGGATCGTATTCTCGGCATGCGCGTCTCAGACGTCGGCAACTACAACGGCGAAGAGGGCGAGGAAGAAAACAAGGACGCCGCAAAAGCAGGCGAGTCCCGTTTCTACAAACTCACCGAAATCGACAAGATTTACGCCGACTACGTTCCGCCTGTCTTTGACGACGAGATGACGCTCACGGAGTTCTGCGACAAGTTCCGCAACTTCGCGTGCTCCAAGATGAGGTTGTTCTATCAACCGCGTATCATAAGGCTTTTCGTCGCGGGTATGTCGACTTCGCGTCTTATCATCCTGCAAGGTATTTCAGGTACAGGTAAAACGTCGCTCCCGCACGCTATGGGCATCTTCCTCAACAATCCGACGACAATCGCGTCCGTCCAGCCTTCTTGGCGTGACCGTACCGAGCTTTTCGGCTACTTCAACGAATTCACCAAGCGCTTCAACGAAACCGAAGTTTTGAAGAAGATGTACGAGGCAACCTGGAACGACCAAATCTACCTCACGGTTCTCGACGAAATGAACATCGCGCGTGTCGAGTACTATTTCGCGGAAATGTTGTCCATTCTCGAAATGCCTTCCCGTGACGAGTGGATTGTCGACCTCGTCCCGTCAGGCTGGCCCAACGACCCGTTGCATATCGAAAAAGGACGTTTCAAACTTCCGCAAAATATGTGGTTCATCGGCACCGCAAACAACGACGACTCGACCTTCGCCATTTCGGATAAGGTCTACGACCGTGCTATGCCTATCAACATCAACAGCAAAGGTATTGCCTTTGAAGCGGAATATCAGGAGCCGATTTTCATCAGCTACAAGCACCTCGAAGCCGAGTTTAAAAAGGCGCAAGAGGAGTACAAAGTCCCGCAGGAAATTCTTGACAAAATCAACCAGTTGGACGACTACGTCATCGAGCACTTCAGACTCGCGTTTGGAAACCGTATCGTCAAGCAGCTCAAAGAGTTCGTTCCGTCCTATTGCGGCTGCTGCGGCGGCATAAGCGGTTTGCTCGACGGTCTCGACTACGTCCTCTGCAACAAGATCTTCCGTAAGTTCGAATCACTCAACTTGTCCTACATCCGTGACGAAATCGACGGTCTTATCTTGTACCTCAGCGAACTCTTCGGAGAAGAAGAGATGCAAGAGTCGAAGGAATATATCAACCGCTTGAAGAAACTCTTCTAAAAAACAGCGCGAGGAAGCGCCTGATCGTGTACGCTTTTGTACACCGGGTCTGTCGCTCAAAGCACCATTCCTTGTCATACGTCTCCATCGCGCGGTTTTTGAACGTCCGGTGTGGACGGGCGAAAACACGCCGAGCACTCTTTCGGATGGGCGCAAGAACAAAACGCACAAACAAAATTATACATACTTTGTATGTATAAAACATAACAAACAAACACATTGCTCATAAGGGAAAACTATGTCTGACAACAAAATTACACGCGACGTTTATAGGCAGTATGCCAAAAAGATTGTCAACGTTTTGGACGGCGAGGACTTTTATCAGCAATTCAAAAAACGCGTCGACAAGGGTGCAAGCGAAGTAAAACTCGCAAAAAAACGCCTTATTCAAGACATCTCCATCGACTGGATTGACACGATTGACGAGATTTTGCCAAACCTCGATACAATCGTCCGTAACCCGAGAAAATTCATCGTTCAGGAAGAAGATATAGTCGACGTATCGCTGGCGAGAAGTATTTCGACGGAGTCCGTCAAATACCTCGCTCAGCACACCAATATGATTTCCAAGGTCGACAAGGACGGCAGCGTCACGCCGAGCAAGATCCTCAACATCACCAAGGAAGAATCCTTTGAAATTTACGAAAACCGCTTCATTTACACCTTACTTTTGAAGCTTAAAGACTTCGTCACGATGCGCTACGACAAGATCAAACGCGCTTCCGCGACGCAGGACGTTTTGGACCTCGAAATCGAGTCCCGTTTCAATTTGCCAAGCAAAAAAATCACTTATAGGACGGAATATCTCGCGCAACTTTCCTTCGACGAGGTTATGCGTCTCGACCCCGATACGCTCACAAAAATCGAGCGCGTCGCAAAGATTGACCGCATTATCACCGACTTCTTGTCCTCGTCGTTTGCAAAGTCTATGAGAAACTCCGCGCCCGTGCGCCCGCCTATTATGCGTACGAACGTCATTTTGAAGGAACCGAACTTCAAAAAAGCGCTCACGCTTTGGCAGTTTATCGAGACGTACAATGCCACGGCAGGTTTTTCCACGTCCGACGAAGTCGAAGAAATTCCGATTGAAAACGCCGATACCGAACGCCTGAGAAACATGGTCACCTTGAACACGATGTTGTTCGAGAGTATTTACGACCAGTTCGAGACGGATATGGACATGGAGGACAAGGAGTTTGCGGACTTCTTGCGCGTCGGCGATATGGACTTCCAAAAGGACCAAATCAACCGCGACGAATACGCTCAAAAACTCGACAACGAGGTCAAGGACCAAGACGAAGAAGAGAAGGTCGAAGAGGTCAAGGCAACGGATAACCCCGAAGCCGAGACGGAACTCGAACCTCCGCCGCCTCAAGAGAAGGAAAAGGAAGAGGTCGAAATCGAAAAAATCGTCGAAAAAGAGGTCGTCGTCGAAAAACTCGTCGAGGTGGAGAAGTTCAAAGAACTTCCGCCGAAAGATATGGACGATCAACCCGATCTCGAACCCGACGCCGACAAGTTCGACCAGCACTTGTTCGAGGTCAGAAAACTCTTCAAGCGTCCTGACGGCGACAAGATCAAGCAGGAAGAGATCATCCGCGTCAAAGACGCTATCGACCGCTGCTTGACCGCATACAGACGCATAAAGCAGGAAGAACTCGAAGAACGCGACAGACAAGAACGTATCCGCAGAAGAAAACTCGACATCGAGAAGCGTGCGGCGGCGTTCAGAAAACAGCGCGACGCAATCATAAGCGGCGAGATGAAGCCAGAAGACTCCGTCTACTTCGGCATAGACCCGTTTGCGGCTCAACGCGCCAAGATAGAGGAAGAGAGAAGACAGCGTGAGCGCGAAGAAGCGAAAAAGCTCCTCGTCAACAAGAACGAACGTCTCGACCTCGACAACCCGGACATCGAGGGCGTCAACAAAGAAATCGCCGCGATGGAAGAGGAGAACAAGAAGCGCAAGAAGAGAAACGCAAAGATTGACAAGAGCCTTGACAGACTCGACGCTATTATGCCTATCGAAGGCGAAGAAAATATGCGTTTCCCGAAGTATGCCGAACCCGAGGAAGAGGAGAAGAAAGCCCCCGAACAACCCGAGGTACAAGAGACTCCCGAAGAGCCGAAAGTCGAGAAACGTAAAACTCAAAGAAAGCAAAAAATTCGTATATCTAAACCGGAATCCGACGTCGATCCGTGGGCTACGAACAAGGAGTCGACGGTGTTCAAGGAGATCACTCCCATCGACGAAAGCAAGGTTCAAGTCGGCGGCATAAATCTCCGTGGAGATTTAGGTCTCACCCCGTGGGGCGAGGGCAAGGTTTCCACGTCCAATCTCGCGGAAAAGAAGTCGCGCACAAAGGCGGAAAATAAGGATGCGGAAGCACCCCAAGAGGAGCAGGTTGAAAAGCCGAAGAAGCCGAGAAAACCGCGTACTCC
The DNA here is from genome assembly GCA_017553325.1 of Clostridia bacterium. Taxonomy (GTDB): domain Bacteria; phylum Bacillota; class Clostridia; order Christensenellales; family CAG-917; genus CAG-475. The sequence continues at coordinate 53,093 of JAFZMH010000002.1, forward strand.
AAAGCCGAAGCCACCCGTAGAAGTAGCGTCGAAAGAGGAAACCGCTCAAGAGCAGCCAAAGGTTGAAGATGTAAAACCCGAGGAGCCCAAGCAGGAAGAGCCGAAAGTCGAGGCTCCAAAGGAGCCTGAGAAGGCGCAAGAACCCGAAAAATCGGCGGAAGAGAAGCCCAAGAAACCGCGGAAGCCCCGTACGCCGAAGGCGGAGACGGCAGAACCGACGATTTCACCCACGACGGCAAATCAAAAATACTCCAAGCCTAGCGGCAAGAACAAAAACATAACCGCAGTCGACGAGAACAAAGTCCAAGTGGGCGGAATAAGCGGACTCGACGACCCGTGGAGTTTGTAAGACGATAACATTGCGACACTTTGTGTCGCAATTCTATTGAAAAGATTGATATATCCATTATATTGAAAGTGCAAAATATGGCTGAAAAAACCAAGAAACCCGTGACCAAAGCAAAGAAGATTTACAATATCGTTTCCACGATTATTGTGGCTTTGGTATTCGTCGTTTTGGTGGCTGTCGTCGCTATGATGCTCTCGCAAAGGCACAACGGCGAGGACAGCAAACTTTTCGGCTATTATATGTACGACGTCGTGACGGACAGTATGACGCCGACAATCAAAGAGGGAAGCGTGATTCTCTCCAAGGAAGTCAAGGACGCGAACAGCGAATTGAAGGAAGGGGATATAATCACGTTCACCGCGCCGAGCGGAACGCTCGCAGGCTACAACGAGACGCATAGAATCGTCCGCATACAGCGAAAAGAGGACGGCACTATCGACTATATTATCACCGAAGGTGATTATTACAACCCGGACAAAAATCCTAATGCACCCGAGCACAAAGAGGATGCTTGGAAACTAAAACCCGAAGCGGTCAAGGCAAAATACGTCAAAACCGCCAAATTCATCGGCGGTCTCCGCGAGTTTTTGTCCCACTGGTACGGCTACGTCGTGCTGATTGTTATTCCAATGTGCGTTGTTATGACGCTGTTTATAATCGGCTACGTCAGAGACAAAGCGGCGTATATCAAGCAGGAAGAGGAGAAAAAATCGGGAGAAAAGGCTCGCCTTGAAGGGTTGAGCGAAGAGGACAAAAAGCGTCTGCTTGACGAGTATCTGAAAAACTCTCCCGACGCGAGCGACAAGCAAGACGGCGGCGTCGAAAAATAATAACTCGGAAAGAATTTTTTCATTCATCAAAAAAATTTTTAAAAAACGCGCAACACAATGCGTGTTTTTATTTTGTCTGAAAAACACGTTTTCGAGCAATCTAAACGGGCATTTTGCCTCGGTTTTGAGCGTTATATTTTTGTTTTTGCAAAGAATAAATCTTATTGCGTTTTTTCGAATATTGTGATAAAATCAATTGATATTATAACTATAATAAGGTGAAACTATGCTTGCGAAGGTAAAGAGCTATACGTTGGACGGGCTCGTCGGCTACGGCGTTGACGTCGAAGTCGACATAAACAACGGCTTGCCGGGATACGAACTTGTGGGACTTGCTTCAACCGCTACGAAAGAGAGCAAGGAGCGCGTGCGTTCCGCTATCAAAAACAGCGGCTATTTTTATCCTACCAAGCGACTCACCGTAAATCTCGCGCCCGCCGACACCAAGAAGGAAGGACCGTCCTTCGACCTTCCGATAGCGGTGGGAGTTTTGGCGGCGTCCGAGCAACTTGAGGGAAAGAGATACAAAGATTTCGTGTTCGTGGGAGAACTCTCCCTCGACGGCAAACTCCGTCACGTCAACGGAATTATGCCCATTCTCATCTCCGCGCTTCAAAACGGCGAAAAACGTTTCATCATCTCGAAGGACAACGAGCGAGAGGCGAGTTATATAGACGGAATCGAGGTTTACGCCCTCGAAAATCTGAGAGAAGTCGTGGACTTTTTGCAGGGGGCGGAGAGGCAACCCGTTCAAACGTCGAGTTATCAATCTACCTGTCAAACGCACGGCTACGGCGTGGATTTTGCGGACGTAAAGGGGCAGGCGATTGCCAAGCGCGCGCTTGAAATAGCAGTTGCGGGCGGACACAACGTGCTTATGATAGGTCCTCCCGGCGCAGGCAAGACTATGCTTGCAAAGTGTATTCCGACCATTATGCCAGAAATGACATTCGAGGAAGCCGTTGAGGTGACCAAAGTGCACAGCGTAGCGGGAATTCTCGACGGAAGCGTGGGCATAGTGACCACGAGACCTTTCAGAACTCCGCACCACACGACGACGGTCCCCGCGCTCGTAGGCGGCGGAACGAAGGCGAAACCGGGAGAGGTCAGTCTCGCCAATCACGGCGTACTGTTTCTCGACGAAATGCCGGAATATTCGCGCCACGCGCTTGAAACCTTGCGTCAACCTCTCGAGGACCGCAAAGTGACGGTGTCGAGAGTGTCGCAGACGGTGGAATACCCCGCAAACTTTATGCTCGTCGCTTCAATGAACCCGTGTCCGTGCGGAAACTACGGCTCAAAGACGCAGATTTGCCGTTGCACGCCCGTGCAAATTCACAACTACGTCTCCAAACTCTCCGGTCCGCTTATGGACAGAATAGATTTGCAGATTGAAGTCGACAATATCACGTACGACGAGTTCAGGACGAAGGGGGAAGCGGAAACCTCCGCCGCGATAAAGGCGAGAATAAACGCCGTCAGAGAGATAGAGCGCAAACGCTTTGAAAAGGACGGCATATTGACGAACGCCGAGATGACTACGGCGCAAATCAACAAGTATTGCAAGATTGACAAGGACTCGGAGAGATTGCTTGCCAAGGCGTTCGAGAGACTCAACCTCTCCGCGCGCGGTACGACGCGAATTTTAAAGGTCGCTCGCACGATAGCGGACATGGAAGGCGCCGAGGACATCAGACCGCAACACATAGCCGAAGCGATTCAATATCGCGGACTTGACAGAAAATACGACAGATGAGAACTTTCGAGGACAAAATTTTGCTTGCGCTCGCGTGCGTAAAAGAGCTCTGCTTGAAAAAGAAGACGAGCCTTTTGGAGTGCGTCGACGATGTGAACGAACTCGTTTCTGCGGCGGCGAGAGAGACCGTTTTCAAACTGCTCGGCGACGAAGCGGCGACGGAATTCTTTGAAAACCTCGCAAAAATAGACGATATTCAAAAGGAACTTGACGCTCACGAAATCGAATACGTGACCTATCTGGACGACGATTATCCCGAAAAACTCTTCGAAATCTACGACAGACCGCAAGTGCTGTTTTTGAAGGGCAACAAACGTGCGCTCAAAGAGGACGCGATTGCCGTCGTTGGGACGAGAAAACCCACGCGCTACGGAGTGAAGATTGCGGACGCGTTTGCAAGAGAGTTCGCGCAAGCGGGTTTGGTCGTGGTCTCGGGCTTTGCGAGGGGCATAGACGCAACCGCGCACAAGGCTTGCGTCTCAAACGGACTCAAAACGATAGCGGTGTTTGCCTGTGGACTCGACGTATGTTATCCCGCGGAACATAGGGGACTTTTGGACGGAATATTGCAAAACGACGGACTTTTGGTCAGCGAATATCCGCTCGGGTCAAAGCCGTTGCAGTATCATTTTCCGGAAAGAAACCGCATAATCAGCGGACTTGCAAGAGCGGTATTTTTGCCCGAGGCGGCAAAGAACAGCGGTTCGCTCATCACGATGAGGCTTGCAATCGAACAGGGCAGGGAGATTTTCGTCACCCCCGGCAATATCTTTGAGGATGAGGCTGCGGGAAGCAACGAACTCTTGAAAGAGATGCCCCACGCGCTCACGTTCAGTCCCGACGACGTGCTCGACGCGTTGAGAGTAAATCGGGAAGTGCGCGAAAAGGAAGCCGTAGAACTAAGTATCGCGGAGACGCAGATAGTCGACGCGCTCCACGACAACGAACTGCATTTCGAAGAATTGCTTGAAATCACGGGGCTCACAGTCGCGGAACTTACGAACACGCTCATAAATTTGGAACTCAACGGCATCGTTGAACAGACGAGCGGAAACTACTATATTTTGGCATAAACTGCACAGTTTGGCGACCAGCGTCGTCAACCTTTCGGGTGATCGCCGTCATGTACGCTTGTGTACATTTGGCGGTTCGCGTACGCGATTTCCTTGCATCTCATCCAACCCGAGCAGTTTGAAAAACATGGAATAAAGACAACACAGCGACATAGTCGCAAGGAGATAGAATGAAACAACTGATAATCGTAGAATCACCGCACAAAGCGCAGACGATACAAAAGTATCTCGGCAACGAAGCGGTGGTAATGGCTTCAAAGGGGCACGTATGCGACCTTCCGCAGCGCAGTCTCGGTATCGATATGGAAAACGGCTTTAAACCGCAATACGTCGTCACACCCGACAAGCAGTCGACAATCAAGCAACTGTCCGCTGCGGTGAAGAAGTACGACAAAGTGTATCTTGCAACCGACCCCGACCGCGAAGGTGAAGCGATTTCTTGGCACCTGAAGAACACTTTGGGCGTCACGGGTGACAAAGTAAGAATAGAGTTCAACGAGATTTCGCCAAAGGCGGTTCGAGAAGCCATGGCAAATCCGCGCGAGATAAATATGGATCTCGTCAATTCACAGCAAGCGAGACGAGTGCTTGACAGACTCGTCGGCTACAAGATTTCCCCGATACTTTCGCGAAAGCTCAAGCCGAGTTTGTCCGCGGGCAGAGTTCAGTCCGCCGCGCTCAAGATGATTGTGGACAGAGAGAAGGAGATACGCGATTTCAAGCCTGAAGAGTATTGGAATATCACTGCAAAACTCCTAAAAGACGGCGCAAAACCGACCAAAGCCAACTTTTTCAACGCGTCTTTGGCGGACAGCGACGGGACGAAAATCAAGATAACCAACGGCGACGACGCACAGAAAGTGGAAAACTTTATGCGCGGTTGCAACTATTTCGTCGACGACGTAAAGCGCAGCGTCGCGGTGTCGAAACCGCAGCCGCCGTTTACGACCTCGACTATGCAACAAGAAGCCAGCCACAAACTCAATATGACGGCGGACAGGACGTCGAGAGTGGCGCAAATGCTCTACGAGGGCGTCAATATCGAGGGCGAAGGTCAACACGCGCTCATCACGTATATACGTACGGACAGCGTGCGCGTATCGCCTGACTTCGCAAAACTCGCGCTCGGCTTTATAACCAACAATTACGGGCAAGAATACGCGCCGAAAGTCCCGAACGTCTACAAGACCAACGACAACGCGCAAGACGCGCACGAAGCGATTCGTCCGATTGATTTGAGACGCACTCCGAAGTCTTTGGAGGGCAGAATGGACAGAGACGCATTCAGGCTCTACAAACTCATTTACGAGCGTTTTATGGCGTCTCAGATGACTCCCGCGCAATACTACACGATGACCGTCCACATCAAGGGCGAACAGGCGGGCAAAAATCTCGGCTTCGTCGTCAAGGGCAAGAGTGTAAAATTCAAGGGTTTCACGGCAGTCTATTCCGCAACCGTCGAAAAGGATGACGACGACAAGGAACTCGACACGATGCCCAACCTCGAAAAGGACGAGCATCTGAATCTCAATGACGTCGTGAGCGAGCAAAAGTTTACGAAACCGCCGTCAAGATACAACGACGCGACGCTCGTCAAGGCGCTTGAAGAAAACGGCATAGGCAGACCGTCGACCTACGCGTCGATAATCTCCGTCATCGCCAAGCGCGAATATACGGAAAAACAGCAAAAGGCAATCGTCCCGACCAAGCTCGGCGAGGCGGTTTGCGACTATATGGAAAAGAACTTTCCGGACATTATGAACCTGAGTTTCACCGCTCGTATGGAGGGTGCGCTCGACAAGGTTGCGGACGGGGAGGAAGAATGGCAGGAACTAATCGGCGCGTTTTATCCGCGCTTCGAGAAGTTTTTGGAGCGCGCGGCGAAGCAGGTCGGCGGAAGCATCATCCCGCCCGAGCAGACCAACGTCAAGTGCGACAAGTGCGGGGCGAATATGGTTATGCGCGTCGGCAAATACGGTCCCTTCCTTGCGTGCCCGAATTATCCCACCTGCAAGAACATCAAAAAGGTGGTCGAAGTCGTCGCCAAGTGCCCGAAATGCGGCGGAGACATCGGCAAACGCACTTCCAAGAACGGCAAAACCTTCTTTGGATGCGCCAACTACCCGAAGTGCGACTTCATAAGCTGGGACTTGCCCGCGCCGTACTTCTGTCCCGAATGCGGCAACGTGATGAAAGTCGTCAAGCGCGAGGACAAGACCTACTACGTGTGCACGAGCGGAAAGTGCAAGCACAGGGAACTCGTCAAGGTTGACGTTCCCGAAAAACTCGACTGATTATGAAAGATAAGTTCGTCAAAATCATAGGCGGCGGACTTGCAGGTTGTGAGTGCGCTCTTCAACTGTTGAGACGGGGTTATGCCGTCCGTATGTACGAGATGCGTCCAAACGTAAAGACCGGCGCGCACAAGACGGAAAAACTTGCCGAACTCGTATGCTCCAATTCTTTGAAGTCCTGCGAGCAATCGACGGCGTCCGGACTTTTGAAAGACGAACTTGAATATTTGGGATGTGCGCTCTTGCCTTTGGCAAGAGAATGCGCGGTGCCGTCGGGCAGTGCGCTCGCGGTGGACAGAGAGGAGTTTTCCTCCGCCGTCGAGCGAGAACTCGCAAAGTACGAAAACTTTGAACTCGTGCGAGAAGAAGTGCACTCTTTGGACGACGTCCCCACCGTCATCGCGACGGGACCTCTCACGTCCCCCGATATGGCGGAAACCGTCGGCAAACTTACGGGCAAGGACAGGTTGTTCTTCTACGACGCGATTGCGCCTATCGTGAGTTTCGAGAGTGTGGACATGAATTTCGCCTATTTCGGCGGGCGCTACGGCAAGGGGGGAGAGGACTATCTCAACTTGCCCATGCAAAAGGACGAATACGAGGCGTTTTATCGGGAACTCGTGGACGCCAAGACCGTCGTCCTTCACGACTTTGAAAAGGAAGAACTCTTCGACGGCTGTATGCCGATAGAGGAGATGGCGAAGCGCGGGAGCGATACGATACGCTTCGGTCCCTTGAAACCGATAGGGCTTCGCAACCCGAAGACGGGCGAAAAAGCGTACGCAGTAGTGCAACTGCGCAAGGAGAACGTGGCGGGAGACTGCTACAATCTCGTCGGGTTTCAAACCAATCTCACGTATCCCGAGCAAAAGCGCGTGTTCAGCATGATACCAGCGCTCCACGACGCGGAATTCGTGCGCTACGGCGTTATGCACCGCAACACGTATATAAATTCGCCCAACGTGCTCGACAAAAATTTCCGCCTTATAGGCGAAAAACCCCTGTATATCGCGGGACAACTCTCCGGCGTAGAGGGCTACGTCGAGAGCATAATGAGCGGTATGATTGCGGGAATATCGATGGCGTACGAACTCGAAGGCAGACTTTTTGAAGTCCCGAGCGGCGTGACGATAATCGGAAGCCTTGCGAGATACGTTTCAACCCGGCAGCTCGATTTCAAGCCTATGAACGCCAATTTCGGCATATTGCCTCAAATCGACGGCATACGCGACAAGCAGAAGCGCAAACTCGCTTATCACGACAGGGCTATAGAGTCTTTAAAAGCGCAGTACGGAGCGCAAAAACCGTAATAAACTCGAAAAACAAAAATTTTTATATATGCTCAATTTTTAATAAAAGATTAAGCAATCGGGGCGATAATAGCCTCGAAAACAATCGGGAGGTACACAAATGGAATTTCGTGGCACAACGATATGTTCCGTGAGACGCAACGGCGTAGTGGCGGTTGCGGGCGACGGACAAGTGACTATGGGCGAGAGCGTCATCATGAAGGGCAACGCCGTCAAAGTCAAAAGAATATACAACGACAAGGTCATCGTCGGTTTCGCGGGGAGCGTGAGCGACGCGTTTGCCTTGTCTGAAAAATTTGAAGCGATGCTTCAAAAATACAGCGGAAATCTCATGCGTTCGGCGGTTGAACTTGCGGAACTTTGGAGAAGCGATAAGGGAGGCAGAAGACTTGAAGCGCTCCTCATCGTCGCGGACGCAAATTCGACTTACGTCGTGTCCGGCACGGGCGAGGTCATTGAGCCTGAAAACGGCATCTGCGCAATCGGGAGCGGCGGAAACTACGCACTTGCTGCGGCGCGCGCACTTGCGGCGGCAACCGACCTTTCCGCGGCGGAAATCGCAGAGAAAGCACTCAAAATCGCAAGCGAAATCTGCGTATACACCAACGACCATATCACGGTCGAAACGATTTGAGAGGTGAAATATGGACAACAGTGTTTTGACTCCAAAACAGATAGTCGCCGAACTTGACAGATACATCATCGGTCAGCACGAGGCGAAAGTCGCGGTGGCAATCGCGCTCCGCAACAGATACAGAAGAAGCAAACTCTCCGAGGAGATGCGCGAAGAAATCACCCCCAAGAATATCATTATGAAGGGGCCGACGGGCGTCGGCAAGACGGAAATCGCACGTCGTCTCGCAAAGGTCGTCAAAGCGCCTTTCGTCAAGGTTGAAGCAACCAAGTTTACGGAAGTCGGCTACGTCGGCAGAGACGTCGAGAGCATTATTCGCGACCTCGTTGAGGTTTCCATTCGCCTCGTCAAAGACGAGAAGTTCAAAGAGGTCATGCCCAAGGCTACGGAAATCGCGGAGAACAAGCTCGTCGAAATTCTTCTGCCCATAAGAAAGAAGGCGGCGGGAGAGACGGAAAAGAGCGACGCGCAATTCAGAGAAGAACTCTTGAGCGAAATAAGAGCGGGACATCTCGACGGCATCACTATCGAGATGGAAATTCGTCAACAACCCAAGCCGATACAACTTCAACCGGGCAACGCTCCCGGCAACGAGATTGACCTCGGCAACATCTTCGGCGGTATGTTCGGCGGAAAGATGCCCGTCAAAAAGCGCAAACTCACCGTCAAGCAGGCAATCGACTATATCGTCAGCCAAGAGGCGGAAAAGATGGTCGACCAAGACTCAATCGTGCAAGAAGCGCTTCAAAGAGCGGAACAGGACGGCGTCGTCTTCCTCGACGAAATCGACAAAATTGCAGGTGACAAGGGCGGAAACAGCCAAGGTCACGACGTATCTCGCGAGGGCGTACAGCGCGACATTTTGCCGATAGTCGAAGGCAGCACCGTTCAAACCAAATACGGCTCTATCCGCACGGACTTCGTGTTGTTTATCGCCGCGGGCGCTTTCCACATTTCGCGTATGGAAGACTTGATCCCTGAACTGCAAGGCAGATTCCCGATTCGCGTCGAACTTGACAATTTGACTGAGGACGACTTCGTCAAGATTTTGACGGAACCCGACAACGCGGTGCTCAAACAGTACAAAGAACTCTTGGGCGTGGACGGCGTATCGCTTGAATTCGACGACGACGCTATAAGAGAGATAGCGCGGGTTTCCTTCATTGAAAACGAGAACAGCGAAAACTTGGGCGCAAGACGTCTGCACGCCGTGCTTGAAAGCCTTCTAAAAGACGTTCTCTACGAGGCGGACGACAACGTGACGAAAGAGGTGCACATCGACAAAGCTTACGTCGAGGCGCATCTCAGCGGAGCGCTCAAAGAAAGAAATCTCCAAAAGTATATTTTGTAAACTTTGTTTACAACAAATCAATTCGTGATTAGGTGAATTATGATAAACATTCCCAAAGGCACAAAAGATATGCTTCCGAGCGAGGCGTACAAGTGGCACTACGTCGAAAGAATAGCAAGAACCACGGCGGCAAATTTCGGGTTTAAAGAGATACGCACGCCGATGTTTGAACACACCGAACTCTTTTTGCGCGGCGTCGGCGAGACCACCGACATCGTGACGAAGGAGATGTACACCTTCGACGACAAGGGCGGCAGGTCATTGACTCTCCGTCCCGAAGGCACGGCTGGCGTTGCGAGATGCTTCATCGAAAACGGCTTGCAACAGGGCGTTATGCCGATGAAAGCCTACTATCTCTCCTCGGCTTTCCGCTATGAAAAACCGCAAAACGGAAGACTCAGAGAACACCATCAATTCGGCGTCGAATGTTTTGGCAGCGAGAGTCCCGCGGCAGACGCGGAGATTATTTCGCTTGCGGACACTTTCCTGAGGAACGTGGGGCTTGAAAGTTTGGAACTCAACCTCAACAGCATAGGTTGTCCGACCTGTCGTGCCGCTTACAACAAGGCTTTGAAGGCGTATATCGGCGAGAATCTCCAAAATATGTGCGCGCAGTGCCAAGCGAGATTTGACAAGAACCCGCTCCGCATTCTCGACTGCAAAGAGGAAAAGTGCAAGGCGATAACCGCAAACGCGCCCAAAATTCTCGACTATCTCTGCGACGATTGCAAGGCTCACTTCGAAGAAGTGCAAAATATTCTCGCGAGCCTCGGCATAAAGTTTACCGTCAACCCCGGCATAGTGCGCGGACTCGACTACTATACGAGAACGGTGTTCGAGTTTATCTCCACCGATATAGGCGCGCAAGGGACCGTCTGCGGCGGTGGGAGATACAACAACCTCGTCGAGGAAGTCGGCGGAAAGCCGACCCCTGCGGTAGGTTTCGGACTCGGGCTCGAAAGGCTCTTGCTCGTGCTTGAAAACACGAATTGTTTAAAAGCCGAAGAAGAGAGCGTCGATTATTATTTCGCTCCGCTCGGCGACGGCGCAAAAGCGTTGTGCAGAGAAATCGTCTACTCTTTGAGAAGAAAAGGCGTGAGCGCGGAGACTGACATCATGGACAGAAGCGTCAAGGCGCAGATGAAATACGCGGACAAAATCGGCGCGAAATACGTCGTCGTCATCGGCGACGACGAGATTGCAAAGGGCGTCGTTTCAGTCAAGAATATGGCGGACGGCACCTCCGTTGAAAAACCCGTTGACGATTTGAGAGCATTATGACCGAACGCGGCGTCGTTGTAAAAGTGAAAGGCAAGCGCGCCACGGTGCGTTTCGACAGGCGCAGTGCCTGCGACAGTTGCCATATGTGCGCTGTGACGAGAGACGGCATGAAAGTCGAGGTCGTCATCGAAAACACGCTCGGCGCAAACGTCGGCGACTTCGTCGAGGTCGAAATGGCGCAGAGGTTCGTGCTTACGGCGGCGATTATAGTATATCTCATTCCGCTCGCGCTCGTCGCGTTTGGGGTGGGACTCGGCGTATTGTTCAACGAGCTTACGCAAATACTACTTGCGGTGGGCGGACTCGTGCTCGGCTTCGTCATAGCGTTTTTGCTCGACCGCTTCGTAATAAAGAAGAAAAAGGGCTTCAGCCCGCAGATGAAAGCGATATGCCTGCAAACCGCGGACGAACACGTCTCGTCGAGCGCAGAAGCGCAGGACGACGAATACGTCTACGACGAGCAAGCGGAGCAACGAAATGACTCGCAAGAATAAAACTGAATTATAGGTGAAGATATGGAACACAAGTATTTGACTTTGGATGCAAAAAACTTTGACGAAACAGTGAAGGACGGCGTCGTGCTCGTCGATTTTTGGGCGACGTGGTGCGGTCCTTGCAAGATGCTCGCCCCGACGATTGAGGAACTCGCCGAAGATTACGAGGGCAGAGTCAAGGTCTGCAAAGTGGACGTGGACGAAAATCAAGGACTCGCAGTGCGTTTCGGCGTATTTTCGATTCCTACCGTGTTCATTTTGAAGGACGGCGTCATCGTAAAAAAGATAATCGGATTGTCCGACAAGGACGAGTACGCCGAGGTTTTGGACTCGCTTCTTTGATTATTTGAGCGAAAAATAGAGCCTGTTCATGGCGCATAACACCGTATAACCGGCAAACTCAATGGGACCGAAAAGGTCTTTGGGTTTGCTTTTTTCTTTCGTATTTTCCGCGTTTTGGACCTTCGCCTTTGAAAAGACGCTTGCGAAGGCGGGCATCATCTTTTCGATTTCACCTTTTTTGCTCATAAGGCTCAATACGTTTTCAAACGGGGACGAAGGCTTTCTGTCGTCGCCGTTTTCTCCTCCGCCGTCGAAGGACGAAACGTCGACTCGCTCGCCTAAGCCGTTTTGAGAGGCGAAAGGCGAATTTGCGTGTGTTTTCCCGTTTTTCGCCTTATCACGTCGATTTTGGGCGTTTCGCGGCGTATTTTGCGGGTTTTGCGCGTGCGGCGCAGACGCGTTTGGCATTCTGCCAAAGAGTTCCGCTATATTTTTAAGCGCGTTCAAATCAAAATTCATCGTACACCTCGCCAGTTGTCACCTCCATAATATGCTCACATATATTGAACGTGCGGAGGAATTATGAATTTTTGGGAAAGAAACGGGGACGGCTATAACGAGTATGACAATCAAAACGCCAACCGCACCGTGAACGAGCGCGACTGGCGGGAAAGGATAGGAGAGTACGCAGGCAGGTCGCAGGACGAACTTATGCAGGAACTTTTGTCCACGGCGAGCAGGATGAAAGGCGAAGGCACTTTAACCGCGCGTGACCTCGACGATTTCTATTCGCGCGTGTCGGTATTTTTAAACGACGAGCAAAGAGCGCGCATGCGCGCTCTTATCGAGACGTTAAAACGGTAGCCTATGTCGAAATTTGACCGGAATATTCTCTCGATACTCTCAAAGGACGCCCGCTTCGACGGAAAAATCGTTCGCGCGCTAGGCGTACAAGAAAAGACCGTTGCGCTCGTAAAAGTCCGCAACCCATTGCAACTTATTGCGCTTGAAAGGCGATTTCACGTTGTGAACGAGTATCCGTTTATCCGCTCGCTGGGAGTGGAGTGCGGGCTCAAAGAGGCGATAGAACTCGAGCGCATGGCGGAGGTCGAATACGTGAGTGGAGAGAGCAAAGTCTCCTGTTTGGAAACCGCGGGGCAGGCGAAGGACTGCGGACTTTCCTTCGTCTGCTCGAGCGGAAAATTGACGGGCAGAAACACGACGCTCTGCGTGATGGACACCGGCGTCTCTTTGCACAGCGATTTATCTATTCCAAAAGAAAGGATAGTGCATTTCATCGATATGATAGGCGAAGAAAAGACTCCGTACGACGACAACGGGCACGGCACGTTCGTCACGGGCGTTGCCATAGGCAACGGTGTGCTGTCGGGCAGGAGAATTTCAGGCGTCGCACCCGACGCAAACGTTATAGGGCTCAAAGTCATAGGCGGGGACGGAGAGAGCGGGACTTTCAAAATTTTAGACGGTATGCAGTGGCTGTTCGACAACTTCCGTCAGTACGGCATAAACGTCGTGTGTATGAGTTTCGGCGCGGATCCGCTCGAATACGCCGACCCGTTGAAAGTCGGGGCGGAGATGCTGTCGAGAAGCGGACTTATAGTCGTGGCGGCGTCGGGAAACAGCGGGGAGAATAACCTCAAATCTCCCGCGATTTCAAACGAGATTATTTCCGTCGGCGCGGTTGACGAAGAAGGGAGAATCGCCGAATTTACCTCGCGCGGAATTTTCAACGGCGCGTATCGTCCCGACGTCTATGCAAAAGGAGTAAACGTCAAGGGCATAAAGGGGGGCGGGACATACTCCACTATGACGGGAACGTCCGCTTCCGCTCCGTACGTCGCGGGCGCGTGTTGTCTCGTCTGCGAGAAATATCGCAATGTGACGCCGAATCAGGCAAAATCTTTGATTTTGTCGAGCTCGAAACTCGTGGACGGCAACTTTGTTTTCTCATTAGATTGAGCGCATTATGCTTTCGAGCAGTGCCGAGGTCGTCAGAATCTCCTTGTCCGTGTTGTCAACGCCGACGCTTATTCTCACCGCGCCTTGACGAGTCGTTCCCAAGTGTTCGTGGACGAGGGGAGCGCAGTGCAGTCCCGCGCGAACGGCGACGCCGTTATCGGACAGTTTGCCTGCGACGTAAGTGCTGTCCAAGTCTTTTAAATTGAAGGAAACAACTCCGCATCCCGTCTCTTTGGAATAGACTGTTGCACCTATATCTTCGAGATTATAAATCAAGTTATTCGATAATCTAACTATATGTTTTTTGATAAATTTCAACTTGTCGTAAGTCCACTTCGCGCCTTCGAGAAGCGCGGAAATGCCGCCTGAAAACATCGTCCCCGCTTCAAACGATTCGGGGTATTCCGCGTCAGGCAAAAGTTCTTGGGAATGCGTTCCCGTCCCGCCGTAGAGGAGAGGCGTGAGCAGAACGTCGTTGCGCACCGCGAGAAATCCCGTGCCCTGCAAGCCGTGAAGCCCCTTATGACCGGGGCAGGCGAGCATATCGATTCCAAATCGGGACAGATCGACGTCGAGATACGGCACGCACTGCGCTCCGTCCACTATAAATCTTGCGTTGTTGTCTCTTGCTATTTTGCCCGTTTCTTCAAGGTCGAGCGTGGCTCCCGTCACGTTGCACGCTCCGCCAAAAACGAAAGCGTCAGCCGTTTTCGCCGCGTCTTTAATATCTTTGATATTAAGTTTGTGCTCTGCGTTTTGCGATAGCACTGTCAGTTTTATTTTTCCTTTGTTTGCAAGACGATACAGGGGACGCAAGACGGAGTTGTGTTCGTTCTTTGACGTGACTACGTGTTCTCCGCCTTTGATCGTTCCGAAAATCGCAAGGTTCAAAGCTTCCGTGCAGTTTTTAGTGAAAGCAATAGAATATTCGTCGCTACCGCCAAGTTTTTGCAAGAGATATTGCCTGCAATTTTCAATTCTTATACTCTTTGCAACCGCCTCGTCGTGTCCGCTTCTCCCTGCGTTTGCGGAGTGCAAAATATCAAAATTCAAAGCATCTAACACGGTTTTTGGTTTGAACCGTGAGGTCGCCGCATTGTCAAGATAAATCATATTCCACCGTCTTTTCAATATAAGACTATGAGAAAAAAACAAATATGTTGTGCGCTTTCTTTTCGGTTTTAACGGAAATTCGCAAAAAATCATATATTTGATGAGAGCGGCTACATAAAATAGGAGGGAGTATGAGAGAATTTTTTGTTGCGTTCCGCTCGCGTGCCGAAGCGATACGCTTTTACGAGGCACTTTTGAATTATCACATAGGGTGCAAGGTCATCAACACGCCGTCCTCGGCGGGACTTGGGTGCGGTCTGTCGGTGAAACTCTTTGCAAAAGACATGGGACAGGCGAAAATAGTTTTGGAGAGGGGGAAGTTTGCTTCCGCCGTCGGCTTCTACTATTTTTCAAACAACGGCAAGGCGATAAGATTATAAGTCGCCTTCTACATATTCTAACTGACGGAAAACCTTATAATCTTGGGGTTGTTGACAATTATCAACACGGCGACGGCGATCCGGACAATTACGAAAATTACGGTATTAATGAGGAGTGGTGGAATAATTTTTGGGAAGAGTTGCAAGAGTGGCTCAAAATCATATTGATTATTCTCGGCGTGATTTTGATTTGCGTCATATTGTATTTCTTGGCTCCGGTGATAAAGTTCATTTTCAAAATCATTATTGCTCCGTTTAAGTGGATTTTTGGACGGACTGCCAAAGGCAGACAAAAACACAAAAATAAAAAACAAAGGTGAATTATGGCAAAGAAAAAGAAACAGCAACAAAGCAAACATATTTCTGCTCCGTATCCGCATTTTCGATATTACAGAAAAAATCATCATCCGGCATTGATTGTCGGCGAGCAACCTATTGACGAATATCGCTATCGAAAAGTTATGCACAGCGATAAGGACGGCAGACATTTGAATGAAAAAGTCGAGCCGAATCCAAATAAAAAGGATAAACGTCCGATGTATATTGCAAAAAGGGTTAGACACGACAAAAAGTCAAATTTCGAAGACCGTCCGCTTCCTTGGAAATATAAAAAATAAAGTGGAGAATCAATCTCCACTTTGTGGCGGCCGTCAGGATTTTGACCGAAGTCTCACCGAGATTTTGTTTCGTTTGAAACTCACGCCTTAAAGAGTTGAACATCGCTGTGAAACTCTTTGTGCATTGATTATATATGACAGTTTGACGAAAGTCAACTGATTTTTACAAAAAGGGGGTTTAACTCTATGAAGATTGCAAAAGGCATACTTGCTCTTGTCTTCCTCGCCGTCATCTATGTTGTTGTGCGATACTTTGTTTTCATAGGGCAACTGATATGAAAAAGTTCCTCAAAAAGATAGATTACCGTCATTATATTTGTGTCGGCATAACACTTGTGTTTATGCTGATCTCCGGGCTATGTTTTCCGTATGCCTTCCCTCGCCTTTTTGAAGCGTTGAGGGACTTCGGACTTTCTCTCGCTTATTATTTCACGGAGTTGTTCGGATTTGAAAACGCTGTCGTTCCGAGTGTCACTTCTATGACAAAAATGCCGTTCACTCTGACTGCTCGTATTCCGATAACTTGGGACGAGTTCAAAATCAAGTGGGAGTTGTATTGGCAAGCGTTTGCCAACGGACAAAACTTTGCAGATTTCTTTTCTTCGTTCAGAAAAGAACTCTTGATTTTGAGTTATGTCGTGACATTCGTCACTCCGTTGGTGGTGATTTTCGGTATCATCATTTCAAACGCCTTAAAAACATTTAAACGCGCGTTTTTTATCAAATTTTCAGAGAAAATTTTGCAAATTGCTCGCAAATTTGCTTTCCGCCTTGCCAAAACGCTTTATTTATGTAATAATATATTATTATGACAAAAGAGAACCTCGAGATTTACGAAAAACTCAATTCCATGCACTACGGCGCGCATTGCGAACTTGATTTCGGAACGCCTTTTCAACTTCTCGTTGCGGTGGTGCTTTCCGCGCAATGCACGGACAAGCGCGTAAATGCCGTGACGGAAAAACTTTTCAAAGTTGCGTCCACGCCGGAAGATTTCGTCGCGCTCCCTATCGAGGAGCTTGAGCGTATGATATTTTCTTGCGGGTTTTATCACAATAAGGCAAAGCACATCAAGGAATTGAGCGAGGACGTCGTCCGTCTCGGCGGTGTGCCAAATACGAGGGAAGGGCTTATGCAACTGGCGGGCGTCGGGCGCAAGACCGCAAACGTCGTATACGCCGAAGCGTTCGGCGGAAACGCAATCGCAGTCGACACCCACGTTTTCAGAGTTGCCAACCGTATAGGACTTGTCGACGCAAAGACTCCCGAACAGACTGAAGAGCAGCTTATGGCGTGTTTTGACGAGAATTTGTGGAGACAATTGCATCATCTTCTCATATTCCACGGAAGATATACTTGCCACTCTCAAAGGCCGAATTGTACGATTTGCGAGGTAAAAGACGTCTGCAAGTATTATAAAAACAGCGAAAATTTGTAATACTTTTGTCAAAAATATCAAAAACAACCCGAAATGGTGGTTATATGAAGAAATACGAGATTTTGAAAAAGCGCGCGCTCGCATCCAACGTGAACGAGTACGTCATATACGCTCCGCTCGTGGCGAAGCATTGTCTTGCGGGACAGTTTGTCATACTCATCGTCGAGCCGGACGGAGAGCGCGTACCTTTTACGATTTGCGACTATTCGCGTGAGGATGGCACGGTTTCTATCCTTGTGCAAGAGGTCGGCTATACGACTGCGAAACTCGCAATGTTAAAAGTGGGCGACGCGCTTGAAGACTTTGTCGGACCGCTCGGCAACCCGACTGACCTCAAAGAATTCGACAGCGTAGTGCTCGTCGGCGGTGGAATAGGCTCGGCTGTCGTATATCCGCAAGCCAAGCAGTTGAAAGCGGACGGGAAAAAGGTTGACGTTATAGTCGGCGCGAGAAACGAGAGTTTGCTCATGTACGTCGACGAGTTTGAAAGAAACAGCGACAATCTCTATCTCATAACCGACGACGGCTCGAACGGGAGAAAGGGGTTTGTCACCGATATGCTCAAATCGCTCGTCGAGAGCGGAAAAAAATACGATTGCGTGTTTGCGGTTGGTCCGCTTCCTATGATGAAAGCGGTGTGCAACCTGACGCGTGAACTCGGCGTAAAGACCATCGTCAGCATGAACTCTATGATGGTGGACGGAACGGGTATGTGCGGTTGTTGCCGATTGACGGTTGGGGGAAGAACGAAGTACGCTTGCATCGACGGTCCCGAATTCGACGGGCACGAAGTCGATTTTGACGAGGCGATTTTGCGTAGCAAAATTTACAAGGCGCAAGAACAGGAACATCTGTGCAATTTGAGGGGGAATTATGGTAAAAACTGAAAGACACGAAATGCCCGCTCAAGCGGCAGAAATTAGAAAGCATAATTTCAACGAGGTTGCGCTCGGCTATACGGCGGAACTCGCAAAAGAGGAAGCGGAACGCTGTCTCGGTTGCAAAAATTCGCCGTGTATGGCAGGTTGCCCCGTCGGCGTGCGCATACCCGATTTTATCGCTCGCGTAAAAGTCGGCGATATGGAAGGCGCGGTCAAAATTTTGAACACGGACAACAATCTCTCGGCGATATGCGGACGCGTCTGCCCGCAGGAGAGCCAATGCGAAAAATATTGCGTGAGAAAACTCAATCTCGGCGGTTCGGTTGCAATCGGCAATCTCGAACGCTACGTCGCGGACTACGCGCTCGCAAACGGACTTGAAAATCTTTGCGAGAGCGAGTGCAATAAAGCGGGGAAATACGAGGGCAGAAGCGTCGCCGTCATAGGTTCCGGCCCCGCGTCGCTTTCGTGCGCGAGCGATTTGGCGCGCGCAGGCGTAAAAGTCGTGATGTACGAGGCTCTGCACAAGGCGGGCGGAGTGCTTGTCTATGGCATTCCGGAATTCAGGCTTCCAAAGTCTATCGTTCAGAAGGTCGTTGACAACGTGAAATCTTTAGGCGTCGACCTTGAAACGGACGTCGTATGCGGAAAAACCGTCTTTATCGACGAACTCTTATTCGAGCACGACGCGGTGTTTATCGGCACCGGCGCGGGACTTCCGTCATTTTTGAGAATAAAGGGCGAAAACCTGAACGGCGTATATTCCGCCAACGAATATCTCACGAGAGTCAACCTCATGAAAGCCTACAAAGACGGCGCAATTACGCCGATTTTGCACGGCAAGAAGGTCGTAGTCGTAGGCGCGGGCAACGTGGCTATGGATGCGGCGCGCACCGCGCTCAGGCTTGGCGCGGAGGTCAATCTCGTGTATCGTCGTTCTCGTGCGGAAATGCCCGCGAGAGAGGACGAAATCGTCCATGCGGAAGAGGAAGGCGTAGTCTTCGATCTCTTGAGAAACCCCGTAGAAATTTTGGGCGACGAAAACGGTAGAGTCAAGGGTATGCGAGTTATCAAGATGGAACTCGGCGAACCGGACGCAAGCGGAAGGCGCAGTCCCGTTCCAATCGAAGGCAGTGAATTTGAAATCGAATGCGACGAGGTCATAGTCGCGCTCGGCACGACTCCGAACCCGCTTATAAAGAACAGTATGCCGTCTTTGGAGACGTCAAAGCGCGGAACGATAGTCGCGGACGAATGCGGAAGAACGAGTGTCAAAGGCGTGTACGTCGGCGGAGACGCGATGACGGGCGCGGCGACGGTCATTCTTGCTATGGGCGCGGGAAAGAAAGCCGCAAAGGCGATACTCGAAGATTTCGACTGAAAAGTCAAATACTGTGTATTTGAATAGATTGTTTCGATACGACAAGACAAATCGGCTGTGCCGATACGGAGAAATATTATGTTTCTTGATTACGTAAAAATTTTCATAAAAGCGGGCAACGGCGGAAACGGCAAAGTGTCTTTTCATCGCGAAAAGTTTGTGCCCAACGGTGGTCCTGACGGTGGAGACGGCGGAAACGGCGGCGACGTTATTTTCGTTGCCGACAGCGCGATAAACACGCTTATCGACTTCAAGTTTCAAAAGTTCTACCGCGCGGAAAACGGCGGAGACGGCGAAGCGAAGAATTGCACGGGCAAGTCTGCGCCGAACCTTGTTATCAAAGTGCCCGTGGGCACGGTCATACGCGACACGAAGACGGATAAGGTGGTTGCCGACCTCTACGACGACGGCGAGACTTTCGTCGCGCTCAAGGGCGGACGAGGCGGAAAGGGCAACAATCGTTTCGCGCACGCCAGACGTCAAGCGCCGACTTTTTCACAACTCGGCGAGGTGACGGAGGAACATCAAGTGACGCTTGAACTCAAAACCATCGCGGACGTAGGGCTCGTAGGCTTCCCGAACGTGGGCAAATCGACGTTGCTCTCCGTTTTGACGAGCGCGAAGCCGAAGATCGCCAACTATCATTTTACGACGATAAACCCAAATCTCGGCGTGGTGCAGATGTTTGACGACAGTTTCGTCATAGCGGACATTCCGGGGCTCATCGAGGGCGCGAGCACGGGCGCGGGGCTCGGGCATCATTTTCTTCGTCACATCGAGCGCGTGCGCCTTATCGTGCACCTCGTCGACATCAGCGGCAGCGAGGGCAGAGATCCCCTTGAAGACTACGAAAAGATAAACAACGAACTTGCGACCTACAGCGAGAACCTCGCAAAAATTCCGCAAATAGTCGTGGCGGGCAAGGCGGATTTGCTCTATGACAAGCAAAAAGTCGAGGAATTTGAAAAGGCAATCGGCAAAAAGGTGTACACAATCTCCTCGCTCACGCACGAGGGACTCGGCGAACTCCTCAAAATTATGAAGGAAAAGGTGGAGGAATTGCCGCCTCCAGCGAGAATAGAGCGCGACGAGGACTTTGCTCTCGAAGAGAAAGCGGACCAAAAGTATACTATAACCCGTCTTGACGACGGCACTTTCTTCGTGGACGGCGGACTCGTGGACTTCCTCATTCAAAACGTCACCATATCTTCGGAGGACAGTTTTGCTTTCTTCCAAAAAGTGCTCAAGGACAGAGGCGTCATCGCGGAACTCAAAAAGCGCGGTATGAAAGAGGGCGATATAGTGAGTATCGGCGACCTAGAATTCGAGTGGGTGGACTAGTCGTCCGACGGCGAGCCTTTATCGGAGTTTTTTGAAACGCAGTTTTTATCGGCTGCGTTTTTCAATTCTTTAAACGCGTTCAAGGCAAAGAGATTTCCGTTGCCGAACACGAGCGAGAACAGGGCGAGGAGCAGACATATCGAGCCGCTTATCAAATAGTAGGTGCGGAGCGGAGTTATAAACGCCGTAAACAAAAGTATCGTCCCCGAAAAAGCGTAAGCCTTGAAATTGCTTCTTGAAAACACGGTTTCAAACACTACGGGGAGAGATATTTTCCGCTTTGGCTTTTTGAGGTCGGGGAGAGCGCCGTGCCTATCGAGATAGCGGTATACCGCGCCGATTTTGACGGGTTTTAAGCGCAAGCCGAGATAGTCCGCGACCTGATACGCTTTTCTGTCCACTCCGTTCGACAGTACGAATACTGTTTTGACGCTCGAATTTTCAACCGCCTTTGCGACGCTTGCAACGTCCTGCGCGGAAACCGCTCCGAATTTGTAGCAGGAAAAAACTGCGCAGTTGTCGAGCAAAATCACGTTCGAGGAGGTTTCAACCTCGCAATTTTGCGTTGATTTTATGAGGTCAACGACATAGTCGTTGCCTTTTATCGAAAAATGGGTGGCAAGCCGCGAGGGACTGAAACGATATTTTTTTCTGCTGAAATATTTTATCGAGAATACCGTCGCAAGGCTAAGAGACGCCGAAACCGCAAGCGAGATATAGGCGTTTTGAAACGCCAACAGCCCGAATACGAAGGTTAAAAGGGTGAGAATTATCGTCAGCGCGACGTAGTCCAAGGTCTTTGCCATAACAAAATTGTTGACACCGAGAGGAAAAATAAACTTTTGACTTGCAAATCTTCCACTTGCTATTGAAAACCACAAAAAAATGCGATATAATCAAACTATGAAAACAATAGTTTTCGGGGGAGCGTTTGCCCCTCCGCACAGAGAACACGTGAAAATGTGCGAGAGCGCGATGAAAGAGTTGGGAGCAGAGAGGCTCGTCCTTGTCCCGACCTATCTTCCCGCACACAAAACCGAGCATTATTTGAGTTTTGAAGACAGATGCGCGCTCGTTAAAATCGCGTTCAAAGACGTGTGCGGAGAGGTCGTCGTCGACGACGTGGAAAGACGTCGCGGAGAGGACAATTATTCCTATCTCGTACTCCCGATTTTGAAGGAAAAATACGGAGATATTGTTTATCTTATAGGTTCGGACAGCCTGGAATATTTCGACAAGTGGAAAGAACCTCAAAGAGTCGCAACCGCCTGCAAAATCGCGGTCTGCTCAAGGGAAGGCTACGCCGGAGCGGACGAGGTCGTAAAACTCGTCGGCACAAAATACGGCGTCGAAAATTTCATTCCGCTCGAGCACGTCGGCGGGGACGTATCATCTTCGATGATAAAGACCAAACTATTGCTTGGAGAGGACGCGGACGAACTGCCTGACGGCGTCAACGAGTATATCAAAACTCACGGGTTGTTCGACGATTACATAGAGTTCGTCGAGAGGCTCAAATCTTATCAGACGGACGAACTGTTTTTCCACAGTAAGAGCGTCGTAAAACGCGCGGTGGAGTTCAATTCGAAGCACATTCTTCTCCAAGACTACGACAAGGTCTTCCTTGCGGCGCTTCTGCACGACAACGCCAAGCAGCGTAAGAGCCTCGACGGGTTGAACGTGCCCGAGGACGCAGTCGGCACGCCCGTGCTACATCAGTTTTTGGGAGCGGAGAAGGCGAGACGCGACTTTGGCATAGAGGATGAGGAAATCCTGAACGCAATTCGCTATCACACGACGGCAAAAGCGAATATGACAATGCTTGAAAAACTCATCTACACGGCGGACAGCTTGTCGGACGACAGGACGTACGAGCCGATACCCGAACTTCGCAAGATAGCGATTGCGGATTTTGAGAAGGGGTTCAAAGCGATTTTGAAATACACCTACGACAAGATTGCAGAGCGCGGGACGGGGATGTATCCGCTCACGGAAGACGCATATCGCTACTATATACTTGAAGACCGCGACTGATTTTTGCGCTGAAAATAAACGCAAAAGTCCCCGCGCAATACTATATACAGAGGACAATTTTAAGGAGATACAATATGGAACCGAAAGAACTAAAAAACGCTATCTGCGAACTGCTTGACGAGCACAAGGCTGTGGACATCACCATTCTTGACGTCGAACATTTGACCGTGATGACGGACTATTTCGTCATCTGCACTGCAAAGAGCAACAAGCAAGTCAAGGCTCTTGCCGAAATGCTTGAGGAAAAACTCGAAGAACTGGGCGAAAAACCCAACCACGAGGACGGACTTAGAGACGGCAAGTGGGCGGTGCTCGACTACGCCAGCGTTATCGTACACATTTTCAACGACGAAACCCGTATGTTCTACTGCCTTGAAAAACTTTGGACGGACGGCAAGAACGTCGAAAAATACGTTGGCAAAGACTGATAATGTTCAAAACGATAAAACGGAGCGAATTTGCGTTCGCTCCGTTTTAATTTTTTATTCAGCGCTTCGCGCGTTTTTGCACAAGCGAGAGCAATTCCTCTTTTTGTTCCTCCGTCATATCGTCCTTGATTTTTCTGAAGACGTCGTTGTCGAGGGAGACGTAGGCTCGTTTTCCTTGCGAGAGGGAAATTGAGAGGGTTTTCACGAGTTCGTCCCGCTCGCTTTTCAAGTAAATCGGCATTGTCAGAACGCCGAAAACCCTTGCGTTTTCCGTTTCAAACGATTTGACCGCGACGACGTATTCGTTTTGAAGCGCGAAGGCGTTCAACATCGCCAAATCGTTTGCAAAGTAGTCCTCCGCTTGTCTTTCGGCGTAAACGGGTTGGGCGTCCAAATGAGATTGAAAACAGCCGTCTTTAAGAAGTATTTGTTTTTCAACGTGTAGATTGCATATCATATATCTATTTTGCGCGCGGGGCTGCGTTTTATGAGGCGCGAAAAGAAAAACCTCAAAATATACCGTTTTTTGCGTTTATACTTGACATCAATCTTTAAAAAGTTTACTATATAAAAGAACTTTGGGGCAAGGTGAAAATCCTTACTGGCGGTATAGTCCGCGAACCTCTTGTAGGCCGAGTGGGTGAGACTCCCACACCAACGGTACAGTCCGGATGAAAAAAGTTCAGACGTTTTTTGCTCCAAAGAAGGAGCATTTTTTTATGGCGGAAACAGCGACGACAAAAGAACAAAAAAAATTCAAATCTTTTGACAAAAATACTTTCGGCAAGCACTCCGCGGCATACGTCACCAAAATGGCGATTTTGACGGGGTTGTCCTTTATCCTTTATGCGTTTGCAAAATTCAATTTGCCGATATTCCCGAGCTTTTTGGACATTCAAATCTCCGAACTTCCGGCACTTCTCGCAGGTTTTTCAATGGGGCCGATAAGCGGATGCTTGGTCATAGTTTTCAAGTGCCTTATCAAGTTTTCCATGACTTCGACGGGTTTTGTGGGCGAAACTACGGACATTTTGCTCGGCATAGCGTTCGTCTTGCCTGCGTCCTTGATTTACAAGTACAAAAAGGACATAAAGCACGCGCTCCTCGGCTTGATTGTAGGGACGCTCGTTTTGACTGCCGCCGCAATCTTGGTCAACAGGTTTATTTCCGTGCCGTTTTTCGCCAAGATGATTGAACTGAACTCAAACGGACACGTCACGGACGGTTTTCAAGTCGTAGTAAATTCCGTCAGCACGCTATATAAAAACGTAAACAAGGACAATTTCTATTTTTACTATTTGCTCGTCGGCGTGTTGCCTTTCAACCTGTTTAGATGTATAATCGTAAGCGGACTTACGTTTGCGCTTTATAAACGCCTCAGCAAGATATTGCACTGGAACGGCGAGAGCTGGAAAAAGAAACAGGACGAGTTTGCCGGCGGAGTTTTCACAGTGAAATCCGTTGAAGAAACCTACGACCTCGCCGAAAAACTCGCAGATATTTTGAAGGGTGGCGAAATCGTGCTCTTGAACGGCGACCTCGGCGCGGGCAAGACGACGTTCACGAAAGGACTTGCTCTCGCGCTCGGCGTCACGGAGGAAGTGACCAGCCCGACGTTTACGATTATGAACGTCTACGCAAGCGGAAGGCTCAAACTCAACCATCTCGATATGTACAGGGTTGAAAACTCGGACGAACTCTACGAACTCGGCGTATCCGAAGCCGTCGGCGAAGAAGGCGCGGTCACCGTAGTTGAATGGAACAAATTCGAAGACCTTGACGGAAATATTATATCTATAGATATAAAGACTCTCGGCGAGACTGAGCGCGAGTTTGAAATCTCTTTGCCAAAGCAGGCGGAGCAAGCGGAATCTTTGCATGAGGACGAAGCGCAAGCACCGCAAGCGCAAGAGGACGAAGTTCAGGAACAGATTGACAAGACAAGCAAGCAGGAAGAATAATGAAAGCGATTTTGATTGACACAACTTCATCGGCTCTCACGGTGGCGTATTTCGACGACGAGCGCGTGCTTTTCAGCGTGCAAGAGGTGGGCAAGAGCGGACATTCCGCCGTGCTTATGCCGACGCTCGACGCGCTTTTAAAAAACAACGGACTCAGAATCGACGCCGTTGACACGGTAGGCGTCGTGGTCGGTCCTGGCTCTTTTACCGGTATTCGCATAGGCGTTGCAACCGCTACCGCGCTCGCATTTTCCTTGAATGCGAAAAGAATTTCAGTCACGTCATTTGAACTCCTTGCATATAGTAGGCAAAAACAGGACGTGGCGGTTGACGCGGGACACGGAAATCTCTACGTGGCGCACGTCGAAAATGGCAAGGTGGTTTCCACCGACTTTATTGACGGCGAAGCGTCAAAGAGCGTGGACAGGTCGAAGTTTGCGTTTGAACCCGTGGGCGACGTTGCAAATACGCTCGTGTCCGTTGCAAAAGAAAAGGCTCAAAACGGCGAGTACGTCAGCGTGTTTGAACCGTACTATATGCGAAAATCACAGGCGGAGAGAGAAAAAGGCTTATGAGATTCGTGCGCTTGGAGTTTAAACATTTAAGCCAAATGGCGGAGATAGAACGCGAAGCGTTCGAGATGCCGTGGACGGAGAATATGTTTATTCCCGAAGTGGAAGATCCTTCCGCCACCTACGTCGTGGGCGTGCGCGGCGAAGAGGTCGTGTGCTACGGCGGGTTTCACAAGGTGCTCGACGAGGCGCATATCACCAATATCGCCGTCAAAAGCACCGAACGCGGGCGCGGCATAGGCAGGTTTTTGATGGCGGAACTCATCTCGCGTGCGAGAGCGCTCAGCGTTGAGCGTATGACGCTCGAGGTCCGCGAAGGAAACGTGCCGGCAATCAAATTGTACGAAAGTTTCGGCTTCAAGGTCGAGGGTGTGCGAAAGAAGTATTACGACAACAAATTCGACGCTCTCATTATGTGGCTGATTTTGTGAGCGTCCAAGGAGGCGCTTGAACTATAAAATAATTGAAGGCTCTAAGTTTCAAACCGTAAACGGCAACGAGACGAGGGACTACGTAGTATTTTTGCACGGCTGGGGCGGTAGCGTCTCCGCCTTTTTGTTTGTCGCAAAGAGGCTCGCGACCTTGGGTTATCGCTGTATTTTGCTCGATATGGCGGGTTTCGGCGACACTCCCGAACCGACTTTTCCGTACACGGTCAAAGCGTACGCAAACGACGTGAGGCGGCTTTTATACGATCTCGGGATAGAAAAAGCCGTGTTCGTCGGGCAGTCGTTCGGCGGAAGAATTGCGACGGAACTCGCATATTCAAGCCCCGACACCGTCAAAAAACTCGTGTTAATCGACGCCGCGGGCTGCAAGCCGAGACGCGGTTTAAAGTATCGTTTAAGGGTATTTGCGCACAAATTTTTGCAAAAAATCGGCAAAAAAGGGTTGAAAGGATCAAGAGATTATCAAGTTTTGTCGCCCGTCATGCGCGAAACATTCAAAAACGTGGTCAATTATTTTCAGGACGGGCAACTCGAATATATCGTCTGTCCCACCGCAATTTTTTGGGGCAAAAACGACAAGGAAACTCCGCTGTATATGGCGAAACGGCTGAAAAAACGCATAAAAAACTCACAGCTGTTTTTGCTTGACGGCGGACATTTTGCCTATATGGACGACTTTTTCAGGTTTTTCGCCGTGTTTTCGGCGTTTTTGAAGGAATAATTATGGCACTTGCGCGCGGCGACTGGTTCTTTGTCGTAATGGTTTTCGTCACGAGTTTCTTTATGACTCGTCCTTATCTCTACGCAATACAGCAAGACAACTATCGCATAACCGAGATTTTCAAAAACCGCAGACTGAAACTCGTCTATGCGTTCGACGTCTGCGCCGTGGCGATATTCGTCGGCGCGTGGACGGGGTTTTACTTCGTGCAAGCGCGAGCGTTTTTCGGTTTTTTGACCGCATTATTCTTTTTCGTCGCAGAGATTGCAATGTATTTTATGGAAGATTTGCCGACGAGAAAGAAACCTCTCAAATACACGAAACGCGCGGTTAGATGCCTTGTTTTCGTGTCTTTATTCGGTACTGCGTGCGCAACAGCGGCGCTTGCCGTCGCAAACGTGCACCTTGCAGATTCCTATCTTCGTTATCTCGTGTTTTTTGCCTATCCGCTCGTTTTTCCGCTTGCGTTTATTATGGGCGGAAACTTGATAAACGTATTTGAAAAGGCGAACAACAAGGGCTATGAGCTCAGAACCGCGCGAATACTCAAAAGTATGCCGAATCTTCAAAAGATTGCAATAACCGGCAGTTTTGGCAAGACTTCCGTCAAAAACTTCCTGACGACGATATTGAAACAGAAACTCAACGTGCTCGCCACACCCAAAAGTTTCAATACTCCTATGGGCATATCGCTTGCGGTAAAAGAGCTTGACGAAACCTACGACTGTTTCGTCGCGGAATTCGGAGCAAGGAGAGTAGGCGATATAAAGCGTCTTATGAGAATCGTAAAGCCCGATATCGCTGTTTTGACTGGCATAAACGAGCAACATCTCGAAACTTTCCGCTCAAAAAAGAACATTATCAATGAAAAATGCAAGATTTTGGACGTTTCGAACGGTTTTTGCGTCGTAAACGACGAATTAAGAGGCGTCGTCACCGAAAAACTCAGCGGAAAAGACGCTAAGGTGATATACGTCGGATTTGACGAAAGTTCCTTTATTCGCGCCGAAAATATCGCCGTCAGCGAGCAAGGAAGTACTTTCGACCTCATTGTCGACGGGGAACGATTTTTTGCAAAAACCCGACTCATCGGAGAACATAACGTAAAAAACCTCTTGCTTGCGACGGGCGTCGCATACGGCTTGGGGGTGGAAATCCCGTATATTTTGCAGGGAATAGAGTGCGCGGAGCCCGTTCCGCACCGTATGGAACTCATAAACGGAAACGGTATAACAATAATCGACGACAGTTTCAACGGCAACCCAACCGGCGCAAATTGCGCTTTGAACACCCTAAAACTCTTTGATGGAAGAAAAGTCGTTTTGACGCCCGGACTCGTGGAACTCGGAAAAGAGGAGACGAGAATAAACTTTGACCTGGGAGTGAGTATTTCAAAAGTTGCCGACCTCGTTATGCTCGTCGGTGTGAAACGTACGGACTCGATAAAGAGAGGTTTGCTTGCTGCAGGTTTTGGAGGGGAGATACATATCTACAAGTCGCTTTCTTCTGCCGAAAGCGATTTCGAAAATCGCTTGAAGGTGGGGGATATACTGCTTATTCTCAACGATTTGCCTGATATTTACGACGAAAGACTGTAATAAACTTGTTTTGCAAAAACGCGCCGAAACGGTAGGTTTTTTGCCTTAAATTCCTCGATTATTTGCAAAAACTATTCTAAAAAACGCCGAATTTTGTAAATGTATTTTATTTTTATCCTAAAAAATCACCAAAAAAATGCGTTTTGAATATACTGCGAAAAGAGGTGGGCCTATGCGAAAAAGGGTGGCGGTTATCTTTGGCGGAAGATCGCTTGAACACGACGTTTCAATCATAAGCGCGATGCAGGTTTTGTCCAATATCGACAAAAACAAGTATATAGTCGAGCCGATTTATATGAGGGACGGAGACTTTTTTGCGTCGGACGTGGACAGGCTTGAAGCTTTTGGCGAATTCGATTCCGCCAAGCATAAAAAACTCATCTTGTATAGCGGAGAATTCTTTGCGCTCAAAAAGAACAGAATTAAAAAGTTTTTCAGACCGGACGTCGCGCTCGTCGTATGCCACGGCGGAGAGGGGGAAAACGGAAATCTTCAAGCTATGCTTGAAATGAACGGCGTTCCTTTTACGTCTCCGTATCCATTGCAATCGGCAATCTGTATGGACAAAGAGTTTTCAAAGAGGGTGTTTGAAAATATGCTACTTTCCGTATTGCCCTTCGAGACCGCGACGAGAAATGAGTATTTTGAGGATAAAGACAAAATCGTCTTTATGTTCGAGAGTTTGTTGTCCTATCCGCTCATCGTCAAGCCTGCTCGATTGGGCAGCAGTATAGGAATAGGCGTAGCGAAAGACAGGGCGGAACTCAAAGACGCGCTCGACATCGCTTTCACTTTCGACGACAAAGTCGTCGTAGAACACAAACTCGACGGTTTCGTTGAGGTTAATTGCGCGGCGTATTCGAGCGGAGACGAGATAGTCGTGGGCAGGACGGAGCAACCCGTCACCGCCAACGAGTTTTTGACCTTTGCCGATAAGTACGAGCGGGGCGGGAAGATGAGCGAACTGACAAGAATATCGCCTGCGGACATAGGTTCTCTGAACCTAATCGTCAAAGCCATGACGGAAAGAATATATCGCGACTTCGATATGAACGGCATAATCAGGGTGGACTACTTAGTGGACGTAAAGCGTGGCAAAGTATACGTCAACGAGATAAACACCGTGCCCGGGTCACTTGCGTTTTATCTGTTCGATACGGACTTTAAAACATTGCTGGACGAAGTGATTTCCGCCGCTATAAAACGCGGCTTCGAGCGCAAGTCAACCGTAAGTTTCAAAACCGAGATACTGTCCAAGTTCAAAGGTGGACAAAAACTTGTGAAATAATCGGTATAAAAAAAGAGTGCTAAGCACTCTTAAATTTCAAAATCAATCCTCGTTCGAAGGTTTCGCCAAGATGTATTCGCCTTCAATATCTATCGAGTTTTCAAGTTCCTTCGGAATATAAATTCTGATTTGATTTTCGATTTCGTTTTCGTCAAACATAAAGAACAAAAGTTTTTCCTTTGCGCCGTCAAGAGAGGGGCGTTCGCCTTCCGTCACCGTAAGAGTTCGGTTTTTGACGGTGAGGGAGAGTTGATTTTTGTATTTTTCATAACCGTCCACGGTTATAAACCCTTGTTTGTCCGCGTCTTCCGTGTAGATTATCACTGCGTTTTTGACGTCGAGTTCGACGACTATGGCGTTTATGTCGTCGGTTGTTTGAAAGCGCACTTCGCGGTATTTTACGTCGGCGTAATAGTCGTTTTGCTCCATATACGTCGAAAGGGTTTGCACCCACTTATCCCTGTTCATGCACCCGAGCGCGGCGGAGCTTATCGCGCATATCGCACCCACGAGAAGCACGACGAGGGCGACGTTTTGCGGAGTGATATAGTCCTTGAGCGTCTTTTCCTCTTTTTGGGGCGGAACGTACGACTTGTCCATGCGTTTTTTATAGTATTTGCCATAGGCAAAAAAGCCGTTGAGCGATAAAAGTCCAAACCCGACGCAAATCATACTCGCCGCAAAAACGAGGAGAAAAACCATGGCCGATTTTAAAGCCGCGACCAGAATTATCGAGTACATAAAAAAGAGTAGTCCGCCAAGCAAAAACACCACCGCAAGCGTCATAAGCAAGACGAACGGCAGGGGGAGAAGCTTTTCTTTAAAACTTGTAAAGCGAGGGTTTTCGACTTGTTTCATGGCACAAATTATAGAGGCAAAACCTTTGCTTGTCAAACGGTTGCGAGGGTTGACGGGTGCGGCGGGCAAAAAATCGGCATAAAAATTTTTCGCTTTCATAATCTTTATTGACGATATTCGACAAGGCTCGACTTTCTTTGCCGAAAACCTCGTCAAAAAATAAGCTACTTTTGAGGTGCAACGTGATATTGACTTTGAGAAGAAAGGACATTGTCTTAGCGATTGCCTACGCAATCGTTGCGATAGTTCTTGTGACGGCGGTGTGGGCGACTTCAACCGCGAGCGTGTTTTTCGGCGGAAGGAAGATACCCGTATACGGCGTCGATACGGAAGAAAAAGTGATCGCGCTCACTTTCGACGCGGCGTGGGGAGCGGACAAGACGCAGGGTATTCTCGATATTATGAAAGAGTACGGCGCAACCGGCACTTTCTTTCTCGTAGGGTTTTGGATAGACAAATTCGAGGAGGAGACGAAGGCGATTGCCTCCGCGGGCTTCGATATCGGCAATCACTCCAAAAATCATCTCAATATGCCGAAACTCAGCGAGGACGCGATTCGCGACGAAATAAACTATGTCAACGACAGGGTATTCTCGCTCACGGGCAAAAAACCTACCTATTTCCGCGCGCCGTACGGAGACTACGACGACAAGCTTATGACCGTGCTCGACGAACTCGGTATGACGGGAGTGCAGTGGTCGATTGACAGCCTCGATTGGAAAGGGCTATCTGCAAAGCAGATATACGACAGAATAGTGCCAAAGGCGAAGAGCGGAGACATAGTGCTCTTTCACAATAACAGCGACCACGTGCTCGACGCGCTCCCGCTCGTGCTTGCGGAACTGAAAGCCAAAGGCTTTAAATTCGTGAAACTAAGCGAACTGGTCGCGACGGAAAACTATACCGTCGACACGAACGGAATACAACACAAAAGCGCGTAGACTTCGCGCAAAATACACAAAGAATTTGGGAGAACAAACGCAATGAGTTATCTTGAAATGTACAACAACAGAGTGTGCCTGACAGGCGAAATAACCGACGAACCTGCATTTTCACACGAGATAATGGGAGAGGGGTTTTACGACGTCACGGTCGCGGTAAAAAGGCTCAGTGGACAAAACGACCTCATTCCGCTCACGGTATCCGAGCGGTTAATGGAAGGCAAAGATTTTAACCTCGGCAATTTGATAGGCGTCGTGGGACAACTCCGCAGCTACAACAAACTCGTGGGAGACAGGTCGAAACTCGTGCTCAAAGTCTTCGTCAGAGAACTCGCAGAACCCGACCTCAATATGCCCAACAAGATAGAACTTTCGGGTTTCGTGTGCAAGCCGCCGATATACAGGACGACGCCTTTCAATCGCGAAATTGCCGACCTGCTCGTGGCGGTGAACAGGGCGTACAACAAGTCTGACTACATTCCCGCGATAGCGTGGGGGCGCAACGCGCGCTATGCGAACACGTTTTCAGTCGGCGAAAAAGTTTTTATCGAGGGCAGAATACAGTCTCGCGTCTACCAAAAGCAGCTCGACGACGGGAGCCTGGAGGACAGAACTGCGTACGAGGTGTCCGTTTCAAAACTCGAACTTATAAACGACTGATTTGCGGTTTTAAATCAAAAACCTCGCAAATTTCGGCAAATATCTGAAAAATTCGGCGTATTTTTGCAAAATATAGTGCAAATACGCCTGTTTTTTTGATTTTGCTATTTACAAACGCGCTTTTTTGTTATAAAATTATTTTATTATAAAGTATCCAAAGGGGGATAACTCATGAACATCAAAAATTTTTCCGTCGAACTCGAGTACAAGACCGGCGATAAGTCGAAAAAACTTTCGCTTGAAGCCGGAGACGTCATCAAAGGCTACGAAGACGAAGATTTAAATCTCGTCTGTCTCGTCGACGACAGCGACGCCGTTCACACTTTAAAACTCAAACTGAACGCAAAAAAACCGCTCGAAATGAAGAGTGCGCAAATCATACACGACCATTTTTACGGCAATCGCGAGCAATTCTTTGCAAACGGCTATCAATCTTGGACTACGTCGAGAGAATTTAAGCGCGGCGACGTGCAATACGGGCTCAGAAGTCTCAGCAAATTGCCGGGCATACGCGAGATCTCAGGCGTGAGCGGCGACTATCACTTCACGCTCTACGGCAAGGACTTGTATCACAGCTTCACATACACCTATCTGCGTGACGACAGCAAAGTGGAATTCTTCGGCTCTTTGAACGAGCGTACCGGCTACACGATTTTCTACGCGGATATGAAGGCGAACGTCTTCGTCATCTCGAAGGACGTGGAAGGCTTGACCGTCGAAGGCGAATACGACCTCATCCACACGATGCACACGGTCGGGACTTACGACGAAGTGTTCGATCGCTATTTCGAGACGTATCCGCTCAAGCACACGGGCAGAGTGGACCACTTTGCGGGTTATACGTCTTGGTACAACTATTTCCAAAACATCGACGAAAAGATTATTCTCCGCGACCTCGAAGGCTTGAAGCGCGCCGGCGAAGCCGCAAATATTTTCCAAATCGACGACGGCTACGAGACGAAGGTCGGCGATTGGGACCTCGATCTCGTCAAATTCCCGAACGGTATGGCGTCAGTCGTGGATAAAATCCACGCGGCAGGCTTTAAAGCGGGACTTTGGCTCGCTCCGTTCGCGGCGGAATTCAAGGCGAATATCGTCAAAACTCATCCCGAATGGCTCATCAAGACCGTCAAAGGCAAAAATCAAATCAGCGGTATCGCGTGGAACGGCTTCTATGCGCTCGACATCGAGCAACAAGAGGTCAGAGATTACATAAGAGCGTACTTTGACAGAGTATTCGACGAGTGGGGCTTCGATATGGTCAAACTCGACTTCCTCTACGCCGCCTGCATCAGACCGCGCAACAACAAGACGCGCGGACAACTTATGTGCGAGGCGATGGACTTCTTGCGCGAGTGCTGCCGTGACAAGATTATTCTCGGTTGCGGCGTTCCGCTCGGTCCGTCCTTCGGTATCGTCGACGCTTGCCGTATCAGTTGCGATGCGGAACTTTCCTTTAAGGAAAGATGGTACACGAAAGTGACCAACCAAGAGATTATCTCCGCAAAGATGTCAATGAACAACTCCATCTTCCGCCGTCATTTGAACGGAAGAATTATGGCAAACGACCCGGACGTCTTCTTCCTTCGCGACGACGGTATGAAGCCGGCAAAGTTCAATATGGAGCAAAAGAAACTCTTGGCAAAGGTCAACAATATGTTCGGTTCGGTTCTGTTCGTCTCCGACGACGTCAACAACTACGACGACGAGAAGATGCAAATTCTTCTTGAAAGCTACAAGAAATTCGACGGCAAAGTGCTGGGTGCTGAATACGTCAGCCACGACGAGATTGAAATCGTCTATGAAAAGGACGGCGTAAAGCGCGCCCTCAGATACAACACGCTCACCGGCGTAAATACGGACAAAGAAATCTAATCGAGAGGCAAGTATGATTTTGCTTGACAATCTGACCGCCGTTCGCGCGCAGGTAAACGCTTGCCCGCGCGAAGTGGTGCTTGTCGCCGCGACAAAGACGCAGACGAAAGAGACAGTCGACGAGTTTATGACGCTCGCTCCCGATTTCGTGCTCGGCGAGAACAGGGTGCAGGAATTGCAAGAGAAGTACGACGACAGATACGTTTGGCACTTTATCGGCAGACTGCAAACCAACAAGGTCAAGTATATCGTCGGCAAGGTCGCGCTCATACATTCGCTTGACCGTATTGAACTTGCAGACGAGATTGAAAAGCAAGCGAAAAAACGTGGTATCGTGCAAGATTGCCTTGTCGAAGTCAATATGGGAGGCGAACTGTCGAAGGGCGGAATTGAGCCAAACAAACTCTTTGAGTTTGTCGACAGTTTGAAAGGCTACGGACATTTGAGAGTTTTGGGTATAATGTCCGTGCTCCCGAACCTCGATGACAAAACGGAACTCGAAGCCGAATACGCAAGGCTTCAAAACTTATTTGAACAACTGAAAACCAAAAAACAGACCAACCTCGACGTGAAATATCTCTCCGCGGGAATGACCAACGATTTTGAAATCGCGCTCAAATACGGCTCGAATATGATACGTCTCGGCAGACTGTTATTCGGTGAAAGAACGGCGACAAAATAGTCGCAAAGGGAACTATGGACGACAGATATTCAAGACCAAATCAAAATCCGGAAACAATGGGTGACAGAAACAGAATTTCAAGAATTCTGTCCCGCGGAGACGCTCCGCAACCGCAAAGACCGCAGTATGCACCGCAACCTCAGCCAAGCGGTATGCCTATGACGTCGCAGGGCGGAGTCGTCATCTATTCTCCTTCCACCTATGAGGACGTGCAACTGCTCATCGACCATCTCAAGATGAGAGAGCAGGTGATAGTCGATTTTTCCACGCTCAATCAAGCGTCGGTCTATCGCATTTTGGACTTTATGAGCGGTGCAATCTATGCGCTCAGCGGCTCGATACAGCAGATAACCAAAAACATCTTCCTGTTTGCGCCCGCAGGCGTGACGATAACCGTCCCTCCGCAACTCGGAAGGAACGGGAGGTAGTTTATGGGGAAATTGAAACTTGACAAACAGACGGTGCTCGACGTTTTGAAAAAACGTTGGTGGGTTATGCTCATAGAGTTTTTGCTCTTGGGCGTTATACTTACGCTTGATTTGGTGAGCAAAGAATATATCTGCAAGTACCTGATGACCATGCCGTATCAAGAAGCCGACTTTTTAAAGGGCTTTATTGATTTTTACTATACGCAGAACACTGGCGCGGGGTTCGGCGTTCTTGCCGGTAACACGCTCGCTCTCAGCATAATAACGATAATCGTCGTGGCGGGCATTATGGCGTTTTTGCTTATCGCGCAAAATCAAAACGAGTGGCTTAGAATATCGCTTATCTTTATTTCCGCGGGCGGAATCGGCAACGTGGTTGACCGTCTTGCGCTCGGCTATGTGAGAGACTTCATCAAGTTCACGTTTTGGCCGCAATTTGCGATTTTCAACGTGGCGGACTCTTTCGTCACGGTGGGCGCGTTTATGCTCATCATCGTCTTGATTATTATGCTCGTGCAAGAGGGTAAGAAGGGCAAAGAGCAATTTGCAAATGAGCAGGCGGCTATGGCGGAAAACGGCGAAGCCGAACCGCAGGTCGACCCTTTGGAACAACCGCTAAACGATTTCTTGCCCAACGAGAACGGCATAGCAACCGCTCCTGCCGAAGAGCCTGAAACGAATGACGCTCAAGAGCAAGAAAAGGAAGAACAAAACTGAGGATACAGTCAAGGCGCATCTTTTGAGGTGCGCTTTATTTTATGGAATATAGGGCAAGTCAAGACAAAATACGATTGGACGTCTTTCTGTCGGGGGAACTCGGCGTATCGCGTTCGAACGTCAAAACCGTCCTCGAAAGGGACGGTGCTATCGTCAACGGCGCAAGACGCAACAAGAGCGGGTTTGAACTAAGGTTTGGCGACGTCGTAGAGTTTGAACTTCCAAAGCCCGAGACGCTTGACGTCAAGGCTGAAAATATTCCGCTTGATATTGTATATCAAGACGAGTGGTTTGCCGTGATAAATAAACCGCAGGGGATGGTCGTGCATCAGGCGTCATCCTACAAAAAGACAGACACTCTCGTAAACGCGCTCCTATTCAACCTTGACAATTTGAGCGGTATCAACGGTGTCATAAGGCCGGGTATCGTGCATAGATTGGACAAGGACACGTCGGGACTTATCGTCGTTGCAAAGAACGACGAAGCGCACAAGAGCCTTGCAAGCCAAATTGAAAATAAGACCGCAAAGCGAATATATTGGGGACTCTGCGATGGCAATTTCAAAGCGGACGAGGGCACGATTGACGCGCCGATTGCAAGAAGCAAAAAAGACCGAAAGAAGATGGCGATCGTGGAGGGCGGAAGGCGCGCTGTCACGCACTACAAGGTGCTTGAACGCTTTGGCGCGTATACTCTCGTAAGATTTGAGCTGGAGACGGGCAGGACGCATCAAATTCGCGTACACACGGCGAGCCTCAATCATCCGATAGTCGGCGACGCCGTCTACGGAGGCTCCGGCAAACTGTACGACAAAGGTCAACTTTTGCACGCGAAGGAACTCGTGCTCACGCATCCGCACACTGCCAAGCGCATGACTTTCGAGAGCGAATTGCCGGGATATTTTGAGGCTGTTCTCAAAAAACTCCGTTCGCAAAACAAATGAAAATATAGCGTTGGAAGCGCGAAAAACGGTATATAGTATGAAAAGTATAATTTGGAAAGACGTCGAAGCGCAGGCAAACCTCAATATCGCAGGGCTTGTGTATAGAAGCGAAAAAAGCTTCGACAATCAGGTTGAGGAGACGGCAAGAGCGATTTTTGACGACAGAGCGCTCAAAGTTGTTTTCGTCGCAGGACCTTCGTCTTCAGGGAAGACGACGTTTTCGAATTTGCTTATAAACGATTTGCAGTCGCTTGGCATAAGAGCGCACTATATCGGGTTGGACGATTTCTTTATCAACCGCGTGGACGTGCCTTTTCTTCCGTCGGGACTCAGAGACTTTGACAATATCACCGCGCTTGATTTGCCTCTCGTGCATGAGGTTATCGGCGGGTTGATGAACGACGAGTGGGTGGAAGTGCCTGAATACGACTTTTTGACGGGCGAGCGCAAAAAGGACAAGCGTATCGTGAGATTGTACGCTCATGACATAGTCATAATCGAGGGAATTCACGCCCTCAACCCAATTTTTTCAGACGCTTATGACAGACAAAAATACGCCAAAATCAGCATAAAACCAAGAAGAAACTTTGAGATGCCTTCCGGCAGGACGTTGACTGCGGACGAACTCAGGCTTCTGCGCAGGTCGCTCAGAGATTTTTACACGCGCGGTTATTCGTTTGAGGAGACGGCAAAACAGTGGAAAGAAGTTTGCTCCGCAGAAGACAAATACATCACGCCGTATATGGAGTCTGCGGATTTCAAAATCGACAGCACGCACGAGTACGAGCTATTTATCTACAAGCAACTCATTGGCAAGTACCTTGAAAAGTGCTATATCGACGAATTCCAAAACGTGCGCAAGTGCGTGGCGGAGGTGACGAACAAGCAGG
Organism: Clostridia bacterium; assembly: GCA_017553325.1. Lineage (GTDB taxonomy): Bacteria > Bacillota > Clostridia > Christensenellales > CAG-917 > CAG-475. The sequence goes on from JAFZMH010000002.1 coordinate 90,924, forward strand.
ACATACAAATCCCCAAATCGTCGCTCCTAAACGAATTTGCAACTTTCGACAAATAAAAAACACGGCTTTCAGCCGTGTTTATTTTTTAGTGTTTTACAAGAAATTCTTCGTGCGCGTCGGGAGTGGCGACGGCGGTTTTATAGTTTACGTATATCACTTGTCCCGGGTGTCCGTTCGGTTTGCGCTTTACGTTTTTCCTTTGAGTATAGTCGACTTCGCAGGACGCATTCTTTGTGGAAGCGGTGATTTCCGCCGCGATTTTAAGCACTTTGTCGGGGACGGATTTGCCCTCCGTGATAATCACAGTGTGTGCGCCGTGTTCGTTTTTAAGATGCAGCCACAAGTCGTTTGAAGAGGCGAGAGAGAAGGTGAGTTCGTCGTTTTGCAGGTTGTTCTTTCCGCGGTAGATATAAAACCCGTCCACGAGGTAGATATACGGCGGTTCCGCCTTTTCTTTGCGCACCTTTTTATTTTTCGACACGCGCTTGCCACCGCCGAGCATAGCGAGTTCTTCTTCGATGGGAGCAACGTCCGCTTCGTAGGGGAGTTCCGCGATTTCGTTCTCAATAGAGAGCGCGTATTCAAGGAGTTCTCTGTCCGCCACGAGTTTTTGCTCTACGAATTCCTTCGTGCGCTTGAGCTTGTTGTATTTTGCATAGTACGCCGCGCTGTTTTTCGATGGGGTGAGTTGGACGTTCAAAGGTATCGTCACGTCTTCGTTCGCGTAGTAATCAAAGCAGGTGAGAGCCTCGTCCCCGCGCTTTAATTTGTAGATATTTGCCACGATAAGTTCGCCGTATACGCGGTATTTATCCATATCTTCGCATTCCGCGAGGCGTTCAAGGTCGTTAGTGATATTTTTCTCAACCTTGACTCTGAAATGTTTTGCCTGCGTCGCAAGGCTCTTGAGCCTTGCCTTGTTGCGGATATCTTTGTCGCTGTCCGTATAAAACGCGTCGTACGCTTCGCTCATCGACTTGAAAGGTTGCACGTTGTCGCCTTTGTCGAGCGATTTATAGACGCAGGGGTAAACCTCTTTGTCGTTTATTATGCAAGGAGCAAATTCGGGCGAGTCCTTTGAAAATTTTTGAAAGAATTCAAGCGTCGTTTTTGCCTTTTCGAGTTCCTTTTGCGTCAGTTTTTCACTCGTGGTTTCAAGTCCCGAGCGGAACAAAAATTCCTCGGCTGTCGCGCCCGAAAAACCCGACAGATTGTCCAACATAAACTTGTGCAAATCTCCGCCGTTAAAATTCTCAAAAACCGAAAAACAATCGGTTAGATAACTGGTTTTCTTCTGCGACACGGGTGAGTATTTGACTCCTCTCAGCACCACGTGGTCCCTTGCGATATCGAGAGGAAGATGTTTTACCGCGTCCAAGATCACGAGGTTTTCGTCCGTGAAAACGATGTTGGAATATCTGTTCATAATCTCGACGAAAAGGAAGAAGACCGCGTCGTCTTTCATCTCGGTTTTTGCGTTGAATTTTATGCTCAAAATTCTGTCGAGATTGTAGATTTTGACTTCCGCGATATTCGCGCTGACGAGATACTTGCGAAGGAGCATACAGAGATTCGGCGCGACCTTCGGGTTTTGCTTTTTGCTCGTCGTGAAATGTATGCGGGGCGCGTTTGCGTTGCAACTTACGACGAGGCACTTGTTTTCGCCGTTATTGCGCACGAAAAAGCGCAACTCGTCGACTTCGGGTTGCTGTATCTTGTCGATTCTCGCGCCTTTCAAGGCGAGATTGAGTTCGTCCGCAAGCGCGGAAAGTGCAAAAAGGTCGCTACCCATACCCATACTATACCATCATTTTGCAAATTTAACAAATATTTTGCGATAGAAAAAATCAGCGCAATTTCTCCTTGCTTTTTGGGTTTTTGTATGTTATACTCTTTTACGCTAATTTAAATATTATAAAAAGCGCAACCAATATCAAGGCGCTTTTGGAGGACAAATGAGTTATACAGTTGAAAAGTTGGAAAAGAGTCAAGTAAAATTTGACTTCGCGGTCGACGCGGAAACTTTTGCAAAGGCAATCGACAAAGCATACGAGAAGACCAAACACAAATTCTCGATTGCAGGTTTCAGAAAGGGACACGTTCCCAAGAAGGTCATCGAAGGCGTATACGGCAAAGAAATCTTCTTTGAAGACGCAATGGATATAGTCATTCCAGACGAATACAGCCTCGCTCTCGACAAGGAGACGGAAATCGACGTAGTCGCACAACCGTCCCTCACGGATTTCAAGGTCAACGACGACGGCAGCGTTAATTTCACTCTCGTGGTCACCGTCAAGCCGGAAGTCAAACTCGGCGAATACAAGGGGCTTGAAATCGAAAAGAAAGCGGTCAAAGTGACGGCAAAAGAAGTCGATGAAAAACTCGCAAAAGAGCAAGAAAAGCAAGTCAGACTCGTGGACGTCGACGCGGCGTCGGCAAACGGCAATATCGTTTCCATCAATTTCGCGGGTTCCGTCGACGGAGTGAAATTCGAGGGCGGAAGCGCGGACAACTATGAACTCGAACTCGGCTCCAACACCTTCATCCCGGGGTTTGAAGACCAACTCGTCGGCTTGAAAGCGGGCGACGACAAGGACGTCGTAGTCACTTTCCCCGCAGACTATCAAGCCGAGAACCTCGCAGGCAAAGAAGCGGTGTTCGCTTGCCACGTAAATTCCGTCAAGGTCAAGGAACTTCCTGCGCTCGACGACGAGTTTGCAAAGGACGTTTCGGAGTTCGATACTCTCGCAGAGTATAAGGCGGATATCAAAAAGCAACTTGAAAAGGAAGCCGAAGACAGAGCGGAAAGAGAATACGAGGACAAACTCGTCGAAAAGATAGTCGACGGCGCGGAACTCGAAGTCCCCGAAGATATGATTCAACAAGAAGCCGAAGAGATGGTGCAGGAATACGAATATCGTCTCATGTATCAAGGGCTCAAATTTGAAGACTATCTCAAATATCTCAACAACGCCCGCGAAGACGGCGCTCCGGAAGTGACGAGAGAGACCGTCGTCAACGACTACAAACCGCAAGCGGAAAACGCAGTCAAAGTTCGTCTCGTCATGGAGGCAATCGTCAAGGACCAAGACATCAAGGTCGAGGACAAAGAGATCGACGCAAAACTCGCGGAAATGGCTGAGAAGGCGGGACAAGACCTTGAAACCTACAAGAAGAAAGTCAAGCGCGAACAAATTGACTACGTCGTCAATTCCGTGCTCTCCGAAAAACTTCTTGCTACGCTCAAATCTTTGAACGCCCCCAAGAAACCTGCGGCAAAAAAATCGACAAAGAAAGCGGAAACAGAGGAGAAGCCGGCAGAATAAAAGCAGGCGCCTTTGAGTAAAATATACAGTGTAAAACTTCGTTTTTCCGTTCCGCTTGCTCACTGCAAGCGGAATGTGTATAAAGACCTTACGGCGCATAGCGCCGTACTTATGGAGAAAGTATGAAAACAAGAGACTCACTTATCCCGATGGTTATAGAGCAAACCGGCAGGGGCGAACGCTCCTACGACATCTATTCGCGCCTCCTCGAGGACAGGATTATTTTCCTCACTGGCGAGATTGACGACAATATGGCGGACCTCATCGTCGCCCAACTCATCTATCTCGAGGGCAAAGATTCCTCAAAGGACATCAGCCTCTACATCAACAGCCCGGGCGGAAGCGTATCCGCAGGCTTTGCAATCTACGATACGATGAACTACATCAAGTGCGACGTGTCCACGATTTGCGTGGGTATGGCGGCTTCGATGGGCGCGTTTTTGCTCTCTTCGGGCGCAAAGGGCAAGAGATTTGCCTTGCCGAACGCAAAGGTTATGATTCATCAACCGCTCGGCGGAGCGCAGGGACAGGCAAGCGACATCGCAATTCAAGCGAGCGAAATTTTGAAGACGAAAAAGCGTCTCAACGAGATTCTTGCCGCAAACACTTCGCAGGATCTCGCAAAGATTGAGGTCGACACAGACCGCGACTTTTATATGACGGCGGAAGAGGCGGAAAAATACGGCCTCGTCGACAAAATCTTCTATTCAAGAAAATGATTTGAAAACATAGTTTTCAATAAGAGGTTTTATGGACAACTATCAAAAGGAACAACATTGCAGTTTTTGCGGTAAGGGCGCGAGCGAAGTTGAAAAAATCATCTGCGGTCCAAACGGCATTAATATCTGCAACGAATGTATCGACGAATGCGCGTATCTCATAAGCCGCGACCACGAGGAAAACGGGTCGGGGCTCAGCCTTTATACGCCAAAGGAGATAAAGGAGAAACTCGACGAGTACATTATCGGTCAGGACAACGCGAAGCGCGTGCTGTCCGTCGCCGTGTACAATCACTATAAGCGCATAAATCAAATTCGTTCGAAATCAAAGGACGACGTCGTCATCGAAAAGAGCAACGTGCTCTTGCTTGGTCCTACGGGTTCAGGCAAGACCTTGCTTGCAAAGACGCTCGCTCAAATTCTCAACGTGCCGTTTGCAGTTGCGGACGCAACGACGCTTACGGAAGCGGGCTACGTCGGCGAAGACGTAGAAAATATCCTTTTAAAACTCATTCAAAACGCAAACGGAGACTTGAAGCGCGCGGAAATCGGCATCGTATATATCGATGAAATCGATAAAATCGCCAAAAAGGGCGAAAACGTATCCATAACCCGCGACGTTAGCGGCGAAGGCGTGCAACAGGCGCTCCTCAAAATCATCGAAGGCACGATTGCCAACGTCCCACCGCAAGGCGGAAGAAAGCACCCGAATCAAGAGTGCTATCAACTTGATACGACGAACATTCTGTTCCTGTGCGGCGGCGCGTTCGTCGACCTTGACAAGATTGTCGAGGACAGAAAAGACAACTCGAAACTCGGTTTCGGTTCGGCGGTAAAGGGCACGAAGGACTACAACTACGATGAACTCATCAAGTCGTTGCAACCTGCCGACCTCATCAAATACGGTCTTATTCCGGAATTTGTCGGACGTGTGCCTATCGTCGTCGGACTCAACGCTCTCGACGAAGACGCGCTCGTCAAGATACTTTCCGAGCCGAAAAACGCGCTCACAAAGCAATACAAGACGCAATTTGCGATAGACGGCGTCGACCTTGAGTTTGACAACGAAGCGTTGAGGGCAGTCGCAAGCAAGGCTATAGCCTTGAATACTGGCGCGCGCGGGCTGAGAGCGATACTCGAAGACACGCTCCTCGACCTTATGTTTGAAATTCCGTCCGACAAGCAGATAGAAAAAGTAGTGGTGACCAAAGAGTCCATCGAAAAATCCGCAAAGCCGACTGTTTTCAAAAAAACGCTTGACGAAAGCGTCGACCAAATAGCCTGAAAATCCATGGAATAGCCGCGCGCTATTCCATATTTTTACTCAAAATATGCGGTTAGAACATCAAAAACTGCAAAACGAAAGAGAATATGATAAAGCAAGCCAAATTTGTTGTTTCCGTTGCTGACGGGAAAAATATTCGGGATTTCGGCGCACCCGAAATCGCCATTGCCGGCAAATCCAACGTCGGCAAGTCTTCCTTTATCAATTTTATGGTCAACCAAAACAAGCTTGCAAAAACTTCGTCCGAACCCGGCAGAACCAGACTTCTCAACTATTTTGAGATAAACAACGGCGAGTATTATTTCGTCGACCTTCCGGGCTACGGATACGCCAAAGCGCCGAAGGGCGAAAAGGAGAAATGGGGCGCGCTGATAGAGAACTATCTGCGCACGAGCGGAAACCTCATAAACGTTTTCGTGCTCGTAGATATGCGCCACGAGCCGTCAAACGACGATAAGATGCTCATAAATTATCTCTATTCATATCACATTCCTTTCACCGTGATAGCGACAAAGGCGGACAAATTGTCCCGCGCACAACAACAAAAGGCAAAGGCGGTCATCGCTTCCGCGCTCGCAATCGGGCAGGGAGATATACTCGTCACGTCCACTGAAAAGAAGACGGGAAAGGAAGCGGTTTTGAGCCGTATCGACAATCTTTTGAGATATGCCGAACAGATAAAGGCAAGTTCAAAAGATGATGGTGAAGAGCCGGGCGAAGACCTGTAAAACCTAGATTATCCGCACGTTTTTTTGTTTGAAATCTGCAAAAACGCAGATTTTTTCTTTGTTTTTGAAGATTCGAATGAATGCTCAAAGTCAAGCAAAATTTTATTATTTTTCAAAAATAATCGAAAAAGTATTCTAAAAACTGCCAAATTTTGGAAATGTATTCTCAAAAATTGCCAAAAATATAACACTTTCATCAAAAAGTGCCATATAGTCGTATCGTGCCGCATTCAATGTAAGTCGCAAATCTCGATAAGCTTGTTGTCAACGAGGTCGCAGGACGTCAAAAAATAGTTCACGCCGTTCTTTTCGAGTCTCTTTGTGACCCTCACGTTCTTTCCGTGCAGGTGTCCGTAGAGCACGGCGTCGACTTCGTATTTTTCGAAAATCTTTGTAAATTCGCTGTCTTGATAGGATGCGTCAAAGGGCGGGAAGTGCATCATCACGACTAGAACGTCGCCCTCTTGTCTCTTTTTCTTTGCGTCGGCAAGGGAGAGGTCTATTCGAATGAGCTCGCGATTAAAAATCTTCTCGTCTTCTTGCGTGAAGTCTTTGCTCGGCAGGTTCCAACCGCGTGTGCCTGCGACGACGATACCTTTGGTATCGTTTTCCGCTTTATAGCGGTAGGAATTGTTTTGCAAAAAGTCGAATTCCGAAAAAGCGGAGCGCATCTTTGCAAGCGAATTCCAATAATAGTCGTGATTGCCTTTGACAACGACTTTCTTGCCGGGTAGCGAAGCTACGAGTTCATAATCCGCTCTTGCTTCCTCAATCGTGATGCCCCAAGACATATCTCCGCCAAGCAATACGAGGTCGTCAGCCGAAACTTTTTCTTTCCAATCGGCTGATATGTGCTCGAAATGATTTTGCCACCCGTCGCCGAAGATGTCCATCGGTTTTTCTACGGAAGTGGAGAGATGCAGGTCGCTTATCGCAAAGACTTTCATATTTTCATTATATCATAAAATTTGTATTTTTCAATCAAAACGCCCACAAGCACGCAAATTCTTTTTTCCGCTATTGAAATGAGTTATGATTTTGACATAAATCTAACGGAATTATTATTCATAAATATATATCTTTCCGTTTGTTTAAGGTATAAAACCATAAGTTTAAATAGTTTTATACGAAAACTTTTTCAAGGTTCTTTTCTTACTTTGAATATACTATATGTAAACCTCATTTTAAGGTTTATATTCTAATTTCAAATTGATTTAACGTAAACTCTGTTGTTTTATTATTTATTTCAAAGGAGTTATACGTTTATTTGTGGTTTTAATGCTATCTTTCAATTTGTTTTTGCGTTAATTTGTTGTTTTATCATTCTTCCTTTGACGGAGTTATACGGAGAATATTATATGGTAAGAATACTTCGGTTTTTCCAAAAAATAATTATCGTCGGAACTTTATATAATGTTTGCAAAAATAAAAGCACCATTTGGTGCTTTTTATTTTGTCGTTTGGTTGATCGTCAGGTGGGGAAGATCGGAAGATCGAACACCCCTTGGCAAACGTCCTGCGAAAACTCGGTGCACGGCGGAATTCTGCAATAGCCGTACGACGGAATGAGTATGTTGACGTCCGCCTGCACTTTCAGAATCACCGTGATACAGCAAGTGATTGTAAAGGCGTTGTTGCCGACGTAAGTACCGATTGTCGAAGACAAATTGACGGTGGCTGCAATCGTCGGCGTTATGACGCTGCCCGTCGGGACGCACATAATAACGTCGAGCGGAACGGAGACCGTGCCCGTGCCTGTGCCCGCGGTGCCGTTGGCGTCCGTATAGTTGATTTGAATGGGAATGTTCACTGTCGTTGTCACGCGCGAGAGCCCCGGCTTGTCCTGAATCGGCGTCACCGTGAGTGTGTCGATAGTGCCGACGTTTGTGGTTGACTTGCCGCTTACATAGGTAAGCGGATCGGTTGGGGATGCGGGCGTGAGATCGGTGACGGTGACCGTTGCGTCCGTTGACGCCTGCATCATACACGCGTCGAAAATTTTTGTAGTTTGAACGCAGACCTTTTCGCAAAGTCCGTTCATCGGATTGCCGTTGATGTTCCCGGGACATCTATCTTGGTTGTTGTTGCAAAAAGACATCTTTTTACCTCCTTATGATTTTGCTGTACTATATGCAGAACGCGAGATTTTGTTTCGAAAAACGTTTCGACGCTTTAACTCGGCGCGCAAAACTCGTTTTATGCAAGGGAAGCAACTTGCCGTAAATAAAGTTGACTTGTAAACTAATATTGGCAGAAAAATTGCGCGAAAATGTCTCAAAATATGCACAAAACAGATATTTTTTAAAAAAAGTGGGCAAAAAGTGGAAATTTTCTCTTGACAACCGAGAAAACCTGCGATACAATGTGTTCACAAAGAGTCTCGCCTACTCTCACGTATGCGAGGCAAAGGACGACGCAATGGACGCAATCAACTCTCAAAACTTAATCTTCGGCACTTATCGTTATTCGCTTGACGATAAAAACCGCGTGAGAGTTCCCGCAAACTTCGCAAAAGTTCTCGGGGAGAGTTTTGACATTATGCCGGGCAGAGGCGGTTGTTTCTTACTCCTTTCAAAGGAAATGGTGCCGGAACTTCTCGGGGACTTCATCAACGTTAACCCGTTCGACCCGAAGAACAGAGAGAAGAACGATATTGCAACCCGCATCTTTGCGATGTCCAGACAGGACGTGAGACTCGATGCGCAATCGAGACTCAACCTTGACAAAGATTTTCAAAAGAATTTCGAATTGGAAAAAGAACTCGTTTTCGTCGGCAAAGCAACCTACGTGGAAGTTTGGCCGCAAGACAAGTGGAACAGAGTTTACGGGGATCTGAGTCCTCAAAACCTCGACAGCATACTTGACAGACTCGCAAGCCTCGGGGAGTGAGATATGGAATTTGCTCACATTCCGGTATTGCTCGACGAAGTCCTAGACGGTCTTCAAATAAAGCCGGACGGCGTCTACGTTGACGGAACAGTCGGCGGCGCGGGGCACTCGATTGAGATTGCAAAGCGACTTACGACGGGCAGGCTCATAGCGATTGACAGGGACGAAGACGCGCTCATGGCGTCGGCAAAGAGGCTGGAAGCGTTCAAAGAAAAAGTCAGTTTCGTCCATGACGATTACAAAAATATGCTCCGCGACCTCGACGCAATAGGCGTCGGTGAAGTGGACGGAATACTCTTGGACCTCGGCGTATCGAGTTATCAACTCGACAATGCGGAAAGAGGGTTCAGCTACACGAAAGACGCTCCGCTCGATATGCGTATGGACAGAACCGGATATTTGACGGCGTTCAACGTGGTCAACGAATACAGCGTGAACGAACTCACGAAGATACTTTGGGACTACGGCGAGGAGAGACTTGCAAGACGCATAGCGGAAAATATCGCGGAAGCGAGAGAAAAAAAGACTATTTCCACCACGCTGGAACTTGCGAAGATAGTCGAGGCGAGTTATCCCGCCAAGACGAGATGGAAATACGGCAACCCATCCAAGCGCACCTTTCAAGCGATACGAATCGAGGTCAACGGCGAACTCGAAAAACTGCAAGACGCCGTCACCGGAATGGCTCGCAGGTTGAAAAAGGGCGGTAGAATGGCGGTTATCACCTTCCACTCGCTGGAAGACAGAATAGTAAAAAACGCTTTCAAAGATTTGAGCCTTGCGTGTACGTGTCCTCCGGACTTCCCGGTGTGCGTGTGCGGCAAAGTTCAGGAAGTGGAACTCGTAAACAAAAAGCCGATAACGGCGAGCGAGAAAGAACTGAAAAACAATCCGCGTGCGGAGAGTGCGAAACTCCGTATCGTCGAAAGAATTTAATTCGCAATTTGGGGCTGATACCAAAAGGTATCAAAAAGTAAAGGGAGAAAGGACTATGGCTATCACATTGGACGAATTGCTTGGAAGAAATACTCAGCAGCCGCAGGAAACCTACGACAGATTTCCGACCTACGAAGAATTTCATTCGCAGAGAGCAACGGCAAGAAACGTCGCGCAAGAAACTCCGCGCTACGATTTTGACGTGCGCCCGATGGAGATGCGCAGTGAAGACGCGATGAGAGATTACGCCGCGTCGCAACCGTACGCCGCCCCAAGATCCAGCGAATATCAACAAAGAGATTACGATTTCTATCAAAACCTCGAGCGTAAGCAGGGCGGATACGATACGTACGTCCAAGACAGTTATGCTCCGACCTACGCGCAACCCGCTCAACCGCAAAACCTTTACGAGTTTACTCGTCAAGACAACGACAGACTCTCGGATGCGGAACTTCTTGCAAAACTCGAGCACACGGACGTCAGCCGTCGTCCGATTTTCGACAGAGCGGACGAAGCGGTTGCAACTCCGCAAAGATTCAGCCTCTTCAAGAGAAACGCTCAAAAGGCGGAGGCGGTGCAGGGCGAAAAGAAGCGTGCGCGTCTCAACACGAAGGGCAAAATCATACTCGGCGCATACGTCGCGGTAATCGCGCTCGTCGCAGTGCTCATAATAGTCAACGCGAGCAAGATAAACAAGGGCAAAGCGGTGACGCCGTCCTCATCTATGGAAAGAAACGCAATCGTCCAAGTGGACGAAAGATAAGTGGCATTCTATGCCGCTTATTTTGCATTTTGCGACAAAAATAAAAACAAAACCGAGGCTTTAGTATCATAAAACCTGCGCGAAAAACATAGACTTTGTCTATGAGAAATGAAGAATCAGGTTTTTTGAAGAAAATAAAATCTGCTTTCGCAAGGACGAGAGCAAACGAATCGACTTTCAAACATCTTCTTTATAACCCAACAAAAAGACTGCCCATAGTCATAGTACTGGCGGTCTTTTTGTTTTGCGCGGTTTTTGCAAAAATGGCGTACGTCATAGTCGTTCAGGGCGAAGAATTGCAGGCGAAGGCGATTGACGAGTGGATGCGCGACGTTCCGACGGACGCGCCGAGGGGAGTGATTTGCGACAGAAACATGCAACCGCTCGCGTCGACTGCGACGAGATACACGCTCTACGTGCGCCCGAGCGACGCGGACGATAAACCCGCAGTAGCGAGATTGCTTTCCGACGTATTCGGCTACGACTACGACTCCACGTTGAAAAAGATTTCCAAACGCACGAGCGAGGTGACCGTCGCAAAGTCCGCGACGAAAGAGCAACTGAATCTCGTTTATGCGAGCGGTCTCAAAGGAATATATTATGCGGAAAAGAATTATCGCTACTATCCGTACGGCGATTTTATGACGCAGGTCTTGGGGTTTTGCTCAAGCGACGGCTACGGGCAGACGGGACTTGAAGCCTATTACGACAAATATCTCGTCGGGGTGAACGGACAAATTCTCAGCGAGAGCGACCTCGTCGGGCGCGCGTACTTGGGTTCGAGCAGTTATTACATGCCGTCCGTCGCGGGGCTCAATCTCGTCACTACTCTCGACAAGAATATTCAGCAGATAGTGGACGGCGCGGTGAGGAACGCGGTTGCAAAGTTTGAGCCGAAGGGGGTGTACTGCGTGGTGATGGACTACGACACGGGCGGCATAGTCGCTTTGAGCGAATACCCGTCCTTCGATTTAAACTCCGTGCCTAGAGACGATTTGCAAACTCTGTTTGCAACGTCAAAAAGCATGACGGTTTCCTCCGTCTACGAACCGGGTTCGACCTTCAAAATTTTGACCGCCGCAAGCGCAATAGACGCGGGAGTGGTGAGCGTGAGCGACAGGTTTTACTGCGCGGGTTCGAGAATGGTGGACGGAAAGAAGATAAGATGTTGGAAATCAAAAGGGCACGGCTCGATAGATTTCGCCGAGGGAGTAGAGCAGAGTTGCAACTGCGTGTTTATGGACAGCGCGCTCAGACTTGGAACGTCGACGTTTTACGACTATCTCCGCAAATTCGGTTTGACCAAAAAGACGGGAATCGATATGACGGGTGAGACGAGCGGAATTTTTATCGCGGAGGACGCGGTCAAAACCGTCGACCTCGCTCGTATTGGTTTCGGTCAGGCGGTTGCAGTCACGCCTATCGGACTCATATCCGCAACGTCCTCCGTCGTGAACGGAGGGGCGAAGGTCGTCCCGCACCTGCTCGATTATCTCACGAGCGCAACGGGTGAAAAAGTGTACAGCGATACGCAACTCAACGGCGAGAGGACGGTTTCCGCGTCCACGTCCGCCACTATGCGGGAACTCCTTACGCGCGTCGTGGAAAACGGAAGCGGGAAGGGCGCATACGTCGCAGGCTATAGGATTGCGGGCAAGACGGGTACTGCGCAAAAATACGAGAACGGACAGATTGCAAGCGGCAAGTATTATTCGTCTTTCCTCGGGTTTTCTTTGACCGAGGGCGCGCACTATGCGGTGCTCTTTATCGTGGACGAGCCGAAAGGCTATATGTATTACGGTTCCCTCGTCGCCGCGCCACTTGTCGGCGATATATTTGAAAGCGCTTTTGCGTATCTCGGCATAGAGCCTAATTATACGGGCAAAGAGGCGGAACTCGTTGGGGAACCTTTCAGTCTGTCGGAGTTTTCGGGGCTTTCGGTCACGGAAGCCAAACGTCAAATCGAAAAACTCGGACTGTATTGCGAAATAGACGGGGAGGGAGATTTCGTCAAGGCGCAATATCCGCTTGCGGGCGTCACCGTTGACAAAAGAAACGTCGTGTTGCTGATAACCGGCTGAGTTTTAAAAATCAATATACTTTGAAAGTTTGTGCGAAGACCGCGCAAACTTTTTCCTTTTGTGTCTTCTTTTGCGGTAGGCTTGAAAAAATAAACTACACTCATTATTATGAGTGTATCAAACTTTCGGAGGCTACTTATGCAACTTAAAAAGCTACTTGAAAACGTAAAAGTATTAGACACGAACGCAGACCTCGACCAAGAGATAAACGAAATAAGAATAAATTCGCACGAAGTCGGTGAGAACGACCTGTTTTGCTGTATGAAGGGCGCGAGAGCGGACGGAAACGACTACCTTGCTCAGATTACAGTCCCGTTCGTCGCGATGACGGAAACAAAACCAGAAGATACGCTCATAAAGTACGTTCTCGTGGACGACGCGAGAGAGGCGTACGCTCTCGTTTGCGAGAACAAGTTTCTTCATCCCGCGCGCGATATGAAATTCGTGGCAATCGTGGGCACGAACGGCAAGACGTCGACGGCGCATTATATAAACTCGATTTTGACTTTCGCAGGCATAAAGACGGGACTTATCGGCACTGAAGGGCACTATATACTCGGCGAAAAAGTGGGCGAAAGTTTGACCACGCCCGACCCGTACGAACTTTGCGAACTGCTTTTCAAGATGCGGGCGAAGGGCGTCGAGGTAGTTGTCGCGGAGGTAAGCGCGCACGCGATATGCCTTGAAAAACTCGCAGGTATTGTCGCGGACGTTGCGGTGCTCACGAATATAACCCAGGACCATTTGGACTTTTTCAAAGATTTTGACAATTATCGAGAAATAAAGCTGTCTTATTTTGTCAAATCTCGCGTCCGTCACGCCGTCGTAAACGTGGACGACGAGAGCGGACGCTTGCTCTTAAAACGTTTGGAAGAGAGCGGACTCAAAACCACGACCTACGGACTTTACAACCCCGCGGACTGTTTTGCAATCAACGTGAGGGAGAGCATAGACGGCGTGAGTTTCGTCGGCAACTTCGACGACGAGATAATCGAGGCGAAGTCGGGTTTGTTCGGCGAGTTTAACGTCTACAATTTGTTGGCGTCCATGACCGTCGCGCACGTTTTAGGCGTCGACGGCGAGACGATAATGCGCGCCGTGAGAAGAATAAGGACGGTAAAGGGAAGATTTTCGATACTGAAAAACGACAAAGGCACGATAATAATCGACTATGCTCACACGCCGGACGGACTCAAAAACTTGCTTTCAACCGCGCGCACTCTCACAAAATCGAGGCTCATCACCGTCTTCGGCTGTGGTGGAGAGCGGGACAAGGTCAAGCGCAAACTAATGGGGCAAGTTGCAAGCAAGTACAGCGATTTTATTGTCATAACGTCGGACAACCCCCGCAGTGAAAACCCGCTGGATATAATACGCGATATAGAATTCGGCGTGAGCATAAAGGACGTAAAATGCGTGGTCGACAGGGTGGACGCGATACGCTTTGCGCTCGGCGAAATGGAGGAGGGCGATACGCTGGTCATCGCGGGCAAGGGTAATGAAAATTATCTCGAAGTCAAGGGCAAGAAGATACCGTACAGCGACTTCGACGCGGTGGCGCGCTACGGGCAACTGAGATGAGCGAGTGGCTGAAAATTCCGCTGTACTTTTTAGCCTCGATTGCGCTTGCCGCGTTGCTCGCGCCTTTCGTCATCAAGATTATGGCGAAACTCAAGGCCAAGCAGACGGTGCTCGGCTACGTCAAGCAACACGAGGCGAAAAACGGCACGCCAACTATGGGCGGTTTCATATTTTTGATACCCGCGACGATATTTCCTCTCATAGAGTTCACGCCGTTTTCCGCGGTTGCGGTGTCGGTTATGCTCGGTTTTTGCATACTCGGCTTTTTGGACGACTTTTTGAAAATACGCTACGCGAGGAATTTGGGACTGAAACCCTATCAAAAAATCATAGGGCAACTCGGCATAAGCGTCGCAGTCGGCTATTTCGTCTACGCATCGGGTTTTATCGGCGGAGAACTCGTATTTCCGTTCGGGGCGACGCTCGATATTAAGTGGGGAATAATTATTTTCACGGTGCTAGTGTACGTGGCGACCACGAATTCCGTAAACCTGACGGACGGGCTCGACGGACTTGCGGGTTATACGTCCGTCGCGTACTTCATCACCTTCACGCTCGTTTTGTTCTTCCTTTGGCGGGACGCGGAAAGCGAGGGGAACGCCGAATATGCAAAACAACTGTTGTCTCTCACCGTATATTCCGCTTCTTTGCTCGGCGGACTGCTCGGCTATCTCGTGTTCAACGGCTATCCCGCAAAGATTTGGATGGGAGACACCGGCTCTCTCGCGCTGGGCGCGGGGGTCGCGAGCGTAGCCGTGTTTGCAAAGATTCCCATTTTGATTGTCGTTGCAGGCATAATGTTCGTGTTTTCGAGCATATCAGTTATATTGCAGGTGCTGTCTTTCAAGCTCACGAAAAAACGAGTGTTTTTGATGGCTCCTTTCCATCATCATCTCGAGATGAAAGGACTCAAAGAAAGCAAGATTGTGACGATATACTTTGTCGTGAGCATGGCGGCGGGTGCGTTGACGCTGATATTTGCGAGGGCATAAATGAATTTGATTGGCAAAAACGTAGTTGTTTACGGCGCGGGCGTAAGCGGAACTTCAGCCTACGAGCTCGCAAAGGATATGGGGGCAAAGGTCATAATCTACGACGACGACCCCTCGGCTTCGAGAGCGACGAACAGCGTCGGGGTGTTTTCGGGAGCGGACGTCATAGTGCTGAGCCCGGGGGTTTCGTCCGAAAAGGACTTCCTTTTTGACGCGAAACTCGAAAACAAGACCGTGATAAGCGAACTCGAACTCGCGTCCTCCGTCACGCAGGCGGAGCAGATTGCGATAACGGGTACGAACGGCAAGACAACGACGACGAGGCTCATAGACTCGATATTCAAGGCGGCGGGACGTTCGTCGAGAGCGGTGGGGAACATAGGCGTCGCGTTTTCGTCCATAGCGGACAAACTGACAAAGGACGACGTAGCGGTCATTGAGGCGAGCAGTTTTCAACTTGAAGGGTGCATAAACTTCGCCCCTCACGTCGCGGTGCTCTTGAACGTCACGCCCGACCATCTTGAAAGGCACGGTTGTATGCGAAAATACGTCGAGGCAAAATCCAAGATTTTCGCAAGGCAAACTGAGAAGGATTTTTTCGTTTACAATGCGGACGACGACGTAATCTGCGGTTTACTTGACAAAATCGTTGCGAAGAAAGTGCCGTTCTGTCTCACGCACCCGATGACGGACGGGGCGTATATATCGTCGGGGTTCGTGTGTTTCAAGGGCGCGCCGATACTCTCCGTCGAAGAGATGGATTTCAAGGGCAGAGAACTTGAAAACGTGTTGGCGGCGGTTGCCGTCGCAATGATTTACGGCGTATCTCCCTATGCGGTCTCAAAGGCGATAACGACTTTTAAGAAAGACAAATATCGTCGCGAACTCTTAGCCGTCAAAGACGGGATATCGATTTTCAACGACAGCAAGGCGACCAACGTCTACTCCTGTTTATCCGCCTGCGAGGCTATGGACGGAGACTTCGTACTCATCATCGGGGGCGCGAGACGGGAAGAGAATTTTGACGAACTCTTCGCGCATCTTCCCACGACTGCGAAACGAATTGTCGTGTGCGGAGAAAACGAGAAAGAGATTTTGCTTGCCGCCCACAACTGCGATTTCGATAGCGTCGATACTGCAAGCGATTTGAAGACCGCTTTTTCGCTCGCATACGAATATGCGCGTGCGCATAGATTGAAGAATCTCCTGTTTTCGCCGTCGTCGAAGAGTTTCGACGCCTTTGAAAACTACGAAAAGCGGGGCGCGGCGTTTGAAAGAATAGTCAAAGAGTACGATTGAAATGAAGAGCGGTTTTTTGACGATTGACGGGGACGCAAGATACGAGACGAAAAGGCGCGTCGATTTGGGCGACGTCTTCGGTTTTGACAAACCTCTCGCGATTGCGGTGATTGCGCTTTCTATCGTCGGCATACTCTTTATCTATTCCGCGTCCAAGTATTCGGCGAGCGTTCAGTTCGGCGACGAATATCACTACGTCAAGACGCAGGCAATAGCGCTGTTCGTCGGACTTCTTGCAATGTTCGGGCTGAGTTTTTTCGATGCTGACGGTCTCAAAAAGTTTGCGTTTCCGCTTTACGTAGTGGGAATAGTTCTGTTGTCGCTCGTGTTTTTGCCCGTCGTCGGGGTGGAGAGCTATGGGGCGAAACGATGGTTAAACCTCGGGTTCTTTACCATTCAACCGTCCGAATACGCAAAATTCTTTATGGTTATGCTCGTCGCAAAGTTTATGTCGACGAGGGATATGGCAAAGTTCAAAAACGTACTCGTCGTACTCTTAATTGGCGGGGTGGTCGGCGCGCTCTTGATTTTGGAGCCGAATATGTCGATAACGATGTGCGTCGTGGCGGCGCTGTTTGCGATGCTGTTTTTCGGCGGAATAAAGGGAAGGCATTTTCTTATCATCTTGATACCCGTCGTCGTCGGGGCGGTATTGCTCGTACTTCTCGAACCGTATCGAATGAAGAGACTGCTCGCGTTCTTGGACCCGTGGGAGTCTCCGCTCGACGAGGGTTATCAACTCATTCAGTCGTATTATGCCTTGGGGAGCGGCGGACTCTTCGGCGTGGGCATAGGCAATTCGAGGCAAAAGTATCTGTTTCTGCCGTTTGCGGAGAGCGATTTCATCCTGTCCGTCATAGGAGAGGAGACGGGACTCTTTGGGGTTTTCGTCGTAATGCTGGCGTTTTTGTTCGTCGCGTACAGGGGGCTGAAAATCGCAAAGTACGCGCGTTCGAGGTTTTCCTGTTATCTTGCCTACGGCATAGTGGCGATAACGACGGCGCAGGCTCTCATAAACTTTGCCGTCGTGTGCGGCGCAATACCGCCGACGGGGTTGCCTTTGCCGTTTATGAGCGCGGGCGGAAGTTCGCTCGTGGCGTATCTTTCCGCAACGGGTATTTTGCTTTCCATATCGAAAAATCAAGTCAAGTATTTGCGAACGGACACGCTTTATTTCGCACGAAATAACCCGAAAAATCACACTATGATAACAAAGAAAACTTTGCGGAGTTGACTATGCCTTTGGAAGAATATTTTGCAATAAACGGCGGAAACGAGTTGTTTGGAAAAGTTGAATTGCACGGCGCGAAGAACGCAGTTTTGCCTATGCTCGCGGCGGGACTTTTGACCAAAGAAGAGGTGGTCGTCAAAGATTGCCCGTACATAACCGACGTCTCGAATATGGGACGACTTCTTGCGGAAGTGGGCGCGAATGTACTGTTTGACGGGAGAAATATACGCGTGCGTGGGCAAGCGTGCAAAGGCGCACTTTCCCATGAACTCGAAAAGGTCATGCGCTCCTCGATGTTTATGTTGGGCGTGTTGATTGCAACCGTCGGCGAGGTCAAACTCTCTCTGCCGGGAGGGTGCAAAATAGGCGCGCGTCCGCTCGATATTCACCTCGACGGACTCTCAAAACTCGGCGCGGTCTGCGAGGAGAAGGATGGAGTCGTATTCTGCCACGCGAAAAAACTCAAAGGCGCAAAAATTTTGATGCGCTACCCGAGCGTCGGCGCGACGGAAAATCTCCTCATGGCGTCCGTGCTCGCGGAGGGCAAGACCACGCTCGTGAACTGTGCGCGCGAACCCGAGATAATTTCGCTCGTCGAACTTTTGAGAAAGATGGGCGCGAAGATTTCGGGAGAGGGGACGTCTGTGATTGAAATCGACGGCGTGAAAGAACTGGGCGGGGCAACCGTAAAACCGATTGCGGACAGAATAGTCGCGGGCACGTACTTGGGCGCGCTCGCCGTGTGCGGTGGAGAACTCGTCTTGAACGGAATAGGCAAAAACGACGTGCGCTCCACGCTTTTCGCGTTTCAAAACCGAGATTTTCAAGTTTACGACGACGGCTTGTCTTTGCGCGCTCGCGCGACAAGGCGCAAAAGGTACGACGAACTATCCGAGCAACTTGCGTGCGACGTGATCACTGGTCCCTATCCGCTTTTCGCAACGGATATGCAACCCGTCGTATGCGCGGTCAAATGTTTTGCGGACGGAGTGTCGAGGGTGAAAGAGACCGTCTTTGAAAACAGATTTTCACATCTTTTCGAGATGAAAAAACTGGGAGCGGACGTCGTGATAGACAAGGACACCGCGCTTATAAGGCGGGGCGATTTGTACCCGGGAGATATGATCGCCAAAGACCTGAGAGGGGGCGCGGGGCTCTCCGTCTTTGCGATGGGAATAAAAGGGGAGAGTAGAGTGTACGGTGCAAAATACGTGGACAGAGGCTACGAAAATTTCGAAGAAAACTTCAAAAATATCGGTTGCGACATCCGCCGCGAGCCCGTGAAAAAGTGTTGAAAAGAAAAAATTAATCGCATAATGCGATTAAAATTTCAAAAATTTAAAAATTTTCGCAATTTTTTTCAAAAAAAGCATTGACAAATTTTCTATATTATATATAATTAAACTATAAAATACTAAATCGCGCACACGCGATTGTTTTACGGGTAAGAAAATGGGAAATATATTCACGAAAGACATTGCCGTTCTCGACGTGACCTCTCGTCTCATCAGCGCCATAGTCGGCGCGAAAAAGGCGCAGAGCGTTTTCGGCATTAAAGCCGTTGCGGAAAAGGCGTGTCAAGGCTATGAAAACGGCGAATGGTACGACGCGGTCGACACCGTGCAGATTGCCAAAGACGTTCTCGTGGACGCTATGAAACAGGCAGAGTCTCGCACGAAGCGTCTGTTCGTCAGCGTGCCAGCCGAGTTCGTGACGGTGGTTTGCAAGGAGGTTTCAATCGTTCTCGACAAAAAGAGACGCGTGACCGAAGACGACGTGGACTATCTCCTTCAAAAGGGCAACGACTTTGAGGGGAGCGGATATGCGACGATAAACACGTCGCCAGTCTACTTCGCCCTTGACAACGACGAAAAGTTATATAACGACGTGCGCGGTATGAACGCAGAAAGAATAGAGGCTTGCGTATCCTACGTGCTCGCGGAAGAAAAATATCTTGAAATGTTCGACGAAGTGGGTTCGTCTCTCGGTTTTAAGGACATCAGATATATCGCAACCCCGTGGGCGGAATGTATGGGACTCCTTGAAAAGGAGCAGCGCGACAAAATATATATGCTCATCGACGTCGGCTACATGTCGACCTCTGTTGCTCTCGCAAAGGGAGACGGAGTGCTTGATTTGAAGTCCTTCTCAATGGGCGGCGCGCACATCGCGGGAGACATATTCGAAGCGCTCGAAGTCCCGTTCGACCTTGCCGAAGAGGCAAAGCGTCTCGTGGACCTCAATCTCAACTATACGAGAGACGCGGTGCTCGTGAGTTCCGGCGAGGACCTCGTGAGAGCGGCGGACGCACTCGAAGTCGCAAAGTTGAGACTGGACGTGTTCGCGGACATATTCGGCGAAATCTTGAAAGAGATCGAAAGCGACGTTCCCGGCTATATGGAAGTTTATCTCACGGGCGAGGGAATAGCCTCTATCCGCGGGGCAAAAAAATACTTGAGCGAACAGCTCGGCAAAAACATCGAAATCATTACTCCAAAACTCCCCGGGTTCGTAAAACCCGAGGACTCGTCGAAAGCGTCCGTTTTGCTTATGGCGGACACGCTCGGCAAGTCAAATTTTGGAGAGGTTATAAAAAAGATTTTCAACGGAGGTAAAAAATGATAGATTTTGAGAAATTCGGCTACGTGCCTGAACGTGAGGAAGAGGACAAAGATTTGATTGAACTCTCCGAAGAACAAGAAGAAGAGCAAATTGAAGAGCCCGCTCCCGAAGAACCGGTGGCGCCCGCTCCGCAAGAAGAATATTATCCGCCTATTTCTCAAAAGAAACCCGGCAAAGCCAATATCGTGGTCGTCGGCGTGGGCGGCGGCGGAAACAACGCCGTTAACAACATGATAAGAGCCAACATCCAAAGCGCGAATTTCGTGGTTATGAACACGGATATGCAGGCGCTCAATATGTCGCTCGTTCCTCCGCAATGCAAGATTCAGCTCGGCGCGAACATGACGGGCGGACTCGGCGCGGGTTCCGACCCTGAAATCGGCAGACGCGCTGCGGAAGAATCTCGTGAGAGAATCAAGGCTGCATTAAAGGGTATCGACCTCTTGTTTATCACCGCAGGTATGGGCGGTGGCACCGGCACAGGTGCCGCACCCGTCATCGCGGAAATCGCGAAGAGCCTCGGCATTTTGACAGTCGCAGTCGTCACAAAACCCTTCAATTTCGAGGGCGTAAAGCGTATGCAAAACGCGGAAGAGGGTATAAAGAACCTCAAAAACTTCGTGGACACGCTCCTCGTCATTCCAAACCAAAAACTCATCGAAGTTTTGGACAAAAACATCTCTTTCAAACGTGCGTTTGAAATCGCAGACGACGTTCTCCGTCAAGGCGTGCAAGGCGTCAGCGACGTAATAGCAAATCCGGAGCTTATCAACCTCGACTTTGCGGACGTCAGGACAATCCTCTCCAACAAAGGTCTCGCTCACATGGGTATCGGCTACGGCAAGGGCGAGAAGAGGGTTATCGAAGCAGTCCGCGGCGCGGTGTTCAGTCCGCTCCTTGAAACTGACATCGAAGGCGCAACCGGCATCATCGTCAACATCACGGGTGGTGACGATATGAAACTCGGCGAGGTCAACGAAGCGTGCGACATCGTCAAACAGGTCGTCGACCCGTCCGCAAACATCATTCTCGGCACCGCATTCGTGCCCGACAAGAAAGACATCGAAATCACGATTATCGCAACCGGTTTTGTGGATAGAAACGTTGCTCCCGCAAGAGTTATCGGTTCAAGTCCCGCTCCGCAATCTCACTCCATAGCGTCCGCATTCGCAGAAGCGGCTGCCGACAAGCAGGAAGAAGAGAAGGTCGAAGCGCCCAAAGAGCCTGAACGCCCGACTTATTCCAACGAGGACATCTTTGCAAATCGTCCGACGTTCGGTGCAAGGCCGCAACCTCAACCGTATCAACCGACTCCTGCGCCGCAACCGGCACCTCAACCGCAACCCGCTCCGCAACCGCAGGGAGAGGTCAAGTCTTCGAGAATGGACGTCAGCAATCGTCAAGTGCCCGCGTTCTTGCGCAGACTTCGTCGCAACGACGATTAACCGGGCGATAGCGGCAGAGTTTAGCAAACGATATCAACACCCCGACGCAGATTTCGCGTCGGGTGTTTTTTTACAGTTGAGCGATTGAGACTGCAAAACTCAATAGATTTTTCAAAAAATGCCGTTAGAATAGCGGTTTATTGTTTATAAGTTTTTATTCCAAAACGTTTTTCAGCGGAAAGCAATCGACAAACGAAAATTTTACAATGTGTGCGTGACTGTCTATGTTGAACTCGTCATATTCAACAACCTCGCCGTAGATCTCTTGCTCGAAATTGCGACGCTCACGGTTTTCAGGCGAAAAATAAAGTGGTGGAGAGTTCTGCTCGCGTCGATTTTGGGGGCGAGCGTGGCGACGGCTTATCCCTTGCTTGCGGACGGGTGGCAATTTGCAATTCGCATATTGCTCGCTCCCGCCATGACACTCGTATTCGACGGGTTTCACTCGAAAATCAAGGGCAAAAGCACTGTGGATAAAAAGGACGTGATAAGGCGTGAAATCGTTGAATATTTCAAGCGACTCAGCGTTTTTTGCCTTGCTACTTATCTCGTCGGCGGAGTGTCCTACGGCATAAATTTCGCGCTTGGCATCGACGTCGCGTCCTACTGGCAATTCGGGGTGGTGACGTTCGCTTTATTAACTATGTTAATAATCGTGCGCGTTTTGGTGGTTGGATTCTCCAAAAACGCGCAAAAAATTTGTTCCGTGAAGGTGTGTGTTTCGGGGAGAGAAATTGACACAAGAGCCCTCTTGGACAGCGGCAATTCTTTGACCGATTCGCTGAGCGGTCTACCCGTCGTCATAATGTCTCAATCGGCGGAGAAAAAACTCCTTCGAGACGAGAGTCTCATCGAGGGGTACGTGTCCGTCAAGACGGTGGGCGGGGAGAGCGATATGCCCATCGTGAGGTTGGACGGCGTCGACGTCAAAGGTAAAAAATATTCCGCGTACGGCGCGCTGTCAAGGCAGGACTACGACGACTTTGAAATAATATTGCAAAACACGATGTTTTGATTTAGGAGAATTATGAAAGAAAAAGTGCGTTTGCTCATCAAGAAGATACTTGAATTTTTGGGAATCGCCATAGGCGATAGGGTGGACTACATCTCCGCGTCCAACAATCTGCCGTCTCCGCTCTCCGCCGAGGAGGAAGCCGAGACTGTGGATAAGTTCTTATCCGGCGACAAAGAGGCGAGGCTCAAACTCATAGAGCACAATCTTCGTCTAGTGGTGTACATAGCCAAGCGGTTTGACAATACGGGAATAGATATGGACGACCTCGTGTCGATTGGGACGATAGGTCTCATCAAAGCAGTGGGGAGCTATAACCCGTCCAAAAACATCAAACTCGCCACGTTTGCGTCCCGCTGTATCGAAAACGAGATACTTATGTATCTCCGCAAGACGTCGCGCACGCGAAGCGAGGTCTCCCTCGAGGAGCCTTTGAACGTGGACTTTGAAGGGAATATGCTCTTGCTCTCCGACGTGCTGGGTACGGACCCCGAATGCGTCTACAACGACGTCGAATGTACGGAGGAACAGGCGATTTTGAAGGCTACGTTTATGAAACTGCCCGAGCGGGAGAGACAGATTTTGGAGCTTCGTTTCGGGTTGTACGGCAAGGACGAAATGACTCAAAAAGAAATTGCGGATATGATGGGAATTTCGCAGTCGTACATCTCGAGACTCGAGAAGAAAATTGTGGACAACCTGAAAAAAAACATGAAAAATTCTTATTCATGACGGGAAAAGTTTACAGAGTAAACTTAATTTTGACGGAATTTGGCGTGAATAAAAACGAGATTTAGCGCCATAATACACTTCGGCATACATAACGCTTCGGAGGTTTTGTATGTCGAAAGTGACGATATCCGGCATTGACACCTCGTCGCTGCCCAAGCTCACTGCGAAGGAATGCGACGAACTTCTTTTAAAAATCAAGCGCGGAGACAACGACGCGCGCGACCTGTTTTTGCTTGCGAATATGCGCCTGGTACTCTCAATGGTGGGCAGATTTTCCTGCACGAGCGAGAGCGCGGACGACCTATTTCAGGTCGGAATGGTGGGGCTTTTGAAATCGCTTGAGAATTTCGACGTGTCGCAAGGGGTAAAGTTTTCCACGTACGCCGTTCCCATGATACTCGGCGAGATAAGAAGATACTTGCGAGACCGCACGACGATAAAGGTGCCGAGAAGCCTAAGAGACACTGCTTACAAGGCGTTGCAGGCGCGGGAGAATATGCTCAAACACTCTTCCGCCGAGCCGTCAATGATGGAGATTGCGGAGGAGATAGGGTTGCCTTATAAATCCGTAGCCTGCGCGCTCGACGCGGTGAGCGAGCCGCTTTCATTGCATGACAGCGTCTTTTCGGACGGCGACGACGCGGTGGAAATCGTCGACCAACTTGCCGACGAAAAGGAGACCGCAGAAAATTGGAGTGAAAAAATCGCGCTCTACGAAGCGCTGAAACTCGTTCCCGAGCGAGAACTCGCAGTGCTTAAACTCCGCTATTTCGACGGCAAAACGCAGGTGGAAATCAGCGATATGATAGGGATTTCCCAAGCGCAAGTGTCGAGACTCGAAAAGTCGGCAATCTGCAAACTCAAAGAGAGTCTTGCCACCTGATTATTCGTCGTGATAAACCGTTTGCTGAAGCGCTTCGTCTTGTTTTGGTTCTTCTTGATTTGCCTCGAAGGTGCAGGCGTTTTTATATGGCGCGCCTTGCGGCATAGAGGCGAGGGAGACGAGCATAACGTCCGAGCCGATTTTGACTATCCTGTTCCAAGGTACGAACACGTTTTCGCCTGAGGTTATACTGCGGAAGAAACTTTTTTTGCCGGGTACGACAAAGCCCAAGACGCAACCGTTCGCACCGAACGCCATATCGCACACGTAGCCGAGCGTCCTTCCGTCAGCGACGTTGACGACGGTTTTCTTTGTCATCTCACAAAATGTGTATTGTTTTGAGTTCATCATCGCCAAATTATATTTGGGCGGGCGGAAAATTATCACTCAATTCAAAGATAATAAGATTTTTTTCGTCGAAATTCGCTATTTTGTGTTTAAAACTTTACAATTCAAACAAAATATTGTATAATCACCGTATAAAATTTCAAAGGGTAAGACTATGAAGTGTATTTATTGCGGATGCGTTGATTCAAAAGTTGTTGATTCTCGTCAAAACGAAGACGGGACTTCTATTCGTCGTCGCAGAGAGTGTATAAGTTGCGGCAAGCGTTTCACGACTTACGAGACCGTTGAAAACACGCCGGTTCTCGTCATCAAGAAGGACGGCAGTCGTCAACCGTTCGACCCGAGCAAGGTAAAGATCGGCATTATGAAGGCTTGCGAGAAGCGCCCGATTTCAATGACTTCTATCGACAAACTCGTCGGCGACATCCAACGCAAAATACTTAATTCTCTCGACCAAGAGATTTCGTCGTCCTACATCGGCGAGCTCGTCATGGAAGGGCTCAAAGAGATTGACGAAGTCGCCTACGTCAGATACGCGTCCGTCCACCGTCAATTCAAGGACATCAACACACTCCTCGACGAGATTGAAAGCATAGTCAAACTCAAAGAGTCTTTGAGCAAGGAAAAGAAATAATCATACCAAAATCAATCGCAATTCAAAAACACGGCAGTCTGCCGTGTTTTTTAAAAGAAATCGCGACGATCTACCTTCGCGCGTATTTTTTCGAGAGCGCGTTTTTCGATTCTCGACACGTAGGAGCGGGAAATATCGAACATCTTTGCCACTTCTCGCTGTGTGAGCGCGTCATAGCCGTCGATTCCGTAGCGGTGCCGAATTATCTCATATTCGCGTTCGTCAAGGCTCTCTTTGGCGACCTCGGCGAGTTTTTTCATAATAATACTGCTTTCGACGTCGTCAATGACCGATTTGTCGTCGGTGAGCATATCGATGACCGTCAACTCGTTCCCGTCCTTATCGACGCCGATAGGGTCGTTCAGCGAGATATTAGAGCGGTATTTCTTCGTTTGGCGCATAGTCATCAAGATTTCGTTCTCGATACACCTCGACGCGTAGGTCGCAAGCCCCGCGCCTTTTTCTATGTCAAAGCTCTCGATTGCCTTTATAAGTCCGAGCGAGCCGATAGAAATCAGTTCGTCGTTGTCACCGTAGTTCGCGTATTTTTTCGCGATGTGCGCGACCAGTCTCAAATTGTGTTCGACAAGCACGTCTTTCGCCTTTTTGTCGCCGTCTTTTGCTTTTAGCAAATACTCTCTTTCTTTCTCCTTGGAGAGTGGCTTTGGAAAGGAGGTTTTTTCCGTCACATAGGAAGAAAATATGATTAGGTTTTTGAGTAGTAAGAGCAAACTTTCCAAAGCCATTGTACCGTGCAGTCCTCCGCGGTTTCTATAATATGCGCCTCTGTGTCAAAATTTGACAAAAACCGCACGATTCGGCGACATGCTACTTTATCGCGCTTTGTCGGGTCAACCGTGTGCGGTTTTAGGGTATTAGAATTTGCTGCGCCGTGACGAAAGACGAATTTATTTACCTTATCGTAAATAATAGTTGACAGTTTGGGGTTTCGATATTATAATGCAACAGGTTGCGGGACTACTATTGTTAATAGTATCCTGAAAAATAGAAAATATCTTGACGGAACTCCGTTTGAGAATAAGCTTTTGGAGGCAACAATGAAAAAGTACGACGTATGTATTGTCGGCGCAGGTCCTGCGGGTATCTTTACTGCAATCGAATTGTTGAGACACGGCAGCGACAAAAAGATTATCATCATCGAAAAGGGACAACCCGTAGAGAAGCGTATGTGCCCGAAGACCTTGGGCGGCGAGTGCAAAAACTGCAAACCGTACTGCCATATCACGACGGGCTTTTCCGGCGCGGGCGCGTTTTCGGACGGCAAACTCTCTTTGAGTTGTGAAGTCGGCGGAGAACTCCCGGGTCTTATCGGTGAAGACCTCGCTCAGGAACTTATCGACTATACGGACGGAATTTATCTCGAATTCGGCGCGGACGAGCATATCGAAGGTCTCGGCAATCAAGAGAAGGTCAAGGAAATTCGCAGAAAGGCGATAAAGGCGGGACTCAAACTCGTCGATTGCCCGATTCGTCACCTCGGCACGGAAAAAGCGCAGGAACTTTATCTTGCGATTGAGCACTATCTCAAAAACAACGGCGTCGAACTCGTGTTCGGCAGACAGTGCGAAAATATCATTCTTGACGGAGACGTCTGCCGCGGTGTGCGCATCGAAGATGCGAAGGGCAACAATCAAGAGGAAATTCTTGCGGACAAAACAATCATCGCAACCGGTCGCAGAGGCGCAGAATGGCTTGAAAAAATCTGCGCTCAACACAACATCGCGCACGCACCCGGCGTGGTCGACATAGGCGTGAGAGTCGAGGTCAGAAACGAGATTATGGAGGAGATAAACCAAGTTCTCTACGAGAGCAAACTCATCGGTTATCCCGCTCCTTTCCAAAACAAGGTGCGTATATTCTGCCAAAACCCGGGCGGTTTCGTCTCGCAGGAAAACTACGACAACGACCTCGCCGTCGTCAACGGCCACAGCTACAAAGAAAAGAAGAGCGAAAACACAAACCTCGCGATTTTGTGCTCGCATTCCTTTACGGAGCCTTTCAAACAGCCTATCGAATACGCTCAAAAGGTGGGCGAATTGACGAATATGCTCGGCGCGGGCAAAATTCTCGTCCAACGCTACGGCGACATCTTGTCGGGAAAGCGCACTTGGCAAAAAGAACTCAATTTCTCCAACGTGCGTCCGACCTTAAAGGATGCAGTCGCGGGCGATATAACCGCCGCTATGCCGTATAGAGCGATGCTCAACATCATCAACTTCATTCAGGCTGTCGACCAAGTCGTTCCGGGTTTTGCCGGCTACGAAACCTTGCTTTACAGTCCGGAACTCAAATTTTACAGCAACAAAATCAAGATGGACTCGCATCTCAACACCTCAATCGAAGGTCTGCATTGTCTCGGCGACAGCAGCGGATGGACCAGGGGGTTGATGATGGCGTCGGTCATGGGCGTCTACATGGCTCGAAATATCCTCAAAACCTTGTGATTTAGCGATATTCTTTGTCAGAGCCCGTTTGTTCGGGGGTCACGTACGCTTTTGTACGCTCATCCCTCGCAAACGGGCTTTTTCGCGCCTCTCATCTAAATCATTAAGTTTTTAAAACATTTCTAAAACATTTAAAATTCACATTTTTTCAGTTTCAATTTTTTCACCGCATAAGATTTTACAATAATTTACACGAAAAACTTTGCGAATACTTCACACAATAATCGTATGAGCGACGCAAAAGATTCAAAAATTCAGTATGCAAAGAGGGCGCTATTCGCGGTTGTAATGACCGTATTTGCGCTCTCGTTGTTGATTTCACTGCAAGGTTTTCAAAACGACGTAGTTATAAGTTTCGATAGTGGCGAGCGCGTATTTGCTCGACACAATTCGCCCGCTGCTTTTCAAGATGTTCAACCGACGGCGAGCGGGGCAGATTTCGTTCATATAAGCGGAAAACCGATAGGGATAGCGATAAAAGCGGGCGGACTCATAGTCGTCGGCGACGGCGGAGTGAAAACGAAGGACGGCGAGGTCTATCCCTCGAGAAACCTCGTTGCAAACGGGGACGTAATAACGGCGATAGACGGTGAAAAGGTAGATTCGATCTATCAACTCAAAAGGCGTCTTGACGCGACGGAAAACGACGAGGTCGTACTCACCGTAGAGAGAAACGGCGAGACCAAAATCGTCAAAATCAAACCCGCCACCGAGCGCATATCGGGGCAAAAGAAACTGGGACTTGCCTTGAAAGAGGACGTCGGCGGCATAGGGACTCTCACTTTCGTCACGCAAAACGGCGGTTTTGCCGCGCTTGGGCACTATATAAACGATGCGGAGACAGGTCTTGAGGACGAACTCGACGAGGGGAATATCTACGAAACCGAAATAGAATCCGTCGAAAAGGGCGAAATCGGCAAGGCGGGCGGACTTATCGCAAGCGTAAACAGATTGTCTTCGCCCATAGGAAAGATAAAAGCCAACACGAATATCGGGCTTTACGGCGTGTACACTGCGGAAACGGAGGGCGCGTTCGTCAAAGTGGCCTCGAAGGGCGAGGCTCAACCTGGGCGTGCGCAGGTGCTTACGACAGTCGAAGGGGACGAACCCAAGTTTTACGACATAGAAATCGTCAAAGTCATATCGCAAAGTTCTCCCGGCGACAAGGGTATGGTGATTATGGTGCGTGACCGCGAACTGCTTGAAAAGACTGGCGGAATAGTGCAAGGAATGAGCGGAAGTCCCATCGTGCAAAACGGAGTGCTCGTCGGCGCGGTGACTCACGTGTTCATACAGGACCCCACGCGCGGATACGCCGTTCACGCACGATTCATGCTTGACGAGGCAAACAGGTTTGCGACAGAAAAAACAAATGATAACGGCAATCTAACGGTACCGAATATCGAAGATATTGACTTGGCGGCGTAGTCGTTCGTCGCAACGTCAAATCCTTTCAAGGGCAGTCAAAACGAATTGTTTGTTCGTAGGCTTGCCCTTGTTTTCATCGAGAGTTTCGCCGAATTCTCTGTAAAGCGTGTCGACGTCGCCTCTCAGCCACGCGGACGAGATGGCGTTTTGTATGTCCTTTTCGACGCTCTCTCTTGCCACGCCGAATTCGCAGGAGAGTTTTTCGTAGCCGAAAAATTTGAGAGGTATGATTTTTTCGCCTTCAACGGACATTTCGATAAGGCGGGAGAGCAGTTTATAGCCTTTTAGATTGGGTTGAAACCCGAGGCTCAAGAGATAGTTTTTGATTTTGATTTCGTTCTCTTTCATAAATGCAAGAATACCACGCCGTGCACTGCAAATTTTTCCTTTTATCGTGGTATTTTGGCGGTTTTTTGATGTTCTTTGTCATAATCGTTTTTCAGGGTTCATAACTATTGGTATGAGTTCGCAAAAAACGAGAATTATGCTGTCGAAATTGAGAGAGTATTTAGCAAGGAACAAAAAAATACTTTTGTCCGCGCTCGTCGTGCTCGTCCTTGCGATTGCGGTGGGGATTATAGCCTCGATTCGCGCCGTAAACGGGGAGTTCGAGAGGGTTGCGCGCGTCGATATGGAGTTTGCCGGCGCAAAAATATTCTTTTTGTCGATACTCTTGCTTGCGCTTTGCTACGCGCTGTTTTTGATTGCGGGAATAAACTCCAAGACGGTTTTTATCGCGATAATTCCTTATTTCTTTTTGGGGTATTTGATAGGCAAGTATTCGACCTGTCTCATCGCAAGGTATGAATTTTGGGGAACTCTCAACCTGCTGTTTTGTTATCTGCCGTTTTTCATCGTGACGTTCGCGCTCTTCGTCGTCGCAACCGTCAACGTTTTGACCGCTTGCAAGTCTGAGTGCACCGAGACGGGGCTGAAACCCTGCGTCGCTTCCACGCTCAAAATTTTCGGCATAAACGTTTTGGCTTCGCTCGTATTCTTTTTGATAATAGGCTCGTTTTTCGGCGTAATAGAGATAAGTCTCTTTTGAAAACGGCAAAAATATGCCGTTAGATTCCCGATTTTTGCTCGGAGGAATAAAACGCTCGCTATGTCGCAAAATAAATGCAGAGGAAAAGAGTTTATGACGAAACTTAGGGCAAATATTTTGATAATCACGATAATTTTGTTGTTCGTCGCGGCGATAGTACTGGCTACCGCGTTTCCGTTCGTGGACGGAATTGCGTCCGCCGAGAGCGAGCGCAAGTTTGAGACGGTTGGCAAGAGCGCTTATCTCGTCGATTACGCGACGGGTACCGTGCTGTATTCGAGAAACGAAAACGAAAAACTCCCGATTGCCAGCATGGTCAAAATTATGACGGCAAATCTGACGTTTGAAGCAATCGAGCGAGGAAACGTTTCGCTTGATGACGACGTTCTCGTGTCGGAAAACGCCGCGAGTATGGGCGGTTCGCAGGTCTTCTTGGACGCGGGCAGCACTCACAAAGTGAGTGATTTGTTGCGTTCGGTTGTCGTTGCGTCCGCAAACGACAGTTGCGTCGCGCTTGCGGAGCACATCGACGGAAGCGTCGAAAAGTTCGTTGCGCGTATGAACGAAAGGGCAAAAGAACTCGGCATGCAAAACACAAGATTCGTCAATTGTACGGGGCTTCCTGCACCCGGCGGGTATTCCTGCGCCAAGGACTCGGCAACCATGTTTTCCGCGCTTGTCAAACACCCGATATTCTTTGAATACGCAAAGGTTTGGATGGAAGATTTCAAGCATCCAAGCGGAAGAACGACTTCCATTTCCAACACGAACAAACTCGTGAGGTTTTACAAGGGTTGCGACGGCGGAAAGACCGGTTTCACCAACGAGGCGAAATTCTGTCTCACGGCAACCGCAAAGCGCGACGATATGCGCATCGTGGCGGTACTAATCGGCGCAAACAGTTCTCAGGAGCGCAACGCCGCGGTGTCGCAGATGTTCGACTATGCCTTCGCGAATTTTGAAAACAGCGTGCTGAAAAAGGCGGGCGAGCCAATAGAGAATTCAGTCGAAGTGCTCGGTGGCAGACAAAAAACCGTAAAACTCGCGCTTGAAAGCGATATAACGGCGTTTAGAGAGCGCAACGGCAAAGCGCAGTTCGAAGTCAAATACGATTTACCGCGCACGGTTAAAGCGCCTATAAAGCAGGGCGACGTAGTGGGCAAGGCGTATCTCGTAAAGGACGGCGTTGTCGTAAAGGAAGAAAGCGTCCTTGCGCAAGAAGACGTCCAGAAAAAGAGTTTGTTTGACGCTATTCGCGAAATCGCGACAGGCTGGACGACGCAAATCGCCAAATAACCTTCGGCGCGCAATTCAATCGATATAAAACTACAAAGTTTTATCACTCGTTTTAAAACGGGTGATTTTTTTTGACAAAACGCCCGTACTGTGCTAAACTTGTCTATATTGATAGTTTTCGCACGGAGAGGCAGATGCAAAATCGGGAATTTGACAACCAAACGCTTGAAAATTCGGCTCAAATTGACGAGTCGACCGTTTCCGCTTTGGAAAATTTGGGCGAGGAAAGCGAGGCGGAGGTCGTTGACGGCGAGTTTTTGTATGCAAAACCCGAAATCGTCTACCATCTAGAAGATTTTGACGGTCCGATTGACCTCTTGTTGACGCTCATTAAGGCGGCAAAAATCGCAATCGAAGACATATTCATCTCCGACGTGACGAGCCAATACGTCGAAATCATCAAGAACACGCCCAAGGAAGAACTCGATTTTGACTACGCGGGCGAATTTATCACGATGGCGGCAGAACTCGTATATCTCAAGTCCGTGCGCACGCTTCCTCGCGAGGACGAAGACATAAGCGACGACGAGCCCGACGAGAGACAACTGCTCATCAACAAGATAAAGGAATACGCTTTGCTTCGCGAAGAGAGCAAAAAACTCCAAGAAATGGAGACGATAAACAGGTTTTACCGCGCTCCCGTGTTCACGGACAAGGACTATCGCGTCGCGCTCGTAAACTTTTCGCTCCCGAAACTCGTTGCGGCGTACGCGCAGGTGCTTGCAAACGCTGAGCGCAGAGGTCAAGAGATTATCCCGAAAAAGGTCGTCAAGGACAGATTTTCCGTTCACGACCAAATGGAGCATATTCGCCAGATTATCGCCGTCGAAAAGGAGATGTTGTTTACGGATCTCTTTGAAGAAGATTATGACAAGAGCGACATCGTAACGACGTTCCTTGCCGTGCTTGAACTCTTGAAATACGGCAGATTGCACGCAAAACAGGACGAGGTTTTCGGCGCTATAACGATTTACGCCGTCGAAGGCACGGAAGACGCCCCGATTGTATTTGAGGAGAACGATGATGGAAAATATTAAAAACACCGTAGAAGCCATAATTTTTGCGAGCGGTTCGCCGATTTTGAAGAGCGATATTATCGAAAAAATTCCCGAGCTCACCATGCAAAAACTCAATTCCGTCCTGAAAGACCTGCAGAAGACCTATTCGGACGAGTGTGGAATAATTCTTGCAGAATTCAACAGCAAGGTGCAGTTTATGTCCAACCCCAAGTACGGCGAAACCGTGGCGGACGTCCTCACTCCGCTCAGAGAAAAGGAACTCACGAAGACCTTGCTCGAAGTGCTTGCCACGATTGCGTACAAACAACCGATAACGAGGCTGGAAATCGACGATATGAGAGGCGGAACGAGTTCTGAATACGCAATAACGGGGCTCTTGAAGGCAGGTCTCGTCGAAGCAGTCGGCAGAAAGGAAACCGTCGGCAGACCTCTGCTTTACGGCACTACGGACGAGTTTTTGAAGAAATTTCAAATCTCTGATTTGAAGGAGTTGCCTGACTACGAAGAGGTTCTCAATCAACTCAAACTCATCAGCGGACCTTCTCAGGAGACCTTGTTCCACACAAGGACGCTTCTCGACGAGGACGAAAACCTCGTGGAAGAACAAGTCATCGCGGAGGTCGCGGCTGACAACGTCGTTTTGGAAGATCAGCCCGACGAGGACGAAATTCCGGAATTTCTCGAGGGCGAGACTTTCGAAGTGTTCGACTGACATATCGCAGAATTTAAACCTAAAACCCGCAGAAATGCGGGTTTTTGTTTATTTTGATAATTTTCCAATTTTTGCAAAGAATATTGATATGTGGAGTATCATCGCGCTTATTTTGGTCGAAATAGTGCTGATTTTGCTGTTTGCGCCTGTGAAAATCGGGCTGAAAGGCTATTTT
Source organism: Clostridia bacterium (assembly GCA_017553325.1). Lineage (GTDB taxonomy): Bacteria > Bacillota > Clostridia > Christensenellales > CAG-917 > CAG-475. The sequence goes on from JAFZMH010000002.1 coordinate 124,573, forward strand.
TCGATGCTTGGCGCGTCTGCGGGAATAGACGTCAAAATCTTTGCTTTTACGGCTCTCAGAATACGCCTTAGCAAAAAAGACGGCAAGTTTTTGCTCAAAATCAACGACAAATCGCCGAGCGAATTGCGCTTGCGCCCGAATTTTGAAATCGCAAAAAAAGTTGCAAAATATCTTGCGCAGGGCAATCTGAGAGTGGGAGGAAACTTTTTGGCGGTGTTCGGCGACATGGACTCCAAAAACTGCGCGATAGCAAGCGGTATGGCAAATGCGGTTGTAAAAGCCTTAAATTCAAGGTCTATAAGAGCAAACGTAAAGGTTTTTGCGGATTTCGACGCGCAACGCGCGGACGCTGACTTTGCTTTTAGGCTGAACGTAAACGCCGTGCAGGCTATGGAAATGCTTTTTAGGTGAGATATGAAAGAATTTGAAGAATTGTTGAAAGAGACGGTTGAAAACGTCAAAACGGTGGTAGGATGCGACGACATAGTCGGAAAACCGATAATAAACGGCGACGGGACGATAATTCTGCCCGTGAGCAAACTTTCCTACGGTTTCGTCGCTGGCGGTGGGGGTAGTTTGAATACCGCGCCAAAGGAAAACAGCCCGTTTGCAAATGCGAGCGGCGGTGGGGTGACGGTGACTCCCGTCGGGTTTTTGATATGCGGCAGGGAAAAGAAGTTCGTCCCCGTTGACAAAGAATATCAAAGCAACAAGTGGTTCGACCTGTTTAGGGCGGCAGTCGATACGATGCAGGGTGGAAAAGATGACTGACAATAAACGCGTGCTAATTTACTGCCTGACGCTTGTTTTGATGCTCGGCGTAATGCTGTGTGGCTTTGCAATGAGCGGTAATATTGAATATAAAAGCGCAAAAAGTATTTTAAAAAATGTCGATTTTGATAATACTTTTGCAAATTATACGCCAAAAAATAATTCAAATCCTCAAATAATGCCTGATTTTACTCAGGAAGGCGAAACTTTGGAGCCACAACCTTTTGAAGGCGAACAGCCCGCCCCGAACACCGTTGAAACCGCTTCAAAAACCCCGCAAAGGAACTTGATGACCGGCGAAGTCTTAATTGAGCGCACGTCAAAGCGCGTCTTGTACGGCTCGAACGAAAACGCACTGCTTTATCCTGCGTCGACGACCAAAGTGCTGACGGCTCTTTGCGTTCTCAACAATTTACCTCTTGGCAGAGTGGTCGAAATACCTTCTATTGCCGTAGGGGTGGAAGGTTCGTCGATTTATTTAAGAGCGGGGCAGAAAATCTCCGTCGAAGATTTGCTGTACGGAATGATGCTAAGAAGCGGAAACGACGCGGCGGTTGCGCTTGCCGTTGAGACGTGCGGGAATATCGAAGATTTTGCAAAGCTTATGAACGATACGGCAAAGCAATGCGGAGCAAAAAATTCAAACTTCGTAAACCCTCACGGTCTACACGACGAAAATCACTATACGACTGCTCTCGATTTGGCTTTAATCACCGCAAAAGCCTATGAAAACCCCGATTTCGTGCGCATAGTCTCGTCAAAGACGAGAAAAATCAAGGTCGACGACGTCGAAACCGTAATTGCAAACAAAAATAAAATGCTCAAAAACTACGAGGGTGCAAACGGCGTCAAAACGGGATTTACGAAGGCGAGCGGAAGGTGTCTCGTGAGCGGTGCCATAAGAAGCGATATGCAACTCGTTTCCGTCGTTTTAAATTGCGGAGATATGTGGAACGAGTCGGTTAGATTGCTGAATTTCGGATTTGACAACTATGAGATGGTTGCTCTTGACAACGCGCTCCTTACTGGTGGCGATAACGTGATAAAGATTTCCGTTCCTCAAAACATTGGCGAGGACTGGAAAGACGTCAAATTTCCCATGAAAAAGGATGGCAGCGAACGGCTCGTCGTCTGCGCGACAAAGTCGCGATTACATATTTTCGACGATTGAACGATATTTTTATCTTGCGCAATTTGCTTGCGCTATTTGAATAAATTTTGTATAATCATATAAATTGTATGTTTTCTCGCACGCTCGTCCGCTTTCGAGCGAGCGATAGGAGTTTTATGCGCATCAACAAATATCTTGCGGAGTGCGGGGTGTGCTCGAGAAGAAACGCGGACGAACTGGTCAAACAGGGCAGAGTCAGCGTAAACAAGAAAGTCGTGAAAGAATTGGGCTTTGACGTCGACGTTGACAAAGACATTGTCTTTGTCGATGGCAAAAAAGTCGTCAAAGTGACGCATTACGACTATATAATGTTCAACAAACCCAAGGGGTGCGTGACGACTATGGACGACTCAAAAGACAACAAGTCGGGACGTCCGAAAACCGACGCGGAAAGCACGGAGTCTTTGCAAAAATCCCTCGAAACTGTTGACGACGCCGCAAAAAAACGCCCGAGAAGGACGGTTTTGGATTATATCGGTAACGATTTCAAAAACAAGCGCCTGTTTCCCGTCGGCAGACTCGACTATGACAGCGAGGGACTGCTTTTGCTCACAAACGACGGCGATTTAACTTTTAAACTCACGCATCCTTCCGGCGAAATACCCAAAACTTACATAGTAAAAATCGAAGGAACGATTGAAGAGAGCGACCTTGCGATACTCAGAAAGGGCGTAAAGGTCGACGGCGTCAAATACGGCCATTCCAAAGTCAAAGTGACGGGAGTGGAGGACGGCGACACTCGCCTCGAAGTAATAATTTTCGAGGGCAAAAATCGTGAAATTCGTCGTATGTTCGAAGCAGTCGAAAAGAAAGTCGTCTTTTTGAAGCGCGTGGCAATCGGCGATTTGAGACTGGGCGGACTGTCCCGCGGCGGATATAGAGAACTCAATGAAATTGAGGTCGCATATCTCAAAACCCTCTGCGAAAAGGCTGGGATAAACAAACAATAAAATTGTATAACAATTTTAATAAATTACGAAAGACAACGAGATGAACATTCTTTTAACAAACGACGACGGCTATGCGGCACCCGGTATTTGGGCGCTCGCAAACAGGCTGAAAGACAAGCACAAAATCTACATAGTTGCACCTGACGGAGAGAGGTCGGGCGCGTCTCATTCCGCTTCGTTTTTCTCGTCGCTCAGTTATGAATACAAGGGGAATATCGACGGCGTCGAGGTGTATTCTTTGAGCGGAACGCCCGCCGACTGCGTGGTTTTTTCCGTGAAATATCTCTTGAAGGACGTAAAACTCGACTGCGTTTTGTCGGGAATAAACAACGTTTTGAACGTGGGTTCCGATATTATGTTTTCCGGCACATTCGGCGCGGCGCAGGAGGCGACGTATCAAGGCATAAAGGGCGTTGCCGTATCACTCCGTTCCAAAGGAACGGACGACTACGATTATTCCGCCGAATTCACCGTCAAAAACCTCGACCTGTTCTTGAAATACGCCGACGAAAGCGTGACGGTTAACGTCAATATCCCATGCGCCAAAAAGGAAGATTTGAAGGGCGTAGAGGTCGCGCACGAGACGTATCTGCCGTACGTTGAGGAGTTTTACGAGACGACGGACGCCTCGGGCAAAATAATTTACAAAATCAACGGACATCACATAGACCAAAAGGACGAGCCGACGCGTGGAGACTGCTGTCTTTGCGACAACGATATTATCGCGATTACGCCGATTCGCCTCGTAAACAACGATTTTGAGCTTGTGAGACGTATGCAAAAGGAAAATTTCAAACTGTGAAAGTGTGCGTGATAGGAGCCGGCGCGGCGGGTGCCGTTGCCTCGATATTCTTGGCGAGGGGAGGCGCGAGCGTCGTCCTCGTCGAAAAGAACGAAAAAATCGGCAAAAAACTCTATATCACGGGCAAAGGCCGTTGCAACGTGACGAACGATTGCGAGGTTCAGGAGTTTTTGAGCAACGTCGTTCGCGGAGAAAAGTATCTGCGCTCGGCGATATACGGTTTTACTCCTCAGGACGCTATGGCGTTTTTTGAAGGGCTCGGCGTTCCGCTTATGGTGGAAAGGGGAAACAGAGTTTTCCCTTTGTCGGAAAAGTCAAGCGATATAATTCGCGCGCTTGCAGACGAAATCGCAAGGCTCGGCGTAGACCTCAAACTCAACTGCGAGGTCAAAGAGATCCGCAAAGCGAAGAGCGGTTTTGAAGTTTTGACGCCGTGGGAGAAGATAGAGTGCGACAAAGTCGTGGTCGCGACGGGCGGCATAAGTTATGCTTCCACCGGCTCGACGGGGGACGGCTACGCGTTTGCGAAGTCGTTCGGGCACGATATCGTAGAACCCAAGCAGGCGCTTTGTCCCTTGCTCGTGGCGGAAAACGTATCGTCGCTTCAAGGAATATCATTGAAAAACGTCAATTTGTCCGCGTACGACAAAGAGGGCAACCTGATAACGAGCGAGTTCGGCGAAATGATGTTTACCGCTCGCGGAATAACGGGACCGATCGTGCTTACGACTTCGTCGTACATCAACAGAAAGGACGGAATAAAACTCGTCGTAGACCTAAAACCCGCGCTTGACGAAAAGACGCTTGACGCGCGTATCCTGCGTGATTTCGACGGAAGAAAGAATCAGGACCTCAAAAACGTCACCCGCGCTCTGTTGCCCGAAAGGCTCAATCTTTACGTGTTGAAAGTCGCCGGACTCAAAGAGTCCAAAAAGGTCAACGAAGTGACAAAAGAGGAGAGGAAACGCCTCGTCGATACGATAAAAAATCTTCCGTTCACCTGTTCGGGACTCGCTCCGTTTGCCGAGGCAGTCGTGACTTCGGGCGGGGTATCGCTCAAAGATTTGAAGCCGACGGGAGAGAGCAAACTCGCCGACGGGTTGTATTTCGTGGGCGAGACGGTGGACGTCGACGCGTTGACGGGCGGTTTCAACCTGCAACTTGCGTACGCGACGGCAGTGTGTTGCGCGCGAGACGTTTTGAAAACGAAAGAATAATCTTGCAAAGATTAAGATAAATTTTCAGCAATCTCTTTGGAGGGGAGCATGATAAACATAGCAATAGACGGACCTGCCGGCGCAGGCAAGAGCACAATCGCGAAGGCGGTGGCAAAGAGCCTTCGAATCATCTATCTCGACACGGGCGCAATGTACCGAGCAACGGCATATTTTGCTCTGCAAAATAATATCGCTGTAAACGACGCGGACGCGGTGGCGAAAATGTTTGAGAATTTCAATATGGACATAGTGTACGAGGACGGAGCGCAACAAATACTCGTCAACGGACTCAACACCACGCCGTATCTTCGCGAGCACTATATGTCAAAGGCTGCGAGCGATATTTCCGCGCTACCCGTCGTGAGATACAAGATGGTGGATTTGCAACGCGAATTTGCCAAGACGCACGACGTCGTTTTGGACGGCAGAGACATAGGAACGTTCGTATTGCCTGACGCAAACTGCAAGTTCTTTATGACCGCAACCCCCGAGGAGAGAGCGAACAGAAGATACAAGGAATTGCTTGAAAAAGGGCAGGAAGTCGACTACGACACCTTGCTTAAGGACATAATTCAAAGGGACTACAACGACTCCCACCGCGAAGTCGCGCCTTTGAAACAGGCTGACGACGCCGTTCTTCTCGACACGACGAATATGACGATTGACCAAGTCATCGAAGCGGTCAAGAAGGTTGTGGAAGAGAAGGTGAAGCTCGAAAAAAACGAACCGAGCGGACTCGTACCTTTCGGCAAGCCGAGCAGTGAAATTCCGCCCGAGACGATGAAGCGTATCAAAACCTACTACAAATCGCCGAAAGGCTTCGGGTTGTACAGGTTTTTGAGAGTACTACTCCGTCCGTTGCAGTGCATTTTGTGGCCGACGAAGGTGATAAACAAGGAAAACGCCTTCAAATTTGAAGGCGGGTTGTACCTTTGCAACCACTATTCGACGTTTGATTCCTTGATCCCCATCTTCACGATGTTTAAAAAGGAAGCGCATATTCTTGCGAAATACGAACTGTTCTTCAACCCGTTGGCAGGCGGAATTTTGCACAAGATGGGCGCGATTCCCGTGCGTCGCGGAGAAGCGGACACGGAAGCGGTCAAAGCGGTTTTCAGAGTCTTAAAGGACGACAAAAAACTGCTCATGTATCCGGAAGGTACGAGAAACAAGCAGGGCACGCAGGATATGGCGGAACTCAAAACCGGCGCGGCGAGATTTGCAATCAAGATGAAAAAGCCCATCGTCGCGATGGTATATTTTAGACCGACGAAGACTTTTCACAAGAACTATCTCTACGTCGGCGAGCCGTTCACGCTCGAAGAATTTTACGGCGCGAGAACGAACGAGGAGTTCCACGAGGCGACAGAAGTCATACGCCGTCATTTCGACGAAGCTAGAGAGGGCGTAAACGCATACGTCGAGGGCTTGAAGAAAAAGAAGTCCAAAAAGGATAAAAAGTGAAGGTTGTAGTCGCAGAGCACGCGGGGTTTTGCGGAGGAGTAAAATCCGCCGTTGAAAAGGCCCTTTCACTTGCCGAAAAACACGGCGAAGTTTACACCGTTGGAGAACTCGTTCACAACGAACTTGTGACGGAAAATCTGCTATCTAACGGCGTATTTTGCGTTGCTCCCGACAATTTGGACGCGCTAAAATCAGGGGACGTCGCACTCGTTCGCGCTCATGGAATCGAAAAAGAAAAAGAGAGTGAACTAAAAGAGAGAGGCGTACTGCTCTTTGACGCAACTTGTCCCGTCGTAAAGCGCAATCAACGACTTGCCGAAGAGAGAGCAAATCTCGGGGAAGCAGTCGTGATAATCGGCGACGAAAAACACGACGAGGTCGTGGGGGTAAAGAGTTATGCGGGGGACAATTCGCTCGTAATCGGTGACGATCAAGTGGACGGTTTTTTACAGGACGTCGAAAACGGAGAATCGCCCCTAAATCTCGAAAAAGGCATCGCAGTGATCTTTCAAACCACCGTTTTGGCTGAAAAATATCAAAAAATCAAGCAAAAATTCGAGATTTTTGAAAAAAACAGCGGAAAAACGTTTGGCATTTTTAATACTATTTGTTATACTACTAAAGAACGACAAGACGAAACGCGCGCTCTCGCAAGCGCAAGCGACGCCGTAATCGTGCTCGGAAGCGAGACGAGCGCAAACACGAAAAGGCTCGTTCAAGTCGCAAAAGAAGTGAATGACAAGACGTATTTCATTCACAACGCGGAAGAGGCAAAATCGCTTCTTCCCAAACTCAAAGATATTCAATGTGTATCAATCGCAGCAGGAGCGTCAACTCCGCCATGGTTGATACGGGAGGTTTTAAAGTATATGAGTGAAACTCAAAATCAAGCACAAGAAACTGAAGTGAAAAACGAGGCAACACTTCAAGAAGCAGCAAACAGCGAACCGCAAACGATGGATGAACTTATGAAGTCCACGCCGAACGCGGGTTTTGTCAATTACAAACCCGGCAAGCGCGTGACCGGCAAAGTTCTCTTTGCAGACGCGAACGGTATTCACATCGCAATCGGCGGCAAGAAAGACGGCTTTATCGACAAGGAAGAAGCGTCTCTCGACGGCAACTACAACCCGGCGGACTACAAGGCAGGGGACGAAGTTCAAGCAATCATCCTTACCGTTGACAAGGACCACGTCTCTCTTTCCAAAAAGCAGATAGACGAAGTCGTCGCTCAAGAGGAAGAGGCGGAAAAGGCTCTCGCGGCAGGCGAGTTCTCTCTCCAAATGACGGAAGTCGTCAAGGGCGGTCTCCGCGGCAAGCTCGGCAGATACACCGTGTTCGTTCCTGCAAGCCAAATCAGAATCGGCTACGTCAGCAACCTTGAAGACTACAAGGGCAAGACGCTCCGCTTGACGCTCATGCCGCAAAAGGAAAAGGCGGAAGCAGAAGGCGAGGACACCGAAGCACCGGCTGAAGACAAGCCGCAAAAGAAGTCCAGATATCTCTTCGCTTCTCAAAGAATCATTCTTGAGAGAGAAAAGAAAGAAAAAGAAGATTTGTTCTGGGACAACATCCACGTTCATGACATTGTCACCGGCAAGGTCAAGAGATTTACGGCATTCGGCGCGTTCGTCAGCGTACGCGGTTTTGACTGCCTTGCTCATATCTCCGAACTCAGCTGGAACAAGATTACGGACCCCGCAAAGGTTTTGAAGATCGGCGAGAACTACGATTTCGTCGTTCTCAAGATGGACAGAGAAACGGGCAAGATCTCTCTCGGCTACAAGCAACTCCAAAAGAAACCTTACGAAGTGGCGGCAGAGAAGTTCCCCGTCGGCACGGTCATCAAGGGCAAAGTCGAAAGAATTTTCCCGTACGGCGCGTTCGTTTCTATTGACGACGGCGTTGACGGACTCGTTCACGTTTCTCAAATTTCTCACAGCTGGATAAAGGACGCAAACGAAGCGTTGACAGTCGGGCAAGAAGTCGAAGCAAAGATTATCGGCTTTGACGACAACCGTATCACGCTCTCCATCAAGGAATTGCTTCCCGCACCGGAAGAAGCGCCGGCACAAGAAGGCGAAGCATCCGCAGCAGAAGCAACCGAAGAAGAGAAGGCTGCAAAGAGAAGTTCAAGAGTCAAGAAGTTCGAACAAAAAGTTGCGGACGGCGAAGGCAAGAAAGAACGTCGCGGCGCAAAGAAAGAAACGTCCAACGAACCCAAGGAATGGGTCTCCGGCAGCAGCAACGCAACGCTCGGCGACTTGCTTGGTAGCCTCAACCTCGACCTCGAAGACGAGAAAAAGGACTGATTTGAGTTTCACATTGAATAGACGAAAAAATCCGCTCAACCGAGCGGATTTTTTGTTGGTTTAATTATATAATTAAATCTGCAAGTAAAAACGAAAACTATCGTTCGTCTTTTGGGGCGTCAGGGACGGAAATAACGGGCGTAAGCTTCTTTTGCAACTCTTTATACGCCGCAACCGCCAACTTGTCGCAACGGTTGTTCAGCTCGTTGTCGGCGTGTCCCTTGACTTTGACGTAGGTGACGTCGTGAATTTGCATGAGGGAGAGGAGTTCTTTCCACAGGTCGACGTTTTTGACGTCGTCTTTGCCCGCGGTTCTCCAACCGCGCATAACCCAACCCTCTATCCAGTTTTTGAGGAAAGGCTCGACGGAATATGCGCTGTCGCTGTACACGGTGACTTGGCAGGGTTCTTTGAGCATTTGAAGCCCCTTTATTATAGCCGTGAGTTCCATACGGTTGTTTGTGGTAGATTCCTCCGCGCCCGAGATCTCGCGCTTGAAATCTTTGTATATCAAAACCGCCGCCCAACCGCCTGCGCCCGGGTTGCCTGAACACGCTCCGTCAGTATAGATTTCCACAACTTTTTTTGCCTTTGTATTAACCATAGTTATATTGTAAATGAAAATATGCCAAATTGCAATTACAATTTTAAATCAAAAATCAAATTGTCAATGTGAAATAATTGTTTGACTATTGACGTTTCACTTGCTATAATAACAAGGCAATAAAAAATAGGGGAGTGGCTCAACGGTAGAGCAACGGTCTCCAAAACCGTTGGTTGCGTGTTCGAATCGCGTCTCCCCTGCCAAAAGAGCGCTCCCAATGGAGTGCTCTTTTGATTAATATTAAAGAATTAAAACTGAAAGATCTACAACCGTCACAATTCTATATTTCCGAAAAGAAACTTGAGAATGTTAAAAAGTGGTTCAACTCAAATGATTTGAGTTCGTTTGAGTCTATTCCTGTAAAAATTCTTGATGACGTTCCTGTGATGACTGACGGACATACGAGAGCAGTTGCTGCTGTTATGGCAGGGCTTGAAAGTGTTCCGCTTGTATGGGATGAAGATGAACTCTCTTGGGATATGTATAGAAAATGCGTTGAAGAGTGCAGGGCGAGAGGTGTACTTTCGCCAATTGATTTGCAAAATCGCATAATAACCGAAAAGGAGTATGTCGAAAAGTGGGACAAATGGTGCGACAAAATGCAAGAAGAAGTTTTGAGAAAATAATAATTATCCTTAATTCCTCATTCCTAACTCCTAATTCCTAATAAAAAAAAAGACTTGCAATGTGCAAGTCTTTTTTGTTATGCGATGTGATATTTGTGCGTTCTGTACAGCAACCAGTAGATGAGGGACGAGAGAGGCAGGTTGGTGAACAGCACCATCGGGAGCACTATCGCGCAGATTATCATCTTGCTGTCGTTTACCGTCGCGCCGAGTCCAAAGAAACCTATGAGAATACAGACAACCGTCAGTTCAATAAACAGCATTGTACGGTTCAAAATCGAAAGTTTGAAGTTGAAATTCGCGCGTATGCGCCTTGTCGGGTTTGCAAGATAGATGACAGACGGTACGAGACAGAGTGCCGCGCCGACGAGTAGTATCGGCAAGAAATATGCATAAGATACGGTTTTGAACAATGACACCCACATTATTGCAATCTCCACAAGGAAGAAGGCGAGGATGATAAGAAACGTATCGCGTCTTATGCGGTTAGATTGCAGGAAGTTGAATGAATAGAACTCCGTCGTGTTTCCTCTGTCGTACGGGCGAATTTTGAACCCTTTTGCATAGAGTCTCGTCTTTATATCGCTGTCGTAGTTTGTCGGTTGCGCTTGTTTTTGCGGTTTTACGTCCTCTTGCTCAGCAATCGAAGTGAAGAACTCTCGATAGTTGACGTTGGACTTTTCATAGTCGAAACCGTCTTCAGCGCGTTCGACGACAGCGGACGGCGCGAACGTATCGTTTGGCTTTGCTTCGACGGGAGAGTTTTCAAGTTCCGACTGCAAGTACTCGTTGTCGACGGGTTGAGCCTTTTCCTGTTCGCGTTCTTGTATGTATTCGCGTTGACGCTCTAACGTAGTGCGTTCAAACTCGTCACGTTTTGCCTGTTCCTCGGCGTTTTTGTCGTCGATTGCGGCTTCCTTTTCGTCGAGCACTTTAAATATGTCTTTGAGAGTAGACTGCGAGCGGGAAGAGGTTTGAATTTCTCCGCTGTATGCGTTGAAATACGTATGCTCCTGAGGCGTTGCCCCGCTGAATTCCTGCACGATAGGCTTGGAATACGCCGTTTCTTTGGAGTATTCGCTCTCCGCGTCGAGCTTTGCAAAAATTTCTTCGAGATTTACGGCTGGGCGACGAAGCTGTTCGACTTTGCGCTTTGCCTCGCGCTCCGCAACGAGTTTCGCTTCCTCGTCCGCTTGACGACGAGCCTCGTCTTTTATGCGCTGTTCTTCCTCAAAATCGCGGAGTTGTTGCTTTGCAAGGCGTATATCTTCGTCTGCTTGACGCAATTCGTCCTCTCTTTGGCGGAGTTGCTTGTCGTAGCGGCGAATGGTTTCGTCCTTTTCGTCGAGTTCTTGAGCGTGTTTTTTTGCGAGTTCTCTTGCTTCCTCGTCCTGAAGGTGCGCTTGAAGGGCGAGCCCTCTCGCTTCTTCCTCGGTGATTTGTTGACCGAAACGGTCAAGGTAAATCTTGGTTTCGACGGGTTTTTCGACCTCGACGACTCTGTCTTTATAGACGACTTTCGGTTTTTCTTCCGGATCGCGCTTGGCGTACGGACGAAGTTCGCTTGCGTCAAAGGGGATGTCCTTTGAAAAGTCAAACTCGTTGGAGGAGAGGAGGTTGTCGAGTATCGTTCTTGAATACTCGTATTCCGTCGTTTCCTTTTGGAGATAGGCTTGACCTTCCTTCGTGAGGGCGTAGTAGCGACGTTTACCGCCGCCCGTGTCGTCCGGATCGCCTTCGTACGAAGAAACGAGCCCCTGTTTTTCAAGGCGCTTGAGTTGGTTGTAGAGTGTGGCTTGCTTCAAAACGTAATGCCCGTTGCTCTTGTCCTCGATTTCTTTGAGGATCTCATAACCGTAGCGGTCCTGACCTTGCAAAGAGCCCAAGATTATCGTTGTCACGTTGCCGCGAATAAGATCGCTGTTGACAGATGAAATATCCACTTTTTTTCTCCTAAGTTGATTAAAATAATTTTAGCAAACTATTACAATAAAGTCAATATCTTATAATACTTATAAAAAAAAATCTTGCCGTACGTTTTGTTCGCACGGCAAATTGTAGATTGAAAGGGCATACTGTTTAGTGGCAAAAACCAAAAAAAGCAAAAATCAGTCCTCTTTTTTTTGGTCGCGGAGTTTGACGACTTTCGCCGCGATTTTGCGGTGGTCTTCCTCGATGGCGGCATAGTGCTTTTTGGTCGTGTTGACGTCTCTGTGTCCTAGCACGTCGGCGACCATATAGATATCTCCCGTGGCGCGATAGAGGTTCGTGCCGTAGGTACTGCGGAGTTTGTGCGGAGAAATCTTTTTGAGAGGAGCGGCTTCAACCGCATATTTTTTCACGATGTTTTCAACCGCGCGAACGGAAATTCGTTTCACTTGCAGAGAGAGGAATAGCGCGTCCTTGTCGTTGTCGTCTATTTCGAGTTTTTGACAGCGGTTTATAAGGCGTTTTCTCTCGCCCTCGACGTAGTAGAGAAGCGCGTCTTTGACCTCGTCTCCAAAGTACAAAATCGCCTGATTTCCGCCTTTTCGAGTGATTGTAAAGGCGTTCGCGTCAAAATCTATGTCGCCGAGGCTCAAACCCACGCACTCGCTGACACGAATTCCCGTGCCGAGAAGCAGGGTGAGTATTGCGACGTCGCGGGCGCGAGTGCTCGCTTGAATTTTGCGTTGGTGGTCGGACATAAAATCCGCGGTCTCCGCGGCGGAGAGTATGCGCTCGATCTCGTGCCCCTCGAGGCGGATAATATCCTTGTCGTGTAGCTTTGGCATAGAGAGTTTCGCCGCCACGTTCGACGGAATTCTGTCGTGGTTGAAATAGTATTTGAAGAAGGTGCGAACGGTTGAAATCTTTCTGGCTTTGCCTTTTTCTTGGTTGCTCGATTCCTTTCCTTCGTACTCATAATAGGAGAGATATTCGACGTAAGATTCAAGGTTGCCGATTGTGATTTTGTTCAAATCTTCGATTTGAAAATCGTATACGTCGGCGTAGGTTCTGAACGCGCGGACGTTTTTCAAAAGATAGTCGAAAAATATTCGCAGGTCATAGGCATAATTGAGACGGGTGAGAGGGCTTGTCGTCGATTCGATACCCACGAAAAACTCCTCGCAAAATTCGGGGAGTTCGTCCCTTAACGAGCGCAATCTCTTTGCAATCGTCTTGTCTCGTTCTTTAAAGTAGGTCGTTGGCATATTTCTCCTTTGTGAAGTGCGGATTTTGACTATCTTAATATTATATAACTATTCGTAAAATGTCAAGATAATATTGAAAACCCCGCGGACGACGGGACGAAATCACTCCTGAATGGTGGACTTGAGTTTTTGCAAGATTTTGCTTTCGATACGGCTGACCTGCACTTGCGATATACCGAGTTCCTTTGCGACCTCGCTCTGCGTTTGGTCGCGGAAATAGCGCAAGATTATGATTTTCTTTTCGCGGTCTGGGAGAGTTTTTATGGAGTCCTTGAGCATGAGCGAATCGAGGTTTTCGTCGGGGGAGTTTGCCCCTGCGATTCTGTCCTCGAGCGGAGAGCCGTCGTCGTCCAAACTGTCGCTCAAAGACAGCAAAAACTGGCTCGTCTCCATTGCAAACACGACGTCTTGCTTTTCGCAGCCGAATTTTTCGGCGAGTTCGTCGACTGTCGGCTCGGCGTCTCCGAGTTTCTGCTTTTCGTCCACGTATTGAGAGATTTTGGCGGACAGCATTTTTGCCCAGCGGGAGACTTTGACCGCGCCGTCGTCCCGCAAAAACCTTTTGATTTCTCCGCTTATGAGGGGGACGGCGTAGGTGGAAAACCGCACTCCGTACTCCTCTTTGAAATTGAGTATCGCCTTGACGAACCCCATACACCCGAGTTGCATAAGGTCGTCGTATTCGAGCCTGCCTTTAAACCGCTTGACGATAGATTTTATCAAGGGAATATTGGCGGAAACGAGGGTTTCTTTCGCCTCGTCGCTGCCTGATTGAGACTCTTTGATGAGAGTCAGCGTTTCCTCGTGGCTCAGCATTTTTTGAACACCTTTTTAAACTTTACCGTCGTGCCCGCGCCGAGGGTGGACGACACCTGCATTTCGTCCGTGAAAGTGTCGATTATGGTGAAGCCCATACCGCTTCTTTCGTCGTCCTGTTTTGTCGTATAGAAGGGTTCGAGGGCGCGTTCTACGTCCTCTATACCGCACCCGAAGTCCGCTACGGTGACGGTGAGGGAGTTTTCTTTTGCGTCGATTTCGCCGATGATTTCGATGATGCCTTCGCCGCCTCTATAGGCGTGGACGACTGCGTTCGTCACCGCTTCGCTCGTCGCGGTTTTTACGTCGCCAATCTCCTCGAGGGTGGGCGATAGGGCGAGAGAAAACGAGGCGACTGTCGCCCTTGCAAAAGCCTCGTTCTTGCTTTCCGCTGTGATTTCCAACTTAAAATAATCTTTCATACAAACTCCTATCAGTCGATTTTCGGGACAAAAGAATAGACTCCCGACGTCTTGAACACCTTGTCCACCTGCGGGTTGACGTTTTTGACGAGCAATTCCGCGCGCTTAGCGCGGAGTTTTTTGTATCTGCCCAGCAAAAAACCGAGTCCCGTACTGTCCACAAAAGCCACGTCTTTCATGTCGAAAACAAACGCGCGGGCAGGGTGAGAGGAGATCGTTTGGTCGATTTCGTCCTTGATTTTTCCCGCGCCGTATTCGTCGAGATCGCCGTGCAAAAACACGGTTATTTCGCCGTTTTCAAAACTGTATTCCGCTTTCATATTGCCTCCCGCAAATAGAATAAATTGGGCGCGAACAAAAATATTGACAGTTTTTTAAGGAAAAGAAAGTATGATAATTTTTCTTGTCAAAAAATTCTCAAAATCTCATCAAAAAATCATTGACAACATCGACAAATTATTGTATATTATCAAAGTCGCAAGCAAGCGGCAATTCCACTGGGGTGTAGCTCAGTTTGGCTAGAGCGCTTGATTTGGGATCAAGAGGTCGCAGGTTCAAGTCCTGTTACTCCAACCACAATAAAATTCAGTGAGCAATCACACAATACTTCACTTTTGATTCGGGCCTTTAGCTCAGTTGGTTAGAGCAGTCGGCTCATAACCGATCGGTCCGCGGTTCGAGTCCGTGAAGGCCCACCAAATCATATATGTGGCCCGGTAGTACAGTTGGTTAGGACGCCAGCCTGTCACGCTGGAGGTCAGGGGTTCGAGCCCCCTTCGGGTCGCCAAAC
>JAFZMH010000003.1 GCA_017553325.1 Clostridia bacterium
ACGAAGATGTTAAAGGTCTGGTAAGATATCTTGCCGGACTTAGTAACTACAAATTGGACTTCGTTGTCCAAAGGTTGATATGCAAGCATATCAAAGATGACGATTTCATCGCCATCCCAATAGATGAACTGATCATCTTCTTGAAACAATAACTTTTCGATTCTCATCTTGGAATCCTCCATAATTTTTATTTGCCTTTCGGCAGGACATTAAAAAAGCACACCTCTGACGATGTGCTAAGGAGATTAAAGTAAATATCATTGACAATGAAGAACTGATAAAAAATGAAGGCATTTTTTACAGCATTGCCAATGTGCAAGCGATGTGCTATACGAAAAAGCCGAAAGGCAAATGAATTATGGAGGTTAAAGTTAAAAAAATCAGTTGCCTACAGACTGTAAACAACTGACTTATGGCGTCCGTGAAGAGATTCGAACTCCCGACAAACCCGCCTTAGGAGGGCGGTGCTCTTTCCAGCTGAGCTACACGGACAGGATGAAAATATATTATCATTTTTGTTTCGGCTTGTCAAAAAAAGTGCACCAAAAAAACGATATTTAACCGAACAAAAATAACAATTCTTTGATAAAAATAATGCCAAAATAATGCCAAAACGGCATGCAAATCAATATATTGTGGTGATAAAAATAAAAACCACAACATAATGTGGTTTTGGGTGGATCGACCAAACACTTAGGAGGCGGACCCTCTATCCTACTGAGGTACACGAACATTTTGGGTGCTTGTATATTCTAACACATTTTTGAGAATAGTAAAGGGATTTTTGCGGGTTGGCAGAGATTTTTGTTGAGGTCGGGCATTTTTGATCCTTGGGTCATTTTTTTAGAGAGAGGAGCAGGGCTTTGTCTTCGTGAGAGACGCGGAAGGAGTCGCGACATTTGGATATGGCTTTGTTTTGCGTCCAAGGGGACAGGGCGTCCGAGCGGAGGAGGGCGAGAGTTTCGTCCCTGCGCTTGATAAACGCTTCGCAAACGAGCCATGCGATTGCCATGTTGACGTAGTATTCCTCGTCGTTTTTCAGGGCTTTCACGGCGTCAAAGACGTTCTCGAGCCTGTCCGTTGTCAGGAATTTGAAATAGATGAGCAACCCGCACCGTCTTTCAAACGTATTTTGCGAACGCGTGAGATTGGTGGCGTAGTTGAACCACTCGTCGGCGTTTTTGTTTGTTATGCGGAATTTGAGGGAGTCCGTCTGTGCCCAAGAGTCGCAGAGTTTGAGATAGGTGGGGAGGAGGCGCATCTGTTCGCGTGCGTCTTTGAGTTCGCAAAGCACGAGGCCTTGCAGGACTATCTCTTCGTGGAAATTTGAAGGGTGCAAGTTCAAAAACGCGAGCGCGTTTCCGCGAGCAATGCTTTTTGCCACCGCGCGGAGTACTTTCGTATAGGTGGAAAGAAGCGGGTAGGAAGTGCGCACGATGCGATTTTCCCACTCGGCGTTTTCGGGATGCGCTATTGATTTCAGATATTTTTCAAGCACGTCCAGTTCGGCTTGTCCCCAGTTTTCAAATGCAAAATCCATAAAATTCACCTTGATTTATTATACATTCTTTCTCTGCGCTTCGCAAGCGCAAAAAATGTGAGATTTTTTTGTAAAATCGCGCAAGCGGGGCAAATTTGAATTTGTTAGAATGCCGAAAAAAATGAAAACGCGACTGAATATGCGGTTAGAATGCCGAAAAACCGCAAAACCATATATTTTTTTGCAAAATTGAGCGCGTTTGATGTC
The DNA here is from genome assembly GCA_017553325.1 of Clostridia bacterium. Classification (GTDB taxonomy): domain Bacteria; phylum Bacillota; class Clostridia; order Christensenellales; family CAG-917; genus CAG-475. The sequence goes on from JAFZMH010000003.1 coordinate 1,748, forward strand.
AAAAAAATTTAAAATTGTGCCAAAAATGTTAGACAAAATCAAAAATAATTCGTATAATAGGGTCAACATCATTCAGTAATCAAATTTTTTGGAGATATACAATGGACAAACTCGCTTTGCAGGTCAGACTTGACCAACAGAAATGGATTGACAGCGTCAACAATCATCGCGATATGTGCGGAGCATACGATTTCTGCGAATTCTGCGACAAGAATATCGAACTTCCTTGCGCCACCGCGTATGAAAAGAAGAACGCTCCAAAGAAACAATCAAAGAGATTTGTGGAGGAACAAGAAGACGTCCTTTCACTGGACAGTTCTCTCGGCAAGAGATTCAACTATGACAAGGTTATGGCAAAGAAGGCGGCAAGAAAGAGCCTTACGTTCGCTGAGAAATACGCACTCTCAAACGATATCATCAAAGAGAGATACGCAATTTTGAAGGATGCTCTCACCGAGACTCCAAAGGGCACGCCAAAGATCAAGAGCCGTATTTCAAAACAATGCGATACATATCGTCGTGACGGTGACATCGTTGCAAAAGTGACGATCATTGGCACATCACTCCGCGTCAACCTTCCGCTTGACCCGTATGCACCTGAGTTCTGCGATGGCAAAACTCCGCACGTTGCAACCGGCCACAAGAAAGTGTATGAGGAAGTTCCTTTCCAATTCAAAGTCAATTCAAAACTCGCTTTGAAACGCGCACTTGCGCTTATTGAGTTGGTAAAATAAGGCAAAATACAAAAATAGAAGGCACTCGTTAGAGTGCCTTTTTTGTTGTCGTATACTCACACGAAGTGTGTCAAGCGGCGTCCGCGCCTATGCGTTCTTGCTCCTGCGTGGCTTCTCTGTCCACGTGGAAATCGAATTCGCCCGACGCATTGATAGTGAGGACGATATTGCCGTTGAGGTCGGTGCGGTAGATTTCGGTATAAGAGGACATTCTGTTGATAGCCGCTTGCCTCGGGTGTTGATAACCATTTCCCGTTCCGCAACAGAATACCGCGTATTCGCAAGATATCGCGTTCAAGAATTCGGTTGTTGAAGAGGTTTGACTTCCGTGATGACCGACTTTTAGTACGTCGCAGTCTATGCTTCCGACACGTCTGATAAAATCAGGCTCGTTTCTTTCGTTGCTGTCGCCCGTGAGAACGATGCGCACGCCGTTGTATTCAAGAATACCGATTGGAGAGACGGCGTTTTTCTTTTCCGCGCTGTTTAGATTCGTGCTCGCCCATTTGGCTTCCGTCATGCAATAGAAGGTGAGATTGTAGGTTGAATCATCCGAAATCACGATAGAATTGTGGCTGTCGTCCGCGTCCTTGTTGATAACGATTTGACAGTTTTCTTCGGTGAGGGCGGCAATAAAGAACTTTGCATAAACGGCGGTGCTTATTTTGTCATCGTCAGTGAATTTGGCAAGTTTTTGAGAGTCCAAAGCATTTATTTCCGAAGCTAAACCACTGTTGTTTGCCAAAATGTTGGGCATATATATCGTTGAAACCTCAAACATTTCGAGGACCTCGTCCATATAACCGACGTGATCTTGGTCAGCGTGTGTGAGCATCAAATAGTCAAGTTTGCCATCGGTAATTCTTGACTGCAAATTTGTTGCCACGGAGTCGGGCATATTCGTTTTGTCCTCGTTGCCGCAGTCGATGAGCATATCTTTGCCGTCGGGGAACTCTATGTAGATGCAATCGCCTTGTCCTACGTCAACAAAATGCACGCGCAGTTCGCCTTCACCACGCTCGAGAACGGGGAGATTGGCATTTCTGTTGTTTCCGCTGTTGTTGGTCGAATTGCTTGTCGACGATTCTTGCGAGATGATATTCGTGATTGCGTCGTGAACGGCGGGGACTTTGAGGTAGAGCACGGCGACGACGACAACCACCACGATCAAGAGGGCGACCAGCGCTACGACCAGCCCCGGATTCTTTCTCGCGGCTTTTTTCACGTTTCTTTTGGCTTTTGATTTTGCTTTTGTTTGCGCTTTCTTTTTGGGATCTGTTGCCATAAAACGACCTTTAAATTTTTATTTTCAAACGAATTACGGTTTGTGGAGTTTGCCGTCGGTGCCTTTGACGAGGAAGCATTTGCCCACGACGCAGGACACGGGGACGGGACCGTAGACGCGACAGTCCGTCGAGTTGTTGCGGTTGTCGCCCATGCAGAAGATATAGCCTTCCGGAACCGTCCAAGATTGCCCGTCGAACCTGTCGGACATCTGTTCTTTAATATACGGCTCGTCGAGAGGTTTGCCGTTTAGATAGACTTGTCTATCTACAATCTGTACGGCGTCGCCTGCGACGGCTATGACGCGCTTGACGAGCGACTTGTGAGTGCCGTCCGCTTGCAACATACTGTCCCAATCGGGGGTGAAAACGACTATATCTCCGCGCTTCACTTTTGCCAAACGGTTGAGATAGAGGGTTTCGCCGTCGTTTAGGTCGCTACCGCCTCCGTTTAGCGTGGGATACATCGAACTTCCGTCCACCGTGAAAGTGGCGATGACGTAGGTCTTGACGATCAGCGCGAGTGTGACGGCGAGAATGACGACGATGAGAACGCAAATAACGGCGGTTATCCACTGCCGTCTGCGCGATGCGCCCGATTCCAAATCGTTTTCGTCGAGAATGGTCGGTTCGTTTATGTCTTGAAAATCTTCTGCCATACGCTAAATATATGTTTTTTCTTTTGCAAAAATTTAAAAAACTACACCCAAAGGAAATTGTTGAACACAACTCCCGTTGCGTCCTTGATATACAGACACTTTGTGTCTGCAAATTTGCCGAGGGTTCTGCCTTCGTCGCTCTTGAAGTCAGCGCTTTCAAGCAGTATTTTTTGCCAAAATTCTCCGCCCTTCAGATGCGCGGTTGCAACGTATTTTTTGAAGCCCGGGTAGGTTGTCATCACAACGTCCAAATCTCTTTCCACCGGGGAATAAGCGTCAAAATGCAGGGCGGTAGTTCTCGTGAGCGACTCGATTTCGTGCGCGCTTCTGTACAGCACGATGTCGCCTTCGTCCGTGGTTATACCCTTGATTTCAAAAGGTCCTTCCGCTTGATGCAGTATTGCGGCGTTCACGATGAGGGTTGAAGTCGACGGCATAAAGTTGCCGACGCCCATACTGCCGTCGTAGATGATGCGCGCGGAGTAAACGTCCGCGGGGTTGTCGTCGGGACGCACGTCAAGAGTTTCGGGCACGGTGCCGATGACGGGGGTTGAAACGATGTTGCCGTCTTCAAACTCAAAAGTTGCGTAGGCAACGATGAGTTCCTTGTCGTTGATGACGGGGATATGCGCTTTGTATTCGTGATTGCCGACTTTTTGCAGGTCGTCAAGCGGTTTCCAATATCTGTTGTAGGGGAAAGGCTCGCCGTAGCAGACGAAAAGACTGCGCCTTTTGGCAGATTTGATCGAGTTGATTTTGACGTACAGTTCGCCGTCGCTCGCCTCGAAGTTTATCGTCGGGATGAGGGACTCCTTTCCGCCGAGCGCGAAGTTTGCTCTAAGCCAAGTCAGCATCGCGCCGAATTCGTCGGTGGTTATCTGCTCGTCGCCGCTTGAAATTATCAGTTGTTTCGAGTGCGATTTTACGCCGTTTATGACGTCGCCGACGCGGTCTACGTCGCTGGAATTCGATTCCGCGAGCGCGATAAGCAAGGTTGGGCAGGTGACGAAACGAGAATACGTCTCCGCGCCGACGCCGGTTGAAAACGCACGCTCCTCGTCGTTCGTAGGGATATTCGTCGAAGTGAAGCGAGGTTTGCCGTTTGCCCACAGATAGCCGTTGCCGTTGATTGCGACGAGTGCGCGTACGCGAGCGTCCGTGCCCGCAACCTGCCACGCTATATGCGCGCCTTCGCTCACGCCCAAAACGCCGATATGCTCGGTGTCCACGAGCTTGTGCTCTACGAGCAAGGTTATGGCGCGACGGGTAATCATCGTCCAAACGTACCACGGAGTGTGGCGAGCGTCGCTCTCTATCCTCAACATTCTCGCTTGCGCTTCGGAGAATTCGGCGTAGGAATACTCTTGCGGGAAAGTCGTGCGCAGATTCTCGTCGGGAGACGCTCCCGCATAATCGAGTACGCAGGCGACGTAGCCCTCTTGCACGAGTTTTTTGACGAATTCTTTATAGTCGATTGGGTTTAGAGTCGGAATAATCAAAATCGTTGCGCGGTCATCCGCCCAGCGTTTGTCGTAATAAACTTCCATATATGCGCGGAGTTTTCCGCTCGGCGTCGTGTCGGCGGTGAAAAACTGTTTTGCGCACACGAAATTCTCGTCGGTCTCACTTGAGATTATTGACGATTCCAAAGGGGCTTGCGTCGGGTTGAACCCTTCCCACACTTCCGTGGGAGTCATAAATTTCAGTTCCATATTTCACATTATAGCGCAAAAATTTCGTGATGTAAAGAAATAAAAGAACTATTTGAATGAAAGACGTGCGCCCGCCTTCGCTTGCGCTCTCATCGGCTTGAGCGTCGTATGCAAAAATGCTAGCATTTTTGGCGCGCGTTTTGGCGTATTCGGCGTTCATCAACTTTATCGTTTCGTCGTCCGGTAGCAAAAAGTCCATACAAGCCCCGATTCATTATATGGAAATCGTGCTCGCAAGGTGACGATTTCATGCGTCAAGCCGATTCGCTCACCGTGATTTTTACTGTAGGGACGAAGGTCAGAGTGCTTAGGCAGTCCTCTTCCAAATCCCTGCCCACGCTCTCGTACGCCTTTTCCTGCAAACCGAGGAAATCGATTCCAGTCTCCTTTGAGGTCTCGAACAGCGAAAGAAGGCGACTTTCGAGTTCGTCCTCCAACCTATGCGCGAATTCGATTATTAGTTCGTCCGCTCCCGTCAAAACTCTGTCCGCGTCCACGAATTGCACGTCGAGCAGGTCGACGGAGATATTTATTTTTGCAAACACGGTTCTGCCTTTCGCGTTAGACGAGACGCTTTCGCTCAGCACTTTAAACTCCACGCTCTCTCCCCGTGGGGACGTATAGTTCAAAGTCCCCGCCGCGTCCGAGCTCAAATATATAGACAATATCTCGCTCCGCTTTTCGTCTATGACGCAATGTTTATCACCGTCCGTGACGAGTGCGCGGTTCAAAATCAACTCGAAATTGTCCTTTATTTCACCCTCTGCGTTTTGTGGTTGACTTTCGAGTTCTTTGACCTCGACGTACGGCAGAGCGTTCGCGTGGCTGCGGGACAGGGACATCGCAAGAAAGTCCTTGACCGTCGTGCGTATCATGCCGTCGTCCCCCTCTTGATTTGAAAGAGTGTTCTGCAAAAAGAGGGCGGACGATACCGTCGTCCCAATGCGTTTTGAGAGGAGTTCTTTTGGCGAAATCGCGCTCGCGACGATGACCGATTGCTCCGGCAAAGCGTACATTCCGGTCAATGGATAAAAGAGTTGCATACTGTCGAGGGCGAGCGCGCTATTTGACAGAAACAGCACATTACAGTGCGCAAGTGATATGTTTAACCCTATTTTTCGCGAAATACCGTCCAATGCCTCGGCAACCGTCTTGCCCGTTGAGGTATATACGTTGTAGGTGGTCTGCGGGTTGCTCGTACCGTACGTCGAGGCGACGACCATAGACTGCGTCGTCACCTCAAACTCGCGTGTTTCTTCCAAAAAATCTATGCCTGCCCCAAGTACGATTTGCGTCTTGGTGAGGGAGGGACTTTTGACGGTTCTGCCATAGACGACAAGCGCAACCGCGACGATGATTATCGCCGTCCACTTGGAGTATTGAAGGGCTCTTGACACGTGCAGTTTTTTCGTCATTTTACACCTTTTGTCTTTTGCTTGGCAGGTTTTTGAAACCGTCAAGCACTCCGGAGCGTCTGCTGTCTATCGCGTCTTCGGTTGGCCTATTGGGCAAGTATTCGTCTTCGAGTCGTCTTGCAACGTTTTTAAGTTTCGACCTCTGCCTTGCGTATTCGAGAGTCATAAGAAGAGGCAGTGCGAGGGCGGTTGCAAACATAGCGTAGCCGAACTTTCCCGTTGCGAAGTCCGTCACGGTTTGGGCGGAGGGGACTATCAGTACGACGAGAAGTATCGCAAGAGGAAACGCGATTTTTATGGGCATGTCGGTCTTTACCGCGCGTTTACAAGCGGCGAGCGCGCCGAAGTAGGAGAACGCAAGCGAGATTATCGACATGGTCAGCACCGCGAGCAAATTTGTCCACTCCGTTCTCCCTACGTCCTTTGACAATTGATTGAAGCCGGCTATGCGTATGAGCAGGTCGGTGACGGTTTTCAAGGCGTTTCCGTATATCGCCACCCCAAGCAATGCGACGAGGTTGACGATGAGCCAAGTTCCCGTTATGCCTATCGTGAGATAGGGAAGCCGCTTGTCCTTGATTTTGACGAATGCGAAGGGAAGCATATCGGCTAGCCACAGTCCGTAGCGCGGGAAAACCTTTGCGAGTTGGGCGGGCGCTTTTGAAAACACGGGCAAAACCCTTGCGAAATCCGTCTTCGTCTTCAAAAATACGAGATTGAGAATTATGGTCAAAAATATGATGGGAAAGAATACCTCCGCCGTGCGCGAGAGGGGACGTATGCCCCTCGCGCCGAGATAGACGACGGGCAAGAGGAACAGAAGATATATGAGCGAAGGTTCAAGTCCCTCGAAGAGTTCGTGCGTAAGGTAGGAAGACGCATACGAAAAGTTGAAGATTCCTTTGAGCGTCAAAAAAACGGTTGCGAATAGCGCAATCATTCTGTACGCGCCGCTGTTCGTCGCGATGAGGAGCGCGTCACCGTTTTTTCTTGCAAAACAGAAAACGAGGGTTGCAATAAGGACGTCTATCGTCGAGTAGAGCGCGAACGCCCAAAACGTCGACGAGCCGAACTCCTCGCTTATCATCGCGGGGGCGGCGGACAGCTTGAACGCTACTCCCGTGAGAAATACGAGAGTTGCCGCCTGACTGTTGAATACGGTTTCGCCCGCAAGATTTTTGAATATTCCGTGCTGTTTCATGGTTTTTTGTTTCTCACCCTGTTTGCCGTGGGTATCGAGTACGGGCGTTCGTCCATATCCGTCGTCGCCACCTTCAAGAATCCGTCTTTGAGGTCGGGGTTTACGCGAGGGGCGTAGGGCGCGAGATACGGAGTGCCGTAATTGTCGAGTCCCGCAAGATACCCCACCGTCAATATGAGCAAAATGACTATGCCAACAAACCCCAGCACCGCGCTCACGAGCAAAAACATAAGCCTTAAAATCGACATCACCCCCACTTGGTCGGGGACGCAGAATATGCCGATTGCGGAGAGCGCTATGACGAGCACTGATGGGGAGGATATGAGCCCCGATTTGACCGCGGTATCGCCGAGTACGATTGCGCCCACGACGGAGAGGGATATGCCGAAATACCTCGGCATACGAATAGACGCTTGATTGAGTATCTCAAAAAGTGCAAGCACGATGAGCATCTCGATTGCCGGCGGGAAGGGTATCCCGTTGGTCGCGGAGAGTAAGGTAGTCAAAAATTTGAGGGGCAGGAGCTGAAAGTGATAGGTTTGAAGCGCGACGTACGCTCCCGGCAGAATCATCGTGAGCATAGCGCCCAAAAGCCGAAAAAGGCGTATCATAGACGCTCGCCAGTCTTCCGAATAGTAGTCGTAGCCGTCCTGTACGTCCTCGAAGATGAGATAGGGCAGAGTTATGACGATGGGAGAGCCGTCCACCACAATCGCAATTCTGCCCTCGAGTAGTTTTGCGGACGCAACGTCGGGTTTTTCCGTCGAACCCGCCTGCAAAAAGAAAGAGTGCTTTTTTGGACGAAGATAGGCGAGGACGTACGCGCTGTCAATAACGCCGTCTATGTCGATAGCCTTGATTTTTGAGATAATTTCGCCCACTATCTTTTCGTCGGCTATTCCGCTCATATACACGACGGCGACGGAGGTGGAGGAGTATCTGCCCACAGTGAGCATCTTGACCGTGAGCGCGGGAGACTTTATGCGCCTTCTCACAAGCGACAAGTTTGTCTTTACGTCCTCGATGAAGCCCTCTCTCGGTCCCTTCATAACGCTCTCGGTCGGCGGTTCGGAAGGGGCGCGTTTTTCGGGACTTCGCAAAGAATAGACATAGGCGTTTTCATCCCCGTTCACCGCCAAAACGACGTCTCCGCTCGCGACGTTTTTCGGGCAATCTTTTGTGGGCACCACCTTTATATCTTCGGCATAAAACGTGTTTGCGCGTAGGACGTTTTCTATCGTATCGTCAAACTTTTCTATGCGCGAAAGGGGAGAAATCACGTCCCTATCCAGCAGAGATTTGTCAACACCGCCGTCCAAAAACACGATGAGCGCGTCCTTGTCCGCAAGTTTAATAGGACGACAAATAAGATCGTCCGTGAAGAAAAAAGTCGATTTTATTCTCTCTGTCAACTCGTCGATATTCACAAGTCGATTTTTGCCAAAACAGGAGTTTATATATCAAAACGACCGCATAAAACTATTATTTTGCAATTTTCGTCACAAACAGAAACATGTCGACGTCAACATAAAATTGCGCATCTTGCCAAATGAAAAACATGTTGTAAAACTTTTTGAGTTGTTTCTATTGTAAGTTTTCGATAAATGTGTTATTATCTTTTTATCAACAAAAGGAGATATTATCTTATGAAAACAGCATCAAAAGTTATGTATACAATCGGCAGAGTGTTCAACATTATTGAACTTGTAGGCTTTGCGATTTTGATCATTTTGGGCATCTTGTTTATGACGGTTCCTTCTTTGCAAAGCGCATACGCGGAAGAAGCGGCGGAAGCAGGGCTTGAAGTCGATATCGCAGCAAAAGCGGCAGGACTCACAATGATCATCACAGGCGTGATTTTGTTCCTCGTATTGTTGGTTGTTTGCTTGCTCGCAGGCCATGCAAGCAAGGCTCTCAACAACGGCAGAAAGGACAACGTTCCGCACATCCTTATGATCATCGTCGGTATCTTTGGCGACATCTTCTATTTGCTCGGCGGTATCTTCGGTATCGTTGCTGAAAACGAAGAGGCAAAGGAAGCGGCGGAAGCCCCTGCGGAAGTTCAAGAAGCAAAGGCAGACGAAGTTCCGGAAGAATAATGTTTGTTTGAAAAAACAAATATTAAAAACCACTCACAAAGTGAGTGGTTTTTTTATACAAAACCGGATTTTCGGCGATTCTTATTGTTCAATAAAGACCTTGGGCAAGCATAGCGTCAGCCACCTTTTTAAATCCTGCGAGGTTTGCGCCTGCGACGAGGTTGTAGTCCATGCCGTATGCGTCGAGTGCGTCGCAGATTTGATGATGGATACCCGCCATAATCGTCTTGAGTTTTGCGTCGACTTCGACGGCGGACCAAGAGATACGCCCGCTGTTTTGCGACATTTCAAGACCTGACGTTGCGACACCGCCTGCGTTGACTGCTTTGGACGGGGCAACGAGCACGCCGTGAGATTGCAAATATGCGATTGCTTCGTTGGTGGTCGGCATGTTGGAGACTTCGTTCAAAATCGGGACTCCGAGTTTGACCATTGCCTCTGCGTCTTCGAGCAAGATTTCGTTTTGTCTTGCGCACGGCATATAGATGTCCGCTTTGACGTTGCCCCAAGGCTTTTTGCCTTCGACGAACTTGACTCCGTATTTGTCCGCATAGTCTTTGACCTTGTTGCGGTTGGAAGCGCGCATTTCAAGCAAGAAGTCGACTTTTTCGCCGCTGACGCCGTCCGGGTCGTAGATATAGCCGTCCGGACCGGAGAGGGTGACGACCTTTCCGCCGAGTTCGCTGATTTTTTTGCTTGCGCCCCAAGCGACGTTGCCGAAGCCGGAGAGGGCAAACGTCTTGCCTGCAAGATGCTCGCCTTGATGTTTGAGTACTTCCTCAAGGAAGTAGGTCGCGCCGAAACCGGTTGCTTCCGGACGGATGAGAGAACCGCCGTAGCTCAAACCTTTACCTGTCAAAACGCCGTTTTCGTAGTCGCCGACGATTTTTTTGTACCAGCCGAACAGATAGCCGATTTCTCTGCCGCCTACGCCCATATCGCCTGCCGGAACGTCCATGTTGGGACCGATATGACGATAAAGTTCTGACATAAAGCTTTGGCAGAAGCGCATAATTTCGTCGTCGCTCTTGCCCGTCGGGTCGAAATCGCTGCCGCCCTTGCCGCCGCCCATCGGGAGAGAAGTAAGGGAGTTTTTGAAGGTCTGTTCAAACGCCAAGAACTTCATCGTGTCGAGGTTGACGTCCTTTTGGAAACGGAGACCTCCCTTGTACGGACCGATTGCGTTGTTGAATTGAATGCGGTAGCCACGGTTTACGTGATACACGCCCTTGTCGTCCACCCACGGAACGCGGAAGATGATTTGTCTGTCCGGCTCCACCATACGCTCGAGTATGACGTTCTTTCTGAGTTTCGCCTCGTTTTGTTCGACGGCAGGAGCGAGAGAGGTGAGAACCTCTTTCACGGTCTGCATAAATTGAGGTTGTCCCGGGTTTTTGAGTTCGGTTTGCTCGATTACTTCTTGAATATAAGACATTTTTGCCCCCTGATTTGCAGTATACTGCAATTATTTCTATAAAAATGATACAACCTATGATTGTCAAAATCAAGTTGCCGATTCAATACATATCGAAAAATGTGTACTATTATTCGATATTTGCGCGAAAGTGTTTCAAGAACACCAAGATAGCAGCGCGAAAATTTTCCGTCGCCCAAGATGTAGTTGTCGAAAAAACTTTCGCCTTACATATTGAAAACTTATTTTTTATATGTTATTATATATTAGAATATTATGAAAAGTGTTCGTTTCGGGCACTTAGTGAGGAGAATATTATGAGTCCAAAACAGTACAAGAAGGTCAAACTGTACAGAGCCTTAAAGATTCTGTTTTATTGTTGTGGCCTTCCGTTGTTCGTTCTCGCGGTATTTTGCACCGCGGTTAAGTTCATCGGACACGACCCGTTCAACGGCGAAGCGACGTTTACAAACTCGCTCAATATGATGCAATCATATGAGCGCACTTTGTCAGGATCGTCTTTGTTCGGCGTATGGAGCGCGTTTGCGATTTGGCTGATTATAGCAGTCTTCCAAATCATCTTTGCAAAGACGATAAAGAATCGCAGAGCGCGTATGTTTGCAACCGTTGCGATCACTCTCGTCTTGATGATGGGCGCGCTACTGGCAGTCGATACGGTATATGAGAGAAAGATCGACGGTTTCACCAATCCGATCAACGGCACTCATACGGACGGCATGCGAGACGAGTTGCAAACGAAACTCGATTTGTTCGACCAGTTCGGCGAAGATGAACCGGACGGCAAGATTATAGACGCGCTTTCCGGTATTACGATGGAAGATTATCGAACGCAACTCAGTTATTACAGGACGATTTCCACCGAAGCTTACAAGAAAGATATGACAAAGAAACTCATCGACAAGATCGACCTCTTGAAGAGAGTTTACAACGTCGAAATGGAAGGCAAAGACAAGATAGGTTCGGCGGGCAGCGTTTCCAACGACCCGATAACCTATGCCACCATCATTTCCGACGAAGGCAAGATGGGCGTCGACATAAGCTTCAAAGACGGCAAACTTGCCCTAACCGAGGAAAACAAGCGCGAAGTCGAACATAAGGCTTTGCTCGGCGGTTCGACGGGCTACGTCGTTGACAACAACGTTATAGTCCCGGACGACGAGACCGGCACGGGTAAAAACTGGAAATGGGGCACGGACCTCCCAATCTATTGGGACCCAAGCCAAAAGGACTATCTCAATCGCCAAAACAAACTTTGCCAAGAAGCGGAGCAGTTGGTTCGTCTTTGCCCGAACGACAAGGGACAACTCGTCATTAACGGTGAGGTTTACAGCCATTACGTTGCGGTTTCAAGGACAGCACTCGACGGAAAAGAGTATTACGCCTGGTACGCAAAAGATTTGTACCCCGAAAACTACGATTTCGAAAAACAGAAAGGCGTAGTCACGGACGGCGTCTACGGCAAAGCAATATACAACAAGAACGGCAATATCGCCGACGGCTGGATTTTCAGTTTTGAAAACGTCCTCGAAATTCTCGAAGACTACTACGAAGCTCCGGTTATGATAGACGTACTCAGTCAACAAAACAAGCTTGGAGATTTCAAGACTCTTCATGCTACGACTATGGCTGAGGCGGCGGAGAGAAGACTCGAATACTACACTGCGGAAACGACTGATCCGTGGGAGAGAGCCCTCTACAAGCAAGAGACGTATTATGCAAACAAATTCTCCTTCACACATTATCGTCTCGACGCGCTCATCGCCGAAGTCGGCAAGATGATCGGCAATAACAACCTATTCCGCCTTATCTTCTCCGAAATGAAGATTGCGGATATCGACCTTGAACCGTTCCTTGGCGAATTCCGTACTGGCGTCAAGATTATAGCCAAATTTATGAGCGACGAGGTTGACGGCGTAAAGGTCCCGAACGCTACGGGCGAAACCGTGCTCGGCATTTTGAGAAAGATTGCAAACGACGACTCGTTGCAAGATATTTTCGTCAAACTCGCGTATCCTGCCGAGGAAGAAAACGGTCACTTTATCATAACGATTATGCCAAACGGCGGCGAAAGAGAATTGACCGCTGCCGAAAGAGGTACCTATACCGGCAAGAGATATTCGCTTGTCGACGACAAGTACGTCGAGAGCAGTCAAGGCAACTATAAAAAGTCCGGCTCCGAATATATTGAACTTACCGCCGAGGAAAAGGGTACTTATACGGGCAAGAGATATACGTATGACGAAGACGAAAAAGAATACGTCGAGGACGGCAGAGGCACTCACATCGACTGCATCCCCATCATCGACATCGACTTCTCAAACGAACTCAAAAAGTATCAGGAAGAGAACCCCGATTTCGCATTCGACCTCGACCATTTGAGCGAATTCCTCAACAATACGCTCAACAGATTGATCACGTTGCCGGATATCGTCGGCACGGTTGTCGGCGTTGCGGGCGGACTCATCAGCGCGCTTGACACGACCAACGGCGTCGCGCTCAACATTACGCTTCTCGGCTCCAACGTCCACATTCAACTTCTTGACGCGAACAACAAGTTTGCGTTTGACATCGACGAGATTTTGCTCACGCTCCTCGACGGTCTCTACTATTATGAATCTTCCGCAATCCAACCTCTTTGGAACTTCTACGTCGATCCCGAAGAGACGAGCGCGGTGAGAATCAAGATAGCAGAAGAATTTGCGGCGTACGACAGGGCTGAATTTACGGGTACGAAATACGGTTCGCTCATCGGCTCTACGCTCATCGGCAAGACGCTCGGCGCGACTATGGCTATGTCGGGCGGTATTTCCTACGACTCCAAGTACGGTCTCACGGACCTCGCGAGCGTGATACAATTAAAGACGGACCTCAGCTATATGCCGTACTTCTTCCCGATTTACGCGTTCCGCGATATGGTCGCGCTCTTTGCGGGTATGGTGGTCGTTATGGTGTTCTTGAGCTACTTCGCCGCTGAGAAGGAATATCTCTATGCGACGGGACATCTTATCCCGAAGGAAAAGAAGAAAGACAAGAAGGGCAAAAACTCGGCGCAGGAAGCGCAGTCGGAAGATGGCGCGCAAGGCGCACCCGAAGGCGCGGAAAACGCGGAGAACAAAGAACCGAACGGCGAGGAACAGCCCGAATTGGCTCCGCCTGAGGACGAAGAAAAGCCCAAGAAGAAGCCAAAGAAAGAAAAGAAGTCCAAAAAGGCTAAGGGAGAGCCCGAAGCCGAGGAGGGTGCAGACGTACCTGTTCAAGAAAATTCTGACAAGGAGGTGCGCTGATTATGAAGAAGTCTATTCCGAATAAAGATGAATTTATCATGAAAGACGAAGAAGGCAACGTCGTGCCGGCATTTGAAACCGACAAGAAGAAAGCCAAAAAGAACTTGCTCAAGACGTCGACGGGATATACTGTCTTTGCAGTCATCCTCTATATCCTTACGTTCCTGCCGATTGCGGGGGTCACGTGCGTGCTTGCGATAAAGACGAGCCAACTCATGCCGTATTACAGCTTCTGGCCGTTCCTCGGCGTGATTGTCGTCGGCGTGCTTGCGATAGTGTTCTACCTCGTGCTCTTGCTCGTTGCGAGAAGACATTCCAAGAGATCGATTATGTCTCAAACGGCAGTGCTTGCAGTCGTGTATACGTTGCTGACAACGGTCTTCTCACTCGCCATAACTTATGCGTTCCCCGACGCAATCGCAGTCGCGACGCAGAATACGATTTACGGTGAAGACGTGCTCTACAACGGCGAGAAGATGGTTGAAACAAACGCAAAACTCGAGCGTCAGTTCGTGATGTACAACATCCTGAACGGCAACTTGGGCGGGGAACTCAGCTATCGCGATTTGTCCGCGCACACAAAGTCCGATCAGGGCGCGATTCTCGGCTATACGAACGATTATATCCAAGAGCAAATCGACTATTACAAATATGCCGACCCCGATAGAAAAGACGGCAGAATCGGTACTCCCGCTTCCGACGCGCTCATCAGCAACAGTATGGAAAGAATCGAGTCGATCATCGATACGCTCAAAACGACCAACCCGTACAAGTACGAGATGTATCAATTCGTCTATGAGCAATACGTTTTGAACGACCCCGACTTTGCGTTCCTCATTTCCGCGTCGAACAAGGACGCGAGAGAGAGAAAAGCGCTTGCGCTCTCTATCGTCGACTACGAGTACAACAACTCGAGATTTGAGGAATTGATTGCAAGAGGCTTCACAAACAACGCAACCGATCCCGATCCCGAACTCAATGCGATTTTCAATCGCAACTACAACAACTTCAACCACGACGGTTATATCCCGTTTGACGACGAGCATTTGCTCCTCGCTCAAATCGAAGGTCGTATGACCATTCCCGTCGTCGTACACCTCATTCTCGACGACATCTATCAATACTCTCAACCGTCTTGGGACGACGACGGCAATCTCATCTACGAAGAGGAAGGCAACTTCCTCTACACACTCTACGATCCCGAAGCGCGTGACGCGTTTGAAGAAGCGGGCGGAGTGTACGACCAAAAGGACGAGGATGAAGTCGCGTTCGGCTACAACGAGGACGGTTGGAGAATTTACAAGAACGGTCAAGTGCATCGCCCGATGAAATGGGTCGTGCTCGATATGCTCGGCGAGGGTATGGACCTCACGACAATCGACGTCGCCAACATCAAATTGTTGGGTATGTTGCCTCTCACCAACCTCTTTATTCCGGCGGTCACCGACACTATCGGCGCGTTCCTCAACGACGACTTGCCACAGGTCATCAAGTACGCGGCAAACGGCGCTGAACTCGGCATCTGCATCCGTCTCAACGACGAAGCGCAAATGGAAATCAGCATTGTTTCCAACAACGCGAAATACGGTATGCTCGGCTATATGCAGGCGACTTGGGTGTCCCAAGACAACCTTCTTATGGCGGTCTACAACGTCGTCTCGGTCAGAAACTGGTTCGCACTCTTCGGCGCAATCGGCGTAGTGCTTGTCATAGCGGCAGGCGTGCTCAGAGATTGCGGAAAGAAGATTCGCGAAAGAGGCGCAATCTCCGTTGACAGACTCAACAGAATGAGAGTTTCGGAAGGAGAAGAGAATGCCGCTCAAGAGGCAGATTTGACGCTTGAGAACGGCAATGCGTAATCGTCTTCAAATTCAAACGAAGAGCCTCGAGCAGACCGCTCGGGGCTTTTATTTATTGTTTATTATTTTATATAATATATATTATAAATATATAATTTGGTTTACTCTTGGCGCGCTTGCGCTCACAAGTACTCTCTTAGCACCTTAATGCATTTGTCGTAGGTTTTCATAAGTTCCGTGGCGAGGGAGGGGACTTCCACGCCGTCCTTTCTCAGCTCGTTTATACACTTTTGCACGGACTCAATGCCCATATTGTAGCCGTCAATCATCATGCTTGCGATATGCGACGAACTGTTGTTAAACCCGACGTTCATCTTGACGCCCGCCTTCAGCATAAACTGTTGCATAGGGTTGGTCTTCGCGTCTTCGAGTTCGTGTTCGCTGAGTTCGCTTGCCGCCTTTTTGTAATAGTCTTCCATACTCTTTTTTTGTTCGAGCAAGATACCTTTCAAGCGTTCGTTGTCCACGTGGTCGATAATGTTGTCGACAGATTGCGCGCCCATAGCTGTGTTGCGCACGATTTCTCTCATTATTTTCATATTGGTCTCCTTGCAATCGCGCAGTTAGGCAACCTGCTTTGTCAGAGCGCTCCTTGTGGCGACACCGTGTACGTCTTTGTACACATGGTCGACACTAGACGCGCTCTTCCTTGCATCTCATCCAAACTAAGCGGTTTTAATTTTATGTACCGAAAGTTAATGTATTGCGGTTATATATCTTATATATTTGCTATTATTCAAGACTTATACGTTTTCAAATTTATTTCAGCCGAACAGTTTTTCGAGCGTCTCTTTCACCCACGATTTATAGACGATTTTGTCGCCGCCCGAGCCGCTTGGGACGAAGCATAACGGGGGAAAAGCCACGCACCACCAGTTGTCTCCCTTGCCGCTTCCGAGCTCCAGAATCAGCGCGTCGTAGTTGCCTGCGGGGAATTCGTAGTCCTCGTACGTGCGGTCCGGAAAATACTCATTATTCAACCGAATTGACGTTTTATATGCACAATTTGACTGTTTAAGTGTCAAATCTGCGATTTTTACTATATTTTCCTTGTCGTTTTCAAGCAGCGCGTACGCCTGTCTTTTCGTTTTGCAATCGGCAAGCAGAGTGACGAGATGATTTGTGACCGCGTCGCGCACTTTCAGTTTTACCGCTTGGTCGAATTCGTCGTTCGAGTTGGCGCGTATATGTATTCTTATACAGTTTTCTTGCAAAGTTTCAAGGCTCGCGGTTTTTTTATCGCACGATGAAAGAAGCAGTACGGAAAGGGCGAGGAACAAAAGTAGGGCGACAGTAAAAACGCAATTTTTTCTCATACGCTCATTGTTGCCAAAACGTTTGAAGAATAAACGCCCAAAAATCAATTTACTCTCGAGAATAAAAATCACGACGAACGGCACACTATGCAATATGAAACGCATTTTCAATCAAATCGAATATCAAGGAGCGGGCAACGCATTTAGACGGGTGCTCGCTCTCGTTATGGTCTTTGCTTTCGTGCTCACGATTGCCATCGTGTTTTTGCCGTCGTCGGACGGAGTGGCGGAGGCTGTCGTTTTGAAACAAGGCTCGACGGGCACTCTCGTCAAGACCATGCAGACCAAACTCATAAGGTGGGGCTATTTGCAGGGCACGGCTGACGGGGTGTTCGGTCCCAAGACCAAAGCCGCCGTCATCCTCTTTCAAAAGCGCAACGGACTCGTGGCGGACGGCGTAGTGGGAACCAAGACGGCGCAGGCTATGGGGCTTAACTTGAACTCGACGACCACAAGCAGTTCGTCCTCGACGTCCTCAACCGAACTTAACTTGCTCGCGCACGTCGTCTACGGCGAGGCGAGGGGCGAACCGTATACGGGACAAGTGGCGGTTGCGGCTGTCGTGCTCAACAGAGTCAAGAGTTCGAGCTTCCCAAACACGATTGCAGGCGTGATATATCAGGCGGGCGCGTTCGACTGCGTGAGCGACGGACAAATCAATCTAAGTCCCAACCAAACCGCGATAAACGCCGCTCGCGACGCTCTCAACGGATGGGACCCGACCTACGGTTGTCTCTTTTACTACAATCCCAAAACCGCTACGAGCAAGTGGATGCTGTCTCGCACGGTAAAATTGAGTATAGGAAATCACAATTTCTGTTAAAACCGCACAGTTTGGCGACCTACTGTGTCAGAGCATCTCTTGCGCCGACACCGTGTACGCAAAAGTACGCTTGGTCGCCGCAAGACGTACTCTTTCTTGCATCTCATCCAAACCGAGCGGTTTTGGGAGTGCGAAGTATTAAATAGTTGCAAAATCAAAAATAAGGTGAAATATGGAAAACACAAATCAACAAAACGTAAAATCAAAAAAGACCAAAAAGTCGGGCGTCGGTAAATGGATAGCCGGCGCGACGATGGGACTGTTTGCGAGCGCGATAGTCGGCTTGTCCGTGGCTCTTTATTACAGCACGGAGGAGATAAACACGCACGAGACCTATCAGCGTCAAATGGAGGCGGTGTATTCAAGGGCATACTACGACCTGCTCAGCGGTGCAAACGACCTTGGCACGAACCTCAGGAAACTCAGCGTGTCCTCCACGCCCGCGATGCAACAGTCGCTCCTTTACGAAGTGTGGAGCGCGGCTTCGCTTGCCGAGAATAACCTCGGCGTATTCGACGCCGAAGACGAAGGTATGCTTGCGGCGCAAAAGTTTGTCAATCAACTCGGCGACTATTCGCATTCGCTCGCGCTCAAGGTTGCGGACGGCGAAAAACTCACGAGTGAGGACAGAACCAAACTCCGCAAAATGGGCGAACTTGCCGACGTCTACAAGGAAGCAATCTACAAGGTGAACGAAAGTTTGAAACGCGGAGGCTCTTTCGTCGGGGAGGACGGCGTGCTTGAAGAGTTTGCGTCCGCTTTCAACGACTTTACCGAGCCGAGCATCGAGTATCCCGAAATGATTTACGACGGACCTTTCAGCGACGCGCTCGAAACGCGCGAACCCGTGGCGTTGCAGGGCGACGAGATGACTTTGGAACAGGCGAAGACGCAACTTCTCCTCTATCTTAAAGATAGAGACGTCGAAAACCTCGAATATGCGGGAGAAGCGGACGGGCAGATAAAGTGCTACAACTTTTCCTTCGTTTTGGACGGAGACAGAGCGTTCGCGCAGGTGGGTAGATTCGGCGGAGCGCTTATTCTCATGAACGCGACGGGAGACGGCGAAGCCGTTGCAACCGCGCATACGGAGGCAGGGGAGACTTGCCAAATCTCCGCGCTCAATTTTGCAAAACGACTCGGCTTTGACAATATGCAGGTCGTGTGGTCTTGCTCGGCGCACGGAGAGTGCGTCGTCAACCTCGCTCCCGTTGAAAACGACGTGATACTCTATTCCGACCTAGTCAAGGTCAAAATTCGCGAAAGAGACGGCAAGGTCGTGGGCGTTGACGCAACGCACTACGCCTTCAACCACAGGACGAGAAACGTCCCGTCTCCCAAAATCTCCGAGTCGGAAGCAAGACGGACGCTCTCGCTCCCCGCAGTCGGAGAGGGCAGACTTGCACTCATCCCTCTCCGTGGCAACCGCGAGGTCTTGACCTACGAGTTTGAATGTCAGCAAGACGGGACCTATTTCGTATACGTTGACGCAACGACCGGCAACGAAGCGAATATTCTCTATGTGATTGATGATACCGAAACCGGTCAAAAAACCGTGTGAGTGAGCGATCTGCTGTGTCAGGTTTGCAACAAAAGGCACTCGATTGAGTGCCTTTTTGATATGCTTTACGTCGTAAAACTCTAAAATGAAATTACCTTGCTCCTTCGTATGGTTCTTCCCAAAACGGTCACCCCTAAAAGGGAACCCACCGTCGCCACTCTCCATATTATCGTCCCCTTGTTATACCACGTCGCGTTTTGGGGCATTCGCAACTAGTTCCCAAGACGCTCACACTTTTGAAAATTCGAGCGGACTCACGCGGTCGTCGCCGTTGCGACTCCAGTTCCGTCTTCAAAAGAGAAAGTCGTGACTCCTACGCGTCTTCGAACAAATGAACGTTCAAAAACCGCACAGTTTAGATGAAGAGCGCGAAAAAGCCCGTTTGTGAGGGATGAGCGTACTTGTGTACGTGACCCTAAAATGTGCGAAGCGCAAAATCAAGCACAAGATTGCGCGGAACACTTGCTTGAGTTTTTCGGTATATGATGGATGAGCAAACAATCTTGTGCGCGAAGTGGCGAAAAAGTTGCAATAATAAATTAAGCGTCCCCATGTTGGGAACGCTTTTAAATTGTTGCAACTTTTGAGTTGACAATGCTATTCGCTAAACTGTGCGGTTTTTTGATAATTCACTTTAATAAAAAAAGCACTCTCAAACGAGAGTGCTTTTTGCTTTTTAAACTTAAATTATTTTACTTTCTTTTTCATAGAAGCACAGAAGAACAACGAGAAGAGAAGTTGCAACAAACCGAGTGCGACGCCTGCAAATGCGAAATACGCGCCGCTTGTGATGATGCCGTGCTCGCCCATGAAGTAGACCATGATAAGTTCAACAAAGTTGCCTTCTTCAAAGATGCCCGGAGCGAGAAGCATAACAACTGCGATTGCAAACACGATAAGGCTTGCAAGGAAGTTCCATGCTCTGGCATACTTTTTGCCGATTGCACCGATGAGTGCAACAATGAAAACAATGCCGGAGAGCACAAAGAGTGCAGACGGAAGAACTGCAGGAATCCAACCCAAAGCATCGCTTGGTTGAACGAAAGTCTTGTTGATTAAGCCTTCAAACAAAGAAATTCCGTCAAAAGATGCAATGCCGCCCATCCAAGGTGGCAAGCTCCCCTCAGGGATAGTGCCGTTTTTGAGCAAATAAGCAACTGTGGAGAGGGCGACGAAGAGAAGCGAGAAGATCATCATAAAGATGTTTCTCGGGAGGCCCGATTTCTTTTCGGCTGCCTTTGCCTTCTTTGCTGCCTTCTTTTCTTCCTTCGGATCCATTGGGACCGGAGGCGCCGCCTGATATGTAGGTTCAAACTCGCTCGCGGCGGGGTTTGCCGGAGTGTAGGTGGGTTGAACCGTTGCGGTAGTATCGACTCTCGGGATCTTTACGCCAATAGTGACGCCGCAACTTGGGCATTTGATTTTGTGTTTGTATCCTTCCGGAAAGCTGTCTGCAGACTGCGGAAGTTCAAAGCTGATTTGCGCTCTGCAACTAGGACATCTGGTGTACATAGTAGACTCCTTTCTTTTTATTCTTTAATATTATAATATTATCTTCGCGCAAAGTCAATGACAATTCCATATTTTTTTATATTTGTGCGCGCTTGTGTATTTTGCACGGGAGAAAACACAATACCTTGTGCAACCCTATTGATTTTTTTGCGTCGTATGCTATAATATACTCGCTTAGTGCCCGAGTAAATCGGGATAATCGGGAAGACAGTGCAAATCTGTCACAGCCCCCGCTACTGTGAGAGTCAAATGGGCAAACGTCACCGCAAGGGAAGGCGCCAACAAGTTTTTAACTTGTCTCAAGCCAGGAGACCGGCTAAGCGAGCGCGAACGCAAGCGAGCGAACGCGCAAGCATACAAGGGATAACTCGGAGGGAAGTGTCCGCAAGATTTAACACACGCCGGTGTGTTTGTTTTGCTATTCTTTCCTCCGCGAATAAACGGAGGTTTTTTATGACGAAAACAGCAAAAAACGTCGTCAAACTTTTGACGATAGCAGCAATCCTCGTGGTAGTGACTTGCCTCTTGCTCGTCGGCTGCAACAAGGTTGAAGAACTCAAAGATTTGGGCAAGCCCGAAGCGGAAGAGGGTACAAAATCAATAACCGTATACGTCCAAAACGGAAACGGTTATACAAAGATCGAAACGAGCACCACTGAGGAATATTTGGAGGCTGTTCTTCTCAAATTGTTGCAAGACCAACAACTTTCGGAGTGCACGATTTCGGGCGGTTTTATAAGCAGCATCAACAATATGCCGGGTGACACGCCGCGCGCATACATTGCGGTTTTCCACGACCTTGAAGAGGGCGAAGGCGAGACGTTGGTTGACAGAGGCGACTATGCGCCCGCCGACATTGAATATGACGGAAAGACGTTTGCGTATTCCGCAGTCGGCGTCAGTTCTTTGCCTGTCAGAGACGGTGCGGGCTATCTGTTCAAAGTTGAGACATATTGATAAAAACCACACTTTATATATCAAAAACAGCACGATAAAACCTTAATTTGTTCAATAAGCGTATAATTAATCAATGATGGCGGCAGACGGCAAAAGCTGGAAAAACAACGGTAGAGTGGCAACGATTTTCGTTGCGAGGGTGGCGATTCTCGCCTCCCTTTTGACCGTGGGCAAGATTGCTTTTGCCGCTCTGCCGAACGTGGAAGTCGTGACGCTTCTCATCATCGTGTACGGGGCGACCCTCGGGCTTCCGTACGCACTCACGGCGGCGCTCATATTCTGCACGGTGGAGATGGCGTTGTATTCGCCGCACACTTGGATACTTATGTATTATATCTATTGGCCGTTGCTTGCCGTTCTGTCATCGTTGTTGCTTAGAAGGCGGAACGTTTTCAAGACGACCGTCGTAGCCGTTGTTCTTGCCGTAATATACGCGGAGTTTTTGGGGGTGTTGTCCTCGAGCGTAGAAACGCTTGTGTTGGGGACGATGTCGTCGGAGGCCTTGGGAAAGTATTGGCTCGGCTATTATCTTAAGGGCGTATATTTCGACGTGGTGCACATGATTTCAAACGCAATAATCGTCGGAGTGTTGTTTGCGCCGCTCGTACTGCTCGTGCGAAAGCTTGCGCCAGACGCCTGTGTGCTTGCAAACGGAAAAATGAAAAAACTCTACCGCCTTTGCGGAACGTACGAGCGCGAGACGGAAGAGGATGGTGAGAGCGACGATTTTGAAGAGCCTTACGTGGTGGCGGTGGACGCCGAGAACGAGAGGTCAGCCTGATTCTTTTTCTATCAACGCTTTGACCTTGACGTAGTCCTCGCACAGGCGGATGATATAGCGTTGTTTTTCCTCGTGGGAGAGGGAAGCGAGGAGGTTTTGGTCGCCGAGCTGAGCGACGGGGCTCGTAAGTTCTTGCCCGTCGCGTTTTAATTGTTTGAGTTTGAAGTATATCACCTGCTGTTCGGCGGTGATATTTTTGGGTATGGCGTTTTGTTCGGCATACTTGTTTTGGGCAAGTCGTTTTTTGGCTTGGTTTGCCAACGTTCGTATGGTGCATTTTGGATGTTTGACGTTGCTCATCGTTGCCTCCTTGCATATTGTAGCACAAAAGCGAAGGAAAGAAGCGGAGGGGCAAAAACAGACAAAATTCGACAAAAAAAGTGCGGTGAAAATCGCGAACGGAAAAAAATCGCGTTACACGTGTACTAATATTTAAAAAGCGTCGAGAAATTTCGAGTTTGATATTGACTTTGAGCGTGGCAAATGTTAAAATTTGCATAAGTATATTGTTTTTTATATTCTTTTAATGGGTTAGGAAGAATATAATGCGTATACGGGCGCGTATTGCGCTCTTATAGAGAGGGAGAAGATTTTGAAAGCAAGTTATACTGTCGCAGTATACACAACCACAACGCAAGGACAAACCGTGTCCGTTTTTACTTGCGCATCAACTTGTTAAAACTTATGCCGTCGAGACGCTTTCTCGGCGGTTTATTTTTTTAAAATAATTGATATAGGAGGCAACATTATGAACAAGAAACATTCTCAGCGTTTATCACTTGTCGCAGTAGTCGTGTTGGTGGTGCTACTCGGCGTTGTGACGGCGATGACGCTTAAAGTTTCACCAAGTCACAGCGTGGCGTTTGCTGACGGCTGGTTGCAAACCGGTTATGAAATCGAAATCAGCAACAACGGCGACCCCGTCGGCAGCATCACTGATGAGATTTGGTTTGAGTATGGCGCAGGAACCGCAGGCGGTATTTCTGCGACAATCTATCCGTCCGGGATGGGCCCCGGTGACGCAATCACCCCCGATGAGATTTACTATGAACAATACGTAAACTCTAATTGGGAAAGTTTTGTCGGGACGCCATTGCATACGGGCACCTACAGAAAGGTCTACACCTATGACGAAGGAGGCGGAGCGGAACGAATTGCAGAGATTGTGTTTGAAATCACACCGGTCCCCGTCATCATTTCGATGGATGAAACGACGTTCTATTATAAGGGGAGCGCGTTTAGTCTCACGCCAACCGTCGGTTCACCGCACGATGAATATTTCACTGCGGTAGTCAACTGGGATGATGAAGCACCAAATATGCCAGGCGAATATGATTACACATTATCGCTTCAGTTAAAACCCGGTAAAGAAGCGGTGTTGAGCGATTATGTTCCGTCGCCGGCGAGTGGTAGCGTCGAAGTTTTGAAGAGACAACTCGATTATTCAACTTTCCAAGCTGAACTACCTTACAACGGCTCTCCTCAAAACGGTATTACCGTAAAATATGAGCCTCTATCTACTCCTGAGGTTGATGATCCGACCATAATGACGGAAGCAAACGGCTATATGCCGCTTGACGACGTCATTGTCAAGATCAACTCGTTCCGCTGGGGCGGCGTTGGCGGCGATGAAAAAATCTATTCGGGTGAAATCGGCGACGACTATATCGTTGGTGTCGAAATCGCGGAAGAATATCGTGATCGCTATTATTTCGGTATACATACCGAGCCGGATCCTCAAGACCCGATGAACATGATCACCGTCTATGATTACGATCACTACAATTCAACGCAGGACATCGTTAAAGCCACAGTTATCCCGAACGCAGTCGCGTTGGGTGGCGTGCTTGGCTCCCAATATATGGTCGGTGAAGAAAGCGCATATTCAAGACTTGACGGCATCACTGACGTCACGGACAGAATTGTGCTCTCATTGAGTTCGCTCCCAGGCTATGAAGACGGCTTGTCGGAGCATCTTACACCGTCAGGCGATTGGGAATGGGCGCTTGGCGAAGCTCATGACGACGGCGAAGCGACGGATCATGGCTTGTCATTCGAATATGTCACCACTGAGGCATTCCCCGCAAACACGGCGGAAGTCGGACAGCATTATACGTTGAGACAATGGGTGACGGGCAACAGCAATTATGATGATTCATATATCTATCTCACGTTTGAAGTCAAGAAGATTCCGGTGTATATGCGCGCAGACGACTTGGAGTACAACGGCGCAGATCAAACACCGGACGTCACATTCTATCAATACATAATTGACGAAAACAGCTTCTTCAAACTCAGCACAAGCATTGTCACAAACGGCACCACTGCACAAAGAAACGTTGGCGAATATGCCCTCGCAGGCAACTTTGTCGGTTCGTCAGGGGACTCCTATGCGTTCGTCGCAGGTGATGCGGGAGCAATCTTCCACATTTATGCTACGACGTTGACTCCGGATTTGACACTTGCAAGCAACAGTCTTGTCTACGGTACTGCAGTTGGACCAACGTTTGACGGTGTAAATTTGGACGATATGGCAGGTGAAGATGACAAAGTTGCACAACACGTCAACGAAAACTATTACTATCGTTACAGCGCGGAAGAGCCGGAAAACGCCGCCGCTTGGGATCTTATTGGTTGGATAGAAGCTCCATCGGGTGCAACTTTTGCAGAAGTAAAGAACGTTGGTTTCTATCAACTCAAATATGACTTTGTTTGCGACGGTTATTTGGACACCTACATCAACTATGTATCTGCCGGCCCAAGCATCGTAAACGTCACAGTCACCAAGAAGGCGCTCACGATCACGGCAGACAATAAGGATATTGTATATGGTGAGGCTGCTCCTGAGTGGACGATAACGCCAAGTGGCTTTGAGTATGGTGAGACGGTCAGCGTTCTCGGCGGTGAACTTGCGTTTGCATGTGATTACAACACTGCAGATCCTGCAAACAGAGGCGCAAACGATTATACCATCACTCCGAGTGGTTACACCAGCGCCAACTATGCGATCACACACACTGCCGGCACACTCACGGTTGCCAAGGCAACACTCGCGGTCACGGTTGATGCAGATCAAACAAAGGTCTACGGTCAAGCTGATCCCGCACTTACGTTCAGTGTCGGTGCAAGCCAGTTCAGCGACAACATTCAAAACACAAGCACGTTCTTCAATGGCGCACTTGCTCGTGTAGCAGGCGAACCTGTTGGCACTTATGCAATCAGCCAAGGCACGCTTGCATTGAAGTCTGCATATTCAGCAAATTACAACATCAGCTTCACGGGTGACAACTTCACAATCACAAAGGCGACGCTCACGGTCACGGTTGACGCGGATCAATCAAAGACCTACGGTGACGACGATCCTGCACTTACGTTCAGTGTCGGCGCAAGCCAGTTCAGCGACAACATTCAAGCAACCAGCACCTACTTCAACGGTGCGCTTGCTCGTGTAGAAGGCGAGACATACAATGCGCTCGGTTATGCAATCAGCCAAGGAACGCTTGCTTTGAAGCCTGCATACGCAGACAATTACAACATCAGCTTCACAGGCAACACCTTCATGATAAACAAGCTTGAAGTCGTTATCAGCTGGAGCGGTATCACCGGCTTTACGGTTGAATACGACGGCGTCAGACACGCATTGAGCGCAGAGGTCACCAACCTTGTCCCGGGCGACGAGTTGGAACTTGAAGTTTTCGAAAACGGCGCGAAAAGCGTTAACTCTTACACAGCATATGTTGAATTGCCGGACACTGAAACCGCAAACAATTATCAGTTGTCTCATGAAAACGCGCATAGAACTCAAGCTTGGTCCATCACTGCAAAAGACGTTTCCGTCAATTTCACTGCGCTCACTAAGGTTTACACCGGCAGTGCGCAACTCCCGAGTTATAATTTGGACGGCGTAATTGCAGGCGACTCTGAAAACGTCACGCTTGCGTTTGAAGGCGGAAATGCAATCGACGTAGACGAAGTCGACGGCTACGACAAGACGTTCACGCTTAACGGTTCAAAAGCAAGCAACTACAACCTTGTTGCAGGCGCAAACTATACGGTTGACGCAGGCGTTGGTACGGTCAACCTCAAGATAGCACGTCTTGAAGTCACCTACACCACGGCTTTGACAGGCGATGGCGACGGCGATTTGTCGGTTGCCTATGACGGTTCATCACATACGCTCTCCGCAACAATCACCAACAAACAAACCAAGGATACAGTTCTCGACGACGTTTCAATTGCGATTTCGACGCACGCGACAGAAACCAATGCAGGCGAATACGTTGCAACACTCATCTTTGAAGGTACAAGAGCATTCAACTATAAGTTTGCACTTGGCGAGAACACGGTGACGTGGAATATCGCAAAGATCGACGCAGTGATTACGCTTGCTCCCGCAAAGGTTAACGGCCTCGTCTACAACGGCGAGAACCAAGCGCTTGTCACGGCAGGTACGGTGACGGGCGGTACGCTTTATTACAGCCTCGACAACGATAGTTGGGATGATGAAGTCCCGACGGCGTTCAATGCAAACACCTCCGGCTACACCGTTTGGTACAAGGTCGTTCCGGACGGCAACCACAACGCAATCGACGCAACGAGCATCACGTCTATCGTCGTCAGCAGAAAGACTGCGACCATCAAGCCGAACGCAGGTCAAACGAGAGTCTACGGCGCAGGTGAACCGGCAACGTTCGGTTATACGATTGACGGTATCCTTCCGGGCGATGTGGACGCTTACGTCACGTATGCGGGCAACATCATCCGTGCAGAAGGCGATAACGCAGGCGAATATACATATTCAAATTATACGGTTTGTTTGTACGAAGGAAGCACAGGCGATCGTCATAACAACTATGACCTTACGATCGACGACGTGACCAACAAGTTTGTCATTACGCCAAAAACTGTCACCTATGCCAAGTATTATGACGGTGATATCGAAAAGACTACGGCAACGTACAACGGTGGCCAACACACGTTCAACGCTCGCGTCACAAACCTTGAACCGGGCGACACGGTCACGATTACGGTCAGTGGCAACGGCACGAACGCTAACACTTACAATCGCACTTTGACTTTGGGCGGCGCTGACAAAAACAACTATCAATTTGACGGTGCGAATATGTACGGTCAACTTGAAAACGTTCAGTTTGTCATTGCAAAAGCAGACTACGATATGACGGGCATCACGTTTGACAGCGCAGAATTGCCGTACAACGGCGCGGCGCAAAGCTTGACGATTGAGGGTGAACTTCCTGAAGGTGAGGACCACATTCAAGTGACGGTCAATTACAGTGGCAGCGCAATGAACGTAAGCCAAGGCGCAGTATTGGTCACGGCAACGTTTGCTACGACCAGCACGAACTACAACGTGCCTAACGCTATGCAAGCATACGTCACGATCACCCCGATTGAATACGATATGTTAGGCATCAGCTTTGAAAACGCAGAAGTCGTGTACGACGGCGAGGCGCACAGCTTGACGATTGAGGGTGACCTTCCGACAGGCTTGGACGGCATTTCGGTGACAGTCAACTACAGTGGCGAAGCGACGCACGTAAATGATGGCGCGGTGGCTGTCACGGCAACGTTCTCAACGACAAGCGCGAACTACAACGTGCCTGATCCGATGGAAGCGACAATCACGATTTTGCCGCGTCCTATCAGACTCGCAATCAACGATGCAACATCCGTTTACGGCAATGCGCTTGCAAATTTGAGCGCAGAGTGGGTTGAAGATACCCAAAACGGCAAGATGACAATCATCGGTGGCGACACGCTTGAACTTGACGTGAACTACTCGCTCACGGCTTATGTGCCGAACCCTCAAGAACCACTCACTTCAACGAGCCCTGTCTCAGACGGCTATATCATTATCGGCGACGATATTGACCCGGATGACGACTACGAAATCTATTTCTGGCAAGGTTCATACACACTCACGGCGCGTCCGATCACGGTTGTCTACGATCCGTTGCAAGAACCGAAGGGTGCAACTTACGGTGCAACTGCCGAGTGGACCGCTCTCGGTGAAGAGATGATGACAAACGGTCTCTATCTCTCAACCACGGACGGCGTTGCAAACGGCGAAGGCTTGCTTGGTCTCCTCACGATTACATTCACGAAAGCAGGCGATCCGACGGTCTACACCGAGGGCGACCTTGACGACGAACTCGCGGCAGGCACGTATCAAATGGTCGTTGTAAGCAACAGCGCAAACTACAATATGACCATCAACCTCGGCGAAAAGGCTTATCTCGTGGTCAGCCCGCGCGCACTTGAGGTCACAATCACAGGCGCGACAAGCGTCTACGGCGACGCAATAGCAGTCCCGAACGTTGCAATCACGGCAGGCACGCTCGCAAACGAAGATGCGAACCCGTGGCAACTCACGGCAGCGTACACCGCGCTCACCAACACGACGGGCGTTTCAAGCGTCGCAGTCCTTGAAGCAACGAACGCCAACTATGCAATTACATTCGTCGGCAACACCTATTCAATCACCAAGAAGGATCTCACGATCACCGCTGACGACAAGGAAGTCGAGTATGGTGCAGCCGTTCCGACGTACACCGTCAGCTACGAAGGCTTCATCGAAGGTGATAACGAAAGCGTCCTCGGCGGCGAACTTGCGTTTGCTTGCGATTATACGACAAGCACAGACGCAGGCAACGTCCTTGACATCGTTCCGAGCGGACTTACGAGCGCAAACTACGACGTTACGTTCATCCCGGGCACGATCACGGTCAACAAACGCCAGGTCGCATTGGTAATGTTCGTTGACGGTCAACCAATCGAAGGTGTTGCAGCTAGCGTAGTATACGACGGCAACAACCATACGTTTGAAATCAAGTATCAAGCAGTCGACAGCAGTTGGACGCTTGTGCAAGATATGACGATTAAAAACGTAGCGGATAGCGACGGAACTACTTTAACGCCAGCCAATAATACTCTCGGCAACTATCGCCCGAATAGTACGTATTCTTTCACTTGGAACGTCACTCCAAAGGCGATTACAGTGAGCTATGAAGGCGAAGCGCAGTCCAGAGTATTCGGCGACGTCGCAAGCTGGACGGAACTCCTCACGGCTATGGAGGACAACGACTACTATCTCGCTGTTTCTCCGGCTCTCGGCGCAGGCGACACGATTTGGGACGTCGTTGAAGTTGCAATCGTCAACGGACAACAACAACCGGTCGAAGCAGGTCCGACGCTCGTTCACGGCGTCTACACGCTCATAGCGACTGATTTGAACAACGCCAACTACGCCGTCACGATGGGCGACTTTACAAAGGCAACGCTCACCGTCACGAAGAACGTTTACAATATGGACGGCGTCACGTTTGCCGCAATCACGGTCACCTATGACGGTCAAGCGCACACGGCAATCGCCGCAAATCTTCCGGACGGCGTCACTGCCACATACGAACTCAATTCTCGTACGGCAGTCGGCACGCAGACCGCAATTGCACACTTCACGGGCGACGACGATCACGAACCGATTGCCGATAAGGAAGCGGTCATCACAATCAACCCCGCAACGCTTACGGGCGTCTCGGTTGCTCAAAACGGCGCGCTCACTTACAACAGAGCGGAACAAGCCGCAAACGTCACGACAAACGCTACGGCGGTCAACAATCAAGCGGTCACGTTTATGTACAGCGCGACGGAAAACGGCACGTACACAATCGCTGTTCCGAGGTTCACGACGGCAGGCAAACACACGATCTACTATCAAGCCTCCGCAGACAACCACAATATGGCGACGGGACACTTTGATATCACAATCGGCAAGGCGAATTACGATATGACGGACGTCACGCTTGCAAACCTCACGGTCACTTATGACGGCGAAGCACACACGATTGAAATCACGGGCGAACTTCCGTTCGAAGAGATCGCGGTCACCTATGACAACGAAACCCGCACCGTTGCAGGCTCGCAAACAGTGACGGCGCACTTCGCAGGAGACACGGCAAACTACAACGCGATTGCCGATAAGACGGCAACCTTGACCGTCAAACCGAAGGTTATCACTATCAACGTCGTTGCCAAGTCCAGCACGTACGGCAATGAGCCGGCAGAACTTACGGCGGAGGTCGCGGACGGCGATATAGTCGTCGGCGATGAAGACAAAGATATCTTCAGCCTCGCTTGCGCAGTCACGGCACAATCCAACGTCGGCAAATACAACATCACCGGCGAGTGTCTCGACGGAAACTATTCGATTATTTTCGCAAACGGTGTAAACGCCTACACGGTCACAGAGCGTGAGATTACGCTCACTTGGAGCAACCTCACCTTCACGTACGACGGTTCCGCTCACAAGCCGACTGCGGTTGCAGGCAACTTGGCAGGCGAAGACGTCCTCGCAGTGACGGTCTCCGGCGAAGCGACGCTTGCAGGCACGCACACAGCAACGGCGGCTATCGAAAGCGTGAACTACGTGCTTCCGGAAGTCATTACACACGACTTCACAATCGCAAAAGCGGCGGCAGT
The DNA here is from genome assembly GCA_017553325.1 of Clostridia bacterium. Classification (GTDB taxonomy): domain Bacteria; phylum Bacillota; class Clostridia; order Christensenellales; family CAG-917; genus CAG-475. The sequence continues at coordinate 32,878 of JAFZMH010000003.1, forward strand.
CTTCGATCTCTCTCGCGTCGAAAGAGAATTCAGATACACAGGTAGCGAACTCTCAATCTCCGGCGCAACGGTCAGCGGCGGCGGCGCAATCTCCTATGAGAACAACAGTTTCGTGACAGTCGGTACGCATACGGTCACGGTCAAGTCCGCAGAGAGCGCGAACTATCTCGCAGGCTCCACAACCGTCGACGTCGTCGTCAAAGAAGCCGCTCCGCAAACTTCCGAAGACGGCTCCAAGACCTACTACAAGGTCATCGACGTCGAAGAGGTCAAGGAAGAAGGCGTTGACGTCACCGCAATCTTCAACGATGCAAGCGCAGATAATGCGGAAGCAAAAGAAGTCAAACTCGAGGTCGGCGATTCTCAAATCGTCTTCAACGCGGCGGCAGTCGCTGCTATCGCAGGCAACGAAGTCACGTTGAAACTCGAAGTGTCCAAAGATGCCGAAGACGCTCCGAAGGGCGCACAACTCGTCATCGACGTCAAACTCGAAGGCGCAACCTTCGCAGAGGGCTCCGCACTCGTCAGCGTCCCGTTCGACGGCAAGGTCCCGGGCGGTCAACAAGCCAAGGTCTACTACGTCGACGAAAACGGTAAGAAGACGGCTATGAAGACAACGCTCGCAGACGGCGTCATCACCTTCGAGACCAACCACTTCTCACGCTATATCGTCACCTACGAACTCACGGGCGGCTCTATCGCGGGCATCGTCATCGCAGTCGTTGCAGTCGCGGCAGGCGCAGCGGTCGCAGTCCTCTTCCTCCTCAAAAAGAAGAAAGGCAACGGCCCCGCAAAAACCGACAAGCAACCCGAACAACCGGCAGAAGAACCAGCGCAAGATGAAACTGTGGCAAATGAAACTGCCGCGGAAGAACCTGCTGCGGAACCGGCAGCCGAATAAGCTAAACGCTTACTGTCAGTATCGACAATCAGACAAGATGTCGCCCGTCTCGGGCGGCATCTTTGTTTTGCTTTCAACAATAAATATTCGAAACGTGATTTCAAAAAACGTTTAGGGAACGATATTTTTGCGACAAAAAAAGCACTCAACCGATTGGCTGAGTGCTTTTGATTTAAAAACTTTATTCGTTCAAGAGTTCGTACAGTTTTTCAAACGCGGGAATCGACTCTTTTATCGTCTCCTCTTTGACGCAGTAAGCGATTCTCACAAATCCTTTCGCCCCAAACTCGTCGCAGGGGACGATGAGTATGCCGAGTTTTTTTGCCACGTCGCTCACGCGGACGGAGTTTCCGTCTTTGGCTTTCAAACACAGATAGAATGCTCCGTCGGGTTTTACACATTCAAAACCTATGCGGGTAAGTTCGCCGTGCAAAAGGTTGCGGTTTTTACTATACTGCTCGATGTTCGGACGCGCGGAGGCGCATTCTTCAACCACCTTTTGGAATATCGCGGGCGCGCACACGTAGCCGAGCATTCTTATCGCTCCCGAGAGCGCCCAGTACATATCTTCCGCGTTCTGCATCTTCGGGTTCACCGCCACGTAGCCGATACGCTCGCCGGGCAAGGACAAACTCTTTGAGTAGGAATAGCAGAGTATCGTGTTGTCGTAGTCTGCCATAAAACAGTGGTCGGGGACGTCGTAGACTAGTTCGCGGTAAGGCTCGTCCGTAATCATAACGAGCGGACGACCGAGTTCCGCTTGCTTTTCTTCTAGTACCGCGACGAGTTGTTTTCTCGTCTTTTCGTCATACACGATTCCGCTCGGGTTGTTGGGGGAGTTGACGATGACCGCCTTTGTGTTTTCGTTTATCGCCTTCTTCAAAGCGTCGAAGTCAGGGGTCAAATCGTCCTTGCACGGTACGATAATCGGCGTCGCTCCCGCATTGTTGATAAAGAGCGGATACTCGGGAAAGTAGGGCGACAATATCACGATTTCGTCCTCTTTGCGCTCCCTGAGAGCCTCAAAAGCCGCGCGAAGTCCGGGGGACGCTCCGCAGGTCATAAATATATTCGCATATCCAAGTTCAAGCCCAAAACGCCTGTTCAGGTCGTCCGCAACCGCTTGACGAGTGCTCTCGTAGCCGGGACCCAAAGTGTATTCGTGCAGGCTGTCCCTATGCTCGGTCGCAATGCGCGCAAGCGCTTCGTTGACGCAGGCGGGCGGTTGAACGTTCGGGTTGCCCAAAGAAAAATCGTAGACGGGTTCTCCCGCCTTGCGACGCTCCTTGCCATACTCGAACAAGCGTCTTATTACCGTGCGACCTTTGCCGATTTTCAATAATTCTTGATTTATCATACCTTGCCTCTTCGTTTTTGCCATAATATGCAAATGCGAATTGCTTGTTGCAAAAATTGTATCACACGGCGGTAAATTCGGCAAGAATTTTTTTGCCATTGAAAAATTATACGCAAGTGTTATAATATATTCGGGAGCGATAGGTATGGAAACGACCGACAATATTCAAAAACTCAAAGACGCAATCAAGAGGAGCAATCGTATAGTGGTCTTGACGGGGGCAGGCATCTCCGTCCCGAGCGGAATACCCGATTTCAGGAGCGCGACGGGGCTGTATTCCACGCCTTTCGGAGCGTTTCACCCCGAGGAGATGATTTCGCACGAATTCTACGTTTTGCACAAAAAAGAATTCTACGAATTCTACAAGCAAAAAATGCTCTATCCCGACGCAAAGCCCAACGGGGCGCACGTCTTCCTTGCAAAACTCGAGGAGAAAGGCAAATTGTCCGCCGTTATCACGCAGAATATCGACGGCTTGCATCAGGCGGCGGGGAGTAAGCGCGTGCTTGAACTGCACGGCTCGGTGCACAGGAACTACTGCGAGAGGTGCAAAAAATTCTTTGACCTCGACTATATCATAAGTTCGGACGGCGTGCCCAAATGCCCGTGCGGCGGGGCGATAAAACCCGACGTGGTGCTGTACGGCGAGGGGTTGGACACGGATATTCTCATGTCGGCGATAAACGCCCTGCGCCACGCGGACCTCTTTATCGTCATCGGCACGTCGCTTGCAGTCTATCCCGCGGCTGGACTCGTCGATTATTACGGCGGAAAGACGAAGGTCGTCATCAACAAGAGTTCCACGCCGTACGACGCCTATGCGGACATCGTCATCAACGACGACTGCGCAAAGGTTTTGAGTTTTGACGTCGAGTAATTGACGCTGCGCAAACAAAAAATCAACGCTGTTGCGTTGATTTTTTTATATAACCGTCACGCTCTTTGCGAGATTTCTCGGCTTGTCGGGGTTGAGCCCCAGCTCGAGCGACATCTTGAGCGCGAGGTTTTGAAGCGGCAATATCGCGACGAGCGGAAAGAGGTTTTCGTCCTTTGGGACGGGCAGGTTTATCGTTTCGTTCGCTCCGATATCGCCGATTCCGCTTACGGCAAGCACGTATGCTCCGCGGGAGCGCAGTTCGCTGACGGTGGCTTCGACGCGCGATTCGTCTTTATTTTCAGTCGCTATGACCACGGCGAAACTCTCCTCGTCTATGAGCGCGATAGGACCGTGTTTGAGTTCGCCCGCGGGGTAGGCGTCCGTCATTCTATAAGTTATTTCCTTGACTTTGAGCGCAGCTTCTTTTGCCGTCACGACGTCTCGACCTTTGCCCACGAAGAAGAGTTTTTTGTCCAAAACGCAGGGGGTGTAGGCGTTTTGCGTCACCGCAGTTTCAAGACAATTCGAGAGGTTTTCAACAAATTTTTCGTCGAGAGTTTTGCCTCCGCATCTCTTTGCGAGCGCGTATACGAGCGCGAGTTGGCAAACGTACGATTTCGTCGCCGCAACCGCGACTTCCGCACCCGCTTCCGTATAGTAGACCGCGTCCGCGACGAAAGACATAAGGCTTCCTCGCACGTTGCAAATCGCAATCGAATAGACGCCTCTCTCCTTGCACTTTTCGGCGGCGAGAACGGTGTCTGCCGTCTCTCCGCTTTGAGTGATAAAAACCGCAACCGAGTCGCGTTTTACGACGGTTTCGTCGAATTCGCTGGACTCAATCGCCTCGCAATCTTTTTTTAAAAGGCGAGAAAATATATGCTTTGCATATATACACGCGTGATAGGCCGTTCCGCAGCCAACGAAGAGCACTTTGCTCGCTCTTGCGAGTGCTTCCTCGCCGGACGCCCCACTTGTCCTCAAAAAGCCTTCCAGCGTGCGTGCGACTGCCCCAGGTATTTCGCCGATTTCGCTCCGCATAAAACAGTCGCTGATTTTCGGGCGCGTGCGGGACACGGCGTAGGCGGGGCGGAACACTCTTTCACCGTTTGCAAACACTTTTATTCCGTCCCGCGAAATTTTTGCAACGTCGCCGTCCGAAAGCGGGACGACGCTCTTTGAGTAGTCGCAGATGGCGAGGGTGTCGCTCGCGACGAAGTTTTCACCCTCGCCCAGTCCTATCGCAAGAGACGCGCCCCGCTTTGAGCAATATATCGAGTCGTCGCCTTCGCGTATTGCAAGAAAGGTCGACGCGCCTTTGAGCAATTTGCTCACGGTTTCCACACGCTTCAAAAAATCAACGTCCCCGTTCAGAGCGAGCAGGTGCGCGATTATCTCGCTGTCCGTGTCCGAGGAAAACGTCACGGCTTGTTTTGTCAGCGCGTATTTCAGCTCTTTGAAATTTTCGATTATACCGTTGTGAACGACGGCGATTTTGCCGTCGAACGATAAGTGCGGGTGGGCGTTCCTTTCAAGAGGTACGCCGTGCGTAGCCCAACGCGTGTGCCCGATTGCGGTAAAAAACTTGTCGCGGGGGAGTTTTTTCTCCAAAGTCGATACCCGTCCCACCGTCTTGAAGGTTTGAACTTTGTCGCCGACAACCGCGATACCCGCGCTGTCGTAGCCTCTGTATTCCAGCGTCTTGAGCCCGTCAAATACTACGTCGACGGCGTTTTGAAACCCCGTATAGCCAACAATTCCGCACATATTAACAGTATATGAAGGCGTCGAAAAAAGTGAATAAAAAACCCTGCAAATCGCAGGGGGGGGGGATTGTTGACAAGTCTATTCTTCGGTGTTTTCGTTTTCGTTTGAGGCGGTATCTTCGGGTTCTGCTTGTTGCGGTGCGGATTTGCGATTTGCTTTTAGGTTTGCAATCAATGCTTTTACGTCGGCAATCGGGTCTCGTCCGCCGAACGCTCTGCACTTGTCGTCGGGGAGCGCAACTTCTACGGCGAGGGATATGACGAGAAGCATAATGAAGAAGGGCGGGCTGAAGAACGCCGTGTCAATCATACCGTAGGCGTCGAATATCAAGAGAGACAGTAAAAGCATTACGGCTTCCGGCTTCTTTCTCAGCACGAAGAAGGTGCGGTAGCGGTGGAAATAGAAGAACGCGAAAGCAATCGCGCCCACGATGCCCATATCCGCGAGTATTTGCAGGGCGGTGGAGTGGTGCCAGTACGGCGAATAGTTGTTGCCGTCTATCTCGCCTATTCTGAAGTCCCAACCCGCGCCGAAGATAGGGTCGTTCTTAAAGGTGTCGATTGCGATTGGGTAGAGGGTTTCCGTCCTGCCCGAACTGTCGAACCCCTTGTCGAGCATCTTCGTCAAAATCTCGCCGACTTGGTCGCCAAAATAGACGACAAGTCCAACCGCCAGGGCAAACAGCACGCATACGGACGCTCCGAACGCGAGTTTATTTTCCGTCTTTGCCATGACGTACAGGAGCATAATCGGCAGAGCAATCGTGGTGAAAAGTATCGTGCCTCTGCTTCCCGTGCAGATTATGACGAGGTATTCAAACAGCGCGATAAGGACGAGGAGAGGGACGATTTTGTTCCTCTTTATGCAGAGATACAGCGTCGCGGGAATAGCCATCGCGATTGCGGGAGCGATATTGTTTGCGCTCGACCAGCCGAGGTCGATGAGTTTGAGTATGACGTTTTCTCTCAGTTCGTCGAACGTCTCGCAGACGGTGGCGTAGTAAACCACTGCTTGCGCGCATACGACCAAGCCCGAGCAGAACAAAATCTTTATGACGTAGAGCGCGAGTTCGTCCTTGTCCTCTCGCGTCGTGAGCACGAAGAAGGTGTAGCCGAGCGCGACGACTATGATAAACGCAAGAGCGGCGACTCTCGCCACGGGGCTCTCCGCAGGACGGGTGACGCCCGCAAACGCAAACGGAACGACGAGTGCGATGAGAGCGGCGTGAAAACCTTTTATGCGTTTTGGAGCAAGCGGGGAATAGTCGCGCTTAAAGCGCACGAGCGAAAAAACTACGCCCGCGAGCAGTATAATAATAAACGCCAAGAGCCACGAATAGTCGCCGAGGTCGTGGCGGTCGCTGTTTATCATAAACACGAATGAATACAGAATGGGCAACAGGTGTTTTGTGCCCCTGAAAAAGAAGAGAGGGAGAACGTTTGCCACTACGAGAATGGGAAGCACGACGTACCAACCGCTCGACACCCAACCGATAAAGACGATTATGAGATTGAGCGCGATCCACCAATCGCTCTCGATAAAGCGAGTTGCGAGTGCTCCGAATTTATTGAGTTTGAGTTTTGTTTCTTCTTTCATAATTTGACTTTTGCATATATTATTGTCATCACAAAATATTATATACTCAAACTCTGCGCGGTGTCAATTTGAGAATTTATTGTTGCCTATTGAAAAACCGCTTGCAATTTGCTATTATAAAAACAGCAAAACAAAGAGGTGTGATATGGCGAGATTTTCAGTGCGTACCAAGCCCGCAAAAGAGGAGAACACAGTCGTCTTTGATGACGTTCGCATAAGCGTCTTGACGGACAGGATCGTCCGTGTGGAGAGAAGCGGCGACGGGCGTTTTTGTGATTTGCCGACGCAGACCGTTTTGAACCGCAGTTTTCATAACCCGCAGTTTAAATGCGAAAAAACCGATAATAAAGTGTCGATTGAGACAAAATGCGCGACGTTCGTCGTGGACTTGCGCACGCTTGAAACGGCGGTGAGATTCGAGGGCGAAAGCACTTTCAACAAGCCGTCTAAAAAGCAAAATCTCGGCGGGACGGCAAGGACGTTGGACGGGACTTTCGGCAACCTCGCGTCTTGGAAACGCAAAAAGGATGGCAAAGACCACTTTGCAATAGGGCATTTGAGATGCGGTATATTCGGCACGAACGGCGTCGCGGAATACGACGACAGTAAGAGTTTTTTGCTCAAAGAGGACGGAAGCGTTGAGGCAAGAAACGAGGGCGCTGTTGACAAATATATATTTGCGTTTGATGGCGACTATCTTGGAGGGCTGAAAGAATTTTATGCGCTCACGGGCTACACTCCGCTTTTGCCGAAATACGCGCTCGGCAACTGGTGGTCGCGCTATCACGCCTACACGGACGAGGAATATACGACGCTTATCGACAGGTTTGCAAGCAACAATATTCCTCTGACCGTCGCGACGATTGATATGGACTGGCACATCGTAAAGAACGTCCCGAAGGACGTCCCCAAGAAGACGATGCAGGGCGCAGGCTGGACGGGCTATACGTTTGAAAAGAGTTTGTTCCCCGACTACAAGGCGTTCCTTGCAGGTTTGAAGGACAGGGGGCTCGCGGTGACTATGAACCTGCACCCGAGGGACGGCGTGAGGTATTTTGAAACGCAATACGAGGAGATGGCAAAGGCGTGCGGAATAGACCCCGCGACCAAGCAACCCGTGGAGTTTGACCTCACGGACGAGAAGTTTTTGCCGGCGTATTTCGATATATTGCACCACCCCTACGAGAAGGACGGCGTGGACTTTTGGTGGATAGACTGGCAACAGGGGACGAAGTCCAAAATGCGCGGACTTGACCCATTGTGGCTGCTCAATCACTATCATTTTTTGGACAATTCAAGGGGCGGGAAGCGCGGGCTTATATTGTCGCGTTATTCGGGGCTCGGCTCGCACCGTTATCCGCTCGGGTTTTCGGGAGACACGCTCGTCTGCTGGCGCAGTCTTGATTTCCAGCCGTATTTCACCTCGCTTGCGTCCAACGCGGGATATACTTGGTGGTCGCACGACATTGGCGGGCACCTGTTTTCAAAGGGCAAGGAAGAATTGTATTTGAGGTGGCTCGAGTTTGGCGTATTTTCGCCGATAAACCGTCTGCACTCATCCAATATCGGCATTTCAAAAGAGCCGTGGAACTATCCGCATGTTGAAAAAGCGGCGGAAAAGTGGCTCAGACTGCGTCACGAGATGTTGCCGTATCTTTATTCGGCAAATGTGGCGACCGCGCTTGACGGCATACCGCTCATTGCTCCTGCCTACTACTATGACGACACCCCGCTCGCCTATGCAAAAGCGTTCCGAAACGAATACTATTTTGGCGAGCAACTCTTTGTCGCGCCGATAACGAAAAAGAGCAAAAACGGCGTGTCCGCAAAGGAAATTTGGTTGCCAAAGGGAGAGTGGTACGACTTTTTCACGGGCAAGAAAGTCGCGGACAACGACGAGTATGGCGTGATTTTTGTGCACGAATATGAACTTGACGAATACCCGGTGTTTGCAAAGGCGGGGGCGATTGTGCCGATGATAGACTTTGAAAGCGGCAATTCGCAGGAGTTTGAAACTCTCAAGGTCAAAGTGTTTGGGTGCGCGGAAAACACCTATACGATGTATGACGAAAAGGCAGAAGTCCGTGCGGTTGAGAGCGCGGAGCAACTGTTCAAACCGAGCGAAGAAACCCGCAAAAACCTTGCATCTATCCGCTTCGATTTGAAAAATACAGACGGCAAACGCACGCTTGAAATCACTCCGCTTGCGAATTGCAAGACAAGACAAATCACGCTTGAAACCGAGAGTGGAAAAACACAAACAATCACACTTTCAAGCACACGCCCCGTGGTTGTTGAGCTTTAACCCAAACACAATATATTTAAGTTTTTGCAAAAAGTTTTGAAATATGCTTGACTTATTTTGCGTTATTTATTAATATAATCAAGCATTTTAGGGATATGTGCGCGACGAACTAGCCCCTCGAAGCAGGCGTTTCCCAAATTATCATCTTCGGAGGTTTGTCTTTATGGCAAAGAACAACAAGTCTTTTATGGCCAAACCGGGCGAGGTTGAGAGCAAATGGTATGTTGTTGACGCAACAGATATGGTTCTTGGTCGTCTTGCTTCCCAAGTGGCGGCAATTCTCAAGGGCAAGAACAAACCGGAATACACTCCCAATGTCGACTGTGGTGACCATGTCATTATAATCAACTGCGAGAAAGTCCGTCTCACAGGCAAGAAGCTTGAGGACAAATATTATCGCTATCACACAGGTTTTATCGGCGGTCTCAAGGAGATCCAATACAAGAAATTGATGGCTGAAAAACCTGATTTCGCTGTTTACAAAGCAGTCAAGGGTATGTTGCCAAAGAACTCTCTCGGCGAGAAGATGCTCAAGAAACTCCGCGTTTACGCAGGACCAGAGCACTCAAACCAAGCACAATGCCCTGTCGAGCTCAAGCTCAACTGATTGAGGTGAATTATGGCTACAAAGAAAGTTAAAAAGGTTCAATATCTTGGAACTGGCAGAAGAAAAACAGCAATCGCAAGAGTCCGTCTCGTCCCGGGCGATGGCAACATCACCATCAACAAGCGCACTCTTGATGAATATTTCCCACTTGACACAATGAAACTCATTGTCAACCAACCTCTCGTTGCCACAAACACAGGCGACAAGTTTGACGTCTTCGTCAACGTCAAGGGCGGCGGCTTCACAGGTCAAGCAGGTGCAATCCGTCACGGTATCGCAAGAGCACTCTGCGTCGCAGATGCCGAAGCATACAGAGCAATCCTCAAGAAAGAAGGATACCTCACTCGTGACCCACGTGCTAAGGAACGTAAGAAATACGGTTTGCATAAGGCTCGTAAGGCTCCACAATTCAGCAAGAGATAAAAACAGCGCTATTTGGCGCCTAACTTCGTCAAAAACCCTTTTGTTCGGGAATCACGTACGACCAAGTACGCTCATCCCTTGCAAAAGGGTTTTTCCTTGTTATCCATCCAAATAATCGCTGTTTTTATTCTTTTGCTGATGATATAAAATATATATAATCTTATCAGCGTTGAAAGATTGATTGTTTGTGAAATGATTATTCGAAGGATTCTATTTGGACTATTTTTTTGTTTAATAAAAAATATGATTGATAAAAATATTTAATTGTATTATATTAAATTAAAATATATAAAAAGCATATTTTGAATATAAGGAGAAAAAACATGTATAAAATGAGTTTTAAAACATGGAGCAAAAAGTTCCTGAACGAAAATAGCCCAATGGGCGATTTGGCGCGAGATATTAAGCAGGATACAAATTTTCCATCATATCGTTGCAAAAAACATATCGCAGAGTATTTGTGCGATAATCATGCTTGCGATGCTGCGTTAAAGGTTTTTGACAAAATGTATGAGGAGTATAAGAATGCAATAAAATAGAACTTTTGGTATGTATTATGCAAAAAGCCACTCATATGAGTGGCTTTTTAATATTACGATTAGATTTTATGAATCAAACTGACTAATATCAATTTTTAGGATTAATTGCATTAATATTTTTTTATTCCCAAGATATTTTAACAATTTTAGCAGTAACAGTTTTATTCTCGCATAATTCTTTGCTTATTGAAACCAAATATGTTTCCGCACAATCTTCTTGTCCATGGCAAGTGAAAGTGTGTTCAACAGTTTTAACGTTAACATTATCAGCATAAAATCCAACTTGAACTTTTAATGTATATACGGCATCAGGCGACATATATCCATTTGTCATAACTTGATACTGGTATTGTTTGTAAAATGTTATCACACCATATGTGTCTTTTGTATACTCACCAAGAAAGTTAACCCTCGCTTCAAAACCGGTGGTCTTTTGCCCATTACTATTATTTAATGTTGTTCCACAACCAATAAATGAAAACAGACCTATAAGTAAAATTACAATTACAATTATTATTTTTTTTGCAACCATTTTGGCCTCCATATTTTTTTTATACTGTCTTGCTTAACAATACGCTTGCAAACGCGGCTATAGCCTGCGAATTGCCTAGGGCACCCACTTGCTCGTTGGTGGTGGCGGAGATGCCGATATGGTCAACTGGCAGGGAGAGGGCGGCGGAGAGAGTTTGTTTCATGGCAGGGATGTGCGGGGCGATCATCGGTTTTTCGGCGATGATGCACACGGACACGTTGCGCACGATAAAATCTTTATTGTACGCACGCGCAAGCACCTGCGCGAGCAACTCCATGCTGTCTGCGCCGTCGAACTTGGGGTCATTCACAGGGAAGAGATGCCCAATGTCCGGGTCGCCGATGGCGGAGAGGATTGCATCCATGATTGCGTGCACCGGCACATCGCCGTCGCTGTGTGCGACAAATGAGAACGGGCAGTCAATCTTTACACCGAGGAGCTTTATGCCCTCGCCGTTTTGCAGGCGGTGGATGTCATAGCCCACTCCCGTGCGGGACATAATCGTGTCGGCAATCTGCCAATTCTTGGTGGGATTGACGTGCATATCGTGCGAGAAGACAAACGGATTTGTTGTCAAGTCTTCCTTGAATGTGATTTTGATGTTGCGCTTTTCGCCCTCTACGATTTTGACGGGGCCTTTTGCATAGGTTTGAAGCACGGCGATGTCGTCGTGGAAATCCTTTTTGCATTTCTTGTAGGCGGCAAGCAGTCTGCCTGTCTCCGCACAGATCGGAGTTTGCACACGCTTTATCTCGCTCCTGGATTTTGGCGTGAGTTCGCCGTCTTTCACTTGAACGATAGAGTCTGTCATGTCAATGAGCGGCTGGCATACCCCCGCTTCCTTTGCGCCTTCCATAACGCGCGCGATAAGCTCTTTGGACACAAACGGCCTCGCCGCATCGTGAATGAGAACATAGTCGCAGTCGTCTTCAAGTGCGGGGAGCGCCTTTTTGACTGTCTGTGTGCGGCTGTCCCCGCCACGCGTGATCTTGATGCGCTTGTCTTCGTCCAGCTTGTAGAGTTCCAAGAGATTCAAAAACTCGTCGCTGAAACTCGGGTGTATTGCCACAATCACCTTGCTCACTTCTTCAAATTCAAGAAACGGCTTGATCGCCTCAATGATAACCACCGACGATCCGCATTGCTCCAAAAGTTTGTTGTTGACGCCAAAGCGTTGGCTCAAACCCGCAGCAGTAAGTATTACGTTATATTTCATAAACACCTCGTTTAGTCCAAAATCTTATACATACTCTCGGCACTTTGTTTCGTCTGATGCTCATCAATAGACAACACTTCAAATCTCATCGTATTATTGCCAAAAGAGACGGAAACAACGTCCCCGACTTTGACGTCCTTGGACGGTTTTGCGACCTTGCCGTTGATTTCAATTCGCCCGCCGTCGCAAGCATCCGCCGCAACCGTGCGTCTTTTGATTACTCTTGATATTTTCAAAAATTTGTCAATTCTCATACACTATATTTTACCGCAAACACATATAAATTGCAAGAGTTAATATTTTTTTCTTGCGCCCAAACGGGTGTGCAAAACTACCAAAAAAAATACTAAAAATTGTGCCAAAAATAAGGTATTTCGCACTTGACAGGGTTGACAAAAGATAATATAATTGAAAATTGTCCTTTTATACGCTTTTGAGCCGAAAAACCCTCGAAAACAGGGGAAAACGGGGCTATAAATACGTAGTATTAAGGGGCAAAAATCAACAAAAACGCAAGATTGATGGAAAAGTTTTCCGCAACGAAAAAATTATTTTTTTGAGGGTTTTGAAAAATTTTTTTTGAGAACTGCTCAAGATTTGCGGAAAAACGACAAGGAAATCAATCGCCAAAAGGTAATTTTTTTAAGGAGTGAATATAATGTCCGAAAGAATTCACAACAAAATGTACGGAACAACAGAAAGACGCGACTTTTCAAAGATAAAAGACGTGTTGCCGATTCCGTACCTTATCGAAGTGCAAAAAGATTCCTACGCGAACTTTATTGACGAGGGCATAAGAGAAGTCTTGCAAGATTATTCTCCAATCAACGACTTCGCCGGCCGTCTCAAACTGGAATTTTTGTCGCACTCTCTCGAAGGTACGCCAAAGTATTCTGTCAAAGAATGCAAGGACCATTCCACGACCTACGCCATCCCGCTCCGCGTGAGAGCAAAACTCACCAACAACGAGAACGGCGAAGTGACGGAGCAAGAAGTCTTCATGGGTGATTTCCCGCTCATGACCGATTCCGGCTCTTTCGTCATCAACGGTGCGGAACGCGTCATCGTCAGCCAACTCGTGCGCAGCCCGGGCGTGTACAACACAAAGGAACTTGACAAGAACGGTATTCCGCGTTTCTTCAACCAAGTCATCCCAAACCGCGGCGCGTGGCTCGAGTATGAGCAGGACCAAAACGACGTTCAATGGGTGCACGTTGACAGACAAAGAAAGATCACCGCGACCACGCTCATCCGCGCACTCGGCTATGGCACGGACGAAGAGATCATCGAACTCTTCGGCGGAGACGATATGATCGTCAACACCTGCGCCAAAGACGCGACCTGCAAGACGGAAGAACAAGGCAAGATCGATCTTTTCCGTCGTCTGCGTCCGGGTGAAGTTCCCACCGTCGAAGGCGCGAACATCCTCATCCACAACACCTTCTACGACTACAAGCGCTACGACCTTGCAAAAGTCGGCAGATACAAGTACAACAAGAAACTCGCAATCGGCACGCGTATCGTAGGCTACAAACTCGCGCGCGACGTCGTCTCCGAACTCACGGGCGAGATCCTCGCAACAAAGGGCGAGGTAGTCTCCGAAGCAAAGGGCAAAGAGATTCAAAATAACGCCGTCAACGTCGTTTGGCTCGCATACGTCGACGAAAAGGGCGAGAGCAAAGAGTTCAAGGTCATCGGCAACAACACGCTTGATTTGAACGCTATCGTAGATTGCAATCCGAGAGAACTCGGCATCACGGAAAAGGTCTATTGGCCAAACCTCAAAAAACTCCTTGAAGAGTTTGGCGACAACAGAGACGAACTCCTTCTTGCAATTCGTTCATCCGTTGACGAACTCGTCTACAAGCACATCACGCTCGACGACATCGTGGCAATTCAAGACTACAACCTCGGTCTCCGTCACGGCATCGGCACACTCGACGACATCGACCACCTCTCAAATCGTCGCGTTCGTGCTGTCGGCGAACTTCTTCAAAATCAATTCCGTATCGGTATTTCCCGTCTCGAGAGAGTCATTAAGGAGAGAATGGCTTCCGCTCAAGACACGTCGGAACTCACACCGCAAACTCTCATCAACATCCGCCCCGTCACGAGCGCGATCAAAGAGTTCTTCGGTTCTTCACAACTCTCTCAATTTATGGACCAACCCAACCCGATTGCAGAGCTCACGCACAAGCGTAAACTCTCCGCTTTGGGCCCCGGCGGTTTGAACCGTGACAGAGCGAGCTTCGAGGTCCGCGACGTTCACCACTCACACTACGGACGTATGTGCCCGATTGAAACTCCTGAAGGTCAAAACATCGGTCTTATCACGTCTCTCTCATCCTTTGCAAAGGTGAACGAATACGGGTTTATCGAGACTCCGTACAGAAAGATAATCAAAAACTACGACGAAAACGGCAAGTACGTTGACTCAATCGTCTCCGACGAGGTCGTCTATATGGCGGCGGACGAGGAAGATAAGTACGTCATCGCACAGGCAAACGAACCGCTCGACGACGACAGCAAGTTCGTGAGAGCGCGTGTCAACTGCCGTATTCAAAACGACATCCGCGAAGTCCCCGCAGAAAGAGCGGACTACATGGACGTCAACCCGAAACAACTTATTTCAATCGCAACGGCGCTTATCCCGTTCCTCGAGAACGACGATACCAACCGTGCTCTTATGGGCTCCAACATGCAACGTCAGGCAGTCCCGCTCCTCCGTCCGGAAGCACCTATGATTGCAACCGGCGTCGAGCATAAGATCGCCTACGACAGCGGCGTTTTGAAGATTGCAAAGCACGACGGTTTCGTCAAGTACGTCGACAGCGACAGAGTTATCGTCGAATTGCCGGACGGCAGCGAAGAGGAATACAAACTCTCCAAGTTCGAACGCTCCAACCAATCCACCTGCATCAACCAACACCCGATCGTCAACAAGGGCGACAAGGTGTATGGACCGAAGTACGATGAAAAGGGTATGCTAGTTCAAGAAGGCACGGTGCTTGCAGACGGACCTGCTTGCGACCACGGCGAACTTGCGCTCGGCAGAAATATGCTCATCGGCTTTATGTCTTGGGAAGGCTACAACTATGAGGACGCAGTCCTCATCAGCGAGGAACTCGTGAAGGACGACCTCTACACCTCAATCCATATTGAGGAGCACGAGATGGAATGTCGCGACACGAAACTCGGCGAAGAGCAAATCACGAGAGATATTCCGAACCTCAGCGACGAAGTTCTCAAAAACCTCGATGAAGACGGTATCGTCAAAGTCGGAAGCGAAGTCGTCGCAGGCGACATTTTGGTCGGCAAGGTCACCCCGAAGGGCGAGACTGAACTCACACCGGAAGAGAGATTGCTCCGTGCAATCTTCGGCGAGAAGGCAAGAGAAGTCCGCGATACCTCTTTGCGTGTCCCGAACGGCGGCGCAGGTATCGTAGTCGACGTCAAGATCTTCACGAGAAAGAACAAAGACGAACTCAACCCGGGCGTCAATAAACTCGTCCGCGTGTACATCGCGCAAAAGAGAAAAATCTCCGTCGGCGACAAGATGGCTGGCCGTCACGGAAACAAGGGCGTCGTTTCAAGAGTTTTGCCGAAGGAAGATATGCCTTTCATGGCAGACGGCACTCCGCTTCAAATCGTGTTGAACCCACTCGGCGTTCCGTCACGTATGAACATCGGACAAGTCCTTGAAGTCCACCTCGGTCTCATCGCTCACATGCTCGATTGGAAGATTGCAACTCCCGTCTTCGACGGCGCGAACGAGCAAGACATCAAGGGGCTCTTCCAACAATGCGGACTCGTCAACGAAGACGGCGAAGTTGACGGCAAGATTCAACTTTACGACGGCAGAACGGGCGAGCCGTTTGAGAACAGAGCCACAGTCGGCTATATGTATTACCTCAAACTGCATCACCTCGTCGACGACAAGATTCACGCAAGAAGCACGGGTCCGTACAGCCTCGTCACACAACAACCGCTCGGCGGTAAGGCGCAGTTCGGCGGACAGCGTTTCGGCGAAATGGAAGTTTGGGCACTCGAAGCATACGGCGCGGCGAATATGCTCCAAGAGATTCTCACCGTCAAGTCGGACGACGTGGTCGGACGTGTCAAGACGTATGAATCCATAGTCAAAGGCAACAACATCTCCGAACCGGGTATTCCCGAATCGTTCAAGGTTCTCGTCAAGGAACTCCAAGCATTGGGACTCGACGTCAAAGTGCTCACCGAAGAGAGAGACGAAGTCAAACTCCGCGACTACTTCGAGGATGAGATGGACTTTGAAGCGGCGCAAAACCGCAAGCACGAAGAGCTCAAAGAGATTGACATCATGGCTGATGAAAACATCTTTGGCGATTTGACTGGCGGTGCGACGACAGAGAACACCGACAACTTGTTCGACACGGACGACGACGATGAAAACATCTTCGCATCCTTGACCGAAGGCACTGTCGATATGTCCGACATCTTCGGCACGAACGGAAATTCCGACGAGGAATAAGGAGGGTATGATATGTACGAATTAAGCAATTTCGACGCTATACAAATCGGTATCGCTTCTCCCGAAAAGATCAGAGAATGGTCCTACGGCGAAGTCACCAAACCCGAAACAATCAACTACCGCACGCAAAAACCCGAAAGAGACGGTCTCTTCTGCGAGAGAATCTTCGGGCCGACCAGAGACTGGGAATGCCACTGCGGAAGATATAAGAGAATAAGATACAAAGGCATCATCTGCGAAAAGTGCGGTGTCGAAGTCACGAAGTCCAAAGTGCGCCGTGAAAGAATGGGGCACATCGAACTCGCAACTCCCGTCACTCATATTTGGTATTTGAGAGGCGTTCCGTCAAGAATCGCAATTTTGCTCGACGTTTCCCCGAAGGAACTTGAACAAGTGGTATACTTTGTAAACTACATCGTCATCGACCCGGGCAACGTGTCTGAACTTACCAAGAAACAAATCATCACGGACATGGAATACCGCAACTTGCTTGAAAAGTATTCCGTCAACGACTTCAAAGTCGGCATGGGCGCGGAGGCTGTCAAAGAACTTCTTATGGAAGTCAACCTCGAAAGAGACAGCGAACAATTAAAGCAAATCATCGCGTCGTCCGTCGGTCAAAAGAGAATCAAGGCGGTCAAGCGTCTTGAAATCGTCGAAGCGTTCTTGCAATCGGGCAACAAGCCCGAGTGGATGGTCATGGACGTGCTTCCCGTGCTTCCGCCCGAACTTCGCCCGATGGTGCAACTCGATGGCGGCAGATACGCGACGAGCGACCTTAACGACCTCTATCGCAGAGTTATCAACCGCAACAACCGTTTGAAAAAGCTCAAAGAACTCGGCGCTCCAGACATGATTGTCAGAAACGAAAAGCGTATGCTTCAAGAAGCCGTTGACGCTCTCATCGACAATGGTCGCAGAGGCAAGGCTGTATCCGGTGCGGGCAACAGAGACCTCAAATCGTTGACGGGTTATCTCCGCGGCAAACAAGGTCGTTTCCGTCAGAACCTCCTCGGCAAACGCGTCGACTATTCAGGTCGTTCGGTTATCGTCGTCGGTCCCGAACTCAAACTGTATCAATGCGGTTTGCCAAAGGAAATGGCGCTCGAACTCTTCAAACCGTTCATTATGAACAAACTCGTCGAGAGAAACCTCTGCCACAACATCAAGAGCGCAAAGCGTTTCGTCGATACGGGCAAGAATCAAGTCTGGGACATCTTGGAAGAGATAATCAAGGACCACCCGGTGCTTTTGAACCGTGCTCCAACGCTCCACAGACTCGGTATTCAAGCGTTTGAACCCGTGCTCGTCGAAGGCAGAGCAATCAAGCTTCACCCGCTCGCGTGCGGCGCGTTCAACGCAGACTTCGACGGCGACCAAATGGCTGTTCACGTTCCGCTCTCTATCGAGGCGCAAGCGGAAGCAAGAATTCTCATGCTCTGCACCAACAACATCTTGAAGCTTTCGGACGGCAAGCCTATCGTCGTTCCGACGCAAGATATGATTATCGGTTCTTACTATCTTACGATAGTAAAGCCGGGTGCACTCGGCGAAGGCAAGTATTTCAGTTCCTTCGACGAAGCGATGATGGCGTATCAAGATCACGACCTTACGCTTCAATCGCTCTGCTACATCCGCACGAAATACACCGACTTCGACGGCAACGAGAAGACCAAACTCTTGCACACGACTCTCGGTCGTTGCATCTTCAACAACAACATTCATCAAGACTATCAATTCGTTGACAGAACGAAGGAAGAAAACCTCGGCGAACTCGAAATCGAAGGTATACTCGGTATCAACGCAAGCATTGACGAAAAGCAATTCCACGCAGTCGTGGATTTGTTCAGAAATCACGCGAGCGACAACGACGCATACGCACGTGCGCGTTCAATACTCAAGAGAAACGACCTCTCCGACGACAAGGTTGCAAAGATTGAAGAAGCAATCAAAGCAAGCGGCGACCTCGACATCGACGACAACAAGAATCATCTCCTTGAAATCACGTCTTTAAGAGAAGCAATTCAAAAGGTGCTCGGCAAGAAGGCTATGGCTATCGGCAAGAAGCAACTTTCAATGATTATCGACAACTGCTTTAAATATCACGGAGCAACCGAGACGGCAATGATGCTCGACAAGGTCAAGGCACTCGGCTACAAGTATTCGACAATCGGCGCAATCACGACGTCAGTCTTCGATATGCACATCCCGGGCGACAAGAAGGAACTCATCCGTCAAGCGGAAGCGCAAGTCGTCAAAGTCGAAAAACTCTACGCTCGCGGCATCTTCTCCGAAGAAGGACGCTACAAAGAAATCATCAAGATTTGGACTGCGGCTTCCAAGAAGGTCGAGGACGAACTCACGAAAGGTCTCGACGACTTCAACCCGATTTGGATGATGGCAAACTCCGGCGCTCGTGGTAGTATGGGACAAATTCGTCAGCTCGCGGGTATGCGTGGTCTTATGGCGGATCCGTCGGGTAAGACCATCGAGCTTCCCGTTCGCTCCTCCTTCCGCGAAGGCTTGTCGGTTCTCGAATACTTCATCTCTTCGCACGGCGGAAGAAAAGGTCTCGCGGACACGGCTCTCAAAACGGCTGACTCCGGTTATCTTACGAGACGTCTCGTCGACGTATCTCACTCCGTCATCGTGCGTGAGCAAGACTGCGGCGACACAAAGGGCACGTTCATCACTGCAATTCGCAGCGACGTCAACGGACAAGAAAACATCATCGAGTCCATGGCGGACAGAATCGCGGGCAGATTTACGGTAAACGACGTGGTCAATCCCGAAACGGGAGAAATTCTCGTTGAGGCGGACACTCTCATCTCCACGGACAAGGCGAAGGAAATCGACAAGGTTTTGACGGACGCTTGGCAAAAGGCGGGTGCGGATATGCACCATCAACCGGGCGTGCTCATCCGTTCGATTCTCACCTGCAAGACGAGAAACGGCGTCTGCGTCAAGTGCTACGGCAAGAATATGGCGTCGGGCAACCCCGTCAAAATCGGCGAAGCAGTCGGCATTATCGCTGCACAATCCATCGGTGAACCGGGTACTCAGCTCACGATGAGAACCTTCCACTCGGGCGGCGTCGCAACGGACGACGATATCACACAAGGTTTGCCGCGTGTCGAAGAATTGTTCGAAGCAAGAAAGCCGAAAGGACAAGCGGTCATCACCGAAGCCGGTGGCGCGGTGCACATCTCCGACGACCGTCGTGAAATCACGGTTACGGGTCCGGACGGCGACACGAAAGCCTACGCAATTCCGTACAACGCAAACATTCTCGTTCAAGAGGGCGAACTTTTGAGCGCGGGCGATCCGCTCACCAGAGGTTCAATCAACCCGCAAGATATGCTTAGAGCAAAGGGCGTCAAGGGCGTTCAAGAATATATCGCAAAGGAAGTTCAATCCGCATACCGCACGGCAGGCGTCGAAATCAACGACAAACACGTCGAAGTTATCGTTCGTCAAATGCTCCGCAAGGTAAGAATTGAAAACCAAGGCACGACCAATATGCTCCCGGGCACTCTCGTCGACATCTTCTCCTATGAGGACGAAAACGAAAGAGCAATCGAAAACGGCGGCGAACCCGCAACCGCAAAGCGTACGCTTCTCGGTATCACGAAAGCCGCTCTTGCGACGGAGTCCTTCCTCTCGGCAGCGTCCTTCCAAGAGACCGCAAAGGTTTTGGCGGAAGCCGCAATCAACAACAGAGTGGACCCGCTCATCGGGCTCAAAGAGAACGTTATCATCGGCAAACTCATCCCCGCAGGTACGGGTATGAAGTGCTACAAGAACATCACGACGGTTCCGGCGGAGCAACCGAGACAAGAAGAAGTCGAAGTTCCCGTGCTCGAGGACGTTGAAGAAGACTAATGGATAAAAGACTGTTTACATCCGAAAGTGTGACCGAAGGTCACCCCGACAAAGTATGCGATCAAATCGCAGACGCCATCCTCGATGATATTTTCAGCGAGGATGCGTCCGCGCGCACCGCAATCGAAGTCTGCGCGACGACAGGTATGGTTATGGTGTTCGGTGAAGTAACTACCGAACACTATGCCGATATTCCGACTATCGTGCGTGGCGTTTTGCAAGACATCGGCTACAACGACAGTTCGCTCGGTTTCGACTATAAGACCTGCGCGGTTATCAGCAGCATTCAGGAGCAGTCTCCCGACATCGCGCAGGGCGTCAATCTCGCCAGCGACAGCGACGGGGACGTCTACGATTTGCGCGGCGCGGGCGACCAAGGCATGATGTTCGGATACGCGTGCGACGAAACGGAGGAGCTTATGCCTCTTCCCATCACGCTCGCGCACAGGCTCACAAAGACGCTTACGGACGTCAGAAAGAGCGGGGAACTCGTTTGGCTCCGTCCTGACGGCAAGGCGCAGGTGACCGTCGAATACGAGGACGGAGTGCCCACGCGCGTCGACACAGTCGTCGTGAGCTGTCAACACTCCGA
Source organism: Clostridia bacterium (assembly GCA_017553325.1). Classification (GTDB taxonomy): domain Bacteria; phylum Bacillota; class Clostridia; order Christensenellales; family CAG-917; genus CAG-475. Next base: position 53,982 of record JAFZMH010000003.1, read on the forward strand.
GGACGTCGACACGGATGAAATTGAGTGCGAAATCATCGAACGCGTCATAAAGCGCGCAATCCCTGCTGAGTATCTCGACGACGATACGAAATTCTACATCAACCCCACGGGGCGTTTCGTCATCGGCGGACCAGCCGGAGACAGCGGTCTCACAGGAAGAAAGATCATTGTTGACACCTATGGTGGGTTCTGCCCGCACGGTGGTGGATCATTCTCCGGCAAAGACCCGACAAAGGTGGACAGATCTGCTTGCTATATGGCGAGATACGTCTGCAAAAACCTCGTCGCGTCTGGCGTCTGCAAGAAGGCAGAACTTCAAGTCGCCTACGCAATCGGTATGGCGCATCCCGTGTCCGTATACGTCAATACGTTCGGCACAGGTATCGCAAGCGACGACGTGTTAGCAAAGGTGGTCGAAGAAGTCTTCGATTTCAGACCGCTCGCAATCATAAACAATTTGCGTCTCGATAGACCGATATATAGGATGACTTCCAACTACGGCCATTTCGGCAGAAAAGGTTTCAGTTGGGAAGAAACCGACAAGGTCGACGAGATAAAAGCGACTCTTTCAAAGTATAAATTTTGAATACGCAAAGGACGAACGACAGGCGAAGTATAGCCTGTCGTTTGTATATATAAAAGAAAAAACGAAAGGCAGATAAACGCCAAAACACGCGGTTAGAATCGCGAAAAAGGCGATGCAAAACCATTGCAGGGGAGAGAAAATGATTCTCGAAGGCGAAATCAAAGATTTGATTTTCAGGAGCGAAGAGACCGGCTATACCGTCCTCGATATGAGATGCGAGGACAGCCTTTTCACGGTCGTCGGTACGTTCCCGCCTTTGAGCGTCGGACAAAACATAAAGGTCGACGGCAAGTTTCAGTCTCGCACTATCTACGGCAAACAATTTGTCGCGGACAAGATTTGGGTGTTCGAGCCAAACAAACTCGACGGCATAAAACACTTTCTCGCAAGCGGGCTCATCTATGGGCTGGGACCGATTACGGCGCAGGCTATCGTCGACAAGTTCGGCGTGGACGCGCTGAACGCGATGAACTATCCCGTAGAACTCGCCAAGGTCAAGGGTATATCTTTAAAACGCGCCACGGAGTTTTGCATGAGCTATGCAAAGCTTCAAAAGATGCAGGGCGCGATCATGTTTTTGCAAAATCTTGGCATACCCATCAACCTCGCGCTCAAAATCTACAAGAAGTACGACGCGTTGACCGAGAGCAAGGTGCGCCAAAACCCGTATCTCCTCATTGACGACATCGCGGGCGTAGGTTTTCAAACCGCGGACAGAATTGCGGGGGAACTCGGCATCGCAAAGGACAGCGATTACAGAATTTGCGCCGCCGTCACCTATCTTTTGAAGGATGCGTCCGTCAAACTAGGGCACAACTATCTCCCGTACGAGGACTTGGTGAGAAGCGCGGTCTCGCTCCTCGCGCTCGACGAGGACGTTGAGTCGAGAGTCAGAGACAATATCTTTGATATGATTATGCTGGGCGACCTCGTCAAGTACGAGACCGCCGAGCACGTCGCGATTATGCTCAAAAACTCCTATCTCACGGAAAAGGCGATTGCAAACAAGCTTTTGCAACTCGCAACGGAAGCCGCAGATTTCAGGGTGAACGTCGACTACGAGATAAAGAGATTTGAGAACGAACAGGGCATAACCTTGCACGAAAAACAGGTCGCCGCCGTCAAGGACGCAATCGAGAACGGCGTGCAGATAATAACCGGTGGCCCCGGTACGGGCAAGACGACAATCGTCAAGTGTATTTTGCGCCTTTTCAAAAACCTGAACATGTCGGTTGCGCTCTGCGCTCCCACAGGACGCGCCGCCAAACGACTTTCGCAGGCGACGGGAGAGGAGGCAAAGACGATACATCGCCTCATCGAACTTGCTTGGGGCGACGACGAATTCGGCTCCGAGTTCGACCCCGATATAGACTACAATCATCTCGTCGACGACGTAGTAATCGTGGACGAAGTGAGTATGGTGGACGAATACGTCTTCTGCGCTCTGCTTCAAGCGATGAAGCGCGGTTCAAGGCTCGTGCTCGTCGGCGACAAGGACCAACTTGCGTCGGTTGGCGCAGGCAACGTGCTCCACGACCTCATCGCGTCGAAAGAATTCAACGTGAGCTATCTCACTCAGATTTACAGACAGAGCGAGGAGAGCAAAATCGTCCCGAACGCGCACAAGATAAACGACGGCATTATGCCCGACCTCGACAACAAGAGCAACGACTTCTTCTTTGAGGAGAGAAACAACGCCGAAGATATTTGCGCGTCCACGCTCGCGCTCGTCACTTCGAGGCTTCCGAAATATTTGGGCATCAGTCCCAAGGAGATACAGGTGCTCTGCCCCATGAAGCGGGGCTCAGCAGGCATATACAACATCAACCGCGAATTGCAAAAGTCAATCAATCCGCCGTCTAGGGACAAGCGGGAGGTCAAGCACGGAGATTTCATATTCCGCGAGGGCGACAAGGTCATGCAAGTCGTCAACAATTACGACCTCAGTTGGAAGCAGTTCGATGGTTTGGCGGTTGAATCGGGCAAGGGCGTCTTCAACGGAGACATCGGCGTCATCGAGAGCATCAATTCGCAGACTATGCAGTTTACCGTGCGTTTTGATGATGATAAAGTGGCTGTTTATGCAAGTGACAACCTGGACGAGCTCGTGCTTGCCTATGCCGTCACGATACATAAATCGCAGGGTTGCGAGTTTGACGCGGTGGTCATCGCGCTCGACGCGAACTATATGTTGCAGACGAGGAATCTCCTCTATACCGCAGTGACGAGAGCAAAAAAACTCGTCGTCATAACGGGCGCAAAGAGCACTATCGCACGCATGATACGCAACAACGAAACGGCAAGAAGATACTCCTTGCTCGTCGAACTCATCACGGATGAAGCAAAGAGAATGTGATATGAAAGCGTCTGCGTTTTTCAAGCGAATATTCAAGGCGTTCGACGACGCGCTCTATCCGAAGGACATCACTTGCGACGCGTGCGGCGGCGAACTCGTGGCGGATACGAGATACCGTATCTGCGCCAAGTGTATGGAAAAGATGCCTCTCGTCTCAGGTCGCGTCTGCCTAGTCTGCGGCGCGCCGATAAAGGACGAGAGCGACTATTGTTTGAGATGCCAAAGGCAGGAGAGTGCGTTCGAGCGTTCGCGCTCGCCCCTCGTATACGACGGCGTGGCAAAGCATCTCATCTATGAGATGAAATTCCTCGGCAAAAAGTATATCGCAAAGACGCTCGGCGCAATGATGGCGGACTGCTTTCTTGAAAACAGTATGCAGGCGGACGTCATAACCTTCGTGCCTATGACTAGGGAGGAGAAAAAGAAGCGCGGTTTCAATCAAGCCGAACTCCTCGCAAGAGAGGTGGGCGAGAGGTTGAATATCCCCGTTCTGCCCGCTCTGGTCAAGACGCGCGAGACCTCCGCTCAAAAGGAACTTACGAGAGCGGAGAGAGAAAAGAACTTGGAAGGCGCGTTCAAGTGTGTGTTCGACGAGGTGAGAAGGCTCAACGTCCTGCTCGTCGACGACATCTTCACGACGGGTGCGACTTCAAACGAGTGCGCGAAGGCGTTGCTTAAAGGCAAGGTCAAGAGCGTAAACGTTTTGACCGCAGCGGTCACCGTCTTGAAACTCGAACGGGAAGTCGCTCAGGACGAAAACGAAAAGCCCTCGAAACGTACGAGAAAAATCGAGAGGGACAAAAAAGAAGTCAAAATCGAAATAATCGAAGATTGATAGGAATTTTAACGTATGATTAATATAAATACTTTATAGTCATACGCAATACAACAATAAATGAACAAAGTTCACCAAAAGGAGAAGATATGGCACTCTTTGACGAGAATAAATCACGTTTAAAGAAACTCAGAAAACTGGCTGAAAAAGTCGACGCGCTTGCGCCGAAATATCAGGCGATGTCGGACGACGAACTCAAAGCTATGACTCCGGCGTTCAAAGAACGCCTGCAAAACGGCGAAAAGCTCGACGACATTTTGCCGGACGCCTACGCGGTTGTGCGCGAAGCGGCGGACAGAGTCTTGGGACTTCGTCCTTTCTTCGTGCAGATAATGGGCGGTATCGCCCTTCATCAAGGCAGAATTGCCGAGATGGCAACCGGTGAAGGTAAGACGCTCGTAGCGACGCTTCCCGCCTATCTCAACGCGCTTGAAGGCAAGGGCGTACACGTCGTCACGGTCAACGATTATTTGACCGTCCGCGACGCGCATTGGATGGGCAAACTTTACACGTTCTTGGGGTTGTCGGTGGGCATTATCGTTCCGGGGATGCACCCGCTTGTCAAGCAGAAACAGTATTCGTGCGACATAACCTATTGCACGAACAACGAACTCGGCTTCGATTTCCTCCGCGACAATATGATAACCTCGAAGGCGCAAAAGCTTCAAAGGGAGCTCAATTTTGCAATCGTCGACGAGGTCGATTCCATTCTCGTGGACGAAGCGAGAACCCCGCTCATCATTTCGGGCAGAGGGGACAAGTCCAACGAGATGTATCTCGTTGCAGACCGCTTTGCAAAGAAGTGCAAGGGCTTCGTCGTCAGCGAGCCCGACAGCAAACTCTTGAAAAAGCCGGAAGAAATCCCCGAGGACGTCGATTTCACGATAAACGAGAAGGAAAGAACAGTTATGCTCACGGACAAGGGCGTAGCGGCGGCGGAGGCGTTCTTCAAGGTCGACAACTTGACGGACATCGACAACATCGACCTCAACAACCATATTCAACAGGCGCTCAAAGCAAACTACATTATGAAGCGCGACATCAACTATATCGTCAACGAGGGCGAAGTGCTCATAGTTGATGAGTTTACGGGCAGAGTTATGATCGGACGTCGTTTCAGCGAGGGCTTGCACCAAGCAATCGAGGCGAAGGAACACGTCGTCATCCGCGACGAAAATCGTACGATTGCGACGATAACTTTTCAAAACTTCTTCAGAATGTACTCCAAACTCTCGGGCATGACGGGTACGGCAAAGACGGAAGAGGACGAATTTAAGGACATTTACTCCTTGGACGTCGTGACCATTCCGCCAAACAAGCCGTCTCAAAGATACGACGAGCAGGACCAAATCTACACGACGGTTGACGGCAAGGTGACCGCTATCGTTCAAGACATCCTCGACCACCACGAAAAGGGGCAACCTATTCTCGTCGGCACCGTCAGTGTCGAAAAGTCCGAAAAACTCAGCGCGATATTGAATAGAAAGGGCATTTGGCATCACGTACTCAACGCGAAGAATCACAAACAGGAATCTGCAATCATCGCGCAGGCGGGCAAATTTGGCGCCGTCACGATTGCGACGAATATGGCGGGTCGTGGTACTGACATTATGCTCGGAGGCAACCCTGAATATCAGGCGAGACAAAAGATGGAAAAGGACGGCTATCCGCTTGAGATAATCGAGGCGGCGGTCTCTCCGCTCAAGAGCGACGACCCGGAAATCATCAAGGCGAAAGAGGTCTTCAAACATCACTACGACGCATTCAAGGCGAATTGCGACGCGGAGAAGGAGAAGGTCATCGAGGTCGGCGGTCTGCATATTATCGGCACGGAACGTCACGAATCAAGACGTATCGACAATCAGTTGAGAGGTCGTGCGGGACGTCAAGGCGACCCGGGCAGTTCGGTGTTCTACATCTCGCTTGAAGACGATATCGCAAGAATTTTCGGCGGAGACAGATTGAAAGCCGTGGCGACTATGTTCAACCTTCCGCCGGATCAAGCTATCGCCAACAAGATGATAACCAAGCAAATCGAAAAGGCGCAACGCCTCGTCGAGGGCAGAAACTACGCCGCGAGAAAACAGGTGCTCAGCTACGACGACGTCATCAACGCGCAACGCGAAATCATCTATAAGGAACGCGCGAAGGTGCTCGACGGACTTGACGTACACGATCAAATTCTCGATATGATCGACGACCTTGCCGAAGATATTATCGGCGCGCACGCCAACTATAAAGTGGACTATCAAACGTGGGACTACGACGCTTTCAATCAAGAACTCGAACGCAGAATGCTCCCGGAGGGCACGAATCTTATGGACGTCGACCTCTGCTCCTGCTTCAACGTATACAAACTCAAAGAAGCGGCAATGGACATCGCACTCAAAGATTACGCTGCGAAGGAAGAGGACGCAGTCGCAAACGGTATCGATTTCAGAGCCGTCGAAAGACTCGTGCTTCTTAAGACCGTCGACACCAAGTGGATAGACCACATCGAGTCTATGGACGTGCTCCGCAGAGGTATAGGACTTAGAGGTCTCGGACAACGCGACCCCGTCATCGCTTATCGTCAAGAGGGCTGGGATATGTTTGACGAAATGGTCAACAAGATTCACGTCGACACGGCGTCGGTGCTTATGAAGATGCCGTATTACAGCGTGACCGCAGAGCAGAGAAAGCGCAAGGAGGAGCAAGCCGAGCGCGCGAGAAACGCCGCGATAAGCAAGGGAAATATGAAGTCGTTTGTGAGAAACAAGAAGCGTTGATTTTGACAGAAATAACACTTTAACCGCACAGAATGACAACGTAAACCCATTATAACGCAATATTAAATCAAAAAACAATACTGATTATCACTATGATAGACTACAACGAACTTAGATACAAACTGAAAGATATGCGTGCCGAAATGGTGCGCGCCTACGAGAGCATAAACCCCGAAAAATGCCGTGCAAGAATAAAAGAGCTTGAAGAAATTCAGAACGGCGAAGGGTTTTGGAACGATACCGAAAATGCGAAAAAGGTGTCGAAAGAGATAAGCCAACTCACCAGCAAAGTCCAAAAGTTTGAAAAGATGATTGCGCGTATCGACGATATGCTCGACACCGTCGACATCGTCGAACTCGAAAGCGACGAAGCCGAGGACGAAAACCTCGTGGCGGGAATAGACGAACTCGCCGAGCACGTCGAGAGCCTTTCGCTCTCCACTTTGCTTTCGGGCAAGTACGACGGACTCAACGCCATTCTCACTCTCCACGCAGGCGCGGGCGGAACGGAAGCGCAGGATTGGTGTTCTATGCTCTATCGTATGTACACTCGCTACGTCGAGCGCACGGGTTGGACGTATACCGAACTCGACTATCTCGCGGGAGACGAGGCGGGTATCAAGAGCGTCACGTTCAGAGTCGAGGGCGACAACGCTTACGGCTATCTCAAAGCGGAGAAGGGAGTGCACAGACTCGTTCGTATCTCTCCTTTCGACGCGAACGCAAGAAGGCACACCTCATTTGCGTCCCTCGAAGTTATGCCGGAAATCATTGACACGAGCGAAATCGAAATTCGCCCCGAAGATCTCAAGGTGGATACCTATCGTTCGTCGGGCGCGGGCGGACAGCACGTCAACAAGACGGAGAGCGCAATTCGTATCACGCACATCCCCACGGGCATAATCGTCGCTTGTCAAAACGAGCGCAGCCAAATCCAAAACCGCGAAGTCGCAATGCAGATGCTCCGCTCCAAACTCATAGAAAAGCGCGAGCGCGAACGCGAAGAAGAAGCGGCGGCAATCAGCGGGCAACTCAAAAAGATTGAATGGGGCAGCCAAATCCGCTCCTACGTCTTCTGCCCGTACACGATGGTCAAAGACCATCGCACCAACTACGAGACGGGCAATGTCCAAGCAGTTATGGACGGCGATTTGGACGGGTTTATCAATGAGTATTTGAAGTTATCATCTATCCAAAAGTAAGTGCAACCGCACAGGATTGCGCCTGACTTTGTCAGCTTTACGTGCGTTCGCCACCGTGTACGCTCATGTACACTGGGTGGCTCTCGTGCGCACCTTTCTTGTCATCCATCAATCCTGAGCGGTTTTAACGAATAGTTGTTCGGAGACGCGTCGGAGTCCCGACTTGCTCATTCGAAGACGGAACTGGAGCCGCAGGGTGGCGACCGCGTGAGTGTGTCCCGGCTGATACTCAGTACGCCTCGACTGCGATGCTTTGTTTTATTATCGCACAAAGAGGCGTGGCATAATGAGAGCACGATACCATTGAGGGCACCGACGGGTCTTCCCGGAGCGGGTATAAAGCATTGTAGAGAATAGCAAGGTCAAAATGCGACCATATAGGTTTCCATAAACTAAGCATTTTGACTTGTGTTCGGTTCAGACGCGGTGGGAAGAACCATACGAAGGAGATAGGAAAACTTTATTTCGGGTTAGACGACGAAAACCCGCTTAGAATCACGAAAAATAGATTATGAATAATCTTCAAAACAAAGAAAACTTAATTGTTCTCGCAATAGAGTCGAGCTGTGACGAAACGGCGTGCGCAATCGTAAAAAACGGGCGGGAAGTGCTTGCAAACGTGATTGCAACACAGATTGAAATCCACCGCCGTTTCGGGGGCGTCGTGCCGGAAATCGCAAGCAGAAATCACACTCTTGCCATTGAAAACGTGGTCAAAGAAGCACTTGCTCAAGCAGATATGACCAAGGACGACGTTGACGCAATCGCGGTCACCTACGGCGCGGGACTTCTCGGGGCACTCCTTGTAGGAGTGAATTTTGCAAAAGGCTTGGCTTATGCCTGGCGCAAGCCGTTTTTTGCCGTATCGCACATTCGCGGGCATATCGCTGCGAACTATATTGACAGCGATCTTGAACCGCCTTATCTTTGCTTGCTTGCAAGCGGTGGACATACTGCCATTGTAAAAGTTGATGATTATGAAAAACTCGAACTTCTCGGGCAGAGCAAGGATGATGCGGCAGGTGAGGCGTTTGACAAAGTAGCGCGCGTTTTGGGACTTCCATACCCAGGCGGTCCTGAAATTGAAAAACTCGCAAAGGAAGGCGAAGCAAAATTCGATTGCCCGCTTCCGCACCATACGAGCGAACTGTATTTCAGTTATTCGGGGCTCAAAACCTACGTTATCAACCTCGTGCACAATTTCGAGCAGAGGGGAGAGCCTGTGCCCAAGGCGGACGTCGCGGCGAGTTTCCAAAAAGCCGCAGTTGCGCAGCTCGTGGACGTTCTCACTCGTGCTATAGAGCAGACTGGCATCAAAAAGATAGCCGTTGCGGGTGGCGTGAGCGCAAACGCGCTTTTAAGAGCAGAGTTTGATCGCCTTGCAAAGAAGGGTTGCGACGTGCACTACCCAAAACTCAAATATTGCACGGACAATGCGGCTATGATTGGCGCGGAAGCCTATCAGCTCATTCGCTCGGGAGCGAATGAGGCTGAGCTCTCACTCGACGCCAGTGCTACGGTGAGCATCGTCGGATAGACAAAATATTGGTAAAAAATTTTTTGAGGGGGATGCGGCGCGTCCCTTTTATTATATTAAATATATTTACTTACGGAATTTTTCAATATATACACAAGATTTTGTGCTTTTTGATTTTTGTCGACACAAGGGTAAAAAATTTTTGAAAATTCATTGAAATTTTGCTTGACTTTATGTTGCAAAAATTGTAAATTATACGAGCGTGTCCAAAAAACACGTATTTTCCGTCGCGTCTGCGGCGGGTGAAAAAATAAAGACACACACGGACAAGTGTTATTAGTATTAGGAGGCTATATAATGGCTGGTCAAAAAATTAGAATTAAACTCAAAGCGTACGATCACAATCTCATTGATCTCTCTGCTGAGAAAATCGTCGAGACAGTGAAGAAGACAGGAACAAAGGTTTCCGGTCCTATTCCGCTTCCCACAGACAAGGAAGTCATCACGATTTTGCGTGCTACTCACAAGTACAAAGATAGCCGCGAGCAGTTTGAACTCAGAACACACAAGCGTTTGATTGACATATTCAATCCGACGAGCAAGACGGTTGATTCTCTCATGAAACTCGACCTTCCCGCCGGCGTTGATATTTCAATCAAGCTCTAACGGAAATAAAAGGAGGATGAACTTTACATGGATAAAGCAATCATCGGTAAAAAGCTCGGTATGAGCCAAATCTTCACTCCTGACGGAAAGGTTATTCCTGTGACTGTTGTGGAAGCAGGTCCCTGCCCGGTAGTCCAAGTGAAGACAAAGGAAAACGATGGCTACGAAGCCGTACAAGTCGGCTTTGGCGCTATCAAGGAAACAAGAGTCAACAAGCCGGAAGCAGGACACTTCAAAAAGGCCGGCGTGACAGTCAAAAAGTACCTTCGTGAACTTCGTTTCGCAAACTGTGCAAACTTTACGCTTGGACAGGAACTGACCTGCGACATCTTCGCTGAGGGCGACAAGGTTGACGTCACCGGCACTTCAAAGGGCCACGGATATTCCGGTGTCATCCAAAGATGGAATTCTCAAAGAATCGGCTCCATGTCACATGGTACCGGTCCTATCCACAGAGCACCCGGTTCTCTCGGCGCTTGCTCATCTCCGTCAAGAGTTTTCAAGAACAAACACATGGCAGGTCAATGGGGTCATGAAAAGGTCACTGTTCAAAACTTGCAAGTCGTGAGAGTTGACGTGGCAAGAAATCTCCTTCTCGTCAAGGGCGCAGTCCCGGGGCCGAAGGGCGGACTTGTCGTCATCAAGGAATCCGTCAAGGGTTAATGCGGAGGTAGAATATGAAACTTAATGTTTTGAATATGGCAGGCAAGAAAGCCGGTACAGTTGAAGTTGACAGTTCTCTCTTCGGTTGCGAATTCAACGAAGCACTCGTGCATCAAGTTGTTGTCGCACAACTCGCAAACAAGCGCCAAGGCACAATGAGCGCTTTGACAAGAACGGAAGTTCGTGGCGGTGGCGCAAAGCCGTATCGTCAAAAGGGAACGGGCCGTGCGCGTCAAGGCTCCATCGTTGCTCCGCAATACGTCGGTGGCGGCGTGGTCTTTGCAAAGAAGCCGAGAAGTTTCACACAAAAGATCAACAAAAACATGAAGACACAAGCGTTCTTCTCGGCACTCTCTGAGAAGATCCGTCAAAACGAAGTGGTCATCCTCGACAAGTTTGCACTTGACGAAGTGAAGACGAGAGTCGTTGCAGACACGGTGAAGGCACTCGCACTCGAAGGCAAAACGCTCTTCGTTCTCGGCGAGTATGACCAAGACGCAGTTCGCGCAAGCAAGAACATCCCGGATGTGGGCGTTTGCGAGAGCAGACTCCTGAGCGTCTATGAAGTCGTCGCAACAAAGAACCTCGTCATCACGGTTGACGCACTCAAACAATTTGAGGAGGCAGTAAAATGACAGCATACGACATCATCATCGAGCCGATCCTTTCGGAAAAGAGCTATGACGGTATTCCCGCAAAGAAATACACGTTCAAGGTCGCAAAAACTGCAACGAAGACTCAAATCAAGGCGGCGGTCGAACAAGTGTTCGGCGTAAAGGTTGCAAAAGTCAACACAGCAAACTACGACGGCAAACTCAAGAGAATGGGCAGAAACGAGGGCAGACGCTCCGCTTACAAGAAAGCCTATGTCACCTTGACAGCCGACAGTAAGGCAATCGAGTTCTTCGAGAGCTTGGCATAAGGAGAGAAAATTATGGCGATTAAGAAATATAAACCAACATCTCCTGCACGCCGTTTCATGACGGTTTCCGCGTTTGAAGAAATCACCAGCACGACTCCTGAGCGTTCACTTCTCGTGAGCCTCAACAAGAGCGGCGGTAGAAACGCTCAAGGCAGAATCACCGTTCGTCACATCGGCGGCGGCAACAGAAACAAATATCGTATCATCGACTTCAAGAGAAACAAAGACGGTATCCCGGCAGTTGTTGAATCTATTCAATATGATCCGAACCGTTCCGCAAACATCGCGCTTCTCGTCTATGCAGACGGTGAAAAGAGATACATCTTGGCACCTCTCGGCTTGACGGTCGGCGACAAACTCGAAAGCGGTGAAAACGCGGATATCAGAGTGGGCAACGCGCTTCCGCTCTCCGCAATTCCCGTCGGTACGATGATTCACAACATCGAGTTGCAACCCGGCAACGGCGGTATCATCGCAAGAGCAGCCGGCAACGCAGCGCAACTTATGGCAAAAGAAGGCAAGTACGCAATCGTTCGTATGCCAAGCGGTGAAATGAGATACATCCTCATCCAATGCCGTGCGACAATCGGTCAAGTCGGCAACCTCGATCACGAGATCGTCCGCGTTGGCAAGGCAGGCAAAACGCGTCACATGGGCGTCAGACCAACAGTCCGTGGCGTCGTCATGAACCCGAACGACCACCCGCATGGCGGTGGCGAAGGCAAATCCCCTGTCGGTATGCCGTCACCTGTCACACCGTGGGGCAAACCTGCTCTCGGCTATAAGACCAGAAAGAAGAAGAATGCAACAAGCAAGTTCATCATCAAGCGTGTGAACTAATCGGAGGACAATATGAGTAGAAGTGTAAAGAAAGGCCCGTACGTTGAAGAGCGCCTTATGAACAGAATCAATGCGATGAACGAGTCCGGCAACCGCACGGCTGTCAAGACTTGGTCCCGCAGCTCCACGATTTTCCCTGAGATGGTCGGTCACACGATTGCAGTGTACAACGGCAAACAACACGTTCCCGTTTACATCACCGAAGATATGGTCGGTTGCAAACTCGGCGAGTTCGCGCCTACGCGTACATTTAGAGGTCACGCGGGCGATAAGACGAGCGCGGGCAAATAATAGGAGGAAACTATGGCTACAAGAACCAGACAAAAAGCATTGGATCGTCAAGCAAACGCAGACTTGAGACCGAGAGCGACAGCGAAGTTCGTCAGAATTTCTCCTTTCAAAGTCAGAGTCGTGCTTAACGTCATCAGAGGCAAATCAGTCGTCGAAGCCCTTGCGATTTTGGAAAATACTCCAAAGGCTGCAAGCGAAGTTCTCGTAAAACTCTTGAACAGCGCAATCGCAAACGGCGAAAACAATCAAAATCTTGCAAAATCCGATATGTTCGTCGCGGAAGCGTACGCAAACGAAGGTCCAACCCTCAAGCGTATTCAACCGGTGTCTAAGGGCAGAGCATATCGCATCAACAAGAGAACGAGTCACATCACGATCGTGCTCGACACGAGAGCGTAATAGGAGGTATACAAATGGGACAAAAAGTTGATCCAAACGGTCTCCGTACCGGTATTATCAAACCGTGGTCTTCCAAGTGGTATGCCGACAAGGCGCACTTTGCCGACAATATCGTCGAAGACGACAAAATCAGAAAATTCATCAAAAAGAAATACTACGAGCAAGCCATCTCCAAGATCGTCATCGAAAGAGCGGCTGACAAAGTAGTCGTGGCTATCCACACCGCAAGACCTGCAGTCCTTATCGGCAAAGCTGGCGCAGGCGTTGAAGATATCAAGAAAGAAGTTGAAAAACTCGTTGCTTCCGGCAAGAAGGTCAGCATCAACATCATGGAAGTCAAACATCCGGATGCGGACGCACAACTCGTTGCAGAAAACATCGCGCATCAACTCGAACAAAGAGCATCCTTCCGTCGCGCTATGAAGCAAGCAATGTCCAAGGCAATGAAAGCCGGTGCAAAGGGTGTCAAAACGATGGTCAGCGGACGTCTTGACGGTGCTGAAATCGCAAGAAGCGAGCAATACAGAGAAGGTTCTATCCCTCTTCAAACGCTCAGAGCGGACATCGAATACGGCGTTGCGACAGCGAACACAACATTTGGTGCTATCGGCGTCAAGTGCTGGATCTACAAGGGTGAAATCCTTGGCAAAAATCCACTTGAAGGAGGAAATCAATAATGTTAATGCCTAAACGCGTCAAGAGACGCAGACAAATGCGCGGCAGAATGAAAGGCAAAGCAAACAAGGGCAACATCGTCGCATACGGCGAGTTCGGTCTTGTTGCAACTGAGCCGGGCTGGATTACCTCCAACCAAATCGAAGCAGCTCGTGTCGCTATGACAAGATACATCAAGCGTGGCGGTCAAGTCTGGGTGGACATCTTCCCACACAAGCCAGTCACAAAGAAGCCTGCTGAAACCCGTATGGGTTCCGGTAAAGGTTCTCCCGAATACTGGGTAGCAGTCGTTAAGCCGGGTCGTGTCATGTTTGAAATGGCAGGCATCGACGAATCAGTAGCAAAAGAGGCACTCCGTCTCGCAGCAAACAAACTTCCAGTCAAGTGCAAGTTTGTGAGAGCTGAGGACGTCAACGGTGTCGAAGGCGGTGAACAATGAAATCTAAACAAGTATTGGAAATGACAGATAAAGAACTCCAAGATAAGTTGAACGAACTCAAAGCGGAACTCTTTTCTCTCCGTTTTAAGAACGCAACGAATCAATTGACAAATCCTATGCTTCTTGTTGAGACAAGACGAGATATCGCTCGTATCAAGACTGTTATCCGTCAAAGAGAACTTGCTCGCGCAAAGAACGAGGGTTAATCGGAGGGCTATATGGAAGAAAGAAATCTTAGAAAAGAAAGAGTGGGTATCGTCGTAAGCGACAAGATGGACAAGACGGTCGTCGTCTCCATCTCCGAGCGCGTCAAACATCCGCTTTATAAAAAGATTGTAAGTCGCACCAAGAAACTCAAAGCGCACGACGAAAACAACGAGTGCGGTATCGGTGACAAGGTGCTCGTCGCAGAGACTCGTCCTTTGTCGAAAGACAAATGCTGGAGAGTCGTTGAGATTATCGAGAAAGCGAAATAATGGAGGGACGCTATGATTCAACCTTTAAGTTGGCTTAAAGTCGCAGACAACAGCGGCGCTAAGGAAATTATGTGTATCAGAGTCTTGGGCGGTTCTTTCAGAAGAAGCGGCAATATCGGCGACGTTATCGTTGCTTCCGTGAAATCGGCAATCCCGGGCGGCAAGGTTAAAAAAGGCGACGTGGTGAAGGCGGTTATCGTTCGTACGACGTTCGGTCTCCAAAGAGAAGACGGAAGCTACATCAAGTTCGACGACAACGCGGCGGTCATCATCGACAACCAAAAGCAACCGCAAGGCACTCGTATTTTTGGGCCTATCGCAAGAGAACTCCGTGAAAAAGATTACACGAAGATCATTTCTCTCGCACCTGAAGTTTTGTAATTGGAGGGAACTATGGCAAAATTGAGTGTTAAAAAGGGCGATAACGTTATGGTTATCGCAGGCAAAGACGCAGGCAAGGTCGGCAAGGTCTTGAAAGTCAGAGACGACGGCCGCATCTACGTCGAAGGCATCAATTTGGTATCAAAGAGCAGAAAGCCGAGAAACGCACAAGACAAGGGCGGTATCATCAAGCAAGAAGGCACAGTCGACGCATCCAACGTTATGCACGTTTGCCCCGCTTGCGGTGAAGTCGTGAGAGTCGCGCACGAGTTGCAAGACGTGAACGGAAAGCAAAAGTCCGTCAGAGTCTGCCCGAAGTGCCATGCGTCACTCGATGAGAAGAAGCCTTCCGCAAAGAAAGTTGCAAAGAAGGCTGCAAAGAAAAAAGCAGAAAAGTCGGAAGACTAATAAATCGGAGGTAATATCGTGGCAGAAAAGAAAAATCAGGTTGCTAAAGCACCTGCAACCGATCAAAATGCTGGTAATGCTGAAAGATATCGTATGAGAAAGCAGTACACGGAAGAAGTTGTGCCGGCTCTCATCAAACGCTTTGGCTACAAGAACATCAACGAAGTTCCGCGCCTTGACAAGATCGTCCTCAACATGGGCCTCGGCGACTGCAAAGACAACAGCAAGTCCTTGCAACTCGCAGTCGAAGAACTCAAGATGATTTCGGGACAAAAGCCCGTCATCACAAAGGCAAAGAAATCCGTTGCAAACTTCAAGGTTAGAGAAGGCATGAACGTTGGCGCAAAGGTCACGCTTCGCGGCAACAGAATGTACGACTTCCTTGACAAATTTATCTCTATAGCACTCCCGAGAGTCCGCGACTTCCGCGGCGTATCTTCCAAGTCGTTCGACGGCAGAGGCAACTATGCAGTCGGCGTCAAGGAACAACTTATTTTCCCTGAAATCGAATTCGACAAAGTGGAAAAGGTTAGGGGATTCGACATCTGCGTCGTCACGACGGCGAAGACGGACGAAGAGGCACGCGAGCTTTTGAAGCTCCTCGGCATGCCGTTTGCAAAGTAAGGAGTGAACTATGGCGAAAACATCAATGAAAGTTAAGCAACAAAGACCACAAAAATTCTCGACGCGTGAATATACACGTTGCCGTATTTGCGGACGTCCACACGCCGTGCTCAAAAAGTACGGTATTTGCAGAGTTTGCTTCAGGAACCTCGCTTATAAGGGCGAACTTCCCGGAGTGAAGAAAGCAAGTTGGTAATAGGAGGCACATATTATGACTGATCCAATTGCAGATATGCTGACAAGAATAAGAAACGCCTTGACCGCAAAGCACGAAACCGTTGAAATTCCGGCGAGCAAAATCAAGGTCGCAATAGCAGACATACTCGTGAGAGAGGGCTACGTGAAGTCCTACGAAATCGTTGAAGGCGAAGTGCAGAATACGATTCTCGTGACGCTCAAGTACGCTCCCAATAAGAACCAAAAGGTTCTTACCGGTCTCAAGAGAGTATCCACCCCGGGTTTGCGCGTTTATGCAAGCGTTGACAATCTCCCGAGAGTTTTGAACGGTATGGGTATCGCCATCCTTTCGACCTCGAAGGGCATTCTCACGGACAAGGAAGCAAAAGCCCAACACATCGGCGGCGAAGTGCTTGCCTATATTTGGTAAGGAGGTGCGCTATGTCAAGAATCGGTAGAGCTCCTATCGCACTCCCACAAGGTGTGACATTTGAAAACAAGGACAACCTCATCACCGTGAAAGGTCCGCTCGGCACGCTCACTCAAAAGGTTGACAAGTCCATCGACGTCGCGCTTGAAAACGGACACATCGTTTGCACGCGCCACTCCGACGACAAAGACCACAGAGCACTCCACGGACTCTATCGCGCGCTCATCCACAATATGGTGGTCGGCGTCACGAAGGGCTTTGAGAAATCTCTCATCGTCAGCGGTGTCGGTTATAAACTCCAAGTGACAGGCAACAAACTCGTGATGAACATCGGTTTCTCACATCCGGTTGAAGTCGTTGCTCCGGCAGGCATTCAATTCGCCCTCCCGCAACCGCTTGAAATCGTCGTAAAGGGCATTGATCGTCAACTCGTCGGTCAAACAGCCGCAACGATCAAAGCCATCAAACCGGTCGAGCCTTATCATGGATACGGCATTCACTACAAGGATGAACCCGTTATCCACAAAGAAGGCAAGAGAGCGACTAAGTAAGAGGTGAGACTATGATTAGTAAGAAAGATAAAAATCAAGACAGAGTTATCCGTCACGCAAGAGTCAGAAAGAAAGTCAACGGTACGGAACAAAGACCGCGTCTTTCAGTCTACAGAAGCACAAACCATATTTACGCTCAACTTATCGACGACGTGAAGGGCACAACTCTTTGCGCAGCGTCCACGCTTGAAAAGGAAGTCGCACCGAAGGTTGCAGACCTCTCCAAGAGCGAGGCGGCAAAGGTCGTCGGCAAGGCAGTCGCGGAAAAAGCTCTCAAACTCGGCATAAAAGAAGTCGTGTTCGACAGAGGCGGCTATCTCTACACGGGCAGAGTTCAGGCACTCGCAGAAGGCGCAAGAGAAGCCGGATTGGAGTTTTAATCGGAGGGTATTATGGCAGAAAATCGTGATAGAAGAAATGACAGAAACAGAGAAGAAAACGACGGTTTGACCAAAAAGCTCATCGCTATCAACCGTGTCACGAAGACCGTTAAGGGCGGCAAGAATATGCGTTTTAGCGCACTCGTAGTCGTCGGCGACGGCGCAGGCAAGGTCGGTCTCGGTATGGGCAAGGCAGCCGAAGTTCCGGAAGCAATCGAAAAGGCAACGCAACAAGCGAAGCGCAATTTGCATCCTATTTCTCTCAAAGGTAACACAATTCCTCACGCAACGGTCGGCAAATTCGAAAGCGGCGAAGTTTTGCTTCTCCCCGCCGAAGAAGGTACCGGCGTTATCGCAGGCGGCGCGGCACGTATGGTCCTCGAAGTCGCAGGCGTCAAGGACATTCGTTCCAAGACACTCGGCTCCAGAAACAAAATCAACTGGGCAAAGGCAACCATCAACGGTCTCGACAGCTTGAGAAACGAAGACGAAATCGCGGCACTTCGCGGTGTCGAAGTCGTCTCTGACTAACGGAGGGTATGAAAATGGCAGAAAAACAAGTCAAGGTCACACTCGTAAAGAGTCCGAACGGCATTCTCAAGAATCAAAAGGCAAATCTTGAAGCACTCGGCTTGCACAAAATCGGCAATTCCAGAGTCTTCAACGACAACGCTGCGCTTAGAGGCAAACTCTTCAAGGTTTCTCACCTTGTAAAAGTTGAAGAAATCTAAAGGAGGAACAGTCTTATGAGTATTCATGAACTTAAACCGGCGGAAGGCGCAAGAACTTCCGAAAAGAGAATCGGTCGCGGTATCGGTTCCGGTATGGGCAAAACATCTACTCGTGGCCACAAAGGTCAATGGGCTAGAAGCGGCGGCGGCGTGCGTCCGAACTTTGAAGGCGGACAAATGCCGATGACAAGGCGTCTCCCGAAAATCGGTTTCAACAACAAGAGATTCGAACACGCCTATAATACCGTCAACGTCGACGTTTTCAACAGATTTGAAGACGGTCAAACAGTCGGTATTGACGAACTCGTAGCAAGCGGTCTCATCAAGAAGGTCTTGCCGTACGGTCTCAAAGTCCTCGGCAACGGCAATCTCGAAAAGAAACTCACAATCAAGGCTGACAAGTTCACCGCGACTGCCAAAGAAAAAATCGAAAAGGCAGGCGGCACAGTTGAGGTGCTATAATGTTTGAAACCTTAGTTAACGCTTTTAAGACGAAAGAAATCAGAGTGAAAATTTGGTTCACCTTGCTTTTCATCCTCGTCTACAGAATAGGTTGCTACATCCCTGTTCCGACGCTCTATGCCGACATCATCGAAGCGAGAATAACCTCAAACGGTTTCCTCGGCATTTTGAGTACGATAACCGGCGGTTCTTTGCAAAACGCAACCGTGTTTGCACTGGGCATTTTGCCTTTCATCAACGCCTTCATTATCATGCAACTCTTGACGCTCGTCATTCCTGCGCTTGAGAGATTGTCAAAAGAGGGCGAAGAGGGCAGAAACAAGCTCACGCAAATCACGAGAATCGTGGCAATCGTGCTCGCAGTCGTACAGGCAATCGGCGTAGTCGTGGCGTTCCAAAGCGCAATCAGACCGTTGTTCCCGTTTGAGAACGCGGAGATTGCGGGAGAAGCGGCGTGGAAGTATCCGTATCTGTCTATGGCGTTTACCATCATCATATTGGTCGGCGGTTCGACGATGGTTATGTGGTTGAGCGAAAGAATTACCGAACACGGTATCGCAAACGGCTCTTCCATCATAATCTTCATCGGTATCTTGGCTACGGCCGGTACGACTATGGCGAACGCGTTCAAGTTGGTCGGAAACAACTGGACGTATATTTGGAACATCATAGGATATATCTTGGTGGTCGTTGTGATCTTTGCGTTTATCGTCTTCATTGACGGCGCGGAGAGAAGAATAACCGTCCAATATTCCAAGCAAATCAAGGGCAACAAGATGTACGGCGGACAAACGACGTATATCCCGATCCGCGTCAACGGTTCCGGCGTCATGCCGATAATCTTCGCGTCATCGCTCATTATGTTCCCGCAAATGATTATATCCTTGTTCTTCAGCGACTCCGTTGTCAACGGCACTTCGGTTGCAGGGTGGTACGCAAAGTATCTCGGCTCGGACACCGCGGTCTACTACGTGTTCCTCGCGCTCTTCATTTTGGCTTTCAGCTACTTTTATGCTCAAATCCAATTCAACCCCGAAGACGTTTCGAGAAACATCCAACAGTACGGCGGCTTCATTCCGGGCATTCGCGCGGGCAAACCGACGAGCGATTTCTTGAAGAAGATAAACAACCGTATCACATTGTTCGGCGCACTCTTCCTCATGATTATCGCGCTCGTCCCGACCTTCATCTTCAAGGCGTTGTCCAACGAATATTCGGGTGGCGACAACCTCGGGTTCAGCAGTGCGTTCTCCGCAACGGGACTTCTCATCGTCGTCTCGGTCGCGCTCGAAATCAACAAGCAACTTGAATCTCAGATTATGATGAAGCACTACAAGGGCTTCCTCAAATAATCGACCAAATCAGGCAAAAAACGTGTGCGAACGAAAGTCCGCATGCGTCGTTTTGCAAAATAATACCGTCTTATGAAAAATATTATTTTGTTGGGCGCCCCCGGCGCAGGAAAAGGAACTCAAGCGGCTTTGATTGCGGAAGAATACAAAGTTCCGCACATTTCGACGGGTGATATTCTCCGTCGCAACATCAAGGAAGGCACTCCGCTCGGTCTCAAAGCGAAGTCCTATATCGACGCGGGCGGACTCGTTCCGGACGAAGTCGTAATCGGACTCGTCGAAGACAGACTCAAAGAAGCAGACTGCAAAAACGGTTATATTCTCGACGGTTTCCCGCGCACGATAGCGCAAGCGGAAGCACTCGACAAAGTCGCGAGAATCGACCTTGCAATCAACATCGACGTCCCGTTTGAGACGATAATCGAGAGACTCGGCGGCAGAAGAGTTTGCGTGTGCGGTGAAACGTATCACGTGTCAATGCTGAACGGCGAAACGAATTGCCGTAAGTGCGGCAAACCGTTGTTCGTTCGCGACGACGACAAGCCGGAAACGGTCAAAAAGCGTCTCGACACTTACGAGAAGCAAACCGCTCCGCTCATCAACTATTACGGCGCTCAGGGCAAGCTCGTGAACGTGGCGGCGGTCAACAGCATCGAAGAGAACTTCGCGGCGGTCAAAAAGGTCCTAAATGATTGAGCTTAAAAGTCCGAGAGAAATAGAGTGTATGAGGAAGGCCGGGCACATCCTTCGCGACCTGTTCCTGGAACTCGGCGAGAGGGTTAAACCCGGAGTTTCTCTCAAAAAACTCGACGAATTTGCTTACGACTATATAAAGAGACACGGTTGCACTCCGTCCTGTCTCGGCTACGGGGGTTTCCCCGGCACGATATGCGCGTCGGTTGACGAGCAGGTGGTGCACGGTTTCCCGACTGTTAGACGTCTCGAAGAGGGACAAATCGTGGGGTTGGACATAGTCCTCGCCCTCAACGGTTGGATGGCGGACGCAACGAGAACGTATCTCGTCGGCGAAGTGAGCGAAGAAAAGAAAGCGCTCGTAAGAACGACGGAAGAGAGTTTCTTTGAAGGCGTAAAGCAATTCAAGGTCGGCAACAGGCTTGGCGACGTTTCTCACGCGATACAGGAGTACAACGAGGCAAGAGGCTACGGCGTCGTGCGTGCGATGTGCGGTCACGGTATCGGCAGAGAGATGCACGAAGACCCGTCCGTGCCGAACTACGGCAAGGCGGGACACGGACCGAAATTGGAAGTCGGTATGGTGCTTGCGATAGAACCTATGGTGAACATGGGGACGTGGCAGGTGCTCGAAGACGGTTGGAAGTGTGTGACGCTGGACGGCAAGCCGTCGGCTCACTACGAGAATACGGTTGCGCTCACCGAAAACGGCGCGGAAATTTTGACTTTGTGATATGGAATTGGGGCAGGTTGTTTTTTCAAAGGTAGGTCGCGACAGCGGGAAATTCTACGCAGTCGTCGAAATCGTTGACGAACAGCGCGTCCGTATCGCGGACGGCGATCTCCGCCGTATCGCAAAGGCGAAACTCAAAAACGTAAAGCATTTGCAGTCCAACGGGGACGTCCTCGAAAAGATTGCGGAAAAACTCAAAAACGGAACGCAGGTGTTCGACGCCGAACTGTTCAGCGCACTCCGTTTTTACAATGAAAAATAATTATAGGGGAGTTTATGTCCAAAGAAGACGTTATTGAAACCGAAGGCAAGGTCATCGAAGTTTTGCCGAAGACGCAATTCAGAGTCCAACTTTCAAACGGGCACGAGATACTCGCATATCTCGGCGGCAAATTGCGCATCAACAACATCAGAATTCTTGAAGGCGACAAGGTGAAAATCGAAATGTCGCCGTACGACCTCGAAAAAGGCAGAATCGTTTACCGCAACAAATAACGAAACCCTTTCGGTCACAAATTCAAACTCGTGGAGGTTATCATGAAAGTCAGACCAAGTGTCAAACCTATGTGCGACAAATGCAAAGTTATCAAGAGAAACGGCAGAGTTATGGTTATCTGCTCAAAGTATCCAAATCACAAACAACGCCAAGGCTGATATTTTGAAAATTTCTTGCGCATTTGCTTGATTTGCAGAAAATTTTTTGGTATAATTGCAAATTGAGCGCAAAATTTGCGCACAAAAATCCCTGCAAACGACATTGCCGGGGATTTTATGCGTTTAGAGAAAGCAAAATATCTTATATTTTGGCGTAAATCGAGGCAATTTTGTACGGGGCGGCTGGTTGTCGCATTCCAAATTTCAAGGCAACTACCCGTACGTGGCATAGATAAAAAATAAAAAACATTTTTACTATTTGGAGGTAGAAAATGGCAAGAATCGCCGGCGTGGATCTCCCACGCGAAAAGAGAATTGAGTACGGACTTACCTATATCTACGGTATCGGTCTTCCAACTTCTCAAAAGATTTTGAGCGAAACAGGCATCAGCCCCGACGTAAGAGTCAAGGACCTTACCGAGGATCAAGTTTCACTCATCCGTGATTACATCGAAAAGAACTTGCACGTCGAAGGCGACTTGAAACGTGAAGTCGGTATGAACATCAAACGACTCATGGAAATCGGTTGCTATCGCGGCGTTCGCCACAGAAAGGGTCTTCCTGTCCGTGGTCAAAACACAAAGCAAAACGCTCGTACGAGAAAGGGCCCGAAGCGCGCTGTTTCTCGCAAAAAATCATAAGGAGGCTTGAACTATGGCAGGTATCGCAAGAAAAGCTATTAAAAAGAGAAAAGATATCAAGCACGTTGAGAAAGGTCAAGTGCATATTCACGCTTCCTTCAACAACACGATCGTCACCATCACCGATATGAACGGCAACGCAATTTCTTGGTCTTCCGCAGGCAAGCTCAAACTCCGCGGCAGCAGAAAGTCCACTCCGTTCGCGGCACAAATGGTCAGCGAAGACGCTGCGAAGATCGCATACGACCAAGGCATGAGAACCGTTGAGGTCTACGTCAAAGGTCCGGGTCAAGGCAGAGAGTCCGCTATCCGCGCACTCGCAAACGTCGGTATGGAAGTCACGCTCATTCAAGACGTGTCTCCGATCGCGCACAACGGTTGCCGTCCGCCTAAGGCAAGAAGACTGTAATTTGGAGGTAAACTATGGCTAAATATACTGGTGCAGATTGCCGTCAATGCAGACGTGAAGGTTGCAAGCTCTATTTGAAGGGCGCAAAGTGCAACTCCGACAAGTGCCCGCTTCTCAAGAAGTTCGCAGCACCCGGCGACCACGGCAAAAGCAGAAAGAAAGCGAGCGGCTATTCCGTTCAGCTTCGTGAAAAGCAAAAAACAAAACGCTACTATGGCGTGACGGAAAAACAATTCAAGATGTACTATGACAAAGCGTCCGAAATGCGCGGAGTCACCGGTGAAAACATGCTCGGTCTCATCGAGAGACGTCTCGACAACGTCGTCTATCGTCTCGGTCTCGGCGCGTCTAGAGCAATGGCTCGTCAAATCGTCAACCATGGTCACATCACCGTCAACGGCAAGAACGTGAACATCGCTTCTTACCTTGTCAAGACGGGCGACGTCATCGCAGTCAAAGAAAACAAGAAAGATTCTACGATGTGGGACGCAGTCAAGGAAACGAAGAATTTGAACATCGTCAAATGGCTTGAATTCGACAACGCGACCTTGACGGGCAAAGTCGTCGCGCTTCCCGAGCGCAGCGACATCGACCTTGACATTCAAGAACACCTTATCGTTGAGTTGTATTCTAAATAATAAGTTTGGAGGATTAAGATATGATGGAGATCAAAAGTCCAAAGATAACATGCGAAGAGAACGAAAGCAAGAATTGCGCAAAGTTCGTCGTCGAACCGCTCGAGCGTGGTTTTGGTACGACAGTAGGCAACGCATTGCGCCGTATTCTTCTCTCTGCACTTCCGGGTGCCGCGGCTGTTGGCATTAAGATTGCGGGAGTTGACCACGAGTTCTCCACTATCAAGGGTGTAAAAGAGGAAGTCACCGAAATCATTCTCAACCTCAAAACAGTGCGTTTCAAAGTCGCGAGTGCGCTCGAGACGGCAGGCAAACAAGAGTGCCACCTCGAAGCAAACTCCGTCGGCGTTGTCAGAGCAGGGGACATCGAGTGCCCGCTCGGCGTCGAAGTTGTCAACACCGATCAAGTAATCTGCACGCTCGACGAGGGCGCAGTGCTCGATATGGTGATCTACGTAGATTGCGGCAGAGGCTACGTCCCTGCAAACAAGAACAAGGACAGCCGCGCTCCAATCGGTTTCATCCCGATTGACTCAATCTACACACCCGTCGTCAAGGTCAATTATGCCGTTGAAAACACTCGTGTTGAACAGAGCATAGACTTTGACAAACTCACTCTTGAAGTGACGACGGACGGCACGACTTCCGCAAGGGAAATCACGTCGCTTGCCGCAAAGATTATGAACGACCACATCAGACTCTTCGTCGACCTCGTCGAAGATATGGCGGAAAAGGATATTCTCGTCGAGCAAAAGCCCGACGGAACCCGCAAGATCCTCGAGATGTCCGTTGAAGACCTCGATTTGTCCGTTCGTTCGTACAACTGTTTGAAACGCGCAAATATTCACACAGTCGAAGATCTCACAAAGCGTACCGAAGACGATATGCTCAAGGTGAGAAACCTCGGCAGAAAATCTCTCGAAGAAGTCGTCAAGAAACTCGAAGACCTCGGCCTCGGCTTGAAGGCTCAAGAAGACTAGGAGGAACAAAATGCCAAAAAAATTAGGTAAACGCACAGACCAAAGAATGGCTATGCTCAAAAATCAGGTTTCCGAACTCCTTTGGTACGGTGAGATCGAAACAACGGTTGACCGCGCAAAGTCCGTTCGCAGCCTCGCAGAAAAATATATCACTTTAGCAATCAGAACCTATCAAGACGACGTCAAGGTCAAAAAGAACGTCAAGAACGCAAAGGGCGACGTCGTTGCAGTCGAATTCACGAACGACGGTCCAAAGAAACTTGCCGCTCGTCGTAGACTTATGGCGGAACTCGTCGACCTTCAAGAAGTCAAGGGCGACAAGGAGTCCAAGGCTGCTTTCAAGGCTCGCATCAAAGACACGAAGCACCCGCTCATCGAAAAGATGTTCAAAGAGTATGCTCCCAAGTACGACGCTCGTCGCAACGAACTCGGACAAGGCGGCGGTTATACTCGCATTTTGAAGACGGGCAATCGTCGTGGGGATGCCGCTGAGACTTGCATTCTTAAACTTATTTAAATGAGTTTAAAACCGCACAATTTTGCGACCTGCTTTGTCAGGTCGCGTTTTTTTATTGCTCCGTTTTTCAACTGTATTTTATAGAGATTAAGCGCCCTTTCGCGCATCTTATAAAAATTGAGCGGTTTTTTGTTAATTCATTTTCCAAACAATAATTTTATAAAAAATTTTTATTATAAATAAATCAACACGCAATAAAGCCAAAATATTATCACAAAAAACTCACTCTTGAAATATTTGCAAAAATAACTTATTATAAAAGCATGAAGAAGTTTTTCGTGCTTTTTTTGATAGCCGCGGTTTTGACGACGGGATGCGTCGTCTTTTCGGCGTGCAGCGCGAGCGATACACCGCCGCTGCCAATGTCGTTGCGCGACGGAATGAGCGTGGAAGACGTCTTTGACCTTTTGGACAGGTCGTTCAGCTATTCGATTGTCGTTGGCGACGAGGACTATCGTTTTATCAGGGGAAAGGGCTACACCAAATTTGAGGAGGGCGTGTTCGACGCGCTCGTAGAAGAAGAGGGAGTCGGCTATCGTATGACAGATAGGGACGGTGTAAGCGTGACGAGAGTGCCCCTAAACCGCGAGTTTTTCGATGAAATCGACTATATATATTCGCTCTACGTGCAGAAACTGCGGGACAGTTTTAAAGACTTCTCGGCAAACGCTCCGCTTGAATTCAGACCTGACGAGAGCGGTTATCGCGTCGTAGTGTGGCTGACCGAGAGGCAGGGCATGGAGTCCGTGACCGTTCGCCCTTGCGAGATATGCAACGTAAATTGCACGGCGCTGTTCTACCCGAAAGAGTTTAAAAACTTCAAATCGCTTGCGACAAACGGCTAATCGCGGTATAATTGAGAAAAGGAGATTTATTATGGAAGAAAACAGACCCAAAGACGTACTTGATATATTGCTTGACGACGACAATCACGACAACATCACCCTCTACGACGAGCAGGAAAACCCCGTCGAATTCGAACAGGTCGCTGTAATTCCGCTCGGGGACGAGGAGGACGGCGAGCTTTATTGCATTTTGAAACCCGTCACGAAACTCGAGGGCATAAAGGACAACGAGGCAGTCGTATTTCACGTAATAGAGGACGAGGACGGCGTCGCCGACCTCGAAGTCGAACTCGACGATGAAATCGCCGAAAAGGTCTTTGACGAGTTTTACAGGCTTTGCGACGAGCTCGAAAACTGAGCTGATTTGCATTTCATTTGCAAAGCAAATGCGATGCCGATAGGCTCATTTTTCTCGCTGCTTCCGCGCGCAATATTGTTGCTAAACCGTACAAGAACAAAAATATTAAACAAGTATTTCGCAACAATTCTGCGCTTGGAGTAAAAGGGTAAAAATGAAAAAATCGTTGATTTTCATCTTAATATTTGTTCTTATTTTTGCCGCATTCTCGCTTGCGGGGTGTGGTCTTCTTGACGCTATCACGGGGAATTCATCTGACGGAGTTGAACAACTCTTTGACGAGTGCAATGAATCGACGGGCAAGTGGTTTTGCTACGACTATTTCACGGGAGAGCAGACAGATGCATATTTTTTGTTTGACGGCACGAAAGATGTCATGCACTTTGAGTATTTCGAGGGTGACGTTTTAAAGCGCGACGGCGTTTTCAGAGTCGTCAACCGTGGCGTCGGCAAGAGCGTCAGCGTCCCGCTCAGCATAGGGTTTGAGATCAAGGGAGACAGCCGTCGAAGAGATTGGATCGAGTGCTATGCGGACGATTTCAAGTCGGATTTCACGCAGTTTACCATTATGGACGAATATCGTGACGCGGGCTTGTCCAAGAGCGGAACACCGCTTTGGCACGTCTACCGCTTGAGTGAAATGCCGTTCAAGTTTGGCACCTATATAAAAGAGGGCGCGACGCTCAAAGAGGAAAGACGCGACTATGAATATGCCGACAGATATTATATCCCGTCCGGCGAATACGTGCACGAGTCAGGCGCAAAATTTACCTTTGTCACGACATATTATACTTCCGCATTGTTGTTCCGCTATCAAAACGGCGACAACGTCGTTGAGGGCGTATACGGTTTGAGCGGAGACAAAGACATTTTCTTCCCATATCTCAATTATCACCCGGGATGCGGACTTACCGAAGAGCAGGCAAGAAAGTATGGCAATACGCTGTATTTCCCGCCAAACTACAACGTTTACGGCTCATTTGAGGTGCAGACGGCATCGGCAATCAGACCGTCGATCACGCTCACGAGAGTTGAAACCATAACAGGCTACGATTACGATCCGTCCGCCTGCGAGTGGCAACTCGGCTCATATACTTTCGTTGGATGAAACAAAACTTTGCTTAATAAATAAAAAAATCACGATTTAATCGTGATTTTTATTTTTCGTCGTTTGGCGTTTCCGTTTGGTCAAGATGAGGAGCGTCCCACAGGTTTGCGCGTTCCGGGTGGTATATCGCGCCCAAGATACTCTGTTTGGCGTTGGGCACTTCGTTTCCAAGTTGCTTTATCAGGTTTTTGGCGTATTCGCGTTTCGTGTTGTGGTTTGCGGGGCAGGGGTTTTTGAGTATGGGGAGCCCGAGCCGTTGAACCGCCGTCTTTATGTCGTATTCCTCAAGATAGATGAAAGGGCGGATGAGGCTGACGCCCGACTTGTCCATATATGCCGTCGGAGCAAAGCAGGAAAACCGTCCTTCGTACAGCAAAGAGAGGAGCATCGTCTCCGCCACGTCGTCCGCATTGTGCCCGAGAGCCAGTTTTCCGCCTCCCAAACGGTTAATTTCGTTGTTTAACGCTCCTCGACGCATCTTTGCGCAGAGCGAGCACGGATTGCTCTCCTTGCGCGCGTCAAAGATTATTTCGGCTATGTCCGTTCTGACGATATGGTGCGCTACGCCCAAACTCTCGCAATACTCCGTCATTTTGGCAAGGACGGTTCGGTCCGTCTCCTTCATGCCCATATCAATCGTTATGGCTTCTAGGGTGAAGTGCTCGGGGGAGAAGCGACGATATGCCGAAAGCGCGGACACGAGCAAAATGCTGTCCTTTCCTCCCGAAAGTCCGACGAAAATTCTGTCGCCGTCCTTTATCATATCGTAGTCTTGAATTGCGCGTCGCATCGCGCTCAAAATTTTCTGCATATCAAAAACCGTGTGCGGTAAAAACTATCTTTGATTTTCAAATGAGGTCTTCGTCGTCTATGGCTTCCTCGTTCTTTTTGCTGTCGTTGCCGATGACGATATGGCGGTCGCCGTTTTCGTCGATGTACTCTTTTTTGATGAGAATTCTGCCTGTTTCTTCGGCTTCCT
Source organism: Clostridia bacterium (assembly GCA_017553325.1). Taxonomy (GTDB): domain Bacteria; phylum Bacillota; class Clostridia; order Christensenellales; family CAG-917; genus CAG-475. Next base: position 82,625 of record JAFZMH010000003.1, read on the forward strand.
TTCTCATAAGTTCAAGGTCGTATTGGTCCTTTCCGCCGTATTTTTTGATTTGTTCGAGGCGTTTTCTCTCTTGGCGTTTACTACGCGTAAAGTAGAGAATGACCGCGATTGCAATCGCCAATATCACGAAACCGTACAAGAAGATGTCCGCGTACTGTTGGGGAAGGAAATACGCGATAGCCGTGAGGATGGAACCCGCTATAATATTGCCGAAGAACACGGCGAGCGCGGCTTTCCAAATTGGGAAATCGAGAAAACTGCCGACGCAGGAACCCGTCCACGCGCCCGTCATAGGCAGAGGTATCGCTACGAATATAAACAGTCCCAAAAATTTCTTTGAGTCGGTGGAGAGTTTCTTTTTGACTTTGCCCTCTTCCGCTTCCTCGTCGTAGGCGGAAGTCGCGCGGTCCGCGAGGTTGTTTTCGATGTTCTTCGCCATCTTTGAAAACCATTTCGTGCGCTTCATCGCGCGGATGAGAGGACGGGTGATGAGAAGGAGCGGAACTATGACCGTCGTCGAGCCCGCAACGCAACAAAGCATACCGATAATCATCTCTTTCAATGAATCGAACATACCCGACATAAACACGATTGCACCGCGAAGTTCGATAATAGGTATTATCGAAATGACGTACAACGTGAGATAGTCGTTGTGAGTTAGATTTCTGAAAAAGTCGATTATCGTGTTTATCATATTTGCCCTCAAAAAGAGTATAATCGAAAGTCCTCGAATATGTCAACATTATTTTCCACCCAAATTCATAAGAATTTGTCGATAAGAAAAAAACTCAATAATACGGGTTGAAATTTTTGGGCAAAGGTTGTATAATATTCGTGAAATAAATTATGGAGGCTTACTATGCCATTAGTCACAACAACCGAAATGTTCAAAAAAGCATACGACGGCGGCTACGCAATCGGTGCTTTCAACGTCAACAATATGGAAATCATCCAAGGCATCGTCGAAGCGGCAACCGAAGAGCACGCTCCGCTCATCCTTCAAGTCTCGTCCGGCGCAAGAAAATACGCAAACACGACCTACCTCACCAAGATGGTCGAAGCGGCGGTTGAAACGAGCGGTCTTCCAATCTGCTTGCACCTTGACCACGGCGATACGTTTGCGCTCTGCAAGGACTGTGTTGACAACGGCTTTACGTCCGTTATGATCGACGCAAGTTCTCATCCTTTCCAAGAGAACATCGACATCACGCGTCAGGTCGTCGAATACGCTCACGATCACGGCGTAGTCGTCGAGGCGGAACTCGGCAAACTCGCAGGTATCGAGGATGCGGTCAAAGTCGCGGACAAGGACGCGGCGTTCACCGACCCCGATCAAGTGCAGGAATTTGTCTCTCGCACGGGCGTCGACTCCCTCGCAATCGCAATCGGCACGTCTCACGGCGCATACAAGTTCAAAGGCGAACCGCAACTTCGTTTCGACATCTTGGAAGAAGTCGCACGTCGTCTCCCGGGCTTCCCAATCGTCTTGCACGGCGCGTCATCCGTCCCGCAAGAACTCGTTGACAAAGTCAACGAATACGGCGGACAAATGCCCGGCGCACGCGGTGTTCCCGAAGATATGCTCCGCAAAGCGGCGTCCATGGCAGTCTGCAAAATCAACATCGACAGCGACCTCCGTCTCGCAGTGACGGGCGCTATCCGCGAGCACTTTGCTCTCAATCCTTCTCACTTCGACCCGCGTCAATATCTCGGACCGGCAAGAGAAGCGGTCAAGCAAGTGGTTAAGCATAAGATTGTGGATGTTCTTGGCTGCAATAATAAAGCATAAAACCGCGTGAGCGGGCGATCTGCGGCGTCAACTACGACAAACAAACGCCACCACGTACGTCTTTGTACGCTGGGTGGCGTTTTTTGTCCCTGACTTCGGCGTTGCCGAGGGCATCCGCCTTGTTCGCTTTGGCTACCAACAGTTCACAGGACTGTTGGCTTAACGCGTCGCGTCTTGCATCTCATCCCGCTCACGCTGTTTTAGAAACATTAGGGCTTGTGAAGATGGACTTTTTCTTGTTATACGTACAAATATCGCGGTTTTATTGCTTTGTTGAGTTTATAAAGACGCAAAGCATTTGATTTTTTTATTGTAATAGTCTATAAAATGTGATAATATTATTATATTCAAATTGTTTATATTTTTCATTTGGAGAGAAAATGACGGACAAAATTGAAAGTGTATTAAACGATGAGTCGGCAATTGCCGGAAACGGCGTGGTTGATGACACAAAAGAGGAGCAAAATCCCGTAAATTTGCCTTTGGAAGAAGTGCAAGACGGCAATCAAGAGCCCGCAGTTGAAGGGGCTCCTGCCGAAGACGCTCTGGAAGAAGGCGAGTTGGCTGAAGGAACGCCAAATGAAGACGTTGTCGCCTCGCAAGAAGAGGTCCAAAATGGCAAAAAGCGCAAAAGACGCAAGCGCAGAAAGATTGACGAATACACGCTTGAAAACGATATTAGATATCGCGGGCCGCTGTCGTACAGATGGCTCAGGATTTTTGCTTGGTTGTTTTTGATCCTTTCACAAGTAGGCATGTTGCTCGCGCTCGGCGGACAACTCGACGCAGGGCTGGCGGAGCGCACCGGTTTGTTGGCTACGATTTTGAAGATGTTGAGCGAAGTTATGATGCCGCTCTTCCTTATTGCAACGTTTGCGACGATACTCAACGGTTCAAAGAAGTTCGCCTCAATGCTCGTCTTGTACGGTGGGGCGGCGCTGATCTTTTATTTGTTGTTCGTCTTGTTTCACGAGCGTTATGTAGCATCAATTTTGATGTTTGTTTTTGAGATAGATCACGCGAGCGCCGTTGAAATGATAGATATGGTTTTGTCGAATGTCCTTTCAAGCGGTTATTTGTCATTCAACATATTTGTAGACTTGTTTCTTTGCACGCTTTTGGGGTTCTTTCTTGTGTATTGTCCAAAGAAGGTTTTTGTCGGCAAAAAGCTCGGGTGGTTCAGAGCGTTTGCGATTCTTCCAATCGCCTGGGAGGTCGCCAGCTTTATTCTCAAGATGTTCAGCGCATTTGGAAAAATCACGCTATCGCCATATTTTTATCCGTTGCTTACTACAAAGCCGCCGATGACTTTTATAGTCTTCATTGCAATCGTGCTTTTCATCAAGACAAGAGAACATATATACAGAAAGCGTGGAAAGACGCATGAACAATATCAGGAGTTTTTGCAAACCAAAGCCAACTCTTGGCAGTTTTCAAGATATTTGGCACTTATTATGTTTGTCGCCGGTATTTTGGATTTGATTGTATATTTGGTGTTGACTTTCGCATTTTCGGGAGTGGACCCATCAATGGCTGACGAAACGGCAATAGAATCAATTACATTCGTATCGTACGCTATGCTAAAGAGCGGAATCGGCGGTAGCAGCGCACTTTTCCTTGCGGCGCCAATTATGTTGCTGTTTTCATATACGCGCCAGCACAAAAATACCAGAATCGAAATATTTATTCCGATTCTCGCAATCATAGTGCTCGTTTTCGTTTTTCTCGAAGCAATGGTCATCGCCACAAATATGGTTGGAACGTTGTCGGCGCTCATCCAAAAATTGTCGGGGAATTGACGGGCAAATAGGAGAATAGGATATGAAATCTCTCGATAACAAACAAAAACATTTAATTTTCAAGGTTGTATGCAGTTTGGTGCTTTGCGCCTCGCTCATGTGCGACATGCTTATGGTCGGCAAAATTTTGGCGTCCGATGACCCGTGGACGGAACAAGCGGGGATTTTGCTTGGCATTTCGATAATCTTGCTCGGTGCGTATGAACTTTTGTTCTTCGGCTATAGGGAAGTGTTTGGGAAAAGCAAATTTCATTATCTGCATATAGTATATGCCGTCGGTTGTTTTGCCGCGGGGATCGTCTCTTGCGCCATTTCAAAGCATTATCAACTGCTTGGCATAGTCGGGACGATATATCTTTGCGTTCCGCTCTTGAAGAGAATAATCAGCACAATCAAGAGACATTCCGCCCGCAAGATCGTTTTCAACGTCATGATGGGCGCGGTGATTATCGTTCTTATTGTTTTGTCCGCAATAACAATCGGAGCGGAAGAGACTGAGGCTTTTCTGCTTTCAGGTCTTATGCCGAGTATTATTATAGCGCTGACGTGTCTCGTTTATATTTGCTCACTCGCATTCTCGAACTTCAACAACACAGTGCTCAAAAAAATCATTCGCAAAACTTATGCGGGCGAAGTGATGTTTGGGCTGATCCTCCTTATAGTCGCGTTTTCAATGGTGCTCGTTTTGGTTGAGCCGGGGATTGAAACTTATCCCGACGCCCTTTGGTATTGCTTTATGCTCGTCACGACGATCGGATTTGGCGATTTGACAGCGGTGAGCACCATCGGTAGGGTGCTTTCGGTGATTCTCGGTCTGTCCGGCATTGTGGTCGTTGCGATTGTCACATCCATCATCGTCAACTTCTACAACGAAGTTAAAAACGTGAAAGACAATGAAGACGAGGCGGATGAAACATCCGAGCCGGTTGAAGATGCAAACGATGACGCTCACAATGATGAAACCGTTGGCAATGACATTGGCAACTGCGAAGACAAAGAAGCGGAGTCCGATGCGCAAAGCCAACAAGAATAAAATTCAGGATATAGTTTTGAGGTGAAAATATGATTTCAGACGCAAGGCAAGCAAAACTTGCAAAGAATTTGGTCAACTATTCCATTCACGTCGGCAAGGGCGACAAGGTGTGGATTGACGCAATCGGGTGCGACTATCAACTCGTTGCACATATTGTGAGAGAAGTGTACAAAAACGGCGGATACCCGTTTGTCAACGTCATTGACAAGAGATTGCAAAGGGAAGTGCTCAAGGGCGCGACGCCCGAATACCTCAAAATTTGGGCGGACAGGGACTCTGCGTTTATGGACAAAATGGACTGCTATATCGGCATCCGCGGAGGCAACAATTCTTACGAACTCTCCGACGTCCCCGAGAAGATTATGCAAGATTACGACTCAATCTATGGCGTGCCTGTGCACAGCTTGAGACGCGTCGCAAAGACGAGATGGGTCATCTTGCGCTACCCGACGGAAGGCATGAGCCAACTTGCGGGAATGTCCACCGAAGCCTTTGAGGACTACTTCTTCGACGTCTGCTGTTTGGACTATGCCAAGATGGACAAAGCGATGAATCCGCTGGTTAAACTGATGGAAAAGACGGATAAAGTGCGTATTGTGGCAAAAGACACCGATCTCCGCTTTTCAATAAAGGGCATCCCCGCAATCAAATGCGCGGGTGCTTGCAACATCCCCGACGGCGAAGTTTACACCGCTCCCGTCAAGAATAGCGTGAACGGCGTGATACACTACAACGTCCCGTCAATCGAGAACGGCTATCGCTTTGAAAACGTCCGTCTCGAATTCAAGGACGGCAAGATCGTCAGCGCGACAGCCAACAACAGCGAAAAGGCAAACGCAATCTTCGATACGGACGAGGGCGCAAGATACGTCGGCGAATTTGCAATCGGCGTCAACCCATACGTGACAAAGGCGATAGGGGACATTCTCTTTGACGAGAAAATCTCGGGCTCCATCCATTTTACCCCGGGTTGCTCCTATGACGACGCTCCAAACGGCAACAAGAGCGCGGTGCACTGGGACCTCGTGCTTTGCCAAACTCCCGAATACGGCGGCGGCGAAATCTATTTTGACGACGTCCTCATAAGAAAGGACGGACGCTTCGTCATAGACGAACTAAGCGGTCTCAACCCCGAGAATTTGAAATAAGTAATGTTCTGCCGTAGGTGAGCGATGAAAAGAGGAGAGCGGAAAATCAGCAAGACGAGAAGAATAGTGGGGGACATATTGCTTGCGATATGCGCTGTGTTCTTGGCATATTTCCTTGCGGTGATGATCTATCGTCTGGCGACGGTTGTGGAGGCAAAGCGCATTGACGCCGTGACGAGGTTTTTGTCCGAGTTCGGCTTTATGTGTTTGTTGTCATTGCCCGCGTTCGACGTGCGGTTCAAACTTTTTTCTTGGAACAGGAACAAGGGCACGAAGGTTGCGGGGGCAACGCTACGCGTTGTCTCCTGCGCGATTTGCGTGCTGTTTGTGACGCTCGGTTTTGCAATAATAATCACGGGCGCGACCACCGACGAACAGTCCGTAGACAGCGTTTGCGTGCTCGGGCTCTCCATAGACGGCGACGAGTTGCCCACAGATTTGACTTACAGGCTGGACAGGGCGATTGAATACAACGAGCAAAACCCCGGCGCGCTGTACGTCACAACGGGTGGCAACAGCGACGACCCGTACTACTCGGAAGCGGAATATATGAAACGCTATCTGGAAGCAAAGGGTTTTGACGTCCCCGAAGGCAAACTCATTGCAGAGACAAATGCAAAGACGACGGTTGAAAACTTCAAATACGTCGCCGAGATCGTGGACAAAACCCAGCCGCTCGCGGTCATAACCAACGACTACCACATGTTCAGGGCGACCAAAATCGCAAAAAAAGAGGGGTATGCCTCGATTGTAAAAGTCCCTGCAAAGTCCGTCCCGATACTCTATCTTGAAAACATCATGCGAGAAACGATTGTCGCAATTTTCCAAACCCTCGCCGGCGAATTGACGTATTGAAAAAACGAGCCCTGCAAAGCAGGGCTTCATTTTATAACAATTTGCGCAATAATGTGTTGCAAAATGGCAGAGAATATATTATAATGCAAGGGCAATTCAACGAGGGAACGTATCGAAGTGGCACGACGCGTAAAGCAAACAGTCCTGCGAATTGCCGGTAGCCAGAGTGAACGAGGCGGATGCCTTCGGCAACGTCGAAGTCGGACGTAACGAGCCGCGCGGCGGGAGTACGTACAAAACATAATTGCGAATAAAAAATAAATCATATATGGAAACGTATCGAAGTGGTCGTAACGAGCCGCACTCGAAATGCGGTTGACCGCAAGGTCACATGGGTTCGAATCCCATCGTTTCCGCCATTCGGGTTCTTATACGAACCCATGTGAACTCACGCACCCTTTGTTATCAGAAAACGGGGTGCGTGAACATTCACCCGTAGTCCGCCAAGCAAAAGGCAGCCATTTAATATGGCTGCCTTTTGCTTGTGCGAATTGAAACGATGGGATTCGAACGGGCAGAAAAGGTCTGGCGCTTTGAAAGCAATAGTGTTTTACTATTAGAGTGACAGGACTTGTAGTGAACGCAGTGAGCGTAATAGCGGAATGAAATGAAGCGTCAGCTGCGGAAGCCGCAGGTTGCAACCATAGGTTGCCCACCATTTTGTATTGGTGACAAGGACTGAATGGAGAGGTGGTACCTGCGCGTTTGAAAAACGCTTGGTTCCACTGCACCAACTCGGTGCTACGCACTCTTTTTCACCCACATCGCCAATTCTATGCAAGCATTCTTGTCGCTGTGCATGAAAAAACGAGCGTTTTCACGCTCGTCCGAGTTGGTGGTCGGAGTGACAGGACTTGAACCTGCGGCCACTTGACCCCCAGTCAAGTGCGCTACCAAACTGCGCTACACCCCGATAACTTTATTGCCTAAATACTTTATCACATATGAGGGAAGTTTTCAAGCATTTTTGTTTTTTTGTTGTGATTTTGTTTGAATAGAAACAATTCAAACCGTTGCAAATGATGGGACGCACTCTTAGAGTGCGTTTTTATTGACAAAAACGGGTTTTGGTGGTATTGTTTTTAGAGCATCTATTTATGCTTTTGATTTGAGGTATAATATGTTAAAAATTGCAATTTGCGAAGAAAAGCACGAAATTGCGAGTGTTTTGAAGGAATACGTCGAGCGTTATAGCGCAGAGAAGAACGTCGAAACCGAAGTTCAGGCGTTTGCGAAAGGCTCGGCGTTTCTTGCAAAGCAACACAAGTTTGACGTCGTTTTTATGGACGTCGCACTTCAGGACGAGAGCGGGATCGAAGCGGCGCAAAAATTGCGCGAAACCAACAAAAAAATGCCGCTCGTTTTCCTCACGCAATCGAGGCAATTCGTTTTGAAAGGCAACGACGTGGACGCGGTCGATTTTTTGAGCGTGCCGATCGGTTATTATGAATTTGAAACGATGCTTGATCGTTTGCAAATGAGACTCGTCAAAATGGACGTCCCGTCCGTTGCGGTCATGACAAAGACGGGTGCGCAACGCATATCCGTCGATCAGATTGAATATATCGACAACACTCTCCATCACGTTGTGTATCACCTTGTGGACGGAGATCTTCGCGTGCGCGGTTCGCTTGGCGAAGAGGCAAAGAAAGTGACGGGGGATAGGTTCTTTCATTTGAGCAACTACATCATCAACCTCGGGCACGTGAACAAAGTGTGGGGAAACGACGTTTACGTTGGTTCCGTCTGCCTGCCGGTTTCTTACAAACAGAAGCCGGAACTTTTGGACAGCCTTTTGGCGTTTATGAACAGGGGGTGAAACATGAACAGACAATTGCTTGGTTTGATACTTTCGATGTTTATGTCATTCGCGTTTATGAACATAGTCTACGAGGCGTTGTTTGCCTATTCCCTCAAGCGTCGCAGACATTTTGCGCTCAGGGTGGTTTTGACGCTTCTCGGCGTGGGTGCTGTGTCCGTTGGCGCGTCGTTTGCGCTGTACGGATTCTTTGAATCCGGCATTGAGGCGAACGTCGTAAGCATAGATTTGCTTAGAGGCGCATCCTATGTCGGTTTTGTCATTATTGGCATCATCGCGCTTGTCGTATGCTTTGACGAGAAGCCATCGCTCCTTTTGTTTACGGCAGTCGCGGCAAACGCTTCTCTCACAATAAGTTCTGCACTCTATTCAATCCTCATTGACGTTACGGGTTGCGGTTCGATTTTCTTCACGATGTACAACGGTGTGGACCCTTGGGGGTTTGTGATTTATTATGCAGTCCACATCGTCGTGCTCGTTCTGTCTTGGCTCTTGTTTGCGCGTCCGTTTGCCAAAATGGACAAGAACTTTGGCAAGGACATAAACAAGTTTATCTTGGGGCTCTACGTCCTGTACGCATTGTTTACGGCTGCTATTTCCGAATCGCAGTTTTTCAATCTCACACTAATGAATATCACGACAGACACCAGCCCGTATTCGCTGGCAATTCCGATGATATTCAACATCTTTACGATTGTGTTTGCGGGGTTTGTGTTGTTTGTTCAACGTTTCAACCTTGTGTGGGTCAAGGACGTGCAGGAACAGGAAGCGGCTCAAAGTTTCCATCAACACTACAAGGACAGAGTTGACAAACAACAAGCCAATATGGAACTTGTCAACCAAAAACTCGACGACATCAAGCAACAAGTTGCAAAGATCATTTTGAAATACAAACTCGACAAGGCAATTTTGGACGAGTTGAATACGGTGTCCGTTGACATCTTTGATTCGAGCATTCAAACGGGCAATGACGCACTCGACGTGTTGTTTACGCAAAAGTCCTTGAGTCTTGGCATAAAGAATATCAAGTTGAGCGCAATGCTTGACGGCAAGGCACTCGATTTTATGGACGTGTCCGACGTCAACGCGTTCTTTGGCAATGCAATAGACAACGCCGTCGAATATCTTGAACAAGTGGACGAAGACAAGCGATTTATCCGTATTTCGTCCGTGCGCAACAGGTCGCTCCTCATGATAAGGATCGAAAACTATTGTGACAAAGATCTCACTTTCACAAAGGACGGTCGTCCGCACTCTACGAAGAGCGGTTCGCAGGGGTACGGCACGCACAGCATCAAGTCCGTCGCCGAAAAGTACGGCGGGACGGCAAAGTTCTCAAGAGAAGGGGATCTCTTTGTCGTTACCGCACTGTTCAGTGCGTGCGAGCCGTTTTGATGGGAGGTGACTTATGATTATTACAGTTGTTTGTGATGTTTATGGCAGAGAAAACAATGGTAGCGCAGTCGTCGCCTACAATCTCATTCGCGCGCTCAAAGCGCAAGGTCACACGGTCAGGATTCTCTGCGCGGATCAGGCGTCAAAGGGCAAGCCGGATCATTGGGTTGTGCCCAACCTCAACTTTGGCAAAATGCTCAACGCCTATGTCAACAAGGTCGGCGTCACGCTTGCAAAACCGCAAGACAGAATCATCAAGGCGGCACTGTACGGCGTGGACGCAGTGCATATTATGATGCCTATGACGCTCGGTCTCGCGACGGTGAAAATCGCGCACGATATGGGATTGCCGATAACCGCAGGTTTCCATATGCAGGCGCAAAACATCACCGCCTATCTCAAACTCAACTGGTCGAAGGCGGCAAACGAGATTGCGTATTCCTATATGTGGCAAAACTTTTATCGCTATTGCACCTGCATCCACTATCCGACGCAGTTTATTCGCGATGAATTTGAGGGGAGTATCGGCGTATCCACTCCCGGCTACGTGATTTCAAACGGCATACACGACTACGTCAAGCGTCGTCCGTCCGAAAAGCCGGAGGAGTTCAAGGACAAGATCGTCGTGCTGACAACGGGACGCTACGCGACTGAAAAGAGCCAAGACACCCTCATTCAGGCTGTCGCTCTTTCAAAATACAAAGACAAGATCCAACTTATTCTCGGCGGAGAGGGCATAAAGGAAGGTTATTACCGTCAACTCGCAAAAGAGTTGCCGATTCCGCCAGTGTTCAAATTTTACTCGCGCACGGAGATTATCGACGTGCTCAACTATGCGGACATCTACGTCCATCCCGCGCAGATTGAACTTGAAGGCATCTCTTGTCTTGAAGCGATTGCGGTTGGCAAACTCACAATCGTTTCCGACAGCAAATTGTCAGCCACGAGGTACTTTGCGGTTGACGATAGTTGCATCTTCAAAAACCGCGACGAAAAGGACTTGGCAAGGGTGTTGGACTATTGGATAGAAAATCCCGAAAAACGTGCGGAATATGCGGATAGATACCTGAATAGTGCGGTCGCCTACGACCAAAACGAGTGTATGAAACGCATGGAAAAGATGATTTTGGACGCGATAGACAAGACCTACGGAAAGATGCCAAGCGAGACTGTCCCCGTCCAGCGTTGCGTGGTGATAAACTGACGCTTTAAATAACAAAAAGGCACTCGGTAGAGTGCTTTTTGCTTGTTTTTGACAAATATATCCTGATTTGAAGTATTGTATGTCTAAAATGTGCAAATAACTCTTGATTTTTTCTCTCAAAAATTGTAAAATATTTGAGGTTGAAAAATTCAACCGCATTAAATTTGGAAATAACCATTATTGGAGGAATTATTATGGCAAATGTAAAAGTCGCTATCAACGGTTTTGGCCGTATCGGTCGTCTTGCTTTCAGACAAATGTTCGGCGCAGCAGGTTATGAAATCGTCGCAATCAACGATCTCACAAGCCCGAAGATGCTTGCACATCTCTTGAAGTACGACTCAACTCAAGGCAACTATGCAAATTCTCACTCTGTTGAAAGCTGTGAAGCAGTTCTCAACGAAGATGGTTCTGTCAAAGAAGACGGCTATATCGTCGTCGACGGCAAGAAGATCACCATCTACGCGAAGAAGAATGCGGCAGAACTTCCTTGGGGCAAACTCGGTGTGGACGTCGTCCTCGAGTGCTCCGGTGTTTACACATCAAAGGCAAAAGCACAAGCACACGTTGACGCAGGCGCACGCAAAGTCGTCATCTCCGCTCCGGCAGGCAACGATCTCCCGACAATCGTCTACAACGTCAACCACAAGAACTTGAAGGCATCCGACACCATCATCTCCGCAGCGTCCTGCACGACCAACTGCCTCGCACCGATGGCAAAGGCTCTCAACGACTATATGCCGATCAAGTCCGGTATCATGACAACCGTTCACGCATACACCGGCGACCAAATGCCTCTTGACGGTCCGCAAAGAAAGGGTGACCTTAGACGTTCAAGAGCAGCCGCAATCAACATCGTTCCGAACAGCACCGGCGCAGCAAAGGCAATCGGCCTCGTCATTCCGGAACTCAACGGCAAACTCATCGGTTCCGCACAACGCGTCCCGACCCCGACCGGCTCCACGACAATCCTCGTCGCAGTCGTTGAAGGTGCGGCAACAGTCGACGGCATCAACGCGGCAATGAAGGCGGCGGCAAACGAGTCCTTTGGCTATAACACCGACCAAATCGTATCTTCCGACATCATCGGCAGCAGATTCGGCTCCATCTTCGATGCAACGCAAACTATGGTCATCGACATGGGCAATGGTCTCAGCCAAGTTCAAGTTGTTTCCTGGTATGACAACGAGAACTCCTACACCAGCCAAATGGTACGTACTATCAAGTACTTCTCCGAACTCAAGTAAAAACAGCGCAATTGAGCGACCTGCTTTGTCAGGTCGCTTTTTTTGTGCAGTCACGTACGAATAGTACGCTCCTTTCAAAAAAATTCACCCTTCCTTGCATCTCATCTCAATTGCGCTGTTTTTAAATGTCCAATATGGAGGGGGGGATTTTTTTTGTTTCCGCGCTCTTCATCTAAACTGTGCTGTTTTTAAAAACCATTTATTATATTAAAAATAATCACACCGCAGAGCGGTGTGATTTTAAAATATATTTATAAAAACTTTTACATAATCTCTCGATAGATCTTTTCAAGTTCAGGCTTACCCCAGACTTGCGGGCAAGGGTAGAGCGGATTGGCTTCGTGGAACGCGTGGTCTATCATGCGGGGCAAGCGCTCTTCTTCGATGAGCGGACCGCCTTCTCTCGACATAATCTTTGTCGGGATGTTCATGGACGCGTTGAGATCCTCAATCCACTTGATAAAGAGATTTGCCTTTTCCTCTCTCGTCGTGCCGCCGAGTTCGATTGCGTCGGCGAGTTGGGCGAGTTTCTTGTGCGCGGATTTGCCGTACGCCTTCAAGACGTAGGGGAGAATGACCGCGTTTGCAAGTCCGTGAGGCACGCCGTACTCACCGCCGAGCGTATGCGCGACTGCGTGGACGTAGCCCACGTACGCTCTTGTGAACGCCTTTCCTGCGAGATACGCCGCCTTTTGCATTTGGTTGCGCGCTTCAAGATCGTCGCCGTGGTCGTAGGCTTGTTTGAGATATTTGTGGATGAGCTGAATGGCCTCAACCGCTTGTCTCTTTGTCGCAGGAGTGTTTTCACTGCCGATATACGCTTCAACCGCGTGCGTCAATGCGTCGACGCCCGTTGTGGACGTTATATGTCCCGGCAAACTCTTGGTGAGTTCGGGGTCCATGACGACGTAGCGCGGGATGAGGAACGGGTCGTTGATCGGGTATTTCTCGTGCGTTTCGGGGTTGGAGATGACCGCCGCGAGGGTGGCTTCCGAGCCCGTGCCGGACGTCGTCGGAATTGCGACGAGCGGTGGGAGATGATGCCCCGTGAGCATGATCTTGACGACGCCCTTCATCTGCGGGACGGACTTCTTTGGGCAGGCGACTCTTGCGCCGATACCCTTTGCGCAGTCCATTGCGGAGCCTCCGCCGAGCGCGACGATGACGTCGCATTCGTTCTCCTTGTACATCGCAAGACCTTCCTCAATGTTGCCAATCGTCGGGTTGGGGACGACGTCGTGATAGCAACACGCCTTCATGCCTTCCGCTTCGCAAGCGGCGAGAATCGGGTCAGCCATGCCGAGTTTGAAAAGCCCGCCGTCCGTGACGATGAGTATGCTCTTAAACCCTTGCTCTTTCAAAAACTTGGGGAGTTCCTTGACGCTGCCCGCGCCGGACAAAATCTGTTTGCATTGTCCCCAGGGCAGGAAGCATTCGACAACTCTCATCACTTGTTGGAAACAGCGACAATATGCTTTGTAAAATACGTTCATAATATCCTCCGAAATCGGCAACCGCCGACGACTTTTGTACTAAACTATATTTTAGCACTATTGTTTTGAAAAAACAAGAGGCGAAATTGACAAAAACAAAAGAACTCTCAAAGAGAGTTCTTGTTTTACCGAAATAAACGGGTTTAGCGGAAGATTTTGAGTTTGTTTGACACGAGTTCGGCGTGGATGTCGACGCTGTCGAAGATTTCGCCGTCCGCTTCAAACTTGCTGTCGTCGAGGACTTCCAAGTGAATTTTCTTGCCGCTGAAGACTTCGGTGTACGGCTTTTTGACGTGCTTTGCAGAGAGGAAGCCGGGGAGTTCGACAAGGATCTTGCTCTTTTTCATTTCGTTGACTACTACGATTGAGAGTTCGCCGTCATACGGGGCCGCGGAGGGGCAAATCGGGATGCCGCCGCCGATGATACCGCCGTTGCCGATGCCAATCATAAACACGTTGCGCTCCATCGGTTCGCCGTCGTCAACCGTCAAGCGGAGGTGATGGAATCTCGTGTGCGCGAGCACGTGGAAGAACGCCATATAATATCTCATCTTTGCAGGGCCGTGCGTGCGCTTGGCATATTCCAAGAGTACGTCGACGTCCATACCTGCGCCGAGGACGTTCAAGCAACGTCTGTCGTCAAGTTGGATGTAGTCGCAATATTCGACGTTGCCACTGAGCACGACTTCGAGTGCCTTTGCGACGTCGAGGGGATGACCGCTCTTTTTGATGAAATCGTTTCCGCTTCCGCAGGGGACGATGCCGAGCGTCACGTTGTCAAAATTCTCCACGCCGTTCAAAATCTCGTTGAAGGAGCCGTCTCCGCCCATCATAATGATTTTTGTGTCAGGAGTTTTTGAGAGTTCTCTTGTGATTTCGGTCGCGTGTCCTGCGTATTCGGTCTTGTGCACAACGTATTCAACGTTTCTTGCCTTGAGTATGCTCTCAACTTGCTCAAGAGCCTTCAAACTTTTGCCTTTCCCGCCTTCCGGGTTGATGATAATGTGAAACATATATATCTCCTAAAAAGTATTTCAATAATTTTGAATTAACTTTACTATTGTATTAATATTTTAATGCTTATTATACATTGTGTCAAACACATACGCGCAATTAACATACAAAATGTTTAATATTTCAAACAGATGTTTAATAATTTGCCAAATATTTTGCTTGCAAATTGAGCATTTACAATATAAAATATAGAGGCACATACCCGTAGTTCAACTGGATAGAATAGTCGCCTCCGACGCGACCGGTTCCGAGTTCAACTCTCGGCGGGTATACCAAAAAATATTGCCGCTTAATGCGGCATTTTTTGTACGCGAGAGTTCCACAATAAATTGTGGCAGGCCATGCCTGCGAACTCGCGGTCGTGACGCTGGCGGAAGAGCAATTTGCATGCAATGGTTGCGATTGACAACTGCATATGAAAACTTTTGCTTGAAATACGCTGGCGCTATTACGACAGCGTACGCGCTGTCTACGACTCTCGACGGGTATACCAAACAATCCCGCAATCCGCAGGGTTGTTTTTTGTTGTTTGGCAATACAGCACGTGGCAGGGGAAGAGGGGCACAGCACTCTCGACGGGTATACCAAAAATCGCACTTATGTGCGATTTTTATTTTGTTATCGACAAAGCTAACAATAAGTGATAATATAAAAACATGAAAGCAATTTTTAAATCAATTAAAACTTTTAATTGGCGACTTTGGCTTGTGCTTGCTGTCACGCTTCTTATCCCTGCGCTTTATCAAACGGTTAGAATTTTCTTTTTGGGTGATATGCCGGGGGATTGGGGCGTCAATATAGCATCGCAATTGTCTTGGGTTAATCTGCTCTATGAAATAATAGAAGAAGCTTTTATTTTGCCGCTGTTCTTCTTGCTCGGCAAATCTTTGGGCTCAAAAGAAGAGTTGGAAAACAAAACGAGAACGGGACTGCTCATAAGTGGCGGTGCATATTTGGTTTTGTCCATTTTGATTATTGCCCTTGCAAAACCTCTGTGTAATTGGATGGCGGCGGATCCGACAACGATTGATGCAACAGTCACTTATATTCGTTTGGAATCCGTGGCGTCAACAATAAGAATTTTGTCAAAATTCATAACGGTTTTGCTTGTCACAATGAATAAAGACAAGTATATGTATATTTTGTTGGCGATTCAAACAGTATTGTCGATTTTGCTTGATACGTTTTTGATTTCAAAGTTGTCATTCTCGGCAGATATGGGCGTAAACGGAATTGCGGTTGCGAACATTATCGTTTCGGTGATTTTGGTTGTTGTGGCTATTATGTTTTTGAAACGTGAGGACATAAACATTTTTAACAAAAGAAAATTAGACTTTGGATGGCTTAAAGAGTATGGCAAAATAGGGTTATTCTCAGGTCTTGAATCGTTTGTCAGGAATATCGCGTTTATGATTATGATTTCAAGGCTGGTCAACGTTATATCGGAGCAAGGGACATATTGGGTTGCAAACAACTTTATTTGGACTTGGCTTTTGTTGCCTGCTACAGCATTGTATGACGTCATCAAAAAAGAAACTGCCGAATCGCCTGATAATATACGAACAAAAACGCTGGGGTATATTGTTGTTTCAACGATGTTTAGCGCATTATGGTTCGCAACCATTCCAATTTGGAAACCGTTTATTCGTTATGTCTTTAATAGCGACGAATATGCAACAATATATTTTGTCGTCTTGATTCAGTCGGCATTTTATGTTATGTATATTTTCAACTGCATTTGTGACGGTACAATCTATGGCAGAGGGAAGACGGCATATATGCTGATAGAAAGCATTTTCACAAACGGTATCTACTATGTGTTAATGTATATTCTTTGGAAAACGGGTGTGTTTGTGCCAACGCTTACAAGCATTTCATTGATGTTTGGCGTTGGTATGGCTATTGATTTGATTCCAACGATAGGTTGTTATATCTATTTGCTAAAAAAAGAAAAAGTTTCTATTGATTGGAAACTGTTAGACCAAGAGGAGCGGATTCTATGAAAGATTTTACCCAGCAGGTTTTGGACATTTTGCTTATGATTCCCAAAGGGAAAGTTGTCACCTACGGGCAGATTGCCGTTGCGCTTGGCAATATAAGATATTCGCGCGCGGTGGGGTATGCTTTGCACCGCAACCCCGACGGAGAGAAATACCCTTGCTACAAGGTCGTCAATCGTGATGGCGGACTTGCACCGGCATTTGTGTTTGGCGGTATTGACGAGCAGGCGCACAGGCTTGAAGCGGAAGGGATTGAGGTCGTTGACGGCAAAGTTGACCTTGCAAAATATCAATTCAGAAATCTTGTCTTTTAATATATTAACGTCGTCATACCGAAGTGAGCGAAGCGAATCGAGTGTATCCCCAAAATAGGAACGTCCACTTGGTTCTTGTCTCTGCTTTTGGGATTTCTCGACAGGCTCGAAATGACGTTTTTATAGTTGCCATATATTGTTGAATGTTGTATAATATAGGAGCAAAAGAGAGTTGTCGAGTTTGCCATTGCAGTATGACAGACGAGATGTAAATTGCACAAACGCAAGTTTAACAAGTCAAAACAAATATATAAAGGTGGTTTTGTGGCAAAACGCGTAGTTGTCGGAATGTCGGGCGGAGTGGACTCCGCGGTGGCTGCTGCTCTTTTAAAGGAGCAGGGTTTTGACGTGGTCGGGCTCTATATGTCCAACTGGAAAGAGACGGACGAAGGTGGCAACTGCACGGGGGAACAGGACTGGCAAGATGTGCAATACATCTGTGGCAAACTCGGCATACCATACTATTCGGTGGACTTCTCCGAGCAATATATGGACAATGTGTTCAAACTCTTTGTCGAGGAGTACAAGAAGGGCAGAACACCCAACCCCGACGTGCTTTGCAACCGCGAAGTCAAGTTTGGACCATTCGCGGATTTTGCGCGTGAACTCGGCGCGGACTATATTGCCACGGGTCACTACTGCCGTGTGCGCCACGACGGAGATATGCACTATCTTCTTAGGGCAAAGGACGACAACAAGGACCAGACGTATTTTCTCAATCAGGTCAGTTCATATCAGTTGCGCGACGTCATCTTCCCACTCGGCGATCTTTTGAAGCCCGAGGTTCGCGCTCTCGCAAAGAAATATGATATTCCCGTCGCCGAAAAGAAGGATAGCACAGGTATTTGCTTTATCGGCGAGCGCAATTTCCGCAATTTCCTTTCAAACTATATTCCGATGAAGGAAGGGGACATTGTCACACAAGACGGCAAGGTCGTCGGCAAACATCAAGGGGTGTATTTCTACACGCTCGGGCAACGCCGTGGGCTTGGTATCGGCGGAAGTGCGGACGGCAACGGCGAGCGTTGGTTCGTGCTCGGCAAGGACGTCGAGAAAAATCTGCTCATCGTGTCCCAAGGTGAGGACGACATTCTCTTCAAGGACGGGCTTGTGACGGAGGGCTTCAACTTTATCACCCCACCGCCGAGCCGTGAATTTGATTGCGAAGTCCGCATCAAGCATCGTCAACCGCTTCAAAAGGCGCACGCAACGGTTCTTGACAACGGCGACGTCAAACTTGATTTTGAAATCAAGCAACGCGCAATCGCCCCCGGACAGTACGCTGTACTTTACTTAAATGATATTTGTTTGGGTGGGGGAGTTATAAACCGCGCATTTTAAAAAGGATGTTTTTATTAAAATTTTACAAGCACACGCGGCGGCGGGTGCTTGTTTTTTTTGTTTATTTTCAAAATTTTTGTTTGTGATTTTTATCACAAACAAAGTTTCTCGCGCGCGCGTGCGCGCGCTATCAATATATAGTATGTGCAGACGTGCGCATATACGCATATATGGGCGCGTGAAGCGGCGGCCTTTTGCGGTTTCGTTGCGAGTGAATTGCAAGACAGATTTTTGGTTTTGTATCAACATTTCAAAAAGTGGAAAAAACGTCGAAAAAGTTGTTGAAAACGCTTTACAAATAACTCTCAAAGAGTTATTATGGCAAGGCTGTCATAGAGCGGTATCAAAATATGGGAATCAAGGTGAAAAAGCCGCGATACACTATATTTTGTTATCACAAAAAAACAAAAAACAATTTAAAAAATGTTTGAAAAAACTTTTGCAAAATCGTTGACAAAGTTTTTGTCCTATGATAGTATATGTAGGCTGTCGCAAAAAAGCGGCGGTATGAACCTTGAAAATTGAACAATTTGGAAAAGCGATTTTTAATGTGAATTAAATCATTTTAAAAACAAACGTCTAAGAAACCTTTGAACAAAAAGTTGAAGACAGTCAAGATTGAACTCAAGAGTTTGATCCTGGCTCAGGACGAACGCTGGC
>JAFZMH010000004.1 GCA_017553325.1 Clostridia bacterium
CCTTTTTATGTTAGCGTTTTAAAACTGCGATTATTTGGATGATAGGCGCGACAGAGTGCCGTGAACGGCAAACCCAATGTACTAAAGCGTACATGATTTGACGGGCGCGGCGCTCTAACAATGCATATCGCCAAATAGCGCGGTTTAGATGATGTATTTTGCGTTCTTCTTAGGAGCATTTGCAAGCTCTTCACGCTTTGCCTCATAGCCCTTGCGGTTGAACATCGCGTAAGTCGCGTTCTTGCCCTCTTCGACGCCCGGTTGATTGAAGGTGTCGATGTTGAGCATCTTGCCGCAATATGCGGTTTCGAGTTGGAAGAACATCATAAGTCCGCCGATTGTGGACGCGCTGACTTCGTCAAGCAAAATCGTGCGGTTCAAGTGTTTGGAACGAGTGAGCGCGTATTCCGTCGCCCTTCTCTCCGTGTTGATGAGTTCCTGCATCGTATGACCGCAGAGGAAATTGACGTCCGGGAATTCTTCCGCGCCTTGCGGAATTTCCACGTTGCCACGGAAACGCTCTACGCCTATCAAGGTTATGACCTTATCAAACGGACCTTCCGTGTAGAGTTGAACCTGTGAGTGTTGGTCCGTGACGCCGAGTGCCTTGACGGGGGTTTGTCCTTTATGTACGACCTTGCCGTCGAAATCGACAGCTTTGCCGAGGCTCTCGCCCCAGAGTTGGCAATACCAGTCCGCCATAAGTTTCAAGCTGTCCGCATAAGGCATCATGACGGAGACGTTTGCGCCCTTCTCTTCCATTGCAATATATTGGAGCACCGCCGCCATGAGCGCGGGGTTTTTGTACGGGTCGGAACTGTTGCAAGCCTTGTCGACCTCAGCCGCTCCGCGGAGCATACCGATAATATCGATGCCGAGCACCGCCGCCGGAAGAAGACCTACCGGGCAGAGTTCGGAAAACCTTCCGCCCACGCCGTCGGGAATAAAGTAGGTTTTGAAACCGTTGGCTTTTGCGAGTTTGATGAGGTTGCCCTTGGACTCGGACGTCGTCGCGATGATGTGCTTTGCCCAGTCCTTGCCGAGTTTCTTCTTGAGAATGTCGGTGATGATGAGATATTGGCTCATCGTTTCGCTGGTCGCGCCGCTCTTGGTGATGACGTTGAACATCGTCTTTGCGGGGTCTACGACGTCGAGGAGCGCAAGCATTCTCTCGGGGTCTACGTTGTCTTCAACGTAGAATTTGACTCCGCGCTTCTTGGGGTCGAGTTCGTTGTAATGAAGATGGCAAAGAGCATTGAACGCCGCCATGGGGCCGAGTGCGCTTCCGCCGATGCCGAGCACGACGAAGTTGTCAAAATGCGCGCGTACTTCCGCCGCCGTGAAGATGATGTCTCTCACGATATCTTCTTGGTTGTACGGGAGTTCCGTCCAACCCATCCAGCCCTTGCCGCGATTTGCTTCGAGATACTCGTAGGAGTCTTTCGCTTTTTCGCGGAGCGCTTCGATTTGGCTCTCGGAAATACCCTTGTCGCCGAGTTGTTCTTGCATCATATTGTTGAAATCGAATTTAATTTGCATTTTTTATGCCTCCGATAATATTTTTCAAATATTTTACCGACTTTTCGACCTGCGAATAGTCGTCGTAATCTTTTGCATACTGCTCTATGAGCAGAGGACCCTGATAGTTCATTGTTTGAAGGCGGGACACGAGTTCCTCAAACGGAAACTCTCCGTCGCCGACCATACAAATCTCCCCGTCCCTATGGTCGGAAAGATGTACGTTTTTGAGGCTGTCACCCATTGCGTCCAAATACTCACGCCAGTCGTAGCCCGATTGCCACGCCTGTTTTATGTCGAGTACCGAGCCGCAATTCGGGCAATACTTTTTGCACTCTTTAAAAAACTCCGGACGATTGAACACCGCCCAATGCACGTTTTCAAGGCACAAGGTTATTCCGTACTCTCTCGCAATCTCGCCGAGTTCAAACATACGCTTGCCCACGACGACGGGGTCGAAATTGTGCGTCTTTTTGAGCCTCGATTGCCCGTGGAAGGTGAATACCTTCGCCCCGAGAATCTGCCCTGCCCTCAAAACTTTTCTGAATATCTTTTCCATATCGGCGCGAGTCCTGTCCGCGGGGTTGAAAAGCTGAGGCTCGAACGTCGTGTTGAGCGAGTGCACGGAGTACACTTCAAGCCCGCCGAGTCTCTCTTTCAAAAGTTTTGCAAAGTCCTCTTCGTACTCCGAAAAGGTCGTGAGAAAAACTTCGCAACAATCTCCGCCGCAACGCCGAATGACCGAGAAACAGTCCTCGGTCAATTCTTTGAGAAAAAACGTCGCTGTCGATATGCCGACTTTCATTATGCCTCTTCTTCCTCGTACACGTTGGGAGAACCCTTCTTGTCCTTGCCCCAAATGTCCTTTTGCTTTCTCATTTGACCGAGAAGTTTGGGGATGACTTCGTCCACGTTGTCAAACGGAGACGGTGAAACCGCTTGCGCGCGATAAGTGATGCCGTGCGTCGTCACGCTGGCGTCCGTCGTGTAGTCGCCGTTTTCAAGGGTGACGACAAATTTGACGAGCGCGTCTTCGTCGTCGAGACGACGTGCAATCTTGACGCACTTCTTCTCCGTGATTGCCTTCAAGGAGTCGCTTGGGTTGTAATTTTTTCCGAAAAGTTCAAGTTTCATAAACTACCTCCTGAAAATCTTTTCTTTTCCGATTGTTGAAAACGCTTTGCATATTCAACACACATTTTTCATTTTTTGTTTTCGCGAAAACTTCACAGTTTTTGACGTTCCACGTCAAAAGTCAATTCGTTCCCGTCAAAGTCCACGGTCACGCTGTCGCTCGGCAGTATCTCGCCGAGGATGATTTTTTCGCTCAACTTGTCTTCGACAAGTCTGTTTATCGTCCTGCGCAGAGGTCTCGCGCCGTACTCGGCGTCGTAGCCTTGCGAAACGACGTAGTCCTTTGCGTTCTTTGTGAACGCGACATCTATATCTCTCTCGTCGAGACGCTTTGCAAGCGCCTTGAACATGAGATCGGCAATCTTCAAAAGACTTGCCTTTTCAAGTTTTTTGAACACGACGATTTCGTCTATGCGGTTGACGATTTCCGGTTTCATACTCTCTTTGAGAGCGGCGATATGTCTCTCTCTTGCGTTGTCTACGACGTTTTCGCTCTCCCCCGTGAAGCCGAGAGTGCGACGAGGTTCGCTCGCCTCTTTCGCGCCTATGTTGGACGTCATAATCACGACGGTGTTTTTGAAACTCACCACTCTGCCGTGGCTGTCCGTCAGTCTGCCGTCCTCAAGTATTTGAAGGAGAATATTGTAGATGTCCGGATGCCCTTTTTCGATTTCATCGAAAAGAACGACGGAATACGGCTTTCTCCTCACCTTTTCCGTGAGTTGTCCGCCCTCTTCAAAACCTACGAGACCGGGCGCGGAGCCTATGAGTCTCGACACGTTTTCCTTTTGCATATACTCGCTCATGTCGATACGTATTAGCAAATCTTCGTCTCCGAACAAAGCGGACGCAAGCGCCTTTGCAAGCTCCGTCTTGCCGACGCCCGTCGGTCCTAGGAAGATAAACGAGCCTATCGGACGCTTCGGGTCCTTGAGCCCCGCTCTCGCGCGCTTGACGGCACGCGCGACTGCGCCGCACGCCTCGTCCTGCCCGATAACGCGAGCTTTCAATATGTTTTCAAGTCCCGCAAGTTTCTCGCTCTCGCCCTCGGTTATCTTTTTGACGGGGATACCAGTCCAGTTGCCCACGACCTCAGCTATCTCGTCCTCGCCAATCGAAAGCGTCGTGTTCGCGCGTTTTTCGCGCCACATAACCTCCGCTCTCTCCATAGCCTCGCCGAGTGCGTTCAAAGAGGTTTGATAGGCGTCGCATTTTTTGTAATCTTTTTTGCGCAGAGCCTCGTTCAGTTCGAGTTCGGTCTGCTTAATCTTTGCTTCGAGTTCGCGTATCTCCTGCGGAGTCGTAAAATTGAAAATCTTCTTCCTTGACGCCGCTTCGTCGATAAGGTCGATTGCCTTGTCAGGCAAAAACCTGTCCGTGATGTATCTGTCCGACAAAATCGCCGCGGAAGAAATCGCTT
This sequence comes from Clostridia bacterium, assembly GCA_017553325.1. Classification (GTDB taxonomy): domain Bacteria; phylum Bacillota; class Clostridia; order Christensenellales; family CAG-917; genus CAG-475. Next base: position 4,073 of record JAFZMH010000004.1, read on the forward strand.
CGTCCGTGATTTCCACTCCGTGGTGCGCCTCGTACTTGGATTTCAACCCTTGCAAAATTTCAATAGTATCGTTTACGGACGGTTCTTCCACGAGAATTTGCTGAAAACGACGCTCGAGCGCGGGGTCCTTTTCGAATTGTTTTCTGAACTCCTCTATCGTCGTTGCGCCAATCGTCTGTAGCTCTCCTCTCGCGAGCATGGGCTTCAAGATGTTCGCAACGTCAAGTCCGCCCTCGCTGGAGCCCGCTTTCAATATCGTGTGAATTTCGTCTATGAACAGGATGATGTTTCCGTTTTGCTTTATGCCGTTGAGCGCGGCTTTGAGCCTCTCTTCAAAGTCGCCCCTGTATCTCGTCCCCGCGACGAGCGAGGTGAGATCGAGAGAGAAAACCGTCTTTCCGCGCAGAGCGTCCGGCACCTCTCCGTTCACTATGGCTTGCGCGAGACCGTCCACGACGGCGGATTTGCCGACGCCGGGTTCGCCGATTAAGACGGGGTTGTTCTTCGTGCGTCTGCAAAGGACTTGTATGAGACGCTCGGTCTCCTTGCCTCTGCCGATGACGGGGTCGAGCTTGCCGTCTTTCGCCTTCTTCGTGAGGTCGGTGCCGAATTTTGATAAATCAAAATTTGCATCCGCCGTATTATCATTGTCGAATTGCTTGTTTTGCAAGGAAAAATCGTTTTGTTTGAGCGGAGTTTGCTTGTAGCTTTCAAGTATATCGTTGACCTTGTTCGCGCCGGACGCACCGCACATAGACGGCTTGTTTCCGCTGTTTTTCACTATGGCGTCGTAGGTCATACGTTGCAGGGTTTCGGTGTCTATTCCAGCATTTTGAAGCAAGGACGTAGCAACCGACGCAGGCTCGTCGAGCATGGCGTAAAGTATATGTTCGGTCCCGACCAATCTGCAACCGAGCGACTCCGCAACGTCGCGAGCGTCGTCAATCACCCGACGGGCGTTTTTGGACATCTCGACGCTCTTGACGACGGCGTAGAACTCAAAGAGTTTGACGAAATTCTCCGCCTTTAAACCGCACGCGTTCAAAAGACGTCTCGAGGTGGAGTTCTCCACTCTCAAAAGTCCGTACAGAAGGTGTTCGGTACACACGAGTCCGCCCGTTTCCGTGGCGAGTTCGCTCGCATATTCGAGCACTTTTTTGGAGTTGTCAGAAAAATTTAACATCTTCCCTCCGTAAGTACCGCCCTGACTATCTCCGCGCGGAGGTCGGACGGGTGTTCACGTCTATTCTTTATCGCGATTTCGATTGACGCAGGCGAACACAGAAGTTCGAGTTTGTCAATCTGCGAAATTTTGAGTTTTGTGGGCAGGACGCCCAGTATCACGCCGAGTTTGAGATTGGATACGGCAGAGGCAAATTCGTCGAACTCCAACCTTCCTGCGTTGAACAAGAAGTTATAACTTCTTGTGATTTCGTCTAAAAAACTTTCCCCCTCGTCCGATACGAGTTTTTCGAGCGCGACTCTTTCAAAGTAACACATATTTTCAACCGCTTCTTCCACTTGCGCAATCGTCGTCCTTTCGTCGACGCCCAGCGTCCTCGAGTTGGAGATTTGGTAAACGTCGTTCTGCGCTTCGCTTCCCTCGCCGAAGATACCGCGAATGGTGAGTCCGTACGCCTTTTTGAATTTGTCGAGCGCGTCATCTATCGCTCCCGCTCGCCTGAGCGCAGGCAAGAACACCATCACGGACGCTCTCATCCCCGTCCCTACGTTCGTGGGGCACGCGGTCAAAAAGCCGAGTTCATCGTCGTAGGCTATGGGCAGGTTGCGCATAAGATTGTCGTCGTAAACGTTAAGACGTTTATATGCGGTTTTCAGGTTGAAACCATCCACCACGCATTGCTCGCGGACGTGGTCTTCCTCGTTTATCATAACGCTGAAACCCGTGTCGCCGCCGTCCACTATGACCGCGCCGTTTTCCTCGTTGTTGGCAAGGTTCAAAGATATGACGTGTCTCTCGATGAGCACCTTCTTTTGGGACTTGTCAAGGTCGCAAATTCTTCGCACTCGAGCGTCGAATACGCCGAGGGACGCAAGATACGCGCCTAAAATCTCGTCTTCGACGTTGTGACAGTATGGTTGCATCTTCCTCGGAAACACGAGCCCTTTGACGTTTCTCGCAAGCCTTATTCTCGAAGAGATGACCAAGGGTTCAGTCAGTTCCTTCGCGCTGCACTCGTCGGCGGTTTTAAATCTCTTTTTGCCACCGTAGAAATCGCCGCCGAGAATTCTGTCGATATAATTCCCGTCCGTCGCGAAACTCGGCAAGTCTCTATAAAGCGTCTTTGAGGTCGCGCCGCGACGATTTAGGTCGAAAGGTATACACCTCTTGCCGATATGTCTCGTCGCGCCCTGCACTTCGCTTGACACGTCGAGAGCGTACGCGCGCATATTCGCATAGCAGCTCGGACACCCGAACAGAAACGAGTTTTCAAATTCCTGCACGTCGGTCCCGCAAAAAACGCATTCTTTTGAGTTGAATTTGCGTATTCTATCCACCTCGATTTGCGGGTTTACGCCGTTTTTCAAGAGAGAACGGTAGCACGCCTCGCAATAGGCGTACTCCACCTTGACGTTATTCTTTACGGCGTGGTCGACGAGAGTCCCTTCCCGTTTTCCGCAGATGTCGCAAATTCTCACAAAACACCTTTATTCGTTGTTAAATTGCAGAGCAATTTATCAGTCGAGTTTCAAAGATTTCAAATATTCTTTTACACCCTCTTTGAGTTCCTCTTTTCGGAGAGAAAACTCGATTGCGGCTTCCAAAAAGCCCTGTTTGTTGCCGATGTCGTATCTTCTCGCCTCAAACTCGCAAGCGTACACGTTTTTGGGTTCCTCGGCGAGCAGGCTGATAGCGTCCGTAAGATAAGTTTCGCCGTTTTTGACGGGTGCTTTCAAGAGCGCGCCGAAGATATCTTTGGTCAAAACGTATCTCCCGAGAGATACGAGTTTGCTCGGAAGTTCCGCCTTCGGCTTTTCGATAATACCTCTGACCTCCGTGGTTTTGTCGTCGAGTACGTCGCCGACGACCATAACTCCGCAACGTCTTGCAATCTCCTCGGGCGGACATTGACAACCGACTATCGTCTTGCCTCCCGTCCTCTCGTACGCGTCGATGAGCTGTTTCGTGACGGGCGCGCCTTCCGTGTACATGACGTCGTCGCCGAATAAGACCGCAAACGGCTCGTCTCCGACGAAATCTCTCGCCACCATGAGCGCCATACCGTTGCCGTTCATCTTCTCCTGTACGCCGAAATGAATTTTTACGCCGTAGTCCTTGTTTGCAAGTTCGAGTTCAAGCGTCTTCCCGACGCTTTCGAGTTGTTGATTCAATGCCTCGTTTGGTTGAAAAAGACGTTTTACGTCTTGTTTTTGCGGGGAGATGATGATAAACACCTCTTCAATGCCCGAATTTGCCGCCTCTTCCACGATATAGGAGAGCGCGGGCGTGTCGACTATCGGGAATAATTCCTTGGGCACGACCTTCGTTGCGGGCAAAAACCTCGTACCGAAACCGGCGCAAGGTATGATTGCTTTTTTTACCGTCATAATTATCACCTAAAACGCAATGGCAGGACAATACATTGTCCTATTTGCAAAAACCGTTATTTGTTGTAGCCGTTCTTGTGGGTGGAGTGCCACTTCCACGCGGACGCGATTATGCTTTCGAGACTGTCGTATTGCGGGTTCCAGCCGAGTTCTTTCTTTATCTTTGCGCTGGAAGCAACGAGCGTCGCGGGGTCTCCTGGACGTCTCGCTTCAACTTGACGTTTGATTTTGAGCCCCGTCACCTTTTCCGTCATATCAATGACTTCCTTGACGCTGAAACCGTTGCCGTTGCCGAGGTTGTAATACGTGGACTTTCCGCCCTTCTTCAAGTAGTCGAGAGCGCGGATATGCGCGTCGGCAAGGTCGGTGATATGAATGTAGTCTCTGACGCAAGTTCCGTCCGGCGTCGGGTAGTCGTCGCCGTAGATGCCGATGTGGTCTCTCGTGCCGTTTGCAACCTGCAAGATGATTGGGATGAGGTGGGACTCGGGGTTGTGTGCTTCACCGATTTCACCGCTCTTGTGCGCGCCCGCTGCGTTAAAATAACGCAGAGCAACGTATTTCAGCCCGTACGCCTTGTCGTAATCTTGCATAAATTGCTCCATCATGAGTTTGGTTTGTCCGTAGACGCTCGTCGGGTTTTGCGGAGTCTGTTCCGTGATGAGCCCGTCCCCTTGGTCGCCGTAAGTTGCGGCGGATGACGAGAACACGAGATACTTGACGTTCTCGGCAATCATAGCGTCGAGAAGCGCGAGCGTGCCCGCCACGTTGTTGTGATAATACTTTGCGGGGTTGACCATACTCTCGCCAACGAGCGAAAACGCCGCGAAATGAATGACGGAGTCAACGTCGTATTTTTTGAAAGTCTCGCGAAGAAGTTCGACATCAAAGATGTCGCCCTTGACAAACGGCACGTCCTTCGGGACAGACTCGATGTGCCCCGTGACGAGGTTGTCGTAGACGACTACGCCGATACCGCGCTCTTGAAGTTCACGAACGCAATGAGAACCGATATAACCTGCTCCACCTGTGACTAAAATCATAAATTTTCTCCTTAAAGCGCGCGCCGTGCGAGCAAAACGCCCACGTATTCGCGCAATATAATATTCTTGAAACATTATATCTTATCTAAAATGATTTTGCAAGACAAAACCGCAATTTTGAACCGCGTTTTTGCAAAAATATGATTTTGAACCGCAAACGTCAAAAAGCCGATTTTTCGACAAGTTTTTAAAATTTAATGGTGTTAGAATAGCGATTTTTTGCATTTAACTGCATTAGATAGCCCATGCGTTCGACAAATATAAGTTTCAAAAAACCTCAAAATAATCGCTTTTGAGTTGTTTTCGGGACAAACATCGGTGTATAATAAACGTATGACAAAGACGATACTTCACTGCGACTTAAACAATTTCTACGCTTCGGTAGAACAAAAATTGCATCCCGAATACGACGGGTTGCCTCTTGCCGTCTGCGGAAACCCCGAGGTCAGACACGGTATCGTCCTTGCAAAAAACCAGCTTGCAAAGCAAGCGGGCATACAGACGGGCGAGGCGATTTGGATATCCAAAAAGAAATGCCCGAACATCGTGTTTGTCCCCCCTCACTATGACGAATACGTCAAATACTCCAAGCAGGTGTTTGAGATTTATACGACTTTCACGGACAAAGTCGAGAGTTTCGGCATAGACGAATGCTGGCTCGACGTGACGGGTTCTTTGAAGCTTTTCGGCAAAACGGGCGAAGAACTCGCGAATATAATTCGCGAAACGGTAAAAAAGAAGACGGGACTCACGATTTCCGTCGGCGTTTCTTTCACGAAAACACTGGCAAAACTAGGCTCCGACCTCAAAAAGCCCGACGCCGTCACCGTTCTTGACAAAGAGCACTATATGGAGCGCATCGGCGATCTTGCGCCCAACGAAATGATTATGATTGGCAGGCGCACTGCTCAAAAGCTCACGTATCTGAACATCCGCACGATTTCCGACCTCGCAAACGCGGACGTCGCGCTTTTGCGTTCGCACTTTGGAGTCGTGGGCGAAAACTTGATAAACGAAGCGCGTGGCGAGGGCGACGACAAAGTGGCGAAATATTTTGAACACACCGTTCCCAAGAGCGTTTCAAACGGCACGACGACGCCGAGAGACATAACAACGTTTGAAGAAGCCAAGGTGGTGGTCTACGCACTTGCCGAGTTGGTTGCCGTAAGACTAAGAAGCCACAACCTCGTCGCAAACGGCGTGGGAATATACCTTAAAAACAACCAATTTGACGGCGTTACAAAACAAATCGCGCTCAAAACGCCGACTTCCAACGCTTCGACGATAGCAAAAAGCGCGCTTGACACCATGAAAGCGATATACAACTTCAATCAACCGCTGAGAGCGATAACCGTCGCCGCAATCAGACTGACGGGAGACAGCGAATATCAAATATCGTTGTTTGAAGAAGACAATGAAGAACGCGAAGAAAAACTTGAAAAATCGGTCGATAAAATTCGCGACAAATACGGTTATCGCGCGATAAAGCGCGGCGTGGTCCTAAAAAACGACCTTACAGGCAATCTGCACGAAGACGACGATTTCAGACCATTTCATCAGTCAAAAACGACCTGACCTTCAAAAATCAACCTAAAAAAGAATTCTATCGCCCACCCATTTAAACACTTATCGTGTTTTTTAAAAATCGCTACTAAATAGTGGCGATTTTTGAATATTTTGACGATTTTTTAAGTTAAAACCGTCTCAATTTGCTTTGATTTTTCCGTCAAATTCAAGAGTATAATACACGATATGTGTTTTTGTTTTATGATACACGGTTCGTGTTTTTGACAATTCTCGCAACTTAATTGTCGCAATCGGTTTACAACCATAACGTTTTTGACTATACTATTTGTAAGTATAATCCGAAAATACAAAAGATGCGAAGACGAGTTCGTATCAAATTGACGATATTGCGAGCAATCGCGATTCTACCGAAAATGCCACGGTAGTAAACGTTTCGAACGAAAGAATATGACCGCAGTTCAGATTATTACAGCACTATTGGGACTTTTGGCCGGTATCGGCGTTTTTTTGGTCGCTATAAAAATCATTTCGAATAATTTGGAATCTGTCGGAGGCAACAGACTCAAAGCACTCTTTGCAAAGACCTCGAAGAGCAATCTGCTCGGAGTAGGTATCGGCACGGCTGCCACTGCCCTCGTACAGAGTTCCGGCGCGACGTCGGTTATGGCAATAGGTTTTGTCAACGCAGGCGTTATGGTGCTTACGCAAGCCGCGGCAATCGTACTCGGCTCCAACCTCGGTACTACGATTACGGGTCAAATCGTTGCAATCGGTCTCATCGGCAACAGCGACGGAAGCGAAACCACAATGATATCCGCGTCCGTCATCCTCGCAGCTCTTGCGGGCGTCGGCGCATTTATCACCTACTTTGCAAAACGCGGAAAAGTCAAACGTATCGGAAGTTTGATAGCCGGCTTCGGACTTTTGTTCCTCGGCTTGAACACGATGAGCGGCTCGATGAAGACGTTTACCGGCGCCGAATCACCAATTCGAGATTTCATTCAAGGAATCAATTTCCCCGGCTATGAAATCGTATTGACGCTCGTCGGCATATTGCTCACAGCCGTCATGCAATCTTCAAGCGTCACTTCGTCCGTTGCGATCACGATGTACGTTTCCGGTCTTATCAGTATTGACCAAGGCATATATCTGATTCTCGGGTCAAACGTCGGCGCGGTTGTCGTTGCAATTCTCGCAACGCTCGGCGCAAACGTCAACTCAAAGCGCCTTGCGCTTTTCCACCTCGTCACAAACATTTTAAGAGTGTCGGTGTTTTTGGCGATCGCAATGGCTGTCGCATATACCTCAAAACAGGCGCATACCGTCGGAAAACTGTTCGACATGATGTTCCCGAACGAGGAAGTCGCCGCTTTCAGACTCTCAATGTTCCACACGATATTCAACGCGGCGACGGTTCTTATGCTTATTCCGCTCATCAAGCCGTTCGTCAAGCTCATAGAAAAGATGCTTCCCGAGCGCGTGCGCAAGGAAGAAGCGCAAAAAACCTTCGTCCCGCGCCTGTTCTATATTGACGAACACTTGCTCAAAACTCCGCCTATTGCTATGCAACAGACCAAAAACGAAATCGTCAATATGGCGGAAATCGCGATGCGCAATTTCAATCTTTCCTGCGACATCGTCTGCACGTTGAACTTTGAAAATATCGAGCAATTCCGCCACGACGAGGAGCAACTCAATTTCTTGAACCGCGAAATCGTCCGCTTTATCGTCAAACTCTCGGCGAAAGAACTCACGGGACACGACCACTTGTATTTGTCGACTGCGTTCCATACGATAACCGACTTGGAGCGTATCGGCGACTATGCGGAAAACATCGTGGAATACGCGGAGAAATTGCAAGCCGCGGAGGAATCGTTCTCGGAGACCGCAGTCAAAGAAATTCGCATCCTGCAAGAGACAATCGACGACCTCTTCCAAAAGGTTATGAAGGCTTACGTTTCCAAAGATTTCTTGGCGCTCAGCGAAGCTGACAAGATTGAAGATCTCATCGACGACTTAACGGACCAAATGTCCGAAAACCACATAAAGCGGCTTGCTGACGGCACTTGCACGCCGGACGTCGGAGCGCACTTCCTGTCGCTCTGCTCGAATGCGGAACGTATCGCCGACCACTTTATTAACGTGGCAAAGACCATCCGCGATTTTGCAAACTAAAAACACAAAATTGAGCTAACCAAAATGGAAATCGTACTTGCAACCAACAACAAAAACAAACTCAAAGAAATGCGCTCGATTTTGGGCGGTTTTTTTGACGAACTCTATTCGCTCGCCGATTTGAGCGTCGACGTAGACGTCGAGGAGACAGGTTCGACGCTCGCGGAAAACTCTTACATCAAGGCAAAAACCATCTGCGATTTGACGGGCAAAACCGCGCTAGCGGACGACACGGGACTTATGGTGGACGCTCTAAACGGCGCACCCGGAGTTTATTCCGCGCGCTACGCAGGCGACGAGCACGACGACGCCAAAAACCGCGCGTTGCTCCTCAAGAACCTGACGAACGCCAAGGACCGCTCCGCGCACTTTGCGACGGTCATCACGATTTGCTATCCAAACGGCGAAGTGCTGACGGCGGAAGGCAAAGTGGACGGCTATATCGCAAACGAGGAGCGCGGCGAAAACGGTTTCGGCTACGACAGCCTGTTTTTCTGCCCCGAACTCGGCAAAACTTTTGCTCAAGCCTCCGCGGAAGAAAAGAACAAAGTCAGCCACAGAGGTCGCGCTCTGCGCAATACCGTCGAGAAACTGAAAGCACTCGACAAATGATTTTTGTATCATAGATACAACCCGTATATGAAAACGATAACCGTCTTTTCCGATTCACACCATATTCCTCTCCCGAAGAGGCTCGTCGACGTAGCAAACGAAAGCGACTACGTCTTTTTTTTGGGCGACGGAATAAGCGGACTCGACGAGATACTTTTCCACAAAGGTTTTCACGGCGTAAAAGGTAATTGCGACGGCTTTCACGACTTTCCCGACGAGGACCTCGTGCAGGTCGAAGGAGTCAAGTTTCTGCTCACACACGGGCACAATTATCACGTAAAATCCGACAAATTGCCACTCTATTACCGCGCGCAGGAACTCGGCGCAAACGTTGCTCTCTACGGGCATACCCACTTCGCAGAAGAGTCCAAAGAAAACGAGATTCTGCTTTTAAACCCCGGCGCAATTCAGTCTCCGATGATAGGCGCACCAAGCTACGCCTACTTCGTCGTGAACGGCGATAAATTTTCATATAAAATCGTCAAAATGTAAAAAACGCTTGTTAATCTTAAAAAAATGTAGTAAACTATATCTCGCTGTGGGGGTGTGGCTCAGTTGGTAGAGCGTCGCGTTCGCAACGCGAAGGCCAGGGGTTCGAATCCCCTCATCTCCACCAAACACGTCTTTGGACGTGTTTTTTTATTGGAGATGGGGATTTGTGTAAAACTATTGCGCTTGCAACAAAGTTGCACAACCCCTGTCCTACGGCCATGCTGCACGCGATTGGCTTCGCAACAATCGCTGTAAGACGAATCCCCTCATCTCCACCAAACACGTCTTTGGACGTGTTTTTTTACTGGAGATGGGGATTTGTGCAAAACTATTGCACTTGCAACAAAGTTGCACAACCCCTGCCCTGCGGCCATGCTGCACGCGATTGGCTTCGCAACAATCGCTGTAAGGCGAATCCCTTTATCTCCACCAAACACGTCTTTGGACGTGTTTTTTTATTGGAGATGGGGATTTATCACAACGCAGTTCGGGGGACTTGGACTGCTTTTTTTTGCGAAAAGATGGGAAAATTTGATTATTTTGAAAAACGGTATTGCCATTATTGGTAAATTATGGTAATATAAAATAGTTATAAAACCTACTAATGAAGATGAGAATGCGTATGACAAAAACCGGGGTAAAACGTTTTATTGTTGCTGTCGCTGTTGCGGCTGCAATTATTTTATTATCGGGAATTTTTGTCGGTTTTGACTCTAAAATTGCCTGCGCGGACGGCGAGATTGACGTGTGGGACGGCTCGGTGGAAACGAGCTGGTACACCGAACACACATCCGACCCCTCGTTCGAGATTTCATCCGCCGCCCAACTTGCGGGACTGTCGCAACTGAGCTACGACAACGAACTCACTTTTGAAGGCAAAACCATCACTCTCACTCGCGACATAGATTTGAACGGTTGCAAAGTTTTCGAAATTTTTGAAAATTCCAAACATAAAAACGCAATAAACTTTACGGACACTGCCGAACGCAACGTTTGGGTGCCTATTCGCATATTCTCCGGCACTTTTGACGGCGGAAATCACACGATTTACAATATGAGCGTGCAAGATGGCGCCTATGCGGAAGGGCTCGGATGGGACAGCGGGTTTATTCCGATGTGTTCAAACGGCACGGTAAGAAACCTCGGATTTGCAAACGCCATCGTTTCGGCGACCCGTCACGCGGGCGTTGCGGTTGGAACCAACGACAACGGAACGATAAGAAACGTCACGGTTGAAAACTCTCAAATTCTGCTTGCTCAATACTGCGCGGGCGGTATAGCGGGCACTTCGAGTTCGCTCATCGACTGCGTAGTGCGCGGACTCACCGTAAATTGCGAACTCGGCGGTTCACAACTTATCGGCGGTCTCGTGGGCGCAAGCGGTCCAACCGCAAACGAGCCTACGTCCATCACCCTGACACGCTGTGAGGTCTACAACTTTTCAATCATAAACGCCGTATCGCCAACCTGCGTCGGTCTGTTCGCCGGCAACGACGGACAGGACGTCAGTCTGACGAACTGCAAGGCAAACGGCTGGGTGGGTTTGGCGTCGAACAGCGATTTCACAGTGAGCGGAGACGAGAGTATCGTATGGCAAAACGTCGAGCAAACGACAGTAAACGGCAACGTGGTTGCAGGCGGAGGAAACAATTCCTACGCGTACGACGCGACCTCTTGCCACGGCTACCCCGTGGTCGTGACGTTTGTCTCCGCACCGTACTCCGTAATTATAGAATGCACGGGAGCGGACGCTCCGTCCTATACGTTGACAGGGCGCACGCTGAGTTTTTCTATTCCGTCAACCGCGACGGACTTGACCATAACCGCAAAAATGCAACAGCCGGCAAGCGCGGAGGACCACACCTACGACGTGACGGCGACTTTTGATATAGGCGACAATTCAGGTCCTGACTACACCGCTCTCGACGCTCTCCTCGACGACTATATGGACGCGGTTGAGGCTCTTGGCGGAAACGACCTCGTCGCCACCGCTCAAACGCTGTACGCAAATTATCTCGCTCTCTTGGACGGCAAGACAGCGGACGAACTCACTCATATCGCCTCTTATCTCGAGGATACGAACGACTATGCGAGCGCGATTGTGAAACGCATTTCTTCCGTCTCCGCCTCGACCTACGGCGATACGACGGTCACCGCCACTCTCGAAATGATTGACGGCACGACGAAGGCGGAATCTGCGACGATTGCGTCGTTTACGACGCAAAACTCGTTGAGCGCAACCGTAAACAGCACTCAAACGTACAAGCAGACCGAATACGTCGTTTCCTACGTTGCGACCAACGTTCAACCGAAGCATATCACTGTCACCATAGACGACAAGCAAAGTCAATACGGCGACGGCGTAGTCGCTTTGACGCATTCCGTCCCCGCCCTCATAGAGGGAGAGCAGAACGTCAATTTCATAACGCTTGAAAAAGCGGCGGGCAACGCCGTCGGCAATTACGAAATAACCGGCGAGGCTTCGCACCTCGGCTACTCGGTTGATTTCACGACGGGGACCTATACGATTGTCCCTCGACAAATCAAAATCGTAATTCACGATTTGGAGTCGGAATACGGCGACAATCTCAGCGCGTTGGGCGCAGACCTCGAAGATGGCTACACCTTTGCGTACGGCGACCAAATGGAGGACGTAATCGAACTTTTAAAAGTGGACGGAACCGCGGTTTCGACTTATGACATAAGTTTCAACTGCATAAACTCAAACTACTCCGTCACAAGCGACAAACTCGGCGTGTATACGATAACTCCGCGTGCTGTGAAAATCACGATTGACGACAAAAACTCCGTATACGGAGAGAGCGACGTCCCTTTGACTTTCAGCCTTGACGAGGGCTACGAAACGGCATACGACGAGGACGTCAACTCGCTCGTCACTCTTGCAAGAGAGGCGGGAACGGGCGCGAAAGACTATGCCGTTTCTATCGCGCTTTACGACCCGAACTATACGGTCACCGCGACCAAAAACGGAGTTTACACGATCAATAAGCGTCCTATAACTATCGTTATTGATAGTTTGACGGCTGAATACGGCGAAGAAAACGCGCCTGAACCGTCGGCTGCATTGAAGACAGGTTCTACCCTCGCAACGGGAGACGAGTTGACAAAAATTCTCTCTTTGTCAAAGGGCACGAATAAGAACGTGGGCGTTCACACTATCACCTGTTCGGACAAGAGCGGAAACTATGAAATCACCTTGGACAGCGTTGCGACTTATACGATTAAGCCAAAATCCATCTCCGTGAAGATTGACGACAAAGAGTCGTATTTCGGCGATTCTATCGCAGAACTGACCTGCTCCGTGAAGGGCGAAGTCGAATTGCCCTATGGCGACGACGTTTACGACGTGGTCTCCCTCTCGACGACGTCGGGCGAAAACGTCGGCCCTTTCACGATAACCGGCGCGATGAAAGCAGGCAGCGAAATAAGCGGAAATTACGAGGTCGAATTTGAGGAAGGCACCTACACCGTTCTCCCACGCCCAATATCAATTCGCATCAACGACGCAACGTCGGTCTACGGCGAGGAAGACGCCTCACTATCCGCAGTCATTACGAGCGGAAGCCTGGTCGGTGAAACAGACGTCACTTCCGTTTTGACCCTCGTCAGAGAAAAGGGCGCGGACGTCGGCACGTACGAAATATACAGACAACTCAAAGATGACATCAATTACGACGTAAAGTGGACGGACGGCGTTTATACAATAACTCCAAGACCGATTACGGTTTCCGTTTCGGACGCGACAAGCGTGTACGGCGAAGCGCTCGCCAAACATACGCTCGCCTTAACGCAAGGCGAAACAAAAGATTCGCTCGAAGACGTCATCGTCGTCTCCGAACCCGATTCTTTGGCGGCGGGCACGTACGAGATAACCGCTCGCGTAAAAAGCGCGTCGGGCAAAGAGCCGAATTACGACGCGACTTTCGTCTATACGCACGACGACCACTCAATCTACGTCATTGAAAAGAAGGACGCGTCAAGCGGAATTACCGCGAACATCTCAAACGGCGCAAGCGTAATTCAAGGCACGGCGGTAAACTTCGAAACAAATATAGTCGGCGCAAAAATCGAAAAAACTATCACTTTGAACGGACGAACCGTCGAAAACACCGACGCAGTCGGTGAGTATTCGATAACCGCTACCCTCGCGGACGACAACTTCTTTGGGAGTTTGACGATAACGTTCTCCACCTACGAAAACGTGCTCGGCAAAATCGAGGCTATTGCGGAATACGTCGCGACTTACAATCTTGCGAGCGCAAGCGACGAGGAAAGAATCGAGGCGTTGTTCTCCGCTCAGGCAATCTACGCGAATATGAGCGCGACGGACCTTATGCAGATAGAAGCGAACGACGACTACCAAACGGCTGTCAACGGCTTTATAACATGCTGGAACGCCTTGCGAGAAGGCGCGGAGAAAGATATTGCCGTCGCTCAAAAGGCGTACGACAACACCCTCGCCGTCGTGCTTGCCGCGACGTCCGCCGCTACCCTGCTCGGGCTTGCGGTTGTGAAACTTATTTTGGGATGAGGAGGAGACTATGAAACGCACAAACGATAAAAAAGCGTTGAATATGAGAAAACTCGTTTTGGCTCTCGTATGCTTGCTCCTCGTCGCAATTCTTTCGACGACGCTCTTTGCTTGTTCAAAGAACAAGTCTCCCGCAAGCGATAATAGCGACAGCGCGGTTGAACAACCAAGCGGACAACAGACCGACGCAAATCAAGGAGATAATTCCGGTGGCGACGTAAACGCAGGCGATAACGGAAATACGGGCGACAACACGAATACGAACGATAACCCCGGCGACGATCCAAGCGGAAACGAGCCCTCTCAAAAGAGCGCGTTGCAAGTCTTTGCCGAACTGCTTGAAAACATCAGCAGTCAAAACGCCAAGACGACGATGACCGTCTCCTTGGGCGGTAGGACTTTGAGCCAAAGAACGCTTGAATTTTCAAGAAGTGCAAACGGCGGCAGCGTAAAGACGACCACCCTTTCGCTCGACGTGGCAAACGCGAAGAACCCGTACAAAACCGAGGAGAGCGTCCAAACTCTCGACAAAGCCGAGTTCGAAAACGCGTTCCCTCTAGTCGGACATTTCGCAAACGAAGAGTTGTTTAAGGACGGAAACTATCGCTTGACAACAGTGACAGGGCAATCTACCCTCGCGTTTACGCTTGTCAAAACAGACGCACAGTCCGCGTTTAAATTGACCGCGCAAGAGGCGGGAAGTATCGCGACGGACATAAGCGTCACGATAGTCGCGGCGGAAACCGCGCCTTCCTCCTTGGTCGCTACGTACAAGAGCACAAGCGGAAATACGGTTGAAATCAAGGTCGAATATTTGAACGCATAAAAGTTGAAATAAAAAATTAAAGCGTGACATAGTCACGCTTTTTTTATTGCGTTTCGGCGTTTAGCGCAAATTGGTTTTTGAAAACGCAAGCGGAAGAATTTGTTCGAGCGCGTACACGTCGTACTTTTGAGGAGTGCCGAGCACGACTTTGAAATCTTCGTCGCAAAACTCCGCCATAACCTGACGACACACTCCGCAGGGCGCGCAGGACGTAGAGAGTTCCCCCTCTTTCCCGCCGACGATTGCGATTGCTTCAAATTCTTTGACGCCCTCGCTCACCGCCTTGAAAAACGCCGTGCGCTCCGCGCATACGGTTGCAGAATACGAGGCGTTTTCGATGTTGCATCCGAGATACACCTTGCCGTTTTTTGCGAGCAAGGCGGCTCCGACTTTGAATTTTGAATAAGGTGCATAAGCGTTTTCTCTCGCCTGCATAGCCGTTTCAATCAATTTTGAACACTCCATAATTCACCCCATATCTATTTTTTGATTGCGGTTAAAAAGCTTTCGCCCGCCGTATTTTCCTTGTCCACGCCGAGATATTCGAGCACCGTTGCGGATATATCCGCAAACGACGTCCTCGTGCCAAGATTGACGCCCGCCCTTATAGGCTTTCCGTAGACGAGCATAGGCACGTATTCGCGGGAGTGGTCCGTGGACGGCGTAGATGGGTCGCAACCGTGGTCGGCGGTTATGACGAGCACGTCCTCATCTCGCATATTCTTCAAAAACTCGGCGAGTTGCCCGTCGAATTCCGTCATCGCGGACGCATAACCGACGACGTCGTTTCTGTGCCCGTACTTCATATCGAAATCGACGAGGTTGACGAAGCACAAGCCCTCAAAATCTCGCTTCTCCATATCGAGCGTCACTTGCATCCCGTGATTGTTGCACGTCGTCCTGTTGACCTCTTGCACGCTCTTCCCCGCAAAAATGTCGTATATCTTGCCGACGGAAAGCGTGGCAAGTCCGTTCTTCTTCAAGACGTCGAGCATGGTCTGCCCCTGCGGTTCGAGGGAAAAGTCGTGGCGATTTGCCGTCCTCGTAAACGGATATTCTCCCGTGAACGGACGCGCGATAACTCTGCCTACCGCGTGTTCGCCGACGAGTATGCCCCTTGCAATCTCGCAGTAGCGATACAGTTCCTCGACGGGGACGACGTCCTCGTGCGCGGCGATTTGAAACACGCTGTCCGCCGACGTATACACGATGAGCGCGCCTGTTCTTATGCTCTCCTCGCCGTAGTCCTTGATGACTTCCGTGCCGGAATACGGCTTGTTGCAGAGGGCTTTTCTGCCCGTCTTGCGCTCGAATTCCTCGATGATTTCCTTTGGGAACCCGTTTGGATATACGGGGAGCGGTTTGGTTGACACGAGTCCTGCAATCTCCCAGTGCCCTATCGTCGTATCCTTGCCCGCGGATTTCTCCGTCAAGCGCGCGTAAGAAGCAAGCGGACTTGCTACTCCGCCTCCCACGGTGTCGATGTTGAACAGCCCGAGTCTTTTGAGATTCGGGCAATCAAAATGCGAGTCGTACCTTATCGCCGCGAGAGTGTTGCTACCCTCGTCGTGCCAAAGATGCGCGTCGGGCATTTCGCCTATGCCGAGGCTGTCGAGTACGATGATAAAAACTCTTTTCATCTTAGGCTAGTTCCAGCGCGATTTTCATCATCGCGGTAAAAGATTTTTCACGGTCTTCCGCAGACACATTCTCCTCCGGATAGACGAAACTGTCGCTGACCGTGCAAATTGTGAGCGCCTTTTTGCCCGCGCGGGCGGCGTTCATATAGAGCGCGGCGGTTTCCATCTCCACGCCGAGCACTCCCATCTTTGTCCAAGCGTCGACTTGATTTTCCTCGCCGTAAAACATATCGCTCGTGAGTATGTTGCCCACCTTAAAGTTCACACCTGCCTCTTTGCAGAGTTCCGCCGCGCGCCTTGCAAGGTCAAAATCAGCAAGCGGACAGAATGTGCCCGGGAGTCTATATTGGCTTGCAAAATTGCCGTTGGTGCAAGCTCCCATAGCGATGATTATGTCTCTTGCGTGCAAATCTTTGTCAAACGCCCCGCAGGATCCAACGCGAATTATCGTTTTGACGCCGTAAAAATTGAAAAGTTCATAGGAATAGATCCCAATGGACGGTTGTCCCATTCCCGACGCCATAACGGACACACGCTTGCCGTGATACGTCCCCGTGTAGCCTTGAACCCCGCGCACGTTGTTGACAAGCACCGGGTTTTCAAGGAATGTCTCCGCAATAAACTTTGAACGCAGCGGATCGCCAGGCATGAGCACGGTATCGGCAAAATCGCCGAGTTTTGCTTGTATGTGAGGGGTTGGAACTGACATATATTTCTCCTTTTGCAAAACAAAGTTTTGCAATCCAATATTTTATTTGTTTTCTTGCGCTTTTACGATTTTGACTATTCTGCTTGTACCGAGTCTCGACGCGCCGAGTTCGACGAATCTTTCTGCGTCTTCAACGGACGATATTCCGCCCGCGGCTTTAATCTTGACGCTCTCGCCTACGTTCTTTGAAAACAGTTCTACGTCGTGGAAGGTCGCGCCTGCCGACGAAAACCCCGTCGAGGTCTTTATGTAGTCCGCGCCGGACGAGGTGACGATTTCGCACATTTTGATTTTTTCTTCGTCCGTCAAGAGACAGGTCTCGATTATCACTTTCAGCACCTTGTCTCCGCACACCGACTTTATCTTTCTTATTTCCTGCTCGACGAAGGAATAATCGCCTGCTTTGAGTTCGCCGATATTGACGACCATATCGATCTCGTCCGCGCCGTTCTCGATTGCGTCTTTTGCTTCGAAAACCTTGACCGCCGTCGTGTTGTAGCCGTTTGGAAAACCTATCACCGTGCAGATTGCAAGGCGGTTGCCGACGTACTCCTTCGCGCGCTTGACAAAGGACGGAGGAATGCAGACGGAAGCGGTTTTATACTTGATTCCGTCGTCGCAAATCGCTCTTATATCCTCCCATGTCGCCGTCTGAGAAAGAAGCGTGTGGTCACACTTTGAAAGTATCTCTTTTGTTGTCATAAATCACCTGCTAATTCAATCTATTCGGGCAAAAATGATCGGACGTTTTTTTGGTTTGGAGTCCAAAATCATCGTTGAGCGCCAAGACACGCTTTCCGCCTCGACAAACGAGGTTTCTTTTGAGGAATACAAAACCGCAATCACGTCGCCTTCGTTCACAAAGTCGCCCGTCTTCTTTTTGAGAATTATTCCTGCGGAATAATCTATTTCATCCTCTTTGGCGTTTCTGCCTGCGCCAAGAAGCAAACTTGCTCTCCCATAGCCTTCCGTGTCCACCGCGCTTATATAGCCGCTCTTAGGCGCTTTAAGTTCAAACTCAAACTTTGCCTTTGCAAATTTTGACGTGTCGTAGATCACGCTCTCGTCTCCGCCATGAGCTTTGACCATTTTGGCAAACGTACGAAGTGCCGAGCCGTCCGAGAGTGCCTTTTCGCATGCGGTTCTGCATTGCTCACGCGTACCTTGTCCGGCAAGCGCAAGCATATTTGACGCCAACTCCAAACAGAGCATTGTCAAGTCCTTCGGGCCATTTCCATTCAACGTCTCGATTGCCTCGATGACTTCGAGCGAGTTGCCTATTGCGTTGCCGAGAGGTCTGTCCATATCCGTGATGAGCGCAAGCATCTTCTTCCCCGCTCGCTTGCCGATATCCACCATCGCGCTCGCGAGTTTTTTGCTGTCTCCAAGCGTCTTTGCAAAAGCGCCGCTCCCCGTCTTGACATCGAGCACAATACAATCGTCGTCCGCTGCAAGTTTCTTGCCCATAATGCTGGACACGATAAGGGGCAAACTGTCCACCGTGGCCGTCACGTCACGAAGCGCGTACAACTTTTTGTCAGCGGGAGCAAGTTCCTGACTCTGTCCGACGATTGAGACGCCGACCTCGTTGACGATTCTCACAAACTCTTTTGTGTCGAGAGAGGTTTTGAAACCGGGAATAGATTCCAACTTGTCAATCGTTCCACCCGTATGTCCAAGACCTCTTCCGCTCATCTTTGCGACCTTTACGCCGAGCGTGGCGACGAGCGGAGCGACGATAAGGCTCGTCTTGTCACCAACGCCACCCGTAGAGTGTTTGTCCACTCGCACGCCGTCTATTGCGGAAAAATCGAGTCGAACGCCCGAATCTCTCACGGCAAAAGTGAGATCCGCCGTCTCACGCGGTGTCATGCCTTTCAAATATATCGCCATAAGAAGCGCGGACGCTTGGTAGTCGGGGATTTCGCCCAACGCGTAGTTTTGGACGAAGAACCTGATTTCCTCTGTCGACAGTTCTTCGCCGTCGCGCTTTTTGCGGATAATATCAAACATTCTCATAAGAGCCCCCGTCGCGGCGAATAGGTTTTGCCATTCCCGCATATCGTTCACTTCTATTATACACCGTTTATTCAAAAAATAAAGAGTAAAAAAGCGCACAAGTTTGTGCGCTTTTATCAAATCTCGACGTTGACTACGACGTATGAACCGTATTCTGCGTTCAGGTCCGCAACTCTTTCGTTCCACCAAATCACGTCGTTGCAATCTTCCGGAACGTTTGAGAGAGGATTGAAAGTGCCTGCCTTCATGCTGTCGTACATATCGTAATACTCGGCGACAGTATAGGTGTTGAATCTCCACGGATTGTCAGGAATGCCCGTAGCGTTTTCGTTTGCGCCGAGGTTGGACGTCTTGTTGGCGAGTTTCGCATCCCATTCGCCGCCGTAGTAGAGCGCGAGCACGTGCTTGACCGCCTCGTCCAGTCTCTTGATTGCGGAAGTGATGATTCTGTCGGAGCGACTCGACTGGTCGACGTCGACGCCGATTATGTGCTTTTCGTTCGTATAACCTTCTTCACCCTCGACGGAGAACTCTTCCGCCGCTTCGATGACGGATTTCAACATATCCCCGCCGCAGGAGAATATGACTTCTACTCCTTCGGAATACCAGTTCGTCATCTGCGCTTTTAGTTCTGCGGAATCATTGAAATTCTCTCCGTACTTAAAACTGATTTTGACGAATACGTTGCGCTTCCCCGACGTCGCCGCAATTATGCCTTGAACGTAGCCGTAGGCAAATCTGTTGCAGGCGGCATAGGTGCCTCCGCCTCCAAACGTTCCGCCCAAATTATCAAAGCCTTCCTTCGCGACGGAATAACCGGCGATAAACCCAGATTCTTCCTCTTTAAAACTGATTGCGGTGACGTTTTGAAGGTCGTCAATCGCGGTCCCGTCCACGTACACGAATTTTACGGAAGGATTCTCCTTTGCGACTTTTTTTATCGCTTCCTTTTGCAAATCTCCGGGCGCGACTATGATTTTAGCCCCGTCCGCAATCGCTTTGCGCATAGCCTCTTCGCGACCGGAATTCGTCACGGTGCCGTCGCTGTCCACATTCGGATGATAATAAGCATATCTAAGCCCGTGCTCCTCAGCATAGGACTTTACGCCCTCGTAGGTGTTTTGATTGAACCCGCCGTCGTTAAGGTCGCCGATGTCGGTGACGATGGCGATCAAGTCTTTATCGCTCGACTTGTTGCACGACGCAAGCGCGACGGCGCAAGAGGTGACGAGAGCCACGCATAAAATAAAAGCTATGATTTTCTTTTGCATATTTTTCTCCAAAAACGCACTCAAAGGAGTGCTCTTTCAAAATCGTTATTCTTCGGGAGTTTGTTCTTCTTTTGAATGCTCTTCCTCTTCGATGGAGACGTTCGTATCGCTCTCGGCATCGAGCGCGGACGAATTTTCCTCATCCGAAACGTTTGACTCGCCGTTTTGCGCATTCTTTTTTGCGAGGCGTTTCTGCTTTGCCGCTTCGCGCTGCGCGGCAAGTTTGGGCAGTTTGCCCTTCTTGACGAGCACTTCAATCGTTACGACGATTGCGACGACTACCACTATGACGCACCCGAGCACTATGAGCAAAATGTGCCAACTGAGGAGCACGATTGCGTCGGACACCTCTGCGGTGCAATAAAAATCCACGAACTTATCGGGAGACGTAAACGTGGCTTGTTGTTCCTCGCTGAGCGCAGTAAACTTCGGGTCCTGTTTCAAGATTGCCATAATCTTTTCTTCATTGTAGTAGAAATTGAAATTCGACACCGCTTCGCTGTTGACCATTATATTGGGGCTGTCCCATTTTTCATAATAATCCAACGACTTGACGTATCCGTTGTCCCACACCTCGATATCGGCATACCAATAATAGTACGTTCTTGAACTTACGGACGTACCGAGTGGATTGTAGGCGTTCCCCTCACTGAAGGCTTGCAAATACCATTCTCTGAGGGCTTCTTTTTTGGCTTCCTTCTCCTCGTCGGTACCTTCTATCGAGCAATCGATGACGAGTTTCACTTTGTAGACGTGGTTTTCTGCGTCGTGCTCAATCGAGCAAGTATGTTCCTGCTCGTCGTCCACGAGCAAAAGGTCCAAAGACATCTTCATATTGCAGAGCTCGAGTTGATCGTCGAGAAAATATCTGTTGGCTCTGAACTCGTCGAAATCGTACTCGTCGGGTTGCTCCGTCAAAATAAACGTCGAATACGGGAACGTCGTCAGGTTTTTGCAATCGGGACTGGAATCGGGTCCCAAATGTTTGAAATAGAACGTTTCATTGTCAAAAGTATAGGCGAGAGTCGTATAAGAAACGTCGAGAATAGGATAAAACGCCTGCGTTGGAAGTTGATAATACCAAGCGTTTCCGCTCTTGAGTTCAAAACCTTTGAAAATCATCATGCCTTCGCCCGCGTCAGTGTGTTGAATCATGAGCGATGTGCCCGCAGTACGTCTCGAACGGTTGGCGACGTTGTACATGGTAAGAACCGCGTTTTTGATTTGGTCTGCGGTTGCGTTTTCGGCAAGTCCCGCGTTTATAATCGCAAGTTCGCCTCCTTGATAATTGCTCGGAAGTCCCTCGGGATAAGTGTCCTCGTCGAGGTCTAGATCTTGAGTCTTGTTGCACGCGAAAAACGCGAACGACGAGACTATCACGATTATTACTGCCAAAGCGAGCAAAACAATTCTTTTCTTTTGCATAACTATCTCCCCAATATTACACTATGTAATTATTTTATAACATACAAAGAATTTCGTCAACACCAACTTTTTAAAACTCTAAACCGCTCTTTCGTTTGCGGCGTTTGCAACGCGGCGATATTCGAACAAAATCGTAATTTTGACTATTTACAGTCGAACGTTTGTTTGGTATAATGACTTTAGATTTTCAAAGGAGAAAAATATGGGAAAATTCGTTTTAGCATACGACGTCGGTACAACGGGACTCAAAACCTGTCTCATTGAAATCGACAAGAATATGAAAATCATCGCTTCGGCAAACGAAGGCTACAAACTCTACGTCTTTGACGACGGCGGTGCCGAGCAGGACCCCGAGGAATGGTGGCAGGCTATGTGCCACACGACGAAAGCCGTGTTTGAAAAGACCTCCGTCACACCCGAGCAAATAGAGGGCGTGTCCTTCTGCTCCCAAGCCCAAGGGCTTGTGCTCGTCGACAAGGACGGAGTGCCCGTGCACAGAGCGTTCAGTTATATGGACCAACGCGCGACGGCGGAGATGAAAAAGTGCGTCGCAAACGGACTTCAAGTCGCGGGTTGCAATATAGCAAAACTCCTGCCCGCCCTCATGATTACCGGCGCCGCGCCTATAAGCGTCAAGGACCCCGTGTGGAAATATCATTGGCTCCGCGCTCACGAACCGGAAAACTTCGCGCGCGTCTACAAGTGGCTGGACGTCAAGGAATATCTCATCTGCCGCATGACGGGCGAGTTCGTCATGACTTACGACTCCGCGTTCGGCACCGAGATGTACGACTACAAAAACAAGTGCTTCTCAAACAAAATGTGCAAACTCTTTGAGGTCAACCCCGAGCACTTCCCTCGCCTCATCAATTCCACTGACTGCGCGGGTACGGTGACCGAAAAGGCTTCGGCGGAACTCGGTCTTGCCATTGGCACGAAGGTATTCGGCGGCGGTATGGACGCAAACCTCATCGGCGTCGGCGCAGGCTCTACGGCAGTCGGCGACACGCATA
This sequence comes from Clostridia bacterium, assembly GCA_017553325.1. Lineage (GTDB taxonomy): Bacteria > Bacillota > Clostridia > Christensenellales > CAG-917 > CAG-475. The sequence goes on from JAFZMH010000004.1 coordinate 26,947, forward strand.
TATACAGCGGTACGTCGGGCTGGATAGGCACGATAACCGAAAAGTCCGTCGTGGACGTCTCACACATGATTGCGGCAACCGTGGCGGCTCAACCCGGCAAGTTCAACTATTTTGCCGAAATGGAAACCTCAGGCAAGTGCCTTGAATGGGTCAAAGACCATATTGCGCTCGACGAGGTCGGCGTCTACTACAACAAGGTGCACATCACCGACGTCGAAAAACGACATCTCAGTTTGTTCAGCTATATGACGGAAGTCGTGGCAAAGATACCGGCGGGAAGCGGAGGAGTCATCTTCACCCCGTGGTTACACGGCAACCGCTGTCCGTTTGAGGACCCGTATTCACGCGGAATGTTTTTCAACATCAGCCTTGAAACGGGCAAGACGGAACTCATCCGCGCAGTGCTTGAAGGCGTATGCTATCACAAGCGTTGGATGCTTGAATCTTGCGCGATAAAGGTCAAACCCTCCGACACGATCAGATTCGTGGGCGGCGGAGCTCTAAGCGACTTCACCTGCCAACTCCTCGCGGACGTGACGGGACATCGCATCGAAACGGTGGACAGCCCTCAAAACGTGGGCGCAATGGGCGCGGCTGCATGCGTCGGCGTGGGCATAGGCGCGATTGAAAACTTTGACAAAATCAAGGACTTCATCCCCGCCTCAAAGACGTTCGAGCCGAACCTCAAACTCAAAGCCGAAGTCTACGACAAACAATTCGAGGTCTTCAAAACCCTCTACAAGACAAACAAAAAGAACTTCGGCATCCTGAACGCCAATAAATAGGAATTTGAACAAAAAAAGCACGGACATCCTGTCCGTGCTTTTATTATGCTTTTTCGCTTATTTCATATACGCGATTGAGATGCAGGGCTTGCCCTCGAGCGGTTTGGATTGCCACATAAAAAAGCGCACGTTGTCGTTGAGTTCCATAAGATAGGCAAAGTCCTTTTGCAAATTCCAGTTTGGAATGAACTCGGAGACGATGTCCATCTCCGCGCCCCCGCCGATGTAGAAAAGTTGTCCCGTCTTTTCGACGAGTTTTATCGACTTGCGCCCATTGACGTAGATTTCAGACGCCTGACAAGCGCTCACCAAAATCTCTTCCAATGCCTCTTTTCTTGTCATAATTATACCCTCTAAAAGCGTATTCGCTTTTCAACACAAAAATTATAACATTAAATTCATGTCATGTAAATAGACAATTTGAATTTGCAAAACAAAAACACGCTTTGCGTGTTTTTGAATTCTTCATTTGTTCTTAAATTCTATATTGCCGTTTATCACGTCTTCAATGCTTATGCTGTCAAAGTAAGCATGGGTCAACCGATAGTATTCTTTCCATATCCCGAGCGTTTTGCAATTGTCCGCCCTATCGCAAGGTGCCGCATCACATTTTAAACACGCAACGGGAGCAAGTTCGCCTTCTGCCGCTCTTAGCACGTCGCCGACTTTGAGTTTATCGGGCGTGATACTCAGTCGATAGCCGCCGCCCTTGCCGTGCGCCGACAAGACAATGCCCGCCTTCGTCAAAGACGGGATGATAAGTTCAAGATATTTGAGAGATATCTCCTGTCTTGCCGCGACGTCGGAAAGCCGCACGGGCGAGCCGTTTTCGTTTTCGGCGATATCAATGACTACGCGAAGCGCATAGCGTCCTTTGGTCGAAATCATGTTGTCCTCTTATTCAAAAAGCGGAGTGGAAAGATATCTGTCCCCCGTGTCAGGCAAAAGCACGACGATATTCTTGCCCGCGTATTCTGGTCTCTTTGCCACTTCAATTGCCGCCCATAGTGCCGCGCCCGAAGAGATGCCCACAAGGAAACCTTCCTTCTTGCCCACAAGTTTGCCCGTCTCAAAAGCGTCTTCGTTGCCGACAGTTATGATTTCATCATAAACTTTCGTGTCGAGCACGTCGGGCACGAAGCCTGCGCCTATGCCTTGAATTTTGTGTGCACCCGCTACGCCCGTCGAAAGCACTGCCGACGTGAGAGGCTCAACCGCTACGACTTTGACGCTTGGGTTCTTTTCTTTGAGATATCTGCCGACGCCCGTTATCGTTCCGCCCGTGCCAACGCCCGCGACGAAAACGTCCACCTTGCCGTCCGTATCTTCGTAGATTTCGGGAGCGGTTGTGAGATAGTGCGCTTTTGGATTGGCAGGATTGACGAATTGCCCCGGTATGAAACTGTTCGGAATTTGCTCCGCCAGTTCGTTTGCCTTTGCAATCGCCCCTTTCATACCCTTCGCGCCCTCGGTGAGCACGAGTTCCGCACCGTAGCCAAGCATGAGTTTTCTTCTTTCAATCGACATTGTCTCAGGCATAACGATGATGATGCGATATCCTCTTGCCGCCGCCACGGAGCAAAGTCCTATGCCCGTATTGCCGGAAGTCGGCTCAATGATAACGGAGCCCTCTTTGAGTTTGCCGTTTGCTTCTGCATCGTCAATCATTGCTTTGGCGATTCTGTCTTTGACAGAGCCGGCGGGATTGAAATATTCAACCTTCGCAAGAAGTTTTGCTTTCAAGCCAAGCGCCTTTTCAATGTGCGTGAGTTCGACAATCGGCGTTCTGCCGACGAGTTGATCGATGGACGTGTAAATCTTTGCCATAAAATACTCCTTAATATCTTTTCAATAGGAATAACCTATCAAACTACTATGTTAATATGATATTATACCAAAAGAATATGTGCTGTCAACAAAAATTGTGCGGAATATCAAAAAAAATGCCCGCAAATTTGCGAGCATTTTATGTTTCGGTTTTTAATCAAATAAACAATAATGCGATTGCGATAAGAAACTGCGCGATATAGTAGGTCGCGTGATTTGCTACAATCATAAATTTGCTCTCGGGGTTCATCATTCCCTTGCGTTTGTAGTCCTCTTCCTTGCTGAAATAGGTCATTGAAAGGATGAGGTCGGAGACGATAAACATAATGGAGCCAACAAGCAAGAGCGTATTTGCCACCGTGTTAAGCGTCGCAAGTTGCCAAGCGGAATACGCCACGAACCAAGTGAGCAACACGCAATAACTTATGCTCGGGATGAGGAATTTGCCAAAGCGCATTTTCATGATGAAAATGCTGAGAGAGAATATCGCCGCCGTCACGCCTATACCTATGAGCGCGGACCAAAGTATATCCAGCCCTGCCCCTGCGCGGAGCGCGGTCGCGGTAATATACAAAATATGTCCGACGCCAAACGCCGCCATGCCGATGTAGGTCATTTTGTCGGAATCCTTTTCAGCGTCCTTGTATGGCAAACCTTTGAGATAGATTTTGAAATCAAGCGTTATATCTCCCACCATGCCGAGCACGAGTCCGCAGATCATAAGGAGCGCAGGAAGCAAAACAAAGGCTCTGCCTTCGTTTTCAATAAGAGCCGCCACCGCGGTAGCAATAAACATGAGCGACACGACTGTCTTGACGCAAATCGCCGACACAGACGACTTTTTGTCCCTTAATATCGCAAAGACGCCGAATGCCGCCACGCCGAGCGCCAAAAATATGTAAGTTGCCATAGTTTCCCCCCTCAAAATACTCTTTATATTATGATTTTACTTCACTTTTGCGCGCTCGTCAATATGAGATTTGATTGAAAATGCGTTTTATTGCAAGAAATCCGCGTACTTGCAAAATTTGTCTTGAAAGTTGCAAATCGTATGATATAATAATACCGAAGGAGATTACCATGGCAAAGCGCAAAGTTTACATCACCTATAAACATCAGGAGTGGACTTTTGACGACAAGTCCGCGCTTATGCCTTTGCTCGACGGAGAGGACGACGAAATCCGCGAGTTTTACGTCACGGACGAGAACTTTGCCATACTTTTAAGAAACGGCAACACTTTCGACGTGCGCGACACGATTGCCGAGGCGGAAAACTTCATTCTCCGTCAATACCGCGCCTATACCATTCGCCAATGCAAGGACGACAACTGCTATTTCAACCGCGAAAACTTCAATCAGTCCTTCAAAACCGGCGCAATGGCGCAGGAGGAAGGCGTGTTCGACTACGTCTTTGTCCCAAAGGGACAATTCTTGCTCGCGCGCTACGACAAAATCGTCGCAACCGCACCCACCCAAGAGGAAATCGTCCGTAAGATGTTCAAGGTCTTCGGGTGCGCCTACACCTATATCGGTTGACAAAACTTTCGCAAAAAAAAATCTCGGCAGTCGCCGAGATTTTTTGTTTTTCATCAACCGTAAATGAGTTTTTCGACTTTGTGCGCCCAAGCGTCGATTGCCTTTTCGTCGTAGACTTTCGGAATGTTCCTGCCAAGGCGCGCGACCTTCTTTGTCTTTGACAACATCCCCGCCATTTTGAGGAGAAGCGGAAGTCTCGTTATGCCCCTCGTCGCCTTGACGAGCAGGTCGCCGAATGACAGTATAATTAGATGTCCCGTCGCCGCGTCCGCCATATTCTTTTCGTCCACGACCTTTTTGCCGAACAACCAGTCGATGTCGGCGGGTTTTGCGCCGAGCAACCAGCGTTTCAAGATGTCGACGCCGAGGTGCTCCGCCCCGCGTTTTTCAAAATAGGTGACCTCGTATTCCCAAAGGTCTTCTTTCTTTACGGATTGTTTTTTGAGTATGACGTCGGCAAGTTCAACCCCCGCCTTCATCGAGTTTTCTATGCCGCTTCCAATCATGGGTATCGTCATAAACGCCGAGTCGCCGATTGCCACGTAGCCGTCCCCGACCATGCGAAGAAGCGGAAAACGAATGGGGATGATACACTCGATTCCACCGCGTACGACCTCGTCGCCAATTATCGGGTTCGAGGCTTTAAGTGCCTGATACGCGCGTTTAAACGTCTCTTTTGACAATTTGCCCTGTCTTCCTATGAGCACGTTCACCGTGCCCGCGGGGTCGAGAATACTCCACGAAATACCGTCCTCTCCCAAGTGTTTGAGGTACGCCCTGTTGGTAGATTTCGGCTCCTCTACGCCCGTCGCTTTCTTGTGGAAGGCGCGGTATGCGACGAAGATTTCCGTTCCGTCCGGCTCGGGGGTTATCTTCCATTCCTTTGGCAATGACGCTCTGAATTTTGAAAGCGCGCCCGAGTTGTCCACGACGAGGTCGGCATAGACCTTCTCCCCTTTTACGACAACGCCTTTGACCTTTCCGTCCTCGATTATCAAGGAGTCGACGGGGGTTTCGAAATGGAAGTTCACGACGTCCTTTGCCCTGTCTGCGTACTGCTGAGCGAGCAATCTGCGCTCCGTCGACCAGTCGAGAACGTCTTCGGGCAGATTGAGCGTCGTCTCACTGCTCTCGCTGGGCGGTATAAACGTCCAGTTGCGCTTGGTAAAATGAGTCCCTTCCTTGGGAGCGGGTAAGCCGTATGCTTCCCACGCGTCGGGATTGATGTCGTCGTGCCAGTCGTACGACAGATTTTCGTAGGCGTTTTTTTCAAACACCTCGCACTCCACCCCGCCTCTTGCGAGCCTCTCCGACGCCACGAGCGCCGCGTTGCCTGCGCCGATAAATACAATCTTCATAAAACTCCACCCTTTGCGGTTACTCCGCAACCTTTATACGACTATTTTAACCCCAAAATAAAAGAATGGCAATCCCGAATTTCGAGATTGCCGTCATTTTTTTCGACAACTGCAAGATTTATTATTTCGCAGCCTTCTTTGCTTCGGGTTTTGCTTCCGCTTTCGGTTTTTCGTCCGCCACGGTTTCCTTCAAAGACGCGAGGAGTCCCGTCACGTTTGCGAGGTCGCTCGGGACGACGATCTTTGTCGATTGTCCGTTTGAGAGTTGCTTCAAAGCGTCGAAACCTTCGAGCGTCACGTACGCAGCGCTCGGAGTCGCTTCGTTGATGAGAGTGATTGCTCTCGCTCTGCCTTCGCCTTCCGCGATGAGCGCGGCTTTTTCCGCTTCCGCCTGCATTATGCGCGCCTGCTTTTCTGCGTCTGCCGCAAGAACTCTTGCTTCCTTGTCCGCTTCCGCACGGAGAATCTTGCTCTCTTTTTCGCCTTCCGCTCTAAGAATGCTCGATTTCTTTTCGCCTTCCGCCTTCAAGATTGCTTCACGTCTTTCACGCTCTGCACGCATCTGCTTTTCCATTGCCTCTTGAATGTCCTTCGGGGGCAGGATGTTTTTGAGCTCGACACGATTGATTTTGATGCCCCACGGGTCCGTCGCTTCGTCGAGGATGATTCTCATCTTGCTGTTGACGGTATCGCGCGAGGTCAAGGTCTCGTCAAGTTCAAGTTCGCCGACGATATTTCTCAAAGTCGTTGCGGTGAGGTTTTCAATCGCGTTGACGGGACGGTCTACACCGTAGGTGTAGAGTTTCGGGTCGGTGACAGAGAAATAGACGACTGTGTCTATCTGCATCGTGACGTTATCCTTTGTGATAACGGGCTGCGGTTTGAAGTCCGCAACGATTTCTTTGAGGCTTATCGGCTTGCTCGTACGGTCGATAAACGGCGCGATGAGGTGGAAGCCCGTGTTCAAAGTCCTGTGATATTTGCCGAGTCTTTCCACGATGACCGCCGTCGATTGACGAACGACGCGCGCGCAAGACGCAATGATGATTGCCGCGAGTACAACGAGAACCGCAATGACGATTCCTGCAACCGCGCCTCCTGACAAACTGAGAATTACTGCCATAATTTACTCCTTTTAAGGCTAAGCCTTAATCTTAATTATATTTTGTGCGGATCAGTCGTTTTCTTCCCCTTCCGCGCAAGGAATTGCGATGAGCTTGTTGCCGTCGACATCGACGATTTCGACTATTTCGCCCTCTTTCAAGGTCTCGCCGTCTCTCGATTTGACGCTCCAAACGACGTCGCCGACTTTCGCTTGACCAAGGTCGTCAAAGTCGCTGGTCGCAATCATACGCACCTTCTTGCCCAAGAGCGAATCGACGTTCGTCTTTAAGTCCTTGTTCCTCTTCATAAGTTTCGTGAGAGTGGGACGAAGCGAGAACAAAAGTATGACGGAGAGTACGCCGAATATGATGATAGTCCCCCAGAACGGGAGCCCAGGTATAAAGGAGAGCCCTATACAGACCGCAGCCGCAATCGCAAACCATATCGACACGAGTTGCGGTGTCATGACTTCAACTACTACGGATGCGACGGTTATCGCCGCCCAAACGCAAACGATGATGATTGTCTCGGTTGCCATAAACTACCTCCTGACAAATTTTCTTTCAATTTGATATTATACCACATACTCCCCGCATTTGCAATAAAAATCGTACGCGCGCACGAAAAACAGCAAAAGTCCGTACTTAGTACGGACTGTTTTCTCCTTTGCAAACGGTGGTATAAACGTTTTGAACGGTTTTGACCTGCCTGCGATGAGGCTTTTCGTCAGAGCAAAATGCAAATCACTCCGCCCTTGCCCTCGTTGACTATTCTACCCATCGTCTTGCGCATTTTCTGCTCTGCGTCGACGGGGATGTTTTGAATTTTGTTGTTAATCCCGTCCGCGACAAGGCTGGAAAGCGTTCTGCCGAAGATGTTCGTGTCCCAAATCGCCTGCTTGTCGCTCTCGAAATCTGCGAGCATACCGTCCACGAGTTCTTTGCTCTGCTGTTCGCTGCCGACGATGGGGCTGACTTCCGTCTCGACGTCCACGCGCATGACGTGCAAGGACGGCGCGCTGGCTCTCAGTTTGACGCCGTACTGCCCTCCCTGACGCAAGATTTCCGGCTCTTTGAGTTCGATTTCGCCCATAGTGGGAAGCACTACGCCGTAGCCTATGCTGTCCACCTGTTCGAGAGCGCTTCTCAACTTGTCGGTCTTTTCCTTGTCCTTGGCGAGGGTGCGCATACTGTTCAAGAGGTCGTATTCGTCCTCAAGGTCCATACCGCACTCGCGACTCAAGACCTTGTAGAACACTTCGGCTTTCGGGGTGAGCGCGACGGACAGTTTGCCCGTGCCCGCGTCGATATTCACCGCTGTAGGCTCTTCCCAGTACTCCGCGCCTTCAAAGAATGCGTCAATCTTTTCGTAGTCCCTCATCTTGACGATTTGACCGCCCATATTTCTCACCGCAACGAGGAGTTCCTTGACTACTTCGTCGTCGAGCCCCAAGGATTGAACCCAGCGCGGGAGGTCGAAATCTACGAGTTTTACTGCAAATTCCAAAAGTATGCTCTCAAATATCTCGCTTATGTCGCTCTCGCTCAAATTCAAAGCGTTTTTCAAGAGCACGGGCGAGGAATACTTCTCTTCGAGTTCATCACGCAAATTCTTTGCGCTCTCGCTGTTTGCGTCCGCCACGTTGAGCACTATGACGAAGGGCTTTCCGCACTCTTTGAGTTCGGCAATCGCACGCTCCTCTGCCGGGACGTATTCCTCTCTCGGTATACCGGAAAAACTTCCGTCCGTCGTGACGGCAAGCGCAATCGTACTGTGCTCTTTTATCACTTTTTCCGTGCCGATTTCAGCCGCTTTCGAAAACGGAATCATATCTTCGTCCCAAGGCGTGGAGACCATTCTCTCCTTGCCGTCCTCCTCTGCGCCGAGCGCTCCTGAGACGACGTAGCCGACACAATCAATCAGCCGCATATTGACTGCGATATTGTCTGAAATCGGCACTCTAACCGCTTCGTTTGGTACGAAACGCGGTTGGGTTGTCATAATTGTTTTGCCATCGGCGGACTGCGGAATCTCGTCGATGGCGCGGGCGCGCTCGTCGGGGTTCTCGATGCCGTCGACAACGAATTGCTCCATAACCTGCTTCAAAATCGTAGATTTGCCCGTACGCACGGGACCGACTACGCCGACGTAAATGTCGCCGCCGGTGCGCGAAGCGATATCTCGGTAAAGGTCAAACTTGTCCATAAACTCCTCCAACATTGACTATCAAACCCTATGCCGACGCCTCGTCAAATATGACTTAACGTTTCAAAAACGCCGTTGCCCGCAAAAAAAGCCCTCTCGCCACACCGCGAAAGGGCTCAACAATAATTAAATTTGTTTAATTACTTTTTCTTGCTCAAGACCAACTCTATTCTTGCAATCTTTATCGCGGTGATGAGCACTTCGAGCGCCATATCCAAGTCTTCGAGAGACGGAACGCTCGGCGCGATTCTTATATTGCTGTTGTTGTCGTCGATGTGATACGGGAAAGCCGAACCTGCGGGCGTGAATATCACGCCGACTGTCTTTGCGAGTTCGACGATACGCTTTGCGCAGTGTCTCACGTCCAAGGATACAAAGTATCCTCCGCGCGGTCTCGTCCACCTGACGTACTCGTCGCCTGCAAATTCCGCCGTCAAACGCGCGTCAACGAGCTCGAATTTCGGACGCACGATGTCCGCGTGTTCCGCCATAATGCGCTTGATGTTGTCGACGTTCTTCAAAAACGCGACGTGGAGCGCCTGATTGACCTTGTTCGGGCAGATTTGACGAATTGAGAGATGTCTTGAAAACTCCACCACGTTCTCTTCGCTCGCGCCCATACACGCAATACCCGAGCCTGCGAAAGTGATTTTCGAGGTCGAAGCAAACGTCAAAATTCTATCGAAGGTACCTGCCTTTCTCGCGACGTCGAAAATGTTTTTCAACTTGTCGTTGTTGTCGTAAAAACCGTGAATGACGTAGGCGTTGTCCCAGAAAATTCTGAAATCGTTTGCCGCCGTCTTCATGGTGGCGAGTCTCTCCACCGTTTTGTCTCCGTAGACGATGCCCGTCGGGTTGGAATACTTCGGGACGCACCAAATGCCCTTTATGCTCTCGTCGTCGACCACCAAACTCTCCACCGTGTCCATATCCGGACCGTCGTCAAGCATCGGGACGGTTATCATCTCGATTCCAAACTCTTCGCAGATTGCGAAGTGTCTGTCGTAGCCCGGGGCGGGACAGATGAATTTGACCTTTGGAAGTTTGCCCCAAGGAGTATTGCCTCTCAAACCGAATTGCATTGCGAATTGTATCGCCGTATACATAAAGTCCAGGCTCGAACCGTCGCCGACCAACACGTTTTCCGCTCTCAGTCCCAACAGGTCGCCGAAAAGTTCTCTCGCCTGTCTCAGTCCGCCGAGTCCGCCGTAGTTTCTGGCGTCTCCGCCCGAGAGTTCGTAGTTGACAACCGCCGCCTCTTCAAGCATAGGCATCGCAATCTCCAATTGCTCCTTTGCGGGACGACCGCGAGACATATCTATAGATATGCCTCTCTTGCCGATTTTGGAGAGTTTTTTCTGCTCGGTTTTGAGCATCTCTTCAAGTTCTTCCTTTGAAAAACCGATATAATCCATATTTGCTCCTTAATTCGCGCGTCCAAGCGTCGGCGCGGAATGGAAAACTATTCTCTTGTATTATATTGCTTGCGGAAAAGAAAACGTTATCTTTCTTCTCCGCCGTTTTCTCTTACGAGAAGGCGTATGGGCGTACCCGAAAAATCGAAACTGCGACGCATAGCGTTTTCGAGATAGCGCTTATAGCTGAAATGCATAATCTTCGGGTCGTTGACCTTGAGCACGAAGGTCGGCGGTGCGACGGCAACCTGAGTGACGAAGAATATTTTGAGTTTTTTGCCGAGATACGACGGCGGTTCGCTTATTCTTATCGCGTCCCCGATGACCTCGTTGAGAAGTCCCGTCGTTATTCTGCGGCGGCTGTTCTCCACCACCTTTTTGCAGAGAGGAAGCAGATTGTCGATGCGCTTTCCGCTCTTTGCGGAGACGTATGCCGACTCAAAGTAGTCCATATATTTCAAATCCTCTTTGAGTTTGCCCTCAAAAGTGTTTATCGTGTTCGTGTCCTTTGTGATGAGGTCCCACTTGTTCATTACGACGATAGAGGGTTTGCCCTCTTCGTGCACGAACCCCGCAATCTTGACGTCCTGCTCTGTGAGTCCCTCGTTTGCGTCGCAAACGATGAGCACTACGTCCGCGCGTCTTACAGCCAAAATACTGCGAACGACGGAGTATCTTTCAAGCTCCTCCGTGACGGCTTTCTTCTTGCGCATACCCGCGGTGTCGATGATGAGATATTTGTCTCCCCCTATATCGAGCGGAGTGTCGATTGCGTCTCTAGTCGTACCCGCTATGTCGCTGACTATGCTCCTGTCGTAGCCGAGCAGTCTGTTTGCAATCGAGCTCTTGCCCGCGTTCGGCTTGCCGACGATTGCGATTTTTATGCGTTCGCTGTCCTCTTCGACGGGGTGAGCCTCGATGACTTCGCACACGGCGTCCAAGAGGTCGCCGAGCCCCTTGCCCTGCTCCGCGCTGACGGGATACGGGTCGCCGAACCCGAGCGCGTAAAAGTCGTAAAGGGTGTCCGTCTCGTTGTTGTCAATCTTGTTCACGGCAAGAATTACCGGCAAATTCGACTTGCGAAGGAAAGCGCACACGAGGTTGTCGTCCGTCGTGAGTCCCGTCTTGCCGTCCACGACGTAGACGATTGCGTTTGCCGTATCGACGGCTATCTCAGCCTGCTCGCGAATATGCGACCACATCTCGTCCTCGCTCTTGAGTTCGAGTCCGCCCGTGTCGATAAGGGTGAAGGAATGCCCGCACCATTCGCAGTCCGCATATATTCTGTCTCTCGTGACGCCGGGGGTGTCTTCGACAATGGAAATTCTCTCGCCCACAAGGCGATTGAACAGCGTCGATTTGCCCACGTTCGGGCGTCCTACAATTGCAACCAAAGGTTTCATATATCACCTGAATCGATTTCGCGTCTTGTGATTATATTTGCAAAACGCAAAGTTTATCGTTGTGTTTTTGAGCGTTAAACCGCTTGTATTGCAATTTAACGCTCTCACGTCTATTTCTTGTTATTGAGGTCGAAGCACACTTTGAGCACCACGTCTTTGACCTCTTCCGCATCGTCTGTTTCAACGACGAGCATAGGCTTTGCGCCGTCGTACGGAAGTTCCTCTCTCATAGCAAGGCAAGCGAGCGATGGCGTCTTTTTCACGAGGAATCTGTCGTCGTAAACACCGCCGAACAGCACTCCGTCCTTGTAGAGCAAAAACTCTCCCATCATATTTTTGTGGGATATGCCGTCCACTTCTCTTAACAAGTCAAGAATATAAATCAAATATTCTTTTGAACTCGCCATTATGCCTTTACTCCTTCGAGAAAATTCTTGACTGTACTAATCATATTGCTACCGTCGTGCGCAACAGGTATAATCGGAGCACCAAGTTTTTCTTGCAACTCTCCAACCCTGACGTTGTCGAGGAAGGTGTCGGAAAACTCACGAAGCATATTGTCGGGCAGTATCACGAGGTCGGAGCCTTTGACGTCCACCTGTTTCAATATATCGCTTGCGGTAACAAGTCCCGCAACGGTCACGCTGTGCCCGAAAAAATCGTTTACAACAGCGTGCACGACAGAGTGCGTCCCGAGTTTTGCGTCAAGTCGCTTTGCGTATTCTTTGAGATACGGCGCGAAAGACACGCCGGTTATCATATCCACTCTGCCGCCGAGATTGCAGTCTTCAGTCTCTTCGAGTTCGTATTCAAAGTTATCTTTGAATTCTGCAAGCAGTCCCACGCCGTTTTCGATTTGGTCGTAGGTGCCGTAATACTTGCCGCCCTTGACGTCCACGTTCGCCTTTACGTAGTACTCGTCGCTGCACCAGCAAAAACCGCCGAATTCGACGTGGAGTTTTTCCACCATTTTGATAGTCTCGCGGGCATTTTGCTCGTTTACGCAGTTTAGGTCGCTGAGCCCGTTTCTGTGTCCCGTAAGTCCGACGGGCACGACAGCCACCGTTTCGACGCCCTTTATCGTGTGCAGTCCGCGAATACTGTCTTCAAGCACCTTGCCGTCGTTTATACCCGGTACGACGACGAGCTGGGTGTGCATGACTATTCCGTGCTCGCCGAGATACCTCATTTGGTCTATGAGTTTGACGGTGTTCGGGTTTTTGAGCATATACTTGCGAATTTCGTCGTCATAGGCGTGAACGGAGATGTAGAGCGGGCTGAGTTTCAACCTCACGATACGCTCTATGTCCTCGTCCGTGACGTTGGTCATGGTGACGTAGCTTCCGCACATAAAACTGTAGCGATAGTCGTCGTCTTTGACGTACAAACTCTCGCGCATATTCTTTGGCAACTGGTCGACGAAACAGAATATGCAGTGGTTTTTGCATACCGCAGGTTTCATCTCGTAGTCGAAATCAAGCTCCAAACTCTCACCGAGTTTCTTGTTTACAAGAATACGTTTTCTCTTCCCTGCGCGAACGACTTCCGCTTCAAATCTCTGCTCGTTGTCGTAAAAGAGATAGTCAAGGTCGTCTTGAACCTTGTACCCGCCCAGCATAACGAGGTCGTCCTCGACCTTGAAGCCTTGTCTCTTTCCGATTTTTCCGACTGCTTTGATTATCATTCGTTCTTTTATACTTTTGATTGATTTTCAATCAAATTCCTATATAGGAAACAAGGAAATTACAGATATTGTCGACGGAGTTAAACTCCACCCACTTGGCGCCGTTTTCTGCTATCACGTCTGCGGCGTCCGTCTGCAAAAGCTTGTACATCTGCCCCACAACCTCGATATTCTCCTTCGCAGGAAGGCATAGCTCGCGCGAGACGAGATAGTCGACGTCGCCCTTCTCTCTCTCGTCGTTGCCGAGCACGATTGAAGGTATGCCGAGCTTGAAGCACTTGTAGATAACGGACGGGTCGTAGCGGGTGACCGCTATGTCGCAAACGGATATGTACTCGTCGATTTTGTCCTCGCTTTGGACGAAAACGACCTTCATATTCTGCACTCTGACCGCCATAGCGTTGAGCGTCTGACGGAATCTTTGATCCGCGCACACTACGACGAGATTTATGATGTTGCCTTGGTCGAGCATAAGCTCGAAAAGTTCCTGCAAGCGGTTTTTGTTTTGCTTTTCACGCTTCAAACCGCTGTCTATGTTCAAAAGAACTGTCTTCGCCTTGAAAAAACCGAGTTCCTGCTTCAACGCCAAAATATCCTCTTTCGACTTTTTTTCGACGTCGTAAGGAAGCCCCATCGTCATAACGTCCTTCGACCTTACGCCCTCTCTCACCAAATCGGCTTTTACGTCCGCGTTTTCGACGAGCACGACGCTCGTCTCATCGTCGGGAACTCGCTTGCCGAGCGTAAAAGACGTGAGCATATAAAGAATTTGCGTGGAAAACCTCGCGCGCCTCTTTGCCTCTATCGCGGAATGATGCGCATAGGGCGTCATACAGAGAATATACTCCGGACGGTAGCGTTTTACGAGGTTGTTGATACGGTTGACGCGCTTTGACAAGGTCTTGAATTTGAATTTGTCGCGAAGCACGCCCTTGTCCTTCTTTTCGCGGAGATATTGATATTCCGCTCCGCTGTCCAAAATTCTGTCGAGAGTGGACGCGCGCTTGACCGAGCCGTATTTGTCATCGCTGACAATGACCGCGTTGTGCGAGCCTATTTTCCTGATGCCGTCGGCGACGGTCTTGCTTGCCCCGCCGATTTCGTCTCCGGACGTAAGTATCAAAATTATCGGTTTTCTGTTCATAACAGTCTCCCAAACAAACTTTCGTTATCAGTTTTCGACAATCACCGGAATGATTATCGGGAATTTTCTATCGCGCGCAAACAGCTTGCGCACTCCGCGCTTGACGTTCTTGGCGACGTCGTTGACGTCGGAACCGTCGAAATCGGTGCCTGCGACGCTGTCGTAGACGCTTGAAATTATCGCTTCTCGCAAGTCGGAGGAAAGTCCAACGCCTTTTGCGACCACGTCGACGTCGCTTTCAACGGTGCCCGTGTCCATATTCACGGCGCAAATCACCATAAGCATGCCGTACTCGGCAAGAGAACGGCGTTCTTCGACGACTCTTTCGCCGTCCTCGAGCGCCACTCCGTCCACGTAGACGTTTCCGCTCGGCACGGTCGCGTGTCTCACGACGCCTCGTTCGCTGACTCCAAAGGAGTCACCTATCTCCGCGACGACGATATTTCTTTTTTGAATACCCATAGACTCCGCAATCTGCGCGTGCTTGAATTGATGTCTGAATTCGCCGTGCACGGGGAAGAAATATTTCGGATGCACGAGAGAAAGCATAAGTTTGAGTTCCTCTGAGTAGGCGTGCCCCGAGACGTGAATGTCGTTCATCGCGTCGTATAGTACGTTCGCTCCTTTTTTGAAGAGGTCGTTGATGACGTCGTAGACGGCTTTTTCGTTGCCGGGAATGGGACTCGACGAGAGCACGACCAAATCGTCCTCCCCGAGATTTATCTTGTTAAACTCTCCTTGTGAGAGTTTTTTGAGCGCGGAAAGAGGTTCCCCCTGCGAACCCGTAGCAAGAATAACCGTCTCACCCGGGAGCAGTTTCCCCGCCTTTTCTACTATGGTGTTCGACGGAATTTCAAGTTGTCCGCAGTTGGACGCGACGTCCACAATCGACTTCATACTCTTGCCCGCAAGCACCACCTTGCGCCCGAATTTCTTTGCGAGCCACAAAACTTGCTGTATGCGGTAGTTGGAGGAAGCGAAGCACGCCACGACGAGACGCTTGTCCCTGTTCGTCGCAAAAATATTTTCGAGGGTGTTTCCGACGACCTTTTCGCTCGTCGAACTTCCTTCGCGCTCCACGTTCGTAGATTCGCCGAGCATCGCAAGCACGCCCGCCTTTCCGATCTGCGCTATGCGCTTCGTGTTCGTCTTTTTTCTGTCGATGGGGGTATTGTCCATCTTGTAGTCGCCCGTGATGAAAACCCGTCCCGCGGGAGTTGAAATCGAGAGCGCGCAAGCGCCGGACATAGAGTGACAAACTTTGATGAACTCAACGGAGAAACAACCGAGATTTACGGTGTCTCCCTCGGCAATCACGCAAAGCTTGCATTTTCTTGCGTCGTCTTCGAGTTTGCGCTTCAAAAGTCCTATCGTGAGCGCGGTGCCGTAGATGGGAACGCCTCTCAACTCGTCAACATAGTACGGAATTGCGCCGATATGGTCCTCGTGTCCGTGAGTAAGCAAAACCCCGCGGAGTTTTTTGACGTTCTCCTTGACGTAGGTGATGTCGGGAATGATTGCGTCAATGCCGGGTATCTCGTTATTGGGAAACGATACGCCGAAATCAACGATAATCATATCGTCGCCACATTCAAGCACGTTCATATTTTTTCCTATCTCGCCTACGCCGCCGAGAAAGGAAATCTTGATTTGAGAATTTTTGCTTTTTGTCATATAACAAATTTTCGATGATTTATCGTGTATGCGCCGGCGCACACCATAGATTATTATAATACATTATTTTGAAAATTAATGCAACAAAAACAAACTCTAAAATCGACGCGGATTTGCAAAACGCATCGCGTGCAATGCAAGATAACACTTATCGTGTTTTATACATATATAAACAAATACACCTATCGTGTTTTGAAAACTGCGAAATTTGCCGTATATCTCTTGAAATCAGTCTAAAAAACAGCCGAAACGCTTGAAAATCGCAGAGAATACCACGATTATAGCATAAACGGACAAATTTGACGGAATATGTGTGAAAACGTCGAAAATACACGAATTGTGTTTTATATTCAGTTTTCTATTACCCTCGCAATCTTTCTCAAAGGAACGGAAAGCGACTTTGGGAGTTTGAAGTTTTCGACGACGATTTCGCTCGGGTGATTTTCGACTATCGAACTCAACAGGTTGAATTCGTCGTCGTCAAACACGTCGAGAACCTCTATTATTCTGTGCTCAGTGACGTTTTTGACGTTGTCCTTGTCAATGATTATCTTGGACTTTTTGGCGTCGCTACCCGTAATAAACGACGACACGTCGTAGACGTCGTCCTCTCCGTCCGCGCCGTCGAGCAAGCGCGCGGACACCGTCGCGAGTTCCTGCCACTCGTCCTTTAATGCGCGCAAACGAAAGTTTACGAGCCCGTCTAAATTGTAGTCCAACGCATTTGAGAATACTTTTCTTACAATCGTGCGTTCAAAATCTTTGTCAAAGTGCGCAAGTGAACATATTAGCACGCATTTTGCCTGCGACATGGGCTCCCCGCCGAGTTTTTCGCAAAAGAAACGAATCTTCATAAACGTCAAAATGACGGTCTCGACTATCTCCTCAATCTTTTCTTCGACCTCGTCCTGTTTTTCGCAGACGGAAGCAAGATATATCCACACTCTGTCCTGCGACTCCTCAACCGCAAACGATACGTCTTTCATCCCACTGAGTTTGCCGAGTATAAACTCGATTTCTCTGTCATACTTCTTGTCGAGACTTATCTCATTTGACCACATCAACCAAACTACCTCGAAAATAGTATATTCAATTTGACGTTTTTTAAAACCGAGTGTTTTTGCCTATTGATTATATCTATTCGGTATGATATAATAATTTATAGCGTATAACTCAATTTTTACATAAATTACATTTAATTTTACATTTTGTATACGCGCGGAGGAAATTATGGCAGAACAAACCTATCAAGAAATTCTCGCAAGTTTGACCCTTGAAGAAAAGGCGTCGCTTTGCTCGGGACTTACAAACTGGCTCACAAAGCCGATAGAAGAAAAAGGCGTCCCCTCGGTTTGGGTTTCCGACGGTCCGAGCGGACTGAGAAAGGAAAAAGTGCTCGAAGGCAAGACGAACATCATGCAAGAGCCTGAACCCGCAACCTGTTTCCCGGGAGCGGCGGCAACCGCGTCTAGCTGGGACGAAAACCTCGTCGAAGAGGTCGGCTCCGCAATCGCTCGCGAAGCGAAGGCGCTCAAAGTCTGTACGGTGCTGGGCCCCGGCGTCAACATCAAGCGCAGTCCTCTGTGCGGCAGAAACTTCGAATATTTCTCGGAAGACCCGTATCTTGCGGGCCGCATGGGCGCAGGCTGGGTGCACGGCGTTCAAAAGGAAAACGTCGGCACGTCCTTGAAACACTTCGTCGCAAACAACCAAGAACATATCAGAATGAGCATTAGTTCTATCGTCGACGAGCGCGCGCTCAGAGAAATCTATATGCCCGCGTTTGAATATATCGTCAAGACGGAACAACCGACGACGGTCATGTGCTCCTACAACCAACTCAACGAGATATTCCTCTCCGACAACAAGCGTATGCTCACCGACGTCCTCCGCGACGAATGGGGGTTTGAAGGCATAGTTGTCAGCGACTGGGGCGCGGTCAACGACAGAGTTCAAGGCATAAGAGCAGGTTTGGACCTCGAAATGCCGGGCAACAACGGGCTCAACGACAGACATATCGTCGCGGCAGTCAAAAACGGCACTCTGAAAGAGGAAGAACTCGACAGAGTCGTCCTCCGCATGATAAAATTCGCAATCGAAAACAAGGCGCGTGAAGTCGAAGACTTCAAAGTCGACCTCGACGCAAACCACGAGATTGCAAGAAAGGCATCTGCAAACTCCGCCGTACTCCTCAAAAACGTCGACAAGGCTCTTCCTTTGAAAAAGGAAGAGAAAATCGCGGTCATCGGTCAAATGGCAAAGCACGCGCGCTTCCAAGGCGCGGGTTCAAGCCATATCGGTTGCACGAAGATTACGGCGTTTACAGATATGCTCGACGCTCAAAATCAGCCGTATGAATATGCTGACGGCTACACTTTGAAGGGCGACGGCATGAGCAAAAAACTCTTGAAGGAAGCCATCGAACTCGCAAAAGGCAAGGACAAAGTCCTCCTGTTTATCGGTCTCACGGACGCATACGAATCTGAAGGCTACGACAGAACGCATTTGAATCTTCCCGAGTCACACAACGTGCTTGCAAACGAACTCTTGAAGGTCAACCCCAACGTCATCGTCGTCCTCTCCGTCGGCGCGCCCGTCAAACTCGGCGAATGGGAAAAGGACGTCAAGGCGATTCTCAATATGTACATCGGCGGACAGGCTGTCGGCGAAGCGACCTACGACTTGCTTTACGGCGCGGTCAATCCGTCCGGCAAACTTGCGGAGACCTTCCCATTCCACAACCACGACAACGTCGTCGCAAACTATTTCTCAATGGGACCGAAGACGGTCGAATACAGAGAGAGCGTCTACGTCGGCTATCGTTATTTCGACAAGGTCAACAAGCCTGTCAGATACCCGTTCGGCTATGGTCTCAGCTATACGACTTTCGAGTATAGCGGTTTGAAACTTTCGGCAAAGAAAATCAAAGAAACCGACAGTCTAACCGTGTCTTTCAAGGTCAAAAACACCGGCGACGTAGCAGGCGCGGAAGTTGCTCAGCTCTACGTAGCGGACGTCGAATCGACCTTGTTCCGCCCCGTAAAAGAACTCAAAGGCTTCAAGAAAGTATTCCTTGAACCGGGCGAAGAAAAAGAAGTCAAACTCACCCTTGACAGCCGTGCGTTCGCCTACTACAACGTGCTCATAAAAGATTGGCACGTCGAGAGCGGCGATTTCAAGATTTTGGTCGGCGCGTCGTCAAGAGATATAAAACTCGAAGACACCGTGTACGTCGAGTCCGCAAACCCGAGCGCGCCAATTCCCGACTATACGAAGTCCGCTCCGTACTACTACGAACTCACGGGCGAAGAGACGGAAATTCCGAAAGAGCAATTTGAAGTCCTCTACGGCGCGGAACTCCCCGTCAACGAGAAGTTCAAAAAGGGCGAACTCACAAAGAACTCCTCAATCGCTCAATGCGCGGTCTCCCCGTGGGGCAGATTTATCTATCGTGCGGCCATGCTCGGCGCAAAAATAATCGCAAAGAACGCCGAGAACCCCGAGATGATAATCGAGTCCGTCCGAGACATTCCTCTCCGCTACACCTCAACGATGACGGGCGGTATCGTCAGCGAATATTCGCTCCAAGGTCTCGTCAAGATGGTCAACGGCAAGCGCGGCGGTTTCTGCCAACTTTTGCGCGGTTTCCGCAAGAAATACAAAGCGATTATCATCGAAGAATAATCGAAATTCCAATCAAAAAACTCCGCTCGATTGAGCGGAGTTTTTTATAGCCAAAATATTGCGTCAATTCGTGCGACCAAGCGCCTCGTACGCCATTGCGGGGTTGTCGGTCATAATGCAATCTGCGCCGTTAGATTGCAGTTTTTTGACGGTTTCGGCGTCGTTTATCGTCCAGTATTGCACCGCTATTCCGTAGGTGTGCGCATAGTCGATAAACGCCTGCGTCGAAAAGTCGAAGAACCCGTTAAGTCCAGTCGGTATTTGAAGCACTCTGAAACCGAGTTTGTCGACGTTTAGCTTCGTGCCCCAAAGGAATGAATAGTAGAAGTTTACGACCTCCACGATGCCCGCTGAGCGCGTCACTTTGCCCTTGTACTCCTTGTCGATATAATCCGTAATGTCGCCGTTGAACGTGCCGACTATCGTGCGGTCAAGGATGCCGTGCGCAACCATAGACTCATAGAGAATGTCCATACTCTTTCTGCCGCGCTCGCCCTTGTCCTTGATTTCGATGACGTAGTGCATACCGCCGTCCTTTCTCGCCTCGTTCTCGATGTAGTCCAAGATTTCTTCCAGCGGGAATATGCCGATTTCTTTCTGAGCGATTTCCGCGGGAGTCATATCGCGTCTATACACGTATTCGTCCGTCTCGGGGTCCTTGAAATTGTAGCCAAAATTGACGGTTTTGAGTTCGTCAAGCGTGAGGTCGCATATCTTTACGCCCTTGAAAAAGAGTTGTTCGCCGTTTGAAGTCCTCGCGAGTTCGTGGTCGTGCAAAAGGACGAGTTTATTGTCCTTGGTCAGGTGCACGTCAAACTCCAAAACGTCAACCGTATAGTCTGCTTCCATGCAGAGGCGGAACGCGGACTTGGTCTCCTCGGGAGCGAGGTCTCCGCCCGCTCTGTGCGCCGAAAGGTACAAACCGCCTGGGTTGTCGAAAGTGATGTATTGATTGTCGCCGCCATACGCCTCGACGTGCGAGGTTCTTGCGCCCGCGCTCGTCAACGGCAATACGATTATGTTGAGAACGAAGACGAGAATAAGCAACCCGAGCGGTATCCATACCGCAAGTTTAATCTTGTTGCGCTTTTTGATTTTCTCTCCGACCTCTGCGCCGTCCAGCGTCATAACCTCGACGCCCTCTATTTCTTTTTTGTGAAAGAGTTTGCTCATAAGCACGCCCCCTATATTTCATAAAATCATTGTACCACCATTTTCCGCCCGCGTAAATAGGCAATTTTGACAAATTATCTTTGCCGAACATTTTGCCGATTTATTCCGTTTTTGGCAACAAAAAACGCGGTATAAACCGCGTTTTCGTTTTTATTTGCAATATTTATCGACAAATGCGAGTATCGGCTCGAAATAGTCGTCGCCCGCAAGTTGCGCCCCTCCGTGCCCGCAGGTTTCGACGAGAAGCAGTTGCTTGTCCGTCGGACACTTTGCATACAGTTCTTCCGCCGCAGAATACGGGATAAAGGTGTCCGCCTTGCCGTGCACGAAAAACACGGGACATTTTGCTTTTTGAATGCTCTCAATCGGCGACCTAGAGGAAAAATCGAAGCCGAATTTCTTTATTGCCAGACGTTCCGCGGCATTTATGCCGCGTCTTGGCACGAAATGTACGAAAAATTTCGTCAAATATTCAAACTCCCAGCGCATAGACACGTAGGCGCAGTCCTCGACGATTACCTTTACGTCCGGCAAATCGAGCGCGGAACACATACACACGGTTGCTCCGCCCAGCGACGTGCCTATAAGCACGATGTTTCCGTTTGGGACGCGCTTTGACACGAGCGACACCCAACGCGCGATATCTTCGCTCTCACGCACTCCGTACGTGAGATATTTGCCCTCGCTCTCCCCGCACGCGCGGTTGTCGGATATGAGGACGTTGTAGCCGTGCTCGAAAAATCTGCACGCCTGCACGACGCAGTCCGTCCACGCCTTTGAATTGAACCCGTGCACGATAACAGCCGTGTTTTTGCTTTCTGCGTCGAAATACCAGCCCTTAAGCTTGAGCCCGTCCGCGGTTTCCATTTCAAGTTCTTCGTGCGGAATTGCCTGCAAACGCTCCCTATGCTCCTTAATCAGGTCGACGAGCTCGGGAAACCTGTCCCCCATAAGTTTCCTCGAAAAATACGAGTCGGGTTTGAATTTGCCTGCAATCGGACGCCTTTTGAACGCCATATCAAAGAATAAATACCCAAAACACATATTCCACCTCTCATCTTTTGTGAGAATATTTTAGCACACGCGCCATCCAAAAATCAATAGCATATTCAACGCCACAAAAAACTCATAAACAATTGACATTGCGCGGGCGCTATGCTATCATATTCAAGCAATTTGAGATTTGCTGATGTGGCACAGGAGGTAGCGCAATACCTTGGTAAGGTATAGGTCGCGGGTTCGAGTCCCGCCATCAGCTCCAAACAAAAGAAACCCTTATTGGGTTTCTTTTTTTTGTTCCGTTTGAATCCCTCCGCTTCAGTCAAAGAAAAAGCAACCCATTTTTGGGCTGCTTGTTTGGCGGAAGTGGAGGGATTCGTTCAATAGCGAGGCGTGCGAAATAATTCGCAAAGGCACGCGTCAGCCCCGTGAAGGGGGTTCGCTGTGCAGGGCACAGACTTGTCATTTATGACAAGTTGTTCCCTCGCTTCCGTAAAAAAACAGCCCCTTAGGGCTGTTGGCGGAAGTGGAGGGATTCGAACCCCCGTGGGCTTTCACCCAAACGGTTTTCAAGACCGCCTCGTTGTGACCGCTTCGATACACTTCCATGTATTTGAAATGCTCATTTAGTATATCAATACTTTTTCAAAGTGTCAACGTTTGGCGCTCAATTTGATTTTTTTGTTTGACCGAAAAAACTCGAATTGTGATTAGGCGTGCATTTGGGCTTTCGTGATGTCGCCGTCGCTGCAGTGGACGGTATAGTCGCCGGTGTTGCTGTCCCAGCTTGAGGCTCGCGTCATATCGTTGAGCCACTCATCCCTAGTGCCGCCGTAGACTATGCTTGTAAGGTTGAAGCAACCCATCAAGGCGCCTGCGCCGAAATTGACGACGCGTCCCGCTTCTATGACGATTTCTTGAAGGCTTCTGCACCCTGCGAGCGCATAGTCGCCCACGTTGACCGCAGCGTTTGAATAGACCGTGGCGTCGTTTGTGCCGTAGCCGGAATATGCAAAGACGACTTTGTGGAGATTGACGAGGTTCATAAACGCGCAGGTTTCGATTGTGGTGATCCTGCAAGAGATATAAATAGTCTCCGGCAAGCTCTTTTTTGTGTCGGAGTCAAAGACGGTATTGCTGATTTTTATGACGTAGTTGTTGTTGTCGACGGTTGGGAAAATAACGTCGCCGAGGTTGGTGCCGGAATAACTCCTGACTACTCTGCCGTCTATGCCCTGCCCGTTGCTTGACGTGACGTCGGCGCAGACAAAATACTTTGCCCAAGAGTTCCAATCGGTGGTATCGACGACGGGGCCGTATTCGGTGGACGTACCGCTGGTGCTGTCCCAAATTGCCGCGGTTAAACCGATCCCGATTGACATAACCGAGAACAGCACTACCATCATTATGATTAAACTTGCCTTTATACGTCTTGTCATAGTTTTTTCGTTATACCACAAGCGGGTCGATTGCGGTCAAGAAATCAGGCCTTTCAATCGTCTGAATGTTGACGCCGAAACTTATCGTCTTGTAAATCGTTGCGGGGTTGAGGAGTTCGTCAACCTTGTCGTAGCTGATGTCGACTCTCACGTAATACGTAGCGTCCGGCGGGAGCAATAAGTAGAGCGATTTATTGCTCAAATCGGACACGAAATACAAACTGTTGTCGTTGGGATTAAGTCCCGTAAACGTGATGGTGTTTCCCGACTTCGAAGCGGTGGCGGACGTCGCAACGACGCTTGATACGTAGGCGCCTGTGTTTTGGTCCGTCGTGATGCTCGAAAGCACCGTGAACGTGATGTAGAACTCGTCGAGATAATTCACGGAATCGAGAACGGGCGTGACCGTCTCGCCTACCGTCGTTTCTCCAATCTTGATTTTTGCGGTGTCAATAAAAATTCTGACAGCTTTTTTGCCATCCGCGACGCCCTCGTCTGCGGTTCCGCCATAACTGAACGGGAAATATATCGATGCTTTGGTCGCCGCGGTCTGTATGCCTGCGCCTGCGTTTGCGGTGTACAAAGTCGCTCCCGTGCCTATCGCCGCGTTAGTGCTGTCGAGCAACCAACCGTTCACCGCTTTTGCTGGTATCAAATCGGCGGTTCCCGCATTGAGGCGGTTTGCCGACGTAAGGTTTATCGTCGCGACGCCTGCCGGACGATTTGACGAAATCTTGAGTTGTTCTTTGTTTGCCGTTTCGACGTGCTTGACGTCGCCAAACCACGCGGCTGAGACGCCGACTATCGTGACGATGAGCGCAAGCACCATGATTGCAGAGGAAATAATAATTGCGGATTTAGTTTTCATATATTACCTCCTCAGTCTCGACCATAAATATTTGACACGTTGATTTCCGCAATAAAGTAGAAATTCGCGCCGGTATACGCCGTAGACGAATAATACATCTTGTCATGCGTCACTTGGTCGTAAATTTTGGGGAGTTCCTCCGAAGCATAAACTCCTCCGTTGTTGCCACTTATTGCATAAGGTCTATCGATATCCGCCTTGAAAAACTGCATCCAATAGAGTTCTTCAGGGGCGAAAACGATATACAAATCGTAGGGATGATTTGCACCGAGTCCGTTCTTTTCCGCAGAGAAGTTTTTGATGCCTT
The DNA here is from genome assembly GCA_017553325.1 of Clostridia bacterium. Lineage (GTDB taxonomy): Bacteria > Bacillota > Clostridia > Christensenellales > CAG-917 > CAG-475. The sequence continues at coordinate 51,552 of JAFZMH010000004.1, forward strand.
CAGGACGGCGATTAAGGATGGAATAGGTGTTCGGATTGATGTCGTCTTCATTTTCGAGATTGTCGTTTCTGTCGTTGACGTCAACCACGTAGTTGTAACCGTCCGCGTCGTGAGCAAAGTCAAGTTTTCCGTACGGCGTATAGTATGAGGTGTGATAATCGTCGATGTCCGCACCACTCTCAACAAAGAACCACGTGAAAGCATACGGAATATCCGACGTTTCATACTCTCTCACGGGATGCACGTTCGTGTTGTTGGTGGACTCTTCTCCGTAGATTGCAAGGTCGAAATACATCAATTCTTCCGAATCGTATTGAGCAATTTGCACGATTTTGAAACTCATCGCCATATCGACGCTCGTCCCGTCCGTGGAAAAACCGATTTCAGTTTTGAAAGAGTAGGCGTAGTCACGGGCGTAATCAGCAGAATAACTGTTCGTCACCTTTTGATACGGCGAACGCAAATAACCGTACTCGTCGAGAGCCTTCTGTCCGTTGTACCACTTTGACTCGTCATTGTCGATCGCGCCAACGGAAAAATCGAGGATGAAAACGTCCTTCGTCGTGAGGTTTATCGTCCTGATTTCCGAAGTTGCGGTCTGAGTAAACCACGCAAAAGACATACTCACCATTATAAGCGAGGCAATCATGATGAAAATGGGGATAGCGATTCCCATAATCAACTTGAGTCTTGAAATGTTGCGTGTTTGTTCAGCCATTTTTCCTCTATTTAGACTTATCGTCTATAATATATACAATTTTGCCCCATCATTTTATTGTATTACAATAAAAGATTTTTGCCGTACTTTTTCACCCTCTCGGGACGGAGGAGTTTTTTCTCGTCCCGAGGAATGAAACGTGAATTGATTTAAATCGTTTTTTCGGCATTCTAACCGATTATTTATGCCGAAGTGACTATCACCGCCGACTGCCCCGTGGAGAGCGCGTGGTTTGCAAGTTCGACCTCGAACATCTGCGCCGTCGCGGAGTTGATGAGGTTGATCTTGAGCCCTGCCGACGCGGTGTTCACCGTGCCGTAGAAGGCGCCCGCATACGGTGACGTCGAGTAGTTGGTGTACATATCAACGTTGTTTGCAAGCGTGAACGTTGCAAAGCGGAACTCTCTCAAGTACGCCACGTGTTGCTGGTTTTTGATGATAATCGGGCTCGCCGACGTGCCGAGCGCAGAGCCTACGAGATAAGAATCGGCGATTCTGTAAACCGTGATTTGCGCCTGACCCGAGCCGTGTGTGGTCGTGCTCTTTTCATAGCGCAAGACGTAGACCTTGATGAGGTCGACGAGTCTCGGGCTCTCGTGGAGCGTGGTCGCAGACAACGGGAGATCGTCGAGCACGTCGTAGATTCCTCTTGACACTCCGCCGCCGCCGAGGTACTTGTACGGGTCGTTTCCGCCCGCGGACACGTAAGCAGTCGTTGATCCCGCGATGAGATCGCTATAGCTCACGCCTGCCGCGTTGCTGAGGTTGCCGACCTTCTTGTTGACCGCCTGTTGCGTATACATATTGACGACGGAGTCTGTGACGTAGGTGTTCGACTTGCCGTCCGCAGTCGCGAGTACGCTCGAGTTTGCTGACGTGCCGATGAGGCCGCCGATATAACCGCTTGCGCCCGCCGAGAAGATACCCGTCAAGGATACGACGTTCTTGACCGTGCAGGTCGTGCCAGCATAGTTGCCGACGATACCGCCTGCATTTACAGTCGAGCCGTTGACGTAGATATTGCCGAGCGCGATTGCGCCGTATACGACGTCTATCGGAGTCGAGATGCCAGTGTCGACAAACTTGCCGACGATGCCGCCCACGTTGACCGTGGAGTACGGAGCGTATACGTTGATAGTGCCGTGGAACGAACCGTTATTGAGCGTCGATCTTTGATTGTCAAGACCGATGATACCGCCGACGTTGATCGTATCGCCAGTATTGTTGCCGTCCGTGAAGGAGATGCTCCAGTCGCGGAGGTTGACTTCTTTGACTTGACCATAGCCGCTGAACGTGTTGTTCTCGTCGATTTCGACCTCGCCGTAGCCGACAGATTCAAACATACCGACGTTGTAAGTCGCTTGACTCGGCGAAGTTGCAAAGCCTATCACGTTGACGTTGGTGATTGAATAGCCGCCGCCGTCGTAGATACCGATAAACGGAGCGCCGCTGTGGTTGGTGAACATCGCGCCCACAACCGTCACCGCGTTGCCTACCGTCGTCGGCAAGAAGTTGGTGAGATGAGCCGACCAGTCTTGCCATTGACCTGCGAGAATTCTGATATCACCTTCCGTAAGCACACCCGAGATGTCCTTTACTTGGATGAACTTGGAATACGCGGTTCTATCAACGAGCTTGTGCGCCCAGTAGCCCCATTCGCCAAACGTCTCTTCGTATTCGAGAGTTGCGTTCGGAACGGTGTTGTTGGGTTTGTTGGCATTGTACTCCGCAATCTTCTCGTTGAAGTACGCTTCCCAAGACTGATAACCCGACGGTGGGTTGTTGTTCTCATATTCGGATGCGGTTGCAAGCGACGTCCAGACGTTTTCAGTCGGAGCAGAGTTCACGTCTCCACCCGTTCCGGTGGTCGCCACAAAGTTCATTGAATAATAGTAAGTCGCAAGCATGAGACCTGCCATTGAGTTTATCTTGAAATAGCCTTGATATTCGCCCTCTTCAATCGATACGAAGTAGCCGATTATGAGCGTCGGTTGCTTGCGGAGATTGTAGTTGAGTTCCTTGCCCTTGTTGGTGGAATCTTTGAGCACCGCGCCGAGTTCCGCACTGTCTGCTCTACCCGTCTTCGTGGTGTAGTTTCTATACTCCTTGCCCCCTTCGACGACGCTGGCAGGAGGATCCGTATCCACACCGCTCTGATAACGCCAGCCGTTGGCAACCGAAATCGTGACGCTTGCGTCGATGATTTGATTTGACGTACCTGCGATGGCAAGCCATGTCGTGTTGAACGTGTTGTCTGCGTTCGCGTAGCTCTGCATCGTATTCGAATACGCAACGGTGGTGATTGAGAGTCGTTCGATTGCGATATCGATAGTGCCTACGCCCGACTGTCCGTTGCCCGTTGCATTTGTCGAATCGTCGCTGTCGAAGAGGTCGAACGTCGTACCCTTGCCCGAGATGAAGCCCGAAATGCCGTAGGTATAGTTGTTTTCGACCACGCCGTTGCCGGAAACGACAAAGTGCAGTTTCTTGTGATAGTTGCCGCCGAGCGCATAGTTGTTTCCGCCCGTGGAGTAGACGCCGTTTACGTATGCGTCGTAAGTGCTTCTGCCCGACGCAGATTCCGCAAAGGTCGCCGTAATCGTGATGGCGTCACCGCTGACTACGCCGCTGTCGACGCCTCCCGCTTCAACCGAGAAACCACGACCCGAGCGATAGTTGTTGCTGGTTGCTTGACCGCTCGACCACGTTGCGAACGTGGCGTTGCCGTCGTAGACTTTGTAGGCTTTGCCACTCCTCATGTTGAGATCGATTGTAACCGGTCTTGGGTTGATCATGCCGATATAACCCGATACCCAATCATCCATATCATACGGATTTTCCGCTTCAAGGTCGATTGCAAACGCAAAGTTCGAGTCGCTGATCGTAACCTTGTATCTCATCATCTTGGAGGTCGGGCTGCCGTTATACCAAGCGACGTTGTAGTCGTCTGCGGTATTTGCGTCGTTGCGGTAGCTGCCGTTGGACAAAGTGACGTCTTCATCGGAGATTTCATCTCCCTCAAAGCCAACAGGATAACCGAACGTGATTGTCGGATATCTTCCGGAAGGTGCAGTTGCGGAGCGGTTATATACCTTTGTTATGGTCGATTGCTGAGGCGCAAGCGAGACGGTGATGATGGCAGGAATAATCTCGAAGTCCGCATCGAGTTCCTCTCCGCCAAGCGTAAACGTATAGTTGGACGTGTACGCGTGACCAATCACGTTTCCGCCCTCAACGGAGAACCCTACCACTCTTGCAGTGTATTCGCCGACAGAACTGCCGTCCTTGTTTTCGGCGTCGTCACGGCTGATATGGAGCACGATAAACTCGCCTGATTCGCCTTGAGGCGGTTGCGGATAGATGCCGTTGAATCTCTCTTTGAACAAATCGTTTTCGCTGTCGTACGTTGTGTTCAACCTGTTTCTTGTCACAGAGCCGCCAAGCACGATACTCGTAATCGTCGGGCTCTGCGCCGCGCCGCTGTAGTTGTAATGATTACTGTTCGTCCAACCGTTGGATGACGGAACCGTAATTGCAAGCGGAGCAATCGTCCAGCTTGCCGACTTCGTCGACGACGAGGACAACGAATAGTTGGAAGCATACGTGCCGGAGAGGCAGGATATTGAAACAGAGTGTACGGTGAGACTCTCCGGATTGCTTGCGTCTACGGTGCGAGTGAGTGTATAATTCGCGGCATTGTACGCACCGGTGACGTTTGTCGGCGTCACGACGACGCCTCTCGCGCCTTGCAAAGTATCGCCGGTTTCAAGTCCCGTGACTGTTACTTTTTCAACGCCCTTGTAATTGCCGTTGTAGGTGTAATTTTGACGCACATTGTCTCCTGCAGTGTAAGTCTCGGCTCCGGAATCGCCCGTACCCGTGAACGTCGCGGTGATTTCTTTCTTTGTGACGGTGAATTCCGCCGAAGCATTTCCGCTGAACGTGTAGTTGTCAAGCGCGCTGTCGCCCGAATCGTTATACTTGATGCCGCCGATTGTGATGCTGTATTTGCCGACGTCTCTCATCTTTCTGCGGTTTTGGTCGTTATCGCCTGAAATATCCGTGTAGTTGACGGTGACGGCGAGCGTATCGGTACCGTACGTGAAGGTGAAATTGCCGTCGCTCAAATTGTGGTTCGTGCCCGCGCAAGTCACGGTGACTCCCGGCGAATACGTCGCGTTCTTGTATACTCCGCTTCCGCCGGTGACGGACACAAGTTGAACAGGTCGCTTGGTTATCTCCCAAGTGATTGCTCCCGGGAGCGGCGTCAACGAATAGTTCGTTGACGTGAAACCTGCAAAGGTCAACGTATACGTGCCGACCTTCTTGCAGTTCTGCACCGAAATCTTGGCGGTTCCGTTTGCGCTGCCCGTGACCGGCGACGTGACGTATTCAACCACGGTTTGATTGTCGAAATTGGTGTAGGTGCAAGACACGCTCATGTTGAGATAGTTGGTTGAACCGCTCGTGCAGCCTACGCTATCGCCCGACAGCAAGCCGGAAATATCTATCTTGTCCACGCCTCTGTCGCCCGTGGTATACACGTATTCGTGTTGCGCGTTTCCGCCCGACTTCCAAGTATACGACAAGCTCAACGCCTTCTTGGTGATTGTATAATCCAATCTCGTGACAGTATGTTCAGTATGATAACTTCCGTTTGTGAACGTGATTGCTATGTTGGAGTCGCCGTTGCCGTAGATGAAGAAATAATACGAGCCTGCGTTGACGCCGTCTTTGATTTGACCGTTCGAATACGTACCTGTGTTTAACGTGACGGTCAACACGTTGTTGACGGGTGTGCCCGAAATCTCAATCTCGGGGCATTCCGCCTTCGGCGCTCTATTGTCGCCCGTATCTTGCGTATTTCCGCTGGAAAGCCTGTATATATCGAAATACTCGTTGACCGTATCCGCGAAGTATTTCAAGGATTTGGTGGCGGTAAACGTCACTGTCACGGAACCGACTGCCTTGTTATATTCTTTGGTCCGTTGTTGCGCGGTAGTAGTCGTCCACGTGACCGAAATTGCGTTGTCGCTGATGCCGTACAGTTTGAGCCTATAACCCGTGCTATACGCTGTCAAACCTGTGGTGTTGAGTTGATAGTTGCCGTCCGCGGTTTCGGTGTTCTCGACATACAGATAGTAATCGCCGTAATTCTTGAAACCGTTGACGTCGATACCGTTGTGAAGCGGACCGTCAATAGTCGTCACGTGCATCTCCGTGAACGTAAACGGAGCAACGTTCGTAATCGCACTGGCGCTTGTGTGAGCTATCGAAGTCGACACGGTTGTGTGAGCGTTGTCAAGTTTATCCCACAAAATCGCCAAACCAAAGTCGTCAATGCCGTGTACCACGTCGTTGGAATCTTTGTAGAACAAATCGTCCTCGCTCTTCCATTGCGCCGAACTGGTAAGGTCCGTACCGCTTCCGATATAGAATTGGTTGCTATAGCTGTCGCCGTCGTAATCGTGTTGTCCTGCCTCGGTATATCCGTTGATGGACAAGACTCTCTTGTTGACCGTCGCCGAGCCGTTTGCGGGAGTCGGAGCCTTATAGTTGGTCTTGACGTTGTTGCCGGAAATTCCTTGCGGGGTTTGCGTGTCCGTCGTGACGGTCACGGAATACTGACCCGCATTCTTAAAGTGGAATACGAGGATGTAGGTCCTGATCTTGTTGTCATAATGATACTCAGAACTCACCGTCGTCGAGAGTTGATCGCGAGCATGAGAAAGCGGGTCGAACGTATGATCGACGTTGACTACCGTATTTGCAGTGACGGCACCCGTCGACGTGTTGGCAAGACCTCTGACCTCTGCGGAAACCGGTTCCGTACTGTACGAAGAACCGTAAGTGACGTAGAAATACGACTCGTTGTCGTCAAGGTTGGCATTCGTCAAGCATCTTGTATTGAAATAGACGGGTGAACCGTAATCAACGTTGTCCTTCTTGACCACGAACTTGAAGTTCAAATAATGCGTATAGTCTTCGTTGTCAAGCGGAGAAATGTTGGTCAACGTGACTTTGATGCTGTTCGCCATCGTAGACGGAGCAATACCGTCGCCCTCGTATCCGTTGGTCGCGCCGTACGTGCCGTTTGTTCCCGCAAAGTGAGTCTTGATATCGCGCGTCTTGATTTGCCAAGACATAGACGTGATATAACCGACCTTGAATATGCTGGCGGTTCCCGTCGGCGAATAGTAGATGTCAATACTCGTCGTATAGTTGCCCGCGTTCGTAGGATACGCCTGCGAAGCGTTGTAGAGATAGGTGTATTGTTCGCTCAACGCCTTAGCCTGAGTCTCGTTTTCGCTGAACGGCATATCGACGGAAATAGGAGCGTATCTCGGCGCGCCGTTGTAGACGAGCGCCTTGCCCGCGTTGACAACGCGATAGTAGACCGCGACGTTTTGGACTGCCGTGGACGTCTTGTCAATCTTTACGAAGAGACGTACAGGACTGCCTGCGACCCAAACTTTTTCAAGTCCGGTACCCGACGCTTCGGCGTAGAGATAATAACCGCTCACCGAAGGTGCGTCCGCATAGGCGTGCAGATAGTCGCCGTTCGTGCCCGACGTGATGTCGCCGTTGCTGGAATAAGTTCCGCTGTAAACGATTGCCGAACTGGTGACGGCGCCCCAAGAACTGCCCCAACCCGCTTCGTCGTCGGAGTAGCATTGCGCGATGTATTTCCAGAAGGAGAGGTTGCCGTTTCTGAACTTGTAGGTGTTGCCGTCCTTCCAGAACTCACCGTTTGCGGCTTCCGTGTATGACGAGCCGTTGTAGGTATAGTAATTGCCCTCGTAGTTGTTCGGCTCCACTTCGGAATTGTAAGTGGTGTTGACTTGGAATCTCGAATCGTAGGAGTAGACGAAATACCAGCCGGTATTTTCAGTACCTGTCGAGAACGCCTTGAAACTGCCATTCTCATAGTCGTAATAGGTGTAGTTGCCATCCTCTGTTTCGACGTTATGCGGTTGCACCGTGAACCCGTCGGGTATGTCGCCTGCTCTCGTCACGGTCAAATACGTATTCCACGTGACGCCCTCGGTGATCGTGCTCTTCCAATCGTGAGGCGTTGCATGGTTCTCAAAGAAGCTTTGATCCATGGTCGTGCCGTCAAGTGTTATTGATCTCCTCTTACCCAAATCGGTGATAGAGTCAATGTCAAGTTCGGCAAGTTCATCGTTGTTGTATGCCTTTACCCAGTAGCTCGTGCTTGCGTCAGTCTCGTGTCCGTCAGCCAAATTCGCCTTGCCGACGATACCGCCGTAATAGACGGTTGCGGCAGTCGAATGATAGTAGACGCCTTTGGTCGGAGTGACAGTGACGTTGAAGCTGTTCAAGATGACCGCGTCGTTGCCGTTTATGTTGCCGACGATACCGCCGACGTTGTCGTAGCCTTCGACCTTCGTGTCGTAGGCAAGCATGTTGGTGATCTCGACGTTTGCGGCTTGAATGAGACCGACGGTACCGCCGACGTTCACAACGTTTGAAGCCGTGACGTCACCCGCTACGTAGAAGGTGTTGCCGTCGCCCCAAGTCGTCTGCGCGCTGATGATACCGATAACGCCGCCGACGCCGCCGACGTCTGAACCCGCGCCGCCCGTGACCGAGAGGTTGAGGGTTTGCGTGGTTGACGAATACTCGGCGTGAATGTGCGAATAGCTTACCGCGAAGTTGGCAGGTGCGGCGCCAAACGCGTCGTTGACCCAACCTATATAACCGATTGCGCCGCCGATTGCCATCTTGTTCGTGGCTGACGAACTTGACTTGACGGTGCCGCCGTTCAAGAAGTTTGCATAGCTCACGTTGTTTGCGAGGATGCCGATTGCGCCACCGACGTATTTGTTGCCGTCAACGGCACCCGTATTCTTGAAGATGACTCTGTTTTGCGCCGTGCCTGTGATGTTGCCGAGCGCAAGCGCGCCGATTGAACCGCCGACGTACTTGTCGCCGTCCACGTTGCCGCTGTTTTCAAGCGTAGCGCCCGAAATGGTGAACGCGCCTTGGTTGAGTCCGATGAGACCACCTGCGTAGTCTTTTCTCGAATTGATTGTGACGGTCCTATTGTTGCCGGAACCGGTTATCGACACGGTACCGGAAACGACTTGACCTTCGTTTTTGATATTGCCCTTGTAGATTGCAATACCGCCGCCGTTTGCGGACACGCCCTTATTCGCGCCAACGATACCGCCGACGTAGCCGTTCGACGCAGTGATTATTGTCGGCTCGCAAGTTTTGGTGGTGGTGCTGTTGCCGACAGTCAACGTGAACGACAGCGCGTCGTCAATCGTGATGTTGAGCGAACCGTTGTACGGTTTGCCGCCGTATGAAGACGGACCTATGTCGAGTTTGGCTGATTGACCGATATAGCCGATGAAGCCGCCGACGTATTGTTTTGCTTGAATGTTACCGCCGATTTGAATGTTGACGTTGTCGGGAAGAATCGTACATCTGCCCGTTGCGGTGCCGATAAAGCCGCCGACGTTGACGCCGTTGGTCGCGGTAATCGTAGGAGCGGCATAGAAGTTTCCGCTGAACGCCGCGTTTGCAACCTGACCGACCGCGCCGCCGATGTTTTGAACATTCGTGAGAGAAGCCGTGTCTATGGTGCCCACGATATAGATGGTTGAACCCGTCATGAACTGAGCGCCTTCGCCGAAGTAGCCGACGACGCCGCCAACCGATTCAACGTAACCGCTATTGCTCGTCGCAGTCGTTGCGGTAATCTTGCCCGCAAAGAGCAACGAACCTTTCAAAAGGATATTCGGGGTTTCTCCGCCCGCGTCCGACTTGCTCGGCGTATAGCCGATGAGACCGCCGATTGCGGTGCCGTAATTCGAACTGTTGGTGACCGTACTACCCCACGTTGCACGCTTAATCTCAGTCTCGCCGAACACTTTGGTGTCCTCGATTGTGAGGTGTCTGCCCGCCACGCCGATGACGCCGCCGATTGAGTGTTCGCCCTTGATGGTTACGGACGCCGTGTTTTGCGGAGTCAACTGGCTCGTGCCGACGCTACAACTCGAGATATTGAGCGAAACGAGGTTGTCCTGCGCGCCGATAATACCGCCCGCCTTTGTACCGCAGGCGTCGTCAGTCTTGCCTGCGGTCGTTTGAATCGTTGCCTTTGAGACTTTGCATCCTGTGATATTGACGGTCGTATTTCCGCTTTCGGTGTTTTGAGTGGACGTAGCGTAGCCGACAATACCGCCCACGCTGTTCTTGAAGGTGTTAATGGTTGCGTTTTTGACTTCGCAATTAATGAAGTTGATCTCTGCGCCCGTGACGTTTTGCGCCGTACCGTTCTTGTCGTAGCCTGCGGTGTCTGCAACGCCAGCGATACCACCGACGTAGCCTGACGGGTTATAGCCCGAGGCGTTGGCTACTACCGTGAGTGCATTGCTGTCGTCATAGCCTGCGGAGCAACCTTCAAGCTTGGTGCCTGCGCCCGCCCTGCCGACGATACCGCCGACGGACACGACGTGCGACGAATTGGTTGAGTTCGTGTACGCTTTGATTGAGCCGGAAACCGCAAGGTTCTTGATCGTCGCGTTCGAGACCTTGGTGAACAAGCCGACGTCCATGCCGGTTGTCCCGCCGATTTGAATGTTGACGCCTTTCACGAGTCCGCCGTGAGCGTTGAGAGTGCCCATGAACAGAGTCTTGTGCCCAACGTAGCTTATCGGCCATAAGCGACTCGTTTCGATGGTCGCGCCGCTTGACATCGAGGTTGCGGTGTCACTGTTGTAATAGTAGTTTTTATTCTGCCAAGCCGTACGTTTATTATTGTACGATTTACTGTCGCCTGCCACTAAATCGCCTTGCGATATAACCGCGCCTTTCTCAAACAGGAAGTAGCTCTTGCCCGTCACGTAAGACGAACCTGTTGGTGTCGTTATGCCTTTGTAAGCATTACCAATATATACATTATTTTCATTATATTTATAATCATCATTTGCATCTACAGGAAGATTTATACCGAGAACCGTCTCGTTTTTGACGTTGTTGCTCTCGCCTTGGACGTCGCCGGTTGCTGAAGAGTTTGCAAAATCTACATAGATTTTGTTGAAATCATAATAACAACTGCCCACCGACGCGGACGTCAAAGCCGTCATGCCCATAAGGTGTATGCCGTCTCGAATTATGTACGGTGAATACTGTCCGCCTGCCTGTTGAGGCACGAACTCTTGATACATGTTCCTGCCGTAAGAAGTCGATAGCATCGACATACTCTTCTTCGTGCCCAAAGTGAAGATTGCAAGTTGAGGCAAGCATCCGTAGATGTAAACCCAACCGTTGAGAGTGCCCGCTTTAAAACTGGAATTATACTGTGGGGAGAATTCGTTGGACGTATTCTTGATGCTGTTGCCGTTTGAATCTATGAGAGTTGCCGCACTCGACGCAGTCACGTGACCGGAAGCACTGCCCTTACCAGTGACTTGTCCTCCTGCAATCCAGTTGCCATCGGGAGCGATTGCTCCGTCGCTTCTCATAAGTGCAGTCATATCGGCAAGCGAGCAAATACGTCCGCTTGACATTTGATCCGTATTGTCATAAGTGCCGAGGTTGGAATATTTCTTTCCGCTTTCTCTCTTTGCATTGTAATAGCAGTTCGGAGCGGAATAGCAGTTTGTGATTGTGAGGGCGGCGTTTATCTCACTTGAATAGTCTGCCCAATCGATAAAGCCCATGATTGAGCCACCCATTTTGAGAGCGTTGTCAGGCCAAGTACTGACCGCGGCGCATCTTCTTGTTGCCGGAGCTTGAATCAAGCCCGTATTATAACATTCCGTAATAGTTATTGTTCTATAACTACCATTTGAACCTGCAGGTTGCGCGTGCGCTACTATACCGCCGACACGCACAACCCAGAGACCTGCATAGCCGTCGCCGCCGTGAGCGATAACGTCCGCAGTGTTGTAGCAATAGGCGATTTTGCCAGAGCCGAACACACCGACTATACCGCCTGCCATAGAGCCTGAAGTACGGTTGACGCCGTTGGTCATCCAACCTTGGATGCACTTGTTGCTGTCACCGCCCGTTTGAACCAAGCCCTTGTTGTAGCAATATGCGATTGTTGAATCGACGCCGCAGTCGGTCTGGTCGGGGTTGCCACCGAACCAACTTTTGAGCGGTTTATAAGTGCCGACGCTTCCGACTAGTCCACCCGCAATACTGCCGTATGCGGTGATCGTCGCTTCGTTGTAGCAACCATACATATTGAGTGCCGCGCTTGAACCCGCCGTCTTGCCGACGATACCGCCGACGTAGTTAAGGCAGTTGTAGGTGCCCTTTTGTTCGTATGCGCAGTATGACCAAAGGTACTGTGCAACGACCGTGACGTTGGATGCTTCGTTTGCGTCCGTATTGTAGCCGGAATCTCCGGTGATAGCGCCCGTGTTGGCGCAGTTGTAGATGTTGAGAGTCTTTGTAGACCTTCCGACGATACCGCCGAGGTTTTGCGGACCGCGCACAGTGCCGTCGTTTCTGCAGCTGTCAAGAACAGTATTGCCCTTGACGTTGCCGATGAAACCACCAGTACCGCCGTCAAAGTCAAGCACTGCGTCGCCTACGTTCGGTTGATCCGAATCGGAATACGCTCCGGCTGCTTCGTAAGAACGCATTGCACCCTTGTTGATGCAGTCGATGATGGTAACCGTGAGTCCATCGCTGACGAAACCGACGAAACCGCCGACGTTTCTATAGCCTGTGACGGCAGCCGAGTTTGTGCAGTTGACAAACTTGACGCTGCCAAACGGCTTGCCAACGAAACCTGCAACGTCCCAGCCGTTCGATTGACCTGCCGAAACCGTGTGATTGCCGGATTCGCTGTCAGTATCACCTGTGGATTCAGACGTAACGGTTTTGATTGTTCCACTGACTGTCAAATTCTTGAAAGTCGCACCCGCAGCGTTCGGGAAAAGGCTGAGGCGCGCGCCACTTGAACCTCCAACCGATGCATTCACCTCAATAGTATGTCCGTCGCCATCAAAGGTGCCACGGAAATTTATAGTATGATTATCCTTGGTTTGTCCATCGGTGGTATAGTCGCCTGCGAGTTCAGATGAAGAGACCTTGTTGGATCCCGTCAAATTGGTTGTGAGTTTGACGTATTTGCCTTCATAACTTGTTCCGCCCCTAACCGCTTGTGCAAACGAGGTCCATTGCCCCTTGGTTGAGATGATATAAGGCGTTTCCTGAGAACCGATGTCGAAATCTTTGTTGTACTCGCCGATTTTGAAGCCCGAGTTTTTGATATACGTAATACCTTCGGCATGGGAGATATAACCGTTGTTAATAGTTTCGTTTCCCGTCTTATTGTCATAGTACGCCTTATCTGCGGTCGCCTTGTAGGCCGCATCGTTTGCCGGCGCAATATAGTGGTCCGTGAGGTTTTTCTTTGCGGCGGTACTGTTGTTCGTACCCGAGAATGGCGGAACGTTTTTGAACGTGATAGGCTGAATTGCTATGCTGAACGATTTCTTGCTCATAGCCAGCTTGAGGTAAACCACGTTGTTAGTGGAATCCTTTGCCGCGAATTCGTCGATACTGTAGGTTTCTTCGTTGCCGGTCGCGTTGTAGATGACGAGTTGATGACATGTTAACGACGCGAAATTTGGCAAACCGCAGGCAACGGAGATATAACCTGCTCCGCCCGCGAGTTCCTTCGTCACCTCTTGCTTGTTGGCGGCAACGGACCCCATGAGACCGACCATCTGCGCGACCTCTTCAAACGTCGGGACGAAATTGTACACGAGGTTGCTTGCTCCGCCGGAGCTGTAGCCGGATATAATGATGACGCCCCTGCCTCTCGACTCGTCGATATAGTCGGTGTAAGGCATGGCTGTCGTACCTTTCTTTTGTTCCTCCGTAGCGTTGTTTACGGGGTCGACGTACGCCTTGTGATAGATTGCCCAAGAATCGGTGATCGTACCGCCGTTCTTGCTTCCGACGACGCCGCTCTTTGTGGCTTGAGCGGAAACGTCTTTGAAGGTCATGCCGAGACCGACGGAGTTTTTGAGCAAACCGCCCGTCATAAATCCGACGAGACCGCCGACGTTGGTCGTGCCGACGACGTGGCTGTAGGAGTACGGAGTATTTACGTTTCTTGTAATCGTTGCGAAGAAGCTGTTGTTGATTTCGGTGTTGCCTTCCAGCCTGCCGACGAGACCGCCGACGTTTTGGACGCCCCAAACGCCGCAGTCGCCGTAGCTATCGCCCGTATTTGCACCGCTTGCGAAGACGCGGGTCATCGTACTGGTGTTCTGCGCGCCGGTGATTGCGCCGACGAGACCGCCGACGTTTCTGCCGTACGTACCGGACGAACCGCTGGCTTTGATTTTGCTGTCGTTGGTGCCGCTGTAGACTGCGATATCACCCGAGAGCGTCGTATATGCGCCCGGGAGTTGCGCGTTTTCAAATTCGATACGCGCGCCAAACGCAGAGGTATCGTCCGCCGCCACGCAGCCGATTAGACCGCCGACGTAGTTTTTGCCCGAAATATTCTGTTCGTTTTGCGCCGTGCCGAAGAGTGCGTTCGTCGCATTGTACGTCGGGTTGAAGAGGACGGTGTTGCCGTCTGCCTTCGGATAGTACGGAGATTCGGCGGCGCGGTCCGAAGCCAAGACGCCGCTCGGCAAAACAACGTGAGAGCCGATGTCCGCGTTTATGCTTTGAGAGTCGACGCCCATAAAGCCGATGAGACCACCGACGAAGTTTCCGGTCGCGGTGATAGAGCCCGTACTCTCGCTGTATTTGGTGTTGAATTTTACGGTGTTGCCGAATATCGTCGAGTCTGACGACAGATATGAGCCTGCCTTCGGGGTGACGAAACCGACGATACCGCCGACGTAGTTGCCGACGCCGGAGACCGTAGTCCAAGCAGTTGCCGAGAAATAGCCGCCGGGCATTACGCTGACGATGTTGGCGTTTTCACCGAGTATGCCGACGAGACCGCCCCAATAGTTGACGGTTGCCGAAGAGTTGAATACACCGCCCTTGTTTTGGCTGTTGACAGTGTCCTTCGTGTTGACCTTGAAATAGTAGCCCGTGTCGATGTTTGATTCGAGCGCGATTGCGACCTTGGCGGCATAGCCGACCAAACCGCCGACGACGCTGCCCGAAGCGCCGTTGTTCATAACGCAGGCGTAGACGTTGGTGTAGCCGTTTGACGCGCCTATCTTTATCATGCTGTCGTTGGCAGTGTTGCCGTCGTTGTTTTCATAGCCTGTGCCCACGACGTAGCCGAACAAACTGCCGACGTAGTTTTTGCCTTTGATATACGTTCTGTTTGAAGGCAAGTCTGCCGCTGTTGACGGAGACGCGCCGTTGTAGCGCAGAATCGGCGTGAAGTTGATGGCCTTTGTCGTCTCGAACTTGCCGACGTATCCACCGACGTAGCTGACGCCGCTGACGTTTGTATTGACTCTTGAAGCGTTGGTGATTTCGTTCTGTCCGCCGCTTGCGAGCATACCCGCGAGACCGCCGACGTAGCTTGAACCGACGATACTCCAAGTACTGCTACCGGACGGAGCGATAAACTTGACGCCGTCGAGTGTGACGTACTTGCCGTAGCCGATGATACCGCCGACGTAGTTTTTGCCCTCCGCGGTCACGGTTGACGCGCCCGAAAGCTTGATGTTTTTGATTGTAAACAACTTGCTGCCCGACGAGTATTGTCCGACGAGACCGCCGACGTATGCGCCGTCTGAGGACACTTGAAGTCCCGATATGGTTATTTCGTTATTATCGCCGAGCGTCTGCACGTAGCTGGAACTCAATATGCCGAAGAACCCGCCCGTGTAGTTTCCAGTGCCACCCGTGACGTGCAAATTGTTCGCGACTTTGAGCCCCGTGAAATGGTTTGCGGCGGCAGGCTGATAATAGCCTACGATACCGCCCGTCCAAGTGTCGGAGCCACCCGTGACGTTGCCGTTGTTTATGTTGTATTGATTGCCGTTAAGCTTGATTGAAGCGGTGGCTCTGCCGACGAGACCGCCGACGGCTTTGTTGCCCTCGACCGTGCCGTCGTTGACTACGCCGACCATAGAGCCCACGGCATAGCCCAAAATTCCGCCTACGTTCTCGTTGCCGGAGACCGCGCCGTAATTACGCACGAGAATGGTATTGCTCGTGCCGGAAATATTGACCGCGCCGTAGCCCACAACGCCGCCCACGTAATCGTGACCGGTGACGTTGACGCGGTTTATCACGTCGTAAATTCTGGTGTTGTTTGCCGCATAACCGACGAGAGAGCCGACGTAGTCGCTCGTGCCCGTCATATTTATCGAACCGCTCGTGGCGGGTTTCAATTCGAAGTTGAATAGAGTCGCCCCGCTCGTATAGCCGAACAAGCCGACGTAGTTCATATCCGCGCCCTGCAGATTGAGTTTTATTCTGTCATAGCTGCCGCTCTTGTTTCCGTTGAACCAGCCCGCGAAATAGTGGTTGCTGTCTCTGCCGATAGGCACGAAGCCGGTGTCTAAATTCGCCACCAACGTAGGCAGCGTGTTGCCGAGTTCGTCCGAGAATTTGAAATAGCCGTTTTGATAGGAAGTCGCCGTGATGCTGGGAGCCACGTTATCGTTCAAAGACGTAAGGCTGTTCCAGGCGTCTGCGCCGTTTACGATTGCGCTGAGACGGAGGAGATGCTCGTAGGTCTCGATGATGAACGGGTTGTTTGAAGTGCCCCAATCGTAGTTCTTCGTGCCTTCTTGAGATTTCAGGAAGTCTCCGCCGAAGTCACTGCGCATTACGGTGTATCTGACGTACACCGAACCCGCGTAGTTGCCTCTACCCGTAAGCTTGACTGTGACGTCTTTGCTTCCGACGGTATCGCCTGCTTGCAAGACCATATTGCCCAATTTTAATTCAGGCTTGAAGCCCTTGAGTCCCATATCAACGTCGTTTTCAGTCACGGTTTCAATATAGAAATCGTTGTTCATATCGGACGTGCGCTTATAAAACTGACTTGGCATTACTAACGCGGATTTCGTTACGCCTTCATAAAGATGATACAACCCAGGGGTGTTTTCATCTTCATAATAGAATTCGAAATTTCTTCCCTCAATAGTGGTATCGTCATATATATCCCCGATGACCGACATCGAGCTATACGTGTTCGTACTCGCCGTCAAAGCATAGACGCTTGAAGAACTGTCGTATCTGAAATACAGTTTGAAATAGTCCGGGCACTCGCTTGCGATATAGACGAGCGCGGGGCTTGCGGATTGCGCTTGGTTTGCGGTTGCATAGACGGACGAATAATTGAGAGACCAGTCGTTGTTGTTTTGATACCATGACTGAACGTCCTTTGCTTTTCCGCTGTTGGTGACCTGCGTCGCCTCGTTTGAATAGCCGAACGCAAACATACTCGCGTTCGTTGTGAGCGAACGCGCGGCGATTGTAAAGGAGAACGTGATAGAATTGACCTCGCTTCCGCTCACGCCGTATTTGAGCGCGTAGTTGGTCGTGTCGTTGAGTTCTATCTTAAAGGTGTAGTTGCCGGCGTTGGTTGCCTTGAAGGAGCCGGAGCTGAATTTTACGGCAGGGTCGCCGTAATAGGTGTTGTTTATCTTGAACGGCGTTGCGCCGAACACGGCGTTTTGAATGGTCGCGTTGGACGTGAGGTCCGCATACGTGTCCGTATTATTATTGTATTTCACGTACACGTGCGAAAGCCCTTGCGCGATACCTTTATATTTGAAGTTGGTGTTGTTTTGAGTCGTAAGTCCCGTCGCCTCGCTCTCGTATGCCATCCAAAGGTTGGACACCGTGAAAACACGCTTGGTAATCGTAAAGTTGGCTTGCGCGACCACGCCGATCTTTTCGCCGTTTAGGTATACGACAGCCGAATGCGTGTACGAACCCGCGGCGGTTGGCATCGGAGTCGCCGAGTCGTCGAGCCAGTGGTCCGCATATTCAATCGTCGTCTCATAATAGTCGTTCGGATCCTGCGAGCCGTCCGGACCGCTTATCTTCATAAAGTAGCGCACCGTTCCCGTATAGCTCGGCGATACAGGCAGTTCTCTGAACACGCCCGTTGCCGTATAGCTTGCTCCGCCGTAGGTCTCCACAACCGAGTACGGAGCGGAAATCGGAACGGTCACCGCAATTCCCTGCGGAGCGTTGTTGTACTCCGCCGTCGTGAAACCGTTGGTGGTGATTGCCTGATCCGATACGTAGAGGGTTGCGCCCAAGTTGCCGAGCGACGCTTCGTAAAGCACGGTGACGCCGTCTGCGTCGTCATAATCTTTGAGGACGGAGGTCGGCGTAAAGTAGTTGTTGTTGACGTTTGTCGTCGCGCTCGTGCGAGAGGAGAAATAGTGCCCCGACGCTTTGGCTATCTTGACCGCAAAGCCGTCGATGTTGTACAAAGGCTCATTGGCCGGATTGGCGTTTGCTGCGCTGAGCGTGGCGGTATTCGGCCAAGTTGTAGGACTTGGGCTGCTTCCCGAGGAGGTGTACGGAATGAGGTAAGCCGAATCAATGGACGGCAAAACCGCCGCCTTCGGGTTGTTGCCCGTCAGGTGACTTGCGTCTCTATAAATGCTCCAGCATCCGGTGGGAGTGTACGTCGTGTTCGCCGTACCGCTGAAACCTTGCGCTACGTTGTTGATTGCAAAACAGGACGTGAAGACGTTCGCGGGGTTCGAGGTGTTGGTGCCGAGAATCGCGCCCGTAGAACCGGATGCACCTGTGACCGTCGATTTGTCGTTTACGCAGTATTGCACTGTGGAACTGGTCACCGCCAAGTTGCCGATGATACCGCCGACGTTCGCCACTCCGCTTTGACCTATCGTCCCCGTTGTGATGTAGCAATGGTTGACGTTGATGCCTGCCGTTGCCGTACGCCCCAAGATACCGCCCGAGTTTGTCGCCGTTTTGACGTTTGCGGTGTTGGTGCAACCTTTGATCGTGCCCGCCCATACGCCTGCGATACCGCCCGCGTCTTGACCGGTGCCCGTCACGTTGCCTTGGTTGCTGCAACCCAAGATTGTGGATGTGCCCGAAGAGATATTTCCGACGATACCGCCGAGTTGACTTGCGCCGGTCACGGTTCCCGCGCTGTAGTTTGTACAACGCGAAATAGTCGCGAGGGTATAGCCTGCGATGCCGCCGACGTTGACCGCTCCGCTCTTGCCGATTGCGCCTTTGTTCGTACAACCTGAAATCGTCGAACTTGACACAGTGTACGCACCTATGATGCCACCGACTTTTGTATCGCCTATGACCTGACCTTCGTTTTCGCACCCTGCAATCGTTGCAAGATTGTTTGAGATACCGCCTGCGATACCGCCGACCTCGTCAACGCCCGTGACTGTACCGTAGTTTTTGTTTGTACCCGCAAAGGAAGCGGAGGTGCCCGTCATATAGCCGACGATGCCGCCCACTTGTTGTTTTCGCCCGGTGACTGCGCCGTGATTTTCGCAGTTTTTGATTTCGTTTTTGCTATAAGCAACGATACCGCCCGTTTCATCATAACTGCCTGACGAATAGTTGGATTTGACTTCGCCGTGGTTTTGGCACCCTTCAAGCTTGCCCGTCGTGTATGCGACTATACCGCCGACTCTGAGTCCCGCGCAAGTCACGTTTGCATAGTTGTAGCAGTTTTTGATGTTGCCGCCATCCGAATAGCCCACAAGACCGCCGACGTATGCGTTGCCCTCGACCTTCGACTTTGGACTGTCCGAAGAAGCGCCCTTGTTGCACCCTTCCATCGAACCGCCGTTCATATAGGCGACAATGCCGCCGGTATACTTTGTGTCGGCAGCGCTTGTCGACGTCACGTTGCCCGCGATCGTGAGATTTTTGATCTTCGTTCCGTTTGTATAGCCAAACAAGCCGACGTATGGCAAATTTCTTGAAATGCTGAGCGTTATCGTCTTGTTGTTGCCGTCAAACTCCGCCGCCTTAAACTGTTTCGACGCCCCCGCTTCACCTATCGGGTTGAACAAATTGCTCGAGACGGTGATGTTTGTCCCCGTCACCTTGAAATAGCATCCTTCAAAAGTGGTTGAGTTTGCAAAAGTATTCGTCGTTGAATTGTCAAAAGAGTGTCCGTTGACACTATCGAAAGATTCACCTGTGTTGATAATGGTGTAAATGTTGATGAGATGTTGCTCGGTCTCTATGAGGAACGGGTTGCTCGAACTACCCCACGTACCGTCCGTTTTGCTTCCGCCGCAACCGAAGTCGCTCTGTTTCCAAACCGCGTACAGTGTCACCGCAAACGCATCGTTATCGCTTGACAATTTGTATGGAGCGGAATGCGTCGCGCTTGTCGCATAAACTTTGCCGAGCGTATATGCTGAATCGGAAACTTGTGCAGTAGAGGTTTCAGACCAACCGACAAGAGTGTATGAACCGTCGCTCACCGTATAACCGGAAGCCGCAATCGTAAATGACTCGTTGTAATAAATGGTTTGAACGCCGTTCGTCGCAATCGTACCGTTGACGGTTTTGCCGGAAGGTGCGTTCTTGTTGTAGGTTATCGTACCTTTGTTTGCAACCCAGTAAGCATAGACTGTCGGGCTCTCGTTCTTTATCCATCTGCCGGAACTGTCAATATACGCTGTCCCTTTGTTTGGCGTGCCATCCGCATTGAAAACCTTTGTGCCGGAACCGCTCGTGCCGGTATAGTAGCCTTTGAGAGTATAGCCGGTTTTATAAGAACGGCTAATGTTGCTGACGGCACTACCGCCGGTCACACCCAAACTCGTCGAACCCTCCGAAGTCGGGCTTTGATTGTTGATTGTAATCGTGTATGTCTTTGCTTGGAATTCAATTCGAATATTGCGGACGTCGCTCCATGCAGTCGAGCTACCACCTGATGAGCAGTAGAAATAGAAAGTGCTGACCGTATTGTTGTCATACCAGCCGGAAGTATAATCTTTGTTATCGGTATCAAGGGTGTGGGACTGAGACAACATCTGCGTACCGCTGTTGTTGTTCTGCTTTACGGTAAACGTGAACGTGTACTTTTTGCTCTTTGATTCAACGTGGTGGAATAACCTGAATCGGACGACGCCCTTTTCGATGAATGTCTTCAAATCGCCGGTTGCACTCAAGGTTCTGTTTCTGTTGTCGGAAGCACCGAATAAAGTACCAAAGTCAACCTTGTCCCAAACGTTATAGCTTGTGATACCGCTATCAAACGAACTTACACCTTCATCCCAGGAACCGGCTGCGTCTGCAACGTCTGCTTCGATTTGTCCGTTTTCAATCGCATTTTCTTCGACGACAAAAGAGGCGGAGAGGACCCCTGCGAAGACGAAAACAAAAAGTAAGGAAAGCAGGAGGACGTTTGCCCCCAGTCGTAAGAATTTGTTGTTCCTTTGCGTTGTGTTCGTCTTTTTCATTTTCGTTTTCTCCTGTTTGTCGTCGCACCCTCACGGGCAATGCGAACTTTATTTAATATTTTATATTAAATATACAAATAGAGCAATCGTTTTATTGGAAAAATTACAAAAAAAACAAAAAATTTTTACAAATTTTGCATTTAACCCGTTTAGAACGCCAAAATTTTATTCAAAACTTTTTTTATAAAATAAAAAAGCGAGCAAAAACTCGCTAGGCTTCAATTCATTTTTCCGTTTATACTATCCCCTGTGCAACCCACAAAAAAACAGGCGTAAGTGCCTGTCTTTTCAACTATAAATACAATCTCAAAAACCACGATATTGTGATGAGTGACGCGAAAGATGCGCACGCGAGCACCAAAGTGTACAAAGCGTACACGGTGTGCGAGGGCACGCAAATCTGACAAAGTCAATCGCGCAATAGTGCGGTTTTTGTCCGCGCGTCAAGCAAAAAGACAAAGTCTTTATCTTCGTCACCGTGAAAATCACTTCCGCCTGTTTGCAAAAGCCCATACTTCCTAGCGAGGGCGACAAGGTCCTGCCTATCTTTATCGGTGTGGGAGGGATAATTGACCTCAATACCATCCAACCCAAACTTCTTCAACCCCTCGACAAGCATATCGAGCCTGCCGTCCAAGAGGTATTTTTTCGGGTGAGCAATCGAGGCGATACCGCCATACTCTTTGATAAGTTTTACGGCATCTAACGGGCTCAAACGGCGGGTTTCGCAATACACCTTCCCACTCGTGCCGAGCCATTTGTCAAAGGCTTCCTGCACGTCTTTGACGTAGCCCTTTTGCACCATATCGCGCGCCATATTCATGCGCCCGACACCCTTTGCCGAAAAGTCTATATCCAGTTTGAAACCGTAGTGCGCGAGTTTCTCACCTATGCGCTTGTTGCGCTCTATGCGAAGGTTTTGCGCCGCGTCCAATGCGGACAAAAATTCGGGGTTTTCATACGGAATATTGTAGCCCAAAATGTGTATTTCGCACACGGCAAACGTCGAGAGTTCCACGCCGGGGACAAACTTTATGCCCACCTCTTCCGCGCGCTTCTTGCCTTCGGCAAGCCCTGCCACCGTGTCGTGGTCGGTGATCGCCACAACGTCCAGCCCGCCCTTCTTTGCCCAGTCTACGACCTTTGTGGGCGTCATGGAACCGTCGCTCGCCGTCGTGTGCGTGTGAAGATCGGCCTTGAGCGGCGGCAATACGTTGCGGTTGGGACCTTCGCCGTGGTGCAAATTTGTTTTGAACGACTGCGTACCCTTCTTGTCAGGTCTCATCTGCCACCTCGCTTCCAAAACCCGACAGATAGTCGCTCGCGGCAGGTTCGAGCATATCTTGCCCGTCCTCTTCTCCGCCCGAAAGCTTGCTCACCTTGTCAAGTTTTTGCCTTATCATATCCGTGCGTTTTTCCGCGTCGCCGAGCGTCGTTTGAACACGGCTCAGGTTGTCGCCCGTCTTGCGAAGTAGCGTCGTAAACTTCTCGAAATCAGCGACGAAACTGCGTAGCAGTTTGCTTATCTCCGCGCTGCGCTTTTCAATCGCCACGCTCTTGAAGCCCATTTGCAGGCTGTTCAGAAGCGCCGCAATCGTAGTCGGGCCGCAGATGACTATGCGATATTTGTTTTGCACGTCCTCAACGAGCCCCTCGCGCTTGATAATCTCCGCATACAACCCCTCGGTTGGGAGATACATAATCGCAAAGTCCGTCGTCTTGGGCGGTTTGACGTATTTGTCGCGTATGCTCATAGCCTCTTGCTTTACGCGGTTTGCAAGCGCCTTGACCGCCTGCTCTATGCCGTCCGCGTCCGCCGCTTCCGACGCTTCCACCAGTCGCGCGTAGTCCTCCATCGGGAATTTCGCGTCAATCGGCAACAGCACCTCGCCGTCGCCCTTCCCCGGCATACGTATGACGAAATCGACTGCGTCGTCGCTTCCGCGCGTCAGGCGCACTTGCTTGTCGTACTGCTCGCTCGTGAGTATTTGGCTGAGCAGGCTGTCGAGCGCAACCTCGCCCCAAGTGCCGCGGGTTTTGACGTTTTTGAAAATTTTATTGAGGTCGTTCACTCCGCTTTGCAAACTCTGCAATTCGCCGAAAGTGCGGTTTATCTCTTCGAGACGCTTGTTCACCATCTCGAAGGACTGGTTGAAACGTTTTTCCAGCGTTGACGACAACTTTTCGTCCACGGTTTCACGCATCTTTTCAAGTTGCGCTTGGTTGTCCGCCTTCACCTCCGCGAGGCTCTTGGCGTTTGCCTCGGCGACCTTTTTCAGGCTCTCCGCAACGTAAATCTTCATCTCGGACATGGCTTCACGCAAAGCTACGAGTTTTGCGTCCGTGTTCTGCGTAAACACGTCCACTCTTTTCGCAATCGCTTCCGTGCTCTGCGCCTGCGCGTTCAGCGCGCCCGTTGTCATCGCTCCGCTCATGCGTACGGCGGCGTCGACTTCCGATTTCAGACGCTCGTTTTCCGCGCGAACGTCCGCAAGGCTCACGCCTCCGCCCGCACGCTTTTTGAGCGCAATTATACCGACGACCACAGCCGCCAGTCCAACCGCTATGCTCAGCGCGAGCAGTATGTACACTCCTGTCATTTTTTTATATCCCCTTTCGTTTAATCCGACTTTGATTTTTCCGCGCACTTTTCGAGATAGGCAAGCGCCTTTTCCCTATCGTTGAGCGAGAGATTCAAAACCGTCTCTCGCCAAAGATTTTTGAGTATCTCCGCGCGCCGTTTCGGCTCTACGCCCAGCGCGACAAGGTCGTCGCCGTTCACCTTCAAGTCTTTTAGCCTCAGCGGAGTGCCGTCCGACTGAATCTCTTCCAGTACGTCCTTTAAACGGCTGTCGTGCGCCTCTCCGCCGGAAGCCTCGCTGTCCACGCGTTTGAACGCGCACAGGTCGGAAGCAATATCAATATGCTCCGCGCAGAACACGCGCAGTTTTTGCCACGACGTGTTGCCGTTTATGTCCACCATGTGCCAGCGCACGAGGTCGCAAATCCTGTCCGTCTCCGCGTTTGAAAACTTCAACCGCTCAAGGATACCTCTCGCCATACGCGCGCCCACTTCGTCATGCCCGTGCATATTGCCGAATTTTGCCATACACTCCGCCTTGCCGACGTCGTGTAGGAGTGCGACCCAGCGAAGACGAGGAGGAGCAAGCTCGAAAGCCTTGACCGTGTGTTCAAACCCATCGTACAAATGCCACTTCACAGGCTGTTGAAGCCCTTTGAGAGCCGCGACTTCCGGAAGCAACGTATCAAGCAAGCCAAGTTCGTCCAGCAACCGAAGCCCGACGAGATGTCCGTTTTTAAGACGCAAATCCGGGTGCTTCGTGTCCGCGACGAAAATCTTGTCCAGTTCGTCCCGCACTCTCTCGACTGCTATGTCTTTCACTCGCCACGCGTTTTCCTTTGCGACTGCAAGCGTATTCTCTTCGATTTCAAACCCGAGTTCCGCCGCGAACCTCACGAGCCTCAATACTCTGAGTCCGTCCGCTTCAAAGACGCGCCTCGGTTCGTCCGCGGTTCGAAGCACCTTGTTTTTTATGTCTTCGACTCCGCCGACAAGGTCGACGATCTCCCCCGTCAATACGTTTTGATAAACCGCATTGCAGGCAAAATCTCTCCTCAATGCGTCCAGTCTTTGATTGAGGGTAAACTCCACGCCCGTGGGAGCGTGGTCCCCCCTCGTTCTGTCATAACTGTCCGTCCTGAACGTGGTGTATTCCGCCTTGAAATCTCCGCTTGAAATTATCACGGTACCCATGCGAAGATTTTTGTCGGAAACCGCAAAATCGCTATTTGACAGCAGCGTTTTGACGGTGTAAACGTCGAGTTGTGAACATACGTCGGTATCGTACGAGTTGATGCCGAGCAGTCCGTCGCGCACGTATCCGCCCACCGCAAAGAGCGGCGCTTCAAGCGGAAATAGGCTCGCCAAACTCTTGAGTTTACCGTCTGAATCTCGCATAATATTACAACACTTTGTTCAAGTCGCCCATATAAACTTCGGGAGCAAGTACGCATACGTCGGGCAGGTTACGCATCTTTTGGTCGTAGTCAAGACCGTAGCCCACGACGTATTCGTTTTCGATTTCAAAACCGATATAGTCGCCCTTGAATTCCACCTTTCTCCTCGACGGTTTGTCAAGGAAGGAGCACACTTTGAGGCTCTTCGGGTTTCTTGCTTCCAGCAATTTTTTGAGATAGTAGAGCGTCGTGCCCGTGTCGATTATGTCCTCGACGACGATGATGTTTTTGCCCGCAATCGGAGAGGACAAATCCTTTATCATCTTGACTTCTCCGCTCGACGTCGTCCCCGCGCCGTAGCTCGAACACGCGATAAAGTCGATTTCCACGTCGCCCCTTATCTCGCGGACGAGATCGGCAAAAAACAGCGTCGCGCCCCTGAGCGTGCACACGAGCGTCAACGGCTCGCCTGCGTAGTCGCGGGTTATTTGCTCGCCGAGTTCCTTAACTCTCTTTGCGATTTGCTCTCTTGTGACGAGAATTTTTTTGATTTCTTTTCCGTACATCTTTTGCTCCTGACTTATTATATCAAATTCACCGCACCGAAAACGGTACGAACTTTCCCATATTTTTACAAAACGGACAATTTCACCGTGCGTTTCGTCCCCTCGTCGACTTTGACCTTTGACGACACGTCCACCCCGAATACCGCGAATATCTCCTGCCCGCACGCCACGACCTTGAGCCCGTCGCGAAGTCGCAAAGCGACTTTCTTGTCCGTCAAAAAGTCCCCGAGACTCTTGCTCCCGCCGCCGAATTTGGCTATACGGTCGCCATCTCTTCTCCCGCGTATGACGCAATTTTTTGGAAATTTATCGTAGTCCGCATAAAGCGCGTCTCCGCTTTTCAACTGCTCGGGAGCAACGTCTTCTGCCTCGCGCACGCTCACGCCGAGCGTCTCGTAGTCCTTGATTTCAAATGGAGTTTCCAAAATATACTCCGCTCTTTCCGTCGTCAAAACTATTCCGTTTGCGTCCCTGTGCGCCACAAGCCCGTGAGACAGATCTATGCGCTTGCCGGTCTCGCTATTTGCAAGTTCGACGACGGCGTTTTGATGTTTTTCCTCAACGTCCTTGTCAACACCGAGAAGTTCCGCACCTTTTACGACGAGTCGTTTGAGCAGAAACGGATTTTCAAAATATTCGGACTTTATCAAGACTTCTCCATCCTTGACTTCTAATTTCGGCAAAGTGCTTTCTATATACTCTTCCGTTTCACAAGCCGCTCTGGACAGCCTTGCAAAGGAGTTTTCGAGGTCGGGATAACGCTCTTTCAAACGCCTTAATTCCTCGCGCAAAAAGTTCCTCGAATACGAAGTGTCCGCATTGGTTTCGTCTTCGACGAAAGGCAGATTGTTTTTTGCGATATACTCGTCTATATCTTCGCGTGAATACGAGAGCAAGGGGCGAACGTATCTTCCGTTCACCTCTCTCATCCCGACGAGCCCTTTCGTGCCCGTGCCACGGAGTATGCGCATCAAAATCGTCTCCGCCTGATCTCCCTTGTGATGAGCAAGCGCGACCACGTCGCAGAACCCGTCCGCCATCGCTCTTTCAAAGACTTGATAGCGCAAAACCCTCGCCGCCTGTTCGATGGTATAGCCGTTTTCGCTTGCAAACTTCGGCGCATCGACGGAGAAGGAATACAGTTTTATTCCGCGTTCTTTGCAAAACTCTTTGACGAACGCGCTGTCCTTCAAACTGTTTTCACCGCGAATGCCGTGCTCCACGTTCAAGGCGACGATATTCTCTCCCGCCTCTTTCAAGGCGTGGCAAAGCGCGACGGAATCGCGCCCGCCGGAGAGTGCAACGCCGACGATTCGCCCCGTTTCAAAAGGCGTACCGACGAGCATTTTATTCAAATTGATTTGAATAACGTTTGCCATAAAAAATATTATAGCGCAAAACGGACAAAAAAACAATACGCAAACGAAAGTTGTTTCAATTTGCGCCAAAAAACTTGAATACTGCTGTTATCAGGCGCAGAAAAGTCGCATTGTGAGAACGGTGCAATCGTCCTCCGCCCCGAGCTCTATGGCGCGTTTTAAAAGCTCGTTTGCAAGCGTTTGCGGGTTCTTCGTGTTCGCGTAGTCCACGACGTCGACGACGCCCTTTGCGTCGAGCGCGTCAAACACCCCGTCGCTCATCATAACGACTATATCTCCGTCGAAAAGTTGAAAGCGCAAAGTCGTGGGTTCGGGGGCGTCAACAATTCCTGCGGGAGGGGCGGAACAAGCCACCGCTTCGACGCTGTCACGCCTGACGATAAAAGAGGCGGCGGAGCCGAGTTTTATGACATCTAACCCGCCCGATTTCGTGTCGATGACGGAAATGTCAAGGCTTGAAAAGTTGTCGTCAAGGCTGATTTTCATAAGCCTGTTGACAAGGTTCAAAACTATGTCGTTGGAAAGCCCCGCGCGGTAAAAACTCTCAATCATATTTACGGCGTCAAGGCTCGCCTGTTTCGCCCTTTCACCGCTCCCCATACCGTCGCAAATCGCAAACAATCTCGCCGTTCGCGAGACGTTTTGCACCGTTCGCGTGTCCCCCGACACGTTTTCGCCCGAGCGTATGTGTTCGGCAATTCCATAGGCTATTTCGTAGACGGGCGCAGGCTCCAAATAGATTGATTTTTCGTTGCCCCTGTCCCCGACTTTGGCGATTTCAAGGCGCGTACGCAAGATTTTCGACACGATTTTTGGCAAAATCTGTTTTTCCGCGTCGCTTGCACGAACTATGAGCGCGACTTTCAAATCTCCGTCTCTACCCGACACCACGACGTCGCTTGCCACGACGTTATGGCGCAAAAGTTCAGTCTTTATACTCTCTACCTCGTCGCTCAAAAAGCTCACGGGCGCGCCGCATTCCTGCGCGAGCGAGTCCAAAACGAGGGCTACGCCTGCAAACTGCTCGCTGAGCAACGTCTTTTCGCCTGAAATGCCGTCCGCCTGTTCCGCCCGTTTTTTGTAGGCGTCCGCCGCGCTGTTTATCACGGTTGCAAGCGAGCGCATTTTGCTGCAATGCGAAGTGATAAACGTCGGCATATCGAGAATCGAGGTCTTTCCCCGCATGAGAGCCGCCGTCGTCATGGGCTCCAACATACTGCTCGTATCTTCGCCGAGCGCGGAAAAACAGCCGTCGCGGTCCTCGCATTTCGCGCAATAGTTTTTGGCGATCTCCTTCGCCAGCCGTTCGGGGGTGTAGGCGGTTTTTTGCGTAGCAATCTTTTCGAGGGTTTTGGACATCTCAAAAAAGACGTCGCTCGTATGGTACAGTCTGTTTGCCATATCCCTGCCCCGACGATTGACTATGCTCGAATAGGCGCGTTTCGAGTCCTTTGCAAACACGATTTTCGCCTTCTTGACAAGCGACCTCGGCAGAGCAAGCGACGCGAGTGCGCCCGCGGATATGACGGACAGACTCTGCCACCCTGCGAGCGGATAACCTCTAAACAGCCAAAACACAGCCTCGACGGCAATCACCGCAAAGGCGGACGGAAGGCGAGAAAACGGCGAAAACGCCATTGCTGACGCGCCGATGACAGCCGCCCAACCGACAAACTCCAATTCTCCCGACCTAAGCGACGCGCCGACTCCCAAAAGTACGGACAGCACGAGCGTTGCGCCGTTTGGCAAAACTGCAGACAGGATTACCGCGCAAAAGCCGAATATCAGCGGAAGAAGATAAAAGTCGTATACGTTTATTCCGCACAGGGCGTAGCCGAAGATTACGATTAAAAACCCTCCGCACATAATTTCGTCGAGCGTCGCCGTGCCAAACGTGCGCCGTACGAACCCCGCATACGCCACGATTGAAGCGCAGAAGGACACCACAACCGTTATTGCGGCGGACAAAACGACGAATATATAGTCCCCGAAAAACAGTATTTCGCAGACTATATACGGCGTCAACCCTACGAGCGCGGAGAGCGCTATCATCCACACGGGGACGTTGCGTTTCAATTTGAAAAATAGCGCGTACGCGCACACGAGCACGAGCGCAGGCGCGAGCGCAAACAGCACCGTCTGCCAATTTAGGGTAAACACGAAACACGCGAGAACATATAGCGGAGCGACGAGCAAGATATTTCTCCTTGCATACACCAACCCGCAAAACAGTCCGAGCGCGAGCGCAAACCCGAATTTGTCGACGGACGCAAACAAAAACAACAAAAGTCCCTCCGCCACAAACGGCAAAGCGAACTTTGGCGAAACCTTCAAACTGAAAGCGGGAAAGAATTTTCTCTCCGCGCGCAACGCAACGCTTCTCATACCGCCGATTATAATCTTTCCGTCCCGCAAATCTTTACCGCCCACTGCCAAATTTTGCCCCATTTTGTCCGTTTATGACTATTTCGTTGTTTTTAGCCACATCAATTTTTTGCAATATATTCTCCGCATATTTATTCAAATTGAAAAATTGGTAATAAATTTTTTTAATTTGTAGTTGACAATAGAAATTGATTGTGTTATTATAAATTCAGAAAACAACACGAGGTGCTTTATGAAAAAATTTGCAACCTATTCTTGCCCTGTATGTCAAGCAAGATTGCACGTCGCAAGACTCGCCTGCCCCGAATGCAAAGCAGAGTTTCCAGTCTACGAAGAAGTGTCAAAATTTGAAATACTGACAGAAGAACAAAAAAACTTTCTCATCACTTTTCTGAAATGTGAAGGAAGCATAAAGCAAGTCGGCGAAAAGCTGCAAATATCCTACCCCACCGTCAAAAAACGCTACGACGAACTTTTGACGGCACTCGGAATAAATGAAGAAAAACAAAACAAAATCGAGGAGAAAATCAATATGAGCGTATTCGAAAACTTGGACAAAACGAGCAACAAGCCGTCTGATATAATAAAAACAAAACTGTTTTATAATAACGGCGTGGCAATTATACCTCTGCAATCAGGCGACATGTGCAAAATATATGTTTCATCTGACGGCAAAGGCTTTTTAAGCGACAAATTGGGC
The DNA here is from genome assembly GCA_017553325.1 of Clostridia bacterium. Classification (GTDB taxonomy): domain Bacteria; phylum Bacillota; class Clostridia; order Christensenellales; family CAG-917; genus CAG-475. The sequence goes on from JAFZMH010000004.1 coordinate 81,641, forward strand.
ACTCAAAAAATAGATTTCGAGGTGTTTGACATAGTCGTAGACTTTTTGAAAGAACAAGGCGGAAAAGCACCAAAGGGCATGGGGCGAGGCAAAGAAAAAGTCGGCGAGGGCAAATGCGGTCTTGACACCGTAGTCGGTGCAGTTGCGACGAGATATTATGGAAAACAAGTGGGTGAAGCAACTTTCGATCCCGTATTCGTGCTTGCTGCTATACTCGAATGGGCAGGCATTGCAAAAAACGGCTGGGGTTATATTCAACTCAAATAATACTCATTTTACAATTTGATACCTTCACAAGAAAAATGGGTGCAAAGTGCACCCATTTTTCACAACATTACATCCTATAATAATAAACGACCTCTTGCGAGGTGGTTGGCGTACCATAAGGGATTCGTTTAATAGCGAGTGAACAAATTTATTCGTATAAACGAGCGTCAGCCCTGACTCGTCAGGGGTGTAATAAGCAGACATCTAATTCTTGGACGGGATTCGCTCCGCTTGACCTATACTTATCACACGAACGGCACAGAAGAACACTATACTCGCACGATTGCGAAAGGTCTGCGCTATCACGCCGGGGCGAGCAAATAATTCACAGAATTGTTTGCTTTACGCCCGTTCGAATCCCTTAAATGGAAACAAAAAAACACGAGCCGAAAGGTTCGTGTTGTTTTGTTGGCGTACCATAAGGGATTCGTCTTACAGCGATTGCTACAAAGTCAATCGCGTGCAGCCTGACCATGGGCAGGGCGCGTGATATGCAGACTCCTTACTCAAGGACGGGATTCGCTCCGCTTCGCTATCACGCCGGGGCGGGCAAACAATTCACCGGATTGTTTGCTTTTCCGCCCGTTCGAATCCCTTAAATGGGAACAAAAAAACACGAGCCGAAAGGTTCGTGTTGTTTTGTTGGCGTACCATAAGGGATTCGAACCCCTGACCTTCTGGTCCGTAGCCAGACGCTCTATCCAGCTGGGCTAATGGTACATCCTTTTGAGCATAGACATTATAATTGCCTAAACGGCTTTTGTCAACTATTTGAAAAACAATGTTTACTGTTGATTTTAAATTTGTTTTTATCCCACCAAAACACTTTACTTTACTAAATTATTGTTGTAGAATAGGCGCATACATCGCGTTTTGAGGATAGAAATGGAACTCTACAAAGTTTTGAACAATTTGAAAAGCGAGGAAGAACTCAAAATCTTTTTTGAGGACATTTGCACCCCGCAGGAAATCGCAAATATGAACCAAAGAATAGCCTGCGCGCGTATGCTCCAAAACGGCGAAACCTACACGTCTATAATAGAAAAGACGGGCATTTCGTCCGCGACGCTCAGCCGTATTTCAAAGTGTATGCAACATTCAAACGGCGGTTTTTCCACGCTTATCAAACGCTATGATGAACAAAAAGATAAATAAGTTTGCCACTGTTTAGTGACGACTTAGTGTTGTGGCTCTGCGGTGCCTTCGGGCACCGCAAAGTTTAAAAAAGCGGGTTAGATGCCCGCTTTTATCATTTATTGAGATTTTTGCTATGCCCGCTATTTTGACGCGATATACTCGTCTATTCTCTTTTGCAAAGAAGTTGCAAGCGCTTCGACACCTTCCCCCGTCAAGGCACAGACCTTGAAGATTTGAGCGTCTTTATTGCGCTTTTTGACGCCTGCTTCAAATGCGTCAAAGTCGAAATCAAAGACTTCAAGCGTATCGAGTTTTGTGACGGCGACCATATTTGCGACCTCAAACATCAAGGGATATTTGAGAGGTTTGTCGTCCCCTTCGGGGACGGATAAGAGCACAAGGTTCATATTTGCGCCCGTATCGAATTCCGCAGGGCACACGAGGTTGCCGATATTTTCAAGCACGATGAGGTCGAGCCCGTCCGTATCGAAGTTTTCAAGAGCGTCCTCAACCATTTGCGCCGTCAAGTGGCACGCTCCGCCCGTGTGTATTTGAAGCGTCTTCACGCCGAGCGACTTTGACACGGTCTCCGCGTCAACAGCGCTGTCTATGTCCGCCTCCAAAACGCCTATGCGGTATTTTTTTGCAAGAATCGGCAAAAGCGCGAGAAGAAGCGTGGTCTTTCCGCTGCCGGGGGACGCCATGACGTTCAGGAAAAACGTCTTTTTGCGCGCCAAACGCGCGCGGAGTTTGTCCGCGGTGTCGTCGTTGCGACGAATAATGTCTTCCTTGACCTCAACTATGTCGAAATCGTGCATCTATTCCACCTGAATATCTTTTATCGTCACTTCACTGCCCGTAATGAGATAGGTGTTTTTCGACCCGCATTTGGGGCAAGTTTTGCCGTGCTTCGTGGTGCTGTACGTCTCTCCGCAGTCCTTGCAATAGGTGACGGCGGCGAGTATTACCAAATTAAGCTCGCACTCTTGCATAAGCTCCGTTCTCTTTTTCGACCACTCGAAACAGTCCTTGAACAGTTCTGGGACGATAGTAGAAACCTCTCCCACCTCAAGGGTGAGAGAGATTACTTTTTGAACGTTATTCTCTTTTGCTACCGTCTCCACCTCTTTGATGACGTGGGAGACGACTCCGAGTTCATGCATTTTCTACGCCGTTGCCCGTGTTCGGGTTCTCTTTGCAGAATTGTTTGTTGGCTTTCTTCCAGGCCTTGCGTTTTGCGCGCATCTCTTTTGCTTCCTTGCTGCCAGCGTTCGCCGCAATCTTGAACATACGCTTAAACGCGTATTTTGCAAGGCCGAGGACTTTGTCCTCTGCGACGCCCATATCAGAGCAATGCGGATGGTCTCTGTAGAGGTGAATTGCGTCAAATTCGCACTTCGTGGTGCAGATACCGCAACCGATGCACTTGTGCGGGTCGACAACGGAAGCACCGCAGGAGAGGCATCTCGACGTCTCAATCTTGACTTGCTCTTCGGTGAGAGTGAGGTGAGCGTCGCGGAAAGAGTTCTTGTGGTCGATTGTCTCGTCCATACCCTCTTCTTGTCTGCCTGCCGTATCGTATCCGTCGACCTTGATGTCCTCTTTGTCAAGCGGAGTGAAACCGCGTCTGTTGAATGCGATTGTCGGGTGCGCGTTCGGACGTACGTGACGATGGAGCGCGTCTGCGACTGCATGACCTGCCGCGATTGCGTCGATGACGAACTTCGGCCCCGTGTAGACGTCGCCGCCGACGAAGATGTCCGGATCGTCCGTTTGATAGGTCATCTTGTCCGCCACCGGATAATTGCCGTGCCAGAACTTGACGCCCGTGCCCTCGAGGAGTTTGCCCCACTCGATTGCTTGACCGATTGCAAAGACGATCTTGTCCGCGTCCACGGTCATGGTGTCGTTTTCGTCATACTTCGGGTTGAACTTGCCGTCCTCGTCGAATGCGCTCAAGCACTTCTTGAAGACAATACCGCTCACTTCGCCCTTTTCGTTTACGAGGACTTCCTTCGGACCCCAGCCGTTGTTGATTGCAACGTCTTCTTCTTTGGCTTCGAGAACCTCGATATTGTTTGCTGGCATATGGTCCTTGTCCTCAAGGCAGAACATCGAGACGGATTTCGCACCGCAACGATGTGCGTTTCTCGCGCAGTCGATTGCGACGTTGCCGCCGCCTACCACTACGACGTTTCCTGCGAACTTCTTGTTGCCGCTTTCAAAAGCGTTCTTCAAATATTCAACCGCAATCTCCGTGCCCTTTGCCGTATCGTTGGCAACGCCCGGACGACGTCCGCCTTGGCAGCCGATTGCGACGTAGAATGCTTTGTAGCCTTGTTTTTTGAGTTCTTCAATCGTGACGTCCTTGCCGACCTCGACTCCGCACTTGATTTCCGCGCCGAGAGCCTTGATGACTTCGATTTCGGCGTCGATGACGTCCTTTTCGAGTTTGTAGGTCGGGATACCGTAGGTGAGCATTCCGCCCGGACGCGCGTTCTTTTCGAACACGGTCACGCTGTAGCCCATAACGCCGAGATAGTAAGCCGCGGTGAGACCTGCGGGGCCTGCGCCGATGATTGCAATCTTCTCGTCAAACTTGCCGTAGACGGACGGGACGATCTTCTTTGGAATATATCTGTCCTTTTGTGCGATTTCTCTGTCCGCAACGAATTTCTTGACTGCGTCGATGCTGACCGCTTTGTCGATAGTACCACGGGTGCAGGCGTCCTCACAACGCTTGTTGCAGACGCGTCCGCAGACTGCCGGGAACGGGTTTTGAGTCTTGATGAGAGCGAGAGCCTCTTCGTACTTGCCCTCTTTTGCCTTTCTCAAATAACCTTGGACAGGAACGTGCGCGGGGCAAGCGACCTTGCAAGGCGCAGTACCCGTTGCGTATGTATCGGAAAGTCTTGCCGTATCTCTGTAGTTTTCATCCCAAGCATATTTGCCCCACTTGATTGCATCGGGAAGCGGAGCCTTCGGGTATTCGACTTGACTGCCGTCCTTCTTGCAGAGTTTTTGTCCGAGTTTGACTGCGCCTGCCGGGCAGTTTTCAACGCAGAGACCGCAAGCCACGCAGTTTTCCGGAGTGACCTTTGCGGTGTATGCGGAGCGTGAAAGGTTTGGAGTGTTGAAGAGCATTGACGTACGAAGCGCGTTGCAGATCTTGACGTCGCAGTTGCAGATGTCGAAAATCTTGTTTTCGCCGTCGATGTTGGTGATTTGGTGGACGAAGCCGTTTTCTTCCGCTTTTTTGAAGATTTCAAGTGCTTCTTCCTTGGTGATATAGTGCGCTCTGCCCGTTTCGACGGCATAGTCTGCCATATCGCCGAGTTGGACGCACCAATCGTTGACGTCGTCGCCGCATCCGTCGCCCGTGACGGCACGCGAAGCACGGCAAGAGCAGATGCCCGCCGCGATGTGTCCGTCGTATTTTTTGAGCCAATAGGAAATCTTTTCCACGTTGATGGCTTCGTTGTTCATTTGGACTTCTTTTTCAACGGGTATGACGTGCATACCGACGCCGTCGCCGCCTTCCGGAATCATTTGCGTGATGCCGGCAAGAGGAATAAACGTCATTCTTTCAAAGAAGTTTGTGACCGCGGGGTTTCTTTCGATTCTGTCAAGAGACGAGTTGAAGAGTTCCGCAGAGCCCGGGACAAAGAAGCAAACGCGCCACTCGCGATATTTGATCTTCTCTTCTTCGCTCATAGTGCGAACGTCAAAGTCGTAGAGCGGACCGTCGTTGCCGTAGCGCTCGCCGTAGCCGTATTCCAAAATGCCGATGACGGACATTTGATCCAGCAATTTGACGAGATGAGCCGGTTCGATCTCTTTGTTCATTTTGATGAGCTCGTCGAGGTTGTAGAACTTTCTGAGTTTCATCTTGTTCGCGACGTCGCACATTTCGGGCGTCAACATCTCGCGAAGTCCCCAGTATTCCGGATCTTCGGTTGTGAGCCCCGTGATTTTGTGCAAGACAACGTCGGTGATCTTTTTGCCGAGCTTCAAATACTTTTTGCTATCGGCATCTTGCGCTTCTCCTTGGTGTACGGAGCGTGCGAGTTTCGATTGTTCAGGCATTTTTTAATTCTCCTTCCATTTGTTTATCATATTTGTAAAGTAGGTGGTCAATGCGTCAATACCCTCGCCCGTACGATTGCTGATTGCAATAATCGTGGCATTAGGGTTGCGCATCCTGATATTTTCAACACATTTGTCAAAGTCAAACGTGAAAAACTTCACAGCGTCTATCTTGCTGATGACGACGAGGTCGCATTTTTCGAAGATGAGCGGATATTTGAGAGGCTTGTCGTCCCCCTCGCTCGTCGAGAGTATCACGACGTCGAGGCAGGCGCCCGTATCGAACTCCGCCGGGCAAACGAGGTTGCCGACGTTCTCCAAAAACACGACGTCGAAGGACTTGCCGTCCACGGCATCGAGCCCCGTCTCCGTCATATAGGCGTCGAGATGGCACATCCCGCCCGTGTGGAGTTGAATGGACTCTACCCCCGTATTTTTGGCGATGGACCTTGCGTCCACGTCGCTGTCGATGTCCGCCTCCATAACCGCTACTTTATATGACGATTTCAAGCGGTTTATGAGAGAGGTGAGCGTGCTTGTCTTGCCCGCGCCCGGAGAGGACATAACGTTCACCAAAAACACGCCCTCTTTTTTGAGTTTCTCTCTCAACGCGTCAGCCTCAGCGTCGTTGTCTGCAAAGGCAGATTTTTCAAGCAGTATCGTGCGAACGTTATTTCCCATACACAATAATTATACTTTATAAATACAATTTTGACAAGGCTATTTTTCAAAAATCTAACCGCAAATATTGCCTATTTTTTATCGAATATTTTGGCATTTTTTGTTCGCAAACCGCCTGCGATTTTTGATACAAAACCGCAAAAATCATCCGCAAAAAAGTTTTTTAACAAAAGATATTTACATTTTGGCTTGCAAGTTGTATTATATTTGGTGGAAAGTAATATACTTTACAAACAAAAAATAGGAGATTATTATGGCAAACTCAAAAGACAGAATTTGTATCATCGGTGGCGGTCCTGCAGGTCTTGCTTGCGGTATGTATCTCGAGAAAAAGGGTTATGAAAACTACACCATCTACGAAAAACTCAACAAAGTCGGCGGCAAAGCATGGTCCCCGAAACTCACAGTCACACACAACGGCGTGACCGAAGAAAAGAGTTTTGAAACCGGCGCAATCATGGGTGCAATCACCTATCATGCCGTTTCCGAAATGGAAGAATTTGGTGGCTACTATCACAAGGGGCCGGACTTCAAGCCGGGCGAGCCGAATATGCGTCGTGAATTCCGCAAACTCGATGGCAGAATTGATGATTGGACCAACCCGAAGGTTGACTTCTCATTCAAAAAACTCGTTGGTCTTCTCAAGCTCAAAAAGCAAATGAAGAAACTCAACGAACTCATGCAAACCAAGTACGTCGGCTATGACTGCTACGGACACATCGGTGTTGCAAAGGGCGAATATTTTGGTATCTCCAAGGGCGTCGATGGACACTGCGGCGCGACAACCGAAAATTCTTTCCCGAACTACATCAAGGGCACAAACCCAAATCTTAAGGATTTGGCTCTCCCGTTCTCCGAGTTCTGCAAGCTCAACCACGTTGAAGAAGTGCAAAGAATTTGGATTGCTCCGTTCACATCCTTCGGCTATGGCTACTTTGATGAAATCCCTGCTGCTCTCGTCATGAAATACCTTGACGTCACGACGGCACTTGAATTCGTCAAACTTCGCCTTTGGACATGGCAAGACGGCACGCAACAAATCTACGAACACGTCAATGCAAAGCTCAAACACCCGGCAATTCTTCAAACCGAAGTTGTCAAGGTTGAGCGTCCGGACGGCAAAGTCCTCGTGACAACAAGAGACGCAAAGGGCAAAGAAAAGACAGAAGAATTTGACAAACTCATCGTCACCACCCCGCTCGACTACTTCAAGAACTATGCGGATGCAACCGATGAAGAAAAAGAACTCTTCTCCAAGATCGTCCACGAGAGATACATCGACTATATCGCAACATTCGAAGAAGGCAAGAGCCCGAACATCTCCGGCTACATGGTCGAAAACATGACTCCGGAAAGACTCGGCCACGCAATGGTCTACTACAACCGTTGGCAATGCCTTGACCGTGACTGCCCTGCAACCGTCTATGCACTTGCAAACCACACAGGCGATCCGGACAAGGACTATGACGAAGTCCAAAAGACAATGGACGAAGATATGGCAAGAGTCGGCTTCCCAATCAAAGACAAACACTTTGCACAAGAAGTTTACTACTGCCCGCATGTCTCCTGCGAAGACTATGCAAACGGCTGGTATGATCGTCTTGAAGCACTCCAAGGCAACAAGAACACCTTCTACGCAGGCGAAATCATCTCCTTCGGCGATATGGAAGATACCTGCGCCGCTTCCAAAGATATTGTTGGCCGCTTCTTTTAAGAAAAACGGCACAGTTTAGCGAATAGCTGTGTCAACTGCAACAAATACGCCCCGTCATGTACGTCAGTACATTAGGCGGGGCGATTTATTTTGTTTCCTAGCTCTTCATCTAAACTGAGCCGTTTCTAGAAATCCAATTAGGGCTTTTTCGCGCTCTTCATCAAAACTTTAGCGTTTAAGTGCGATTTTTAATATTATTATGCAGTTTTTGATAATCTAACCAATTAAAAAGGCACTCAAACGAGTGCCTTTTTAAATATCAATCTGGAGCGTTCACTCCCCTTTTGCTATATCTCCATCTGTGCAATGGACCACATAGTTGCCTGTATTGTAATCCCAATTGTAACCTTTTAAAATTGCATTCCATTGTGCTTTTGTCCCTTCAAAAGTAATAGATCTCAAACTGCATTCATAGAATGCACAATTTTCTATGCTTGTCACACTGTCGGGGATAACGACAGACGTCAGACCATTGCATCCTTCGAATGCATTATAGCCTATGCTTGTCACGCTGTTCGTAATGGTGATGGATGTCAAACCGGTGCAACCATAAAATGCATATTGGTATACCTCTGTTATATCATCTGGCAAAGTCAACTCTGTTGCGTTGCCGATGTAGTAAACGATTTTTTTGTCGGCGCCATCCGTATAAACCACGTAGCCATTGGCGTCAGTTGAAAGTTTGCTTCCGTCTTCTTCGGTGTATACATTCTTTGCACAATAGCCAACGCATCCGTTATCTTCGCTTCCCACAGTGATTGTAAGTGATGATTTGTTGTAAACTTCAATAATTCTATAGCAGCCATCGAATGCATAATTGCCTATGCTTGTCACGCTTTCAGGAATGGTGATGGATGTCAATCCGGTGCATATAAAGAATGCATAATCGCCTATGCTTGTCACACCATTACCGATTGTGACGGATGTCAATCCACTGCAATTTTTGAATGCATAATTACCTATGCTTGTCACACTGTCCGGAATGGTGATGGAGATCAAACCACATTCAGAAAATGCTCGTGCACCTATGCTTGTTATATTATTCGGCAATGTAATCGATTCCAATTTAGTACAATAATAGAATGTTTCATCCTCTATTATTGTCACTCCATCAGGAATAGTGATAGAAGTCAAATTGAGACATACAGAGAATGCCATCTCACCTATACTTGTTACACTATTAGGAATAATAATAGATGCCAATTCAGTACATTCCCAAAATGCCGAAGCGCCTATGCTTGTCACACTGTTTGGAATTGTTATTGATGCCAAACTACTGCATTTAGTAAATGCACGATTACCTATACTTATAACATTATTGCCAATCGTGACAGATTCCAATTTACTGCAGCCATCAAACGCACAGTTGCCTATGCTTGTCACACTGTTTGGAATTATGACTGACGTCAAAATACTACAGGACTGAAACGCCGATTCATCTATGTTTATAACGCTATCCGGAATTGTTATTGATGCCAAACTACTACAGGACATAAACGCACCAAGATCTATGCTTGTTACAGTATTCGGGATTATGACAGACTCGAGAGCGCTACATCTAATAAATGAATAAGCCTTTATAGCGGTCACTCCATTAGGAATATCTATGCAAGTTAAACTGCTACAATTCTCGAATGCCGCGACACCTAAATATGTCACACTATCTGGAATTGTGATTGATGCCAAACTACTACAGGACTGAAACGCACGATCATTTATAATTGTAATTCCATTTTGCATAATAACAATTGTCAAATTACTGCAACCCGAGAAAGCATCATGACCTATGTGCGTCAAACTGTTTGGCATTGCTACGCATGTCAGATCAACACATCCGCTGAATGCATATGCGGATATTCCTGTTACAGGCAAATCATTGTAGTTCGCAGGAATTATAATAACCGAGTCTGTTGCTGTTCCCATACCTGCAACACTATAGCTTATGCAATCATTATTCAAAACATATGCAAGCCCATCTGTTACAAAATGAATGGTTGCATTAATTAATGGCTCATTTTCTGGTCCAATTGAAACGTCTTCCCATTCTGATGCAGTGCCAAAATAATAAACATCCGTCAAATCGTTGCACCCTTCAAACAATCCGGATGAAATAAGAATAATGCTGTTTGAAAATGTCACATGTTTCAAAGCTATGCATTCTCTAAATGCATAAAAGCCTATGTCACTTACACTGCTCGGAATTATTATTGATGTTAATTCTTCACAATTAGAAAATGCATAATTGTCTATACTTGTTATGCTATTTGGTATTGTTATAGATTTTAATCCTTTGCTAGAATCAAATGCGTGGGCACCTATTGTTGTTACCCTATCATCAGTTGGTATAACACTCGTCCTACAACCACGCATAAGCGTCTTGTTTGCTCTGTCGATTAAGCAGTTTTGTTCGCTAAAATATTTTTCATTCCCTTCTTCAACGGTTATAGAAGTCAACGCCCCGCAATTAACAAATGCATAAGTACTAATATACCTAATATCTTTAGGAATGGTTAACGCTTCCAAAATCTGGCTATTAGCAATTGCAAAATAATAAATAATTTTGCAATTCTCATTAATTTCTAAATTCGCCAAATAATAATCCGTCATACCAAAAAGCACAACATAAGGATTCGTCTCATTGCCCAAATATTTCGCATTGTCATATATATTGTAAGTCAATTTGAAACAATTATCAAATGCTGATTCCCCTATAAATTCAATGCTTTCTGGAATTGATATTGATATCATTTCGTCGCAATAATTGAATGCATCATCCCCTATGCTTATTACACCATTAGGAACAATGATTGAAGTAATTGCATGACAGAATCTAAATGCTCCGTTCCCTATGATTTTCACACTATCAGGAATTGTAATCGATTCCAAACTTTCGCAATAATTGAATGCATTTTCTCCTATTGTTGTTACTCTATTTGAAATTGTTATTGACGCCAATTTTTTGCATTCGGAAAAAGCACTTTGATTTATGATTGTCACACTGTTTGGCATAATAACAGATAACAAATCACATTTTTCAAATGCAGATTCTCCTATACTTGTTACAGGCAATCCGTTGTATGACGAAGGAATTACAATGTTAACATCTGTCACTTCGCCAATACCTACAACTTTATAACCGTATCCACTATCATTCAAAACAAATTCAAGACCTTCGGTTTGATTTTCAATATAATATGGGTCTATCTCTCCGCATCTTGTACACACTCCATCAGAATAATAATGTTTAAGAGCAGGAATCACTTGTTGTTTAACAATGATAGCATTGCACCTATCACAATGCTTGCCTTCGGTAAGTCCGGTTTCCGTGCAACTCGGTGCAACCGCCACATCTATGACTTCAACATGATCAAGTGCATTTATCGTTTCCTCAATATAATCCCCGCATCCGCAAGTTTTCCTGCGCAAACCCGGAGTTGTACAAGTTGCTTGAGTGATAATTATCCAATCTCCATAAGTATGAACGTGCCCCGACGGAGTTTCATCTCCCGGAGTCACACTCGGGTTGTCATCATCACCGGGGGTTACGTCACCACCGCTTGGGTTATCGTCACCTGGTGTCACGCTTGAGGTATCCCCTTGGTTGTCTCCATTGTTGTTGTCTCTTGACTGAAATAAATCGCAAGCGGAAAGAACACAAACCAAAATCACTGCCAAAACGATGGAAACGATAACAACTGATAACCGTCTGTATTTCATAATAATCTCCAAAGTATTTATTAAGTTCATTCTACGATGAAAACCTTTAAAAGTCAATAATTAAAAACGACACTCAAAAGAGTGCCGTTTTTTTGATTATCCCTTTTATACTCTATTTGTAAAAACTGGGTTATTTGGATGAGATGCAAGGAAGGTGCGCACACGAGCACGAGCATACTAAAGCGTATGTGACTGCGAGCGCACGCAAAGCTGACAAAGCAGGTCGCCAAATAGCACAGTTTTAGAGCTGTGGACCAGCCTTGACAAGGGCTTTTCCGGCAGGATTAGAAGTATACTTGTCGAAGTTTTTGATGAAGCGGCTTGCGAGGTCTTGCGCCTTGGCATCCCAGACGGATGGATCGGCGTAGGTGTCGCGCGGGTCGAGGATCTCGGTTGCAACGCCTTTGAGTTCGGTCGGAACTTCAAAGTTGAAATATGGAATCTTCTTGGTCGGAGCGCCGAGGATGTCGCCGTTGAGGATTGCGTCGATGATGCCACGCGTGTCCTTGATGGAGATACGCTTGCCGGTGCCGTTCCAACCCGTGTTGACAAGGTATGCCTTTGCACCGCTCTCTTTCATTCTCTTGACGAGTTCTTCCGCATATTTGGTTGGATGCAATTCAAGGAATGCTTGACCGAAGCAGGCGGAGAATGTCGGAGTCGGCTCCGTGATGCCACGCTCGGTGCCCGCAAGTTTGGCTGTGAAGCCGGAAAGGAAATAATACTGTGTTTGTTCAGGCGTCAAGATTGACACAGGCGGCAAGACGCCAAAGGCGTCTGCGGACAAGAATATGACGTTCTTGGCTGCCGGTGCGGACGAAATCGGGCGCACGATCTTTTCAATATGGTTGATCGGATAGGACACACGCGTGTTCTCCGTGACGGACTTGTCCGCGAAGTCGATCTTGCCGTCCTTGTCGAGCGTGACGTTTTCAAGGAGTGCGTTGCGCTTGATGGCGTTGTAGATGTCCGGCTCGCTGTCTTTGTCGAGGTTGATGACCTTTGCGTAGCAACCGCCCTCAAAGTTGAAGACGCCGTTGTCGTCCCAGCCGTGTTCGTCGTCGCCAATGAGCAATCTCTTCGGGTCCGTGGAGAGCGTAGTCTTGCCCGTGCCGGAGAGGCCGAAGAAGATAGCGGTGTTTTTGCCGTCCATATCCGTGTTTGCCGAGCAGTGCATAGACGCGATGCCTTTGAGAGGCAAATAGTAGTTCATCATGGAGAACATACCCTTCTTCATCTCGCCGCCGTACCACGTGTTGATGATGACTTGCTCGCGTGACGTGATGTTGAACACGACCGCCGTCTCGCTGTTCAAGCCGAGTTCCTTGAAGTTCTCCACCTTCGCCTTGGAAGCGTTGTACACGACAAAGTCCGGCTCAAAGTGTTCGAGCTCTTCCGCCGTCGGCACGATAAACATATTCTTGATAAAGTGCGCTTGCCATGCGACTTCCATTATGAAGCGGACTGCCATACGCGTGTCCTTGTTTGCACCGCAGAAAGCGTCCACGACGAAAAGGCGTTTGCCGGAGAGTTCTTTGAGTGCGATGTCCTTCACCGCTCTCCACGTCTCCTCGCTTGCGGGATGGTTGTCGTTCTTGTAGCCGTCTGTCGTCCACCACACCGTGTCTTTGGAGTTTTCGTCCATGACGATAAACTTGTCCTTGGGCGAGCGTCCCGTATAGACGCCTGTCATGACGTTGACTGCACCGAGCTCGCTCAGTTGCCCCTTGTCGTAGCCGGTGAGATTCGGGCTCATTTCCTCTTCAAAAAGGAACTCATAGGATGGGTTGTGAACAATCTCTTTCACGCCTGTGATGCCGTATTTGCTCAAATCAATTTTTGCCATATCTATTGCCTCACTAAATTATTTCAATATAAATTATGGAATAACCCCATAATTTGCTAAATATATCATAACATATTCATTTGTCAAATTCAATATTAAAACACCAAATTTTGTTGCAATAAATATAAAATATTCAAATCAAATATTGCAATTTTTAGGCATAGCCTATATTATAGAATCAATAAAACAAAAGAGTTAATGTTATGCAAAATTTCCGTTTGATCAAACTCATAAACCCTTCTTTACTGTCGCAACATGGACTACCCACCGATTCGCATGGAATAATTGTCAACACAAACGGAGACACAACGGATGCAATGTTTTTCAACAAAAAAAACGTTGGTGATTATATTGTACTCACTATCCACAGCTCCGACTTTGTCGTTGAAAAGGAAAAACTGCCTAAAAACATACAAAAAGAATTGTGTGATCATCTAAATCAAATAAAACAAAATGCAAAAATGCAATTTGCTCCACAAACGATAAAAGAGTACGACCAAGTCGAATTACTTGTTGAAAAAGAAAAATATGCAAAATTCGGCGTTCATAAAGGGGCGCATGGATATGCTATGGACTCAAATGCAGTACAAAATAATATAATTGTTGACTTCTCCTATGTGAATGAAAAAGGAGATTATTTTGGCGATTGTATAACAGTTAATATAAAGGATCTAAAAGTCATAAAAACAAATTGATAATTAAATGGCACTTGAATTTCAAGTGCCATTTTTTTGCCAAAGTTTTTGCATTAAAGCAAGAAATACAATCCTGCCGCAAGCGCCGCTATATCAATAAGAGCAAAAATCGGGAAAAACACCGCAAAATACCAATGTTTTGTCTTGTGGCGGAATATCCACATTCCAAGCGTTGACCCGACGCCGCCAAACAGTATCGCAATCAAAAAGAGGGTCGCCTCTTTCGTGCGCCATTTGCCCTCTTGCGCCTTCTTTTTGTCAATGCCCATCGACGCAAAGCCGATAAGCGACATAACCGCAAACACTACAATCAAAATTATCGCGTAAATACTCATTTTGCTCTCCTAATTCTTCAAAATAAAGATTGGTATCGGCGGGTCCTTTTTCCAGTTGTGGAAAGTAGTCACCAACACTTGATATTTCTCGTCATCGAGCGTTTTGAGCCAAGGCAGAAGCGCGTCCTTCTCTTCATAACCGCTGTCCCCGCCGTAGTAGACGGACACGCACATAAGTCCGCCGTTTTTCAGAAGTTTCAACCCTTTTTCAATCGCCTCACGAGTGGATTCAAAGTGCGTGAATATGCCGTGATCTCCCTTTGGGAGATAGCCGAGGTTGAATACTATGCAATCGACGCTGTTTCCCTCCGCATACTTGTCCATATTGGCGTGCGAGTCCAAAATTACGTCCGCACTCAGCCCCTTGTCGTCGAGCAAACGCTTCGTGGAGTCCACCGCCTCTTGTTGCACGTCAAAGGCTATGACCTTGCCGCACTTCCCGACAAGCTCGCAAAGAAACGCCGTGTCGTAGCCCCGCCCTGCCGTTGCGTCTATGCAGAAAGAGCCCTCGCGGACGTATTGCTTGATTGTTTCGTGTACGATTGTCAGCGCGTTCATATCAAAAAGTATAATACTTTTTGAGGTTTAAGTCAACAAAAAATGGCGAGCGCAAACGCACTCGCCACCCTTTGGCAATCTTATTCGTGTGTTTTTGACGAATTAAAAATACTTTTTCTTCGTACCGCTCACGTTGGTCGCTCTCGAATTGAGCACCGAAAGCAACTTGTCGTAGTAGTTTCCGAGATAGTATTTCATATTCGTCGCCGATTTCAACGCGTCGACGGCAATATCGGGTGAAAGCGACATATAGAAATCGTAGGCAAGGTTGTAGCGGTTTTGGTATTCTGCAAGCTTTTCGCCTTGGTAGCCGTGTTCCTTTTCGTAGGCTTCCTGCGCCTTCTCTTCCGCCGCTCTTTCCTCCTCCTTTTCCTTCAAAAACTTCTCGATATTCGACTGTCTCTGCGTCTCGTATTTGGTCTGTTTTTCCCTGATGGTGTTGTTGTACTTCTCGTATTGTGCGACGACATCGTCTCTTTCCGCCTTCAAATCGGCGATATTTTTTGCGAGTTCGTCGGCATATTTTAGGTCGAGTTCCGCAAGCGCGTTGTCCTTGTCCCTTTCAAGACTGTTGATTTTTGTGTTGATGTCTCCAATCGTGTCCTGATACGCGCCTTCAATCTCTCCGGCGGACAGCATCTTCGCCTCGTCGAGGTCGGCAAGTTTCGACAGTATTATACTGCTCCTTGCCACACCGCGCTTTATCGCATCGTTTTCCGCCTTTTGTCTCAACTCATTGTAGACGTTTTCGAGATTGCGATAGCTCTCTTTCAAGGACTTGCCCGCCTGATTTTTGCTCTTTTCAAGAGCGGCAACGGAGGAAGCGTAATCGCTTTCCAACTTGTTTCTGTCCTTTGCAATATCAAAATCAACGGACTTCGTCGCGGAAGACACGATATCTTCGTCCGTCCTTGGGGAGTATTCAATCTCTTTGAGTCCGGAATCTTTTGGAAACAGCGCGTCGAGGTCGTAGACAGGCTCGACCTTTTTCTCTTGAAACTTGGCGTCGAGTTCGGCAAGTTTTTTCTCGAGCTCGTCCTCTCCCGCCTTCGCCTCGTCGAGTTTTCGTTTTTGCTCGTCGTCCTTTTGATCGTCCGTTTTGAAAAGGTCTTTCAGTTCGTCCCAAAATGACATGTTTGCCTCCTTATTCCGCTTCTTCGAGCGCTTTTACTCTCTGCTCCAACATTTGAATTCTTATGAGCAGGTCTTCGATTTGTCCTTGAAGTTCTTTTTGGTTCATAAACACCTCGTTATTTCATAAAATCCACGACTGCGGTCATAGGCGCGATTTTGAGGTTTTGCGCCGTTGATTCGACGACTACGCCGATTCGTTGTCCGCACTTGTCCACGAAAATTCTCTGCGGAGCGTCGCTACCGGACAGCGCGTACGTATACGTGTCCCCGTCGACTTTCACTTTGACGGTGATAGCGTGCGCGGTCTTTACGACGAGTTCTCTCAAAGTCTTTTGACTTGGCGTTCCCATATCTGAAAGCGGGCTCGCGTAAATCTTTTTCAAGTTGCTTGCAAAGATTTTGCCGGACGTCGAAAGCATGCCGAGCTTGTTTTTGTAGACCGTGTCGAAGACGCAGACGAGCGTCGCTCCGCTGTGGGTTTTCATATCGCAAAACGCCCTCACGTCCAAGCCTGCGAGCACGCATACGGACTTTTCAAACACGTCGTAGACGATTATGGCATTGTTGAGACCTGTCGTTTGAAGCGACGTATCGACGTCGGTTTTGCAGGCGAGATAATAGCGTTTGTCGAGGTACGCCCCCACCGCTTCGTCCTTGTTTTGAACGGCGGGCAACTCCTTTGCGATACGTACGACGTCATAGCCGTCAAAGGCGAAGAGTCCCTCGTCAGCAAGGAAGATTATTCTGTCGCCACAAAGCACAATCGAGCGTTTATATATGCGTCCCGTGTCGGTAAACACCTTTTTCATAACAAAACCGCTTTGGTCGCCGTAGGCTGTCAAGCGGAATATTCCGTAGTCGCGGAAGACGTAGAGATAGCCGAGAAAAGATATGACTTTCACCAAATCTCCGCACTCGTCCGCAAACTCGATAAAGCCTGCGTCTTGGTCGTTGACGTCCCAGTCCGTAGGGTCGAAATCGTCGCTGAACCAAAGTCTAGGTCTTGCTCCGTTCACGCAACCGAACACTCTTTCGCTGTGCACTGTGAGAGAGGCAAATCTCGGAGCGTCGTTGCAGGCATACGCAACGTTGTCCTTCAAATAATAGAGTTTTGCATCCTCAGTCGCGAGGAGCAAAATGTCCTCGCAGTTATACCTGTAATTCACCGCTTCGACGTCCCCCGAAATGGTCAGGTCGGGAATCTGCACCCAGCCCGCCGAGGACAGGACTTTCGTGTACCATATCGTCCCGTCTTTGAGTTGTATGACGAGCCTGTAGTCCGGCACGCCCACCGAGGAATTGTAGAGATAGTGAAAGGCGTTTTTGATTTCCTTTGAAGACGCGAGTTCCAAAAAGTCGTGGCGGGACCTGTTGGGATAGGCGTAGTACCCCGCCGCGTTGTCGATACCGAGAGAGGACGCGAGCATATTCTTTTCAAAAGAGACGTTGAAAGCCTTGCTTGCAAAAGCGTAGTCGATTTGACTTTCGTCCACGGAATTGACTATACCCTTAAAGCCGATTTTCACGCGTCTTTTTTCCACGCCGATAGCGTTCATGCTCACCACCTCCTTTCCTTCAAAAACATACTTCTTCCCCGATACTTGATTCTTGCGAGCGCGACTCTGAAATCGCTGTCGAAACTCTTGGCAAGGTCAAAAACCTTGTTTTGAAAATAGTATTCGGCAAGCACGCCCGAAGCCATTACGCCCTCGGGAATACGAACGTCGTTTATCGAGTCTGAAAAAGCGAAATCCGTGCTAGGCAGACACGCATAGGTGAGTTTTGCCGCTCCAGAATAGTCGCACTTGATTTTGGTTGCGTACGACTTGAATTTTATCTCCCTGTCCCCCGCTTCGAGGCGAATGGGATAGAGAATGCGCACGTTCACGAGGTTGGAAAAGGCAAATTCGCCGTCCGTCACCGTGACGTCCGCCGCCTCAACGAGCGGAAGATATGCCGAAACTATCTCGCGATACACCGCGTTCACGTTGAAAACGAGACGCGAGACGAGTTTCTGCTCGTCGCTCGTGTAAGATTGGTTGTCCAAAAAGTTGTCGAGTCCCATCTTTTGAATGCACTCGGCAAGTATGCTTTTTACCGTCATATTACACCTCCGCTTTCGCCAAACAGTCCTCAATGAAATCTCTGCGCTTTTTCTCGTCGAGCCTTGCGTTCTCCTCTTCTATGGCGCGCAAAAGTCTCTCCGCGTTTTCCATCCTCGTTTCGCGAGCGAGTTTGAGCGTCCTTGCGTCGAGGCGGTCAAAGGGTACCGCGATTTGCAGTACCCCTTGAGCGTATATTTCAAAGCGGCGCTCCCGCCTGTTTCGATAGAGTTCGTAGCGCGGGTCTATCTCTTTGAGTCTGTTTGCGACGTCAAAAAGGTCGTTCTCGATTTTTTCAAGAAACGCTTTCATTATTCCCAGTTTGCAACGAGCGTCAAATCGCTGTTGACAGTCGTTGTGAATACGAACTTCGTGCCGTTGTAGTACCATCCGTCGAACGAACATCCCGACTTGGTCGGGTTGCTCGGTTGAGTGAGGAGACCGCCCGGCAAGACGATTTGCGAACGTACGTTCGTACCGCCTTGAGAATCGAACGTGACCGTGTAGTACACCGGCGTGTTGACGCCCGTGAACGAGATTTTTGCTTGTCCCATCGGACGCTCGCAGAGGAGGTCTGCGTATTTGACGAGCGTTGCGCTGTAGCAGGCTTTGCCGGCGACTTGATGAAGCACCGTTCCGCCCTCGCCTTCGAGCCATCTCCAATCGCAGAGTTGATGGAGTTTGAAGTCTTGGCTGTTGAGCAAGTACATGTCTCCGCTCTTGACGAATCTGTCCGCGACGAATGGGATTCCGGAATATGAGAGCGCCTTGTAGCCGCCGTCGAGCACGAGGTAATCGACGTTCGTGCGGTTGTTTGCAAGGAAATCGACGTATTGCTTTCTCACGTCGTAAGCCGCGACGATAAAGTCGATCTTGCTTCCCGCGTTTTCTTCGACGTGGTCGATTGCGTCTTGAATTGCAGAGACGGACACCGCGCCGTTCACCGTCTTCGTGTACGGAGTGAGGAACGCGTAGTCCGCGCGAGTGAGACCGTAGATGGACGCGCCGTTGCCGAAGATTGCTTCGAGACCTGTGATTTCGTTGTTCTTGGAGCCTTGCACGTAAATCTTGTAGCCTGCGCCGTATGCGGAGTTTGCGGTCACGCTCAACGTGACGATTTTGTTCGTTCTGTCGATTGCGACTATTCTCGAACCGGAGAAAGTCGTGTCCTTGGCATCGAGAGAGGAGTACATGTCGATGACCATGCCTTCCATGAGATTTCTGACGCTGTCGACTGTGACTTGGTTGTACGTCGTGCCCGTGTTTTGGACGGTGGTCGCAATTTGACCCGTGCCGTCGCCGTAGAGCATTCTGCCAAAGTTGAATTTGCTCGCCTTCAAGAGACCGTCCATTTCTGCGTTCAAGAGATTGACGAATGCGCCCGCGCTGTTTTGTGACGCGCGAATAGCCTTGTCGGAGAGTTCAATCTTGCCGAAAAGGTTTTTAAGGCTCAAAGTGAATTGAGCGTAGTTGTTGCCGCCGCTTGCGGGAAGGTCGTCGTTTTCCGCTCCGCTGCCGATACCGCCGTTGATGCCGTACGGCGCGAGTTTCTTGACTTCCTTGCCCCAAACGTCGGCGGACGTCTGCCCGATCTTTGCAAGAAGCGGGTTTACGCCGACGTTGAGTTGGTCGGCAAGTACGCCGAGATAAAAGGTTTTGAGGGCCTTATCTGCGTTTGATAATGTGACCATAGCTTTGTTCTCCTTTATTCGTTGTCTTTAAGGAACATAAAACCGGCTTCTTCCAACGTCTTCGGGCTCTTGGGCGCGGACGCGAATTGTCTGCCTCCGCCGCCGAGAGTGAAAGGCGGTTCGCCCGCCCTTATTCCACGGAGGTATTCCGCGATAACCGCGTCTTTGACTTCCTTGGACGTCAGAACGTAATCTTTCAAAAATTGTCCGTCTTGCATTAGTTGCTCGGGTGTACGGAATCTCGAAACGAGCGCGCGAGTGAGCGCGATATTCAAGCAATTTTTGTCCTGCTTGAGTTCGGGATGCGAAATGATTTCCGCGGCGATGTCCTTTGCAAAGACTTTTGCGGATGGGGTTTCGCTGAAAAACTTGTCCACCGCTTCCTTCCAGTCCTCGTCGTTTTTGAAAGGCTCGCTGCTTGCCGATTCAAGTTCTTTGAGCCTTTGAGACCGCCTTGTAAACTCCTTTTCGAGTTCACCGTATGCGTGCAACAATTCTTCCGGGGTTTTGAATTTGCCGTATTTACGCTCCTCTTTTTGTTGTTCTTTTTCGACTTGTGCATCGTCGTTTTCTTTGACTTCGACGCCTTGTTTTTCCTTTGCTTCGTCGCTCTCGCGAGGGACTTCGGTTGACATTTCGACTTGCTCAATTATTTTCATAACAGACTGTTTATTCTGCGCATTTGCGCCGATAAACTCCTCGTTTTGGGAATTTATGCCATCGAATATATTTTCGTCAAGTCTCAAATCTTCGTCGTCGAAAATCGCTTTTTCTCTCAATAATTCATTCTGCTCTTTCATTGTCCTTTTCTCCTTCGAACCTGCGTTCAAGGTCCTTCACTCCCATATCGAGAGAAAAAAGTTCTTTGTGCTTTCTTATATGTTCGGCAACTCTCTCTTTCAAGTCGGGGTTCTTGTCGCACTTTGATGACACGAAGAGTTTGACGTGTTCCGCTACGTGCGTATCGTGGTCGTCGTAGACGTCTGGTGCGACGTCTTGCTTTTCGAGCTCGGCGTTTTCTCTCTTAGCCTTTTTCAAATGGCTTTCGTCGTAATCGTTGCCGCTCTCCCAGTTGCCAAATCCGAGTATCTCGAACAGTTTTGCCTTCGTAGCACTTGAGAGTTTGCCGTTCTCGCCTGCAAACAACCCGAGCCGCAAGAGGTCGTAGACCATTGCCCTACGCGCGGAGAGAGTGTCCTCGATGTCGTTGACCGTGTCAAACACTATGTCCTCGCAACCGATATTGCCTGCGGAGAAGGATGCGACTTCAACGTCGCCGTTTTCACCCGTTATGCGTTTGACTCTCGGAATTTTGGCGTACTGACGATAGAGGCGGAGTATCTGCTTGCCTATGCTCTTGACGCAGTCGCGCAAACTGTCCGCCGTGAGCGAAATTCTCGTGTCGTCCTGTTCGAGAAGCAAGGATATTGCCGTGCCCGAAGCCACGTTCGACGGCACTTGCGAATATGTCGTCACTTCGCTGACTCCGCTTATCATCGTAAATTCGTTGAGGAGTTTTTCCTCTTCGCGGGAAAACTCTGCCGGAATCTGCCCCGGGGAGAGCATAATCGGCGGAGTGCCGCCTTGACGGTATACGAGAATCTTTCCGGGAGGGAGTCCCTCTTCTTCCAAGTTGTCCGTATCGCACGAGCCGTCCTCAACCGCAAGCACGCCGAGCGCGATTCGATTCATAAATTCGTGCTTCCTGTTCTTGACGGAGTTGTAGGCGCGCTGTACGGGAATTATGCGCTCAACCACGCTCGAACCGAAGAAGTTGGAGAGGTTTTCAAGACACTCCTGCCTTGCGAACGGATACGTTCTCTCCCCGTTCTCGCCGTTGACGAAAGGCAAATCTCCCATAAACACGAGCTTGTCCCCCGCTACGATGATAAGTCTGCCGTTTGGATATTCCTTCGTCGGCTTTTCATACTTCTCGATGACGGTGACGCTGTCCTCTCGCTTTTCGCTTATTATTCTCGGTACGGTTGCAGTATAGCCGAGTCCGCCCGCGACCTGCGTGTTGTCGAAGGTAAACACATTGACCTCTCCGCCTTTGACGTCCTTATCCCAAATCTTCTTGACTTCCTGAACGGTCAAGGCTTTGACGTGCATTATGGACGACTGTTTTTCGATGTCGACGATCGAGACGTCTTCCGGAAAGAGTTCGAAGGGCGGACAGAGGGACACTTTTACGTCTCCCTCAAACACTTTGCCCTCGGAATCTATCGCCCTGCCCGCTTTGTTGTCCCAAGCGATTTTGAAAAACGCCGAGCCCGTTATTTCGCTCCACATATTCGCCTTGGCAAGTTGCGCGGAAAAATCGTTTTCGTTGCACACCGCCTCGATGAGTTTTGTGGACAAACTCGCCGCCGCCACGTCTATATCGTCGCCGGTTGCGGGACGTACGATTGGACGAGCCTTGACTCGCGCGAGTTTTGCGAGTCTCGTCTCCAAGATTGGGGCGATATGGTTGTAGACTTCTCTCTGTTGCCAAAAATACTGCCTGTCCACGTCCGCAATGTCACCCTTTGGCGAGATTTCGGCAAACTGATTGCCGAGCACGAAATTCATATTGAGTCGCCAGTTGAGTTCTACGGGGCGTCGTTGCTCCTGTCTCTTTTTGAAATCGTCGACGACCTGCGCCACGATTTCGTCTTCGAATTTTGACATATTTTTCTCCTATAATAAAGACGGTCGCATTCAACCTTTCGTTTGCGGGTTGAAATGCGCCGCCTTTTTGTTTGACGCTGATTGTTTTGTTTCCTGTTTTTTGAGTTCTTCGAGGAGACGCGATTTTTCACGTTCGAGTTCTTCGTCGGTCATATCCTCGTAGGTTTTTTCGGGGCTGAGTTCAAGATAAGTTTTTAAAGCCGTGCTGTCGGGAGGGCAATACTTTTTGACGATTTTCTTTTTGGTGAGAATACTGTCCCCTTCCTCGGTTATCGTATACTCCTCCTGAACCTCGTCATAGGTATAGCCTATCGCTTTTTTGAGCAAGGCCTTCACAATTTGTTCATCCATTTGTTCTGCCTTACCACGCTCCTTAATAGTTTTTCCTTGTCGAGTGCGATTTCACTCTTGGGTTCCGAGGCGGGTATCGGCGGGCGCGGTTGAGTCATCACGAAATATCGCAATTCGTCGAGCGCGTGATCGTCGACTTTTTTCGGGCGATCGTTCTTTCCCCACCAATACGATTTGATCTCACGAATAAGATTTGTGCAAGTTTTGAATATATAAATTCTCGGCGGATTTTGACACAACAGCGACTTTATGCGCTGAATTCCGCTGTATAAATCTTTGTTTACGTTTGTATTGACCAAAATTCCTTTTTCCGAAAACAATTCCGCCACGCTCTTTTCTCCCGACAAAGTGCGCTGGTTTGCGGCGCTGTCTATGAGCGCGAACAGGCGTCCTTTAGAGTCCGTTTGCCAGTCCAGACGACGGGCGATGTCAAATATCTTTTCCACGTGATAATCGATGGATTTGCCTGCTGCGTAGTGCTCTGCGATGACGTATATCGTGCCGTCGAAGTCCACGGCATAAAAATGACAGGACGTTGGGTTGCTGAGTCCCGGGTCAATCGAGATGTTCGAGTACCAATCTTTGGGCACTTTGAAAGGTTCGACGACGTGAATGTTTTGGTCGAACTCGGGATAGACGAGTCCCTCGCCAGAAAAGAACTTGCCGAAGCGTCTCGACTCCTGCTCGTCGTGCGACATTATGCTCGTCATATAATCGATTTCGCGCCTGTCGAGATAGGGGTTGTCGTTCCACTCCATATACTCGCACCAAACCTCGTCCGAATTCAGCGAATTGAGTTCTATCTCGTCGTACACCCAAGTCAGACCCTTGAGCGGGGTCATCGTGCCGAATATATCTCCCGCCCTGTCGAAGACGCGCATTTTGCATTCGTCGTAGACGTCCTTGGGCGGTTCTTCGTCAAACCATACGAAATCCAAAGACGCACCCTGAAACTTTTCACGCCCTTGGTCGCAAGATTTAAACCCAATCTTCGATATTCCGCCAAAGGAATTGCGGACGACGATGTGGTCGATTATGCCGTATTCGGGAGAGGACTTTTTGCCCTCGCGCATTATTATATCGACGATGTGTCTCGGCGAGAGGTATTTGAGTATCTTCGCCTGCGCCACGTCACGTTGCACCTGTTGCGTGAGGCTTACAACCCAACCGAAAACGTCGTTCCTATTCTGCCTGAAAGGATGGATACCGAGCGCCATCCATACGCTTTCAACCGCGCCGCACTCCGTCTTGCCCGAGCGATTTCCGCCGAAAACCCAGCGGTTGCGCCTTTGGCACTTGTGAAATGCCATCTGCTTTTCGTGCACGACGAAGCGATTGTAGTTTTTGAGCGCGCCCTCGTCTCTTAGGCGTTGTTCCCGCTCGATCTTCAAAACATTTTCGATAATCTGCGCGTCTTTCATACCGAAATCATAAGACCGACGGGTTGCGAATTGCAAAGTATTATGCCAATTTTTTACGGCTAAAAACAAAAAATTCTCGAGAACTTGAAATAAACGCTTTTTTTTTGGAAAATATTATAGTATCATATAAAATATGAGAAAAAATTTGTTCGACAAAACGGCTACAATACTCGTTATGGCCATCGTGCTTGCAGTGATAATCGCGATGGCTCTTCTCATATACCTGCCTGCGTTTACGGCGTACGCAGAAGGCGAGGAAGCAGAAGTCGAGACCGTCACGACGACCTGCCTTACGGTCTCCCCGACAGACCTTGAACACAACGCATACGCAGGGACTACGGGCGTCGCCGTCAAAGACCTAAACACGGACGAAACGGTCTTTTATCTCCCGCAAAGTTATTTCTTGACGAACGTGGAGTATCAAAGAATCGCAAGGTTCAACTTTGAATATTACACTTTCTCCTACGCGGGACTTGACACGAGCAAATGGTACGTCGAATACAGCGAGAATTTGACGGTGCAGACCGTCACGTTCGCAGTCGACGAAAACCCCTTCCCCGACGTGCGTTTGACGCTCAAAGAAGACGCCGCTCCCAACCTCGACGAGGAGACCGTGCTCACAAACGAGTATACGATAAAGTTTTTGGGGTTCAACGAGACGGGCGAGTCGTATTACGTTTCGGCAACGAAGGATGCCGTGACGAAGTACGCGATGATTGAAAAATCGGCGTTTGTCGAAAACGCTATACCATATCAAGCGCGCACGCAGGCGGAACGCGAAGAACTCTTGCGCGCGATAGCCAGCGAGCCGAAAGCGGGCGACATCGTCCCCAACACCTCGAAGACGTTGCGCATTATCCTCATCGTGGGCATTTGCGTCCCCGCAGCGCTTATAGTGCTCTTGCTCTTCAAGCCGACGAAAGGCGCGAGAAGAACCTCCGTCCCCCGCGAACGCAGACGCGATGAATTCGACTATGACGACGCGCGCTCCTATCGCAGAGACGACAGAGATTACGACCGTCGTGACGAGAGAGATTATGACCGTCGTGACGATAGGTATTACCGCGACGATAGGGACTATCGGGACGACAGACGAGATTACCGCGACGACAGAGACCGCGACAGAAGAGAATTCAGAGACGACAGACGATAAAAAAACGAGCGGACGCTCGTTTTTTTGATTTCCTTTTTCGGTTTAAAGTATTATTCCTCTTGCTGCTCTTCTTGTTGCAAGTTCTCTTGCGATTTCGCTTTTTCTCGCTTGCCCGCTCTGACCTTGTGCGCAACGCCTACGCCGATTGCTATTGAAGAAAGAATTACGACGAGCGCGACGATAAAGCCTACGCAGACGGCAAAGAATTCTTCAGGCAAAATCATTATGACCTGCTCCGTTCTCTCGTTGAATATCCAATTCCCTTTGCCGGGGAAAAACACTGCGTGGAAAAGATTGAAGAGTTTGTCGAAGTCGATAGCCGCAAAGATGCCGATTGCAATCATCAAAAGGAGAGTGAGTATACCGCCGTACGAGACGGAAGATATGCCTTTAAACCGCGCGGAGCGAAGCACCTTCGTTTTGAGAAGTATGAGATATGCAAGCAGATACGCGCCGAGCATGCTCGCCAAAATCACTTGCAGATGAAATAGCGGGACGCAGTCCTCAAAGTGCGCCTTCTCCTCTTCCGTCCACGCAAGACTGCCCGTCTTGAACTCCGCGCCTTCCCAAATAAACTCCATAACGTCGTCGTACGCCTCGACTATGGTCTCGCGGTCGTAGCCGCTGTATTCCTCAATGCCGAGCGGAGTTATGCAAACGTAATAGAATGGGCGAAAAACCGCGGGTATGCTCACGGCAACGGATATGAAAAACAAGGGCGTCGCCAAAAATGCCAACACCGAACATATCACGTCAATCGGTCTATTTTTCATACAACCTCCCGTTTGAAAGTCCGATAAGCACCTGCGACGGCGTGTAGAACAGCCAAATATATTCCCACGCCATACCGTCGAAGACGTTCATCAGCCCCACGGATATATCACAGCCTATAAACAGCAAGAACCCCACGGACAAGACGATAGCCTTTATTCGCTCCGCCCTGTCTTTTGCCATAATCGCGCTCGCGACGTTTTCAAAAAAGTTCATCACGAGTTGCACGAAATAGATTGCGACCAGCGCGTACAAGACGTTCAGCTCTCCCATCGACGCCAGCACAATAATAATGACGACGGGAAGCAGCGTCCTCAAAGCGATTGACGTCGCAAGCCAAACCTTCGTGCGCCTTACGCGAGCAAAATAACAGAGTTGAGCGGCGATAAACGCAATCACCCCAACGACGAAATGCTCCTCAAGTACGAGTAGCATAAGGTCGGCAATGAGCGTACACGCAAGCCCGAGCGACAAAAGCATAGCGTCAAAAAGCGCGCGCTTGTCCCTTTGGCAAAAGGCGAAAAATACGAGCGAAAACGCAAACGCCAGCACGACAGTCGCGTATTTGAGCCATACGTTTTGCCCTACGTCCGCCCCGCCGAAGTCCTCGGCCATAAACAGCGCGTAGAGTATAATCTCAACCGCCACGAACACGCCCGCAAAAGCGATTTTCAATTTGTTTTGCATCTTTTCCGCCATCGCCTCACCTATTCACTCATATATTAACATCAATCAACAAAAACCGCAAACACAAATTGAAATTATATAATAATTGTAAAGAGCAAAAAAAACGAACCTTTCGGTTCGTATATTTTTCTTTGTATCTGCACCTAATGATTGATACAATGCACCCAGGGGTGCAACGGGTGCAATTATGAAGATAGCCCACCGTATACGGTGGGCTAAAGTGCAAGTGTTTATAAACTATTCATTACTTTTTATGTTCTTGATAGTTTTGATTATTCGGATTGCATTGATTGGAATGATTATTATTGTTCGCTTGGTGTGCAGCATTGTTAGGATTATGCTGATTTGCGTAGTGATTAATTTGTTGTTGCGTATGTGTATGACTGGATACGCCATGACCTTTACTCATCGTCATCGTCCTCCTTTCTGAATTCATCAGGTATGTTGTAATGCTCGCATAATACCAAATAAGCGGCATACAATTTTGCTCTTTTCTTTGAAGTTCCATATGCAGTTTTTGAAAGTCTCCAATTCCTTACAGTACAAGTGCAAGCCCACCAGTATTTATTATCAAAATAAACTTGATCCTCAGGCTCGTCATAATCTGGAATAGAACAGATACCATGTTCCCCAAGTTCTTTTAGAGTTGTTATTGCATTTTCAAGTTTGAACTTGTCAGGTCTTTCTTCTTCTACGTCGACATCGTCAAAAAAATCATCAATGATCAGTAAATTTGCCACTACATTTTCAAGGATATCAGGATTCCAATTTGTATCAATTGCTACAGCACCAAGTATTGCTTCAAATAAATCTGCTTTTACTTTTTCTTGCCTCTCAACATGATTATCTTTGTCACTGTCGCCCAAGAAAAAGTATTTTGCAAAGCCAAGTTTATCAATCCTTTTTGCAAGCGTTTTATTAGAGACGATTTCCTTTTTTAAATCGGTAAAATCCGCTTCGTTCTTGTGAGCAACAATACAGAATTCATTGTAATCGTTTTCTTTGTCGTAATAGTTTGACTCTGACTTTAAAAACCCGAATTCATCAGCAATTATTTTGACAACATAAAAATCAAGTACTTTGTCGCCTAAGAATTCAAGTACTTCATTGTTCTCACTACCAAATTGCGTTGAATAGGAACTCCTTGTAAAAGCCTGAAAAAGTAAATCGGTATTATTAAAACGATAACCGATTTTTTCTTGGACAATGGCTAAATCTTCGCTTAGTTTTGACATCGTTTTACCTCCTAAAAGTTTTCTGTCCTTAGGAAACAAAAAAGCCTTTGCCGATAAGAAAGACTCCTCCTAACGAGAGCCTGCTTATGCAAAGGTCTGATTTTATCAAAACAATTTTTGTAAAACTTTCTACTTAAAACCTCCCACTTGCAAAAGGTCTTAAACAAATCGCATTACTTAACTACTTTGAGGAAATAGATCCTTTCCTTTTCGGACAACGTAATTATAACATAACATTTTTTAAATGTCAATAGAAAAAGAAAAAGCAGTGACCGATTGTATCAATCACTGCCATCGATTTGGTGCGTCTTCAGGGACTCGAACCCTGGACCCACTGATTAAGAGTCAGTTGCTCTACCAACTGAGCTAAAGACGCATAATTGAGGGTTGACCCTCAACTATCAATGGAGCGGTGTCTCGCGGATAGTTTGCACTATCCACGTACCCCGTTGGAGCGGGAGACGGGATTCGGACCCGCGACTTCCACCTTGGCAAGGTGGCATTCTACCACTGAATCACTCCCGCGTGCCAAAATATAATAACAAACATATTGCAAAAATGCAACAACTTTTTTTGCAATTTTGCGCCAAAAGCAAAAATTTTTCACCTCTCTCGCAAAACAATCGCTTTACATCACGCCAAAAGCCGTATATAATTATGCTCACGCGGATGTGGTGAAATTGGCATACACGCTAGATTTAGGTTCTAGTGCGATGAGCGTGCAGGTTCAAGTCCTGTCATCCGCACCAATGAAAAACATACGAACCGTAAGGTTCGTTTTTTTTCTGCGGATTGGGACTTGCAACAATAATATTGTTGGCAAACTATGTTTGCAACCTGCCCGCCACGCGTGCAGCTGACGCGCTTGAAATACAAGCGCTATTACGCTCGAGCCATCTCGCTACAAGTCCTGTCATCCGCACCAAAAACGAGCATTATTCGCTCGTTTTTCTTTTGCTCGCAGTGACTCGTACCCTGCGGGTACGTGTCCGACTTCGGCGTATAAAAAAGGACTCAATGTTGAGTCCTTTTGGTTTTCTGAAACTATTTATCAGCCACCGAACATGCCTTGGATCAAAGTCGGGAGCCTCAGTATAAACTGATAGAAACCTTCGACATAGCATATCACAAAGCCAACTATGCCGAAGATTGGGATTATCATGTCGATTGAGGACGGCTTGTGCGTACGCGTATACGAAAACAACATAATAAACGGTATGACCGCAACAAGCGTGACGCTCTTGCCAAAGCCGAGTTCACCTGCAACGGATGCGCCTGACATCAAAACTGCCGAAGCGGACTCAAGGCTCTCTGTTGCATCCACTCCTCCCGACAAGTGTTGACCTAATGCATAACTGAGTATGACATAGAGAATTATATCTATTATTGCTGTGACCAACATACAAACCGACGTCGCGATTGAAAAGTGCAATGAGTTGATGTTTGTCTTCAAAAACTCTCCATACTCCTCTTGCGTCTTGCCACGCTTAATAAACAGGCGCTCCCTGTTCTTGATGAAAAACGCCATCATGACGAAAACCATAAACGTGAGCGGAGGTTTTGTCGTCAAGAAAGGAGATACGTAGAGTGGCAACGTAAAACCTGGTTTCATCACGCACAACAACTTCAATGTGAATGAAACAACCTCATATGCAACCGGCAACAGCGCAAACAGCCTGAATATGATGACTTTTTTGCCGACAAAGACCTTTTTGGGGTTGTAGTTGATAAAGAACGTGAAAAGCGTGCACAGCAACAAGTCTATAAAGATGTTGAATGCAAGGAACCCGCTTGACGAGAACAATTGGAAAATACCTTGGAAGGTTTCTGTCGAAGACACTCCCTCCTCGCCAACAAGCATATTCATTATTCCCAGCAAATAGCGCTGGTAGACAAGTGCAAACAGCGAGAAAATTATGAGGGACATGAAGACATACGCCCCAATGAGTTTAAAATAGCCGTTCTTTGCATTTATGATTATCGCAAAGTTTGCCATCAAGAACAGCGGAACCGATAACGTCCCCAAAAACTGCAGAAACGCTGTCAAACCCGTAAAATTCTTTGCGAGATTTGCGTCAAGTTTTATACCCAAATTGAGAATGATCGAGGCTTGCGCGGCAATAATACAGACCCACGCAAAAATCCTCAGCCATCTGTATGAAAATGGTCCGCGATATCTGATGTCGTTTGCAAAAGTGATGTCGCTGATTTTTCTTCTTTTGCGTCTGCGCTTCTTCTTTCCGTCGCCTTGTTCTGCTTCATTTATGGGTTCGGCAACTTGCTCGCAAGGTTCAGCGCCGTTTTCAAGCGAGTCGGAAATGTCCTCTATTTCGTGATTTTGAGCATCAAAACCTTCGCCCTGTGCGGATTCGCATTCAAGGTTTTCAGTATTCTGATCGTCCAAAAGCGTCTCAACGTCATCGCAAGATTCCGGCTTACGATCATCGTCTTGCGGCGCCAAAGAGGCTTCCCGGTCTGTCGGTTTCAATTCTTCTATATCCATAGCTATGCCTGTTTGTTTTCTTCCGTTTTTTCCTCGGCTTCCGGTTCTGCATCAACTTGCGCATGGTTCTCATTTGAAGCAAGCCCAACGACATGGTCTACGGGAAGCGCAAACGCTATGCCCTGCCCCGGGGTGTCAAGTCCTACGGACTTGTAGAGCGCGTGAAGGAGTTGTTCCTTTATTTTGGACGGCACCAAAATCATGACCATCTCCTTTTCAGGCTGGATGAATATTTTGAAGAACGTTTCCGCTTCCTTGTTTGCCGTACCCTTTGCGGTGATGACGGTTCCACCTTTTGCGCCGACGCTACGAGCGGCGTCCATAACCGCCTCGCTGAAACCGCTGTTGACGATACATACCACCAGTTCATGGTCGAAAGTTTTCATTTTTTCTCCTCCTTTGCCGCCCTCTCGTTATTGCTCAAAAAGCCGTAGACTGCGACGCCTATAACGCTAGTCATCGGGACGGTATATGCAATACCCTTCCCGTTTTTGATAGTCTTGAATTTGCGGTCTATACTTGCCAAAACGTCCTTTATTTTGTCCTCTTTTATCACGCTGAAAATCACAGCTTTTTGCGCGTCGTCAAGCCCCAAAACTCGGAGCATCTCCGCATTTGCGGTGCCTTCCGCCCTTGCAATCATCTGCATATTCACGTCGTACGACTGAATGAGGTCGACAAAGAACTCCGCCTTTTGTCTGTTTACGATTGTGATAAGCAGTTCGAGACGGTTGCTCGTGACCTTCTGCGTCGTATTCTTAGAGGACGATTTCTTTTTCTTCTTTTCTTCAGCCATAAGACCACCTCACATAAAGTCGATGATTTGCTCGTCGTCCGCGCCGAGCAGTCTCGTCATCACGGCGCGCTCTTTGACCTTTGCCGCCGCTATCGCCCTAAAGCCCAAAATCTGTATGGTTATAAGAGGCGTCATCGCCACCATCGCAACTATGCCGAATGCGGAATCAAGCACGTCCTCCGCGCCGTTAAGCGTCACGCAAGCGCCGATTGCAAACGGCAGAATGAAACTCGACGTCAAAGGTCCGCTTGCGACTCCGCCCGAATCGAATGCGATTGCCGTGTAAATCTTGGGGACGAAAAAGCTGAGTCCCAACGAAATTATGTAGCCGGGAATCAAATAGTAGAGCAATGAAAATTTGAAGATTATTCTAAGCACGGACAGCCCTATCGAAATGCCCACGCCGATTGACAATGCTATAAGCATTGAACGCTTTGAAATCGCGCCCTCCGTGATGTCCTCGACCTGCTTGTTCAAGATGTGAACCGCGGGCTCGGCGACGACGACTATCATGCCTATAACAAACGCGAAGACAATAACCGCCGCCTTGTGCTGTTCGGCAAGTTGTTGCCCGAGTTTGAAACCTATCGGCATAAACCCGACCTTGACCGCCGTGAGGAAAATAATGAGTCCGAAGAACGTGTAGGCAATGCCGATGAAAATCTGCGCCAGTTTTTTCTTTGCGACCTTCAATATCGTAAAGTGCAATATGAGGAAGAATACGACGATAAGTCCGAGCGCAAGCGCAACCTCGCCCGCCGTCTCGCCGACGATACCGCCGAACGAGCCGAGTTTTGACGAAATAGAATAATCGTCGAGCTCATAGCCGACTCCGCCCTTCGTAAACATGGACAAAATGAGCACCGCGACGATAGGACCTACCGAGCAGAGCGCGATGAGACCAAAACTGTTTTCGTTGGCGTTTTTACCGCCTATCGTGAGCGCGACGCCCACGCCGAGCGCCATAATGAACGGCACGGTAATCGGCCCCGTCGTCACACCGCCCGAATCGAACGCGAGAGGTAAAAAACTGCCCTTGCAGTTTTCAAGCAAAACCGCCGCGAGCGAAAACATGACCATATAAAAGAATATGAGAATGAGAGAAAGATCTTTTTTGAATACAATCTTCACAATCGCAACTATGAGCAAGAGCGCAACCCCAACGCCAACCACTGCGATAAGCAAGATATTGTTGACGGGGACTTGATTTGCAAGTACGGAAAGATCCGGCTCGGCAACCGTAATCAATATGCCCATCACGAAGCACGCGACGAGCAACATCGTCAAATTTCTCGATTTCGTGAGGCCTGAACCGACCATCTCGCCCATCGGCGTCATCGCCATATCCGCGCCGAGGTTGAAGAGCCCAATACCGATTATCAAGAACAGCGCGCTGACGACGAACGTGACGATTTCCGTGGTCGAAAACTCCGTCAACGGCGTCAACGCAAGCACCAAAAAAATAACGACGATAGGCAAAACGCTGACGACGGAATCTTTGAATTTGCCAAGCAAAGACCTCGTCATCAGCACAAGAAAACCGTCTTGCATATTGATTTGATTTGCGTTCGTCTTGTTGTTCATAGCTATAATTGAAAAATTGATGGGTTTATCGTATTTTTAGTATCGCACAAACTCGAACGACTGTCAACAATCAATGCAAAATAAAAAATATATGATATTTTTTTGCCTGAACTTCTCGGCTGTTGAAGCGATTTTTCGCGCTTCGACTTCCGTCCTATAAAAAAATATTTTGAAAAATGACGAAAACGCTTGACTTTTTTGTCAACAAATCTTAATTTGTTTGCGTACGAAAAATCGCGAAAAAATACAGCGGTAAAATATGGGCAAACTCTCTAATTTGAATTCACAACTGAAATATACACTCTATTATTTCCTACTCGTCGTATTGGCGTTTTCAAGAGCAATCGTCACGTACATTTTTGTCATATCTAACGGCTTTGCTCCCGGAGGCGTAAGCGGTATTTCTTCAATCATATACAACGCGGTTTTGCCGACAAATCCGCAACTTGCTTCAACGATTTTAGACCCGGGCATCACGACTCTCATAATGAATATCCCGCTTCTTGTAATCGCCTTTATATATTTGAACAAACGCTTTGCGTTCAACACTCTGCTCGTCGTTGCGTTGTACTCGGGTTTTATGTATTTGTTCGGCGCGGTGAAATTTCCGATATTCATCGCAAACGACAACGGTATGCTTCTTACCGCGTCCCTCACGGGCGGTGTCTTGAACGGCATAGTCTTCGGCCTTATGCTCAAAAACAATATGTCTATGGGCGGCACGGATATTATTGCAAAACTCATCTACAAGCACAACCCCGGCATAGAGACGCATTGGCTGATTTTCGGACTGGACTTCGTCATCGCAATAGCCTCGGGCACGCTCGGCATACTGAAACTGCAAAGCGGTATAAGCGCGTCGGAAGGCTTGACGCTCGTCATGACGCCAATCGTTTTCTCAATCATTTCGATGCTCGTGTCCTCGCAAATCGCCGACCTCATCATGGCAGGTCTTCAATCGTCGCTCGTGTTCAACATCGTATCCGACAAACCAAATGAGATTGCGGAGCAACTCGTCAAGCGTCTGCATCGCGGAGTGACGATTTCGCACGGCATAGGCTACTACACAGGCAAAGAGCACGAAGTGCTCACCTGCGTGACGTCCAAGCGTCAAATCAACAAGGTCAAAGACATAATCGCCGAAACGGACCCGAACGCGTTTACGTTCATCACCAAGGCGCACGAAGTGCGTGGCAACGGTTTCAGACGATTTGACTGATATTAAAAAATAAAAACAAAACAGGGCTCTGCCCTGTTTTTTTGTTTTGAAAAATCGCGTCTTAAACTGCTTGGCAAGTTTATTTTTCGTACTTTTGGAACTCGCGATTTCCCATCATAAACTGATTTGTCTCTTCAAGGTTTTCGCCTTCGAAATTGCGCTTGCGCAAAGGTTTTGCGGGGATACCTGCGACAAGGGTGAACTCCTCGACGTCTTTTGTGACGATTGCGCCCGTTGCGACTACCGCGCCCTTGCCGATATGCACGCCGGGAAGCACTGTCGCTGCGGTATAGACCTTAGCATAGTCCCCTATCTCCACGCCGCTGTACGTCCTCTGCATATGGTCGTGCTCGCTGTGCGTGTGCGTAAAAATCGTCACGTTTTCCGTGAGCATTGCAAAGTCGCCCATCTTGACTCCGCCCTTCGCGTCGATATAGCAACCCGAATTCCAAGAGACGTTATCGCCTATCTCAATGCGGTTGGCAAAATTGAATTTGCAGTTTTCATTGGCGACGAACCCCTCCCCGCACTTTTTGAAAAGTTTCTTTGCAACAGCCTGACGGAGCGGTATCGCAAACTCGCAATTCATAGCGTACGGCGTCTTGTCAAGGCACTCCCATAGGATGTGTAAATTGCGCTGTTCTTCCGTATACGGGTACTCTTTTGCCAGCGGCATATACTCGTTCCACAATTTGAAAGTCGCAAGTTCTTCCGCGTCCATTTTTTCAAACCCAATCAAAAAAAGAGCCTCGGCGGCGTTTGCGGAATTCAGACCGCCGTCTATCAAATTGCAAATCATATTCAATCTTTCACTGCTCAACATATATGCCTCCAATGCTCATTAAAACATAGTTCGATTTGTGCATATATTTGCAAAAACCGATGTTTATATGTGCAAATGTTCATTTTAAAATATGCGTTGTGTTATTCAACGGAGAAAACGTATTTCGTTTTCGTCTGATACTTCCGCCCCGTTTTCAGCACCATACTATCAAACGACGGGACGTTTATCGCATTGGGATAACCCTGCGTTTCAAGGCAGAGCGCGGACTGGTAGCCGTACGTTTTCTTCCCCTTTACGCCGTCGAGGAAGTTGCCCGTGTAGAATTGAATGCAGGGACGGTCTGTAAATACTTGCATAAGTATTCCGCTCTTGTCGCCGTGTGCGTACGCCTTAACGTCGTCCGCACTTCCTTTGTCCAAAACGTAGTTGAAATCGTACCCGCGCGCGACGTTCAAGAGCCTGTCGTCGCACTCAATATCTCTGCCCACTTTCTTGGGCGCAGTAAAATCGTACGGCGTGCCCTTGACGTTTAAAAGCTCGCCGTGCGGGATGAGTTCTCCGTCCACGTCCGTAAGGCATGAGGCTTTAAGGCATACGTCGTGTTCGAGTACGCTCTCAAAATCGCCGTTCAGATTGAAATAGGAGTGATTGGTGAGCGAGCAGATCGTCGTCTTGTCGCTCGTCGCCTCGTAGAGTATTTCGAGCGCGTCGTCGTTTAAAAGAGTGTAGGTGACCGCGACGGTCATAGTGCCGGGGTAGCCCTCCTCTCCGTTTGGCGAAATGCGACTGAATTTGATGGAAGACGCGCCGACGATTTCGGCGTTATACTCCTTTTTGTTGAAGCCGTTTACTCCGCCGTGCAAATGGTTGTTGCCGTCGTTATGCGCGAGCGAATACTCTGCGCCGTCGAGTCTGAACCGCCCCTTTTCAATGCGGTTGCCGACGCGCCCTATGAGCGCGCCGAAATAGCAAGCGTCCGACTTGTATTCGTCTTGGTCGTCATAGCCCGCCACGACGTCCACCAACTCGCCGTTCTTGTCTTTGACAAGAAGCTTTGAGATGATTGCGCCGTAGGACAAGAGTTCGACGCGCATTCCGTTGTCGTTTTCAATCGCGAAGACCTTTATTCCGCCTGCAGTAGTCTTAATGAGTTCCGCCTTCATTCTTTTCCTTTATTGCGGGTTGTTTTTGTTCGCCACGCGTTTCCGCGCCCGCATTTTTGTATTTTCTCTTTTTGAAATTCCTGTTCTTGCGGTTGTTTTTTTGATTGTTCTTTTGAGGAGTTTTGTTCTTCTCCTTCAGACGGTCACCTATTGAGGACGGAGTGCTCTCGACGTGCGATACGCCCGTCACGACGGGTTCGCGCTTTTTGCCGACGTAGTCCCCCTTAAACGGATACGGCTCCACGTCGTCGTATTTGAGCCCCAAATCGCCTAGCAACTGCTCGAACGGAATTATGCTTATGCCCTTGTGCTGAGTCGCGTATACGTAGCGATAGCACTTGCTGGACTTGTGCTTGATAAAGATATTGCATTCGGCGGGGTTGTCGGTATACTTTGCCCCGAGTGCGACAAGTTTTTGAACAAGAGTATACATTTTGAGAGGAATGGTCCTTTCGAGTTTTGTGGCGAAACATATCTTTTTGCCAACGTAGCGACTCCTCTTGCCCGAGCTTTGCTCCGCGGGTTTGTTTTCGTTCCGCTTTTTCTCGCCTATCTCCAAAACCGCCGAGCAATACCATTTGTACGGCTCCGTGACGAAGCGTTTGACTACGCCGTTTTCCACCTTACCCTTTGAGAGCGGATACGCGTCCGCGAGCTGCTTTGGCGTCATCCCCTGCTCCTTGCAAATGCGGCGGACAATCTCCATCGTGGTCTTTGCATCGTCGTCGCTTCTGTGGAGGTTTTCCGGCTCAATGCCGTAGGTTTCGGCGATTTTTTCGAGCGCGGTCCCCACGGGTTTGCCCTCGTTCAAGGTCTTGTATATCTGTTGCTCGTCAAAGAAGGAATATTCGAAGCAAGGTTTTTCGTATCTCTCGCAAGCGAGTTGCAAAAAGTTTACGTCGTTGAGCACGGAGTGTCCTATGACGAGTTGTCCCTTTCTTTCCAAAATTCGCTTTATCTTTTCGTACCTCACGACGAAATTGGGCGCTGCGTAAAACTTTTCTTTGGGATAGCCGAGTTGAATATGCGGTTCCCCGCCGTATCTTGCAAGCCTGAACGGCGCTTCGGGGTTTATCAAAATATCCTCTTTTTTGAGTACGTTAAAATCGGCGTCGCAGAGCACGTAGCCAAAACTGCACATATGTCTGCCGTCCGAGCATTCTATGTCAAAAAACAGATAGTTCATAACTTATTTCACTTCAACGAGTTCGTACTCTCTTGATCCAAAACCGTGTTCTGCCGCCGCTTCAATCGTGTGTATGCCATGACGTGATTCAACTCTTTCAAGAAAATGCTTTTGCCCCGGGTCGTCCGTTTGTGCATAGACAAGGTCTATGCAGGCTTGGTCAATCGCGATCGGGTCAAGCGATGCGAGTATGCCGATGTCCTTCATGCAAGGGTCTTCCGCCTTTGCCACGCAATCACAGTCAACCGAGATATTTTTCATGACATTGACAAACGCGATGTTGCCGCCAAAATACTTGACGACGGTGCTTGCCGCGTCCGCCATGCACTCCAAAAACTCGTCCTGCTTGGCGCATCTTGCCCAAAGCGAATATTGGTCGTCAGTCCTGCCCGCGCTGTGTATGAGCGACTTACCCTTTGAGGACGCGCAACCGATTGAGAGTTGTTTTAGCGCTCCGCCGTAGCCACCCATCGGGTGTCCCTTGAAGTGGGAAAGCACGAGCATGCTGTCGTAGTTTTGCATATGATTGCCCACTCTGTTCTCTTTGAGCACTTTGCCGTTTTCGACGGGGAGCACGAGGTCTTCGTCGTAGTCGTCCATTATGTCGATTTCAAAGAATTCGTCCCATTTGTGCTCGTGCATAAGTCGGAAGTGTTTTTGCGTGGTATTTCTCGCTCCGCCATACGCCGTATTGCACTCGACGACCGTACCGTTCACGTGCTTTACCATTGGCTCCCAAAATTCGGGTTTCAAATAGTTTTGATTGCCCTTTTCGCCCGAGTGCAATTTGACTGCGACTTTGCCCTTCAAATCGACACCCAAAAGGTCGTAGAGTTCAACGACTTTTTCAGGCGTTATCGTTCTTGAAAAATAAACTGTTGATGCCATAATCTATCTCCAAAATTTTTATTTTCGCATTTTTATCATACTTGACAATTTGATAAATTGCAAGCGTATTTTATATTTTTAAAAGCAATTTTATTGCTTTTAATTCTCATATTTGCCTTAAGCCCAAAAAATAAGTAGGCGCTACAATAATCGCGAAGAAAATTAGACTCACAATCTCAAACACCAAAAGGAATTTGAGCCCGCCCTTTGGGTATTCGCGGACGTATATTCTAAAGTTGATGACGGAGGCAAGCGAGCCTATTATCGACACGAGTCCTGCCGAGTCCAAGCCGTAGAGGAGCGCGCCGACGTTCACCGAGAACGGATAGAGCACGATTGCCGCAGGCACGTTGGAAATGACTTGACTAAGTAGCAGCGATACCCAGTATTCTCTTCCCGCCACGACGCTTGACAGGAAGTTTGCCACCGTCTCGTTTGACGATATCGTGGACGAAAACAGGAAGAAACAGAAAAACGTGATGATGAGTACGTAATCCGTTTTCAAAAGCACCTTGACGTCAAATACGACGACGGTGACGAGTATCATGAGTGCAACCCAGTACCACGCCTCAAAGCGGGACACGATGAGCCAAATGACGATGAGAAACAAAAAGAGATACGTGAGCCTTTTGGGCGTATTGTCCTCAATCGAATCAGAGGGGTAAGCTTCGAGAGGGATGTCGGTTTTTTGTTTCAAGTTCTTTGAAAACAGCACCACGACAAACCCAACGAGCACAACTCCCGAAATCGCCCAGATCGGCGACATATAGCCCACGAACTCCCAAACGCTGACGCCGGACTGTCCAAATATAAACAGGTTTTGCGGACTGCCAAACGGTGTGAGGAGCGAACCTCGTATCGCCGCAATATTTTGCATTGCAAGTATCGGCAAAATGTATTTTTCTTTCTTTGCAGCGCGGAAAAGGAATATCGTGAGCGGGACGAAAATTATGAGGGACACGTCGTTCGTCACGAACATAGACGTAAAGAACACCGCAAACACGAGAAACAGCCCAAGTCCCGCCGCAGATTTGATTTTGCCGGCAAGCCGAATGATAGGATTGAAAACTTTTTCTTTTTTGAACCCTTCAAGCACGGTCAACATCAAAAACAGCATGCCAAGCGTGTGCCAGTCTATGCTCTTCAAAATATCTAAACTCGGGCGAATAACGCATACGACTATAAGGGCGGCAAGCATAGCCACCCACACCATCATATCCTTTTTGACAACGTCAAAGAAGTCTTTTGCCCGTGCTTTTGTCATATTTTACCCAATTAGAACAACGATTTTCCTATATTAAACGCTTTGGCAACGCTTTCGTTCAAAACGACGTATTCCAAGTTGAAAGGATCAAAAGCAATCGGGGCGACCTTTTTGAGGTCGACCTTGCCGTCCGTAAGCGCAGACTCGTCCACGCTGACGTTGACGATTTCACCTTTCAAAATGCAGGTGTCAAGGTTGTACTCTTTGACTTTGCACTCGATGCACACCGCAAGTTCGTTGATGATCGGCGCGTTGACGAGTTCGCTCTTTGTCGCGGTAAAACCTGCGCGTTCAAATTTATCTTGCGTCTTGTTTGCGCTTGCAATGCCAACGTAGTCGCACCCCGCGACATGAGCTTTATCCGCCATACTCACGGTAAATGCGCCCGTATGCGCAAAATTCTTGCAGGTCTTGTGCCCCGGGGACAGGCAGACGGAGATTTCGTTCTCCTCGCTGATACCGCCCCACGCC
The DNA here is from genome assembly GCA_017553325.1 of Clostridia bacterium. Lineage (GTDB taxonomy): Bacteria > Bacillota > Clostridia > Christensenellales > CAG-917 > CAG-475. The sequence goes on from JAFZMH010000004.1 coordinate 121,750, forward strand.
GCGTTCATAGCGTCGGGAACTCCGTTCTCATCATAAGTTGCAATGATCCACACAGGTTGCGGAAGGCTCAATGGTTTTGCTCCAAAGTTTTTTCTTGCCATAACTTATCTCCTAAAATTATTATTTCAATATTCAAGCAAACGTCCGTAGTCGTTCCATTCTCCGAACGTCTTGCCCTTTTTAGTCATTTCAATAAGATGTGCGAGCGCTCTTTCATACGCCTGCGCGTCCCTGCCTTTGTAGAACGCAACGTTGTATAGGCGCACACGCACATAAAGCGGATCAAATTTTTGCAAATCATCCCAAATGCCCGCCTCTTTCAAAGCGAGCACGACGTCTTGATCGGGTGTAAACCCCATATTGACGGGGAGCGCCATTCTCCCCGCGTCCGTCATAAGCCCGAGTTTTTCAAGCCTGCGCACACGCTCTTTGTTGAGCTCTGTCCAAAGACCATTCTTCTTTCTCGGCGAAAAGCGCTGCAGCCTCACGCCATCCACGAGTTTTTGCGTGCTATCAATCCAACCAAAACACAATGCTTCTTCCACCGCGTCGAGATAATAGAATACGTCGTCACGACAAGGGTTCCCTCGTTTCAAAGCCACCCAGCATTCCTTTTCTTCCGCCGAGTGCGCCATGAGCCACCCCCTGAATTCCATTCTGTTTTTGAAGGTCAAAACGTTTTCCATATCAATTCTCGACAACCGCGGCGACTATGGCGGTTATGCCCTTGACTATATCCTCAATAGGCAAGGCAAATACGCCCTGTTTTTTTGCTGTCTGCCTCGTCTCGTACGGCACGTGGATGAAGCCAGCCGGCGTACCTCTTTTTGCGAGATAGTCCAAGACCGAGAAGAACAGATGATTGCAAACAAACGTTCCTGCGTCATCGGAAATCTCGGCGGGAACACCCGAGGCGTTTATCGCGTCGACGATTTTTTCTATCGGCAAGGTCGAAAGATACTCTTCGGGAGCGGTTTCAACGATTTTGTTCCCGCTCGCAATATACCCGTCGTTGTCGGGGAGTTTTGCAAGGTCAAGGTTTATGGCTCTTCGCTCGGGAGTGATTGCGTCCCTTCCGCCCGCCTGTCCAATCATAAGAACGACGTCGGGAGTTTCGAGGTCAATCGCCTGCTTAACCACTTGAAAACTGCGCGCAAAAGACGTCGGCACTTCAACCTTTGCGATTTTTGCGCCGCGTATTTCGTCCTTTATTCTGTTCACCGCTTCCAGCGCGGGGTTTATGCTCTCCCCGCCAAACGGTTCGAATGCCGTCAGCAGTATCTTCATTATTATTTGAGCAAGTAGGCGACGAGGAGGTCGTAGGTTTGTTTGAGCCCTTCGACGTGCGTGCGCTCGTAGCCGTGGCTGTTTGCCGTGCCAAAACCGATTGCGGCGTGGCGGACGTCGTGCCCCGCAACCAAACTCGTGTCGCAGTCCGTTCCGTAGTGCGGAGTGAAAATGTCCAAAACATAGTCGATGCCGTTTTCAATCGCCAAGGACCTGAGTTCGTTGGTCATCTCGTAGTGATACGGGAAACGGGAGTCCTTTGCAAAAATTGAAACCTTCTTTTCATCCGACGTCTGCTCGGGACCCGTCGGGGCGATGTCGACGGCAAGAATGTCCTTAACGCCGTCCGGCAAAACCGACGTGCCGTGTCCTATCTCCTCGTACTCCGCAAAGTAGAAATACACCTTGCGCCCGAGTTTGACGCTCTCCTCTTTGAAGCGCTTGAGAACGGCAAACAATATCGCAACCGCGGCTTTATCATCAACAAAACGGGACTTTATGTAGCCGTTTTGAAATTCAAAGCGCGGATAGAGTGCAATGACGTCGCCCGTTTCGACACCGAGTTTTTTTGTGTCTTCGGCGCACTTTACGTCCTCGTCAAGGACGATACAGACGTTCTTTTCAAAGTCCGCCATATTCTTTCTGAGTTCGTCCTCAGTGACGTGAATTGAGTTGGGAGTACGGCAGATCGTACCCGTCAAAACCTTGCCGTCGCGGGTGTAGACGCGCACGTTTTCCGTGACGGAATAAAACGCATACAAGCCGCCCACGGAGCAGACTTTGAGAGTCCCGTCGGCGTTGATGTGCCTGACCATAAGTCCGATGTCGTCAAGGTGCGCCGTGACCACGAGAGGGTTGCCCTCTCCGCCAAGGTCGGCGATAACTCCACCCTTGTGGATGACGTCGTACTTGACGCCGAGGTCGTCGAGCATAGCGCAAACTGCCTTTTCGATGTCGTCACACTTGCCCGTTGTCGAGTCGATGCCCACGAGTTTTTCAAACACGTCAAGGCAATACTTTTTGTCAAATTCAAGTTTTTTCATAATCTATCTCCAATATTTTTTCAACCTAAGTTTTCGTCGGCTTCGTTGTCAGCGTCCCCACCCTCATTGGAATCCGACTCGTTTTCGCTTGTCTTGAGTTCGTCTACATTCACCTCGTCTTTGGCCGCAACAATTTCGAATGGAATTTCTATAAGAATGCCAAATTTTGACAACCTAACAGCCAGCACATTTGTTTGCCCATCAAGTATAGATTTATCAAACACTATCTTTTTAGAGTTTTTGAAACTAAATACTCTGTCTTCATAATCAAAACTCAATTCTTGTAAAAAACTGTCATTGAGATATAAATCCAATTCTTCCAAATACTTTTCAGTCCACTCATCGACTTCTTCAACGACCAGTTCCAATTTTGACAAGTCGACAAGCCTGTCCTCGATTTCTGCGACGCCCTCGATTCTAACTTTTGCTCGAACCTTGATTGGAATTTTGATTGTTTCGACGTTGTCATATTCTTGTTGCACTTCTTGCAAATCTATATCTATGCGCATTGACAACATGCAATCAACAATGTCATAAAAATTTTCGCTATTAAATTCATAATCAAAAACCTTATATCCCAAATCACCAACCAGCTTATTTGTATAGTATTCAAAATCTATGTCTCTAAATTCAATACCATATTCATCAAATAACTCAAGCAGTTCATCAATTCCACTTAATGAGCGGAAATAAAAATTCGGGAAATAGTCGTTTCTAAATCCCCCTCCGACATTTCTTACATTAAAGTTTCTGTCTGGATTATCAAATGGTATACATTTTCCATTATTAAACTTTACATAAAATTTATCATAAGCTAATTCATCAGTTTCCGAAGGTTTAACTATTATTTGTTCAATTCCCGTCAATTTATATGGATCAATATATAAATAATAAATTCTACCATCACTGTGGTTTCCATCAAGCTCAAAACTAGGACGGCCATTCGAGCCATTTGTTAAGCCAATGAATCTGCTATCGTTGTTATATATTGCATAACAAATCACATCACCGCCAATTGCTTCAAAACAATAAATTCTATCATTAATTTCACTATTTTTAAATGTGTTTTCAGAATAATAATCTATAGCTAAATAAGTATAGAATCTGCCTCTTTCAACGGACAAATCAACTACACATGATTTTTGCTGAATATGCCAATCATAGTCAAACTCATATTCTATCAATCTGTTGAATTCAAAAGAATTATAGTATTTATCCTCAAAATACTCTATCGCCAGTTGATGAACTAACCCATTGAAGATTGGCACATCATCAAATTCAGAATACAAATAGGAATAGTACAATTTGCCTTTTTCGTCCCAGCCGATACTTAGTTTTGAATATTTGTTTTCACCCTCAAAAGATTCACAAATCAAATTGTTGTTTTCCTCATCGTAGGTGACCCTGTTTGTACACTCACCGTCTTGATACCAACTGTTTAAAAAGATCAAATTTGAACTATTCAAAATCTCATTCTTTTTGTCCTTTGCCAATTGATAAAAATGATTGATTGTTTGAAACAAATTTGTCAACTCATAAAACGATGTGACTTGAATAGAATCAATACTATAATACCATGGGCCTGGATTTGTGCAGTCAACCAAATACTCATCTGTGTCTTCATCATCGGAATCATCAGAAGACGTCGATGCCGTATCTGCCCCACTGTACCTGCTTATATCAACACCCGTCAATTCTTCCAAAGATTTGACTGTGTCAAGTGCTTGTCCCAATTTAACAACGCCTTCGTTTTTCTTGTTGATATTTATCACGTTGTTTGTTGTGTCATCAGGAGTGTTTGTGCTTGGCGTATCATCGCTTGGGTTGACACTCGGCGAGTTGTCTTCCGGGGTGACAGCAGGAGAACTAGGCTTTGCTGTCCCGCAAGCCACCAACACAATCACCAACAATAGGCATACAATTGTAATCAATACTTTTTTCATAATCTATCTCCAATCGTTATTTTCAATATTTTGCAAACATTTCCGCAATGCGAGTTTTGTCATTTGTGACCGTGAGCGCGAGGCGCAGGAGCACCGCCGCCTTTTGCGGAGAGAGGTTGTTTGCGGCAATAGTGTTTTTAAAAAGCAACATATCTTCCGTGATGAGCCCGTCGTCCACGCGTGAACTGACAACAACAGGTATGCGCGCACTTTCGATTATTTTGCCAAAATCAAGGCTGAACTCGCCCGCGCCCGCGCCCGCGATAACAATACCATTTGAGTGGTCAACCGCAAACTGCAAGAGGTCTTTGGACGCGTCCACGTTAAAATACAAAATGGCTACGCTGGGAAGCCGATCGAGGTGAGACACGTCAAACTCGCTACTTGAAGTGTGGGGTTTGTTGGTGGTCTCATACAGATAAACCTTGCCGTCTCTTATCACACCAATTGCGCCCATACGCCCTGCCGATATGGCGGTGAGTTGATAGGTGCTCGTCTTTGTGACTGCGCGCGCAGTGTAGATCCTGTCCGCAAACACCGCAAGCACGCCCTGCCCCTCCGTCTCGGGAGACTTTGCCGCGCACACAGCCTGATAGAGGTTCATAGGTCCGTCCGCGGAGATGGCTGTTGCGGGACGCATTGCGCCCGTGATAATGACGCTCTTTGCCGTCTTGACGGTGAGGTTCAAAAAGTACGCCGTCTCCTCAAGCGTATCCGTACCGTGCGTAATGACGAAACCCTTGACGTTTTCGTCCTTGCTCTCGCGGTTGATGATGGACGCGAGTTCCAGCCAAATCTTTGCGGTGATGTCGTCGGAATTGACGTTGCAAATCTGCACCGTTTCAATCGGCGCAACATCTTCGATGTTTGGTATATCTTTGAGCAACTCATCTGCTGTGAGTCTGCCCGGTCTGTAGCCGGCGATATTGCCCTGCTCGCCGACGCCTGCGATGGTTCCGCCCGTCGCCAGCACCAAAATCGTACCTTTCTTTCTTGCCATATATATCTCCTTATTTTTACAACTCTATTTCCCACCAAAGATTGCCGTCTTCCTTCAAAAAGTGGAAACCGCATTTTTTGAGCACGTTTTGCGACCTCAAATTGTCCTTCAAGGTGTCCGCGCGCACGACCTTGACGCCGAGAGCCTTGCCAAACTTCAAAAACGCGCCAAGTGCCTCCGTCATATAGCCGTTGCCCGAGTATTTTTCATTCAAACCGTAGCCGACCTCCGTGAGCCCGTCCCTTGGGACGTACTTGAAATCAATCGAGCCGATGATGTGGCTTGTTGATTTGAGCACTATCAAAAACTCCGTGAAAAAGAGATAGTTTGCCTCGTCCTCTGCAATCTCTTTCTCAAGTCTCTTGAGAAAGCCCGTGAGCAGATGGTCCAGTTCCTCCCCCTGATACTCTACGCCAAATTCTCTCTCGAATCCCGCAAGGTCGCTATTGAACAGCGCAAGATTTTCCTTGGTATAAGGAAACAACGTGAGCCTCTCGGTCTCGATAATGTTTGTCATCTTGTCTTTGTTCATTTAGTTCACTTTGTACACATACTCCCTTATCGTTTCAAGGGTGAGTTCGTCAACGATGCGGATTTTGATAGCATGCGCATAGCCATTTGCAAGCAGGTAGTTTGTCAAAAACTCCAAGTTTTTTTTGCAACACTCGCACTCGCCAAAACATAGCACATACTCTCTTTCAAAATCAAGGTTGATTATCGGTGCGAGTTTTCTCTTGTAGTCTTCTACCGCCACGCCAAAAGTTTGCGCCCTGTGTGCGACAAACGCATCGTCAAATTTGAAACCACCGTACGTCCCCACCGAGAAGTTCTCTCTGAAAGGAATTGCATTAACTTCAGGGTACTTTTCGGCAAAAAGCTTCACCATTTCATCCCCTGCAACGATATAGATAGCGTTTTGCTCCTTTATCATTCGGATTTCTTCGGCGCCGATATTCTTGCTTGTCATTTCTGCGCCGTCTGGTTTGAAACCGCACTTTTCATAAAACCGTATCGCGCGTGCGTTGTCTTTGAGCACCCACAATTGCACTTTGGGATAGTTGGAGAGTTTGTCAAGCCCCGCTTTCATAAGCTTTTGCGCAAGACCTGTCCCAAAATAGTCGGACAAGACGTATATCGCAAATATCTCGCCGACATTTGGCGCTTCCTCTCCACGATCTCCAAAACTCACAAACCCGACGACTTGATCCCCAACTTTCGCGACGATATGATTGTCTTTGAAGCTTTGCGCTAGTTGTACACACTTTTCAAGAGTCAGTTTTGCAAGATACTCTTGGCTGACGAGTCCCTTGTACTCTTCCTGCCAAGATTTCCAATGCACGTACGCCTTGCCCTTTATCTCGTCCACCGTCTCCATTTTTTTGATTGTTATTTTCATATTTAAATCACTTTGTCAGCCTATTCAGCCATTCGTCCGCTTGGGCGCGGGTTTTGAAGATATAGGCAGATTTTTCCTTGTATTTTTCAATCAAAGCATACAGCACGGGTCTGTTTTTTTGGTTAAAACTCTTCACCAGTTCGACGAGTTCGGGGTCGAGCGTATTCTCCGTCCAAGGGATGTCGTCGCGCTGTTGCCCCACGCGCCCTATTATGCCGTTCATGCAGGTCTCCTCGTCAAAGTCGAGATAGAAAATGGTGTCGCACGCCTTGAACCTCACCTCGTAAGTCCTGCTATAACTGCCGTCCACAATCCATTTGGGAGCACGCAAAATCTCTTTTAGACGCCTGTCAAACTCCTCGCGCGAGACGTGAGTGCGGTCGGAGTTCCACCATACGTTGTCGAGGTGTACAAGCGGGAGCCCCAAAACCTTTTGCAGTTTCTTTGCAAACGTACTTTTCCCGCTTCCCGGTGCGCCTATCACGAGGATCTTTGTGCCGATAACCCTTTGGAAATACTCCTCTCTTGTGATTTCCAAACTGATTATTCCGTCTTGTTTGCCAATCTCTTTGAAACCCACCGCTTTGTGTATACGATACGCCGCGTCGCGAGATGTTTCAAACTCATTGTGAAGGCGTGAAATCCCGTCCACTTTGAACGCGCGCTCAAGCAACAATTCAAGCCCTTGCTTGCCGTAGCCCTTGCCACGCTCGGGAGCGTAAATCACAATGCCCATATCGTAGTTGTTTTGACTCGGGTTGAAGTGATAGTTCACGTCCCCGACGAAAGCGCCGTCAAAGGTGCGCTTCAAATAGGCGTAAAACCTCTTGGGGGATGCGTCTATCCACTCCGCTTGAATGCTTTTCCATTCTTCTGGCGCATTCGGAATGCACCCGTCGGGCGGAAACCACTTCGCGTTGTACGCCATAGTCGCGGGGTCGGACAACATTTTTTGATAGAACCATCCGTCCTCCACGTTTGGAATATACAGCGCCAACTCTCCGATTTTCGTTTTGACCGCACACTCTTTTCCCATAATTCGTTCCTGCTTCAAGTTTTCAATCAAGCCAAGTGTTCAAAAGCGGAGTTTGAGCACGTGCGCGTCAAAATAGGTCTCTTCGCCCCATTTTTTGTATCTCGTCTTTTTGTCCTCGACAAACCCGAATTTTCTTAGGAGTCCAACGGAAGCGGCATTGTCGTCCGCGACCTCCGCGCTCATAGAGTGCCCGCCCTGCCGTTTGGCAAAAGTGATCAACGCCTCGATGATTTCGCTCCCCAACCCCTGTCGCCATAGGTCTTTCGATATGCAGTAGCCTATATCGACGTTGTCGCCCTCGGGGAAGATACAGCAAGTGCCCACCCTTTGCCGGGTATCTTTGCTCTCGACGATAAGATAGTAACCGTCCGGCTCGTTCTCCATATCGTCAAAATAAGACAGATACTTTTCATCTGCATTTTCAAGGAGCGGATCGCTCATATACTTGCCGTTTTGAGCGTCGCACCACAGCGACAAGCAAAAGTCTTTGTCGTCTCTTTTGTATGAGCGTATGAGCAACCTATTCGTTTCAAGAGTTGTGTTTAGATCCATTTGTTTTTCAAATCTCGCGATAGATCAAAATTCCTTCACCAAGTCATAATAGGAGCAATGGCCTTTAGGAATATCTTGAAATCCGCCCGACGGGACGTATCCGCGGTGTTTGAAGAAGTCCACGTTCCAATCATAGACGTAATCTTCCACGAAGATTTGATGAGCGTCCTTTTCTTTCATCTCGCGTTCGAAGTTCTCAACGAGAAATGAGCCCAGCCCTTGATTGCGGTATGGCTCTTCCACCCACAATTCAAACAATTCGCCAACGCGGGACGTCTCATAATATCCTGCGATAATTCCCGCAATAATGTTGCCGTCCTTGTCCAAGATCTTTCTATTGCACTTGACGTATTCGTCATCCTCGGGGAAAAACGGCTCGTTGTAATCTTCAAGCATATTTTCAATGGTTTCCGCGTCTTCTTCCGTGCCGTCTTGAATCTCGTATTCAATTTTTTTGAACTCGCGTGTAGGCACATCTATATCAAGACGCTTGCTCATGCCGTAGTTTTCGTGTCCGGCGATATTCTCAACCGTTGCCCAAACCTTATACCCATGCTTTTCGTAGAGTCCGCGCGCTTGGAAATCAAACGTCCCGAGAGCCGCAAAGCGGCAGCCTTTTTCTTTGGCAACGCGCTCAACTTCTTTGAGAAGCGCGGAGCCAAGACCTTGTCTACGATACGGCTCTGCCACGCAGAGTGTGTCAACGTCAACGTATCCCCATCTGCTGATAATGGCATTGCAACCTGCAATAATGTTGCCGTCTTTGTCCGTTATCTTCTTTGAGAACTCTTCTTCCTCATCAGCAAATGTCGGCGCTTGAGAATACGTGTATTCTTCAAGTCTTTCTTCTATATGCAATGAGTCCTCTTTAGCACTCACTTGCAAATCAAATGGTATTTTCTTTTGTTCCATAATTCTCTCCTAAATTTTTTTGCAGGTATTTCCAATGTATTTCACGCAGTTTTTGCCGAACACAAAGGCTGCATACCCAAATTTTCTGCCAAACTCTTTGTCGTTTAGCGGATATAATTTGATTTCTTCCGTTTCGTCCTCGTCAAAGAGTGTTGCATACAAATCTCCGTCTTTGATAAAGACCTCGTCAATATAGAAATCTTCGTCTTTGTGCTCATATTTACCGACGTATGATTGCCATTTGCTCTTGTCAGGATTTTTGATCTCCAAGTCCTCAATCATTTGAATAGGCTTTGGATCTTCGCCCATGGCTATCATTCTAACGGCATTCCAGAAGGTATATCCGCCTCTCATATCCGTCTCATAGTGCGACATAAGGATGATGAACATTCTGTTCGCGTCCACAAAGCGCACGTAGTAGGACAAATATCCCTGCCAGCCGCCAGTATGTTGCACTATAAGCCCAAGTTTTTCGTCATGAATGATTTCCCAGCCAAAGCCATAGCCGTCAACCTTAAAGCCAATGCCAAGATCCACCATAGAGTCGTCTTCGCCGGAAGGCTCGCCGTTGTTGAGTGTGCTTAATGCCCACATCATCTCTTGTTCTTCGCGTGTTAAGATCTTGCCTTCTCTTAAAGCTTGATCCCATTTGAACATATCGAACACGTTTGTATGCACGTTGCCATCCCCTGCCATACCGTCAAGCGGGACGACGTAGGTTATCTCCTTAGAATCATCGGGCAAGATATATTTGCCGCCTTCAAAGAATCTTCCGTAGGCAAGGTTTTCAACAGTTTCATTGTCCTTTCTTCTGTGGATGACGCGAGTAGAATTCATCCCAGCAGGTTTGAAGACGTTTTCAAGCAAGAAGTCTTCGAATTTCACCCCCGACACCTTCTCCACGATTGCCGCGAGCAGATTGTATCCCGTGTTGGAGTATTCAAACTCTTCTCCCGGTGCAAATCTCGCTTCTTCCCCGCATTCGCAGAGATAGCGGATGATAATATTGTTGTCAGGGATTGTGTTTTCCTTCCTTGCGGTATTCTCAATCCAGTCGTCATCAGTATAATCAGGCAAGCCGCCCGTGTGGTGCAAGAGATTGAGTATTGTTATTCCCTTGTATGGTATTTCAGGGAAAAACTTGGTGATTTCATCGTCTAGGCTAAGTAGTCCCCTGCGTCTTGCTATCATCACCGCCGTCGCAGTGAATTGTTTGCTTACGGATGCGATATCAAATATGCTGTCTTCTTGAATCGGCAATTTGCCTTCAAGATCTCTTGGTCCGTATGCGCCTTTTGATACTATTTCGCCGTTCTCTGCGAACAGCCACGTCCCATCAAAGAGTCCTTTATCGTGAGCCTCTTTGAAGAGATTGTCCATCAACAATTTTTTGTCCATAATTTCCTCAGATTACAGCTTTAAGACAGCTGATCTTTCGTCGTTTTCTTCATAATAGCCGGGGCCGTTGATTTCAACGAAGCCAACTGACTCATAAAACTTTTTTGCCACTTCGTTTGTCGGGCTGTAGGACAGCACGCAATACTTAGCCTCTCCGCACGGGAATGTTTTGACAAAATCAATTGCTTGCTTCAACGCCTCTCTGCCATAGCCCCTTCCTTGAAAGCGCTTGTCTATCATGAAGCGCCAAATGTAATAATACGGCTTGTCTTCATAGAATTTATATTCGTCGCTTTTGAGCCACGCCTCATGCTCATATCCCGACCAGTCGTGAGCATAATCAATCATAATGAACCCGACCACCTTTTTGCCGTTCAATATCGCAAACGGATATACTGGTCTCCCTTCCGACAGCGCCAAGTATGCGTCAGCAAGGCTCTCGACGTTGGATGCCAAAAAGTCCTTTTGCTCTCTCGCTACACGCAATTCGATAACATCATCCACGTTATCACGCGTCACTTTTTCAAGATGTATCACAATTTCACCTTCAATCTTTCGTTTTCTTTGATTAAGAATCAAAGAATGTTCTGTCTTCGTCAAGTTGCAACCTTTCCGTCTTCGGGTATTCGAAGATTTTCGATTTGTCCGCCTTTTCAAGATAGTCGACGTAAATTGCCGCTTCCTCTTTCGCGCCGTTCAGGTCGTGCAAGAGATAGTTGCCGCAATTCTCCGGCGTTGCCCCCGGCACGTCGCCTTCGAAGTCGCGCATATAGCGGAATGCATCGAGAATTATGCCGTAGAGTTCGCTTGATTTCGGACGCCCCTTGACAATCATATAAAAGCCTGTCAAGCACCCCATCGGCCCCCAATAGACGAGTTTGTCTTTCCACTCCGCATGGTTTCTGAGATACGTCGCAATCACGTGCTCCATTGTGTGCATAGCGGCGTCCGAAACAGCCTTCTCAACGTTCGGGCGCTTGACGCGAATGTCAAACGTAGTGACGTATTCGTCACCCACCACGTCCACACGGCTCTCAAATATGCCGGGCACGATCTTTGTATGATCCACAGCAAAACTTGGTATCAAATCCATATTACTCTCCTTTTAAAACTCGTCAAAATATCGATCCGTTGTACTTTTTCTGTGCAAAGATAAACACGGCAATTCCAACCACAAATCCAACCGTCAAAGGTATCCACCACCAAGCCGACTCAAACAGATTGAGAACGCCCGTGACGCAAAGCCCAACGCCCATCAAAATCAATGCGATCCCGATCACGCGGCAATAGGCAGGTATATCCTCATCTTCCACGTGTTTGTAGTGATAGGTATGCAAAAGTGAAACTGCCTTCTTGATCCAGATCACAAGACCCAGTACGATCAAAAGCACTCCCACGGCTTCTTCTATGCTTACCCCAACGATAATTCCTGTGTTCATCTTCTATACTTATCTCGACTCAATGTGTTTTTGCAAAACTCAAAACCTGCTCGCGGTCTTTCAGTGCCGTTGATGCACCGACGGCGGTGGAGCATATCGCACCGCAGGCGTTGGCGAACGCAAGCGCGTCATTTATGTTCTCACCACGCAATATCTCTGTCGCGAATGCCGCAAGAAAGTTGTCCCCTGCGCCCGTCGTGTCAACGGCGTCTATCTTGTGTGCGGCAAGGCGCACGGTTTGTTCGCTGTTTTTGAATAGACAACCCTTCCCGCCGAGTTTGACGATGACGTTTTTGACACCATACTCTAAAAATGCGTCCGCCATCTTTTCAGGCTCGTCCTCGCCTGTGAAGAAACGCCCTTCGTCCTCATTGGGTGTGATATAGTCAATAAGCGGCAAAGAGTCCTTTATATCTTCAAGCTTAATCTTTGCAAAGTTGGGTATCTTCGTGTCCGCAAACACAAGAATATTATTCTTGTGCGCATACTCCACAACCGCTTTGACAATTTCAGGCTCGTCGAACGGCGCACGGAAGAGCGATCCAAGCACTATGGCCTTTGCATCTTCAAGCGCGTCCAAATGTCTCTCTGGGTGGAAGTTGTATTTGTGTGCAAGATTTGTGATGGACTTGCGTGAGCCGTCCCCTTCAACAAGCATTGTTGTCACTGGCGTCGGGTGTTCGTCGCGCACGATTTTGCTGACGTCCACGCCGTGTTTTTCAAGCGCCGCTACCACCATATCGCCCTCCGCATCTTTGCCGAGATGGCAAAGGATTGCGGTTTTCGCGCCGAGTTTCGCCGCCGCCAACACTCCGTTGACGGACTCACCGCCCACGTTTACGGAACAACTCTCCGCCCTATATCCGCTCGCTGAAACTGGGATCTTGTCAAACCCCTGCACGATCACGTCTATAAGCGACATCCCAACAAAAACAATCTCCGCACTCATAGTTATTGTCTTACAGTTTCAAAACGGCGGGCACTTCGTCCCAACCCTCAGGCATTGGCATTTCCTCAAACCCGAACGAACGATAAAGTTTTCTTGCGATCTCGTTTTCGGGGTTGTAAGAAAGCCAGCAATATTCAGCCTTCCCGCACGGGAAAGTCCTGACAAAGTCCATGGCAAGTTCCATCGCTCTTTTTCCATAGCCCTTGCCTTGATATTTCTTGTCTATCATAAGACGCCAAATGAGATAGTTGTTTTGAAGCAGAGGGAACTTTTCGGGGTCGTCCTCTTCATCGGAGATGTTAAAGCCAATCATCAAAAATCCGACGGGCGTGTCCCCTTTGTAGATTCCAAAAGGTTGCGCGTATCTGCCGTCCATAAGGTTGGCATACGCTTCCGCCAAACTATAGCAGTTGTCCGCCACGAAATCATATTGCGATTTTTGGGGTTCCAAATCCACCAACTCGTCCAAGTTTTTTATTCCGACTTTAACAAGTCTGATATCTTCGGTTTTCGATTTCATAAATTTCTCCTATTTTTATCATGCTCTATCGAGCACCACAACCGTCTCAACGTGTCTCGTCTCGGGGAACATGTCGTACGGCTGAATATATTCTATTTTGTATGTTGAAGACAAAGTCTTCAAATCTCTTGCCAAAGTCTGCGGATTGCAAGAAATATAAACAATTTTTTCAAATTCTGCGGACTTTGCCACCTCAAGCACTCTTTCATCACACCCCTTGCGCGGCGGGTCAAGGATGAGCACTCGCGACGTTTTGCTCTCAGCAATTTCTTCCACGTATTTCGCCGCATCTGCGCATATATTCGTCACATTTTCAAGTGCAAGATTGCGCATAAGTGCATCTGCGTCTTTTGTGGCTTCGGTGATAATCTCCACAGCGGTTATATTTGCGCTCTTCAAGCGAAGCGCAAGTTGCGCGGTCAAAAGTCCTACACCCGAATACAGTTCGACGATTTCGCCATCAAAATCTGCACCAATCTTGTCGCACACGTCGTCATATATGGCATCTCTCACCTTGTCGTTGACTTGCAAAAACGACATAGGCGACACCACTGCTTTGAATTTTCCAAGGTCCTGCGCGCGCTCTTCGCCGTATACAAGGTGAACGCTGTCCCCCATGATGACGTTGGTGTTTCTCACATTGTTTGACACAAAGATTGCATAATCTTTGAAGTGCCTGTTTAACTTTTCAGTCAATCTAACAAGGTCTTTTAGGTTTTTGCTCTTGTCATTTATGACAAGCGTCAGCGTCAAAGTGTCAAGCATCCTTGCGACTGCGTGTCTTAGATACCCTTTGCCGCTCTGCTCGTCGTAAGCCGTTAGCCCACATTCATTCGCCCATTCGCCTACGTCTTCAATGAGGTCTGCCGCCCACTGGCCTTGAAGTTTACACCACTTCATCGGCACAACACTGTGCGAGCGTTTCTCGAAAAAGCCGAGATACACGCGCCCGCTTCTCTTGTTCTGCCCGAAAGGCAGCGCCAGTTTGTTGCGATACTCCCATTCGTTGAGGCTGACAGGCAAAGGCACATTCACGTCAAGTCCGCCCACCTTTTTGAGCGAACGTTTCACGTTTTCGCGCTTCATTTCAAGTTGCGTGTCATATGCCACGTTTTGCAGGTCGCAACCGCCGCACTTTTCAAAATACGGGCACGGCGGTTTGACTCTGTCCTTTGATGGTTCAACAATTTCGACAATCTCGCCAAAGGCATAATCTTTGCTCGTCCACGTGATGCGCGCGCGTAAAATGTCGCCTTTGACCGCAAAAGGAATAAAGATAGGATAGACGCCGCATTTTGCAACGCCTTCCCCATTCGAGCCGAAATCTATGATTTCGGCGTCGATGATATCACCTTTTTGAATGTCAATATTGTTTAACAATTTATTTCACCTTTTAAGGCTTTTTTGTAGTTGTTCAAAAACTTGTCAACTCGTGCAAACCCTACTGACAAATCCACTCCCTTTTCGGCTTGTTTTTTGACGTACCAATTCATGAGTTTGAGCATATCTCTGCGTGCAGGCTTGAATGGTAAGCGCAGAATGTAGCAGTGTGCGGAGTTGTACCACACTTTGCCCACTTGATACTCGTTCTTCACTCCCACTTCGTCGAGGTGCTTTGCCATACGCTTGGCTTCGCCCATGCACAGAGGATCCGTTGCGCCGCCGTTGTTGTACATCTCAGGGAAATCCGCATTCACATAGTTGTAAACGTTGAGTTCCTTGTAGAACTCCCATTTTCTACTCTGCTTTCTGCTGTTTTTGCTTGTCATATATCTCACCATAAGCGTATTTGTGAGCGGAATTCTATACATTATTTCAGTTGAATACGCACCGCTTATGCCGATTAGATATGCAGGTTTGGTTTTGAGTTCGTTGAGCCCAAGTTTCTCGCGATATTCCGCACTCGAACAAGCACATCCGATTGAAGCAGACAGATGTCCGCCGGATGAGTCGCCCGTAACCGTAATATTGTTCTCGTCAATTCCAAAACGCTCTGCATTGTCAACAAGGAAGTTGTAGGCATCAATGCAATCCTTCAAATTTTCCGGGAAGAAAACTTTTGGTCCCAACCTATGGTCAATGACTGCAACCACCGCACCGAGAGCGGCATACAACCTTGCATATCCATCTCTGCGATGACGATTGTGTATCATCCAACCGCCGCCCGGAATATCCATGACGCAAGGCGATTTTTCGCTGGCAGGATGAGATGGATAGTAGACGTCCATCACGAGTTTTTCGCCGTCGATCTCCTTGTAGACGACGTCGTGCTCGATTTTTATCTCCGCGTCAAACGGAGTACGGCTGTTCGGCAATGCCCTGTCTTCTTCTGCGAAGTCGAAGATATATGCCATAAGCGGATGCAAGTGCATTTTGTGCTCACGCTTGAACTCGCGACTCTCGCGCTTAAACTCGCGCTTTGTCTCTTTGAGTTCTTGTGCTTTTGCCTTGCGACCTTCCTTGCCGCCCTCCGCTTCCGCGTCTTTCAAAATTTGCTTCTTGCCCACGTACGGATAGAGAGACTCATTCCAATACGGCGCATGAAACTCTGTTTCTTTACTCATAATAATCCCCCAAACCCCGCGACTAATTGCACGGGGTTTTAATTGTTGATTTTCCCTTAAAAATACACTCCAAAAAACTGCTCACTCCAATCTCAAAACCGCTCAATTTGGATGAGATGCTAGGAAGGGTGCGTCTTGTGGCGACCAAGCGTACTAAGGCGTACGCGGTGTCGTCGCAAGGAGTGCGCTGACACCGCAGGTCGCCAAATTGTGCGGTTTTTTATTTTGCGTAGATTTTTTTGAGTCGTGCAAATCTCGGCAACCCGTTTTCCAAAGGAGCCTTTGCGTCGCCTTGAATGAGTGGCAAAGCATAAGTGATGAAATCATCGCTGACGTTGTTGCCCTCTTCGTTTATCCAGCCAAGCGGAACTTTCTTTTCGGTGTTGGCGGCGTATTCAAGTGGCATAAGCACGTTCTTGTTGTAGTAGTTGCCCTTCTCGTCGAAGTGACGCTCGAAGATAACCATTTTGTCCGTTTCGCCTCTAACTGCCGCGCGGACTGCTTCCGCACCTGCCTCAAATGCTTCTTCAACGTCCGTCTTGCTGGCGAGGTGTGCGCCGCAACGTTGCATAAGAGAAAGCTCGATGCCTCTTGTCTTAAAGCCGGTCTTCTCTTTGATGAGGTTTGCAAGGATGGATGCAACGCCACCGAGTTGCGCGTGGCCGAAACTGTCTCTCGCCGCTTGAGGACCGAAAGATTCGCAGATGAGTTGACCGTCCTTGTTGTGGATGCCTTCGGACACGACTGCAATGCACTTATTGCCATTCTTTGCGCAAACGTTCTTGACGTCTTCAACGAACTTGTCGATGTCAAAGTCAACTTCCGGCAAATAGATGAGGTCTGCGCCCAAGCCGTTCACTTTTGCAAGAGCCGCCGCCGCTGTAAGCCAGCCTGCGTGTCTGCCCATAGCCTCGATGATGCAGACCATCGGCGTGTCGTAAACTTTTGCGTCGAGGTTGACTTCCATGACCGTATTGGCTATGTACTTTGCAGCTGACGCATAACCCGGGCAGTGATCCGTGCCATAGAGGTCGTTGTCTATCGTCTTGGGAACGCCGATGACGTTTACGTCCCAGCCGGACTTTTGCATATACTTGGAAATCTTGTTGCAGGTGTCCATACTGTCGTTTCCGCCGTTGTAGAAGAAATAGCGGACGTTGTACTTCTTGAAGACTTCGAGAATTCTCTTGTAGTCCGTGTCGTCCACGTCTGCGTCTTTGAGTTTGTAGCGGACGGAACCGAGAGCGGATGACGGAGTGTATTTGAGGAGGTCGATTTCTCTCAAATCCTCTTTGGAGATGTCAAAGAACTTCTCGTTGAGGATGCCCACAATGCCGTGTTCCGCGCCGTAAACTGCGGTGATGTTTTCTTGTGCGAGAGCTTCGGTGAAAACACCTGCCGCACTGCTGTTGATGACTGATGTCGGACCACCAGATTGTCCAAACATACAAGCGCCTTTCAAATTGATCATATTTTTCTCCTTATGCGCTTTTCGCGCTTTTGTTATTTTTCTTATTTAGAAATGACTTTCGCCAAATCGTACAATTTTTCGTCGAATTCCTTTGGAATTTTGAGAGCTTCAAGCACGGTGGTGTCGTAGATGTCCCCGCCGCGAATGCCGACCACTCTGCCCGACTGTCCGCACATGATGAGTTCGACAGCGCGTTGCGCCATGCGAGCCGCGAGCACTCTGTCCGCCATCGTCGGGTTGCCGCCGCGTTGCATATAGCCGAGCGCCATGTGGTTGACGCGTCTGCCCGTTGCCTTTGCAATCTCTTCAAGAAGCGGGTCCTTGAGATAATTGACGCCTTCTGCAAGCAAGATGATCGTGGACGTCTTGCCCTTCTCTTCAAAGCCGACTCTCACGCTCTCCGCGATGACTTTTGGGTCGACGGGATTTGCCTCGGGCACGATGACGTACTCCGCCCCGCCTGCGATTGCGGAGTTGACCGCGATGTTTCCGCACTCTCTGCCCATGACTTCGAGAATCATAATCCTGTCGTGCGATGTGATTGTGTCGCGGAGTTTCAAAATCGCGTCGATGACCGTATTGCACGCCGTGTCAAAACCGATTGTCGAATCGGTGTAGCCCATATCGTTGTCGATTGTGCCGGGGATGCCGATTACGTTGAGTTCGGTGTGCTCGTGCAGGGCCTCGACTCCGTGGAAAGAGCCGTCGCCACCTATGACGATGAGGTTTTCTATGCCCTTATCAAGCAGGTTTTTTGCCGCTTTGATATGCACTTCGGGGTCCTTGAATTCCGGACAACGCGAGGTGCGCAAAATCGTTCCGCCCGTATGCACGGTGTTGGAAACCGACTTGTACTCCATCTTGAAAATTTCGTCGTTCACGAGCCCCTTGTAGCCGTGTTTCACGCCGTAAACTTCGTAGCCGTTTGCCATTGCAAAACGGAGTACCGTACGGATGGCGGCATTCATACCGGATGCGTCTCCGCCGCTTGTTAAAACAGCAAGTTTTTTGTTCGTAAGATTTTTTGCCATAATTGCCTCTATATTGATGATTTATTTCCTTGCAAGTTTGATATTTTTCTCACCGACGATGAGTTGAAGTTTGTGCAAAAACTCCTCGTCGGGGGTGACGGTATACGGGAATTTTCTAAGCACGTACTTTCCGTTCTCTTTGATTTGCGCTATGACGGGAGTCGCCCCGGGGTGCATTTGCAGTATGCCGGACACTAGTTCCTTCTCGCTTGAGTCGTTTATGAGCACATAGACGACGGAGCCGCCTTGCTCCTTATTAGCGCGCGCGTTTTGCCAGATCTCCACTTTGTCGATGGTGATTTTGGGTTCGCTCTCGTCTCTTAAATCTATTCTGCCTGAAATCTTTATCGGCTCTTCGCCGTCCAAGAAATTGCCGAATCTTTCGTAGACCTTCGGGTACATCGAAAACGCAACGGAGCCCATCTTATCCTCAACTCTGCCCACG
The DNA here is from genome assembly GCA_017553325.1 of Clostridia bacterium. Classification (GTDB taxonomy): domain Bacteria; phylum Bacillota; class Clostridia; order Christensenellales; family CAG-917; genus CAG-475. The sequence goes on from JAFZMH010000004.1 coordinate 140,736, forward strand.
GCGAATTTGAGTTGCTTGCCCGTCGTTTTCTTCTCGTAAGACGAAACGATGCAACCGAATTTTACGGGCTTACCATCGAGCGACTTGTCCGCCACCATGACGGTTTCGCCGTTCTCGTCCTGTTCCTCGACAAGCAGTTGGCTCGTGTCGAAGTTGAATTCGCCAGCCAAGTCCTCGTAGTCCTCGAGCGGATGACCCGAAATGTACATTCCAAGCACTTCGCGCTCGAAGGAGAGGCGTTGCGCCTTGTCGTACTCCCTCACTTTGCTGTACTGTATCTCGTCGTCCTCGATGAGCTCGTCAAACAGAGACATTTGCCCCGTGAGTTTGTTTTTTTTGTCGCCGAGCACGGCGTCCATAATGCGCTCGTAGGACGCCATGAGCGTAGCCCTTCCCTTGCCGAAGCAATCGAGTGCGCCGCCCTTTATGAGGCTTTCAACCATGCGCTTGTTGATTTGTCCCGCACAACGGTCAAGCAAGTCCTTTATGTCCTTAAACTCTCCGTTCTTCTTGCGCTCTTCAAGCAAGTATTCCATAGCCTGCTCGCCGACGTTCTTTATGCCCATAAGTCCGTAGCGGACGTTTTCTCCCTCGATTGAGAAATACTTTTTGGAGCGGTTGATATCGGGTGGCAAAACCTTGACTCCCTTGCGCTTCAAATAGTTCATATAGTGCTTGACTTCGTCCGCGTTGGTGATACGGTTGTTGACGACGGCGACTATATAGTGCGTCGGGTAGTAGAGTTTGAGATATGCCGTCTGATACGTAAGGTAGGTGTAAGCCGCGGCGTGCGATTTGTTGAACGCGTAGGACGCGAATTTCAAAATCTCGGCGAAAAGTCGTCTTGCGACGGCTTCGTCCACGCCGTTTGCGATTGCGCCGTCCACGTGCTTCTTGGTCTTGTCGCCGTCGACCACGCCGCCGTTCAAAAATACCTCTTCCATTCTCTGCAAGATTTCCGCCTTCTTTTTGGACATTGCGCGACGCATGATGTCCGCTCCGCCGAACGAGAAGCCCGCAAGTTTTTGCGCTATCTGCATGACCTGTTCTTGATAGACGATACATCCGTAGGTGTTGCCCAAAATCTCTTTCAGGCGCGGGTCGTCATAGACGACTTCGTCGGGATGACGCTTGCCTTGCACGAACATTTCGATAAACTGCATGGGTCCCGGGCGGTACATCGAAATACCTGCTGTGACGTCTTCGAAGTTTTCCGGTTGCAGTTGCGCCATAAACTTTTTCATACCGCCGCTTTCAAGTTGGAACACCGCTTCGCAGTCGCCCGAACCGATGAGTTTGTAGACGTCGGGGTTCTCGTAGCCGAGTTTGTGGAAGTCGAGTTCCACCCCCTTGTCCTCCTTTATTAGTTTGAGCGCTTCGTCTATGTCCGTGAGCGTTTTGAGCCCCAAAAAGTCCATTTTGAGAAGCCCCAATTCCTCGACGATGACCTTGTCGAATTGAGTGGTGATGACGGGGCCGTTTCTTGAAAGAGCGCAGTGCTCGACGACGGGGTCCGCGCAGATGACGACGCCTGCCGCGTGCATTGACGTCTGTCTCGGCATACCTTCGAGTTGCATCGCAATATCGATGCAGTTTCTCGCCGCCTCGTTCGTGTCGTAGAGTTTTTTGAAATCGGGGCTGTACGACTCGCTCCCCTCCATAAGAAGCTGCGGTAGCAAAACTTTGCCGACGGGGATCTCTTTAACCCAGTTGTTCGCCTCGTTGTACGGGACGTCAAGAACACGCGCGACGTCCTTGACGACAGCCTTTGCGCTCATCGTCGAATACGCGATGATTTGCGAGACGTTGTCCTTGCCGTATTTTTCTATGCAGTAGTCGATGACCTCTTGACGGCGAACGAAACAGAAGTCCACGTCGAAGTCTGGCATTGAGACACGCTCCTCCGAAAGGAAGCGTTCAAAGAGCAAATTGTATTTGAGCGGGTCGATGTCGGTGATGCCGATAGAATATGCGACGATACTTCCGCATCCGCTACCGCGCCCGGGACCGACGGGGATACCCATCTGTTGCGCCGCGTGCACGTAGTCCCAAACGATAAGGAAGTAGCCGTCAAACCCGCACTTGTGGATGACGCCGAGTTCGTATTCCAAGCGTTCGCGCATTTCGGGAGTGATTTCGGGGTATTTTTTTGCCATACCTTGCTCTGCAAGGTAGCGGATATACCCCGCCTCGTCGAGGTGCAAATCTTCCATCTCTTTGCAGGTGTATTTCGGGATGATTGAGGGGTGTTTTGTCACAAAATAGTCCTCAACCTTGTCCGCGATCTCCTTCGTCGAGGCAATAGCCTCGGGACACCAAGCAAAGAGTTCTTCCATCTCTTCTCCGCTCTTTAAATAGAACTCGTCGTTTGAAAAACGCGCGGGGTTCATCTCGCTCTTTTTGCAGCCGAGAGTGATGCACATCATCGTATCTTGAAGGTCGGCGTCTTCTTTTTCTATATAGTGGACGTCGTTTGTCGCCACGACTTTGACGCCTATCTCCTTTGCGATTTGGCAGAGCGGGTTCATGACGATTTTGTCCTCGTCTAGATGATGGTCTTGAAGTTCGATATAAAAATCGCCAGGGGCGAACATATCGCGCATGCGTATAGCCACCTCTTTCGCCTCTTGATACTTGCCCTGCAAAATGAGGTGAGGTATCTGCCCCGCAAGACAAGCGGAAAGACAGATAATTCCCTCGCTATGCTCGGAAAGTACTTTGAGGTCTATACGCGGTTTCATATAAAAGCCGTCCACAAACGCCATAGACGAAAGTTTCATAAGGTTTTTATAGCCCACCTCGTTTTTGGCGAGAAGAATGAGGTGATAGCGTTGTTTCAAGACGTCTGGCGTCTTTGCGTACATATCGTCCGCAACGTAAAATTCCTGCCCGATGATAGGCTTTATTCCATCCGCGCGCAAAGTCGAGACAAAGGTGTACGCCCCGTACATATTTCCGTGGTCGGTGATGGCAACGGCGGACATACCGCGCGCCTTCAAAGCCTCGGAAAGTGGGTGCAGTTTTTTCGTCTTGTTGGGGTCCTTCGGGTCGGGCACGACTTTTATGAGCCTAACCGCCCCGTCAAGCAAACTGTATTCTGTGTGTAAATGTAGATGTACGAAATCTGTCATTTTTGTCCTATTGTGTATGTTTTATTTCCGTTAAATTCTTTTTGTTTTATTGTTCGCTGTCCGGCAACTCTTCGGAGATTTCAACAAGTTTTCTGAGCCTATGGTTCAAGCAACTTTTGCTCACGCCGAGAGCGTCCGCCAAGTCCTGCAAACTGCTTTCGGGGTTGTCCATTCTCGCCTGCGCGGTCTCTTTAAGCGCGGGGGTGAGCGCCTCAAACAGCCCAAAATTATAAATTTTGCCTATCGCAAGCAGATGTTTGCTGGCGGCGGCGAAAGTCTTGTCCATATTTGCCGTCTCGCAGATAATCGCGCGGTTGAGGCTGTTTGCCGTCTCGCGTTCGTTTATAATCGTCTGCAATTTGAGCACGCATTCGCTGAGTCCAAACAACACGAGCACCTTTGCGATTTCGTCCTTGTCCTTAAAGTAGACGAGTTTGTGGTCTCCCCTGTCGCTCGTCTTTGCGGACAAGGCAAAGAAATCAAACAATTTCACCACGTCTTCGGCATAGTTTTCGTCGTCGAATTGCAGTTCGAGATGATAGCCGTCGCGCTTTTCCTCATCGCCCGCGAGCGAGGGAACGTATACGCTTCCGCATCCCAAAAACAGTCCTGCAAGAAACGCACGCTTGCACTCTTCTTTCTTCAAAAGTTCAAACGGAACGCCCTCGATAAACCCGCTCAAATCTTCGCCGTCCAGCGTCATAAGCCCAAAATCTGCGAGTATCTGTTTCGAAAACCCGTACGGCACTTGCAGAGAGCAGATTTGTTTGCCCGCTTTCGCCCCTGATTTTGCGGTGGACAACGAAAGTTCAAACTCCGTGGGATAGAGTTCTTTAAACGCTTCGACGATCTTCATCCCCTCGTCGAAACCGTCGAGTTGAAGGCACAAATTCATACGCTTGTTTGCGATTTCGATTGTCCCCGTCGCCTTCGTGAGCCCCGAAAGAAACGCGACGAGAGAGTCCCTGTCTTTCGGCAGAGAATCGACGATTTCATTTTGAACTTCTGTTCTGAAAGTTTCGCTCATACGTTGCGTCTCCAATTTGTTTTGTCTTTGAAAGTCGGCTTGTTGCCGTCTATGCCGAATACTCGCTCGCGCGGTATTTTGTTGTCCACGATAAATTTTTCTATCTCGTCGAATTTGCCTATATCTCTTGCTTTGTGCGCGTCGCTGCCCACTATAAAATTGACTCCGCTCTCCACCGCGTCCTGCAAAAGCGGCAAGAACGCGTCGAGGTGCTTGGCATTGAGTTCGACATACGCTCCCGTCTCTCTCGCCTTGTCAAAAATCGGTCGAGCGTTAACAGGCGCTTTGTGATTTAGGTGCGCAACTATGTCGACGGGGTACTTGTCAAGTGCTCTCACGTAGGCGTCCGTATTTACGCTCACGAGCGCACGCTTTGCGCGCGTAGAGCAAAACCCGTTTGTGAAGATAAATTTTGAAAACATAAATCTCGGTTTGACATATCTGTGGAAACCCACGGTCAAAACGTCGAGACGTCTTATATACTCATCGGGAGTGTCGATGTCGCCGGCTGTATTCAAAAGATTGCTCTCTATACCCTGCAAGACGCGAACGTCCTTTTCGCCCCTTATAAACGCCTGCTCTCTTTCAAATTTTTTCGCGGTCATATTCGCAAGGATAGACCAAAACCCGTGGTCGCTGACCACGATTTCCTCAAGTCCCGCCGCCTTTGCCGCTCTCACGTTCTCTTCAAGCGTGGATTGCCCGTCGCTGGCAACGGTGTGAGTGTGATAGTCTCCCAAAAATTTCATCGTATGACTTTGAACTCCCTTTCGAGTTTTATCCCGAATTCTTCGTATACTCTTCTCTCGCAAATCTCGACGAGAGCAAGAAAGTCGGCGGCGGTGGCGCCGCCCGTATTGACGATAAAGTTTGCGTGTTTTCGGCTTATTTCCGCCCCGCCATGTCGCAAGCCCTTGAGCCCGCACTTTTCAATGAGTTTGCCGGACGGTATCTCGCCGTTTTTGAACACGCTTCCGCAAGTATTGCCTCTCGGTTGTCTCTCCGCGCGTATTGAAAGATATTCTTTCACCCTGGCGAGCGACTGTGATTTCTCCACTCTTTCGAGTTTGAGTTTCGCCCCGACGATTACCCCGTCAGCGCCCTTTCGGTAGCCGTAGTCGACGTCCCGCTTTTTCACTTCGCACACACGCTCATAACACGCACGCGTGGAAAAGACGAACACGCTCTCAACGAAATCGAAAATCTGCCTCGAGAACGCAGAGGCGTTCATGCGTATCGCCCCTCCCAAAGTGAGAGGCACGCCCGCAAGAAACTCCAACCCGCCGAGATTTTGCTCTCTTGCAAGCCTTGCAAAATCCGAGATTTTTACGCCGCATTCCAAAAACGCAAACCCGTTTTCAACGCGCGCTTTGTTCAGGTTTTTCGTCAACACCGCAGGGGTTTCAATCTCCCCGTCTGCGACTATCAGGTTCGAGCCTCCGCCGATAATAAACGGCTGGACGTTAAGCTCGTATAGCGCGCTTATCGTTCGCAAAAATTCCCGCGTGGTTTTGGGCAAAAAAACGTTTTTGAGCGTCCCTCCGCCCTTGAATGTCGTGAGTTCCTTCGCGCTTGCGTCAGTCTTTACTGCGCCGATTGACTTTGCCACGTCGTCTTGTATGCTCATATTTCAATATATGAGCGTGGACGTTATAAATCATTATACAATAATGAATTTATAATTTCAAGACCGAACACAAATCGTCTACCGATTTTTTTCGTTCAAGGCTTTTAGCAGTTTTTCGGCTGACTTGACGGAGAACCCGTCGATGGTTGCAATCTCCTCGGGCGTCTTGCGCTTTATCTCCTCAACCGAGCCGAATTCCCTTATCAAAAGCGCGGACTTTTGCGGGCCTATTCCCTCGATTTCTTTGAGGACGCTCTCGCTCAAATGTTTACTGCGCAAATTTCTGTGAAAAGTGATTGCGAATCTGTGCGACTCGTCCCTTATGCGCTGCAAAAGTTGAAGCGCGACGCTGTCCTTGGGCAGTATGACGGGAGAGGTCGGGTCGCTGCCGAGGAAAACTTCCTCCTCTCGTTTTGCGAGAGAAATTATCTCGATATCCTCTCTTCCCGTCTCTCTCTGCGCCTCTTTGGCATAGGCAAGTTGACCCTTTCCGCCGTCTATCACGATGAGGTCGGGTATGGACGAAAAACTCTCGTCCTCGTCGTCCAGCCTGTTAAGACGCCTCGTCAAAACTTCCTTCATACTTGCGAAGTCGTTGTTGCCCTCCACCGTCTTTATCTTGAATTTGCGATAATGCGACTTCTTGGGCGCGCCGTTTTCAAAGACGACCATACTCGCCACCTTGTCCGTACCGGAGATGTGCGATATGTCGTAGCACTCCATCCTGACGGGCAGGGTTTTCATACCCAAAATCTCGCCGAGTTGCTTGACCGCTCCCTCCGTACGCAGTATTTTTCGCTCGTCCTGCGTGCCGTATTTCGTCATAGCGTCGTAGGCGTTTGAGTGCGCGAGGTCGAGGAGTTGACGACGTACGCCCTGCTTTGGCTCGACCACTCTCACCGTGTGCGAACAAAGCGCGGAGACCGCGCTTTCGAGGCTCGCCGCGTCTTCTACGTTGTCCGTGACGATTTCGTCCGCAAGCGGAGGGTTGCCTTGATAGTATTGATAGATGTATGAAGCAAGGTCCTCGTCCGCCGTGTGTGCGGTAAAGTTCTCCCCGCCCACGAGTTTGCCGCCGCGCACGACGAGCATATTGACCGTCGAGACGACGCCGTTGGACTCGAACGCAAAGATGTCGAGGTTGAAATCTTTGGGCAGAGTGCTGACCTGCTTTCTCACGAGTTTGTCCAAAACAGCGAGCTTGTTGCGATAGTTAAGCGCAACCTCAAAATTCTCCTGCTCCGCAAAAGCCTGCATCTTCTCGCGCAATATTTTTTCGACTTCCCTGTCGTTTCCGCGCAAAAACTCTATGACTTTTTGCATCTCCGCCTTGTACTCCCGTTCACTGACTTCGCGATTGCAGGGGGCGAGACATCTGCCAAGATGCTTGCTGAGACACGGACGAGAGGGCTTGGACATATCGCGCTTGCAGTCCCTCACCTGAAACGCCGTGTGAATGAGGTCGAAAATATCTTTGATATTTACGGACTGCATATACGGTCCGAAATACTTCGCGCCGTCGTTTTTGAGTTTTCGCACGAGGTTGACCGTCGGGTACGGCTCTCGCATATCAATTCGCAAAAACGGGTACGCCTTGTCGTCTTTGAGCAAAATATTGTATCTCGGCTTGTGCTTTTTGATGAGATTGTTCTCGGTCATGAGCGCGTCGACTTCGCTTGCGCAGATAATATAGCGGAAGTCGTCGACGTGTTCGAGCATAGCCATAACTTTCGCCGTACGGTTTGCAAGGTTGAAAAAATAAGAGCGAAGCCTGTTTTTCAGGTTTTTCGCCTTGCCAACGTAGATTATTTCGCCGTCCTTGTCCAGCATAAAATACACGCCTGGGTTTTCGGGAACGTCTTTCAGTTTCGCCTTAAAATCAACCATGCGTCTATTATACCCAAACGGGCTCTAAAAAGTAAATAAAAAAAGTGAGTTTAAAATAAAAAATATATTTTGCGTACGCCGAGCGCGCGAGATACAACCTGTGCCCTATCAAAGATTCAAAAAGTCGACGCCTGCCAGCAAGACGTTTTCTATTTTGCGGTTTTTGAGAGAATAATAGATTATCTTGCCATCCCTTCTCTGCTTGACGATGTCAGCGGCGCGAAGCAGTCTCAACTGATGGGAACATGTCGTTTGATTTATGTTGAGAATGCGGCTTAAATCCCCAACGCACATCTCGCTTATCGCGAGCGCGCAGATAATCTTTGCGCGAGTCACGTCGCTGCACGCCGAAAAGAATTCCGCGAGTGCGTTGAGTGTCGCGTTGCGAGGAATATATTTTATGACGGTTTCCTCCGTCTGTTCGTCGATAATGTTTTCCATAACTCGATTATAATTTCCTTCCCCGTGCAAAAAATATATCACTTGCAAGACTTATGTCGCATATTGTGTAAAAAAGTCTATTGGAGGCGGTATGTTTGAGGACAACTGGTATTTGTTTCTGCTTCTCGTTATGCTCGCGTTCTTCAGCGACGGCGAAGTCAGCACCCGAGAATCGTACGTGATGATTTCGATTCTTCTCGCGCTCACGCTCACCAACGATTTGGAAAACGAGGACGACGACACTCAAACCGCAACGACGACAAGCAACTGTTTCTGCAACAAAAACATATAAAAACGCAACATAGTTGCGTAGTTCGTTTTTCCGCTTTCTCTCAAACAAAGAATCTTTGCGAAACACCTGCTCGATTTCGTTTTTTCTTATACAGTTCAGCAAAAGATTATTTGCGCGAAGCGGCGACGAGGTTGAGACAAAAAAAAGAGCGTCTGCGATTTGCAGACGCATCTAAATTGTCTCAACCTCGGAGCTAACCGAGGAGTCCGTCAAACGTCTCCCCGAAAATTTCACAGAGTTTTGCGAGCATATCGAGGCTCGGCTCGGCGGTCTTCGTCTCCCACGCGCTGACCGTGCGTTGGTCCACTCCGACTATGTCCGCGAGTTCCTTTTGCGAAAGTCCTTTGCTCTTCCTCAAAGATTTGAGGTTTTCGGCAAATTTGATTTCCATCTTAGTTCTGCTCGCAAGTGCTACGCTCTTCATTTTTCGTCACCTTTTTCAACCTTATTCTCTTCTTGCTCAGTCTCTTCGCCGTCCTCTGCGTCACGCTCTTCTACCTGATCCTTTTCTTGCGTGGGAACAATCAATGCGTCAAAGTCTTCAAAAGGACTTTCGTCCTCGTTTTCGACATAATTCGTGCGGTTAGATTGCTTGTTTTGCTCGTCGTCACCGTCTCTTAACACCCTTGCGATTCGCGGAATAATACGCGTGTAGGCAAGTTGTTCGACGAGGTTTATCGCAACGAGTACGAGCGTACCCACAAGTGCGAAAACCCAAAACTTTATATCGGCTACCGCGTCATAGCGGACTATCGTGCTCGAAAACACGAAATACAGTAGCGCGAGCATCCCGACCGCATAGGCAATCTGCACGGGAAGCGAGATAAACCACTTGACGTTTTTGTTGACGAATATGCCGATAACAAGCGACATAGGGCCGAAATAGAGTATATATCCCATCACGCTCGCAAGGTCGCCGACGAGTACGGAGAGACCTGCGGATACGGCGTATGCAAAAAATGCCGAAAGATAATACTTTTTGCAGAGCGGAATCATAAGCACGAGTCCCGCCGCGGCAAAGAAGCCGAGCGTCCCGTACCTCGCCACGACGCTGAGCCACACGAGCAGAAGCGCAAGCGCGGAGCATATTCCCGCAAGCGCAACCCTGTATATCGCGCCTTGACGGCTGATTTTGCTGTTTGGTCGTTTCGTCATATCTTCAAGATTTTTATCAATACGAAAAGCCGACGCCGAAAGTGCTCGAACGTCGGTCAAGGGTTAGCAACAGCGAATAAGGTCTCCGCCCATACATTCGCAACAGCAGTCCGCGCACCAAAGCGCTTGACAGGCTGCGCAACAGCCGTCCGCCGCGTCCCCCGCGTGTCTTTGGCGATAGGTTCTTCCCTCGCCGCCCTGCTGAGTGGACTGATGATAGACGTCGTTTGCGCCGTCTTTGTCGTAGGGACGACTGCCGTCTATCTTCTTTTTGAGATTTTCAAGCGCGCGGGAATACTTCTCGTTGCCCGGCTCCATAGCAAGCGCGATTTCGAGTTGCTTCTTGCTGTCGTTGAGCCAATTCTTCTCATAAAAGACGACGGATTGATAGTAGTGCCACTCTGCGGATCTGTTGGAGATGTTGTCGAGAGCCCTTTGAGCGTCCTCGGGATTTTTGTTTCTTATCGCCTGCTTGACCGCTTCAAACGTAGACTCGCCCTCGCCGGAAACCGTCGCTCTGTCCATTGCTATCTCCATAGCGCGTTGATATGCGTCGTCGAGTTCGGTTATCTTTCTCGCGGCGGTGTCGCCTGCTTCGCCCGCGTCGAAAAGATGCTCTTGCAGTTCGGAGCGTTTTGCCTTGTAGGCTTCGAGTATTTCGCTTTGCGATGCGTTTTCTGTCACTCCCAAAATCACAAACGGGTTATTTGGCATTTTTGTTCTCCTTTCAGTAGCCTTTCTATCTGCATCTCTATCCCGAGATACACGGTGTTCGAGAGCACGCCTTCGTACATTTTTACGTCCATACGGTTGTATGCTCCCACCATTTTATTGTAGGTTGATTTCAACAGAAACGACAGTTCATCTGCGTTTTTGACAAGATAATCTGCCTTTTCGGCACATTTGCCATAGTTTAGCACTATCGGGTTGTAGCCGCCTTTTTTGCTGTCTTTTTCGACGTCGTCGACTGCGTCCATAAGATATACGAGACGTCCCAAATTGTAGGTGAAATCGTCTACATCGCGCTTCTCGTCGTCGGTCAAAAACTTTTTCGTTTCTGCATTTTCAGCGTCGTTTTCGCTTGATTTTTTCGCTTCGTCCTGGGCGATGAGTTCTCTCGTTATGTCGCGCATAAGACTTGCAAAAGTATCCGCCACTCTGTCTATGCTGTCGCAGTTTTCCTTTTCAAGCGTTGCAAGAAGCCCGAATCTCGCACGCATCATTTCGTCTATCTTGGGCATATTCTTCGCCGCTTTTCTCTTTCTCGCCCACAGTCTCCACGCGAGCGGAGCGCGCAGTTTTTTGCCGTCCGCAACGTCGTCTTTCAGATTGTAATAGACGAGCAAAACGGCAAGGTCCGCCATTTTGAGCGACAATTCGTCAGGCAGGACGACGACCTTTTTTCTGCCGTTATACATACACGCCTTGCGTGCAAACTCGACTCTCGTCTTTGTGATTTCGTGCATAAGCACGCTATAAAACGTCACGTCGTAGTTTGTGCAAAGTCTCGTCACCTCGCTCCCCGTCTTGTGAAGCGACTTGCATAGCCCGCAATAAAAGGACTGAAAGACGTTGAAGTCCTTTATCAGCATATTGTCCTTGTCCGGGATGACGTAGCCAAACATAATTCTTGCCTTTTTGCGCCTTTTAATTCTTTACGGGAGTTGCACGAAGCCTATCTTGCGATAGACCTTTGCAAGCGTTCTGTTTGCGATACGACTCGCCTTCTCCGCGCCGGATTTCATAACTTCGACGAGATAGTCCTTGTTGTTCATAAGGTCGCGGTATTTTGTTTGAATAGGTCTCAAATACTCGACAACCGCCTCGCCGACCTTCGTCTTGAAGTCCGCGTAGTTCGAGCCTGCAAACTCCTTTTCCACCGCCTGAACGGGCGTGCCCGTAAAGACGGAATATATCGTGATGAGGTTGGAGATTCCGGGTTTCGTTTCGTCGTAGACAATCGCCGTGTCGCAGTCCGTGACGGCACGCTTGAACTTGCGCATAATCGTGTCCGCGTCGTCAAGCAAGAACACCACGCCGTTCGTATTGTCGTCCGTCTTGCCCATCTTTGCCGTTGGATCCAAAAGGTTGAATATCTTTGCACCCTGTTTCGGGTAGAAACCGTCGGGAATGGTGAACGTCGGAGAATACTTCGTATTGAAGCGTTGCGCCACGTCGCGCGCGAGTTCGAGATGCTGTTTTTGGTCCTTGCCGATGGGCACGAGGTCCGTTTGATACAGCAATATGTCCGCCGCCATAAGCGTCGGGTAGGCAAACAAACCCACGTTGACGTTTTCCGGCGCTTTTGCGCTCTTTTCTTTGAATTGAGTCATACGGCTCGCCTCGCCGAATTGCGTGTGGCAGTTGAGTACCCACGCGAGTTCCGCATGCTGTGGTACTTGAGATTGCACCGCGAGTATCGACTTTTCGGGGTCAAGTCCTATTGCAAGGAAGAGCGCCATAAAGTCGTAGGTCCTGCGACGCAGGTCCGCGGGGAGATTCTCCACCGTGATGCTGTGCATATCCGCGACCATATAGATACAGTTGTATTCGTCCTGCATCTTGACCATATTTTTGAGCGCGCCGATATAGTTGCCGAGTTGCAAATCGCCCGTCGGCTTCAACGCGCTGTACACGATTTTTTTCGGTTGATTTTGAATATCTGCCATAATTGACTCCGTATTCTATCTCAAATATTATTTTCTATTCTTCAAGTGGCTCGACCGCAAATAGCGTTTCAAGCTTCTCTCTTGCCTGTTCTTCGTCCTTCGCCCTTACCCCGAGCGCCGAAAGGACCTCTTTTGCAAAGTTCATAGGGCTTTCGACTGATGCGATAATCGAAGGCGTGCCCTCGACTTCATCCTCGACGCACGCAAACGCCCCTGCCGCCAAAGCGGAAATCGGGTCGAACACGTAGTCGTCAAAGTCGCTGAAATCTCTTATTAACTCATGAACGGCAGTTTGCTCCACGTCTATAACGTTAACGCCGTTTATCTTTGTCGCGCTGTCGTACGCGCCCACGAAGACGTCAAACGGCACTCCCGCGTTCTTTGCGACGACTGCGCCGCTGACGAAATCTTTGCAAGCGTCCGTGCAAGGCAAAAACAAGTTGGCGTGCCCCTCGACGTCCAAATCTACGTAGGCGGAAATCAAAACCGCCGCGATGACGAAAGGTCGAAGTTTTTCATCCTCAAAGGCAAAAGCCTTTGCACGCTCGAATTCCAAGACGTATAAATCCTCTTCGATCTCGACTATCGGGAAATCGCACGAATTTGCAAGCAAAGACCTGTCAATGCTCTTTGAAAAGCATTTTTCGAGGATAAGCGCTATCCTATCCGCCCCGTCGCAAGCGGCGATTTCGCAAAGCAATTTGTCATCCATAGTCCTGAAAGACGACGGAAACAGATTCCGCCGCCCCTTTTTTTCAATCATTTACAGCCGTCAAACAGGACGGCTTTGCCGTAGGTTGCGCCGATGAAATTCATCAGCCCTCATGCCTATATTTGTTCAAAAACTCCGGGAAGTTTTCTTCGGCCTCGCTGACGGTGAGTACGAATTTGGTCTCCGTGTCTTTGCCGATTGAATATATGTCGGTGAAAAAGTCTTCCATCTCGCCGATGCTCTTGCCGAGCATTCTGTGGGCGCCGTCTATGTACAACGTTTCAATGTCGTGATTGCCGGCAAGAATTCCCTTGATAAAACCGATGAGAGATTCCTCGCTTATAGGAGCGTCCCCACGCTTCAAGAAATTGTCCGTATTGATGACTCTGACTTGATAGCGGAGAGAATACATATATCTGTCCGTGTCCGTAAGGAAGACGATGTCGCCCTTTGCGGTTTCGACGTTGTCGTTTGCCATATCGATAATGACCTTGGTTTTGCCCGTGCCTTTTGCGCCCGTGATGAGTTTGATCATAAGCACCTCCAAACTGTTCTATATATATTGTATATAAAGAACAGAAATATTTCAACCCTCAATTTTGAAGACTTCGTCTTTTTTTTTATTTTACGCTCCGAACGACTCAGTCGTCTATTTTTCAAGCAACTTGTTCTGAAGACTTCGTCTTTTTGTTTCCGCTTTGCATCCCACACAGCTTAATCGTCTATATTTTCAAGCAACTTGTTCTGCACGGCTATCTGCAACGCGGAAATCATTTCGTCCATATCGCCGAGCATAAACTTGTCGAGGCTATAAAGCGTCAAGCCTATGCGGTGGTCGGTGACTCTGCCTTGCGGGAAATTGTAGGTTCTTATACGCTCGCTCCTGTCCCCCGTGCCCACCTGCATCTTGCGGTTTTCGGCGTATTCCTTTTGCGCCTGAGACTGATAGAAATCGTACACGCGAGATTTGAGCACTTTGAGAGCCTTTTCTCTGTTCTTTATTTGACTGCGCTCGTCCTGACACTCGACGACGATGCCCGTCGGCAGGTGCGTCATACGAATTGCGCTCTCTGTCTTGTTGACGTGCTGTCCGCCCGCACCGCCCGAACGATAGGTGTCGACCTTGATGTCGTTCTCGTTGAGAACGACCTCGACGTCCTCGGCTTCGGGGAGCACCGCAACCGTGACGGTTGAAGTGTGGACTCTGCCCTGCGATTCCGTCTCCGGCACGCGCTGGACTCTGTGCACGCCGCTCTCGAATTTGAGTTTGCCGTACACGCCGCTGCCAGTTATCATAAACACGAGTTCCTTCGCGCCGCCGAGTTCGGTGTAGTTCATATTGACTTCCTCGACCTTCCAGCGGTTGAGGTCGGCGTAGTGGCGGTACATCTTCATAAGTTCCGTACCAAAGAGCGCGGCTTCGTCTCCGCCCGCCCCTGCGCGAATTTCCATAATGACGTTGTTGTTTTCGTTTGGGTCCTTCGGGAGCATCGCGATTTTGAGTTCCTGTCCGTCGTTGTCGAGCGCGTCCCTCAAATCGTCGAGTTCCTGCTTGAACATAGCGCGCATATCCGCGTTCTTTTCAAGCGAAATCATCTCCTCGCAGTCGTCGAATTCAGATTTATGCTTTTTGTATCTCTCGTAAATCTCGACGATAGGCGCAAGTCCCGAATGTTCTTTGGAGAGTTCTTTGAACTCTTTTGCGTTGGAAATAACGGCGGGGTCGCCGAGCATTTCGCCGATTTCTTGGTATCTTGCCTCGATTTTGTCGAGTTTTTGAAGCATTCCATCAGTTATTTTCATACTCGTTTCACCACCGCAATTCTCTCGACGCCTTCGATATCTTTCAAGATTTCAACTTGAAAACCTTCAAATATACTCCTTATTGCGTCCGCTTGATTTATGCCGAATTCCAAAAGCAACACGCCGTCCTCCGCAAGATATGCGTCAAGGTTTTTTGCGATTATGCGATAAAACTTTAGTCCGTCCTCCGCGCCGTCGAGCGCAAGTCTCGGTTCGAAACTCTTGACTTTCAAGTCCAGCGTCTCAATATCTTTCGACGGTATGTACGGCGGGTTTGACACTATGACGTCAAATTTGCCTTCCAACTTTTCAAACATATTCGACAATAAAAAGTCTATATTTGCCCCGCCGTTTAAAGCGTTTGCACGCGCTACGTCGAGCGCAGGCGCGCTCACGTCGGACGCTGTCACGCGCGCTCCCGTCTTCAAAGCGAGGACGGTTGCAATCGCTCCGCTTCCCGTGCACAAATCGAGGACGCGCTGTTCGTCGCCGAGCGTTTCTTTTTTGCCGTTTACAATCTCTATCGCTTTTTCAACCAGTTCTTCCGTTTCGGGGCGAGGAATGAGCACGTTTTGATTGACGGAAATTTTTACTCCGTAAAAATCGCAATAACCGACCGCGTATTGGAAAGGCAGTCCCGTCGCCATCTTCTTCGCGATGAGTTCGCCCGCGTCGTATTGCTCTTTTGAAAGCACTTTCAAGTCCTTGACTTCACTGCGCTTGCATCCCATAATCTCAACGAACAGCCAGTCTATATCCGCCTCGTCCGCGGACGGTGCGAGTTTTTCAAAGCGACTTCTAGCCACTCCGTAAGGGACGTTGATGCTGAATTTCCTCTCGGGAACGTTCGGATTCTCTTCCATTTCGAGCACGGTCTTGAAGGCTACGATTGCAACTTCAAGCATATCGTCGTCCGGCTCGCGCGTAGTGAGTTTTTGAAGGAGCATTCCCGGCGCGCGCAATATGCGCACGAAGAGACAATCGCTCTTTGCAAGAAGTTTCAAAAGTTCGTACGATATACCCGCGACTACGGGCACGAACAAAAGTTTGAACCCGAGCCTTATAAATACGTTTGCGACTTTGTATGCGCTCGTCTGATCGACGGTTATCAAAAGCCCGCACTTTTCGAGCATAAAGTTGATGAGCACGAACACCATAATGCTGACCGCGATGACGAAGAACAGGAAGGTCGTTCCGCAACGAGAGTGCTCTCTTTTCATCTTTTTTGCGTTTTCGACGGTGAGGTCGAGCCCGTGCTCGAAGCACGCAATCGTCTTGTGCTCCGCTCCGTGATACATAAACACTCGCCTTATGTCCTTCATTATGGACACGGCAAGAATGTAGGAGATGAAAATGACAAGCATAATTCCGCCTTCGATAAGGCTGTACCAAAGACTGCGCAGACTGCTCGTGTCGATGGCGGGAATATGGTCGCAGATGAGCCCCGCAAGGAAGTTGGGCAAAAACACGAAGAGCCCAACCGCAATTACCAAACCCAAAATGACCGAGAAAGTCATCAAGATATTCATCGGGTTGATTTTGAGTTTGTCGGACACCCACTTGTCAAATTTGGATGGCTCGGCAAAATCGCCGTATACCTCGGCGGAGCGCATCATAATCCCCGTCCCCTCAAAGAGTTGAGTGACGAGGTTTACGACTCCGCGAATAAACGGCAAGCGCAAAAACCAGTTGCGTTCCTTCGCGCTCTTCGTATACTTGTTCTCCACGGTGATGTCGCCCGTTGCGGAACGAACGGCAGTCGCAACCGAGTGCGGTCCCTTCATCATGACGCCCTCGATGACAGCCTGTCCGCCAATCGTGGTACGACAAGTCGCCTTGGATCTGTCCTTTTTGACTTTTTCTTTCTTTTCTTTGCTCATATACACTCCGTTTCGGCAAGCCGAAACACAATCTGCTATTTTCCATTCTATACGGAAATCGTACGCAAGTAAAGTTAAATTAGTATTAAAATATAAAATATATTTTGCGTACGCATAAAATCACGCAGAAAATAAAAAATCACCTCGCCCAATTTGCTTTGCAAAAGACGAGGTGTTTTTTTTGGAGTTGACGACGCAGGTCGCCAAACGACGCGCTTTAGTCGAGATTGTATCTCTTTTTGAATTTGTCCACGCGTCCGCCGGTGTCGACAAGTTTTTGCTTGCCCGTGAAGTACGGATGGCACTTGGAGCAAATTTCAACTCTGAGTTCCTTCACGTTCTTCGTCGTGCCGGTTTGGAAAGTGTTTCCGCAAGCGCAGATGACTGTGACGTCATGATACTCGGGATGGATACCTTCTTTCATCTTTGTTCTCCTAACTTTGATTTTTGCCCCCACACGCACCAAACTATGCGTATATGACACAAAGTTTCTTTATTATATAAAGTGTTTTCGCCATTGTCAAGCGATTTAAAAAATTATTCTTTTATAGAAGCGCGGTCAAAAGTTTCTCTCTGACCTCGGCAAGGTCTTCGTCTTTTAGCGTTCTCGACTTCTTGTCGCTTGCAATCTCTCCGCTTGCCACGACCTCGACGCCCTCGCCCTCTTTTTTACCGAGCACGAAGTATTCGTCGGCAGCGAGAAGACACTCATCGATTGCGTGCGTCACAAAGATGATGGTGCGCGGAGACTTTTCGTTGAGTTCGACAAGCGCGCCGAGCAGCCTTGCTTTGAGCGACGTGTCGAGCGCTTTGAACGGTTCGTCAAGAAGCAATACGTCGCTGTCGAAAAGATATGCTCTTGCCATAGCGACGCGTTGCGCTTGCCCTCCGCTTATCTCCGTGGGAAGCTTGTTTTCGACGTCGGATATTTCAAGCAATGCAAGCATATTTTCAATCTTTTCACGTCTTGCCCGCTTGTCCTTGATTTGAGCGCGTAATACCAAATCAAGGTTTTTATACACCGAAATCGTGGGTATTAACCTGTCTTTTTGAAAAATATAGCTTATTCCGCCTCCATCCGTTTCAATCTCTCCGGAATAGTCTTTGAGCCCTGCGATAGCGTTCAAAAGCGTTGTCTTGCCGACGCCGCTTCTGCCCAAAATAACACTGATTTTGTGCTCTTTGAGTTCAAGGTTGAAGCCTTCGAAAATCACCTTATCGTCGTATCTCACGCCAAGGTTTTTCATCATAATTCCGCTCATCTTGACACCTCCCAAACCTTCTTTGCAATCGCCACAATCGCTTCAAGGACAAAGCTGAATACGATTGCAATCATCGTCCAAGCAAGCAGATACGCCACATCGGGAAATGCGTTTGCGGTTTGAATTTTTCCACCCAAACTCTTTGCGACGCTTGTCAAAATTTCCGCCGCCACAACCACCTTGAAGGTCAACGACAAGGTCGATCTTGATGTATCAAAGAGTGTGTTCGCGATGGACGGCAAATACACGTACATTATACGGTTGAAAGGTGAAACCTTGTAGAGTTTCGCCATTTCAACAAGGTCCTTGTCCACCCCCGTTATCGCAGAATAAAACGCAGAATACATGATTGGGAAAGCAATCAAAAACCCGACAATAATAACCATTGTCTCAGTGCGCACAAGCGCATACATTATGAGTATGACGGCAACCGTAGGCGCGGCTCTCAATATCGTTACCATCGGCGACAACACTCGGTGAAAGGGTTTGAACGTTCCGCCAAGCGACGCAAAAACTATAGCGACGCCAAATGAAGTCACAAATGATATGGCTGTGCGAAGTATGCTCGAAAGCACCGCGCGCCAAAACCCCTCTTCCCCGCCGAGTTTGAAAAACCGCTCGAGAACGACGTCCGGCATCGGCAAAGCGAGCGGATTGTCCTTGATTTTTGCGACAATCGCCCAAATTGCGAGTACGAGTCCAAAGGCAACGAGCGGATAGCAAATATTCTCCGCTATCCGCTTGACTGTCTGTTTGTCAAATTTGAATTCAAGTTTTTTCATAACACTTTTTATAGGCTGTGCCTATAACATCAGAAGATAAGGCTCGCTGCCGCATCCCAATCAATCGCGTTGCCATTTGGATCTTTTGGCATAACGTTTTTTAGGAAAGCGATGATTTGTGCCTTTTTTGCATCATCAAGGCGTGTGCCATCCACTGCGCAACGTGGCACGGATGCCGCAGGGAAAGTCGCGCTCTCATAGAGTTGTTTTGCCTTTTGAGTTACATTTGCCGCGTTTGCGCTCACCCATGCTTTATTGTCTGCGAGTTTGGCAAACAAGTCATTCATAAATGCCGTGTCGTTTGCAAGAGAAGTTCTCACAAAGAGACCCGCTTGCGGATAACTGCTACCGTTATTCTCATTTGCCGCCGCATAAGTCGCTTGCATATCGAGTTCACGTGTCTTTAGTAAGTTCTTTTTTGCGGTTGCGGCAGGTTCGCCGACGACGATAAAGTCGACTTGTCCGGTTGAAAGAAGGGTTCCCGCTGCGTTGCCGTCCGCGACGTATTGAACGTAAACTTGGTTTGCAGTCGGTTCGCCGGTTTCGACAATCTCAATGCCGTTTGCCTTCACAACATATCTGAACACGAGCCCCGGGACGCCTGTTTTGCCTATGCAGGCAACCTTCTTGCCCTTCACGTCGTTTATGGTCAAGGCGTCGCCTTCGTTATCGCCTGCAACCATATAGAGAGAACCGCTGACCGCTATGCTGACAAGTTTATAGTCTGCACCTTGACGGATGAGGTTTGCGCCGGCATTCACAGGCATAATCACTATATCTGCGCTTTTTGTTGACATTTCACTCCCAATATTGTTTGGGGCGACCGCGGCGTATTCGACGCTGTGTCCGTCGATTTTTGCATTGTCAACCGCAAAAGTCAGCATTGCAAGCGCCGGCGTTCCTTCGGGCGCCGCAAAGCGAAGATCCGTTTTCTTTTTGTTGCAAGCAACAAAGGTCGTCGCAAGTGCGAAAATCAATACGAGTGCTAGCACGATTGATACGAGTTTCAATGACTTTTTCATAATACTGTCCTATTCCTTATTATTCGATTATTATTCCGATTTATCAAAAACAACTTGCACGAAAGTCGAGGTTTTAGACCTCAAAACTTGTGAGTGCCGATTTGACTGCAAGCCCGTCAAATTGCCCGAGTCTACCCGTGAGCGCGGAAATACGCTCTTGGTCGCCTTCCACAATGAGCGCGATTGTCGAGACGTTGTCTCTTGGCACTCCCATACGCCCGACGATAATATCGCCGAAGTCGCTCAAGACCTTTTGCATTTCGAGAGCGAGACTGCGGTCGCCCTTGACTACGATTCCAACTACACCGATTCTTTTCATAAGTATCTCCTTTGGGGGCTTCGCCCCTTTTATTTTTTTATTTTAATATATCAGAGATATATTATCTTACTATATTTTATCCTTTCTTATCAAGCTTCTAATTGCCGCTACTTGCTCCGCTTTGACAAACTTTGTACTTTGTAAAAGTGGACAAAAAAAATTCGCTACCGTGCAAAACGGTAGCGAAAATGTTGATTTCCTTTCATCCGTCTTACACTCCGACCTCGGTCATCGTTTCAGATTGATTTCTCAGTCAATGATAATATATTTTTCCTATTATGTCAAGTGCGTTTTTCGCTTTGAATTGCGCTTATTTCACCATACTTGACAAAAGTTGCACGAGCATATTGACCCACAACACGCGGGATTCGTTTGCGTACGCCATATAATCGTTGACGAGCGCGTTTCTTGCCGAAATCTCATCGTCGGTGGCACCCTCGGGCAACGGGCTCAACAATTCTCTTTGACAAAACGCTTCAAGATTCGTCCTTATCTGCAATTCGTCTTGATAATAATCTTCAATGCACAAGGTCAAATCGTTCTTCAAAGTCGGGAGCAAATCTTGCGCGAGTTCGAGCACCTTTGCGCTTCCTTCGTCCATATAGTATTTGTACCACCTCGTCGTATCCGTCGTATAGTCGTACGGGTTTTGCGCGATACCGAGTCCGCCGTTTTCCACGCTACTCGTAAAGTCGCACATACTCGCCGCCTGACTCAAACCGGCGATACTTGCTTCACCTTCGAGATATTTGAAATAAGTCTTTTCGAAAACCGACATCAACACCATCTTCGCGGCGACCACGATTTCTCTCTTCAACAGCGCCTCGCTCCAAATGCTTGAATGGACCATACCATCAATAAGAGCGTCGGCGTCGTCCACGTCCGCGTTTGCAATCGAAATCAAATTTACGCAAGCGTCGACTGCGACGACAGGCATCGCGCGCCTATAATCTGTTTCCGCCTGCGCGGCTACCACGTTCACGAGCCCTTCGAGTTCGGACTCTTCCATATTTTCAAGCATAGCGCGTTCGACGCGCGCGAGAATGATGAGCGAGTTTACTTCCTTCGTGCGAGAGTCGTATACGTCGATGTTTTCGACGTATTCCTTCACCATATTCAAAAATTCTCCGTTCACGACGTTCGCTGCGGAAATCACCATGCTCGCCATATACGGAATGGAATCAGTGAAAACGTAGGCGAGTTTTGCATAGTTGAGCACCTGCGCGACGATACGGGACGTGGCGAGAGTACCGTCGTATTTGTCCGTGACGGTTCTTATCGCGTTGTTGAGTTTTGCAATCTCCTCCGTCGTCATAGCCGCCTTCAATTCGCGCACGTTTGAGAGCATTGACGTGACGACGGTTTGAATTTCCTCGTTTTCAATCTGCGAGAGCGCGCCGTCCTCGCTGTTCATGACGTTCACCATATTGTCCGTGAGCGTATCGATAGAGGTCGTATACGCAAACTTGACGAGCGCCTTGATTGCGCTTTCCGCAGAAGTGACGGCAGACAAAATCTCGTCCTTCTCGTCCTTGGTGAAATTGAGATAGTTGAGTTCCGTCTCGACAGCCGATATGCTTGCGTTGACGTTGTCGACGTTCTTTGCGCTTTTTACGTCCCAAAGCTTCTCTTTCATTGCGACGAGCACGCTTGACCCGTCCTGCACGAGCGAGCGAATAAGCGTATAGACGACGGTTGAAACGTCCGCGCCGGTAAACTCGACCTCGCGTAAAAGCGACACGAGCAGACCTGCGTTGTCGTCAAACTCCTCGAAAAGTTTTTGTCCGTCTTCCGAGGCGAGCGCTTCCGAAAGCTTTTCAAGTTTTGCGGTCTGAAGCGGAGAGGCGTAAAGTATACCGCTGAAGAACTCAACCCAACCTTCGTAAACGACGTAGTCGCCCGCGTCATCGAGTTCTTTGAGTTCCTCCGTCGTCAAATCGTACGACCAGTCCGAATTTATTCCCGAAAGGAAATTGCGCTCAACCGCGCTTACGACTTCGAATCTCTTGACAATCGCCTGCTTTTCGGCTTCGGCGCGTTTTTTTTGTTCGACCGCGCGCGAACCGAAAATACCGCCCAGCACCACGCCGGCGACGACGAGCACGCAGATTGCGATAACGATTATTATTTTCACAGTCTTTGTCATATTTTTTGCCCTATTCTCAACGTCGTAATGACGTTTCAATTCCTTTTCAATCTATAACCGTGCTTAAAGTTGAGCGCAAACGGTACGACGGCGTACAGTACCGCCATAACTGCGCCGACCACCGCGACCACCCAAGCGCTGTAAGTGAATTCAAAGTAAAGCCCAAACAGCATCAGCGCGTGAATGAGCGACATCGTGAGCAACACGGACGCCGCAAACGCGACGACGAATGAGACGAGCGCGATGAGCGTATGTTCAAAGAATTCGTTCAAAAGCAAGGTATTCTTCGACATACCTGCCGCAAGGAGCGACGTCCTTGCGTTCTCCTCCGCACCTCTGCCGACGAGCGCGGCGAACACGGACACGAGCAGTATGAACACCCCGACCACGACGGCGAGCGTCCCCACCAAATCGAAGACGGCGGACGTGCTGTCCCTGTCCCACTTGAACGCCTCGAGCGCGCTGACCACGTAGTAGTTTTGGCTCGCGTATTTTTGCTTTATGTTGCCAACCGTCTTTTCGACGTCCCCACGGGAGACGATAAGCACGGTGTCCACCTCGACGCCGAGCGTTTTTAAAGCCTCCGAGGACATCACGACGTAGTTTCCGTTGAAGAGATTGTGGTGCACGAACCCCACGATTTTCACTTTTGCGACCTTGTCTTTGACGGACAATTCCAGTTCGTCGCCAAGTTTCACGCCGTAGAGCTTTTGAAGCGAAATATCGACCACACAGACCTTTTCGTCGGTATACTCTTGACCGGGCGTTTGCGACGCAATCGCACTTTTAACTGTTGCTTTTGGCGTGATAAACTCGAAGTTTATCATATCGAGTATATCGCCCGAGCCCAAAAGGTTTATTGATTTTTCAAAGTTTTCGGCTTTTATACTCCCCTTTTGCCACACCATTTTCGTCGCGCTGTCGACGCCGTCAACGTCATAAAAACCGTCCGTGTCGACGTTCGACTTTATGTTGGAAACGAAGGTGAAATTTTCAACGCTTTTGAGGTAGCCGTCAAACACGTTGGTCGTCACGTTCCAAGCCATAAACAGCATAACGCATATCGCAACGCCGACGGTCAAAATCGACGTCGAGCGCGCAAATCTTTTCTCTCTCGGCAGGGTTTTAGCCGCGGTTTTGACGCTGGGCGCGGACGCCTTTTGGGCGACCTTCGCCACGAATTTCACGACGTACGGAGAGGCCGCAAACAGCGCGACGAGCACGAGCGCAAGACTGACTATCGCAAAGTACGGAGTGACCGCCTTGACGAAGCATTCGACGAGCACGCTCGCCGTTGCAAGCAGGCAAAGAACTATCGGCGGGACGAAACCGAATTTCGACTGTTTCTGCACCGTCGATTGATTTTGCCTTATCGTCCCCCTCATGCTCCTTATTATCGGAAGAAGCGAACTTAAAACCGCGCTCGCAATTCCCGCAACCGCCGCCGCGAACAGATACGCCGCGTTCACGCCGACTACAATGGTTTTGAGCGTCAATCTTATTATGAGCGCAAATATGCCGACGGCAAGCGCGGAGCCTACCACCCCGCCGACGAACGCTATGAGCGCGCTCTCAATCAAGAACACGCCGAGAATCTGACCTCCCGTCGCGCCGACTATTCTGAGCCGTGAAATATAATCGATCTTTTCCTTTTCTCCCATAAGGAAGATAAACGCGACTATGACGACGGAGAGCACGAGGACAGCCGCCCCCGCAAGCACTACCGGCGCGGTGAGCGCAGTCGTTTGCTCGTCGATATACTCGTAGTCGTGCGAAAGCCCAACCTGCATATCCTTGTAATAGTCGATGGCTTTTATTGCGTCGATGACCGCGTTTACGTCCGTGCCGTCGTTGACCTTGACGTATATCTCGTTAAAGAGAGGGGTTTCGCCCGTTATGACGAGAGCGGAAATCTTCTTGACGTCGCCGACGATTAAATAGGGCGAGTCGTCAAGGAAGTAGCCGCTGTTTTTGGCGATTGCAGCGACGTATACAGTCGTATTGTTGCTCCCGAGCGAGAGCGTGAGCGGTGAGCCCACGTCGACGCCGAAGTGTTCCGCCGCGCTCTTTGAAATTATCACGTCGTCGGTATTCAAAGAGGATGTGCTTCCGCTCAACAAATCGAGTTTTTGCAGAGCCTCAAACTCTCCCGTATCAAAACCTCGCGCCTGAACGTATTCGTCCGCGAGTTGCGCGTAGATGTAGAGCGACGGGTATATGCTCAAATCGACGGCTCTCATCCCGTTTCCGTCTTGAACTTCAAGAGCGTCAAGTTCCGGAGTGACCGTCGTAATTCTCGTCGAACTCGACTTTGTGGCAATCTTTATGTCGCTGCTCCCAGCCACCGCCGTCTCGCTTGCGCTGATATAGTCGAAAACCGCGCTCCTAAAAGAGAGCATGGCAAAAATCATCGCCACGGCAACCGCGATTCCAAAGACCGCCACGACCGTCCGCCACGGTTTCGATTTTATATTTCGCAATGCGAGTTTAAACATAGGCTACGTATTTCTTAGTTCAAGAGTCCGTCTTCCATCTTGACGATTCTCGTCGCATATTCAGCGTGCGCCTGAGAGTGAGTTATCATAACCAGCGCAACGCCCTTTTCCTTGTTTATCGTTTTCAAAAGTTCCATGACCTGCCTGCCGCGCTCCTTGTCGAGACTGCCTGTCGGCTCGTCGAGGAATATGATTTTCGGGTTGGTGACGAGCGCTCTCGCTATTGCGGCGCGCTGTTGCTCTCCTCCGCTGAGTTGAGAGGGGAACTTTTTGAGAGTATCGCCTATTCCCAAATAGTTTGCCACCTCTTCCGCTCTCGCCTTGAACGCGCTCTCCTTCTGCTTGTCGAGAACGAGTGGCAGAGTGATATTTTCGTATACGGTCAAATTGGCGACGAGGTTGTCGAATTGATAGACGAAAGAAAAATCTTCTCTTCGCATCTGAGCGAGAGACTTGTCGTCCAAGTCCTTCAAATTTTTACCGAGCAAAACGACGTCGCCTTCCGTCGGCTTGTCGATGCCCGCCAAAATATAGAGAAGCGTCGACTTGCCCGAACCGGACTCGCCGACGATAGCGACGAACTCGCCGTCTTGCACGGCAAAATCAACGCCCTTCAAAACGGGTGTGACGACCTCGCCGTTTGAAAACTCTTTCTTTATTCCTTTTGCTTCGAGTACCATACTCTCACCTGCCTCGCGCGCTTGCGCAAACTTTAACGAATATATTATAACACACAGTTATTTCAAGCACAACATTTATTTTCGTACCAAAAAATCACGGATTTTTTGCGCTGAATTTGCCCTATGTCGCTTTTCTTTGTTGTGATTTTTCCCCGTATGTGCTATAATCTGCTTATGAAAAAGCCGATTGTTGAAAAGGGCTCTATCGAGGAGCAAATCGAAATCGTCAAGGCCTCGGGCACGAAACCCCGCCTATTGTTGCACGCCTGTTGCGGTCCTTGCGCAAGCAGCGTGCTTGAATATTTGACGCCCTATTTTGAAATAACCGTCTTTTATTACAACCCCAATATTTTGCCAAAAGAGGAGTTTATCCGCAGGTTAGAGGCACTTAAAGTCGTGATTTCGCACTTTGACGGCGTAAAACTCGTCGTGCCCGAGCAGAGTGAAAACGAATATCTCACCCTCGTCAAGGGACTGGAAAACGAACCCGAGGGTGGCAAGAGGTGCGGCGTCTGTTTTGCGCTTCGACTGGACGGCACGGCAAGATATATGGCAACAAACGAAGCGAGCTTCGACTTTTTCGCCACCACCCTCACCGTCTCCCCGCACAAGGACAACGTCCGCATAAACGAAATCGGATGTAGCATTGCAAAAAAATACGACGTAGAATACTTGTCCTCAAATTTCAAAAAACGCGATGGATACCTTCGTTCGACTCAACTTTCAAAAGAATTCGGTATTTATCGTCAAGACTATTGTGGCTGTAAATTATGATTAAATCGTTGGACAATATAAAAACTATTTGTTATAATAACACAGTCAACTTGTGTTGACTTAGCTTCATTTGAAGATGTTCCTTGCTTAACCATCTTCGAAATAAAAAACAAGGAGGGTCGTATATGACCGACAAAATCAAACTTTTTTTCCAAGAGGTAAAAGTTTTTTTCAGGAGTGTGCCGAGCGTGCTTGTTGCGCTCACGGTTGTTGCCGTCGTGGCGATGAACGTGCTCGCCAACAAGAGCATATCTCTCACCGTCGACTGGCTTGCGCTTGATTGCGGCATAGTCTTTTCTTGGCTGGTGTTTCTCACGATGGACATAGTGACTAGGCGTTTCGGCGTCAAGGCGGCGAATATGCTGTCCATCTTTGCGCTGCTCGTCAACCTGCTCGTCGCATTGATTCTGATTGCGGCGTCGTACATCCCGGGAATATGGTCACAATCGTACGTCGAAGGAAGCGAAACCGTCATCAATTCCGCCCTCGACTTGACGTTTAGGGGCGAATGGTTCGTGTTGCTTGGCAGTTCGACGGCGTTTATCGTGTCGGCAATCCTCAACAACGTGCTCCACGCGGCGTTCGAAAAACTCTTGAAAGACAAAAAACGCGCGCTCGCGTTTACGGTCAGCAGTTATGCTTCGACCTTTATCGCACAATTTGCGGACAACCTGCTCTTTGCTCTCATCGTAAGTCTCAACTTCTTCGGATGGAGCATTGTCCAATGCGTCACCTGTGCCGTCACGGGCGCAATAATCGAACTCTTGTTTGAAATCGTCTTCTCCCCTCTCGGCTACCGCGTCGTAAAGCGTCTTGAGGACGAGGGCGTAGGACAAGAATATCTCAATCTCATAAACGGAGGAAACAAAGATGAAAGTGCTTGTGTCGGGTGCGAGTGAAGGCATCGGTCTTGCGGTATGCAAGAAATTTTTGCAACAAAACTTTGAGGTCGTAGGGCTTGACGTGCAAAGCGCAAGCATCAATCACATGAATTATACGCACTTCGTATGCGACGTGCGCGGGGCTCTGCCCGACGTCGACGGAGTCAACGTCGTCATCACGTCGGCCGGCGTGCAACTCCCCGACGAGGACACGATTGACGTGAACCTCAAAGGTACGATAAACGTCGTCGAAAAGTACGCGTTGCAACCGAACATCAAATCTGTCGTCACGATTGCTTCGTCAAGCGCGAGAAACGGCGCGGAGTTCCCGATGTACTCGGCAAGCAAAGGCGGCGTCGTGGCATACACGAAGAACGTCGCTCTGCGCCTTGCAAAGTACGGCGCAACCGCCAATAGCGTCTCCCCCGGCGGAGTAAAGACTGCTTCAAACGCCCCCGTTATGAACGACCAAAAACTTTGGCAAGCGGTGCTTGACGAGTCTTTGCTCGGCAAATGGGCGGAACCCGAAGAAATTGCCGACTTCGTCTATTTCCTTTCCGTCGTCAATAAGAGCATGACCGGAGAAGATATTTTGATTGATAATGGTGAAATGCTTAAATCCAATTTTATTTGGGACACTTCGCGTCTTTGATACGATTCTCATAAATGTTTATTAAGCCTGCTGATTGAGATGAGATGCCAGGAAACAAAAAAATAACGCCACCAAGTAGTACAAGGGCATACATGGTGGCGTTTATTTATTGTTGTTGACAACGAAAGTCGCTCAATCAGCGGGCTTAATCATTTCTTTGACTTTCATAAGACGAGTAATATTTCCACGTTCATTCTCGTCGAGTTTCATCGTAATATACTTTATAGTCTCTTCAAGTTGCGGGATCATGACGTATTCGAGCGCATTGACGCGGCGACGGTTCTTTTCGATTTCGTCGGCGAGCATATTGCAGGTCTTTTCAACCTCCGCAAGTTTCAAGAGTTTCGGGAGGAGCGTCGTGAGCGACGAGATCGACGTGTCGAGTTCGCTTGAAACGCTGGCAAAAGAATACGGATAGAGGTCGCTGACCTCCCCTTCAACGATGTCGAACACGGGCACGTCCACGCTCATAACGTTTTTGGACGAGGTGGTGAGCCCGACGTGCGTCGACGGCATAAGAACGGCTTCCTCGATGACCGCGTCACTTGAAACTGCGCGCGCAAGCATAAACGACTTGAGAGCGGCTTGAAGTTCACCTTCCACCTCTTCTCTAAGACGCTTGTTTTCGCGAACGTAAAGCATAAATTGACGAATCATCTCGTCAGATTTATCCTTCAATAGTTTGTGACCGCGAGTGGCGGTTTTAAGACGGGTTTTGAGCCGTCTCAACTCCATTCTCGTTGGGTTTACGTTGAGTTTTGCCATAATGCTTTATTCTTCGTTCTTGTCGAAATACTTTTCGAGATATTCGTCTCTTATACGTTTGAGTTCGCCGCGCGGGAGCAAATGAAGCAGGTCCCAGCCGAGGTCGAGAGTCTCCTCGATAGAGCGGTTTTTGGAGAAACCTTGCGAGACGTACTGTTTTTCAAACTCGTCGGCAAAGGTTGCGAACTTCTTGTCCGTTTCGGTGAGTGCGGACTCGCCGAGAATAGAACTGAGTTCCTTTGCTTCCTTACCCTGCGCATACGCGCTGAAAAGTTGGTTCATCGTGTCCGCGTGGTCCTCTCTCGTCTTGCCTCTGCCGATACCCTTGTCTTTAAGACGTGACAGCGACGGCAAAACGTCGATTGGCGGAACGATACCGCGCTTGTAGAGTTCACGCGAGATGATGATTTGTCCTTCGGTGATATAACCGGTAAGGTCGGGGATCGGGTGCGTCTTGTCGTCCTCGGGCATCGTAAGAATCGGAATTTGGGTTATACTGCCCTTCTTGCCGACGATTCTGCCCGCGCGTTCGTACATACTGGCAAGGTCGGTATAGAGTGCACCGGGATAGCCGCGGCGTCCTGGGACTTCCTTTCTTGCGGCGGAGATTTCACGAAGCGCTTCCGCGTAGTTGGTGATGTCCGTCGTTATGACGAGCACGTGCATATCCTTTTCAAACGCCAAATACTCTGCGGCGGTGAGCGCCATACGCGGTGTGGAAATACGCTCGACTGCCGGGTCGTTTGCGAGATTGATAAACATAACCGCACGCTCGATTGCGCCCGTCTTTCTGAAGTCGCTGATAAAGAAGTCCGCTTCCTCAAACGTGATGCCGACAGCCGCGAACACAACCGCGAATTTTTCGGTTGAATTGAGAACCTTCGCCTGTCTTGCAATCTGCGCCGCGAGTTCAGCGTGAGGCATACCCGACATGGAAAACACGGGGAGTTTCTGCCCGCGAACAAGGGTGTTGAGCCCGTCGATTGCACTAATGCCGGTTTGAATAAACTCGTTTGGATAATCGCGCGCGACGGGATTTATCGGTCTGCCGTTGATGTCGAGTTTCATCTCGGGGATTATAGGCGCGCCGCCGTCACGCGGTCTGCCCATACCGTCGAAAACTCTGCCGAGCATATCTTCGCTGACGCCGAGTTCAACGCCGTGTCCCAAAAATCTCGCCTTTGCAGTCGCCATTTTGATACCTTGCGACGGCTCGAAAAGTTGGACGAGGGCTTTGTCACGATTGATTTCAAGCACCTTGCCTGCACGAATTTCGCCGTTTTCCTGACGGATTTCGACGAGTTCGTTGTATTTGACGCCTTCTACGCCCTCGACGAGCGCGAGCGGACCGACGATTTCTCTAATGGTGTTGTATTCTTTTAACATCAAATGCCTCCTTCGTTCGTGAGTTCGAGCATTTCTTTCTTGATTTCGGCGAGAATATCGTCAAACTTGCTCATTTCACTTTCGGGGATATATTTCGCACGACCGATTTGGTCCTTGACCGGAAGTTCCAAAATGTCTTCGATATCGACGTTCTTGTCGAGTGCTTCGCCCGCAAGCCTGTTGAATTCGAGGATGAGGCGGAGCATATATTCCTGCTTTGCGAGCGAGGTGTAGGTGTCGACCTCGTGGAAAGCGTTTTGGTGGAGATAGTCCTCTCTTATGGACTTTGCGGTCTCCATCGTGAGCCTGTTCGCGGGAGAGAGCGCATCCATACCGACGAGACGAACGATTTCGTCAAGTTGCGCTTCCTCTTGCAAGATGCGTTGGCAAACGACACGTTGCCTCACCCACTCTTCTCCGACGTTGTCGCCGTACCATTCACCGAGCCTGTCCGCATAGAGCGAATAGCTCGTGAGCCAGTCGACTGCCGGGAAGTGGCGTTTGTATGCGAGAGACGCGCTGAGCCCCCAGAAGACTTTGACGATACGAAGAGTCGCCTGCGAGACTGGTTCGGAGAGGTCGCCGCCCGGAGGTGAAACCGCGCCGATTGCGGTGATTGAGCCGATTCTGCCATCGTTGCCCAACACCTTGACGATACCCGCTCTTTCATAGAATTCAGCAAGACGAGAGGAAAGATATGCGGGATAGCCTTCTTCACCCGGCATCTCTTCGAGACGTCCGCTCATTTCACGCAGAGCCTCCGCCCAACGTGAGGTCGAGTCTGCCATAATTGCAACCGAATAGCCCATATCGCGGAAGTATTCCGCAATCGTGATACCCGTGTAGATTGACGCTTCACGCGCCGCAACGGGCATATCCGAAGTGTTTGCGATGAGCACCGTGCGCTTCATAAGCGGTTGACCGCTGCGCGGGTCGGTAAGCGCGGGGAATTCGTTCAAGACGTCCGTCATCTCGTTTCCGCGTTCGCCGCAACCGACGTAGACGATGATGTCCGCGTCCGCCCACTTTGCAAGCTGGTGTTGAACGACAGTCTTTCCGCTTCCAAACGGACCGGGGACTGCCGCGACGCCGCCCTTTGCAATCGGGAACAGCGTGTCGATGACGCGTTGACCAGTGACGAGCGGAGTTTTCGGCGCAAGTTTTTCCGCGTACGGTCTGCCCTTTCTGACAGGCCACTTTTGAAGCATACAGACTTCCTTGTCGCCCTTGTCCGTTGCGATGACGGCAATTGTCTCTTCAATGTTGAACTTGCCCTTTTTGACGTCTTTGACTGTGCCGCTGACGCCGTAAGGCACCATGATCTTGTGAGTTATAAGGACGTTTTCTTGGACCGTGCCGAGCACGCTTCCCGCAACGACCTCGTCGCCCTTTTTGACGGTGGGGACAAAGTCCCACTTCTTTTCGTGGTCGATTGCTGAGACGTAAACGCCGCGTTCGATATGGTCTCCCGCGACCTCGCGAAGTTTGCCGAGCGGTCTTTGAATACCGTCGAAAATACCTTCGATAAGTCCTGGAGCGAGTTCAACCGAAAGCGGAGCGTCCGTTGTGTAGACGTTCTCGCCGGGGCCTAAACCGCTGGTTTCCTCGTAGACCTGAATAGACGCTCTGTCGCCTCTGAGTTCGATGACTTCGCCGATGAGTTTCTTCTCACTCACTTGCACAACGTCGTACATCTTGCTGTTCGCCATACCTTCGGCGATAATAAGCGGGCCGGATACTTTAACGATTTTTCCTGTTTCCATTATCTGTCCTCTTTGTCAAATAGAATATCCGCACCAATGGCTTTTTCGACGTTTGCCTTGATGCCTTGAAGTCCCAGTCCTCTGTTGCCTTCCGCGGACGGAATGGGTACGATGACCGGGTACGGTCTTGCCTGATAGCGTTTGATGAGCATTTCAATCCAAAGGGCGACCTGTTCCGTCACGAAAATGACGGAATACGACCTTGCGAGCGTATGGACTTTGTCTCTCGCCTGAATTTCGGTCTCGACGGGAAAAACGTCCACGCCGATAGCCTTGAAAGCGAGCACGGAGTCCTTGTCTCCTACAACCGCGATACCACCCTCACGCATAGATTTCACGCATCCTTTCTCTTATCAGTTGCGGGTCAACGTGATTTTTGATGCCTGCAACGATGAGTTTTGTAAGTTTGATTTCCGTCCTCTTCGTGAGATAATAATTCACGATTGGGGCGATTGAGAACAAGTCGTTAAACTCGTCTCTGAACATCTTCAAGAGGTCGTTGTCGATTGAAACTTCAAGCGCAACGATGTCCTTTGAATCTGCGACCTTTTCGACTGTTTCGCGAAACTCCGTCGGTTTTGTCAACTCCTTGAACTTTTCCATACTGTCGAATGAGTTGACGAAGACGTCTTTGTCAAGCGTACCGCCGTCAATAAAGCTCGTGACGAAAAACTCGAGCGGAAGCGAGAGTTTTTTCACCCTCAAAAACGATAAGATATTGAGGTAGTCTATCTTTTTGATATAATATCTCTTTGCGAGATTTCCGCTCTTTTTGACAAGGGAGAGTATCTGTTTGAACATCGCCCTGTCCACCGTCACGTCGATAATTCTCGGCGAAAGTTTTTCCGCCTTTTCGAGTTCGAGAAGTTTTGAAACCGCTTCCTTCATCTCGAGGGGCAGGTTTTCGCTCTCAACGCCGTCGACGAGCGCCTTCATCTCGTTCACGTCGTAGAGTCCTATAAGAGTCGACGAAAAGTCCGTGTTTGTGGCGTGCGCCTTGAATACGCTCTTCAAGTTGAGATAATCGACTTCAACCAAAAACGCGTCGAGTGCGCTCCCCACGTTGAACTCTTTGAGCAAATTGAGCGCGTTTTCCTCTTCGTGGTTAAACAGCGTGTCAAAATCGTTCGTCTCGACGGGAATACTCGAGCCGAACCCCATTTCGAGCAAAACCTTGAACGCGTCCTCTTTTGAGGAACATTCAATCAACCTCTGCACGGATTGCGAGGTGATGAGTTTTGACTCCATATGCTTGATTTTGGCGTTTTGGAAAACGAATTTATCGCTCATTATGCAAACAGTTCCTTTGCAATATTCATTTCCGTCTCTTCGCGGAGCATTGCGATTTCGACATCGAACGTAAAGTTCTTGTCTATGCCGTTTCCTCTCAGCATAAGTCCGCCGTCAAAGTCGCCGAACTCTTTTGCGAGAGAGAGTTTAATCTTCTTCTTTTCGGAAAATTCCTTGACGTCGCTTGCAGTCAGAATGCTCTTTTCTCTTTCGGAGATGATGACGACGTCGCCGTCCTCCGCGTTGTCGAGCATTTTAAGGAGCAAGTTCTTATACTTTTTCTTGTCGAGCGCGCGGAGTTTTTCGAGCGCGTTTGAATACACCTCGTCGAGAATTTTTGCTCTCGCGCCGAGTTGCAGTTTCTTTGCGTCGAGTTCCGCAACGGTTTTACCGCGCGACAAAATATCGTCGACAAGTTTGCCCGTATCATAGACCGATTGGTCGTAATACGCCTTGCATTCGCTTGCGGTTTCCGCCAAGATTTCGTCTGCTTTTTCGCGCGCTTCGCCCAAGATAGCGTCAGCCTTTTTGCGCCCGTCCGAGACGATTTTTTCTATTATTGCTTCTTTACTCATAGTTTTTTACGATTATTGGAGTGCCATCGTTGAGACGTCCGGAATCATGATTGCGAGCAAGGAAACGAGAAGCGCGAGAACCGCGTACGTTTCGACCATGACCGCCAAGATGATTGCCTTACCGCTTTCTTCGGGACGCTTTGCGACGAGTGCGATACCCGAGCAAGCAACCTTTGATTGATAGAGTGCGGAAACGAAACCGACGATTGCCATCGGCAAGCACGCGCCGAGAAGTGCGAGACCGCCGCTCAATGAGAGTGCCGCAACACCGCCGAAGAGGTTGATTTTGACAAACACCAAGAACGCGACGAGCAAGCCGTAAATACCTTGCGTACCCGGCAAAAGTTGCAAGACCAAGCATTTGGAAAATTTGTCAGGATCTTCACTCGTGACGCCTGCCGCCGCCTTTCCTGCGACGCCGACGCCGATAGCGGAACCGATACCCGCCATAGCAGCAGCGAAAACTGCGCCCACAATGGCAATAAATGTGCCCATGCTAAACATAATAACTACCTCCTACATATCAAGATATGTGTATTTTGTATTTGTACCATAAGGGATAAAGACGTGTCCTCCGCCCTCATAGAATTTTCCGTAAAACTCGATATACTGCAACCTCGCGTCGTGGACGTATGCGCCGAGCGTCGAGATCGCGATATTGAACAGGTGTCCTACGAGGAATATCGGCGCGGCGACGATATAGCCTATCCACGCAACGCTTGTCGGGAAGAAACTCATAAACACTTGGCAAATCTGGTTGACGACAAGACCGACAACCGCGCCGGACAAGCCGAGACCGAAGAGACGCGCGTAGGACAAAATGTCGCTCACGATGTTCACGCCGTCGTATAGTTTGCCGACGCCGCCAAGCAGCGACGTGACGATTTTGAAGCCCTTCTTTCCCCTTGCGTTCAAGACGATGAGCAGGAACACGCCTGCCCCCGCAAGCCCTATGCCTATCCATTTGAGGACGGTGACGTCCTTGAAGAACAGGAGCGCGAGCACGAAGCACGCAAGTCCCGCGAATATGAGATACCAAGTGCCAACCTCGGCAATTGCGTCGAGCACTCTCTTCTTCCTTATGAGATTGATTGCGTTGAGAAGCATACCCGTGCAGATATGCAAGAACCCGAGCCCGAACGATATGCCGAGCAAAATGAGCGGTCCGTTGCCCTCAAGCGGTTGAATGAGACGCAGTTTTTCAAGGAAGGTGCCGTCTATTGTAAGACCAAACCAACCGCCGAAAATCGCGCCCCAAATAATCGTGGAGATACCGCCCATCGCGATGACGAGAAGGAGTCTTCCCTTGCCCGGAACCGGTTTCTTTATCTTGTACATGATAAGTCCGCCGAGCGCGAGAATAATACCGTACGCGGCGTCTGCGAGCATCATACCGAAGAAGAGGAAATAAAAGAAACTCATCACGGGGTTCGGGTCGAGGTCTCCGTGATAGGACGGCGCGCTGTACATATTGGTGATGTCCTGATACGGCGTGACGAGTTTGCTGTTTCTCGCATAAGTCGGGACGACCTCGTCCTTTTCCGGCTCTCTGAATTCGTAGATGAGAGTGTCGCTCACTCCGTCCAAAACCTCTTTGAGTTTCTCCTCAAATTCAGCGGGGTACCATGCCTCCATCACGAAACTGCGCTCCGTGGTCGCGAATCCGTCGAGCGCGGTGTTTGTGGCGAGTTGCACCATATAATAGTCGTAGAGAACTTTGAGGTCCGCGACGAACATCTCTTTGACGAGTGCGCGGGTCATAAGTTCGTTGATTTCGTTTTCGTTTTCCTTTATCTGCTCGCTTAGGCTCTCAATCTTCTCGAAAGGACGCACGTCGAGCTCGGTATTCGCTCTCGCGTAGTCGAGGCTTTGGAGTTTTTGAAGGAGTTCGTCCGCGTGGTCCTTGTGCGTGACCGCGACGAAAGCCTGCACCTTTTGCGAGTTCAAGAGTTCAATCGTGGCAAAGTCCTGCAACGTGGCAAACGTCGAGAGTTCCGTCGCCATTTGAGAAGGTACCGAGCCGACTATAACCGTCGTGTGAGCGGTGTCCTTGTAGAATGAATACGGCTGTTTCAACCCGATATAGACTTTGTGATTTTCAATTTCCGCTTTGAGTTTCGTGTTTTCGGCTTCCAGCATAACCTGTCTCGAATTGATGTCTTCAAGGTCGCTGACGTTTGCCATAAGCTCGAATTCGCGCGCACCTATCGTGTCGAATTCGTCGAAACTGACTCTCGCAACAGAAGAAACGGACGGGGTCTTTATCGGCGTGTAAATGTAGGGATACTCGCTCTTTTCCGTCCTCTTTGCAAGTGCTTCTGCTTTTTTCTTTTGGTCCTTCAAAAACTTGAAGGCGAAATTGATTCTGCCAAGTTGAATCTTGGCGTTTTCGGTTGACTGATTGTTGTCGAGACGCTTGGTGTTTTCGATTTCTTTGGTCGCAACAATCTCCACCGCCTTCGTGCGTTGGAGTGCATGGAACAATTTGTGTCTCGCGGAGCGGTGCCCGACGAGCACCAACTTCTTCATTTCAACAATCATACTAAATAAAAAACAACTTATGCGTTGTATTTTTCAAGCAACATTTCGACTATCTTGTCGGACTGGGCTTCGATTTCCGCGTGCTTGTCATCGACAAGGCGTTCCGCGTCTTCGCGTCCCTTTTTGAGGATAGCCTCACGCTTGTCCGCCGCCTGCTTTTCCGCTCTTTGAACGGCGTTGCGTTGGTCCTCTTTGCAGCCGGAAACCGTGAGTTTCTTCTGCTTTTCGGCGTCCGCTTCCGCTTGCAGGACGATTTGTTTGCCCTGTGCGTTGGCTGCCTTCAACATTGCGTCCGCCTTTTCTTCGGCTTTTCTTATTTCAATCAAGACTTCTTCAACCATAGATACCTCATTTGAAGTTTTCGTCTTCGATACGGCTTATCATATCGAGTCTGCGTTGGTGTCTTCCGCCCTCGTATTCCGCGGTGTACCAAGCCTCGACAATCGCTTCCGCCTCTTCGGGAGAGATAACTCTTCCGCCGAGCGCGATAATATTTGCGTTGTTATGGTTTTTCGTGAGTTTTGCCATATACGTGTTTGTGACGACTGCGGCTCTTATACCCTTGACCTTGTTTGCGGCTATGCTGATGCCGATGCCGGTCCCGCACATAATGACGCCCGCTTCGCACTCGCCGGAAGCGACTGCCTTCGCGACTTTGAGCCCGTATTCCGGATAATCGACGCTGTCCGTCGAATAGCAACCGAGGTCCACGACCTCCGCACCCAAACGCTTGAGAGTCTTTGTCACGCTATCCTTCAAAACTATGCCACCATGGTCACAGCCTACGGCAATTTTCCCCATAATAACCTCGCATAAATTCGTTATTTAATTATACTACAAAATACAAAATATAGCAAGGTTTATTTTGGGTTTTTCAAAGCGGTTATAATAAAGTATAATAATTTACTAATATATATTAGTATTAAATCAATATAAAAAAACGGGCGGTAGCCTTACGCTGCCGCCCGAAGGTTTTTTGTCAGTCAAGAATCTCCTTTTTGAGTCTGCGTTTCTTGAGACCGATATAGAGTCCCGTGACCGCCACGACCAACACGATTCCGCCCGCGATTCCCGCGCCCGTCCAAACGGCGAGCATAGGCGTCTCTCTGCCCGCTTTGACGAATACGATTGAGCCGAGAGAATCTGTGTCATAGACGAGCATACCGTCTTCGGTTATCGTATAATTTTCGAGTTTCTCGAGTCTCGTCGTGCCGTTGCTGTTAAACGCCGTCCTGTAAATGATGGTGCTGTCCAGCGAGTCGAGAATTTCAGGTGAGAGTTCGACGCTTACCGTGGTCGTCATACCCTCGTCCAAGTTTATTCTCTGTCCGCCGAGCGTCAGGTTCATTCTGATGATCGCGGAGATTGTGACGGACGTGTTGAGTTCCGCTTCGATTGCTGGCATAAACGCGGAGTCGATTGCCGCATAGTATGCGTCGTCCTCTGCGGAGCTTTGATTGTTCTTTGTCACATATCTCGCTTCGAAACCGTCTGCGAGCAAGGTCTTCTTCGCCTCGCCTTCCGTCTGCTTGACGTCGAGCGTCGCCTCAATCTTCGAGGTCTTGACGCCTATGCTTGTGACGACGAGTTGGAGAGTTCCCGTAGCGGTTGTCGACGTCTCTTTGCCGGAGATTATCTCGGTTTGGGTGATGTCGAAGTTGTCTTTGAGGCTCGCGTCTTTCAATACGATTTGGAATGGGTATCTGCCCGAATTGCCAAATACGAACTTGCCGTTTACCATCTTGACGACCTTCGAATCAACCGACGAAATCTTGCCGTCGTTGTAGGTGAACATAGATTTGCCGTTGACAAGGAATTGCACCATCAAATCGTCTTCGCTCAGCAGATTGAGCGGACGTTGCTCTGCGTCTTTGGACGGAGCCACGCTCGTAATCGAGTAGTTGACTTCATAGCCCTTGCCGTCCTCGTAGAGTTGTCTCTCCGTGTAGGTGATAGCAACGACGACGGACGCCTTGATGATTGAGAAGTACACTATCTTTTTGCCCGACTCGTAGTTGTCGTCGTGCGGGTCATAGTTGAGGGTGACTTCGTAGACGCCTGCGTCCTTCATCTCGGTGACAGGCTCGTAGTTGCCTTCGACCTTCTTCTTGTACGTTGCGGAGAAATAGTCCGGATCCGAACGCAATTCGTCGCTGATCGTAATCTTCGCGATATTGTATTCGTGCGCCTTTCCGTCGTATCTGACGCTGTCGTCCGGAGCGGACAAGCCGGAGCTTGCCTTGTTGATGACGAGTTTTACGGATTCTTGTCCGCCGTCAGTCTTCGTGCTCCATCTGAATTCATAGCCGTTGTTATCTTCTATTGCATTGCCCTGTTCGTCGACGTAGCTTGCGTCAATCTTGCGGACTAGTATGAAAGTACCCTCGTAAGTGCCTGCGTCTCTGACGTTGACCTTGTTGCCGGAGGTGTTGTAGAACTCGTATCTGTCGCCCGCCTTGCCGCCTGCAAATACGGCTTCCGTTTGGTCCTTTGCGTTGTAGGTGACCGTGTACTCTTCACCGTCCTTGGACGCCATACCAACGCCGCTGAGCGTCGGCATCTTTATCGTGAGCGTCGGTGCGGTTGCCGTAAACGTCGTGCCGTCGAACGAGTATTTGAACTCATATCCGCCCGCGACCTCGACGCGCTCGACGGTTCCGTAATGGACGTTGTAGTTGGTGGGAACAAAGCCCTGTACGCCTTGAATGACGAGCACGTAGTCGCCCGCGAACGACGGGTCGGAATTGACCTTTGCGGTCAACAGGATAGGACTGCCGTCAAAGCTCTGCGCGTCCGTATACAAGCTGAACCAATATTTCGGGACGTTTTCACCGAAGATGCTGTCCACGGTTTCACCGGAGGCTCTGCCTTCGTTGCCGTTTGCGTCGTAGTAGTTGAGGTTGACGTGCGGAGTGTCCGCGCCGTACTCCTTCTCGTAGTCTTTGACCGCCGCGACGACGTACATATCTTTCTTTATGACTTCGAGCTTACTGCTCGGGCTTCCCTCATAGTTCGTTCCCGTGTAGATGAAGTCAAAGTCGTAGTTGGTTGATTCACCGCCCGTCAAATAATATCTCGTGTATTCGAAGCTCGGGTTGCCTGCGACAGTACCGGCCGTAGGTCTTGAAGTCGCAAATTCCGCAACCGCTTTCGGCGCGATGAACGTCCTGCCGAGAATACCTATACGGACGTAGTAGTTTGCAAAGTTTGCTTCTTCGTATTCGACGGAATCTCCAAACGTACCGTCTTGTGCTTTCAAGTGCAATCTAGAAGCGTATTCGGTTCCGTTTGAAAGCTTGCCGCCAATCAAATACTTCAAGTAGTTCAAATCGTCTTTGGAGACGTTGTCGCCCACGTTTGCGACGAGTCCGACGAGTTTTAGGAATTGAGTGTATTTGATCATAACGCCCTTGTCCGTAATTTCAAGGTCATAACCGCCGAGTTTGTAGGTTACGTTGCCCTTGACGGACGAGAGATTCGTGCCGTAAACCATCGTATCGTCGTTGAGCGTTGCCGTAATCGTACGCTTTTCAATCGTGGCGGATATACGCTCGCTTCTCGATACGCCGTACGTATAGTTGTTTGCGTCCAAACCGCCGAGTCTTTCCGCTCTGACAGAAACGTAGGTCGAGCCGACTTCCGCGCTTTCGAATTCAGCGAAGATGCCCTCGACTCTTAAGTCGTCGTCTGCGATACCGATGCTCGAATCGTTGAAGGTGAAGTCCGTGCCGACCTCGCCGTAGAACTTGGTCGAACCGTCGAATTGCTTTGAGAATGCGGTTGAACCGTCCTTTGCTTCGACGTGGTTGATGACCGCCGCAAGTTGACGTATCATACCTTCCGCGTCGTTGGAATACGTGACCGCCGCGTCAAGAGTGCCGTCGCATGAGCCTGCGGAGTCAAGTACGAGATATGCGTCTCTGTCACCCACTTTGTAGAAGCCGACGATATTATTCTTCTCGGTTTCAAGGAGCGCGGCGTTGTCTGCATAGATATACTTGGCGGCCTCTTTGAGGTCGAAGAAGTACGTCGTGATTCTTGCCTCAACGGCAGGATCGCTGAGTCTTGGGTCTGCGGCGTAGTAGATTGTGCCGTCGTCAAGTGCTACCGCACGGAACGGTGTGACGCCGTCGTAGCCCGATTTGTCAACCGTATAGGTGAGAACGTAGTTCGTATATGCGGACTTGGTGTTCTTGATGACGGGGTTGTAAACCGTACCTGCTTTTGCGCCGATGCCGTATCTCTGCTTGTTATAAGTCGTAAGCTCGGTCTCGGTGAGCGCTCTGTAATAGAGTGCATATCTTTGGTTTGCAGGATACGTAGAGGTTTCCGCAACCGTGAGTTTTACGTACACGGGGTTTTCTTCATCGCCCGTGTTTTTGTAAAGACCGCTCTCCGACTTGACGAATTCGGCTTTGAACTTGCCGTTTGCATCTGCGACGAATTCGACGTTCTTGTCGATGAAATACGCGCCGCCCGTGGTTTGAATACCATAGGTATTCTTCTCCTTTTCGAGCTCGCCCCACTTCACTTCAATCAATTTGCCTTCTCCGTCGTAGACCTTCGTGCCTATCGTGTAGGAGATTACGTTGCTTGAAACCGCTTCTTCGCCGTTATACGTTCTCGAGCCGAGGTCAACCGAGAAGGTGACCGGACGAGCGTAGATACGTTTTTGGATGTTTACGTCGGAAGCACCGCTCAACAGATAGTTGTCCATGAGATAGTTCTTCGCGCTGTCGGCGACCGTCAAAGTGACGTCGTTCAAGCTGACGTTGATCGGCGATTCGCTTGCGTACTTTTGGTCAAAGAGTCCTGTCGCGGTGATGCTGATGTATTGCTCATCCGCGTCAATGATATCCTCGTGTCCGACGACTTTGATTGTTGCGGTAGCGTTGCGCGTGCCGTCGTAGACCTTGTCGTGGACGGTTATATCGTTGGTCTTGATGTTGATGACTTTCTTGCTTATCAAAACTTCGCTCAACAACTCGTAAGCACTGACGTTGTTACTCGGAGTTTCGGTGACTTTCTTGTATCTCAAACTCTCGTTCGGCTCGTTCGCGTCGTAGTTATAACCGTAAATGACGTAGTTATCGAGCGACGGCAACGGGAGTTCTCCCGATACGGACACGGAGAGATTGGTGACGAGCACGTCGTGTGCAATCGCATTGCCGTCCGCATCGACCAAGACGTTTGCATTGGCAAGTCCGTACTTGGACAATTTGTACTCAACTCCGCCGCCCATCGTGATTTTTGCAAGCTCAGCAGACAAATCGCTCGCATAATTGAGCGTCGTAAAGGCGTGCGCCGTCTTGTCTCTCGTAGAGGCTACGACAAGCGAAGTCGTGCCGTCGTAATCTCTTTCTTCAAACTTGACGTTCGGAATGAGTTGCGCCGGGTTGATCTTGACCTCTGTCTGCGGATACGCGGTGTTGATTTCATCAATATCGACGGTGTAGTTGTCCTTGTCGTTGCCGACGATATCAAAGGCACTGAAGCTGATTCTGTGCCAACCTTTGCCGTTGGAGCCGTCGGAAATCGTCGCGCTTATCGTGATTTCTGGATCTTCACCCTCCAAAATCACGCCGTCCTTTAAGGTGAACGCGACTTCGACGTCGTCGGTTGCGTTGTAGTCGCGCGCAACCGCTTCGATAGATTCGAAGCTCGAGGAGTCGATGACCTTCGGCACGATTTGTGCGTTGATGATATTCTTGAGGTGCAAGACAATCATGTCCTCTTTCTTTTCAAAGACTGCGTTGGAGTCCGCTTGCTCGCTGATATCTATGTCGTTCGGACTGTCGAATTTAAATGCGATATCGATGTTTATCGTATACTTGGAAACCGCCGTCGCGCCGCCGAAACTGCCCGCTTGCAAGGTTGCGTTGCCACTCTCCAAGCACTCGACGAGCATAGAGTTGTTCTCGTTTCTCGCGATACGCACGTCGTTAATGCTGATTGTGGACGTGCCGTCGTATTGTTTTTCAATCGAGACGTCGACTTGGTTGATCGTGACCGAACCGGTGACGATTCTTATAACGGTTTGGTTGAGCGGATCGTCGTTGACGAGATACGAAATCGTGACATTTTCCGCAGGTTGATCTTTGCCGTTGACGACTATAAGCTCGTAGTTCCACTTCTTGTCGCCCTTCAAGAACAAGCCTGTAAAGGTGATTGTCTTGACGCCGGCTTCCGCGTCCGCAATACCGTTGTCAACGGAGGTATAGTATGCGGTTGTAAACCAAACTTTGACGTCGTCCGCGGAGAATACGAGTTGATTCATAATATCCGCGATTTGGGCGTCGTTTGCATATCTTGCGACGTTGGTGCCGTCGACCTTTCTGCTAATACCGACGAACATGGACGGGTCGACCTTGATTGTCTTCTTTGTGATTTCAAATCTCACCGCCGCGTCGGTTTCGTCGAGGTCGGAGTTGACCGTAAAGTTCAAATTGCTCGAAGCGAACGCCTTGCTTACGGCATAGCCGTAATATTTGTTTTCGTCGCTGTAAAGTACGCCGTTGGCGTCCGCCGCAAAGTCTCCGCGAGTGCCGAGCGAAACGAGGGTTCCGTTTTCGAGATAGAGACCTCTCGCATACGAGCCGCTTATCGTCGTCAAGATGTCATTTGCGATATTCATGTTTGCGAACGTGGTGATTTGACCGGGCTCCGTGCCGACGGTCTTGCCGTCTATGGACACGATGCTATAGCCGATCCCGTACACGCTGTCCGCCGCGCCGTACGCCTTACTCTTGACGGCCCTCGTCGGTCTCACGACGATGACGGCAGGCGTCACTGTCAAATTGAAGGAATCGACGTACACCTTACTCAAGGTGTCGACAGTGTTTTCACCCTCTTTGACCGTGACGGAAGTGACCACCGTTCTGACGAGATAACTGCCGACGTTGAGATAGTCGCCGTCGCTGTGTCCAGCGATAACCGTCGACCATTCGACGACGTATTCCTGTCCTTCGTCGAGCGCAGGAAGTCCGGTAAAGTACTCGTCCGAATACGGAATCGAGGTGGCTGAATTCCATTGTTCGCCGTAGACGGCGGAAATGGACGCGCCGTCTTTGAGTCTTATGACAACCGCACCCTCGACGACGTAAACGATAAACGCCTTGTCGTCGCTCAAGGTGAAGTTGATATTTGCATTTGCGATATTGCCTATCGTTATCGTGTATTGATAACGATATTTATAATCTTCGGTATTGTCGGCAAGTTCGAGGTCTACGTATTCGGAGCCGAGTTCGAGTTGTCCGGAAATTAGGTTCGCAATCTTCGCGTCGTTTTGCGCGAGCGTGTAGGTCGGAACGATCAACTCGTAATCGACTGCTGGGTTGAAGCCTTCGCTGTCCTTCTTTACGAGCGATTGACCGGAGACGTACAACGTGACCTCTCTCTTGTTGATGACGAGCGTCGCCTCGCCCTCGTTGGTGACTGTGAGTTGATAGTTTTGACCGACGTCGAATCTTGTCGAATCGACGCTGTACTCATAGATCCCCACCGTTTCAAGCGTATTGCTTCTGTATATCGCGTCGCTTGCAATAAAGGTGTAGACATTTCCTACAACGCTTGCGGGGCTGCCGAAACCGGGCTGGAAGAAGTTCAACAACTCTTCCGCCGAGATAAATTCGCTCAAATCAACGCTGAACTTTGCGTCGGGGTCGTCGTCGCCGAAATACTTGACCGCGCCCACAATCGAAATCTTTACGGTCTTTTTGTGAATCGTATGAATCGCGCTAATGTAGGTGATTTCATAGTTTTCGAGACTTGCGCCCGTCGCGTTTGTCTTGACGACGATTTGATATTCGCCGACGTTCAAAGTGCCGGTTTCACTGGTTTGGAGTTTGAGCTCGAAGCCCGCGTTTTGAATGGCAGTGTGTCCGGCGACGGCGTCACCGAGTCCGGATACCGTATAGTCGAGCACAGGAGCGTCGCCGTAGATGCTTGAAGAAATCTTCGCGCTGATAGTGACGAGACCTTTGAGGATCGTAAACGTGTTGTACGCCACGAGTTGATGTTCGCTTTCCTCTCTCAACGCAGAATACTTTTTGCCGTTGTAGTTTTCCGCGCCGAGTTTGATATAATTGCCGTTTGCGTCAAGTTTGAACTCGCCGCTTGCGGTCTCGTAGAATTTCACCGTTGCGCCGATGAGCGAATATTTTTGTCCCTCGAAGCCTGCACGTTCTCCTTCGGGAATTATCGTAAACACGCCTTCGGCGTATTGATAAATGCCGCTATTGTCCGCGCAATACGCAGGACCTTCTTGCACGAATGCATATCTTTGTCCCGCGTCGGAATTCGTCGCCAAAGTGAAGACGCCGTTCTTTAACACGTATGCGCCGCTGTTGAACTTGAAGAATTCCGCTTGAGAATATCTCTGCCCTTCAAACCCTTCGAGGTCTCCGGGTGCAATTTCAGAGAACACGCCTTCGACGCATTGATAGATACCGCTATTGTCTTTATAGTATCCCATCGTTCCCGGCAGATAGGCGTTGCTATTGTTGTCGAGCACGAAGTTTGCGTCGTCGTACGGAACGTAGATTGCCACTTTGTAGACGCCCGGGTTCGTCGGAGCCCTGCCGTCGCCGGCGACCAAAGTGCCGTCCTCGTTGAGATATTTGAATACGAAGGTATTGAGTTCCGTCGCCTTGTCCAAGGTATTCATCGTCACCGCAACCGGTCCGCCGTTGTATCTCGCGCTGTAAGACGCCGTATACGTTATGACCTGACGGCGAGAGATTCTGTAGATTAGTTTTTTGGTCGAAAGGCCGGAATTTACGGTATCGAGCAAGCCGACGGAGTTTGCGTCGACTGTCAAATTGATTCGTTGACGTGCGTTGTCAAGAAGCACGAAGTTTTCAAATCCGACGTTCGTCTCCCACGCATATGCGGGCGAATAGTTGACGAGCAAAGTCTCGCGGACGTTGTCGCCTCCGTCCACTCTATAGAATTTGTACGGAGCGTTGTCCGACTGCATGGAGAGTGCAAGCGTGACGACGTCGCCGCGTTTGAACGTGTTGACAACGTCACCTTCTTCGTTGG
The DNA here is from genome assembly GCA_017553325.1 of Clostridia bacterium. GTDB lineage: Bacteria > Bacillota > Clostridia > Christensenellales > CAG-917 > CAG-475. Next base: position 185,735 of record JAFZMH010000004.1, read on the forward strand.
TTTGAGTGATTGTGACCGCGCTGGAAGTGAGATTTGTATTCGCCACGACGGCGGACTCAATCGTATAGGTGTAATCGTCGGCGAGAACGTAGTATTGTTGAACCGTAGGCGAATAGTTGCCCGCTTGGTCGATTGACCACACGTAGATGACGCGCATGCCGGGGCCCAAGGTGCTGAGCAAACGAATTGACTTTTCATTGTCGTCGCCGCTCTCCAACTTCGAGCCGTCGAAATAGCTGTAATCGTCAAAATAGTCGCGTTTCAAAACGGTTGCATAGTCGGCTTCCTCAATGCTCTTATAGTGTCCGTTTTTCACGAAGTTATTGAGCGCGGTAAAATCTGCCGCGTTCGATATCTTCTTCACGCCGATATAAACCTTTATTCCGCTCGAATAAGTATCGAGAAGAGCCTCGTTGAAAGAAAGCTTTACGTTGAGCAACAACCCCGTATCCGTAAACCACTTTCTGCCCACTTCGGGGATGCTCATGCTATATCCGTTGACGCCGTCCTTCAAATAGTTGTCGGAATCTTCCGCCTTGTGAAGAGTCGGGGTTTCGGGGTCGTTTTTGTCCAATAAGAATCTGATGCCGCCCTTCCAGCCGTCGGTTGCGAAAACGCTGCCGTCGGCTTCATAGTTAACGCCCGCGTACATCTTGAAACTGGTTGACCAGTCGATGTTTGGATATTGTCCGTTGGCGTCCGCCATGTCCGGGAAGGTCAACGTCAACTTGGAGCCGTCCGAGTTGTAGGCGATTTTGACGTTGATTTTGTCGAGACCGGTTTTGAAGTTTTCAAACAAAACCCAAGAGGTTTCCGCTTCCGTTGGCGTTATCGTTTCGTCGACTATCGTATGAGTGATATAGTCTCTGTTGAAGACTATGCCGTACATCACGCCGTCGGCGTCGTAGAATGTGAAAGTGTTGCCGGACAAACTCTTGCCGTTTTGCAGAGTCACCGACATATCGACGCTTTCGTTGAACCAAGTGTTGTTCTTCTCAACGCCTATCGTCTTGCAAAGGTTGCTCGTTTCAAGCAAGACGTAATCCTCGTCTATCTTGACGTAGAAAGTTCTATTCGCGGCGGGCAGACTCGTATCTTCCATCAACTTGAAGTAATCTGGAACCGCTCCGAGAAGGTTGTGACTGTTGTCGCACAAATTGCTTGCGTCGACCTTGACGTAGACGCCTTCGTGCTTGATCCAGCGCGGGTTGGCGTTGTATTTGTTGACCTTGAAGGTCTTGCCTTCATAATAGTCCGCTTTCCACTCGGCATCTCCGACCTGTCTGTGCGTCAAAGGTCTGTATATCTTGTCTACGGTCAGCAAGACGTAATCGTCCTCTCCTTCGCCGATCTTGACGTAGAAAGTCCTCATATTCTCAGGCAAACCGAGATTCGTTATCATCGGGACGTAGTTTGAAACAGAACCGAGCAAAGCCTTGTTGTTGTTGCAGAGAGTGGTCTTGTCGATTGGATAAAAACTGCCGCCGTATTTGAGCCAACGCGGATTTGCGTTGTATTTTTCAACCTTGTAAGAACCGTCGTAATAGTCTGTTTGCCAATCGCCGTCGCCGATAAATTCGTACGACTGGAACCCGACGTCAAACGTCGGTGACTCATAATCGGTTTTTACGTAATAGGTCGTGGGAGTCGCGTTGAAATTGCCCGCGAAATCAAGGGCAAAGAAAGTGAAACGATAATAGCCTACGCCCGTGGCGTTGACCAAACTGTTCCCCACCGTATCCGCGACGCCGGACGCCTTGCCGGTGTTGAAATTGTACTCGAACATCATCAACGACTTGGAGCCGAACGGTTGTAGGTTCGAATCTTTCAAAGCATTGTAATCTGCATAAGTGCGTGCGGCGGGGAAAGTGATTTCACCTGTTGACGGATTGATTGTCGCCTTGTCGACTCTGTAGAACCAAAGAGAAGGCGCGCCGTTATCCGTCTGATAAGCGGTGGAAACGCTGAATATTGATTGTCTCCACCAATTTACGGCGCCGAGACCGTCGACCGTCGTCGAGACGTAGTCGCTGTCAAGACCGAATTGTTCCGGAGGCGTCGTGTCGATACCGCCGAACCTGATTGTGGTTGCCGTGGACTTGGAGCCGTAATCGTAGACCGTGGTCTTTACGTTTGCGTTGGCATAAATATAGCATTCGACACGGACTCTGACGCGACTGACGCGATAAACGCGCGCATAGCCGACGGCTTCGCCGCTGACGATAATCTGTTGATAATCGGAATATTGACCAATACTAATATCATAAACGTTGAACGTTGCGCCCGTCGTATCGGTGATTGTGCCGACCTCGACTTTCTTTATACCCGACGCATATCTCTTGTTTGTATCTCCGTCTTTCCAGGTTATCGCTGCATTCGGATTTGAGGCAGAGCCGTTGTATGTGTTTATAAGCTTGTCGCCGAGGCCCATGACCTTTTTGGACACTTCGACGTTGTCCGCATTGAGCGCGCCGAGTCCTCCGCTCTGCGAATAGTCATACGAGTCGACAAACTCGACCACCGACTTTTTGTAATAATTATGACCGTTCGCTTGTCCAAGCGGAGTATTGGTGTATGACAGCATCTTTCCTGCGCCATAGCTGACGCTGTCGATTGCCGAAGTGAGTTTTGATTTGATGGAGTCGTACCATACCGGCCAGGTGGTTGTCGGTGATTGTACGTACGGACTCGCAGTCGACGTGTTGTACGGTTGATACTGATCGGTGATGCCCGTTTGCCATCTGCTTGCAACGACAGGGGACGCACCGTCCTTTATTACGGTATTTGCATTGTCTGCCGGCAAAGAAGACGCCATCGTGACGTTGAAATAAAATTTGATGTTTGAAACGCTCACCGTGCTCTTTCGTGCGCCAATAAAAAGTTCTGTTTGTCCCTTACTACTACACGTAGCAAAAACTATATAGTTGTTACCTGCCGTTAATGTAATTTTGTTTCCGCTACTGTTCTTATAAACATCGCTGCTTGGCACGTTTGAAGCGGAAGAAGCGGACTCAATACTCGCGCTTTGCTTTATGCCGTAAAAATTTGAGAAATTGCTATCAGATTCACTGACAGATGCCGTGCAATACACGGTGACGGTGACGTGCGAACTTGCGATAAGGTCCGACAAGAATTGCGGCACTTGATAGTTCACGTATGCGAATTGCGAACACGCCACATACCTTCCTGTCTGCGTTGCCCAACCAAAAGTTCCTGTCCCGGCAGAATAAGTATAATCTGCATCGTCATCCTCTTTTGAGTTGTTCATACTGACGTTTCCACCTTGAGCAGTTATGGAAAACGCTACAGAACTGAAATCTTCCGTATAAGACCAACTTGTCGTCCCTGAATCATTGCCGGGGAAGCCTGCGGACGCCATATCCTTTGCCGTAAAAGTGCTGGGGAGCAAATCGGTTCCGCCCATGTGCCCCGTTTTGGCAGCATACGCCGTTTCACCGCCAAGTCCGATTTGCGCAAGCGAATAGGTCATGGCAAATGCAAAGACAAAACACACCGAGAGCAACACGACAAGCGCGACGCTCTTTGTGAAGTTTCTTCTCGAGCTATAATTGTTTGTTCTCATAATCCACCTTCCGTACGGTATTTCTATCGTCGCCGAGGTGGCAACTCCATCAATACGGTACTTCTTTTTGCGCGTGTGTATATACACGCAGAATTTTATACACAATTATTTTACGCTATAAAAAACAATATGTCAATAGCAAATTCTCAACATTTTTCCTTCCAAAAATTGAAAATTCGGTTTCGTGCGCTTCGCACGCGCGCAAATTATCGTGTATAACAAAAAAACCGCGTATCTAACGCGGTTTTTTTACTGCCGATTTTCCTTATTCCAACAACGTGTCGTGGATGAGCGAATACGCCGTCGAGGCTTTGTCCACCCAAGACTTATAAAGATACTTGGCAAGCTGGCGGTTTGCAACCACCAATTTGAGTTCCATAATAGTCGCGATGTCGTTGTTGATACGCATGATGACGGTGTAGGTGCCGTCCGCGTTTTTGGAGTAGTCGCAAAAATACGCCTGACGTTTTTTGAAGCGCATACGGTTTTCCCTTGCGTACTGCACGATGTCTTCTCTTATGGACGCTGGAATCCTCGTGACGAACAGAGCAAGACAACTTATGCCGTCCTGCGTGATGTTGAGCATATCGCCCTTTGGCACGCGGTAGATGAGATTCGTCTCGATGAGCTCGGCAAGATACTGCTTGCACTCCATATACGTGAGCCACGCATTGTCCGACGAGCAGATGTCAAGGAGCGTCGCCTCAGAGAGCGGAATTGCCATTTTGTCGAATACGAAAAGAATGACAAGTTTTTGCACCTTGCTGTCAAGCGGGTTATTGAGAAATGATTCTTGTTCGTATTCCATAATTTTGCTTGTCTATGCAGTTCGACCAATTCTGGCCAAACTGCGATGTTCAACCAAAATTATGTCATTCTACCGCGCAAATGATTGTTTGCTAAACCGTTTTGCAAAGTTGTTTGCCTGCAAGTATTTCGCGACAATCCTTTGCTTGGTGTGTGGCTTGCGCCACGGGTTTGCTTGTCTATGCAGTTCGACCTTTTTGCAACTATAAAACGATAATCTCTCCCAAAAGAAAATATTACAGCACAAAAACTTCTTTTTCAAGAGAAAATTGTATTTTTTTGTCGAACTACAATTTGTTGTGATTTTTCTTTGCCACGACAACTATTTTCAATAGTTTTCGCCGAGTAAATCTTACAATCACTCATGATGAAGAAACATAATCTTCAACGCCTCGGTTTTGATTAGACGCAAGGAAACGACTTTTTGTGACGGAGGAGCGTACTTACCGTACGCAACCGGCAAGCACATGCAAATCTGACAAAGTTATTCGCCAAGCTGGGCAATTTTTGAATTCCTAACGTACAGAATCACACAACCGCTCAGGTTGGATGAAGAACGAGGAAGATGCGCACGAGAGCCACGAGCGTACTTGTCGTACGTGACGGCGAGCGCACGTAAATCTGACAAAGTTATTCGCCAAGCTGGGCAATTTTTGAATTCCCAACGTACAGAATCACACAACCGTTCAGGTTGGATGAAGAACGAGGAAGATGCGCACGAGAGCCACGAGCGTACTTGTCGTACGTGACGGCGAGCGCACGTAAATCTGACAAAGTTATTCGCCAAGCTGGGCGGTTGTGAAATAGGCGAGCGCTTCGCGATACCCCTCAAACCCCTTGCCGCAAATAACTTTTTCTGCGTAAAGCGAGATGTAGGAGTGTTTTCTAAACTCCTCGCGCTCGTTTATGTCGGTGAGATGCACCTCGACCGTCGGCTTGCCCACGGCTTTCAACGCGTCCAAAATCGCGATGCTGGTGTGGGTGTACGCGCCGGCGTTTATGACTATGCCGTCATAGCCCTTCCAATACGCGCCGTGAATAAGTTGGCAGATCTCGCCTTCCTTGTCAGACTGGAAGACCGTCACCTTGAGCCCGTATTGCTTCCCCCAAAATTTGATGAACTTTTCAAGGTCGCTATACGTCTGATTTCCGTACAGTTCCGGCTCGCGTATGCCGAGCATTCCCAGGTTCACACCGTTTATCACCAATATCTTCTTTTCCATATTCTAACCGCCTTAAATCGTTTTTGCAAATTGAAATATCTTGCCGACGCAGTCAATGACCGCGTCGTTGTTTTCCGCCTTAAAGTCCGCAATGCGCGCATAAATCGGTTCGCGCCTTGCGTAGAGGGCGCGCACGGTTTCAAGGTCTTTTGAAAGTGGGCGTCCGTCCCTTGCAAGGTTTTCCGCGTCGCGCTTTAGCCACACGACCACGCCGTTTGACTTCATATACTCGACGTTGCTTTCGTCAAGCACCGCGCCGCCGCCCGTTGCGATAATCTGTCCGCCCTGTATGCAGACCTCAGCCACCACTTCGCTTTCAACCTTACGGAAATACGTCTCGCCGTCCTTTTCGAAAATTTCCGGGATGCTCCTCCCCTCTCGCTTTTCTATCTCCTCGTCCAAATCGACGAATTTTTTGCCGAGTTTTTCGCTCAACAGCCTGCCGACAGTCGTCTTGCCCGAACCTGCCATACCGACCAAAACGACGTTCTTTCTCTCGCTTTCAAGCTGAGCGACGATTTCAAGCGTCTTGCTCTCGTCCCGCACGGTGATCGTGCCGTCCTTTGCGAGCGCGAACAGATTGTTTGCAAGTCTCCCCTGCTCGACTAGCATGACGAGCCCGTTCGAGGCATTGACGCCGAGACTTCTCGCCTGCCTCACGAGCGCGGTTTCGAGCGGGTTGTAGATTGCGTCGAACACTCCTTCCAGTTTTTTGAATTTCGCAAGGTCGAGGGGCTTCTCGATGGACAGCGTCCCAACGGGCGTAGTGTTGACGATTATCTGCGTGTCCGTCATCTCGTAGACGTTGCCGTAGTTGAGTTCTCCCGTCCTCGACACGACGTCGATAGACTCCGCGCCGTGCTTTTCAAGGAAATACCTGAAGGTCTTTGCCGTCCCACCGCTTCCCAATATGAGCGCGCGCCTGCCTTTTACGTCTATTCCCGCAACCTTGAACGCGAGTTCCACCCCGCCGATGTCCGTGTTGTAGCCAAACAGTTTTCCGTCCACGTCCACGACGGTATTGACCGTGCCGATTGCTCTCGCTTCGTCGTCTATTCCGTCGAGCAGGTGCATAACCGCCTGCTTGTAGGGTATCGTCACGTTATAGCCATTGCATTCACGCGAGCGCACGAAACGTTCAAGCGCCTTTTCATCCTCGAATTCAAGTTTGCCGTACGACAAATTGCCGAGCATATCGTGCAACCTCGGCGAAATCGTGTGCGGTAGACTTTTTCCGATTACGGCGTATCTCATAACTTTCTTTGCAAGTCCTTGCTGTCTTTTATAAGGATGCGGAACACCTCTTCCGCATAGTCTTTGAGGTCGTCGGGCACGAGTTCTCTCACGCGCTTTAAGACCTCGTCTTCTCTAGCCTTGTTTTCGACTGCCGACCCACTCTCCTTCTTTGCTTTTGCAACCTCTTTCACAAGGTCGAAACGCTCGTTAAGAAGCGCGCAAATGCGTGCGTCAACGTCGTCGATTTTCTTTCTTATCTCATCAAGTTGCATATCTGCCTCTCAAACTTATATTGTCAAAACACGCCGTTTATCAAATCAAAACGTGTGTTTAAAGTTTCTCTTTTGCGATTTTTGCAAGCAACAGTTCATCGAGTATCGCAAGCGCGACGGCACTCTCTACGCAGGGTACTGCACGCGGAACGATACAGGCGTCGTGTCTGCCTTTGATGTCGAGTTTGCAGTTCTCTTTCGTCGCCAAATTGACGCTCGATTGCTCCTTTGATATGGACGGCGTCGGACGAATTGCCACGCGCAAAGTTATCGGCATACCGTTTGCAACGCCCCCGTTTATGCCGCCGCTTCCGTTGGTCGATGTCACGACTTTTCCGTCTTTTATTTCAAAGCCGTCGTTTGCCTCGCTACCCGTGCTTTTTGCAAGGTCGAAACCGAAGCCGAATTCCACTCCCTTGACGGCGGGTACTCCGAACACGGAGTAGGCTATCTTGCCTTCCAGTCCCGACGCAAGGTTGTCGCCGAGGCTTCCCGCTTTCACGCCGAGCACTACGCATTCAATCGTACCGCCCACGCTGTCGCCCTCTTTTGCCGCCTGCTTGATGAGGTCGATTGCGCTCTCCTTGCCACTCTCGTCGAGGGTTGGGAAGTTGTCGTTTTTGAGTCTTTCGACAGTCTTTTTGTCAAAACCGTTCAAGTCCGCGCCGTCCCTATACGAGCCGAGATTTTTGTCTTTAATGCTCGAGACGTACGCCACGACCTCGATGCCCTGCTTCCTCAAAAGGTCTTCGGCAATTCCGCCCGCTATGCAGAGCATAGTCGTCAATCTGCCGGAAAAACGTCCGCCGCCACTCGCTATCTTGCCGTCCTTGACGTATTGCACGAAGTCCGCGTGCGAGGGGCGAGGTATTGACGATATATCCGCATAATCGCCCTTTTTCACGTTTTCGTTTTTGACGTATGCCGAAACGACGTCCCCGTTCAAGGTGTACGTCTTGCCCGCTTCCGGCCTGATTTCGCCGCGCTCGGTCTCTTTGAGACCGCTCCTGAAAACGGCTTCGTCCTCTTCCATTCTCGGCGTGGACCAAGGCGAGCGGTTGCTCTTGCGCCTTTCAAGCATATCGAGCACGCTGTCTCCTTTAAACTCACCCCCCTCTTCCAAACCGAAAAAGTTGAGCGTCATTCTTTCGGAGTGCGACTCCCCGAGAATTTGAGCGTCAATGATGTCGAATGCCATATTATTCTCCGTATAAAACTTGCGCTTTCGCGCCGATTATTGTCATATCTTCAAGGAAGGTCGGGTAGGACTTGCTCGTGCACTCCACGCCGATTACTTCCACTCCGCCGACGGCAAGCCCGGCAACGATACCGCTCATAGCGATACGGTGGTCGGCAAACCCGTCGATTTTCGCGTCATTTTTCGCGTTGACGTTTCCGCCGAAAATCGTCAACGTATCGTCCGCATATTCCGTCTTTACGCCGAGGTTTGCGAGCAATTCGCGCACGGCGGTTAACCTGTCGCTCTCCTTTTTTTTGAGCCTGTCCACCCCGCGTATCTTTGATACGCCTTTTGAAAACCCGCAAAGAACCGCCGTTATCGGCACAATGTCGGGACAATTCGCGGCGTCAAACTCTATGGCGATCAAACTCGACTTTCTCGCAATATAACCGCCGTCGGTCTTTTGGACGTCTCCGCCCATCTTTCTTGCAAGGTCGAGGAATATTCTGTCCGCCTGCTTGGAGTTTTCGTTGAGATTTGTCGTTTCGACCTCTCCCGCAAGAAGTCCGAGCGCAAGCGGAAAAGCCGCCGAGGACCAATCTCCCTCGATTTTTACGTCGCTTGCGACGTATTTTTGATTGCCTTTGACAAAGAACCCGTCCACGGTTTTTTCAATCTTCACGCCGAAGTCGTCAAGCACGTCGAGCGTCATCTCGACGTAGTTTTTGGACACGAGTTCGCCGTCAATCTTGATATGGCTGTCCCCGTCAAGCAGGGGAAGCGCAAACAAAAGTCCCGTCACGTACTGCGAACTCACTCCGCCGTCAATTTCGTAAACTCCCGCGCTCAGCCCGCCCTTTGCAAGGCAGAGTTCCGCCCCGCAAGACAAAACCTTGAGAGGAAGCTCGTCCCCCACGATCTTTGCTCCGTGCGCTCTTAAAACCTCAAGCAATTCGCTTATGGGTCGTTTGGGGAGCCTGCCGTGTCCGACGATCTCGACGTTCACGTCGAGCGCGCACACGATGGGGAGCAAAAACCTGAGCGTGGAACCGCTCTCTCTCGCGTCGAGAACGGCAAAGTCCGCTTCGCCGTCGAACAGTTTTTTCAAACTCGCAAGGCAATTTTTTGTCGCCTCGACGTCGTCGCCCGTCAACCCGAAATCAAAGTTTTCGCCCGCAAGAAAAGACGCAATCATAACTCTGTGCGCTTGCGATTTGGACGGCGGAATTTCCACCCGTCCGCATATTCTTGATTTTTCGAGTTTGACGTTCATAGTTCTTTATTCAGTCGAAGAGTCTGTTAAACTCCTCGAAATCTGTCTTTTTCACGAAGCACTCGCCGATTTTTTTGACGAACACGGCGTTTATCCCCTCGTCTTCCGCTTTTTTGTCATTTCTTGCGAGCGACAAAAGTTCGTTTGCCCCGTACGGACAATCTGCGCCGTATTTTGCGAGCATATCGAGAGCGCGGTTCAAATCGTCTGCGTCCGCGCCTTCAAGCCTCTTTGAGGCTTGCAAAACAAGTTTCAACCCGTATTTCACCGCTTCGCCGTGAGGTATTTCAAACCCGCTCTTCTTTTCAATCGCGTGTCCGAGCGTGTGCCCGAGGTTCAAGAGTCTGCGAGGTCCCGCCTCTCTTTCGTCCTGCTCGACGATCTTCGCCTTGTATGCGGCGCACAACGAAACGAATTCTTCAAGGTCTTCATTCACCGTCTCGCCGTTTACTATGTCGAACAGCCGTCCGCCCTCCAAAATCGCATACTTGAGCCCTTCGCCGAGCCCGTTTTGCCACTCTCTTTCGGGGAGGGTTTTCAAGGTTGCGACGTCCACGAACACGAGTTTGGGTTGATAGAACGCCCCGAGCAAATTCTTGCCGTAGATAAGGTCGACGCCGACCTTTCCGCCTATCGAACTGTCTATCATGGCAAGAAGCGACGTCGGCACCTGCACGAGGTTAATGCCTCTCATATAAGTAGCGGCGGCAAACCCCGCCATATCTCCCACGACTCCTCCGCCGAGCGCAACGACAGTGTCGTCTCTCAAAAACTCGGCTCTGCCGAGCGCGTCGATGATTTCGAGATAGGTTTCCGCGGTTTTTGATTGTTCTCCGCTTGCGACGACCTTTTCGAACACGTTGAAACCCTGCTTTTCGAGTGACCTGCGAAGCGTGTCAAGATAGAGCCTCGCCACGTTGTCGTCCGTGACTATCATCGCATTCTTGCCCTTGACGAGCGGACGAATGCGCTTGCCGACGCGAGATAGCCCGCCCTTTGCAAAGACTATGTCGTAGGAATTTTTTTTGAGTTTTACGCGGATTTTTTTCATATCAGTCTTTGAGCCTTTCCTTTCTTGCGTTTTCAGCCGCTTCTTTCTGCCGTACTCCGTCCGCCAGAAGGACTTTCAGTCCTTCTTCGTCACCGCTTGCGATTGCGTCGCGGTATTCTATTAAATGTTTGATGATTTCGTCAATATCGCCGACGAGATTGTCCCTGTTTTCCAAAAACAGTTCCGTCCACATATCGGGGTTGAGTTTTGCGACTCTCGTCAAATCTCTGAAACTTCCAGCCGAGAACCCTGCGTGTTCGTTGCTGTGTCCGTTTTTCACGTAGCTGCTTGAAACTATATGCGCAAGTTGCGAAGTGTAGGCGATCATCTCGTCGTGTTTTTCCGCGGAGCATATCTCGACGTCCTGCGCGCCGATTGCAAGGAACAATTTTTTCACCGCCGAAAGTTTGGATATGTCCTGACTGACGGGAGTTAGCACGACGTACGCCTTTTCAAAGAGGGTTGCAGACGAATGCGATATTCCGCTGAATTCCCTCCCCGCCATAGGGTGCGTGCCGATAAAGAACAAATTTGGGTATTTCGCTTCAAGACTTGCCATCTCGTCCACGACTATACGCTTGTTTCCGCATATATCCATGACGATTGCGCCGTCCTTCAAGTGAGGAGCAAGTTTTCGCATACTCGCGATTGCGGCGCGAGGACACAGCGCCAAAATCACCATATCGACGGCGGGTAAATCGCTCTCCATATCGAGCGCGCGAGTATGAGCGGAAAGCAAGTCCGCTTTAAGAAGCACGCTCTCGTCAAGGTCGTAGCCCAAAACTTCGTTGTCGGTGTTTTTGAGTATGGCGCGCCCGAGCGAACCGCCGATGAGCCCCATACCGATAATCGCTATCTTCATACGTCCATCTCCTTGTGCACGACGGGAAGCAACGGACGAACGGACTGCACCACCTCGTCAAACTGTTCGGGACGCAACGATTGAGCGCCGTCGCAGAGTGCGTGAGGCGGGTCGTTGTGAACCTCGATGATGAGGCCGTCCGCTCCTGCGCCGACGGACGCGAGACTCAAAGGCCTCACGAGCCTTGCAACCCCGGACGCGTGCGACGGGTCGACGATGACGGGCAGGTGCGTGCGCTCTTTCAGAATCGGTATCGCCGACAAATCGAGGGTGTTCCTCGTGTACGGCTCGAACGTCCTTATACCGCGCTCGCAGAGGATGACGTTTTGGTTGCCTTCGGACATAACGTATTCCGCGCTCATAAGCCACTCTTCGATGGTTGCGGAGATACCGCGCTTCAAGAGTATCGGCTTATCGACCCTGCCGACCGCCTTCAAGAGGTCGAAATTCTGCATATTGCGCGCGCCGATTTGAATGACGTCCACGTCCTCGTACTCGTCGAGCATTCTCTCGCTCATAAGTTCGGTGACTATGGGCATACCCGTCTCGGCTTTCGCCTTTTTCAAAAGCTTCAACCCGTCAAGCCCCAAACCTTGGAAGGAGTACGGCGACGTGCGCGGCTTGAACGCTCCGCCACGGAGCAAGGTTGCACCCGCCTTTTTTACCGCTTCGGCGACCTCTATTATCTGCTTTTCGCTCTCAACGGAGCAAGGACCTGCAATGATTTGAAAATGCTTTCCGCCAAACTTGTGTCCCGCGACGTCCACTATCGTGTCTTCGGGATGAAATTTGCGGTTGGCGTTTTTGTACGGCTCCTGAACGCGCGTCACGCTCTCGACTATGTCGAGAGAACGCACGAGGTCGATGTCCACCTTGGAAGTATCGCCGACGAGCCCGATTATCGTCGAATTTTCGCCGCGACTGACGTGTACGTCCAGTCCCAAATCTCTTATCCAATTCATCAGGTTTTGAACTTGCTTTTCGTTTTGATTCTTTTTTACAACGACTATCATAATTCCTCTTGGCATGCGCCTTTGCGCACGCAAAATGTAGTAAGTCAAACTTCAAAGTCTATTGTAGCACAATTTTTTGATTTTTCCAACAAAAATAAAAGCCGACGTCTTTTGGGATGTCGGCAAATAATATTCTTGTTTCGGCATACCCAAAAATCGACTATATCAAGCCGTAATAATAGTAGTATGCACAATAAACTTTCGCGTTTTTCATGGTTTCAGTTTAACTTATACAAAAACTTTTGTCAAGCACTTTATCGCAGTAAAGTGAATTATTTTTCAAAAATGCTGTTCCCGCGAGCGTCAATCGCCACGATTGCGGGGAAATCTTGCACCTCAAAGGAGTAGACCGCTTCGGTGCCTAAGTCTTCGTACGCGACGGTTTCAAAAGATTTTACGGCTTTGCCGTAAGTTGCGCCCGCGCCGCCGATTGCCGCAAAGTAGACGCACCCGTTTTTTTTGATTGAGTCGTAGACTTCGCTCCCCACGTTGCCCTTGCCGATAGTTGCGACCACGCCGCTATCAAACAGCGTCGGCGCGTAGGCGTTCATTCTCATCGAGGTAGTGGGACCGCACGCGGTTATCTTGCCGTCCTTGAAGCAGGGACCGACGTAGAATATCGTTTGTCCATTGACGTCAAACGGAAGTCTTCCATCTTTGAGCCCCTCGACCATGCGCTTGTGAGCCGCGTCTCTGCCCGTCAAGATTTTCCCGCTAATCAAAACAAAATCGCCTGCGTTTAGGGTTTTAAGTTCAGCCTTTTCAAAAGGAGCAACGAGTTTTTTCATTGTCTGCCCTCCACCAAAACGCTTGAACACCTGACGGCGTGGCATTGAATGTTGACGGCAACGGGAAGCGCGGAGATATGCGTCGGGTATTTGGCGACATGCACGGCGAGCGCGGTGTTGTTTCCGCCAAAGCCCTGCGCCCCGATTTCAAGAGCGTTTATCTCGGCGAGAAGGTCCTTTTCAAGGTCGGCAAGGACTTTGTCCTTGCTCGGCTCTCCGACTTCGCGCAAAAGTTGCTCTTTTGCAAGTTGCATGGCCTTCTCCGCCGTTCCGCCTATTCCAACGCCGACGACTATCGGCGGACAGGGATTTGCCTCCGCCTGTTTCACCGCTTCGACTACGGCGCGCTTTACGCCGTCCAAGCCTTGAGAAGGTGTGAGCATAAAGAGTTTGGACATATTCTCGCTGCCGAACCCCTTTGCCATAAACGAGATTTTGACGTCGTCTCCAGATACTATCTTCGCGTGCACGACTGCGGGAGTGTTGTCCCCCGTATTCTTTCTCGTTATCGGGTCGAGCACGCTTGCGCGGTAGCCGTATTGTTTATATCCGCGTCTCACGCCCTCGTTTATCGCGTCCTCAAAGTCTCCTCCGACGAAGTTTACGTTCTGCCCGTACTCGACGAAGAATACCGCCATACCCGTATCTTGGCAGACGGGAACGTCGTCTCTTTTTGCAAGCGCGTTATTCTCAAGGATAACGTCGAGCGCAAATTCGGCGTTTTCGTTCTTTTCATCCTTGCGCGCGCGGTTTAAAGCCGCCTCGCAGGACGGGGTGAGCGAGGAGCAAGCGTGCACGAGATTTTCAACTGAGTTTACGACATCTTCAAAGTATACTTTGCTCATAGTTTCGACACCCCGCTTTCTATCGCCGCGCGTTTGACCGCTTCGGCGACCGTCTTTGCAACTCGCTCGTCAAACGGCTTGGGCAAAATGTAGTCGACGGACAAATCGTCGCCGACGAGATTTGCAAGCGCAGTTGACGCAGCGAGTTTCATCGCCTCGTTTATATCGCTTGCCCTCGCGTCGAGCGCACCGCGGAAGATACCCGGAAACGCCAACACGTTGTTGATTTGATTTTTATAGTCGCTTCTTCCCGTAGCCACGATTTTCGCCCCTGCCTCGTAGGCGTCTTCGGGTGTGATTTCGGGAGACGGGTTTGCCATTGCAAACACGATAGCGTCTTTGTTCATAGAGCGCACCATATCCTTTGAGAGCGCACCTTTGACGCTCACACCTACGAAGACGTCTGCCCCTACGATTGCGTCTTTGAGCCATCCGACCAGTCCTCTCGGGTTGGTCTTTTTGGAGAGTTCACGCTGGGCGGAATTGAAACATTCGTTGTCCGCGATTATGCCGAGCCTGTCGCAGACGACGACGTCTTTCGCGCCGTTTGCAAGCAAGAATTCGGTTATTGCCGTGCCTGCGCTCCCTGCCCCGTTTATAACGATACGGGCGGTTGATACGTCCTTTTCGACAAGTTTAAGTGCGTTTTTGAGCGCGGCGACCAAAACTATTGCCGTGCCATGTTGGTCATCGTGGAAGACGGGAACGTCGCATATTTCCTTGAGCCTTCTCTCCACTTCAAAGCAGCGGGGAGCGGAGATGTCTTCAAGGTTTATACCGCCGAAACTCTTGGAAATATTGTAGACGGTATTCACGATTTCGTCGGCGTCTTGCGTGGAGAGAACGATGGGTATCGCGTCGATTCCCGCAAACTCGCTGAACAGCGCGCACTTGCCTTCCATAACGGGCATACCCGCTTCCGCGCCTATATTGCCGAGCCCCAAAACGGCAGAGCCGTCCGTCACAACCACAACCGTATTCCAACGTCTCGTAAGCTCGTAGGAGAGTTTCGGGTCGTCCTTTATCGCGAGGCAAGGCTGAGCGACGCCCGGCGTGTACGCCAAGGACAGCGACTCCTTGTCCGCAATCTTTACGACGGAAGAGACGCGAAGTTTGCCCTTCCACTCATAGTGTTTTTTGAGGGACTCTTGCATATAGTCCATAGTTGTCTCCTTTGCTCTTGCGGGCGGTCAAATCGCCTTGCCCGCTTCGAGCATAGCCTTTTTGTATTGAAGTTGATACAGACTGAAATATTTGCCTTTTTTGCGCAGGAGTTGTTGATGAGTGCCCTGCTCCAAAATCTCTCCGCTCTGCAACACGATGATATTGTCCGCGTGCTGAATTGTGGAGAGCCTGTGCGCGACTATGAGCATCGTACCGATGTTCATCATCTTTTCAAGCGAATCTTGGATGAGCACCTCCGTCTCCGTGTCGATATTCGCAGTCGCTTCGTCGAGTATCATAACGGACGGCTTGTGCGCGACGGTTCTTGCGAACGACAAAAGTTGACGCTCGCCCGCGGAGAAATTGTTGCCTCTCTCTCGCACCTCTTCGTCGAGTCCGTGTTCAAGTTTGCCGATAAACTTGTCGGCGTTGACGTACTTGCACGCTTCCTCGACCTGCTCGTCGGTTATGGACTCTTCTCTCAACACGATATTGCTTCTCACCGTCCCCGAGAACACGAAGACGTCTTGGAGCATCTGCCCGAAGTGTCTGCGCAGGGACGCGAGTTTTATCTTTTTGACGTCTATTCCGTCAATGAGAATTTGACCTTTTTGTATGTCGTAGTTGCGCACGATGAGCGAGAGTATAGTAGACTTTCCGCTACCCGTCGCGCCAACGAACGCGCAGGTCGAACCTGCGTCCACCTTGAAGGATACGCCCTTCAACACCCATTCGTCGGGAATATAGGCAAACCAAACGTCCTTAAACTCAATATCTCCCTTGATTTCGTCAAGCTCGATTGCGTCCTCGCTGTCGACGATTTCCGGCGTCATATCGAGAATAGAGAATATCTTTTCGCTGGAAGCGAAAGCCGACTGCATACGATTGAACTGTTCGGCGAGGTTCTGTATCGGCGTAAAGAAGGACGCTATGTATTGATAGAAGATGACGATTGTGGAATAGGCGACGACCTGCCCCGCAAAACTCACCTGACTTATCGTGTCGTTCGCGCCGACCCACAACATCGCGATAACCGAGAAGATGTACAGGACGTAGACGCAGGGACGGAAGACGCCGAACACGAATATCTCTTGATTGAGCGCCTTGCCGAGCGTCTTGTTCTTCTTCAAAAACTGATTGTTCTTGGTCTCCTCTTGGTTGAAGCTCTGCGTGACCTTGATGCCGGAGAGGTTTTCCGACAGATAGGTGTTGATGTCAGTCATGTTGTTCTTGACGTTTCTGTACGCCTTCCTCGAAAACTTGCGGAAGATGACGGTAAACAGCACGATAAAAGGCACGAAACACAAAACGATAAGCGTGAGTTTGACGTTGACGGCAAACATCGCGACGAGGAACCCCGCGGTCAAGAATATATTCTTCACGAGGTTGACCAGAATTCCCGTGAACATCATGGACACGGAGTTGGTGTCGTTGCAGACTCTCGTGACGAGTTTGCCGACGGGAATTGCGTTGAGTTGCGCGTGCGAGAGGTTTTCAATCTGCACGAATAGTTGCTGGCGCATGGACGCGATAATCTTTTGTCCCGTCCTCTGCAAAATGACCGCCTGAACGTAGGTGCATACGAGCGAAAGCGCGAGTACGGCAAAATATATGAGAGCGTCGCGCAGGACGATTTTGTATTCAAACCCTATGACGCCGAGCGTCTCCGCAACGTCGCCCATGATGAGAGGGAGCACGATGTCCGCGGCAATCGTAAACGCCATAATGAACACGACTAAAAGGAAACTCTTCCAATACGGTCTCGCGTATTTCAAAAGTCTCTTCAAGATGTCGACGTCCTTCATATTGCGCTCGAAACCTATCGACTCTTTTTTGTCCTTCATGAGCGC
Organism: Clostridia bacterium; assembly: GCA_017553325.1. GTDB lineage: Bacteria > Bacillota > Clostridia > Christensenellales > CAG-917 > CAG-475. Next base: position 202,882 of record JAFZMH010000004.1, read on the forward strand.
AAACGCAACTATGAACGCGGTGGCAAGCGTGCCGAGCACTGCGCCGATTATGTATAGCGGATTCACAGCACACCTCCTTCGCTCTCTGTTTCGAGCGCTTGCAATTTGACGGTAGTCTGGTATTCAACGCAACGAGACATAAGTTCGTCGTGCGTGCCGATATCCACGACCTTGCCTTCGTCTATGAGTATGATTTTGTCAAGGTTTTTGACGGTGGAAATGCGGTGCGCGATATATATCGTCGTCTTGCCCGCCCTGTTCTTTCTGAGCCCGTTCAAAATATTCTCTTCCGTCTTTGTGTCGACGGCGGAGAGAGAGTCGTCCAAAATGAGAATGACCGCGTTCTTCATGAGCGCGCGTGCGATGGACGTTCTCTGCTTTTGACCGCCCGAAATCGTCACTCCGCGTTCGCCGAGCACGGTATCGTAGCCCTCTTTAAACGCCGAGACGTCTCCGTCGAGGTCGGCAAGTTCCGCGACGTTCACGACTTCCGCTCTGTCCACTTCGTTTTCGCCATAGGCGAAAGATATGTTGCTTGCAATCGTGTCCGAGAATAGAAAATTGTCCTGCGGAACGTATGCGATTGCGCCGCGCAGGGACTTTATAGACACGTCGTTGACGTCCTGACCGTCCACGAAGTATTGTCCGTCGTTTATATTGTAGGTCCTGAGCATAAGGTCGACAATCGTGGACTTGCCCGCGCCGGTCTTGCCGATTATGCCGACGTTTTCGCCCGCGTTAATCTTGAAACTGACGTTTTCAAGCACGTCGCGGTCTCCGTCCGGGTATTTGAAAGTGAGGTTTCTGAACTCGATTTCGCCCTTGACGTTTTCGATGTCGCTCACGCCCTCTCTGTCTTTGACGTCGATAGGCGCGTCCAAAAACTCGTTTATGCGCTTGAGCGACGCCTGTCCGCGCGAGGTCATTTCGATAAGCATGGCAATAGCCATGACTGGCCAAGTTATCGTGCTGAAATAGGATATGAACACGACGAGGTCGGCAACCGAGAAAATACCTTCATAGGCGAGCCAACCGCCGTAGCCGATAATTATCGTTATGACGGAGCCGACGAACAACTCCACCATAACGTCGATGAGCACGGACGCCTTCGTAAAGGAGACGTTGACGTCCTCGTTGTGTTTGTTGATGCGCTTGAACGCCGAGAGTTCTTTGAGTTCTTTGACGAACGCCTTTATTACCGCAATGCCGGAAAAACTCTCTTGCGTGAAGTCGGACATCTCGGAATACGCTTCCTGTCTTTCCTCCCACTTTTTTTCCATATACTTGCACATAATGACTCCGATTGCGGCAAGAAACGCCATCGGAATAAGCGCGAATAGCGTAAGTTTCCAGTTGAGAAGCGCCATCTTGACGATTGCCATTACGCCTAGAGTGAGCGCGTCGAAAAGCATGAGCGTACCGTCGCCGAAGCATTCGTTTATCGTCTCCAAGTCGTTGGTGAAAAGGCTCATGATATTGCCGACTTTGTTCTGCTTGTAATACTGTTGCGAAAGGTCCTTTGCGTGGTTGAACATCTCGGCCCTAAACCCCGTTTCGGTGTTGTTTGCCGAGCAGAAGAAACAGATACGCCACAAAAACCTGCCCACTGCGAGCACGGCTACTATCCAAAATACGTTGTAGCACAAATCGAGAATCAATTCTGTCGTAATGGTCGCTTCCGTCGTCGGGTCGAGACCGTCGATAATCGCACCGTAAATCTCAGGAATACGCAATTGGAAAAAATCCACGGCGACGAGCGACGCGATACCCAAAATCAGCAACCACGAATAGCGCAGATAATATTTTGCGATACGTTTTCCGAATAGCATAGTTTTCTTCCTTAAAAGACGTGCAACGACAGTTTATACGCAACGGCGGTCAAAAGTCAATCAATTTATTGCAAATATGCAATAACTGACGCCAAAACCGGCATTTTGGAGGCGAAATCGCAAAAAAACGACGAAAAACATAAACGAAGTTTTGCAGTCATAACCTATAAGGTGAAAAAGTCTTTCAAGACGGCGTTTTTGTATATAGGAACGGCGATAGGCGCGGGGTTTTCGTCCGGACGGGAGATTGCGCTCTTTTTCGGAGACGCGTCGCCTATCAACGTCGCGTTGTCATCAATCGTTATGTCGGCGTTCGCGTGTCTGTTCCTCACCGCCGGCAAACTGAGGCTTATACCCAAAGGGAAAATCGTCAAACTCGGCATACTCTTTTCGGCAAGCATCTCTCTCGTCGCCATGCTTGCGGGAGGCGAATACATCATGCGAACGATGACTACGGTTCCCCTGCTCGCTCTCGTCATGGCTCTGCTCGGCGCGGTAGTCGTGTCGCAGGGCATAGAAAAAATAAGAATAGTAAACTTGCTGCTCGTCCCTCTCATCGTCATCGCAATAGCGGTCATATTCTTTCAAATTCCCAAGGACGGCGGCTCGCAAAACTTCTCGATTTTGAAGCCGATAATGTACGGCGGACTCGATATTTTGCTGGGCGGAGTTATCGTCGGCAATGAGGGCGAAGAGATGAGTTTCAAGGAGATTTTGCTGTCGTCCGCGCTCATCGCCGTGTTTCTGTTTGCAATGCTGTTTATGTTGCAAACGATAGTTTTAGCGGACGAAAACGACAGTTTAATGCCTGTTTTTGCAATTTCCGAGCGTCTTCACCTTCAAGCGATATGCGGGATACTCATCGCCGCCGCCATCTTTACAACGCTAGTCTCGTCCCTCAAAATCGCGTCCGACGTGGCGGTGGAATTCTTGTCGAAAACAAGACGCCTTTCGGCACTCGCTTATCCCCAAAACAAGTCTGTCGTCGTCACGTTTTGTCTCGTCGTTTTCTACCCTTTGAGCTTCTTCGGTTTCGGCAAAATCGTGGGCACGATGTACCCGATAAACAGTGTGCTCGGCGTACTTCTCTCCCTCGCCGTACTTGCGAGGCTCATAGTTTTTGCCGTCAAAAAACTCAAAAATAAAAACGCCCTCTCAAAAAAGAAGGCGTGATTCTTTGGCGTAAATAAGTCAATCTTCTTCGTCCTTGTTCTTCTTGGGCGGGTTGAAATAGTCCTCGAACGGCGAGCGGCGAGAGTCCTCTTCCACCTCGTCGAGCCCTTTCAAAAAGCGATAGAGAGGGTCGTCCTCAAAGTCTTCTTTGAGGTCGAAATCTCCGCCGAGTTCCTCGACGGCGTTTCTTATTTCCATATACTCGTTGTAGTTGGGTTCATACTCTTCGCAGAAGGTTTTGAGCACCTCTATTCCCTGTTCGTCGCCGTACGAGCCGATGAGTTTGGCAAACAACGCGACGTCCTCGCCCTTATAAAGATAACTGACGAGCCCCATAAAAATCGCCTTGTTCCCCTTGTATTCGGAGAGAATTTCCATGAGCATCTTGCCGGTCTCGCCCTCGTAGGCGTACATCTTTTCTATCATTTCGTTGAGGATTTCTTCGCAGTCCTCTTGAAGATACTCGTAGGAATCGAGGCGCACGCCGTACGGCAACTCCTCGTTCAAAAGTATATCGAGGTTTTCGAGCATTTCTTCCTTACTTTTCTTTTCGTCCATCGTCGTCTCCAAACAGAATTTTCCAGTATTTGTCAAAGGTCTTTTCCTTTATGTCGTACCCGTCGATAGTTTCGGGTCGCGGGTCTTCTTCCTCGTCCTCGTACACCTTGCAAATAAGCACGCCGACGAGGGTTTTCGCGCTCTTCAAGCGCCCGATTTTCGGCTTTTGATAAACTATCTTCCCGCTCTCGTCGAAATATACGAGCGCGTTCACGAGGTCGACGTAGCGTTTGAGATACTCGTTCGGCTCCACGTCGTTGTAGATTATGTCGAATAATCCCTGCTCGATCACTTCCGTCAAAAACGGCGACGCCTTGAAATACACTTCGGGGAGTTCAAAACTTATCTCCTTGAAAATTCCCCTCGCCACCACGTCGAAATGCACGAGTTTGCGTTTGAACATAGTGCCTACTATGTCCGCCATAAGTTCAAAGGACAGTTCCGGCGAAACGAGTTGCTCGCGCAGCAGTTTTTCGCCCCAGCTAGAACCTATAATGTCGAGCGTGTCGACGATTAGGCTCTCAATCTGCGCGTTGCCGTCGATAAACGCCCAGCGGAGCAAAGATTTGAGTTCCTTTTTGTATTTAAACAGCGCGTCGTCGGGGTCCTCGGGGCTGTCGAGCAACGCCTCTGCAACCGCAGGTTGCAAAATGAGAAAATCGTGCAGCTTCTTGTAGCGGTCAAGCCTCTCCTGCTGAGGGTAGTTCATGGAATACTCGACCTGCGCGGGCTCCTTTGCGTAGAGAGCAAGAAAATACTCGGCGGGAGAATATTCGCCGTAGATGGTGAGAACTTTTCTCATCACCTTTTTAGCCTCCTCCCTCGCGCCCAAATTGTACAGCGCCTGCGACAGCCAAATCATCGTATTGGGTTGCGAATTTATATTTTCGAGCACGCGCTTCGTATATTTGACAACCTCGACGTGCATATTGAGGTTTACGAGAATCGGGAGAATGAGCAATATCTCTTCCATCTTCGTAAAATCTTTTTTGACGAGTTCGTCAACGACCTCGTACGCTTCTTTCTCCTTGCCTTCCATAAGATACGCGGTTGAGAGCGTACATCTCACGGCAAGGCTGTCGGGGTTTTCTCTTAACATCTTCTTGGCGTTGTCGATGACGCCGTCGATGTCCTCTTTCATCATAAGGCAGACGAGCACGACGTGGTTTGCGGCGTCCTTGGACTTCGAGCGCGGATCGACCTCGTCAAGGAGTGCTATCGCTTCGTCGAGTTTGCGCTCTCTCACGAGCCCGTACGCCTTTTCGATGAGCATCTCGTAATAGTCCTCGCCACGCGGATAAACAACGCGAAAACCGCCCCTCTTGTTCTGTGCGGCGGTTTCCATTTCTTCGAGTTCTTGGAAGTCGATTCCGAGCATATCGGCATAATCTTGCAGATAGAACTCCGCCACTTCCGCCTGATTCATATCGAGGAAGTTCATCGCGAGCATCTGGAAGATTATATCTTTGTCGGCTTGTTTCGGGCGCAGAGCGAGCGCTTTGAAGAGCACCGCGTTTGACAGTTCCTGCGCGCCGAGAATGGCGTATTCTCTTGCAAGGGCGATATAAGCCTCTTGGTTTTTGTCATCAATTTCAAGGGCTTTTCTTATATACGAGACGCTCTTTTCCACGTCCCCTTCGAGTGACGCCTTGTCCGCAAGGTCAAGATACCCGCTGGACGATAGCTTGAAGTCGATGAGTTTTGCCATTATTTCTTTTTCTTCTTTTTCGGGTTTTGATAGTGATTTTGTTGAGGTTTCTTCTTGGGTTGATTTTGACCGCCCTGTCTTACGACGTAGTCGTCTTGACTGTTTGCGCTATTCTTGGAATTCGCATAAGGGTTAACCTTTGCCGCGCGTTTTGCGTTTTGAAGTTCCATCTTCTTCATATTTTCATAGAGGACGTGGCACTTCGTCATACCGCGAGAAGCGGTTGCTATCCAGAACAGTGCGACGAAGAAAGTCCCGATGAGCGCCATTATCGCGTAGACGATAATCGCGACTATCGTCCCGATAAGGCACAAAAGCAGAGGCGCAACCGAGAACAAGCAAACAATTCCCACCATAATCGGAGCGTTTGCGATGATGACTAGCGCGTTCTTGAACGCCTGTACGAACGTAAGTTCGTAGGAAGCGAAGAGACCGCACATAACGACGGGTATAGTGAGAAGCGGAACGCCGAACAGGAAGGAGAATACGACGGCGCAATACGCCCCCGCTCCCGCCGTGCCGAGCGTCTGTTCTCTCAAAAGATAGAGCACGGAGATTGCCATTGCAAGCCCGATAAGCGTCGCGAACGTCATCGTGACGAAATATTTCCACCAATGCTTTGCGAAGCCCATCCAGTAGGTTCTTGTCACTCTCTTGTAATAGTCTTGATAATAACTGCGTTTTGCGCAATAGAAGAGTCCGCCGAGACCGAGCGAGCCGAGAATAAACGTCCCCGCAATCATACAATAGACGGGTGCCTTGACTTCCCAGTACAGTCTTGCCACGCTGACGGCGATACTGTCTCCGCCTCCCGGGAAACCGACGCCGATGTCGCCCATAAAGTTGTAGGTCCCCCCGAGAATCATAGTCTCGAAATAATTGGAGAACCACGCGACTATCACGACGAAAGGAAGCGTGAAGATGAGAAAATAGAGCGACGCTTTAAACAGCGTTGCAAATTCGCCACGAAAAACCGCCCACGCCCTCGAGAAAAAGTTTTCGGGATAGTCCTTCTTTGGGGTTGCTTCGACGAGCCCCGCCACCACGACTTTTTTCGGCTCTTCGGGTTCTACGCGAACGGGAGCGTCCGTATAGAGCGCTTGAAGGCGAAGCCCTTTAACGCGCGCAGGACGGTTCTTTTGTTGTTGAACGATATTGTTTGCCATATATCTTTCCTTAAATTATAATTTATAACATTATACATTATATCGCCCGAAATATCAAACGAAAGTTATTATATTTTCAAATCGAAAAAAGAAAAAGATTATTCCCAACCGCGCGAGCAAGATGAATATAATACATTAGCGAGTGCGAAAAACATAAGTCATTCTTTGCCCTACATAAATTTTTGGAGGAAATATGAAAAGGATAAACATTGCGATTGTAGGCGCAACCGGTATGGTGGGCAATAAATTTTTGGAAGTTATAGAGGAGCGCAATCTTCCCGTAAACGACTGCTATCTCTTCGCTTCGGGAAAGAGCGCGGGCAAAGTCGTGCGCTTTTTCGGCAGGGACGAAAAGGTCGTCGAACTCACGCACGCAAACGTACTCGCACTAAATGGCAAAATTGATTTCGCGCTGTTTTCGGCAGGCGGCGCGGTGTCCAAAGAGTACGCGCCCCTCTTCGTCGAAATAGGCGCAACCGTCGTGGACAACTCCTCGTATTGGAGAATGCACGACGACGTCCCTCTCGTCGTCCCCGAAGTGAACCCCGAGGACGCGTTTTTGAACCGCGGAATCATCGCAAACCCGAACTGCTCGACGATTCAAGCCGTAGTAGCGCTCAAACCGCTCTATGACAAATACGGCATCAAGCGCATAGTATATTCGACGTATCAGGCGGTGTCCGGCGCGGGCGTATACGGCGTCGAAGACTTGAAAACGCAGACGACGGAGCCGAAAAAGTTTGCTCATCAAATCGCCTTCAACGCGCTTCCGCACATAGACGCGTTCGAGGCGGACGGCTATACGAAGGAGGAACACAAGATGATTGACGAGACGAGAAAAATTCTGCACGACCAAAACGTCGCAATCACCGCGACGACGGTCAGAATTCCCGTCTACTACGGACACAGCGAGTCAATCAACGTGGAATTTGAAAAGCCCTGCACCCTGGACGGAATAAGGGACGCGCTCGAAAGCTTTGACGGCATAGTCTTGCAGGACGACGTCGCGCACGCAATCTATCCGCTCCCAATCTACGCCGAAGGCAGAGACGAGGTTTTCGTGGGCAGAGTGCGCGTGGACTCGAGCGTAAAGAGCGGCGCGAATTTGTGGGTGGTCGCGGACAATATAAGAAAAGGCGCGGCAACAAACGCCGTGCAAATCGTCGAACTCTTGCTGTACGAGCGCCCGACGACGGAAGGTGAAATATGAAAAAACCATTATTCGAAGGCACTGCAACCGCGCTCGTCACTCCGTTCACCAAGACCGGAGTGGACTTTAAAGCGCTGGACGCGATTTTGGACTATCAGTTGCAAAACGGCGTAAACGCCGTGGTCGTACTCGGCACTACCGGCGAGCCCGCCACTATGAGCGAGGAAGAAAAAGAGGCGGTCGTACGCCTTGCGCTCCAAAAACTCAAAGGCAAAATACCCGTCGTCGTGGGCGCGGGAGCAAACGATACGAAAAAGACGATTATAAACGTGCAAGAGGCGGAACGTATGGGAGCGGACGGAGTATTGGCGGTGACACCGTACTACAACAAATGCACGCAGACGGGACTCTTGAAACACTATGCGGCAATCGCAAACTCGACGACTCTTCCCGTCATCGTCTACAACGTGCCATCGCGCACGGGAGTAAACGTGCTCCCCGAAACCTTCTCCCGTCTCGCCGATATAGACAACGTCGTGGGCATAAAGGAAGCCAGCGGCAATATGGCGCAGATATGCAAGGTCGCAAGTCTGATAAAAGACAAGGCAACCCTCTACTCGGGAGACGACGGCATAACCGTCCCCGTGATGTCCGTGGGCGGAAAAGGCGTGATAAGCGTCGCAAGCAACGTCGTCCCGAAACTCGTCTCTGAGATGACGAGAGCATCTCTTTTAAAAGACTTTGAAACCGCCATGGAAAAACAACTGCTCCTGACGCCGCTCGTCGAAGCATTGTTCAAAGAGGTCAATCCCATCCCCGTAAAAAAAGCTTGCGAGCTTTTGGGGCTATGTTCGGCTAGGGTGCGACTGCCCTTGACGCACGCCTCGAAAAAGACTGCGAACGCACTGAAAAACGAACTTGCGAAATTGATTGATTTTTGACGAAAAAAGGCGTTTATCTCTCAAAACAGAGACGATAAACGCCTTTTTGTTATAATAATCGTGGCAAATTCATAAGTTTTCGTATGGAAGATTTTCAAGACAGAATACGCCTCGCTCTTAACGGCGCAAACGGAAGAATGTGCCGCGCGATTGCACACGCCGTAAAGTGCGATTCCCGCTTTGAAACGGCGTTCGGGGTTGACAAGATAGTATTGAAAGACGAGCAATGTTTTCCCGTCTTCTCTTCCTTCGACGGCGTTCCGCCCTGCGACGTAGTCGTTGATTTTTCAACTCCGAAAGCGACTATGTCCGCACTTGAATTCGCGCTCATGAAAAGCCTGCCCATACTCGTAGCCACTACGGGACACGACGAACCGCAACGCGAAAAAATCGAAAACGCGTCGAAGCATATCCCCGTTTTTTACGCAAGCAACACGTCCGTCGGGACGTATCTCGTCATACAACTTGCAGAAATTGCCGCCGCCTTTTTGTCCTACGACGTTGAAATCGTCGAAACTCATCATCGAATAAAGGCGGACGCGCCGAGCGGAACCGCGCTCGAAATAGCAAGCGCAATACGAGACGCAAGACGCAAATCGAGCGGCGAATACGTCCTTGCCTTAGGACACGACTCACGGCGCGAGGAAAGACAAATCGGCATACACTCCGTACGTGGCGGGACCGTCGTCGGCAAACACGAAATACTTTTCCTCGGCGACGACGAACGCATCGTCATATCGCACGAGGCGGAAAACAAAAGCGTGTTCGTGCACGGCGCGCTGAAAGCCGCCGCCTTCCTCGTTGACAAGCCCCACGGGCTCTATGGAATGAAGGACCTTCTCGAAAATCAGTGTTAAACAAAAAAAGTCTTTGCAGAAGCAAAGACTTTTTTGCAATTTGTTTCAATATAGATTACAGGGTGAACTTAACCTCGTAGCCCTCGAGGTCGCCATCCCAGCCGTCCTCTTTGTCGATGGCTTTCCACGCAATCTCGGTACCCTTGAAATTGATTGTGGTAAGCGAATCGCAACCCTTGAGCGCATTTGCGCAGATCTTGGTCACGGACGACGGAATAGTGACCGCCGTGATTTGGTCGAGTCCGTACAACGCATAACCGTTGATTGCCGTCACGCTGTCAGGAACCGCTATCGTATTCGCTCCGCCAACATAGTCGATAAGATACTCTTCGGATTCGCTGACGGTGTACACGACGTAGCCGTTTTCGTCTGTCGAAATATTGCTGCCGCCACCGCTGAACACTCTCAAAGCGTAGTCCGCAATACCGCCGAATCTACCCTTCTCTGTCTCGTCCGCCGGAATCGTGATTTCAAGCGAAGACAAATTGAACACTTCGACGAGCCTATAGCAACCGAGGAACGCGTTGTCGGAAATGGTTTCGATTCCTGTCGTCACCATAAAGAATTTGAGTCTCGTGCAGTTTAGGAACGCGTTGTTTCCGATGATCTTGACCGTGTCGGGCAAGACGATGTTCGTAAGGCTCGCGCAATTCTCAAACGCTTGGTTGCTGATTTCCTCAACGCTCGTATTTATCAATACGAGGTTTTCGAGTCCGCTACCCGAGAAAGCCATAGCGTCGATATCCGCGAGTTTAGAATTCTCGCCGATTGTGAGCGTCGCAAGGCTCAAGCAATCTTTGAACGACATCTTGCCGATATACTCGAGAGAATCAGGCACGCGCTCTTGCGTACTGACGAGCGTAGAACTTCCGCTCTTGTAAATCGTGAGCATTTCGTTGAACGTGCCGTTCGTTTGATCCTTCTTGATCGTCACCTTGTTCAAGATTGTGTCGGGCAAATACACGAAACCGCTGAACGTCTTCGGCACGGTGAGAATGTCCACAGTCGAAGTGATATAGTCGGTCTCGTAGATTGCATACTCAAACTCGAACTTCTCCGGCATCTTGAAATCGCCCACCTTAAAGCCGGTTGTCGGATCGTTGAGTTCCTGCTCCGTGGTATAGAATTTGATTATCGAACTGTCGCTTGCGACGTCCGCGAGATATTCGTTGATGAGCGCTCTGTTGGCTTCGTTGTCGAGAACCCAAATCTTACGCGTCGTATCAAGCGCTTGCGCGTTCTTCTTGACGACGATGAAGATGCCGTTTTCGTCGTTGACGACGGAAACGAGTTCGCGATGTTGTTCGACGACGCAGTCTCCGTCTTTCACACCGGTAGACTCGTCTTGCAACTCTTCGGAAGAGGTGTAGAATTTGACTTTGGCGTCCTTCTTCAAGACAACCGTAAGGCTGGTCTTGCTGTATGTGACGGACAGTATCTTGCGTCCTTGATCGACGATGCAGTCGCCCTCTTTCGCACCGGTAGTCTCATTTGCGAGGTCTTCGTCTGTGAGATAGAACTTGACTCTGCCGCTCTCGAGCAAACTTCTCATGCTGTTGTTTGCATACGCCTTGTTGGCGATGTCGTCGTAGAGCCACACGGTGCCGTTTGCGCCGCCCGACAATTTCTCTTCGGTGCTCAATTCTTCCATCAAATACTTCTGCGCAAAGGCTTGATTTTCCGCGCTCTTGTAGAGCCAAATCGTACCGCCTGCGACGCCACGGAGTTCCTCAATCTCTCTGACCGAGAACTCAATCGGCTGAGTGAACGAAGGCGTAATGACGATATTGCCGTTGACTTGCGGAATATCCTTCAAGTTGCCCTTGAGTTGCGCTTCGACTTTCTTGTATTCCTTGTCGAGAACGAACTTTGACGTGTTGAGTCTGAATCTCGATTGCGCGGCTGAGTTGCGCTTGTCGGCCTCGGTGTAGAACTCAACGCTCTTTCCGCTGAGGTTCAATCTCGCGTACTCTCTGTTGTACTCCGTATCGTAGAGCCAAATCGTACCGTTGACCTTCTTGAACAAATCGTCGGTAAACACAGGGGTCGCGATATACTTTGTCGTCGTAATGCCGTCGGTCTCCGTCCAAGTAAACTCGTTCGGAACCGTGATTATCGTCGGAAGAATCGGGAACAGAAGTTCCGAAATCTCAACCGTGCCGTAGGATACGATTGAAATGCTCGTGTCCGTAAACATCGTAGACTCGATTTCGTTCGCTTGATATTCCTGTTGCGTTGCGGTAAAGATTTCCGCAAGAAGCGTACAACCTTCAAACGCGCTGTCCGAAACCTTCTCTATCGTCGCGGGCATATAGACCGTTCTCAAATTGACAAAGTCTTTGAACGCGCCCTTGCCGATTTCCGTGACCGTATAAGTAGTCTTGACTTTCTTTCCGTTGACTGTCTCCTCAATCGTATACTTGTCCGGAAGAACGAGAGTATCCGCAGTCTTTGTGGTGCAGGCGGTTATTCTCGCGGTCTTTGCGACAGGGCTCACGGTTTCAACCGTGAACGTTGAGTTGTCCGCTTCGAGAACTACCGCATAGGTTATAAGCGCCTCAATACCGCCCGGGAGCGCCTTCTTGTTCGTGTAGCGAATTTTCGCCGTATGCTGACCGAGCTTGTCGGTGACGAGAGCAGTCGCAGGCTTGTTGTCGACTTGTGTGATTTGGAAAGTCTCCGAAGTCAACGTCAAATGCTCTTCAACCAAAGCCCCGTCCTGTCCTCTCAAATAGACCACGGCGTTCTTGAGATACGTGTTAGCGTTTCCGTTGAGCGGGATTGAAATTGCTTCTTTTTGAATTATTGCCTCGTAGAGCGACAAGACGCCCTTGTATGTCATAGTCACGTGATAAACGCCTATGCCGTAGAAGTCGACGGTAAATTCAACCTTGCCTTCTCTGCTGATGGTCGGGTTGAAGTTCATCGCTTGAGAAATCTCGAGGTACTTCGGCGCGCTCGTATAATCTCTGTAGCAGAATTTGAGTTTGCTCAAATCGAGTTTGTGAGAAGTATAGAACGTGGGGACCGTCCCGGCAACGTCGCCTGTAAACCCTTCTATCCAGAAGATGCTCGACGAAGTGTTGCCGTCCGCGTTAAGCGTGGAACCGATTTCGGGTTTGCCCATAATGGCGTTGTGCGCGTTGATAAAGAACGCGTGGTCGTCATAGAAATGCTTATACACCGTGCCGTTGAAGGTGAATTCGATAAAGTAGGTGCCTTCCGCAATTGTAGGGTCTATTGTCACTTCGTTGTAAAGTTGTTTTCCGTCGTTGTCCAAAACCGGGTCGCCGTTGCCGTCGTATTTCGGAGTGTAATACTTGACACTGTTTTCCGTAAGGTCAAGGTCGAAATATTTCTTTACGCCGGAATTGCTCTCCGCCACGATACCGTTGTGTTCGTTGCCAAAGGCAACGTTCGTGCCGTCGAGGATTCTGTCCTGTTTGATGGCAGGATTGATGTATGCGTCTATTATAGTCTCAACTCTGAACGCGTCCTTGTTGAGTCTGAATAACTCGTACCAAACGGGGTCGCTCTCCGCGCAGTCCGCCGTGCCGAGATAGTCGTAAACTTCCTTCGTGAAATAGAGTTTGACGCCGCTCGCAAGCACTCCTTTGGAGTTTGCAAACGAGTAGTTGGAAATTCGCGGAATATTCGTGAGACTCTTCACGGTCTTGCCTTCGACCACTTGCGACTTGACGGCAGCGTCCGTAAAGATGAAACTCTTGAGATTGAGTCCGCCCGCAAACGCGTAGTCCTCTATTCTTTCGAGATTTCCTCTCATCTCAACCGTCTCGATAAGGCTGGCGTAGGTGTTGAAAGCGTATTCCGCAATCACCGTGACGTTGTCGGGGATAACCGCGTTTCTATACGTATAGCTCTGCGAATATACAGTGGTCAAAATGCCGCTTACTATCGTAAACGTCTTGTCCTTGACCCAATCGGTGGTGATAAACGCGTCTTTGCCGACGGTTTTTATCTTGCTCTCATCTTCAAACGTGACCGTCGAGAGGTTTACGCAATCTTTGAACGCGCTCGGCGCGATGTTAACGATATTGCTCTTGACTTCGTATGACGTGACGATTGCGGGGTTCTTTATTCTATAAAGAATATTGCCGATTACGACTGCGCCGTTGTCGACGTTCGTCGTTTGCTCCAAGAACTTGGCGTCAAACGCGGATTCGCCGATATACTCGAGTCTCGCGCCGGAGGTCACCGTCTTGAGATTGACGAGTCCCTTGAACGCGTTGTTGTGGATATAGTTGATATTGTCGGAAATCGTTATCGTCTTGAGCGCTGTGGCTTCCGAGAAGCAACCTGCCGAAATATTGTAGACCTTTTTGTCGCCGACTTCATAGAAGCCGAGGTCGCTCATATCCAAATCTTCGACTTTGTCGACGTCTTTGCCCGTATACTTGTAGAGCGCGGTGCCTATCTTGATGATGCCGCTCGTCTTGCCGCCGTCAAAAGTCGGATGTTCTTGCCAATAGGTCTTTGCGAAAGCGTCCTCGCCGACTTCGGTGATATTGTTGTGAGTCGGGAACACGACGTCTTTGAGATATACGCAGGAACCGAACGCGCGCGTGCCTATCGTAGTAAGGTTGGTCGCACGCGACAAATCTACGGTGACGAGAGACTTGGAGTCCACGAGCGCGTGGTAGCCGATTTCCGTGACGGGGTGCAATTCACCCTCCCACCTGAGTTCGGACGTGAGAATAAATTCGTTCATAGAGGCGTCGGTGAGTTTGTCGATACGCAGAGTACCGTCGGCCTTCAACGTGATGCCGTCTTTGAACGCGTAGTTCGTATAATAATCGCTCAAAACCTCAATGAGTTCATCCTCTTTATTTGGAGCCTTGAGGTCTTCGTCCAAGATCCATTCGACGTAAACCGTCTCGTCTTTCAAGACCTTTGCCGTACTCAAAATCCTGTCCGTGTGAATTTCATCGCGGTAAATACCGTTGTTTTCAAAGCTTCCGCCCGCCTTTTCGAGCACGCTCAAAATGTCGATGACTTTTACGGTTATCGTATCGTCCGAGTTCCTGTTCGTCCTGATATTTGCCACGTACTTGTCGTAGGCGACGTTATAGCTGAAACCGGAGAACGTAATCTTGTTTGCGTTGCCGGAAGCCAAGTCGAATTGAACTTCCGCGTCGACGAAAGTGAGACCGGTGGTGTCCGTTATCGTACTCGCGGCGTTATTCTTGAACGTGCCACCCATCGTGTAGAGGGTGAGCGAATAGAATTCCGGCGTCCAGTGCGCGTAGAGCGTGAAGCCTTCTCTCCTGACGTTTTGCGTGAAGAGCCAACGCTCACCGCCGTCCTTTTGAGTGTACCAACCCGCAAAGTTGTAGCCGTAATATGCGTTGATGGTTTCCGCGTCCGGCTTGGGGACGAGACCGGTGTCCATCTTGATTTGTCTGTCGACGAGTTCTTCTCTGAAAAGGTCCGCGTCTTTGTCCGTTCTGAAAATGGCTCCGTTGGGGGTGTTTATGTCAAACTTGACCGTGACGATAGCGTCCGTCCAAAAAAGAGAATACGTTGCGTCCTGTGAAAATACTATGGGTTCTGTTGATCCGGAGGAATAGACTTTTTTGTTGGTTGAATCAAGCAAGCTGTCGATGACGTAGCCGCTCTTTAAGGTGAGGAAATATCTCTCAAACTCCGTCCAGGAATCGAGTTGCATACCCTTTTGGACGGTAATAACTTGCGTGTCGTTCTCGGTAGCCGGCTTGCCAAAGCAGGCGGTGCCGCCGTTGAGCCTGAATTTGAGATTGATAAACTCAATGTTTGATTCCGCTTCCGCGACGTTCAAAACGAACGCGCCTTGAATCGGGACTCTTCTGCCACCGACAGGAAGGGAAACTCTTATCGTATGTTTGCCGGGTGATTGCAACAACGGTCTGCACTCTTCGTCTATCATGTCGAGCGTGAGCGGCATAATACGATTGTCGAACGCCACGCCGGAAGGATAAATGATTTGATAACTTACGATATCGCCTATATCAAAATCTTCGGCTGTGACGACACTGAGCGGAATCTTCGTGAAGACTGAGGACATGTATTTGGTAAATACGAACCTCAGCATTAAATTATCATCACTGTTGCCCGCTTTCGTGGCAACGTCTTCGCCGGGGTCCTCTTGTCCTACCGTTGCGGGGGCATTGCTGAGGTTCACTTTTCCGCACGCGACAAGCGCGAGTGCCAAAATGAACACCGCAACCAAGAATAGCACCAGCAAATTGACTTTTCTTTTCATAGTCTTTCCACCTTATATATACGCGTAAGCGCGTATGCACATATTTATACAAAATAATATTACTAAAAAAACTTTTGATTGTCAATACAAAATAGTTTTTAGATGCTTCTTCTCCGCGCAACGCGAGAGGGCGCGCGCACAAAATAGCGCGTTAGAATATCAAAAACCGCCCGATTTTAAGTCGAGCGGAAAATTATAAAATTATTTTAATTTTATTTTTGCAAACTCAAAAACGCGTTTTAACCGCGATTTTTAAACATTTCTTCGACGGCGAGAGTATACTTCGTCGACGGTTTTCTGGAATCGAAAACAAATCTATAAGTATGCTTTTCGTCGTACATATCCACGGCAAATCCCGGTTGATTTGCAATCGTGTCGCACTTTGTGATGTTAAACTCCACGTGCTTGAACTCGTCTTCGACGGGTTCTCTTTCCTGCCCTTTCACCTCGTACTCCATATTGTTGATTTCATAGTCGTAGGCGATGTTTTTGAGGCGCATATCGTCCGTGCAAACGAAACGGAGAAACATCTTGTCAAGCGAAAGTATTCCTTCGCACGCGAAGCGGTAGCCGTTTTTTTGTTCGTTTTCAACGAACAATTTCACCTTGTCCTCAAGGCGGAAATCGTCCTTTTTCACCTCTTCGGCGACAAGCGAACGTTCAAAATCGTACCAAAGATCTATGCGGTCAAACGTCTTGCCGTCCTCTCCGACGGGAAGAAGCGCGCCCGTATGCGCGTATTTTATTTTGTTTCCGCACTTTAAGCAGACGATCTCGTCGTCCTTTGTCGAGAGTTCAAATTGACTCTTGCATTTCGGGCAGACGTAGAGAAGGCGTTCAAGTCCCTCGGCATAGCGTTCGCCCTCGAAGCCGATTCCCGTCTCGGCTTGCCATTCGTGCTCGTTGTGCGCGAGCGCCTTGACGATACCCTCGTAAATCTCCTCTTTCGAGAGGGTTTTGACCTGCTCTTTTGAAAAGAGCAAGTCGTAGGAAGCAAAGTTTCTTCCGTTTCGTTTGTTGTACGCCCATTTCGGACGGACGAAACTCGAACCTTCGAGCTTGCACACCGCAACGGGATAGCCGAGCCATTCGACAAGTCTTGCGGTAGACTCCGCAATCGCCCCCGTCTTGCCGTCCGCGGAGACCTTGCCCTCGGGGCACAGCACGACGGATATGCCCGCGTCGAGGTTTTTCTTTATCATCTTGATGCATTGAAAGTCCGCAAAATATTGACGCTTTGGAATGGCGTGATACATCGTTATCAACTTTGCGAAGATAGGTTTTGAAAACATCATATTCTCCGCCACGACGAAATTGACCTTGTGCCAGTGAACGGGCGCGGAAAAATTGATAAAATCGTAGGCGGAAAGATGATTGGAAACGATGAGCACCGCGCCCTTTTTAATTTCGTCCTTGAACGCCCTAGAACGCTTGTGCCTGCAATGCAAGACGAAATAACTCACGAATCTCGTGAGCAACAAAAAAACAAAGCAATAAAACGTGGAAAACTTCACGTCGTTTTTTGCCCGTCTTTTTTTGTCCTTTGCAATGCCATTGTTCTTCGCCATAATTTGATTATAACATTCTCTTTTGTTCGTGGCAAGAAAATGAATTATGAAAAAACCGCGTCGAAGACTTTTTGATACAATCTCTCGTTTTTGTCCCAATTCATCGCGCCCACGAAATACTTCTCCGCCTCGAGATGAAATTCCCTCGCCCTGTTCAAGTGCTCGACGGCAAAGGCGGTTTCAAGCGTCTCGCCGTTTTGCTCGTCGCGAAGGTCCGCAGGATAGTCGAATTTTTCAAACTCAGTCAAATCTATCTCCTCAAAGTCCGTCTCAAATCCAACGTCCTTGACTACCGCCACGTCGTTCAATACTATCCCGTCAATATATCTTGGCTCGAGCGGTTTCAAAATATACGTACCCCCCTCAAACAAACTCGCAAGTTGTTCAAAGAAAATATTCGCCACGCAGTCGCTACCCTTCAACTTGAAGATTTTTTTGCCATGGAGAAAGTCGTAAAACACGCTTTCGCCCGTGGGACAAATGGCCGATGCAAACAGTTTTCTTTTCGCTTTCAATATGCCCGTTTCGCCGACGATACGCCGTGCGAAATCGACTGCGATTGCACGGATTTTCGGTGCCGATACACTGCTCGTTTCAAGCGCAATTTTGTTCTCAAAATGACAGAAAGCGAGTTTTAAGTGGTGATATACGCGCATAAACTCGTGTTTCTTGCAAGAAAGCAACCTTTTTATCTCGTTTGCATAGGTTTGCAATTTGTCTCTTTCAAGGCTTGAAGCAAGGTCGACTATCACGTCTTTTACGACGGGCAGGTCCGCGCCCGTTGCGTGCGGCGCAGTCGCGTCCACAACCGCCCTATTCAAGTCTTTGACAAACACCCCGTCAAGGCTCTTAGGGTCTCCCGAACAGTACCACTTTTCATACGCATATCCGCGTTTTTCCGCCTCGGCTGCGATGCGCTTGAGTATCGTGGACTTGCCCGTTCCCGGTCCGCCTTTCAGCAAAACGACAATATCTTTGTCCTTGAGTTCTTGCTCGTAGTTGCCCATAAAACCGTGGGCGGTATTGTTGCCCAAGAAGTATCTTTCCATATTTCACCCCGAGATTATTCTATTGTTTTTTTCGGTTTTTAGTGAAAACTCAAAAAGGGCACAAACGAGATTTTTTGCATAACATACACTATGGAAAAATATATTGTCAACGTCCACGAAACGGACGAAAGAATGTATTATTTGACGCGTATGCTCAGGGGGCGCAAGATTGAGCGTCCCACGCACGTTTTTGCGCCGAATATCGTCGTAGACGCGCGCACGTTGAACGAGGTTGAGGACGGCGCGTACGTGTTTTTGGGGCGCACGAACGAGGAAGCGGAACTCCTTGCAAACAGCCGAAATATCACGCTGGACGCCTACTCGAAGAACGAGAAGTTTCAATCGGTCAACTCCCGTTTGACGGCGGAAGGCACCCTCAAAATAATCTTGGAAAAGACGACGAAAGGGCTCTTTGACCTCTCCGTTCTCGTCATAGGTTTCGGCAGAACGGGAGCGGCTGTCGCAAGGCTATTATGCGACGTCGGGGCAAAACTTACGGTTGCTTCCAATTCCTCAGTACGCCAAGCCTACGCGCTTGCAGAGCGCGTAATCGCGCCCAAAAACTTTGATTTTGCGCCTTACGACGTCATCGTCAACACCGTGCCCAACCCCATAATCACGGACAAGGACACTATGACGATACAGGACGGGACACTCTATATCGACCTTGCGTCCTCGCCCGCAATCAATCTTGAATATGCGCGCTATCTCGGCGCGGACGCAAGCATATACCCCGCGCTCCCCGCAAAAACCGCTCCCTACTCGGCGGGCAAAGCAATCTTCGACTACATACAGGAGGTGTTAAATGGAAAATAAAATCAAACTCGGGTTGTGCGTGACGGGCTCTTTTTGCACTTTCACGAACACCCTCAAAATGGTGGATACACTCTTGAATCTCGGCTATGACGTGACGCCGATTTTCAGTTTCAACGTTGCAACCCTCGACACTCGTTTCTTCAAGCAGGCGGATTTTGAACGTCTAATAACGGAAAAAACGGGCAAAACGCCCGTCAAAACCATCCCCGCCGCCGAACCATTCGGCACGAAGAACGCAGTAGACCTCATGCTTGTCGCCCCTTGCACGGGCAACACGCTTGCCAAACTTGCAAACGGTGTCACGGACACGCCTGTCACGCTTGCGGTCAAGGCGCATCTTCGCAACAACCGTCCCGTCGTGGTCGCCATATCTTCCAACGACTCCCTCGGCGCAAACGCAAGGAACATCGGCAGACTTTTGAACACAAGAAACTACTATTTCGTCCCCTTCGGACAGGACTCTCCCGACGGAAAGCCCAATTCGCTCGTCGCCGACTTAAACCTTGTCCCCAAAACGATTGAATACGCCCTTTCAGGCAAGCAGTTTCAGCCGATTGTGCTCTGAAAGCAAATAAAAAAGCACTCGTTCGAGTGCTTTTTTATTCTGTTTGCTTTCAATTACTTAGCATCTTTAACGCCTTGTTTCGTGCCGGCCATGACAATCTTGCCTGAACGATAAACTTCGTAAGAAACGAGGCCATTGTCTTGCAAATCTTTCAACTCTTGCTCCGCTTTCTTTGCGTCATCAACTGTCTTATATTTTGCAATTGAAACTGTATCGCCGTTGAGAAGCGCTCCCTTGGATGCAGTAAGGCTCCATTCGACATCATCGTCATTATTTTCAGAAACTGTCACTTTATAACCTTTCTTTTCAAGTTTGCTCTTGTAGCTGTCAGCATTGCAAGCCATAAGAACTACGCCGAGAATTGCGACAAGTGCGATAACTGCAACTATAGCAATAATTGTTTTTTTCATTTTTGTTCCTCCAAAAAATATTTTTTGATTTGATACCTCTATTTTACCACTTGGCAATACACGTGTCAAGATTAAGTTTTCAGATACGCGCCATTTACTTATTTAATACTTTACAAATGTAGTGTTTTGATGGGAAGCAGAAACATAATGCCAGGAACCGGCATCGACATAGCCCGACTTCGGCGTTGCCAAGGTCATCCACCTCGTTCGCTTTGGCTACAAATGGTTCACTGGACCATTTGCTTAACGCGTCGCGCCTCCCAGGCACGTGTCCCACGGCCTAGGAGAATATGTCTCACGCCGACTTTCCGCAAAATAAAAAGCACATCGTAATGATGTGCTTTTTATTTTGGGAACCGGCATCGACATATCCTCCCAGGCCGTGTCCAGCCAAGTACTTTCTGCACTGCTGAGCTTAACTTCTGTGTTCGGTATGAGAACAGGTGGGACCTCAGCGTCATAGACACCGGTATTGTTGAAGGTCTTTGGCGCTTTCGCGCTTTCGTACATTCACAACTGCATAACGAAAGAGATTTTTGCTGATTAAATTAGGATTAGGCAAATTGTACTTGTTGATTGAAGCCCTCGGCCTATTAGTATCAGTCAGCTTAACGCATTACTGCGCTTACACACCTGACCTATCAACCTTGTGGTCTACAAGGGGCCTTACTCAGATTGCTCTTTAGGGATATCTTATCTTGAGGCTGGTTTCACGCTTAGATGCTTTCAGCGTTTATCCAATCCGCACATCGCTACCCTGCTATGCCACTGGCGTGACAACAGATGCACCATAGGTGCGTCCACTCCGGTCCTCTCGTACTAGGAGCAGAGCCTCTCAAATATCCTACGCCCACGATGGATAGGGACCGAAC
>JAFZMH010000005.1 GCA_017553325.1 Clostridia bacterium
TGAGCGGTCATGGCGGAATAGGCAGACGCGTACGTTTGAGGGGCGTATGGTGAACCCGTCCGAGTTCAAGTCTCGGTGACCGCACCAAAACAATAAAATACGAACCGAAAGGCTCGTATTTTTTTTGTTTGTGCGACCGCACGAGACTTGAAAGCAGATTGCAAGCAATCTGCACAATGCAAAGCATTGTCTCGGACTCCGTCCATCGTGACGCTCCGTTACACTTCGCTATTACGCTCACTTTGTTCGCTACAAGTCTCGGTGACAAAAAAACACGAACATAAGTTCGTGCCTTTTTCAATTTCTGAAAACTTGTATATTTGGATGAGTTGCAAGGAAGGCGCGCACGTGAGCCACGAGTGTACTTGTCGTACATGACGGCGAGCGCACGCAAGGCTGACACAGCAAATCGCCAAATAGACTAGTTTTCCACTAATTTGCGCTTGCGGTCATTAATGACGACCAAGCCGTCTTTCAATGATTTTTCCGCGCTGTCAAGGATGTTGAAAGCAAGGGAGCGGGCCTCGTAGTCCATCTTGCGGTAGTTCTCCTCTGCTTCGGCTTGAATTTGAGAGGCTTGCGCTTCGGCGTTTTTGACGATTTCCGTCTCGCTCACGAGTTCCTTGGCGCGCGCTTCGGCGTTGTCCATGACTTGATTGGCATATTCTTCCGCCTTGGCGATAATTTCATCGCGCTTTCTCGTGATTTCGTTTGCCTCTTTGAGCGCCGCAGGATAGTTGTTTCTAAAACGCGAGACGAGTTCGAGCATAGTGTTGCGGTTTACAACGATGTCGGTACTCGAAAAAGTCGCCTTTTTGGCTTTCAATATTTCGCTCTCGATTTCGTTTATCAGCATTTCGATAGTTTCCATAGGTCGCTCCTCATTGGTTTATAAAATTAGTATAGAATATTTTTTTGATTATGGCAAGACGATTTTGAAAAAATCGTATTATTTTAGGTTTTTAAACTCCGGCGAATTCACAAGGGCAACCGCCGCTGCGGGAATATTGCGATAATCGCCGTTTTTGAGTTGTTCGCGCGCCGCGGTTGAACTCACGTCCCTATAGCCGTCCACCTCGACGAACAAGGTGTCGAACCCGTGCTCTTTGTTATAGTCCGCCATAGCCTTCTCGTACGCCCTGTCTCCGTCTCCGCGTATTCCGCGAACGAGCACTTCCGCGCCGACCTCTTTTGCAACGTCAACCGCATCGCTCGTCGAAAACACCGCCCTTGCGCCCTTTTTGTATTTGCACACCTCTTCGCAGATCGCAAGGCGTTGCGCGTCGTTGAAGGTATAGTTTTTGTCGGGATTGATGAGACACGCCACGACGACCTCGTCAAAGCGCCTGAGCGCCTCGTCAAGCACGGCTTCGTGTCCACGGGTGAACGGGTCGTAGCTTCCCGCCATCATAGCCACAGTCCTGTGCGTGATAAACTCCGCAGTCACCGTGCCCATAACTTTCGTGCGCGTCTTAAAACGCGTGTCCGAAAGTTCGTATTTCTTTTCGGAGCCGTGTTCAAAGACGGCTACGCCGTCTTTTTTGAGCAAATCAAGGTCGAATATCGTTTGAAGCGCAATCTCGCCGAGACCGCTTGCATAAGGCGGGTCGATAAAAATCAAATCGTATTTCGTGGCAGAGACGTATGCGGAACGAAGTGCAGACATAAAGTCTGCGCTTTGAACGCTGTAATCTCCGACAATTCCCTTCAAGTTTTGGTTTACAAGCGCGATACTGTCCTTTGACCTGTCCACAAAGTCAACTCGCTTTGCTCCGCGGGAAATAGCTTCGATTCCCAACGCGCCGCTGCCTGCAAACAGGTCGAGCACGACGCTGTCTTGGACGTAGCCTTGAAGCACGTTAAAGAGCGTTTCCTTTATGCGCGTGGTGGTCGGGCGCACGTCGTCGTTTTTTGGCGACGCAAGGTTTTTGCCTTTGTATTTTCCTGCAACAACTCTCATTGTCTCCTCGAATTTCGATATTCTAACGGTATATTTTGTCAATTCGTCCCCGCCATGCCGTCATCAGCGTATAGGGGATCGTATTCATATTTTTTGCGGTTTCTTCCTGTCTTTCACCTGCCGACAAGACGACTTCTTCGCCGGTTCTTAAAAAGCAATCACCCGTGCCGACGACTGTCACGTCCATACACACGCAGACTGTGTCGAACCTTCTTTTACCGCACCAAACGTAGCGAAATCTCTCCCTGTCAACCCCGTCCGCGTATCCGCCGAAAACTACCGCTACGTTCGTGGGCTTTTCCGTTTTGAAATCGCCGTAGCCGACGTATTCGCCTGCGTCCAAGTGCCTCGAAGCGACGACTTGGCTCTCCACCGTCATCGCGCCGAGGTATGCCGAAAGCCCCACCCTCACGCAGTCGTATTGCAGACGTCGCTCGCTCAAAGTATGACTTGACGCGATATGCCTTATCACCTGCGGAAAGTATTCTCTTGCAATATTGCAAGCCTCTTGAAACCGCTTCTCCTGCGTTTCATAATGGTCGCCGAAGTGAGAATACACACCTTTTAATTCAACGCCTGCAAGTTTCAACTCCCTGCAAACGTCTCTAACGTCTTTTAAGTCGAAACCCAAACGGTGCATTCCGCTGTCGACTTTGAGGTGCGCGTCGACGTCCTCGCTTTTCACTCTGCCTTCAAAAATCAAATGTTTGATTTTTGCAAGTTGTTCCGCATTCGACAGTCCCACGGTCAAACGGTTTAAAATTGCGGTTTCAATCTCGTCCTTTTCAAGCAAATTGACGAGAATGGGCTTCTTCGGGGCGATTTTGCGCGCCTTAAAACCTTCTTCAAGCGAGACCACCCCAAAGGCGTCTACAACGTCAGAGGTCGCTTGCGCCACTCTTTCAAGTCCGTGCCCGTAAGCGTCGGCTTTGAGCATAAGCAGGAGTTTCGGCTCAATTTCACCGCCTTGCCTTGAGAGTTTGCACTTTACGCCTTGCAAATTCCGCCTGATAACACCCAAATCTATTGCGACTTTGATTTTTATTCTCTCACCCTCCACAGAATTATATGTTTCATCCGCCCTTGGAGTGAGAAATGCGCCCTGCAAATGCAAGGCGCAATCGGTTATTTTTTCTTGCGTTTGTCTTCGCTTTCAAACACTTCGATTATCATGCTCGGCATCGCTACTCTTATGGCGGAAACGACTCTTTCTTCCGCCTTCGGAGATACCGCAAGGCGCAAACTCACGTCTCCGTCCTGCACGCGCGCGCCCTTTGCGAAGATATAAAATTCTTTTAGGCGGCTGTCCTCTTTGACGGCGGTTATGCTTGAATACGGAATTTTGTCCTTGAAAACGCCGAGTACGACGACGAGATTATCCTTGTCGAACTTGTACTGGCTGTTAAACAGCACCAAAATCGCGGCAACCGTGATTATGACGGCTGCGGCGAGCGATACGCCTGCAACTGCCGGCAACGAAGTCGTCAATCCTTCCGCCCCTGCGAGCATCGCGATATCAAGTCCCGCAAGCGCAAGCGCGCCCGCGAGCACGATGGCGATAATCACTGTTTTTACAATGCCGAAATTCATCCTGAACTTCATATTTTCACCCATTATTTTTCGCCGTCGAGGAAATCGGCTTGCGTATCCGCGCGATAGCCGTATTCGACGGTGTTGATGACGTTGTTTGCGTCCACGTAGAAGTTGTAGCCCTTGACCTTGAAATAGCCGACGAGCTCAACCGTGCGGAGCAAGAAGAAATAGATGGACGGAAGTATGATAGCCATAAGTCCGCCCGTCGGAAGCGAGCAGGTGACGCCGATAAGATAGGAGCAGAAGAAGGTGATGAAATACGCCTTGAAATAGCCGCCCATATTTGATTTGACGTAGATTAAACTTCTCAAGAAGTTTACGTATACCCTCTCTTCCGGATGATAGAGCATCCTCGGCAACCATCCCGACAGCAACATCGCTCTCAGCGTGCAGAAAAGTATCGCTATAATGAGCGAAATCGGCAAAGTGAAAACGTATATCAGCGGGAAAAGCCCGAACACCACGCAACCCATTATCGTTGCAAAGATGAGGTCTAACGGCAAGGTGACGCCAAGACGCGCAATCGAATAGCGAGCGGCGTTCTTCAAATTCATTACCATACTGTTTGCAAAACCAAAGCGCAGATTGGATGCCATAAGTTTGTTGATTATGTCCGCCATCGGGTAATAACTGAGCCCGAAAACGAAGCAATAAAACGCGTAGATAAACACTCCGCCGAACACGAGACCTACGGTTGCGCCCTTGTTTGTGGCTATCTCGATAAACACGTTTTCAAGGCAATCGGAACCCTGTTGCAAGAGTCCGCGCACGGGCAAATCGCCATCCAAAAAGTCGTTGAATCTGGCGACAATCTCCATTATCCAATGGTGCGCCTGCGTAGTATCTCCAATGACGTTTGCAATGGGTATGATGACTGCGCACCCAACCCCAATCGTGAGCAGGAGCGAAATCAATATCCACACCAAAAGTTTGAGCGTATAGCCCATATTTGAAAACAGAATTGATATTGCGTGCTTAAATTCCATATATCACCTCACGCAAACATGTTCAGTTTGTCTTTGAGTTTTTCAAGTTTATCTTGCGCCTTTTCGAGTTTTTCTCTCTCGTTATCCACGAGCTTTTGCGGCGCTTTCGCGACGAACGCGGTATTCGCAAGCAAAGCTTGCGTCTTTTTGATTATCGCTTCCGTCTCCGCGATTTCCGCGTTTATACGTTCGATTTCCTTCTTCTCGTCGATGAGTTCGCCAAGCGGAATGAGAATTTCCGCATCGTGCGTGACGACTGCCGTGGTGCGCTCGGAAATCTCCTCTTTTGACTTCACGAATTTGACGTCGCCGACGCCCGCAAGTTTGTTGAGATAGGTCACGGCGGACGCAATAAACTTCTCGTCCTTTGCGATGACGTAGGCGTTCACCCTCTTTGAAGGCGCGACGTTCATCTCGTTGCGAATGTTTCTTATCGCGACGACAATCTCTTTGAGACCTTCAAAATTGGCTTCTTCCTTTCTGAACACGAATTTCTTGTTGAAAGTCGGCCACTCTTCCACCATAAGCACTCTGCCGTTTGAATACTTTGAGTAAATCTCTTCCGTGACGAACGGTATGAACGGGTGCAAGAGTTTCAAAATCTCGGTGAGGACGTAGACAAGCATACTGACGGCATGATTGTGTTGCGCCTTGTTGTCGGAATAGAGCGCGTTTTTGCTCATTTCGATGTACCAGTCGCAGAATTCGCTCCACGTGAAATCGTAGAGTTTTGCAGCCGCCATACCCATCTCGTATTTGTTGAGGTTGACCGTCACTTCCTTGATAACATCGTTGAGACGAGTGAGTATCCACTTGTCCGCCCCGTTAAGGCGCGTCGGCATAGTGAGATCGTCGTCCTCTTTTATATTCATAATGACGAAGCGGGACGCGTTCCAAAGTTTGTTGACGAAGTTTCTGCAAGATTCGATCTTTTCCTTTGAAAATCTCGTATCGCTGCCGGGCGCAACTCCGTTGATGAGCGAAAATCTGAGCGCGTCCGCGCCGTAATTGTTGACGATTTCAAGCGGATCGATGCCGTTACCGAGAGATTTGGACATCTTTCTGCCCTGCGCGTCTCTGACGAGTCCGTGCATAATGACGTCGCTAAAAGGCGGTTCTCCCATAAATTCGATACCGCTGAAAATCATACGCGCAACCCAGAAGAAAATTATATCGTAGCCTGTGACGAGCGCGGTTGTGGGATAGAAATATGAGAGGTTTTTGGTCTTTTTGGGATAGCCGAGCGTGCTGAACGGCCAAAGCGCGGAACTGAACCAAGTGTCCAAGACGTCCTCGTCTTGACGCATCTTTCCGCCGCACTTCGGGCAGACGTCGACGTCGTTCTTTGACACGACCATTTCTCCGCAATCGTCGCAATAGTATGCGGGAATGCGATGTCCCCACCAAAGTTGACGGGAAATACACCAGTCCTTGATGTTCTCCATCCAGTTGTAATATATCTTTTCAAACCTTTGAGGAATAAATTCGGTTTTTTTGGTTTGAACCGCCTTGATAGCCGGCTCAGCAAGCGGTTTCATCTTGACGAACCATTGTTTTGACACGAGACTCTCCACTGTCTCGCCGCAACGATAGCAAGTGCCGACGTTGTGCGCGTACGGTTCAATCTTGACCATAAGGTCAAGCGCGGTCAAATCTTCGACTATTCTCTTTCTCGCAGCGAGCCTGTCAAGTCCTTGATACTTGCCCGCGTTTTCGTTCATAAGTCCGTCTTCGCCGATGACGATGATTATCGGCAAATTGTGGCGAAGCCCAAGTTCAAAGTCGTTGGGGTCGTGCGCGGGAGTGATCTTGACCGCGCCCGTGCCGAAGCCTATTTCGCAATAGTCGTCGCCGACGACGGGTATCTCTCTGCCGACGAGTGGCAAAACCACGGTTTTGCCTATATATTTCGCCATCTTTTCATCCTTCGGGTTGACCGCAACGGCGGTGTCGCCGAGCATAGTTTCAGGACGAGTGGTCGCGATGACGATTGCGTCGTCTTCACCTTTTATCGGGTATTTGTAATACCAAAGATTTGATTGTTGCTCTTCGTATTCGACCTCTGCGTCGCTTAAAGCCGTCTTACATTCGGGGCACCAGTTTATAATTCTCGAACCGCGGTAAATCAAACCTTTTTTGTAATATTTTACAAAAACTTCCTTAACTGCGGACGAGAGGTTTTCGTCCATAGTGAACGCTTCTTTCGACCAGTCGCAGGAGACGCCCAAGCCCTTCAATTGCTCGACTATTCTTCCGCCGTACTGCTCTTTCCACTGCCACGCGCGTCTCAAAAACTCTTCTCTGCCGATCTCCTCTTTCGTGAGCCCTTCTTCTTTGAGTTTTTCAATGATTTTGACTTCCGTCGCAATAGACGCGTGGTCCGTGCCGGGAAGCCAAAGCGCCTCGTAGCCGTTCATACGTTTAAAGCGCGTGAGAATGTCCTGCATCGTCTCGTCGAGCGCGTGTCCCATGTGAAGCTGCCCCGTTATATTCGGCGGGGGCATCATTATAGTAAAAGGCTCCTTTTCGGGGTTCACGTGAGCCTCGAAATATTTGCCTCTCATCCATTTTTCATAAATCCGTTTCTCAAACGACGGATTGTACACCTTGTCCATTTCTTCCATAATATATTTCCTTTTAGGCAAGCCTAAATCTATAAATCAGTCTTTCGTTTCTTCGTCGTCGGGCGCGCCGAGGTCGAGATACTTGCCTTCGGCAACTTCCTTTTGGTCCTCTTCTTTAACGGACTCCGCGGGTGCGGCTTCCATCTCGCCCTTCTTTATCTTCTTGACTTGGTCGAGCGTCTGTTTCAAATAGTTGAACGCAGCGGCATAACTGAGCACGATACCCCACGCGAGGATGCCCCAGTCGGCATATTGTACCCATTGATGGAAGAAGCCGAGAATGACGCCGATTGAAATCGTAAACGAGGATACCTTCCCCAGCCAATTTGCCTTGACCGTCGCGCCGTTTTTGATGACGTAGAGCGCGATGCAAAGTTGCACGCCCTCTTTTGCCAATATCGCAATCACGAACGCATAGTGTACGAACCACGGGTTTTCGGGGTTATACGCTCTTCCGAGAGGCGTAAGTCCCGTGCAAAGAGCAAGGCAAAGGAGAACCGATATGTGCATAAGTTTGTCCGCCACGGGGTCGAGTGCCATACCTATTCCGCTCTGCATATTGAATTTTCTTGCTATCCAACCGTCGACCAAGTCGCTACCGCTCGCAAGGAAGAATACGCCGAGCGCGGAATAAAAGAGCGCAAGGTCGTTTCTCACTCCGCCGAGAGCCATGAGCGTGACGAACACGGGCACGCAGAGTATGCGGAAATACGTGATGATGTTGGGAATCGTCCATACTTCTTTGAAATCAATTTGACCGAATTTTTTTGCCATAATGCACTCCATAGCGCACACGGTATGCGTGCGCACAAAATACAGTTATGAAAATTATAACAAATATATTGCGAAGTGTAAACAATATTTTGGGTGCGTTTGCACAAAATAATGTCAAAACCAGTATATTACCGTGAGGATAAGATGGAAAATTGTCTCATTATCATCAATAAATCTGCGGGTACAAGCGACAAAATCTCTTTTGACTTTGTCAAAAAGAGATTGGGCAACGGCTACAAATATTATTGCCACACGATACCGACGGACGGAGAACCAAACCTCGACGAATACGGCGCTCTCGCGGTCTGCGGCGGAGACGGGACGCTGTCGAACGTGCTAAACAAAGTCTACGACAAGCCAAAAGACGTTTTCTACTTCCCGTCAGGCACATTGAACGACAAAGCGAAAGCGGGCAAACGCCGAGACAGGAAAGCGTTGACCATAGACGAAAACCACGCAGTCGTGGGTATTGTAAAGGATAGCGGCGAAACCGTGTTCTCATACGTTTTTGCGGCGGGCTCTTTCACTCCGATAGGCTATGAGACCAGCGTCAAAAAGAAAAAGGAATTCGGAGTGCTCGCATATCTTTCCGAAGTAGTCAAGGAATACAAAATACACAGAATACCCTTGACCGTTGACGCGGACGGGAAAAGATTCGAAGGAGACTTCACTCTCGTTATGCTCTTGAAATCGCCGAGATGCTTCGGCTTCAACTTCAACAAAGCATACGACTCCAACAAAGAGACGGGACACCTTATACTCATTCGTTCGCCAAAGCACGATGGACTGCTAGGCAAAATCGAGATGTTTTTCCCCTTCTTCAAAGTGTTCTTTTTAGGACTCAAAAAGGAGCGTGATGGCAACGTCGTTTTCAAGGAATTCGAATGCGCAGATATGGTTTTGAAAGACGAAACCGTCTTTTGCAAGGACGGAGAAAAGTCGATAAAACAAGGCGAATTTCATGTATGTTTCAAAAAGTCCGAATGCAGTTTAAACCTTATGAGAAAAAACTGAAACGACGCTTTATCTTGATGATTTTCGCGAATAAAACGTCGTTTCCGGAATTATAAATCAAATTTTTCTTTTTGCTTTCACCTGCCGAGCACGAGTTTTACGACGTCGCTCGGAGCGTCGACAATATAGTCCGCGCCACAAGTTTCAAACTCCTCCCTGTTACCGTATCCCCATAAAACCGCCGCAACGTCAACTCCGCATTCCTTTGCCCCGACGATGTCGTACGAGCGATCTCCGACCATCAACACTTTCGACCTGTCTTTTACGCCAAGGTTGTCGAGCGCGAGGTTTATAACGTCCGCTTTCGACTCTTTGCTTGCGTCCTGCGAAGCACCGCCAATGAAATCAAAGTATTTTTTGAACCCCATCTCGTCAATGATGATGCGAGTAAACTTTATCGGCTTGCTCGTCGCAACGGCAAGACGTTTGCCCGCGGTTTTGAGTTTTCCGAGCATATCGAAGACGCCGTCGTAGACGCTGATATCTCTCCAACCGTCGTTTTCGTACGCTCCGCGATAGGCTTTTATCAGTTCTTCGATTTGGTCGAGTTCGAGCCCGAAAAATTCTTTCATCGACACCCTAAACGGAGGGCCAACCATCTTGTCGAGAATGGCGTCGGTATACTCTATTCCGTGCTTGTCAAAAGCGTAGCGGATGCAGTTTACGATGCCGGGTTTGCTGTCCGTTAGCGTGCCGTCCAAATCGAAAAGTATGTAGTCGTAGTCTTTCATAATCACCCGAAAAAGTTTTCTTTTCTTAATTATACACAAAACCGCCTGTTTTTCAAAGCGGTTGCGAGCGTTTAGTCGAAAACTGTCAAAGGTTTTTCTTCAAATATATTTCAAATTGTCATCACTTTTCAAAAGCGCGGTTATCGGCACGTCGAGAATAGTCTTTGCGCCCGTCTCCCCTTGACTTTGCAGACGGTAGTTCGCGCGGGCATAGGCGACCATTACTTGAGCGGTAAAATCGGGATTGCTGTCCAGCTCGAGCGAAAACTCCGCGATACTCTTTGCTGAATCGTCCTTTGGGTTCTGCTTTTCCACCGCAATAACTTTCCCCGCGTGGCTCATCTTAGTATGATTTTCAAAATATTCGGCTTCGTCAACAAAATGCACGGCGGTGTCGTACTCAGAAAAGTAGTCGGGCATATTCACGATTTTATCCCGTATGATCTTTTGCAATTTTTCTTTTTGCTCCTCGCTCACTTCCGAGTCGCCGTAATACGCTTGATAATCGGGCACTACGTAGCAAATCCTTTCGTGTTTATCTCTTGCGTCAAAACAAGTCTCGCCATGTCTTGCGCGTTTTACCGCGTCGTCCTTGGGCACGGTGTATTGTGTGGCGTATTTTACGCCTTCAATTCGTCTTATCGCCTCGCTGTGTCCCTGCGACACGCCCTTCCCCCAAAACGTCTGCGGTTTAACCTCGGGCATTATTGCGTCAAATAGCGCCCTTTGCAGAGAGAAGATACCTGGGTCCCAACCGCACCCTACGATAGCGAGCGTTCCGGACATCTTGGCAATCGCGTCGAGGTCGCGGACGTAGCTTCCCATTTTTGCGTGCGTATCAAATGAGTCGACACTTGAAAATCTCGTCGCGACTTTGAATGCCGTTTCTTGAAGGTCAAAGGCGGAACCCACGCACAAAAACACAACGTCAATGCCGCAAAACCTGTCATCTAACAACATGTTTTGATAATAGAACACCGTTTGATAAGGTGATTTTAGCGTACTCGGTTCTCGGCGGGAAAAGATGCCGACAAGGTCAAAATCTTCGTCTTTGACGACGAGTTTTTCGATTGATTTGCCTATATTGCCGTAGCCTACTATCGCACATTTTATCTTCATGGTAGAGTATATGCACTAAGCGAGCCAAAATCACTCTTTTGTGCGCAAAACGCATAGAGATAATTGAATAAATATCGAATATGTGTCAAAAATTTTTGTATGGATGCAATGGTAAAGCGTGGAGACCTATATTATGCTGATTTGAGCCCCGTCGTAGGCAGCGAGCAAGGCGGAGTGCGCCCCGTGCTCATAGTGCAGAACAACGTCGGCAACAAATACAGCCCGACGATTATCGCCGCGGCTATAACCTCTCAACTCGGCAAGGCGAAACTCCCCACGCATATTGCACTCCCCGCAGGCGATTTCGGTCTGCCCAAGGACTCCGTCGTACTGCTTGAACAGATACGCACTCTCGACAAACGCCGCCTAAAAGAAAAAATCGGCGAATTGCCGATAAATCTTATGTCGCGAGTAAACGAGGCTTTGCTTATATCGCTCGGTTTTTACGAGACGTAAAACTTCTCTTAAAGCGCGTCAAAAATCTTCGTCGTTTTCGACTATCACGTCAAAAACCTGCCCAAGCACTTTGTTTATAATCTTGAATGAGAACCCGCGTTGATACAAAAATGCGGAAACGCGTTGATAGCCGGAACGGTCTGCTATCTTTTTTTGTTTCATATATTTTCCCGCCATATCGCTTGCGACTTCAATCTCATAAGAATCGGGCAACATATCTTCAATCAAATTGGCGACGAGACGCTTGTCTATGCCCTTCTCTGTCGTAAGCTTGTATTCTATCTTCTTCGCGCCGTACTTGGTTTTGTTGAACAGCACGAAAGTTCTCACGTATTCCTCGTCGTTTATATAGCGATATTTCTTTGCTCTCTCAATCGCATATTCGACCTCGTTTTTGTGATAGCCTTTTTCATAGAGTTTTTCCTTGCACTCTTTTTCACTGCGCGGAGAAACAGCCAGATATTTCACAAGCCGGTCGTACGCTTTTTTGGCTCTCTCTTCGTCAAGTTCAAACTCTGCCATAGTTCTCTCAAATTTCAAAAACGACGTTTTATTTTGCATTATCGCACGATAAACTCCGCTTCATGCGATTTAGCGGTTGATTGCTTCAAATGATGTTGCGTCCAAGATTTGCGTTTCCGCTCTGCCGGAAGACAGTTCTTTCAGGCTCTCCACAAAACTCTCGACTCCGTCCGTCGGCACGATGATTTCACCGATGACGTCGTCCCCGTATTCAAACCCGAGCGGTTTGCACTCAGTCTTGAAAAGAAATTTTTCAAGGCTTGAAAACGTGGAATAGTCCGTCTTTACGCGCACGCGTTTGCACTCCTTCTTTTCAAGAATTTTCGAGGCTATCAGAACGTCCGCCGCCGCGCCGGAATATGCGCCGACAAGTCCGCCTGCGCCGAGTTTTACGCCCCCGAAATATCTCGTGACGACGATTGCGGTCTTGACAAGTCCCTGCTTTCTTATGACGTCGAGAATGGGCTGCCCCGCGGTCCCGCTCGGTTCGCCGTCGTCGCTGAAACGCGTTACGTTGCCGAGTTCGTCCGCGACGTAGGCGTAGCAGTTGTGAGTGGCGTCGGGATATTTTTTCTTTATGGATTTGACGAAAGCCTCCGCCTCGTCCTGATCGAGTTCGCCTTTTGCCGTAGCGATAAAACGAGACCTTTTGATCTCGTTTTCAATCCGGTATTCGCCGCTGACGACCTTTATCGTTTTCACTCGACTGTCACCTTAAAGAAGTTCTTTTTACCCTTTTGGAGCGTAAACCCGTTTGCGATTTGGTCGGCGTTTATTTGCGCCATAATGTCCGTCACCTTGTTCCCGTCAATGCTGATGCCACCGCCTTGAATGAGACGTTTTGCCTCGCCCTTTGACGGCACTTTGGCAACTGCGACAAGAATGTCGGCCACGCTCGTCATGCCTTGAGGAATAGTTGCGGACGGCATATTTTCCGTATCGCCGGAGAAAGCCGCTCTCGCCTTCCCAAGCGCGATTTCCGCTTCTTCCTTGCCGTGCACCATTGCGGTAAGCTCGTAGGCAAGGCGTTCCTTTGCCTTGTTCATACGCTCGTCGTTGTACTTGGTGAGTTCCGCAATTTCGTCGAGTGGCAAGAAGGTCAAATATCTGAGCACCTTTGCCACGTCTGCGTCTGCGATATTTCTCCAATATTGGAAGAAATCGTACGGCGAGGTCTTGTTTGGGTCAAGCCACAAAGCGCCCTTTGCCGTCTTGCCCATCTTGATGCCTTCGCTCGTCGTGAGCAAGTCGAAAGTAATTGCAAACGCCGCCTTTTGCTCTTTTCTGCGAATGAGGTCCGCGCCTGCAAGAATATTCGACCATTGGTCGTCTCCGCCGCATTCAAGCACGCAACCGTACTTGCGGTTGAGAACGAGGAAATCGTAGGACTGCATGAGCATATAGTTGAATTCAAGGAAAGTCAGTCCCTTTTCAAGTCTTTGCTTGTAGCACTCCGCCGTAAGCATACGGTTTACGGAGAAATGCGCACCGACCTCGCGCAAGAAGTCGATATAATTGAGGTCAAGCAGCCAATCGGCGTTGTTGACGAGAATTGCCGCGTTCTCCCCTTCGAAACGCACGAAACGCGCCATCTGCTTTTTGAAACATTCGACGTTGTGCGCGATTGTCTCTTTGGTCATCATAGAACGCATATCCGTTCTGCCCGACGGGTCTCCTACCATAGCCGTACCGCCGCCAATCAAGATGATTGGGCGATGTCCCGCGTCCTGCAAACGCTTTGCGACTATCATTTGCATAAAGTGTCCGACGTGCAAACTGTCCGCAGTCGGGTCGAAGCCGATATAAAAAGATTGAGGACCTTCGTCAAGCATCTTTTTGAGGTCTTCCTCAAAGACGACTTGTTTGACAAGCCCGCGTTCTCTAAGTTCATCAATAATGTTTTGTTTTGGCATATCTATACCTCAATATTTAATCTTCAAAGATTATAACATAATAAATATTTATAATCAACTAAAAAAAACACACCGCACGAATGCGGTGTGTCAAATTGTTGTTTCAAAGAATCAGAACTTGCGGTTTGCAAATGCTCTGAGTCCAAGATACTCCGCTTGGTCGCCGAGTTCTTCCTCGATGCGGAGGAGTTGATTGTACTTTGCCATACGGTCTGTACGAGATGCGGAACCCGTCTTGATTTGACCTGCGTTGACTGCGACTGCGAGGTCTGCAATCGTGACGTCTTCCGTTTCACCGGAGCGGTGGGAGACCATGCAGGTATAGCCGTTTGTTTGAGCAAGACGAATTGCGTCCAAAGTCTCGGTGAGAGTGCCGATTTGGTTGACCTTGATGAGGACGGAGTTTGCCGTATCGTTGACGATGCCCTTCTTGACGAATTCCGGATTGGTGACGAAGAGGTCGTCGCCGACGAGTTGAATCTTCTTTCCGAGGCGGCGTGTGAGTTCTGCCCAGCCTGCCCAGTCAGATTCCGCAAGACCGTCTTCGATTGTGATGATGGACGGATAATCTGAAACGAGCTTCTCGAGGAATTGAATCATCTCTTCCGTGGTCTTCTTGCCTTCGCCGGACTTCACGAGATTGTAGACGCCGTTGCCCTCGTAGAATTCGCTTGAAGCGACGTCCATGCCGAGGAAGATTTGTTTGCCGAGCACGTAGCCTGCGTTCTTGACTGCTTCTGCGATGAGTGCGAGAGGTTCTTCGTTGCCTTCACGGCAGGACGGAGCAAAACCGCCTTCGTCGCCGACGCCTGTCTCATAGCCTTTTTCTTTGACGACTTTCTTCAATGCATGGAAGCATTCGACACCGGCTCTCAAAGCCTCTCTGAACGTGTCGAAACCTGCCGGAATGATGAAGAATTCTTGGAAATCAACAGTTGATTGTGCGTGCGCGCCGCCGTTGATAACGTTCATGCAAGGAGTCGGAATGACCTTTGCGTTCGTGCCGCCGATATAACGATAGAGCGGAAGGCCCAAAGATGCCGCCGCTGCGTGCGCGACTGCCAAAGATACGCCGAGAATTGCGTTTGCGCCCAAGTTCTTTTTGAACGGCGTGCCGTCGAGTTTGAGCATTGTGTTGTCGACGAGAACTTGATTTTCGGCGTCAAGACCGATAACTGCCGGAGCGAGAACTTTGTTGACGTTGTCAACTGCTTTCAAAGTGCCCTTGCCGAGATAGCGTTTTTTGTCGCCGTCTCTGAGTTCAAGCGCTTCGCTTTCACCTGTGGATGCGCCGGATGGAACGATTGCGCGTCCCTTTACGCCGTTTTCAAGAAGGACTTCGACTTCAACCGTCGGGTTTCCGCGGCTGTCCAAAACTTCTCTGCCATGAACATTAACAATTTTTGCCATAATAAATCTCCTTTATGTTTTTGCAAAATATGAACTTGCAAGTGAGTATCTCACTTGTTTTTCCAATGTATTATTATATCACACCGTGTTTTCGTTTTCAAGCAAAAACTTCAACTGCTTCCATACAATTTGCACGATTTGTATCAAAGAAATCTGCGGTGCGCGTCCCGAAACAAAAATTCAGCCATCTCGAATGAGATGGCTAAACTGTTGAATTTATTGTTCGCGGATGATGTCTGTTTGAGCGAAGCTCTTGATTTGCTTCTTGAGTGCCTCCGCTTCTTCGAAGGTTGCGCAAGGATCGGCTCTGTGCGTATACGATTTACGCTTGATTACGCAGCTGAATTTGCCGTCCACCGATTCCGTCGTATAGGTGCCGACGAGCACGTGCGTCTTGAAACGAGTGATTGCGCGTTGGCAGTATTCGAGCGAAGAATAGTTTCCGCTGGTATAGAGCGCCTTGTTTGAACTGTCGTAGAGCGTGTAGTAATACTCGTCTCCGGTGTGCTCGATGACGTACTTGCCGTAAATGACGGATTCGTCGAATCCGGCGACAGCCTTCGGGGCTTGACGTTCGTGCTTCGGAGTTTTGAGCGTTGCGAACGGAGGAGCAATCTTCTTGATGACGACCTTCTTGTCGCCCTTTGCATTGGCTTCTTCGAGTTCCTTGCGCTTTGCCGCGAGTTTCTCGGCAAGAGCGGCGGGCGCTTCGCCTTCATAGTAACAAGCGTCTTCGGGATCGTAATAATAGCCCTCGTAATCGCCCTCGTATTTGGACCAATCGTCGGGTTTCTTCTTGACGACTTTCTTGGTTGCCGGCTTGACGATACCCTGTTTCTTCTTGCCGGTTTCTTCCGCCTTCTGTGCGTCGTCCTGAGGAAGCGGAACTTCTTCCTTGGGTTCTTTGTTGGGTTCGGGAGCAAGCGTGGACGCATTTTCGTCTTTCGGCTCATCCTTTGGAGCAGGCTTTTCTTCAACCTTCGGAGCAGGTTCCTCCTCCTTCGGTTCCGCTACCGGTTCGGGTGCGGGTTCAGGTTGAGGCTCGGGCTCGGGTTCAGGCTGCGGTTCCGGAGTAGGCTCGGGAGCAGGTTCTGGTTCCTTGACAGGTTCTTCCGCCTTGGGTTCTTCTTGAACGGGTTCCTCGACAGGCTCCTCTTGCGGGGCTTGCTCCGGAGCGGGTTGCTCTTCGAGTATAGGCTCCTCTTGAACGGGTTCGGGAACGAGTTGCGGCACCGCATTTTCACGACGCCCTCTCTTGGGCTTTTCCTTTCTCATACGGGAGAGTTTCAGGTTGAGACGCATTTCCTCGGGGGAAAGACCGTACTCTTTGTAAAACTCTTTTTCGCGTTCATCTTCTTGTGCGTCCTTATTCTCTTTGACCGCCCTAACGGCGTTGATAAGGAACACGACGAAAATCAACCCGCCGACAAGCGCGATAGCCACGATGACCGCGAGCGCCGACAAGCCGGAAAGAGATCCGATATGCAGGTTATCCAATCCAACAAGCATATTGTCCAGTTCTTCCATAATGTTTCTCCCTATGGGTATACTTTTGAGTATACATACTTAAACATAATAAGTTTAGCATATAATATCGCGTAAATCAAGAGTTATGTGAATTTTTTTGACGAACAGTTGAATTCTATTTGAAAAAATTTTTCAAAAAGCGTAAATTCCAAAGGGTTTTCGGGCGTTTTCTAGTCTTTAATACAAGTCGAAGGACTGCGACGCGCACCCCTCTTCCGCATTCGTCACCACTGCGTAGGAATATGCGCGAACGGAATTTTCAGCCGTCGAAGCACTCTTCCCCGAATATGCGACTATGAGAGAAAACACCACGGTGAGCGCGGATACCACAAGCGTCCCAACCGCCTTTTTCGCCCGCTCCAAAAATACGAAACGGGAGAGAAATACGCACAAGAATAAGAATGCGATTATGCTCACTACGCCAATCGAAACGGGCACGGAAGCGAAGTTCAAACTGCCTATCGCCGCCACGTACGCCTTGAACGGAAACAGCAGATATTTGAATATGACGAGATTGCCCGCCCAAACGAAAATTACCGAAAACACTACGTTTATCAGCAAAAACACGTAGATAAACATCAAATACGGCAAAACTACGATGTTTGAGATGACAAACAAAACCGGCACTCTGCCAAAGAAATACGCCACGAACGGATAGGATACGAGGTTGGCGGAAAGCGATAGCGCCACCGCCTTTGCAAGGTGCGTTCCCACGTGGCGTTTGGGGCTCGCCTTGTTCACCGCTTTCATAAACGCCGAACAGAACTTTCCGTTGAAAAGTATTATGCCGAGCACCGCCGAATACGAGAGCAAGAAGCCTGCTTCAAACAGAGCCGCGGGACGGAACAACAGCATAAGTATAGCCGAGAATGACAATGTGGAAAGGCTGTCCTTCTTCTTGCCGAACGCTATCGAGAAATTGAGCACCGTCATCATAACGAGCGCTCTCAAAGACGACGCGGTGAAATTGCAGATAAAGCAATAAAACAACGTGAACAAAAACACCAAAGCCAAGCTTATTTTTGCGTTGACCTTGCATTTCCTCAAGACGAAGAACAGCGCGGATGACAAAATCGAAATGTGCAGACCGCTGACCGCAAGCACGTGAGCAAGTCCGCTGACGGAGATGTCGTCGTACAATTCATCGTCAAGTCCGTCCTTGTCGCCGAGTACGAGCGCGGTGCAAATCGCGGCGGTGTCGTAATCGAGATTTTCATAGAAATTGCTCTTGATTTTGTACGGCAGACGCTCGAGCAGGTGGAGTTCTCCCTCCGCGACCTTTTCTATATCCGCATCGGAATCCGCATACAGCGTATACGCTCTGTATCTCACTATGTCCAAGGAGTGAAACGCGTGGAATTTCTCCCTCTCGGCATGCCACAATCTGCCCTTGATTTTGACTATGTCCCCTGCATTGAATTTAGGTTCCAACGAGGTGGGCACGAAGACGTAAGCCTCGTATCTGAGTTTGGTGTCGCCGACGTATATATCTTCGATATAAAACTTCGAAACGCCGTCCTCGACGTCGATTTCGCCGGACACTCTGCCCACGATTTCGCCTTCGTACGTGCCTGAAATTGTGTTCTTGTCGTATATGTCGCTCGCCCCGCATATCGCAAGCAAGCCGACTATCAAAGCGACTGCGACAAACGCATACCTGCGCGTCCTTTTCAAACATACCAAAACGACGAACGCAGTGGTGGCAACGAAAAGCGGAATAAAACGCAAAAAGACGCTCAGTCCGTACAGACTTTCGCCCAAAATAATACCGCCCATAAGTGCCAAAGCCGCAAGGCACATAGGGCGATAATTCATAATGCGTTTTTTTTGTTTTTCCATCTTAATCTTCTGTAGGTTGAAAACTCAGCGAGGGACTCCGCTCTTTGCCGTCCCCGTGACTATCACGTCCACACCTAGTCCGAGCAGATCTTTTGCAAGCACGTCGCCGATTTTTGCGTCAGGTCTCACGTCCAATTCGTGTATCTTGCCGACGACCTCGAATATTCTCTCTTTCGGGACGAGCGCGGAGGTCTTGACGGACACAACGGAACCGTCGGCAGTCTTTACGAGCGTGGTAATCGCGCGCTTTGGATGAGTAAACTCCTGCACGCCGTAGAGTTCTCCTCGTTTGCAGGTGTTGCCGGAAACGACGACCTTGCCGTCATGCTCTTCTATATTCAAAGCACAGCCCATAGGGCACATTATACAAATCGTATTCATACTTCCAACCTCACCACAATATCACCCGTAATTTTTGCCTTATCGATAATGACGCTACCCATCTCGCCCGGAGCAAGTATTTGACACTTTTTGGACAAGAGCAAATCGTCTCCGCTCTCGACTATGAGTCTGCAATTCTTGTAGACGTCGCCCGTGCGGAAGAATATCTGCACTTTGCCTTCTCCTTTGTGAATTCTCTGCGGAAGCGAGTATCTAACGCCGTCTTTTGCCGTGACGGTGACGGTTTCGCCTTGGTTTTCAAACTTGTCGAGCGCATACTTTGCCGCAGATTCTCCCGCGATTTCCGCCTCGTGCGACACATTGTCCACGAGGTCGTGGACGTGCAGGACGTTTCCGCAACTGAAAATGCCGTCTACGTTGGTCATACGGTTTTCGTCAACTACCGCACCGCTCGTTATACGACTGAGTTCCACCTTAGTTCCACCGAGCAAATCGTTTTCCGGGATCAAACCTACGCTCAATAAAAGCGTGTCCGCAGAGACGTATTGCTCCTCTTCGAGAATAGGCTTTCTGTCCTTGCCGACGGGAGCGTAGTACAGCCCCGTCATACGCGGAGAACCGACCACTCTCGTTATCGTGTGCGAAAATTTGATTGGAATGTTGTAGTCGTCGAGGCACTGAACTATATTTCTCTTGAGTCCGCTTGAAAACGGCATGAGTTCGAGCACGAGTTTGACCTTCGCGCCCTCCGTCGTCATACGGCGAGCCATAATAAGACCTATGTCGCCGCTGCCGAGGATGACGACCTCTTTGCCGACGAGATAGCCGTCTATATTGCAAATCTTTTGCGCCATACCTGCTGTATAGATGCCCGCGGGACGACTGCCGGGGAGCGCGATTGCGCCTGCCGTACGCTCTCTGCACCCCATGGCGAGCACGACGGCTTTCGCCTTTATGTGGCAGAGCCCGAGTTTGGGAGATAGCACGGTCAAAACCTTGTCGTCAGTGAGCGACAGCACCATACTCTCGAGCATGACCTCGATGTCGCTTGCTTCTACGAGTTTTCTGAATCTGTCGGCATACTCGGGTCCTGTCATCTCTTCGCCGAAATAGTGAAGTCCGAAACCTTGGTGTATGCACTGATTGAGTATTCCACCGAGACGCACGTCGCGCTCCAAAATGAGGCAGGACGCGCCCTGCTTTCTCGCCGCGAGCGCCGCCGCCATACCCGCGGGACCGCCGCCTATAATAACTACGTCATAGAGAAGATTTCCCATTATTCCACCTCCCCGACTTTGCATACGGCTATATTTGAGTCCTCGCCGTTGCCCTTTCTCACCTTGTCGAGCGGTATATTGAGTTCACGCGAAATTATCTCCATGACGCGAGGACCGCAGAAACCGCCTTGACATCTGCCCATACCCGCGCGGGTGCGACGTTTGACCGCGTCCACCGTCGTCGCAGGGAGCGGAGAATGTATTGCGCGAACGACTTCCGCTTCCGTCACCTTTTCACAACGACAAACTATTCTGCCCCACGCCTCGTCCTTTTGCACGAGTGAGTTGAGTTCGGCTTCATCGAGTTCCAAAAGCCCCTTGTTTTCGGGGAGATTTTCGACTATATCGTTCTTCTTTTTGCAAGCAAACTTTGCAGTGACGAGTTCGGCTAGACGTTCGGCTATCGCAGGCGCGGACGTAAGTCCCGGAGAGCAAATGCCGATTGCCATAACGAAGTTCTTGACAACCTTGGACTCGCCTATCACAAAGTCGTGCCCGATTATCGTGCGGAGCCCCGAATATATCCTTATGCACTTATTGAAAGTCGGGTTTTTGTAGGAGAGCGGGACGTTTCTTCTTATCTCGTCAAGGCTTGCAAGCGAGGACGCCGTGTCGTCCGCGACGGTATCGACAGC
This sequence comes from Clostridia bacterium, assembly GCA_017553325.1. Taxonomy (GTDB): domain Bacteria; phylum Bacillota; class Clostridia; order Christensenellales; family CAG-917; genus CAG-475. Next base: position 20,723 of record JAFZMH010000005.1, read on the forward strand.
CGTCGGTCCGTAAATAACGTTGCCGTCCGCCGTGGGAGCGACGAGTATGCCCTTGCCCGCCTTCGTGGGCAACGGGAAGATGACGGTGTTTATATTTTTTCTCTCCGTGTTGTCGAGAATGAAATAATCTCCGCGACGATAGGTCGTCTCGTAGTGTTCCGCCCCTGCCATATCGTTTACGGGCGCGCCGTTTTCACCGGCGCAGTTGACGACTACCTTGGCGCGATATTCGCCTTTTGAGGTTTTAACCTCAAAAATCTCGCCTTGCTTTGAAACGGCTGTGACCTCGGCTTCGAGTTCAATCTTTGCGCCGTTCAAAATCGCTCTGTCCGCATAGGCAATCGCCAGTTGATACGGCGATACGACGCCCGCGGACTTTGCATAGAGGCTCATCGTTATATCGTCGGCGATATTCGGCTCGAAAGCGAGGGTCTGTTGTCTTGACCAAACCTCGACCTCAACGCCGTTTGCCTTCGCCTTTTCGACGAGTTTTGCGATTGCGTCCTCCTGCCCTTCCTTTGCCACGACGATGGAACCGCATTTTAAATGTTTTACGCCGAGTTCCTGCGCGTCCTTCCACAAAAGCGCGTTGCCGAGCACGTTGAATTCTGCTTTCAGAGTCCCGGGTTCGCAGTCGTAGCCGGCGTGCACGATACCGCTGTTCGCGCGCGTGGAAAAAGCGGCTACGTCGTCGCTCTTTTCAAGTAGCAGACAGTCAAGGTCGTATTTTGCGAGCCTATCGAGCGTCGCGGTGCCGACGATGCCTCCGCCTATGATGATTACGTCAAAAACCTTTTCCATAATTCCCTTTATCACAAAAAAACGGATACCCGAAGATATCCAAAAAAAGTTGCCCTGCAAAATCAGGGCAAACTTTTACTGTATGTTAAATTTTTTGTTGTATTCTTGGATGCTCTCTTTGATGATGAGTTCCGCGTGTTCTCTGCTCTTGACTTGGAAGACCGTCGTCTGCTTGCCTTCGAGTTGCTTGTAGACACGGAAGAAGTGAGACATTTCTTCCATTATGTGCGGAGGAAGCTCATCTATCTCTTGATAGGTGTTCCAGTTTGGATCTTTGAACGGGATCGCGATGATCTTGTAGTCCATTTCTCCGCCGTCTTGCATCATCATAACGCCAATCGGATAGCATCTAACGAGCGCGAGCGGAACGATCGGTTCGGAGCAAAGCACCAATACGTCGAGTGGGTCGTTGTCCTCGCTGTACGTACGCGGAATAAAACCGTAGTTTGCAGGATAGTGCGTGGACGTATAAAGCACTCTGTCGAGAATGAGCGAGCCGGATTCTTTGTCGAGTTCATACTTGTTTTTGCTTCCCTTTGAAATCTCGATGACCGCGAGAAAATCCGTCGTCGTAATGCGTTCGGGTGCTACGTCATGCCAAATGCTACTCATAAAAATTCCTTCCTTATTGAATTTATACATATATTATAATTTTATTATACAAAAAAGTCAATAGCGACTTTTGATATGTGAATAAGATAATTCTCGGAGATTATATCCCCTCGGCGAATTTTCGCGACGATAAGTCATTGCTCAGTTGCGGAAGAACTATTTTCTTAACTTAAAACAGCTCGGTTTGGATGAAGAGCGCGAAAGGGCATCTAGAATAAATTGCTGACTTTTAAAACAAATTGCTGACGTATAAGAGATGAGATGCAAGGAAGGGTGCTATTGGTTGGACGGGAGCATACTAAAGCGCATGTGACCGACAAAAAAGCGACCTGACAAAGCAGGTCGCTCACTCATGCGGTTTTTATTTATAGAGTTTGATAAAGGTCTTATAACAACCAACCATCTTGCCGATTGCATCCACGTCTATGTTCTCGTCCGCGGCGTGCATACGTCCGTCCTGTTCGGCTGTCATGACGCAAGGCATAAAACGAATTGCGGTTGAACATATCTCCTGCATAGTGCGGCAGTCCGTGCCGCCGAACAGCATATACGGCGCGATGACGACGTCGGGGAAACAGGTCTTTATCGCTTCGACTAAGCAGCTGTATTCCTTACTTGAAAAATCGACGACGGGGCTTGCTTCGTGGGTTGAGCGCACCTCAATCTCGCAGTCGAATTTCTTTGCGATTTTTTCGAGTTTTTTGAAGCAATCTTCACTCTTGTCGTTGGGAGAAAAGCGGAGATTCGCGTTCACCCACGCGCAGTTTGGAATAATGTTCGTGGCGGATGAGCCTTCCATCATCGTGAAAGCGATGGTCGTTTGAAAGATTACGCCCCAAAACTCGGGGGATTTCTTGGGCATAGTGCGAACGAGGAGTCCGCCAAGCGCATTGACGTTGCGACACACCCAACCCATAAAGCCGGGCGTCACCTCGCCGTACGCTCTTATCATCTCTTTGGCGACGGGAGACATCTTTGGCGCAAAAACCGTATGTCTATCGCAGTAATTTACAAATCTTGCAAGTCTAACGATAGGCGTATTCTTGGGCGGCTGAGAACTGTGTCCGCCCTTTCCGCGCGCGATGACTTTGACGTTTGCGTGCCCCTTCTCCATGACGCCGAGAGTTGCGAGAGGCTTTTTCATATTCGGGATGAGTTCGGTGATTATCGCACCGCCCTCGTCGAGTACGATACCCGGTTGTACGCCGTGGGAAACGAGCCAATCTCTGTTGATTTCACAACCCGGACCGCCTATTTCCTCGCTGTCGCTGAAACTGAGATAGACGTCGTGCTCGGGCACGAAGCCCTCGGCGATGAGTTCGTCAACAGCCTGCATAGTCGTAAAGAGAACGTTTTTGCAGTCAATCGTGCCCCTGCCGTACATTTTGCCGTCCTTGACCACTCCGCTGTACGGTTCAACCGTCCAATCGTCCCCCGTTGCGGGAACGACGTCTTGGTGCGCCATAAGGACGATAGGTCTGTCGCTCGACTTGCCCGCCCACTTGTAGAGCAAGACGGACCTGCCCGTTTCAAACTTCTCGCAAGTCGCGGTCAAATGCGGAAATTCCGCGTCAAGCACCTTGTGGAAATTGTCAAAATATTCCTTCCCGCTGTCCGAGACAGTCGGGCACTGAATGAGTTTTGCAAAACTATCTACGTATCCGTTTTGATTTTTCATAATAACACTCCTATATCGGCATTATAAATCTACAATTCGCATAAGTCAAACAAACGCAAATATGCAATAAAAAATTGATGTGAAAAACATTTTATATAATCAAAATTCCTTGACAACAAACGGTTTATATGCTAATATTTTCAAGCGTCAAATTGAGCGACGTTTTTTGTATGCGGGTGTAGTTCAATGGTAGAATGTCAGCCTTCCAAGCTGATTGCGTGGGTCCGATTCCCATCACCCGCTCCAATGAGTCTGTAGCTCAGCAGGATAGAGCAACGGCCTTCTAAGCCGTGTGTCGGGGGTTCGAATCCCTTCAGGCTCGCCAGCGGACCAAAAGTCCGCTCTATGGTGGATATAGCGCAGTTGGTTAGCGTGCCAGGTTGTGGCCCTGGAGGTCGTGGGTTCGAATCCCACTATTCACCCCACTTTGAAAAAACCGAAAGGTTTAAATAAAAAATGCGGTTTATTTGTTGCAAAAACAAAAGTTTAGTGATATGATAAACTGCGTTGACCGTAGGGGTATCGCCAAGCGGTAAGGCACCAGATTTTGATTCTGGCATTCGTAGGTTCAAATCCTGCTACCCCTGCCACAATGACTCACTAGCTCAGCCGGTAGAGCACCGCACTTTTAATGCGATGGTCCGGAGTTCGAATCTCCGGTGGGTCACCAAAAACACTCGCTATGAGTGTTTTTATTAGCCGGTGTGGTGAAACTGGCAGACGCGCTGGACTCAAAATCCTGTGGACTAACCCTCCGTGTCGGTTCGAGTCCGACCACCGGCACCA
>JAFZMH010000006.1 GCA_017553325.1 Clostridia bacterium
GCCGCTTCCGCCAAGTGAAATCGAGTGGCGTTTTGAGACAAACGACACAAGGAAAGTGACGTCATGCTCAGGCATAACGAAAGTGTTTGACTGCACGACTTCCCAATCCAACATACATACGTTAAGTTTCCAATCTGTCGCAGGAGTCACGTTGACTGTCACGGATGTTCCTGCCTGCACGGTCACGGAATCTCCCGTCTGCACGGTAGTTGAAGCAACCGACACCGTGCCTTCACCGCTTGTGTCAAAAATTATGCGATAGAGTCCCTTGCCGTCGTCCGTGATGTCCTTTTCGTCCACGCTGACGCCTGGCGTATAGCCATTGGCTTTTCCCTTTGTCACTTCGTCGGCGGAATAGACACCAACTTCTACCGTGCCCGACTTGGACGTGGTGATCGCGTCCGTGCCGAGATCTTTCTCTTCATCGCATGCGACAAGCACAAGCGCAAGCAAAAGAATGAATATGAAAATTGCTAATATTTTTTTAGTCATAAGCCACCTAAAATATAGGATATTATTCTACTTTTATAATATTATAAATAAACAAATTGTCAACTAAAAAAATCTTTATTGCTCAAAATTGAGCAATAAACGTGTGTTTTTTAGCAATTAAACTCTTGTTTTATAAACAATTTCCAAAACCTCGCGATTTAGATGAGATGCGCGAAAGGACGTTTTGTTTGAAAGGAGCGTACTTTGTGTACATAACTGCGCAAAAAAAGCGACCTGACAATGCAGGTCGCTAAATCACGGGGTTTTATCTTTTGAGGAGCATATTTCGAAGATCATACACAATAATTTTGATTCTTGGGTTGCGCTTTATGTCCTCGCTTATCTTGTCTCTCGCGTGGATTATGGTCGTGTGGTCTCTGCCCCCAAACATCTCCCCTATCTGCACGAGCGGCAAAGACAAGAGTTCGGTGATGAGATAGATTGCAATCATGCGCGGTTCAACGACGTTTTTGGTCTTCTTTTTGGAGAAGAGGTCCGTCGTCGAGAGTTTGAAATATTTGCAAACCGTGTCGATTATATCGCTTGCGTCAATCGTCTCCTTCTTCTCCTCTATGAAATCTGCAAGAGCGTCGTGAGCGAGTTCACGCGTGTTGATTTCCGTGTTGGACAGCGAGCTGAAGAAGATAATTTTGTTGAGGAGTCCTTCCATCTCGCGGATGTTCGAAGTGGAATTCTCCGCAATAAACTCCGCAACCTCGTCTGAGAGCGCGAATTTTGACTGCGCGGCTTTGTTTTTTAATATGGCGACTCTCGTTTCCATATCCGGCGGTTGAATGTCCACCGTGAGCCCCCAGCTGAAACGGGTGCTGAGTCTGTCCGCGAGTTTTTCCATATCTTTCGGGGCACGGTCCGAGGTCAAGATAATTTGCTTCTGAGATTGATACAGGTCGTTGAAGATGTTGAAAAACGCGTTTTGCGTGGCGTCCTTGCCGTTGATCGCCTGAATATCGTCAATCATAAGCACGTCGCAGGAGCGGTATTTTTCTCTGAACTTATTGTTTTCCTCGTTTGAGCCGCTGCGAATGACCTGAATAATCTCCGTGACGAGGTCGTCCGCCGTCACGTAAAGGACGTTTGCGGTCTTGTTGTTTTTGAAGATATGGTTGCCGATTGCGTGCAAAAGGTGCGTCTTGCCGAGTCCCACGCCCGAGTAGATAAACAGGGGGTTGAACTTTGTGCCCGGTTCTTCCGCAACCGTCTTGCAAGCGGCGAGAGCGTACGCGTTTGACTTGCCCTCGATGAAGGTGTCAAAAGTATACTTTTGAAGGAACGGGTTTTTGCGCTTTACGACAGGTTCGGGCTTGCTCACGACAAACCCTTCGTTTTCGATAAAATCGGTCTGGTTTTTGAGGTATTCTTCCTTCTTGTCCGCCGTGATGACGACTACGTCCTTGATGGCGGGGTTGAGCGCGGAAGCCACTTCTCTTATCGTGTCGAGATATTTTGAGTCAATCGTCTTTTTTGCCGTAGCGGAAATCGTCGCCAGCACCATTGCGCTGTCGACAAAGCATACGGGTTCGAGTTTTTCTATCCACACTTCATAGCTTATCGCCTGAATGGATATGGACAACTCCTCCTTGCAATTTTCCCAAAATTCCTCTAAATTTATCATACCGACAATTATAGCAAATCGCCGAAATTTTTCAAGTGAAAAATTAAAAAATAAAAGTAAATACAAGATGTTGAAAAAATTTGTCGTATAAGTTATACTGCTAGTATGAAAATATTATCTTTAGAGCTCAAAAACTTCCGCAACTATCGTCGCGCGTCCGTTTCTTTTGCGGACGGGCTCAACGTGCTGTACGGCGAAAACGCCAGCGGAAAGACGAATATGCTCGAAAGCGTATATTTTTCATCCGTATTCTCCTCTCCTCGCACGACGAAGGACAAAGAGATGGTGCTCATGGGCGAAGAGGTTGCAAACGTCAAGCTCGTCATAGAAAAAAAGTACAGAAAGCACACGATAAACATCCAAATCGATGCGCAGGGTAAGAAGAAGGTCGCGGTGGACGGCGTTCCCGTCAGTCGCGCGGGAGAACTCTTAGGGGTTCTCGGCGTCGTATTCTTCTCCCCCGACGAGATGAAACTCGTCAAGGAGTCTCCCGGGGAGCGCCGCAGGTTTCTGGATATCGGGCTAAGCCAACAACAGAAGAACTATTTTGTTGCGCTCAGCAGATACAACCACACCCTAAAGCAAAAAAACAACCTGCTCAAAGAATATCGCCAAGCATCCAACGTGGACGAAATGCTGGACGTTTGGGACGCGGGGCTTGCTAAAGAGGGCGCGACGATCGTCGCAAGAAGAAAGGAATATATCGCAACTCTAAACGACGCCGCAAAGAAGTTTCACTTCATTCTGTCCGGAGAGAAAGAAACCCTGAGCCTCTCCTACGAGAGCGGAGCGAACACGGACTGCCCTGCGGAAGAGCTTGAAAAGAACCTGCTCTCCGCTCTGCGCGCCTCGCGCGAAAAGGACAAGGAACTCGGCTACTCAACCGTCGGCCCTCACCGCGACGATATCAAGATCGAGATCAACGGCAAGGACGCGCGCAAGTATGCCTCGCAAGGGCAACAGCGCACCACGGCGCTTGCCATGAAGATAGGACAAGTCGTCATCTATCGCGATGAGCTCGGCGAAGCCCCCGTGCTTCTCCTCGACGACGTTCTCAGCGAACTCGACGAAAACCGTCAACACGTCCTTCTCGACCTTGTGGGCGGTTTCCAAACCTTGCTCACCTGCACGGAATACAAACTAAACAATCCGGCAACACTCTTTGAAGTCAACGACGGCAATATAAAACCGCGCTAGTTTGGCGACCTGCGTTGTCAGAGTCCTTTGCTCCATCAACCATGTACGATTGTGTACATTGGGTTGTTTGTTCAAAGCACTCTTCCGCGCATCTCATCCAAATATCGCGGTTTCACATAAGTTGGTTTTATAAGGAAATCAACAAAACGCCACATTAACAAACAAAAACGGCACAATAAAGTGCCGTTTTTAATATTTTGATGAGTCTTGCACGTGATTATAACTTATCGTTGTATTTCAAGATTTGAATCAAAGCATGAATGCGCTCAAGGTCGTCCGCATTGAAGTAGTCAATGGTGATTCTGCCCTTTTGGTCGTTGCCGACGAGCTTGACTTTTGTTGCAAAGATGCGTTTCATATCGCCGACAAACTCTTTGAGTTCAAGGGACATAACTTTGTTTTCTCTCGGACCCGTCGGAATTGTCTTTCTTGTGAAGTACAATCTCACGCGGTTTTCAAGGTCGCGGACGGAGAGTTTGTTGTCGCAGGCTTGTTTTGCAAGCGCCACAAGATATTCTTTGTCGTCAATGGAGATGAGGGTTCTTGCATGGCCGGGGGCGAGCTTGCCTTCTCTCACGAGTTCGGTCACTTCGTCTGGGAGTTGCAAGAGGCGGAGCGTGTTGGTGACGTACGGTCTGGACTTGCCGATTCTTATCGCCACTTCTTCTTGGGTGAGTCCGTGGTTTTCCATGAGTTCACGCATACCCTCCGCCGCTTCGACGGCGTTCAAGTCTTCGCGGTGCAAGTTTTCGATGAGCGAAATCTCCTGTATCTGTTGCGGAGAAAACTCTCTCACGATCGCGGGCACTTTTTTGAGCCCCGCCATGTGGCAAGCGCGGAAACGACGCTCACCCGCGATGATGAGGTATCTCCCGCCCTCGCTGCGCACCAAAATCAGCGGTTGCAAAACGCCGTACGTCGTGATTGACGCCGCCATCTCGCGCAAACTGTCTTCGTTGAAGGTTTTTCTCGGCTGGTTCGGGTTCCTGTCAATGAGGGTGATATCTATCTCCTGCGTTTGAATGTCGTCGGAGAGATCCACTTTGACGTTTTCGGGATTGTCGTTGAAGAGTGCGTTCAAGCCTTTCATGCCAAGGCCGCCTTTTGCGTTTGCCATAACAAAACTCCTTAGATTTTTTGTATAAATTCTTCTGCGAGGGCGTCGTAGGCGACAGCCCCCGCGCACTTTTTGTCGTATAAAACTATCGGTTTGCCGTAGCTCGGCGCTTCGGCAAGGCGGACGTTTTTCGGAATTGCCGTTTTGAAGACTTTGTCCCCAAACAACTTGTCAATCTCCGCCTTCACTTCCCTTGCGAGCCTGTTTCGTCCGTCGTATGCCGTGAGCACGACGCCGTATATCTCAAGGGATGGATTCAAATGTTTTTTTGCAAGGCGCACGGTGTTCAGCATTTGCGCCAGCCCTTCGAGGGCAAAATATTCGCACACAAGCGGAATGACGATGCCGTTCGCGGCGGTCAAGGCGTTTACCGCAAGCAAGCCGAGCGACGGAGCACAGTCTATAAATATATAGTCGTAGTCGTCTCTTCCTGCGTCAAGACGTGCTTTCAGCACATATTCCCTGTTCCTTTCAATGCGCCCGAGCTCGATTTCCGCGCCGGCAAGGTCGCTTGATGACGGCAGAAGGCTCAAGCCTTTTATATCGGTGTTTCGTATGCAACTTTTAAGAGGCGCGCCCTCAAAAAGCATTGAGAAGATCGAATTTTGCAGTTTTTTGTCGAAATACCCGAGCGACGAAGTTGCGTTTGCCTGCGAGTCCAGATCGACAATCAATACCCTCTTGCCTTTTTCTGCTAAATAGGCGGCAAGGTTGACGCAGGCTGTCGTCTTGCCAACACCGCCTTTTTGGTTGGAAAACGCAACTATTTTCGCCATTTTTGTTTCGCCATATATTTCAGTTTACCACATCTTGATATTTTTGTCTATACAAAAATAAGTTTAAGTGCTATAATGTTTTTATGCTTCAAAAACAATTTCTCAAATCCGTGTTGAACGGCATAAACCTTGAGCCCACCGACGAACAACTTGGCAAATTGTCCGCTTATTTTGATATGGTCGTCGAAAAGAACAAACAGTTCAATTTGACGGCGATAACCGACGAAAACGACTTTGTCGTCAAGCACTACGAGGACAGTTTGTTCGGCGCAAGTGAAATCCCCGTTGGAGCACGCGTGCTCGATATAGGGTGTGGAGGAGGTTTTCCCTGCGTTCCGCTTGCCATAATGCGCCCCGACCTACAAATCGTGGGGCTTGACTCCACGGCAAAAAAGGTTGTTTTCGTGAGCGAGTCCGCTCGCGCGCTTGGGCTTGACAATTTGACAACCGTCGCAGGCAGAGCGGAGGAACAAAGAGTTATGTACGGCGTCTTTGACGCCGTGACCGCGAGAGCGGTGTCCTCCCTTCCCGTTTTGTTGGAACTTGTGGCCCCCATGCTCAAGGTGGGCGGAAGGTTTGTGGCATACAAAACCGACGAGATGGAACTGGCACAGGCAAAAAACGCGCAAAAGGTTTTGAATTTGCAGTTTGACCACTCAAAGGTCGGCACTCTTTCAAACGGCGAGCGCAGGGCGATTTTGGTGTTCAAAAAGACGGGCGCGACTCCTCCGCAATATCCGCGCCAGTACGGGACGATCAAGAAAAAACCACTTTAACAAAAGCACAATTTTCCTCGGCAGAGAGGATAAAACCATAAAAATTTTTTCGTTTGACACTATGTGTCAGAGGAGCATATATGCGTATAGCGATAATCACCGCAATGGCGGAAGAAACAGCACCGATTTTAAAGAGCCTCGGCAGTCATCTCGTGGACGAGAGCAATATTGCGGGCGTGGACGTCAAGAAGTTTGAACTTGGCGCGGACGCCCTCTATCTTGCGACGTCCGGCGTAGGCGAAATAAAAGCCGCCCTCTCCGTTCAGCTTCTCAAAGACCTCTTTGACGTTGAGGCGGTTTTGAACGTCGGGTTTGTCGGCGCGCTCAACCCCGCCCTCTCAATTGCGGAACTCGTAGTCGTCGACAGGGTTTGCCACTATCAATTTGATATATCGGCAATCGACGAAATCGAGGTCGGGAGATATTCTGACCACGAGGACAGATATTTTTATCTCGACGAAGCGCTAATCGAGCGCGCGCTTGCAAATATAGGCAAGCCCGTTCGTCGTGTGACCGTCGCGAGCGGAGATAAGTTTATCGCGGCGCGGGAAGAAAAAGAGCGCCTAAGACGCGGTTTTGAAGCGGATATATGCGAAATGGAACTCGCGGGCCTTGCAATAGCCTGTGAGCGCAACAATCTGCCTCTTCTTTCCGTAAAGGTAGTGTCGGACAAAGCGGACGAGTCCGCGACGGCTGACTTTGGGGAAATCGTGCATAGGGGCATGGAAAAACTTGCCGCCATACTCCCCGACGTTCTCTCCGCGCTTGAAGGCACGACGAATCCGCGTACCCCGGCAAGGCGCAGATAATTTCCCGACGAGTTTTCGCAAACGCCAAAACAGTCAACAAGTAAACCATAAAATGCTCGACAATCTGAAAACAAAAAGATGTACGATAAGAAAATTCAATCCGTCCGACGTGGGCGGATTGTTTGAAATTTTGTCAAACGCAAACGTGATGAGATATATTGAGCCGGAGTTTAGTCGCAATCAAACGGAAAACTTCATGCAAAAGTATGGACTATGCGAAGAACCGAAAATTTTTACTCTTATCTATGATAAGAGCAAAACACTAATAGGCCACGTCATATATCACCCGTTCAAGGACGACGCGCTCGAGCGGGAGTTCGGCAACGGCAAAGTGTTCGAGGTGGGGGTTGTGCTTGCGGAAGCATATTGGAACAGGGGTATCGGAAGCGAGGTAATCGGCGCCCTCGTTGACATCTCAAAGGAAAGCGGCATATCCGCGATAGTCCTTGAATGCGACAAAGACAACCTTGCGTCCGCTCGTATAGCCCAAAAACTTAAATTTGTCGAGAAAAAGAGTGGCGACGCTTATTTAAGGCTCTTTGTTCTGCAAACGAAACAAGAATAAACGTCGCGACAGCCTCTCGCACGGCGTGTCAAAACAACGCACAGCCATAAAATAACCAAAATTCATAGAAAAGCGATTTTTCAATTTCTATAACCTCACATATTTTACCATTAAATCACTCAAAAACAAGCAAAAAATCGAAATACACAACGCATAATCGTCGTTCATCCCCAACTTAAAACAATAGAAAACGAAATTTTTTATTTCTATAATTTTCGGAGCACGACAGAGCAGGCGCCCGGAATCGCTCGTCCCGCCACTCGCTCCCTGCAAACAGCCACACGCCTCGTCTCTTTATTGCGCCACCTTCGACACCCACAAATGACGAAGCGGCGCCCCATGGCGCGCGCAAACAACGCTACAGTGTCCCAGGAGGGCAAAAATCGCCGCGCAACGTCACAGTGGGCACCCCAAAAGCGCCCGAATTGCAACATAGAAACAAAAGTGTTTCACATGAAACATTCAAGATAGAAAATTGAAAGAATTCGCCTATGTTTCACGTGGAACAATTTTTCCTTGAGATTGCGTTTCACGTGAAACAAAAACATCCTAAAACCCACTGTTTAGTGGGGTGTTTGAGGGTTTTCGTTGCCAAAAAATAATTTTAGTCCTTTCTCCGTGTTGTTTTTGATAGAAAAATTATTGTCTTTCACCCAAATTTTTTCGCTTAATTTTGTTTCGCAAATTTTCTGCAAAAATCATAGAGTTTCACACAGGTTTTATCTATCTCCGGTTTTGACCATATTGCTTTTTGTTTAAAATCGCAGGTTTTTCTGTATTTTTGTCCTAAAATGCTATGTTTTTCTCACTTTTTACGGGTTTTGCCCCATTTGCTCGCTTATTTGCTGTGTTTTGCGGTTTTTATCTGTTGGTGTGGCAAAGGTAGCGTGATGGCGTGGTGACAGTGCTGTTTTTGATCCTTAACGTTTTTTCGTGCGGTATTCGCGTGCACATTGTATGTTTGAGAGGTAATTTCTATTGCTAATCATAGGTATTATATCGCGTGCAAAACACCCGTTCCACGTAAAACAAATCTTCCACTTGTCCACAGCTGAATCGCGTTAATTATAGGTCAAAAATCTTAAATATAGAGAAATTGTTTGCAAAATGGTTAACAAATAAACCTTTTGTCTTTTCCAAATCGTGTTTTTAGACGTATTTTTGGGTTTTGACTTTCTCGTTTTTTGGTGGTATATTTGTCGAGAGAGGTACTTATGAAATACTACGTCGTTGCCGATCCGCATGGTTTTTATTCAGAATTGGTCTCCGCTCTTGATGAGAAGGGGTATTTTGATGACCATACGCCACACAAATTGATAATATGCGGAGATTTGCTTGACAGGGGCTCTGAAGCGCTCAAAATGCAAAAATTCGTTTTTGATCTCCTTGCAAAAGACGAGGTTATTCTCATCCGCGGCAATCACGAAGACCTCATGCTCTCTCTTATTGATGATTGGGACGATCACAGTTTTGAAAGGCGTCATCACCTGCACAACGGGACGGTTGACACGGTTTTGCAGATGTCGGGCGAGTCTTCTGTCACGCCTGAAAACGGCGATAGAATATTGAAAATCGCACGCTCGTCAGCCTTTGTCAATCAAATTATTCCTCAAACGATAGATTATTTCGAGACGGAACGCTATATTTTCGTGCACGGCTGGATACCTTGCGTCCGCACTCAACTTACTTACAGCACGTATTTCAACAAAAAAATCGAAGATTGGCGCAACGCGGGAAGAGAAGATTGGACCGAGGCGCGCTGGATAAACGGCATGGACGCATGGATGCAGGGCGTGCGCGAGCGGGACAAGACGATAGTTTGCGGGCATTTCCATTGCTCATACGGGCACGCGAATATAGAGCATCGGGGAAGCGAGTTTGGCGAAGACGCGGATTTTTCGCCGTTTGTTGCGGACGGAATACTTGCGATAGACGCTTGCACCGCCGTCTCAGGCAAAGTCAACTGCGTGGTGATTGAAGATTGAAAAAACGGGATATAATCCCGTTTTTTTATATAAAAGCGCCGTACCCAAAACAGTACGGCAAGATTATTTTATTTTTTATTTTTTGTTTGTGGCAAGGAAGCTGGCGGATACGAGAGCCATAACGACCTCGTCGGAGACGGTATCGTCGAGGAGAACGGATATCCATAGTTTGTGGTTCATGTGGTAGGCGGGGAAAACTCCTGTCGGATACGGTTCGGATAGGGAGCCAGCGCGTTTTAAGTTTATAACGTCAACGAGTTCGTGTTCATCTGCCGAAGGGATGAGTTTTGCGCGGTTTATTCGCATTATCAGTCCAAACCAATTGCGTGAGTCTGCGTGGCGGAATACACCTGCCGCCGAATATGGGTCGTCATTCCAAGGGAAATCTGGCGCAACGCCATAAACGTCATGTATTTTCGCGGCAATTCGATTGGCTTGATCGGATGAAAAAAGCACGTCTTCAAAGCAGGCATCGGCGATATCTTGCAAAATCTTTTCGTATGCCAAACGAACGTCTCCGACATAGCCGCCGACAATGCCGTCGGCGTTGATTTGCGAATACTCTTCGTCGTTCATATTGTCTATAACTTTCGAACTTGCCGCGCCGTCTTTTGACACCTTGAAAACGAGGACAAAGTCCTCGTTCATAAAGGATTTTTCAAACACAAAACCGTCCTTGGCGTTTTGAAAACCGAAGCCTATAAGTTTTGAAAATATCGGACGCTTTCTCGCAAATATTTGTTGAAAAATAGTCATAAAGTTTATGCGTTTAACTCCAATTCCTTGATTTGCTCGCAGAATGCCTCGATTTGAGCGAGTTTGTCGTCGGATGGTTTGACGAGCGGATCGACAATCGAAAGGGTGGGGAAGATTTTATCCTTTTTGAGGAGGGAGGCGAGTTTTACAAAGGACTTTTCGGCATTGCCACCGCTGGACGTTGCAAACGCGAGCACCGTTTTCTCTGCGAGAGCGACGCGATTTTGCTCTGCAAAAGTACGGATAGGCGGGGCAAACGTGCCTGCCCAAACGGGGTAACCCAAGATTACTACGTCGTATTTTTGCGCGTCAAACTCGTAGGGGACGAGCTTTGGGGTTTCTCCCATCACCGCGCTTTTCCCGCCCCAAAAGAATTTTTTGAAGCCCTTGTCCGGGTAGGCTTTTTCGGGTTCAATGCGGACAATGTCCGCCTCCAGTTGTTTTGCGAGTTCGTTTGCCACGAAATCGGCATTTCCTGATTGTGAATAATATATGATTGCTATATTCATGTGTTTTGATCTCCAAAAAATGGTTATATGAGTTGATAATAATTCGCGAGCATACACAGCATCGGACCGATGAGCACGAGCACATGGAAGACGCTGTGCATATAGCGCTTGTATATGCGGAAGAATATTGCCCCGAGCAAGGAGGCGAGCAATCCCGCAAGATAGAGATAGCCGACGAGGTCCTTGTTGCGAATGCCGTCTCCCGTGAAGTTGGCGACGAAAAACGCCGCAAACAGCAGCGCCCCCACGATAAACGTCGAGCCTACGGAGATTTTGTGCGATTTGTCAAAGGCAAACAGGCAGCAAAACAGCATCGCAATCGACAAGACGAACGACACCCCGAACGCGATATAGCCGTATATATTGCCGTAGAGCAAGCAAAGACTCGTTCCGCACGCGATGACGTTGAGGTTTACGGCGGGAAAATCCAACTTGCGCCACATTAGTTTTTTCTTGAGGTCCTTTGTGCCGTGATACTTCGTTGAGATAAAGAACTCCAACCCCAAGCAAAAACAGCTCAGAACCGCCGTCAAGACGCACTCAACGGTTGTCGCACGCAGAAGCATAAGGATGAGCATAACCACGGCAAAAACGACGCCAAGCGCGTGTGAGACCGTGTTGATAAGTTCCTCGAGAGGTGTATAGTAGACGAGGGAATTGTTTTTGTAGATTTCTTTCAGCTCGTCTGTGTTGTCAGGGGTTTTGAGTGCTTGAATCATGCTTAAATATTAGGATATAATTGTATTTTTTGCAAGATTTTAATTGTTTTTAGTAAAAAATATGGGGGTTTTTATTAAAAATTTCACGAAACGTGTTTTAAAATGCTTGATTTTATAGTGATATATTGTTATAATTATTTTAATTATTATATTGTAAATATAATATATAAAATAAGTTAATATATTTACTTAGTGGAGGAAAAATGGCAGACGAAGTCAAACACAGTTATGACGCCGGCGATATTCAGGTTCTCGAAGGACTTGACCCCGTTCGCAAGAGACCGGGCATGTATATCGGTTCAACCGACGTAAGAGGCTTGCACCATTTGGTGACGGAGGTCGTTGACAACTCTATAGACGAGGCGCTTGCGGGCTACTGCACGCACATCACCGTCGAGATCACCAAGGACGGGTGCGTCCGCGTCACGGACAACGGCAGAGGCATTCCTGTCGGCATCATTGAAAAGGAAGGCAAATCGGCGGTTGAAGTCGTTCTCACGAAGCTTCACGCAGGCGGAAAGTTCGGTAGCGGAGGCTACAAGATTTCCGGCGGTTTGCACGGCGTCGGCGTATCTTGCGTCAACGCTCTTTCCGAATGGCTTGTCGCAGAAGTGCGTCAAGGCGGGAAGAAATATCAAATTCGCTTCAACCGCGGCGTTGCGGAACATCCGCTCCGCGAAGTCGGCGAGGCGAGCGATACGGGCACGACGATTACGTTCTATCCGGACAGCCAAATCTTTGAAACGCTCGAATTCAATTACGATACGATGAAAAACCGCTTGAGAGAACTTGCGTATCTCAACAAGGGGCTCGTCATCGAGATTGCGGACGAGAGGGTAGAGCCCGAGCGCAGAGAAACTTTCTGTTATGAGGGCGGTATCGTGTCCTTCGTCGACAGCATGAACGCGACCAAGGAGACTATATTCCCCGAGACGATTTACTTTGACGAAAAGTACGTCGACAGCGAAATCGAAGTCGCGATGCAATACAACGACAGCTATTCCGAGACGATACTTGCCTTTGCAAACAACATCAACACCGAGGAAGGCGGGACGCACCTCGACGGATTCAAAGCCGCTCTCACGAAAGTCATCAACGATTACGGCACCAAGTCGGGCATACTCCGCGGCGCCGAAAAATTGAGCGGTGAGGACGTCAGAGAAGGGCTTACGGCAGTCATCTCCGTCAAACTTGCGGAACCGCAGTTTGAAGGACAGACGAAGACCAAGCTCGGCAACAGCAGTATGCGTTCCGCAGTCGCAAAGGGCGTGGCGGAAGGCTTTGGCACGTATCTTGAGGAACACCCCAAAGAGGCGAAGGAACTCGTGCTCAAAACCATTACGGCGCAACGCGCACGCGAGGCGGCTCGTATGGCGAGAGAGACCGCAAGAAGAAAGAGCGCGCTCGAAAGCACGACGCTCCCCGGCAAACTTGCGGACTGCTCCGACAAAGATCCTAGCCATTGCGAAATCTACCTCGTCGAGGGCGACTCGGCAGGCGGTTCCGCAAAGCAGGGCAGAGACAGGCGCTTCCAGGCGATTCTTCCTCTCCGCGGCAAAATTTTGAACGTCGAGAAGGCGGCTCTCCACAGAGTGCTTGAAAACGAAGAGATCAAGGCGATGATCACCGCGTTCGGTTGCGGTATCAACGCGGAATACGACGAGTCGAAACTTCGTTATCATCGCATCATTTGCATGACCGATGCCGACGTCGACGGAAGCCATATCAGAATCTTGATGCTCACGTTCTTCTTCCGCTTTATGCGCCCGCTCATCGAGAACGGTCACGTGTATATCGCGCTCCCGCCGCTCTACAAGATTGCAAAGGGCAAGCAAGAATTCTATTTCTACGACGACGAAGCCCTTGAAAAATACTACGAAGAAAACGGCAGAAAGAGCGGAGAACTCCAACGCTACAAAGGTCTCGGCGAAATGAACCCCGAGCAGCTTTGGGAGACGACTATGGACCCGCAACACCGCACGCTTCTCCGCGTGACGATGGACGACGCTATCGAGGCGGACAGACTGTTCTCCATTCTCATGGGAGAACAGCCGGAACTCCGTCGCGAGTTTATCGAGCAGAACGCGACGCTCGTCACGGATCTTGACGTATAAGGAGGACGATTATGGCGAACATAAGAGACGACAAAAACAACGAATACGTACAACATCTCGAAGATTCAATCGTAAAACCGGTTGAAATCAACGGCGAACTCAAAAAGTCCTTCATCTCCTACGCGATGGCGGTCAACGTGTCGCGTGCAATTCCGGACGCGAGAGACGGCTTGAAACCCGTCCACAGAAGAATACTCTACGCTATGAGCGAACTCGGGCTCACTCCCGACAAACCATACCGCAAGTGCGCTATGGTCGTCGGCGAAGTGCTCGGCAAATACCATCCGCACGGCGACAGTTCCGTCTACGACGCGATGGTGCGTCTCGCGCAAGACTTCTCGATTCGTTGTCCGCTCATCGACGGACACGGCAACTTCGGTTCGGTGGACGGAGACCCTGCGGCGGCATATCGTTATACCGAGGCAAGACTTTCAAAAATTGCTCTTGAAATGATAAGAGACATCGACAAGAAGACGGTCGATTTCTATCCCAACTTCGACGACACGAGAGAACAACCCGTCGTGCTTCCGTCGAGATTTCCAAACCTTTTGGTAAACGGCTCGGACGGTATCGCGGTGGGTATGGCGACGTCCATTCCTCCTCACAACCTCGGCGAGGTCATCGACGCGTCGGTTGCGCTTCTCGAAAACCCCGACCTCACGGTTGAGGAACTTATGGAATACATTCCTGCGCCGGACTTCCCGACGGGCGCGCTCGTGCTTGGCAGAAACCTCATCAAGCAGGCGTATCGCACGGGCAGAGGCGCGGCAATTCTCCGCGCAAAGGCGGAAATCGAGGAGATGGCAAACGGCAAGAGCCGTATCGTCGTCACGGAAATTCCGTATCAGGTCAACAAGGCGAAACTCATCGAGAACATAGCGGACCAAGTTCGCGACAAGCGTCTCGAAGGTATCAGCGACCTTAGGGAAGAGACGGACAGACACGGCATGCGCATCGTCATCGAACTCAAAAAGGACGTCAACGCGCAAGTGCTTCTCAATCAACTCTACAAGCAGACGGCGTTGCAGACGACTTTCAGCATGATAACGCTCGCGCTCGTGGACGGCGTCCCGAGAATTTTGAATCTCAAAGAAGTACTCGAAAACTATATCGCGCACCAAAAGGACGTCATCGTTCGCAGAACGCGTTTCGACCTCGAAAAGGCGCAAGAGAGACAACATATTCTTCTCGGCCTTACGATAGCGCTTGAAAACATCGACGCAATCGTCGAACTCTTGAAGAAATCTCGCGACCGTCAAGACGCTATGCAAAAACTCATGGACGGATATCAACTTTCCGACAAGCAGGCGGCGGCAATTCTCGATATGAGACTCCAACGTTTGACGGGTCTCGAAGTTGAAAAGATAAACGAGGAACTCGCTTTCTTGACCGACCAAATCGCATATTTCAACCTCGTGCTTTCCAGCGACGACGAAGTCAAGAAGATTATCATCAAGGAAATCACGGAAATCAAGGACAGATACGCGACGCCGAGACTATCCGAACTCACCTACGACTACGGCGACATCGACATCGAAGACCTCATCGAAAAGGAAGACGTCGTCATCTCCATGACGCACGGCGGCTATATCAAACGCATGCCGGTTGCCGAATACAAGGCGCAACACAGAGGCGGCGTGGGCGTCACCGCTCACAAGGCGAAGGACGAAGATTTCGTCGAAAAGATCTTCACCTGCAACACGCACGAGCGCATTATGTTCTTCACGAACCTCGGCAAGGTGTTCACGTTGAAGGCGTACGAGATACCCGAAGCGGCGAGAACCGCAAGAGGCAGAGCGGCGGTCAACCTTCTCCAACTCGAACAGGGCGAGAAGATTCAATCCTTTATGTGGGCTCCCGAGGACAAGGAAGGCTTGTTCTTGATGCTCGCGACCAAGAAAGGTCTCATCAAAAAGACTCCGCTTGAAGAATTTGCTTCAATCAAGCGCAACGGCAAGATTGCAATCAAATTCAACGAGGACGACGAACTCATCGACGCAATGATTACGTCGGGCAACGACGAGTGCTTGATTGCGTCCAGCGAGGGTATGTGCATTCACTTCAACGAGAAAGACGTTCGCCCCGTCGGCAGAACGGCAATGGGCGTCAAGGCGATGAATCTCGGCAAGAACGCAACTCTCGTGGCGCTTGCAATCGTCAACCCGGGCAGTGAAATCTTGACCGTCACCGCAAACGGCTACGGCAAGCGCACCGCAATCGAGGAGTATCCGCTTCAAGGCAGAGCGGGCAAGGGCGTAAAAGCAGGCGTCTTCAACGAGAAGACCGGCGACGTCGTGAGCTTGCGCGTTTTACCGCCTGAAATGGACATTATGATGATCACGAGCGGCGGTATAATCATTCGCGTCGAGGCGGACGAAATCAGCAAGATCGGACGTTCTACGCAGGGCGTTCGCATCATGAAACTCAAAGACGAAAAGGTGAACGTCATGGCGACGGCTCTCACCCCGCACGTCGACGAGGAAGAACTCGAAGAGGGCGCGGAAGCCGAAGTAAACGAAGCGGCTGAAGGGACCGAAACGGTTGAAGAATAAGGGGAGATTGCTATGGAAGAAAGAAGATGGTTCAAGAGTATGACGCTCTACCAAGTGTGGCCGAGGTCCTTCGCGGACGGCAACAACGACGGTATCGGCGATCTCAAAGGCATACTTTCAAAACTCGACTATATCAAGAGTTTGGGCGCGGACGCGGTGTGGTTTAGTCCACTCTACGTCTCCCCGCAGAACGATTACGGCTACGACATCGCCGACTACAAGAACATCGACCCTGCCTACGGCACGCTCGACGATTTCAAAGCGGTGCTCGACAAGGCGCACGAGATTGGGCTCAAAGTGGTGATGGACCTCGTCATAAATCACACGAGCGATCAACACGAGTGGTTCAAAAAATCTTGCGCGAAAGAAGAGCCGTACACGGACTTCTACATTTGGGAGAAGGGAAGAGGCAAGGACGGCAAAAAGGCCCCCAACAACTGGATGTCCACGTTCCCGGGCTCCGCGTGGGAGTACAACGAGCAGAGAGGAGAGTTCTATCTCCACCTCTACGCAAAAGAACAACCCGATCTCAACCACGACAACCCCGCCGTCAGAGAGGCGATAAAGGACGTTATGCGTTTTTGGCTCGATATGGGCGTGGACGGCTTCAGAGAGGACGTCATCACGCAAATCAGCAAGCGCAGAAAAAAGGACGGCAAATTGCCGGCGGGCAACCCGCTTATGCCTGCGTCCCGCGGTATGGAGCACTACAACAACGGTCCGCATATCCACGAGTTTTTGCAAGACTATCGCTCCGTGCTCGCAGAGTATGACGACAGATTCCAAGTCGGCGAATCTCCGATGGTCAACCCAAAGACCGCGCTCAAATACGTCAACGAAAATCGTCAGGAACTCGACATGATGATTGGGTTCCAACACATGGAAGCGGACTGCATTATTATCCCGTGGGTGCACAAAAAATTCGATTTGGTCAAGCTGAAAAAAGTGTATTACAACTGGCAGACGAAGCTCTATCACAGAGCGTGGAACGCCAACTATCTCGAATCGCACGACCAACCGCGTATCATTTCCAGATACGGGAGCGAGAAATTGCACGACGAGTCGGGCAAGGCGCTTGCGGTTATGTATTCCTTCTTGAGCGGGACCCAATTCGTTTATCAAGGACAGGAAATCGGCATGACGTCCCTCGACTATACGCACGCTCCCGAGGGGACGGACCCGTGGGCGCAGTTCAAGGACATTTCAACCTTCTGCGTGAGAGACCTTATGCGCAAGTTCGGGTTTAAGGACGCCAAGATTTTGAAGACGGCGCACACGGCGGCACGCGACAACGCGCGCACACCCGTGCAGTGGACGGGAGGCAAAAACGCAGGATTCAGCGACGTCGAACCGTGGTTTACGGTCAACCCAAACTACGTTGGCGTGAACGTTGAAAAAGAAGAGGCGGATCCAAACTCTCTTCTCAATTTCTACCGCAAGGTCATCGCTCTGCGCAAGAAATACGCGGACTCCGTCATCTACGGCAAATTCGATATGTATTTGAAGAACGATAGACAACTCTTCGTCTACGACAAGACGAGCGAGGACGACAAGCAGAAACTCCGCGTTGTCATCAACCTGAGCGAAAAGTCCGTGCCGAGAAAGCGCGTCGCCGCGTTGATTCCCGAAAACGCTCACGAAATTTTGAGCGTTTACGAGGGAGAACTCGGGGACAAACTTCGCCCCTACGAAGCAAGGGTTTATCTGTTGCACAAATAAGTTTGAAGCAAAAAATCAAAAGCGTGCCGATTGGCACGCTTTTAAATTTTAACCCCGAAGAGAGGAAGGACGGACGTCGCAACCCCGAGCAAAGCGGTGTATATCACGAATGGTTTTAGGCTGTGGTTTTCAATCGTTTTTAAAAAGAATTTGATTGCGACAAGCCCCGAAACGAAGGCGCAAACGACGCCTATCGCTATGCAGTACCATGGTGCGGAAAGGACGAAATCACCCCTCAAAACGTCCGCGGTTTCAACCGTTGCGGAACCCAAAATTATGGGTATCGAAAGCAAAAACGAGAAGTCCGCGGCATCTCTTTTTTCGACGCCGAGAAAAGTCAAACAAGAGATTGTCGCTCCGCTTCTCGACACTCCGGGCAAAACCGCTATTCCTTGCAAAACGCCTGTTAATATGCTTGTTTTGAACGATAAAACCCTATTTTGTGCTATTTTTATGTTTTCTCCGACAAACAAAAAAGTGGCTGTCAACACAAAACCGAACCCCAAAAATTCGCCGTTTAAAAGGGACGGGAAGAAGTGCTTGAACAAAAGCGCAATCACGACAGTCGGCACGCAGGCGACAAGCAAACAGGCAGTTGTTTTTTGAAACGGTTTTTTGACAAGTTCGACTATGCGTTTTCGCATGGCGATAATGACTGCGACAAGCGTGCCCGCGTGCAACGCAACGTTGAAGAACAAATCGGGTGTTCCCACGCCAAGCTTTTCAAGGAGCAAAAGATGTCCCGACGAGGACACGGGCAGAAACTCGGCAAGCCCCTGCACTATGCCCAAAATTATGCAATAAAGTACGTCCATAAATTTTCCGCTTTACTATTTTTGGTTTTATGTTTATAATATTTTATTAGAAAAAATATCTTGTAGAACTCAACTTGAAGATTTGAGTTTTTGGTGAAATATGAAACTTGGTGTAGTAGGGCTGCCAAACGTCGGCAAGAGCACACTTTTCAACGCAATCACGAAGGCGGGAGCGCAAGCCGCCAATTATCCGTTCTGCACGATAGAACCCAACGTCGGCGTAGTAGCCGTCCCCGATGCGAGACTAGAAAAACTCGCGGCTCTTTACGACAGCAAAAAAATCACCCCGACCTCTCTCGAATTTGTGGATATTGCGGGACTCGTCAAGGGCGCAAGCAGAGGAGAGGGGCTAGGCAACAAGTTTTTGTCCCACATAAGGGAAGTGGACGCAATAGTCCACGTCGTAAGATGCTTCGACGACGAAAACATCACGCACGTCGACGGAAGTGTCAACCCCGAGCGCGATATCGAGACGATAAACCTCGAGCTCATATTCGCCGATCTCGAAACGCTCGAGCGTCGTATGGCAAAGGCGGTCACGATGCTCAAAGCCGACAAAAAGTACCAAGAGGACGTTGACCGCTTGACCAAAATGCAAAAGTGGCTCGAAGACGGAAAACCTTTGCGCAACCTCGACGTGGACGAAGAGTTTAAAAAGTTTATAGAAGAGCAATTTTTGCTCACGTCCAAACCCGTCATATACGTCGCCAACACCGACGAGGCGGGAATTGCCGGCAACGACTATTCCAAAGAGGTCGAACGCATAGCAAAGAGCGAGGGTGCGGGCGTAATCGTGCTCTGCGCCAAACTCGAAGAGGACTTGACAGAACTCGCCGACGACGAACGCGAGATGTTTATGGCGGAATACGGACTTGAAGAGAGCGGTCTCGATCGTCTCGTCAAAGCGTCCTACGACCTTCTCGGTCTCATCAGTTATCTTACTGCGGGCGAAAAGGAAACTCGCGCCTGGACGATAAAGAAGGGCACGAAGGCTCCCGAAGCCGCCGGCAAGATACACAGCGATTTCGAACGCGGTTTCATCCGCGCGGAAATAGTCGACTACGCAACCCTTCTCGAATGCGGTTCTTTCAACGTCGCAAAGGAAAAGGGGAAAGTTCGTAGCGAGGGCAAAGATTACGTGATGCAAGATAACGACGTGGTGCTTTTCCGCATCAACGTCTAAAACCGCACTATTTGGCGAACTGCTGAAATCAATAATATACACAAAAACTTAACACAGCCAAAAAAACATACAAAAACAATCACAAATCAAACATACATTCAGGTCTATTATGTTCGAACAGCAATTATCACAAGCATTAGCGGTTGAGGGACTGAGTCAAGACGAAGTTCTTTCCGCACTTGAAACGCCGAAGGATGCAAAACTCGGCGATATTTCTTTGCCGTGCTTCAAATTTGCAAAGACTTTGCGTCAGGCACCGCCTATGATAGCGGCAAAACTTTTGCCTTACGTTCAAAATCTCGACTTTGTTGACAAGGTTGAAGTCGTTGGCGGCTATCTCAATGTATTCTATTCTCGTGAAAGAATCGCGCAAAACTTGAAAGCCTACGCTGTGGACAATGAGAATGTCGGCAGAAGCGACGAGGGCAAAGGCAAGACGATTTGCATAGATTACAGCTCCGTCAACATAGCAAAACCTTTCCACATCGGGCATCTCTCCACAACCGTCATCGGCGGCGCGCTCTATCGTATATTCGAGCACCTCGGCTACAACGTCGTCGGCATAAATCACTTGGGGGACTGGGGCACGCAGTTTGGCAAGCTCATAGTCGCCACGCGCAAGTGGTCAAGCCTTGAAGAGGTGTCAAAAAACGACGAGTATTTTCTCAACTCTCTCTACGTTCGCTATCACAAAGAGGCGGAGGAGCACCCCGAAATGGACGACGAAGCGCGCGCTTGGTTCAAGCGTATTGAGGACGGCGACAAAGAGGCGACGGCGTATTTCGACGTGTTCAAAGACGTGACGATGAGGGCGGTTTCCAAGATTTACGACCGCCTCAAAATCAAGTTTGACAGTTTCGCCGGCGAGAGTTTTTACAACGATAAAATGGAGGCTTGCCTCGACATTCTTCGCGACAAAAATTTGCTTGTCAAGAGCGAGGGCGCAGAGGTTGTCAACCTCGACGAATACGGTATGCCGCCATGTCTTCTCGTCAAGGCGGACGGTGCGACTTTGTATGCCACGCGCGACATCGCCGCGGCGTATTACCGCAAGAAAACCTATGATTTCCACAAATGCTTGTACGTGGTGGCGTATCAGCAAAATCTGCACTTCAAGCAACTGTTTCAGGTGCTTAAACTTATGGATTTTGCAGGAAAGGACGATATGGAGCATATCGCTTTCGGCATGGTTTCCATGGAAGACGGTGCTATGTCAACGCGAAACGGCAGAGTCGTTTGGCTCAAGGACGTTCTTGACAAAGCGGTTGAAAAAGCAGAAAAAATCATTGAAGAAAAGAACCCGAATATCAAGGACAAAAAGCAGATTGCGGAGAGCGTCGGCGTGGGCGCCGTCATCTTTTCCGCGCTCTGGAACAATCGCATAAAGGACATTGTTTTCTCCTTTGACAAGGTGCTCAATTTCGACGGTGAAACGAGCCCGTACGTTCAATACACCTATGCCCGTTGTCTCTCCGCTCTTCGAAAGGGTGGCGAAATAGATTTCGACAAGGTTGACTACTCGGCGATTTCAAGCGACGAGGCGTACGAGGTCGTCAAAAGCGTCCTCTCGTTTGGGGACAGCGTCGAGCAGGCGGCAAAACTCAGAGAGCCGTGTCTCGTCTCCCGTCACATCGTCGATTTGGCTGAAAAATTCAATCGTTTTTACATCGACCACCGTATAGTCGTCGATGACGCGGGAGTTCGAAACTCGCGCCTTCTTTTGACAAAGGCTGTTTCCAACGTGTTGAAGACGGGACTTACTCTGCTTGGCATTGATTCTCCCAGTGAGATGTAAAATCTTGTGATTTAGCGATATGTTTTGTCGGCATCAACAAATAAACGCCGCCACGTACGTTTTTGTACATTGGGTGGCGTTATTCATTTTGCTTCCTTGTCTTTCATTTAAATCACAAGGTTTTATTCTCTAAAAATAATTATCAGCCACGTCATTTTCAAACAATTTTTATCATACAAGCACACATTTTTAACAAATAGACAATACGATAGAAACTATTTTCAAAACAAAATATCTCTTATAATAACCGCACGAACTGCGCGCGTTTGCTTGACATAAAAAACTTATTTAATTATAATAGTCAAGCATAAATTATATTTTATATAAAAAAATATGTCTATTAGACGGAGGAATATACGATGAAACAAACCTACCAACCCAAGAAAAGACAAAGAAACAAAGTTCACGGTTTTCGTGAGAGAATGAGTTCCAAATCAGGCAGAAACGTTTTGAAGCGTCGTCGCAACAGAGGTCGCAAGCGTATCAGCGCCTAAGCCATTTATGCAAAAGCAGGACAGGTTGAAAAAGAGCGCGGCTTTTGCCTACGTTTACCGCAAAGGCGAGAGAGCCTCTGCCGGCAACCTGTTGCTTCTTTACGCCAAGTCCCGCGAGGGATTTAAGGTCGGCTTGTCCGTCACGAAAAAGGTGGGCAACGCCGTCACAAGGAACCGCACGAAGAGACTGCTTCGCGAAGCGATTGCAAAAATCAGAGACAGAATCGACGAGGGTTATCTGTACGTTATAATCGCTCACCCGGGCATAGTCGAAGACGATTTTGAGACGGTATGCCGCTCGGTGGAGCACGCGTTTTTTAAAGCGGGGAAACTCGCGGGGGAGACGCGGGAATGATAAAGAGATTTTTGATGGCTTTGCTTCTTGCGTACAAGCGCACGTTGTCGAGAGTTTTCGGCAATCATTGCGCCTACACTCCCACGTGTTCGATGTATTCTTACGACGCAATCAAAAAGCACGGCGCATTAAAGGGCGTTTTGATGACGATAGAGAGACTTCTTCGTTGCAACCCTTTCGTGAAAGGCGGTTTTGATCCGGTTCCGGAGAATTATAGAGGAAAAATCAAATGGCTCATATGAACCTTATTCGCAAAAGAATATGGCGCATCTATCTTGTCGCGGCACTTCTCGTCTTGTGCTGCTGTTTGCTCGTTGCCTGCAACAATGACAATTCCTACAACGTTTCTGGCGACGTGAGCGAACCCACGCACTTCATGGCGCAACTCATGTACAAACTCGGCGAGACGTCGGGGCTCAAAAACGCGAGCTTCGGCTGGACCGTCGTCGTCTTTATCATCATCTTGCGTCTCATACTCTCTCCTCTCGATATATGGCAAAAAATTATCGCGAGAAAGAACTCCAAAGCAATGGAGCGTATGAAACCGCAACTCGAAGCGCTCAACGAAAAGTATGCAAACGACAAGCAAAGACTCCAACAGGAGCAGATGGCGCTCTACAAAAAAGAGCATTATTCAATGCTCGGTATGTGCCTGCCGACGATAGCGACCTTCGTCGTATTCTTCGTCGTGTTCGCAGGTTTCAGACAGATGGTCGGCTATCAATACGCACTCGACTACAAAAACAGCGTCAACACCTTCAATACGGTAGTCGCGCAGGAGATTGACAGGCTCGGCTACGGCGACAGAAACGGGGACGGGGTCAAAGATTTGACGGACGTCGATCCCGAATCGGAAAATGCCTTGCAAGAGATTACGGACATAAAGAACGCGGCGCAGGAAGCCGTTAAAGACGCTTACTATTCCGACGAGCAAGTTTCAAAGAGAAGCTGGCTGTGGATAAAGAACATCTTCGTCTCGGACAACTGGTCGCAAGCGGTTCCGGACTACACCAAGATTACGGGGCAGTCCGGTTTTGCCACGTCCAAACTTTCCGGCGTCGACCCGGGCGAATACGAGCTTGTTATGAAGCAGGTGCTCGGCACGGGCGGATACGGCAGGGACGGCAAGTGGAACGGACTCCTCATTCTTCCCGCGCTTTCGCTACTGCTCAGTTTCCTTTCCACTTTCTTGCTCAACAAGTCGCAGGCTCAACCGCCGCAACCCAAACAGACTGTTGACGCAAACGGGCAACCTCAGCCCAATCAAATGAATTCAATGAAAATGATGCAATGGATCATGCCTCTTATGATGGGCGTGTTCTCCTTGCTGTATTCCGGCGCGTTTGCGCTGTATATGTTCACAAGTTCGGCGGCGGCAATTCTCTTCCAGCTCACGTTCAACCTTATCGCGAAACTCGTCGACAAGGCGCAAGAGAAGAAAGCCACGCCAAACGTTGCAAAGAGATAGGAGTTTTATGGAGAATTTTGTTGAAACAGAGGCTTCGTCCGTTGACCTTGCCGTTGAAAAGGCGCTCGTCGAACTCAATACGACGGCAGACAAGGTGGACGTTGAGGTCCTGTCAAAAGGCGGACTTTTTGCAAAGGCAAAAGTCAAAGTCACTTTAAAAAATAACGTAGCGGACAAACTCGGAGAGTTTTTAAACGGCACGCTTGAGCGTATGGGGCTCGTCTCCCGCGCAAAGATTGAAGAGGCAAACGGCACGATATACGCGACGATTTCGGGCGACGACAGCGGAGTGGCGATAGGCTACCGCGGAGAGGCGCTCGACGCGTTCCAGTATCTCGCCGCAACCTTTTTGAACGAACAGAAGGGCGAATACAAAAAGGTGGTCGTGGACTCCGAGAATTATCGCGATAAGCGCAAGGATACATTGACGGCGCTCGCGCTTCGTCTCGCCGAAAAGTCGGTCAGGCTTCGTCGCAAGATAGCGCTTGAACCGATGAACCCGTTTGAGCGTCGCATTATTCACAGCGCGCTTGCGGACAGCGAACTCGCATCCACCGAAAGCGAAGGCGAAGAGCCGTCCCGCTATATCGTCATCATCCCAAAGGGTGTCGAACTCAAAGACAATCGCCCGATAAAGAACGGAGAGAGGGACGAACGTCGCGGCGGCAAGAATCAAAAGAATTCGAGACGCAGAGACGACAATCGTTCTCGTCGTGACCGCAAACCGCGCGAACGCAAGCCGTACGACGAGGAAGAGGTCGAGGACGGCAACGTCTACAGGGGCTATTTCACCGGACAAGACGATTTCGTCAAGCCCACGGCGCAAGGCGGTCCGCCCAAATACAAGAGTTTCGTCGGAAAGAAAAGATTCTAATATGAGCACTATTGCGGCAATTTCATCTCCAATAGGGGCAGGTGGTATCGGTATCGTGCGCGTCTCGGGCGAGAATGCGCTGAAAATAGCCGATGCCATTTTCAATTTTGCCCACAAGACCGAAGCGGACGAGAAACGTCATACCCGTCAACTTTGGCAACCGCTCTATATGCACTTCGGCACCTTTGACGCCGAAGACTTCAAGGACGTCGGCTACGCGGTCTATTTCCCCGCAAAGCAGGCGTACACCGGGGAGGACACGGTAGAATTTTATCTCCACGGCGGAGTCCGCATAATGCAGGGCGCGCTCGACGCGCTTTTAAAAAACGGGGCGGTAATGGCAAAGAACGGCGAGTTTACAAAGCGCGCGTTTTTAAACGGCAGACTTTCGCTCGCTGACGCCGAAGGCGTCATCGATATGATAAACGCAGAATCGGCGGCGGGTCTTCGCGCGGCGTACAGACTTATGGAGGGCGACGTCGCAAGGCGCATAAACGCAATTCTCGACAAGCTCGAAACGCTCATCGCAACGATAGAGGCGACGCTCGACTATCCCGACGAGATGGAAGACGAGGTTATGCCCAATCTCGAAAGCAATATAAAAGAGATTTTAACCGACGTCGACGACCTTTTGGCGAGCGCAAAGAACGGCAAAATCGCAAAATACGGACTTACCGTCGCGCTTGCGGGCAACCCGAACGCAGGAAAGTCCTCGCTTATGAACGCGCTCCTCAAAGAGAACCGCGCAATCGTCACACCGATTGCAGGCACGACGAGGGACACCGTCGAGGACAGTTTCGAATACGACGGAGTCAAGATAACCCTCGTGGATACCGCCGGGCTGAGAGACAGCGACGATTTGGTTGAGAGCGAGGGCATTAAGCGCGCGAAAAAGGCGATAGAGTCCGCGGACGTCGTTTTGCACGTCATAGACGGCGCGGCAGGCTCGCGCGAAAGCGAGGACTTTGAAGGTAAACTCGTCTTCGAGGTGTTCAACAAGTGCGATTTGCTTTCTGCAAACAACCTTAACGAATTGAAAAATAACGCGCACGGCAGAGCCTTCTTCGTCAGCGCAAAGACAGGCGAGGGCGTCGAAAACGTTGCCAAAGAGATTGCGTCGTTGTTCAGAGAGAACAAGGTCGAGGGCGGAGAACTCATCACGTCCAAACGCCACGTGTCCGCGCTTTACGAGGCTAAACGCGCGCTCGAAAGCGCCGCTTTGCAAAAGGACGTCACGCTCGATTTGTTGCTCGTCGACCTTTCAAACGCCTATAACGCACTCGGCGAAATAACCGGCAAGACCGCCACGGAAGATGTTGTGGATTCGATATTCAGCCGTTTTTGTGTCGGAAAATAAAAACCGTGCTATTTGTCGCCGGACTTTGTCGGAACCAATTTGCTCGAGGGTCACGTACTACTTTTGCGCGCTCATCTCTCACAAAAGGCTCTTCCGCGTCATCCATCCAAATATCGCGGTTTTTGCAAGCGGTTTAAAATCGGGGAAACAAAAATCAAAATCTTAAAAAAAGAAAGAATGAAAGCAGACATTGTCGTCATCGGCGGCGGACACGCGGGTGTCGAAGCCGCATTGGCGAGCGCAAGACTCAATAAAAAGACCGTTATGCTGTGCCTTGACTATGGCACGGTATCTCTTATGCCCTGCAACCCGTCGATTGGCGGTACGGCAAAGGGGCATTTGGTCCGCGAGGTGGACGCGCTCGGCGGCGAGATGGGTATAATCGCGGACAAGGCTCTGCTTCAAATAAAGATGCTTAACTCCGCAAAAGGGCCGGCGGTTTTCTCCTTGCGAGGGCAGGAGGACAAGCGCGTATATCACGAACTTATGCTCGACGTCGTTCGTAGCACCGAGAACCTCGAAGCGGTTGACGACGAAGCGGTGGAAATCGTGGCGGAAGACGGCAGGGTAAAGTCGGTTATGACCGCAAGAGGAAGAAAAATCGACTGCAGAGCAGTCGTACTTGCGGCAGGCGTGTATCTAAACGGCGAGATTATAATCGGCGACTACGTCAAAAAGAGCGGTCCGAGCGGTTTTGCTCCCGCAAACAAACTCACGGACAGCCTTTTGAAACTCGGGCTTCCCATACGCCGTTTCAAGACGGGGACTCCCGCAAGAGTATATCGCGACAGTCTCGATTTTTCCAAAATGGAAATTCAAAAGGGCGAGGACGTGGACAGGTTTTCCTTTATGTCTCCGCGCGCGACTTTTAAAGAAGAACCCTGCTATCTCACGTATACGAACGAGAGTACGCACAAGATCATTCTCGACAATATTGAGCGCAGTCCGCTGTACAACGGCACGATAAAGAGCGTGGGACCACGCTATTGTCCGTCCATAGAGACCAAAATCGTCCGTTTCAAGGATAAGGAACGCCATCAAATCTTCGTCGAGCCCGAGGGCGCGAACAGCGACGAGATGTACGTTCAGGGTATGTCGACCTCGCTTCCGCACGACGTTCAGGAGCAGATGTACAGGACGCTTCCCGGGTTTGAAAACTGCCGCTTTGCAAAATACGGTTATGCGATTGAGTACGATTGCATAGATTCTCTCTCTATGTACCCGTCGCTTGAGAGCAAGATTGTCGAGGGGCTGTTCTCCGCAGGACAGATAAACGGGAGCAGCGGCTACGAAGAAGCGGCGGCGCAGGGGCTTATCGCGGGCATAAACGCGGCAAGAAAGGTCGACGGCAAAGAGCCCGTAGTGCTCGGCAGGGACCAAGCGTATATCGGCGTGCTTATCGACGACCTCGTCACCAAGGGGACGAACGAACCGTATCGCATGATGACCGCGCGTGCCGAACACCGTATTATGCTCCGTCAGGACAATGCCGATATGCGCCTCACGCCGATAGGCTACGAGGTCGGTCTCGCAACAATAGAAAGATACGCGCGCATGTGCGCGAAGAGGGAGAATATCAACAAAATAATCGAGTTTTCCTCCGTCGCGCTTCCAAAATCGCAAATAGCCCCGCTCTTTGACAGAATAAGAGAGGTTTTGCCGGACAAGGCGGTCACGTTTGGCGACGTATGTCGCAGACCTCTCGTCTCGGCAGGGGACGTAAAGGAGTTTTTGCCGTTCGACGTCGACGGCGAAACCTTAAACGCCGCCGTGGTCGAACTCAAATACGCCGGCTATCTCAAAAAAGAGGAAGCAGCCGTCAAGGAACAGCAAAGACTTGAGAGCAAACTCATCCCCAAAGATTTCGATTATATGAGCGTCAAGGCTCTCCGCATAGAGGCGAGAGAAAAACTCGCGAGCGTGCGCCCGCTAAACCTCGGTCAGGCGTCAAGAATTTCCGGCGTTTCACCCGCAGACGTGGCGGTTCTCATCGTCGCGTTACGGCAGATGGGCGTTTAAAGCGGACAAAAATCAAGAAGAGCCAACAAAAAATTTTTTAAAAAAACCGCAAACGAGCGGTTCTTTTGGTTTTTTAAGAAAAATTTTTAAAAATTTTCAAAAAAATTTTCTTACAAAAAGCAAAAAAGCGGCATTCCAACGCGGTTTTCCAAAATATGCCGTTAGAATGCCTGTTTTGATAAAAGCGGCATTCTAAGATAAAATCTAAATTTAAAATTTGTAAAAAATTTTTTTAACAATTTTAACAAATCTTGCAAAAATCGCAATTTTGCAAAATATTTTTTGCATATTTTGTAAGGGTTTTATGGTGGTTTTGCAAAAAAAATTAAAAAAGTTTACAAAAAGGGGTTGACAAAAATAATTTTTGGTATTATTATGTATGCGTAATCAAGTGAAACGCTTGATCACGTGAGTAAAGCTCATAATTTTCCCCCTTATCATAGCGAGAGGCTAGCGAAGAAATTCGTTAGCCTCTTGCCTTTTCTGCACCATTTAGCGCCTAACTTTGTCAGATTTGCGTGCACTCGCGCACCGTGTACGATTTGTACACTGGGTGGCTCGCGTGCGCATCTTTCGCGTTATGCATCTAAATGGAGCGGAAAACCATGATTATTAAGAATTCTTATTTCAAACGAAGTTATGTTTATAGTGTTGGCAAATCATTTACAGAATAATTATCTTTGTTCGGGGCAGAACAGTTTTTTCAGTTTGGCAAAGACGGGTTGATTGTCGGGGGAAAAACACTCGAAGGTGATTCTCAGGACCGGTTCGGTGCCGCTGGGACGGACTACGAAGCGTCCGTATTTTGAGTACAGGGTGGTAGCGGCGGTCATTTTGGTCTTGAATTCGTCGCTTTTTTGATATTCGGCGGGGTTTTCCGCAGATACGTTGAGGTCGAGCATTGGGTATGGGGTGAAAGAGGGCAAGTCTCCTATCGTCTTTTTGACCTCGAGTAGGGTGAGGGCAGTGACTATGCCGTCTCCCGTGTTGCCCTTGTCGAGCATTATTATATGTCCGCTCTTTTCGCCGCCGAGCACGGAGTTTTGAGTATTTAGCGCGTCGAGGATATATTTGTCCCCAACCGGCGTTCGCACTAGCGCGGTATTGCCGAAAGCGAGTTCGCGTTGCAATTTCGAATTCGAAAGCTCCGTCCCCACGACGATTTTCTTTTTGAGTTTGCCCTGTATGCGGTATAGGGTGGAGATTGCAAGCAAAATCGCATCGCCGTCGTACACTTTGCCGTTTACTACCGCGAGCACTCGGTCTCCGTCTCCGTCGAAGGCGAAGCCTATTTCGTCCGTCTTAACCCTTTTTGCAAACTCTTCTATATTCGTCGAACCGCAATTTACGTTGACGCGCGCCCCGTCTCGCTCGTCATTTTCAGCGACGACGGACGCCCCCAAAGACTCGAATATGCGTTTTGCAAGTTCCGCAAAGCAGCCGTAGGCGCAGTCAATGCGCACTTTTTGTCCGTCAAAACGAGGGAACATCTTTTTGACGTGCGTGGCGTAGAGATATTCCGCTCCTTCGACTATGCGTATGCGGTGTTCCTTCGAGAGGGTGATTTTCAAGGGGCTTGCCGCTTCGTCGTCCGTGAGCACGTCGGCGGACGCGTCGTCAAGGCCGCTGAGTGCGCTCGTCCTTTGACCGACTTCCGTTTGCTTTGCAAACGACTCGCCGAGTTCTTTTAGGGAGAGGTCGAGTTTTTCCTCTACGTCGAGGGACAGTTTCTTTCCGCATTTGCCGAAAACTTTGAGCCCGTTGTATTCGGGCGGGTTGTGCGAGGCGGTTATCATAATCGCAAAGTCGGCGTCTTCAACTTGCGCGATATAGGCTAGGGCAGGAGTAGGGAGCACGCCCGCAAGATAAATCTTTGCGTCGCCCTCCAAAAGCCCCAAACACAACTGTTTTTCTATGTCGAGCGAACTCTCTCTCACGTCCCTCGCCACGAGAATTTTGTAGGCGTTTTTGCCGAGCGCCTTGCCCAGCATATACGGAACTCTGTCCGCGAGGAGTTTTTCCGCTTTGTTTCTTATGCCGTCCGTTCCAAAGTAATACATATCATAGAGTATATTGCTTTCAAAAAGAAAAAACCTGACGTTTTTTGTCAGGGTTTTTCTATTCTTGTCTATAACTCTCGCCGTTGCGCTCTTGTCGGTCAATATTCGTATTCGGTGTGTATTTCAAGTTCTTTCGGCAAATCGTTTATTCTCTTTTTTATGAACAGCGGATAAAAATACTGTTCTTCAAGCGTATCGCAGTCAAGCCACTCGAACACTTCGTGATGCCTCGTTTCAAGTCCGCGGAATTTTTGCTTGCTCGGCAAATAGGTGTCCGATACGTCCACCAAAAAGTATAAGCATATTTCATGGAATTTCTCTTTGGTCGTGTCCTCTATGAAAAAACTTTCCGCCAGCCATAGGGGACGGACGATATTTGCGTCGATACCGAGTTCCTCTTTGAGTTCTCGTTTGATTGCGACCTCTGCGCTCTCGTCGAGTTTTACCCTTCCGCCCGGCAAAAAGAAATAGGGAGAGAGGTCGTTTTTGAGCGCAAGCAGTTTGCCGTCGCTTATTATGACGGCACCCACCCTATAATTGAAAACGCCTTCTTGTGTTCTAAATGTTAAATCCATAAATTCTCAAACGGAACGAAGTTCCTGCAAGTATTTGATTGCGTCGTTTGCGGCGATTGCTCCGTCCGCGCAGGCGGTGATTATCTGTCTCAAAGACTTTTCTCTTACGTCGCCGACGGCATATACGCCCGCTATATTAGTGCGCATTTCCTCGTCCGTGACGAGATAGCCGCCACTTGTCATATTGAGTTTTTCGTCTGCGTTTTCAAGGAAGGAAGTGTTGGGGATTTGTCCAACCGCTACAAACAGTCCGTCAACCGAAACACGACTTAAACTATTGTTTTTGACGTTTTTAACCTCTATTTGTGCAAGTTTGTCATCTCCGTATGCCTTTGTGACGACGCTGTCCCAAAGGATTTCGACGCTGCTCGATTTGATTCTGTCGGCAAGAATTTTGTCCGCTCGGAGTTCGTTTCTGCGGTGAATGAGATAGACCTTCTTCGCAAGTTTTTCAAGATACATAGCGTCCTCGACGGCGGTGTTCCCTCCGCCGACGACGGCAACTGTCTTGTCTTTGAAAAACATTCCGTCGCAAGTCGCGCAATAGCTCAGCCCTTTGCCCGCGAGTTCGAGTTCGTTTTCGAGTCCGAGCGGGCGGGGATTTGCGCCCGTCGCGATTATGACCGCTCCGCATACGAACTCTTTGCCGTTTGCAAGAGTTATCTTTTTGTCCTTGCCTAAAAGTGCGAGTTTTGCAACGGTGCTCGTTTTCACCTTTACGTCGAAGGACTTTGCCTGATTAAGCATATTAAAGGCAAGGTCGAAACCGCCTGTTTCGGGAACGCCCGGGTAGTTTTCTACCGACGAGGTCAAAGACGCCTGTCCGCCGGGGGCCTTGCTCTCCAATATGAGCGTGCCGAGTCCACCGCGCGCGGCGTAAATTCCCGCCGTCAAACCGGCAGGTCCCGCACCCAATATGATAAGGTCGAAATCGCGCATAAAATACCTCGAGTTTTTTATGAAATAAGTATAGTTCGAAAATCGAGTTTAGTCAACATTCGCGAGAAGGTTTATCGGCGATTTCAAAACGGCGATATAAGATTGTGCCCGTGTTTTTGACGCGCCACAATATGTTGTACAAAATATTTTTTTACGACTAAAAATATATTATTCGCGTGCGAACACTTTACAAAAATATATTTTGACTTTATAATTATTAAACATAAAATGAGGTAATTATGCAAAACATCGACATCTCGACAGTCCTTAAAGAAGGACAAAAATTGAACGGTCAGTCCGTCAACGTATGCGGCTGGATAAGAACCGCAAGAGACAGCAAAACGATGGCTTTTCTCGCTCTCAACGACGGGACGAGTCTTAAACATCTTCAAATAGTTATCGACAAGAGCAAGTTCGACGGCGCGGAACTCTCTTCCTTTATGAAGAACGGCGCATCCGTTTCGGTTGACGGTATAGTGGTGCCCGCAATGAAAGAGGGCGAATTTGAAATCAACGCGGAAAAGATTGAACTTTTGGGCGATTGCCCGCTCGAATACCCGCTTCAAAAGAAGTATCACACGATGGAGTATCTCCGCACGATCCCTCACCTCAGAGTGAGGACGAACACCTTCAACGCAATGCTCCGCGTGCGCTCCAAACTCTCGTTTGCCATTCACCGTTTCTTCCAAGAAAACGGCTACGTCTACGTTCACACCCCGATTATTACGGGCAGCGACGCCGAAGGCGCGGGCGAGATTTTCCGCGTGACGACGCAGGAATACAAGGACGCAATGAAGGCGATGGACGAAGAGAACTACATCGCCAACGATTTCTTCAAGCGCAAGGCGGGACTCACCGTAAGCGGACAGCTTGAAGGCGAAGTTGCGGCTATGGCGATGGGCAAGATTTACACCTTCGGCCCCACGTTCAGGGCGGAGAACAGCAACACCCCGCGTCACGCGGCGGAGTTTTGGCAGATAGAGCCGGAAGTTGCGTTTGCAAAACTTCCCGACATCATAGAGATTGCGACGAAGATGATAAAATATATTATCAAAGCCGTTATCGACGAGTGTCCCGACGAACTCGCTTTCTTCGAAAACGCCTTTGAAAAGGGCTTGAAAGAGAAACTCCAAAAGGTCGTGGACAGCGATTTCCAAATTCTCGACTACTCGGACGCAATCGAGATTTTGAAGAAGAGCGGACAAGAGTTCCAATACCCCGTCGAATGGGGGCTCGATTTGCAATCCGAACACGAGAGATACATTACGGAAAAGGTTTTCAACAAACCCGTTTTCGTCATCAATTATCCAAAGCATATCAAAGCGTTTTATATGAAGCAAAACGAGGACGGTAAGACGGTTGCCGCCACCGATTTGCTGGTACCCGGCGTCGGCGAAATCATCGGTTGTTCCGAGCGTGAAGCGGACTACGAAAAGCTCAAACAGGCTATGGTGGACAGAGGCATGAACGTCGACGACTACACCTATTATCTTGATTTGAGAAAATACGGCTCCGTTCCGCACAGCGGTTTCGGGCTCGGGCTCGAGCGTATCCTCATGTACGTGACGGGCATCGGCAATATAAGAGACGTGCAACTCTACGCGAGAACCGCCGGCGACCTTATGGTGTGATATGTACAGTCTCATCGTGCCCAAAGATTACAAAAACCGCATGACGGTCAGAGAGACGGAAAAGGCAATCAAGTTTGTCAAAGACCACTTTCAGCGCAATTTCATCAAGAATTTCGGGTTTGAAAGAATTTCCGCCCCTCTCTTCGTCAAGAGTAATTGCGGTTTGAACGACGACCTAAACGGCGTGGAACGCCCCGTCAAGTTCGACGTTTTGGAGCAGGGAGTGGACGTCGAAATCGTCCATTCGCTCGCAAAATGGAAGCGCATGGCTTTAAAGGACTACGGGTTTAGGCACGGCGAGGGACTGTATACCGATATGAACGCTATTCGTCGCGACGACAAGTGCGACAATCTCCACTCCATCTACGTCGACCAATGGGACTGGGAGATGGTGATTTCAAAGGAACAGCGCAACTTGGACTTTTTGCAGAGAGTCGTGAGACGCATAGTCGGCGCAGTCGCCGATACGCTTGAGGAAACCAAGGAAGTTTTTCCCGTCATAGACCTCAATCTCAAAAGGGAAGTCAAATTTATAACGACGGAAGAGGCGCTTGAGCTGTACCCCGATTTGACCTCGAAGGAGAGAGAAGACGCGCTCGCAAAAGAGTACGGGACCGTGTTTTTGATGCAGATAGGCGGAACTCTCTCAAACGGCAAACCACACGACGGCAGGGCTCCCGACTACGACGACTGGGCGCTCAACGGAGACATCTTCTTCTTTGACGACGTGCTCGGCGAGGCGGTGGAAATCTCGTCTATGGGCATAAGGGTAGACGCCGAGAGTCTCAAGAGACAACTCGAAATCTCGGGACATACCGAGAGACTCAAGAACGAGTATCATCAAGGCATAATGGACGGCTCCCTTCCGCTCACGATAGGCGGAGGAATAGGGCAATCTCGTCTTTGCCTCCTCATATTGCAAAAGGCGCATATCGGCGAAGTGCAGGTCGGTCTGTGGCCGGACGAGGTCAGAGCCTCCTGCGAAGCAAACAATATACATCTACTTTGAATCTAATCGTTGGGCAAAGCCCAAAAGGATATATTTATGGAACTCAGAACACACACATGCGGTGAACTTAGAGAATCGGACGCGGGCAAACGCGTCAAATTGTCAGGCTGGTTGTCGTCTATACGCGACCTCGGCTCTGTTATTTTCTTCGTGCTCCGCGACTACTACGGCTATACGCAGGCAGTCGTCAGCGATGAAGAAAAGATGGCGCAAGTGAGAGCGATTCCGCGCGAGAGCACGGTTTCAATCGAAGGCGTCGTGGAACTCAGAAGCGCCCCCAACAAGGATATGCCGACGGGTATGATTGAGATTTTGCCGGACAAAATCGAGTTGCTCGGCAAATGTTACGAGCAACTCCCCTTCGAGGTGGCGACGAGCACGCAATCTCGTGAGGACGTGCGCCTAAAATATCGTTTTCTCGACCTGCGCAACCCCGAAGTCAAAGAAAAGATTGTTTTCCGCTCTAAGGTCGTTAGCTGGCTGAGAGCGAAGATGGTGGAACTCGGCTTCTTGGAAATCACAACCCCGATTTTGACGTCCAGCTCTCCCGAGGGCGCGAGAGACTATATCGTGCCGTCCAGACTTTATCCCGGACACTTCTACGCGCTTCCGCAAGCCCCGCAACAATACAAACAATTGCTTATGGCGAGCGGTTTCGACAGATATTTCCAAATCGCGCCTTGTTTCAGAGACGAGGACGCGAGAGCGGACAGAAGTCCCGGCGAGTTTTATCAACTCGATACCGAAATGTGCTTTGCAACGCAAGAGGACGTTTTTGCCGTTATGGAGCAGGTGCTCAGCGGCGTCTTCAAAGAGTTTTCACCCAAGCACTACAAGGTTGACGAAGGTCCTTTCCGTCGCATAGCGTATCGCGACGCAATGCGCGACTACGGCACGGACAAGCCCGACCTCAGAAACCCGCTTCTTATCAAGGACGTGACGGACGTTCTCGAGGAGAAAGCCCCGTTCTTTGAAAAGGGCAAGACGATAAAGGCAATCGCGGTTCACAACTTTACCCAAACGAGAAAGTGGATAGACGCGCTCATCGAAAGGGCAAAACAAAACGGCGCGAGCAATATGTATTGGTTCAAACTCGACGAAAACGGCGAAATCGCGGGCGGTATCGGCAAGTTCGTGGCGGACAGCAAAGCCGCGCTCGTCGAAAGGCTTGGCTTGAAGCCGAATTCTTTCGTCGCGGTGCTTGCAGAGGAGAGCGGAGTCGAAAAACAAGCCGGCTACGTGAGAACGGAACTCGGCGTTGGTCTCGACCTTCTCGAAAAGGACGCTTTCCGTTTTTGCTGGATAGTCGACTTCCCGATGTACGAATACGACGACGAGGGCAATCTCACTTTCTGCCACAACCCGTTCAGTATGCCGCAGGGCGGGCTCGACGCGCTCAACAATATGGAGCCGCTCGACATTCTCGCCTATCAATACGACAGCGTCGTCAACGGTGTGGAACTCTCTTCCGGCGCGGTGAGAAATCACGAACCCGCAATTATGGAAAAGGCGTTTGAAATCGTCGGCTACGGCAAGGACGTCATAGAGGAGAAATTTTCCGCTCTCTACAACGCGTTCAAATTCGGCGCGCCGCCGCACGCGGGTATCGCACCGGGCGTGGACAGAATCGTCATGCTTTTAAAGAACGAGACGAGTATAAGAGAAATCATCACTTTCCCGATGGACAGAAACGCGAGAGACGTTTTGATGGGCGCACCGTCCACGGTCACCGAGAAGCAACTGAGAGAAGTTCACATCAGCATCAATCTTCCAAAGGAAGAAAAATAATTGCAAAGGCAGAGCCTTTGCTCAATCTAGAAAAAATAAAACATAGATAGAACAATCGCGCCGAAAGGCGCAAAAAAGGGTAATTTATGAAAAAGAAAATTGTTTTGATTTTCACAGCTATCGCACTCGTCGCAGTGCTCGCTTCCTGTCTTGTTGCTTGCAACAAGGGTTTTGAGTGGAAGGCTGTCGGCGGCGGAGACGCAAACGCGCAAGTCGAGTCAAACGGCGGATATCTCGTCAAACAAGGCGATTATATCTACTTTATCAACGGCTACGTCGGCAGTGACGCCGACAACACGTTCGGCACTCCCGTCAAACAATCCATCGTCCGCGTCAAACTCAAAGCGGACGGCACGCCCGACAACGATACCGCAGTCGTAATCGCTCCGAAGAGCGTCTACAACTCCGCAAAGAAGGACGGTATCGCGATATACGGCGACTGGATTTACTACGTCACCAACAACTATGCCAAGGACAAGAACGGCAAGGCGTCCACGACGGACAGCGACTTTATGCGCACAAAGATCGACGGCTCGGCAACGCAACTCATTGCGACCATCTCTTCGAGAAGCGTGGAATATTTCTTCACTCCGACGAGAGTTTGGTACTTTGAAAGCAACACGCTTTCCTACGTTGATTTCTCCGGCATGAAGAACGACGGCGACGTCACCAACGGCAAGGGCGCGACGAGCGGCAGTCTCGACGCAACCGTTTCATCCGTCGTTTGGAGCTACGGCGTCAACAAAATCTTCTATACGAGAAGCGCAAAGAACAACACGACGTCTATGAGCTACAACGAGCTTTGCTCGATTGATTTGAACGGCGCAAACGACAAGGTCCTCGCAACGATTGACACATACGTGGCGGAAGGCAAACAGCCGACTGAAGACCAACAAAACGTCTTTACGTTTACGCTTCTCGGCGTGGCGGCAGAAGCCGACGACGCGGCGACCGTCTACTACACCAAGACGTACACAATCGAAAGTTCGAAGAACGCAGGTCTCTTTATGAGCAAGGTCGCAAAGAACGCAAACTCCTTGGACGTCCAGTCGGAAAAACATCTCACGACTTATGCCGTGACGACGCTCTATCCGCTCGGCTATGCAGAGGGTGCGCTTGCCTACAATTCGCAAAGCGAATACTATTGGTTTAGCGGCGCGAACGACGACGAGCATCCCGCGCTCAAAGTGACGGACAGCTCAAAGACGATTTGGTTTGTGAAAGCAGGCTATGCCTATTACACGGACAGTTCTTCCGCTTCGACGCTCTACAAGATTCCGTACAAAGAAGCCGCCAACACGACCGTTTTGTTTGAAGAGAGCATGAAAGTCGATTGGCTCCCGCTTGACACCGCGGGCAACAACCTCTACTTCTTTGCGACGAACGACAACAACTACGTCCACTACATCGATTATACGACGTTTAATAAGGACGCAGAGGACGCAAAGAGCACTATGGTCGGCATCTATCTCGACAGCGAAAAACCGACGGAAGACGAAGAATAAAAAATGACAAAAACCCTTTTCGTTACGGGCGGTAGTCGCGGTATAGGCGAAGCCGTCGTCAGGCGCGCGGCAGGGAAGTACAACGTGGTTTTCACCTATCGCGCGAACAGAGAACTCGCCGAGAAACTCGAAAGAGAACTCGGCAGTCTCGGCGTGGTCGCCGTTTGTTGCGACGTGCGCGATGAAACTTCCGTAAAACGCGCGGTGGAGTTCGCCAAAAAACGCTTCGGCAAAATCGACGTACTCGTCAACAACGTCGGCGTTTCAAAGAGCGGACTTCTCGTCGATATGGACGAAGGGGAGTGGGACGACGTCTTTGACGTCAACGCGAAAGGCGCGTTTTTGACGTCCAAGGCGGTGCTTCCCGATATGTTGTCCGCAAGAAGAGGGGCAATCGTCAACGTTTCTTCAATTTGGGGGCAGGTCGGCGCAAGTTGCGAGGTGGCATATTCCGCTTCGAAGGCGGCGGTCATAGGGTTTACGAAGGCGCTCGCAAAAGAGGTTGCGCCTATGGGCGTGCGTGTCAACGCGGTTGCTCCCGGCGCAGTCGATACGGATATGATGAAAGAGTATTCTCAATGCGAAATCGAGGATATTTGCAAAGAAATTCCGCTCGGCAGACTCGCCCGTCCCGAAGAAATCGCAGACGCGATACTTTTCCTTGTGGAAAACGAATATATTACGGGCACTACGCTCGCCGTAAACGGCGGCTGGCACACTTTGTGTGATTAAATGCATAAAAAACAAATGAACTTGACAAAAAAAATCACGTCTCAAATATTCGAAGGCATACTCGCAGGGCTCATGATAACGATAGGCTGTTGCGTCTATCTCGCGTGCGCCAAAGACGGTGGTATCGCGGGCAAAGTAGCCGGCGCGGTCATATTCTCCGTCGGGTTGCTCGCCGTTTGCTACTTTGGGTTCTCGCTCTATACGGGCAGAATAGGGTTTATTATCGCAAGCCACTCGAAGGACGACGTTTCCGCGCTCCTCTTGGGACTTCTCGGCAACGTCATCGCGGCAGCCGTGTTCGGCATAGCGATTGGCTACGCAATACCTTCGCTTCGCGAAACTGCGCTCGCCGCTTGCAACGCAAGGCTCGAGCAGGAGTGGTGGCAAACGCTTCTGCGCGGTATAGGGTGCGGAATTTTGATGTACGTCGCAGTCGGCATTTTCAAAGAGAAGAAGAGCCCGCTTGGCATAGTGTTTGCAATTCCCGCATTCATTCTCGCGGGGTTTGAGCACTCTATCGCCGATATGGGCTATTTTGCAATCGCGGGCAGTTATTCCGCAAAGGCGTTCGGGTTTATTTGGATAGTCATACTCGGCAATTCCATCGGCGCTTGGATAATTCCTCTTTTGCGACTCGTAAAACCAAATAAAGACGCTATAGCCCCGCAAGAACAGGCTATGCCTGAAAATCAAACACAACAAAATCAAAACCAAATCTAAAATATAACCTTTTTAAGGAGACATAAAATGCCAACCTACAAGAGTGATATTGAAATAGCGCAAGAATGCAAGATGAAGCCGATTTTTGAAATTGCAAAGACGGCAGGTATCAACGATAAATATATCGAGCAATACGGCAGATACAAAGCCAAAGTCGATTTGAGCCTTCTTGACGAAGTCAAGCGTCCGGACGGAAAGCTCGTGCTCGTCACCGCAATCACGCCGACTCCGGCGGGCGAGGGTAAGACGACCACTACGATAGGTCTTGCGGACGGTTTGAAGCGTATCGGCAAAAACGTCATCGTGGCACTTAGAGAACCGTCTCTCGGCCCCGTGTTCGGCGTCAAGGGAGGCGCTGCCGGCGGTGGATACGCGCAGGTCGTGCCGATGGAGGACATCAATCTCCATTTCACGGGTGATTTTCACGCGATAGGCGCCGCAAACAACCTGCTTGCCGCAATGCTTGACAACCATATTCAACAGGGCAATGCCTTGGGCATTGACGTCCGCAAAATCACCTGGAAGCGTTGCGTCGATATGAACGACCGTCAACTCCGTTTCATCGTGGACGGACTCGGCGGAAAGGCAAACGGCGTTCCGCGCGAGGACGGCTTTGACATCACCGTCGCAAGCGAGATTATGGCGGTGCTTTGCCTTTCAAATTCAATCACAGACCTTAAAGAAAGACTTGCAAGAATAATCGTCGGCTACACCTACGACGACAAGCCTGTCACCTGTGGAGAGCTCAAAGCGGCGGGCGCAATGGCAGCGCTCTTGAAGGACGCGTTGAAACCAAATCTCGTGCAGACGCTCGAGGGCACGCCCGCGTTCGTACACGGCGGACCGTTTGCGAATATCGCTCACGGGTGCAACTCCGTGACGGCAACGCGTTGCGCAATGCGCCTCGGCGACTACTGCGTGACGGAAGCGGGCTTCGGCGCAGACCTCGGCGCGGAGAAATTCCTCGACATCAAGTGCCGCATGGCAAATCTTACGCCATCCGCAGTTGTGGTCGTGGCAACCGTGCGCGCGCTCAAGATGCACGGCGGACTTGACAAAAAATCTCTTGCAACGGAAGATTTGAGTGCGTTAGAACGCGGAATCCCCAATCTTTTGAAGCACGTCTCCAACATCAAAAACGTCTACAAACTCCCGTGCGTGGTAGCGGTCAACCGCTTCCCGACCGACACGGACAAAGAGATAGAATTTATCATCGCGAAGTGCCGTGAACTCGGCGTCAACGTCGTGTTGTCCACGGTTTGGGCAGACGGCGGAAAGGGCGGTGAAGACCTCGCTCGCGAAGTCGTGCGTCTTTGCGAAGAGGAGAAAGGGGATTTCACCTTCTCATACGGCGACGATATGCCCATCGAAGAGAAAATCAACGCAGTCGTCAAAAAGGTCTACGGCGGCGACGGCATAATCTTGATGCCAAACGCCAAAAAGCAAATCGAAACGCTTACAGCGCTCGGCTTTGACAAGTGCCCAGTCTGCATTGCAAAGACGCAGTACAGCCTCTCCGACGACCCGACAAAACTCGGTGCACCGCAAGGCTTCAAGGTGACGGTCAAAAACGTCAAAGTTTCAGCTGGCGCCGGCTTTATCGTGGTGCTAACAGGAGATATTATGACAATGCCGGGACTTCCAAAGGTTCCTGCCGCCGAAAAAATCGATGTTTTGGCAGATGGCAGAATCGTCGGTCTGTTCTAAAAACCACATGATATGGCGACCTAATACGTCGGGCAGAATGTAAAGAGAATAATATTTTTTATTGCAAAAGGAAAAGCGTGTCGTCGGCACGCTTTTCCTTTTGCATTATTTCACTTGAAAGCCTAAATCTTTTGCAGTGTCAATCACCGTTTTGTCAAACAAGACGAGGTAGATTTGCATATCGTTGTCTTTTAAAAACAGATTGATTTCTTCTACGGCGATATTTAGGGCGTCGGCTTTCGGGTAGCCGTACACGCCTGCGGAGACGAGGGGGAAGGCTATGCTCTTGAGCCCGCG
This sequence comes from Clostridia bacterium, assembly GCA_017553325.1. Lineage (GTDB taxonomy): Bacteria > Bacillota > Clostridia > Christensenellales > CAG-917 > CAG-475. The sequence goes on from JAFZMH010000006.1 coordinate 41,043, forward strand.
GTCTCTTGCAATCGCAAGAGATTTTTGATAGCAGGAGCGGAGAAGCGTCTCTTCGCCCGCTTTTCCTCCTCGCCAGACGGGTCCTACAGTGTGGATGACGTATTTGCAGGGCAGGTTGTAGGCTCCCGTGATTTTGGCGTCTCCCGTCTTGCATCCGCCCAGCGTCCTGCATTCTTCAAGCAGTCCGCGCCCTGCGGCTCTGTGTATTGCGCCGTCCACTCCGCCTCCGCCGAGCAAACTGTTGTTTGCGGCGTTGACAATCGCGTCGCACTCGATTTTGGTTATGTCTCCCACAACAATTTCAAACGCCATATTTCACCTCGTCTTTATAATAGCACAAACGAGCCGTATTTTCCATAGGTTTTTGATTTTACAGCGATTTGCGAGCTTGAATATTGAATAGTACTCCACAACTTACGCTCTGCACGCAGAGGTTCGCGCGCAAAAGGAGCGTGCCGCGGTTTTGCGGCACAGAGGATGCCAAGGTGCATTAGCGCATAACCAAACGAAAGATCGCGCGGTTAAAGAATCAAACTAAAAGCGCGTTAGCGCGAAGGCCACCAAAAATGCGTACAAACATAGGTTGCGCTTTAGAAAAACAAAAAGCGTACCAGATGGTATGCTTTTTTGGTAGAAAACGGTTAATCAAAAAAGAAGTGATTATATTAAGTATTTTTTCCACAAAGTCGGTTTCAATCGTTTATTATATAGATTTTGTCTTCGGGGCGGACTATGCCCGATGATAGGACGCGGGTGAAGATGCCTTCCTTTGGCATAATGCAGGTGCCGACCGTGCGGGCGACCTCGCAGCCGTCTGAGGCGTGGCACTTTTTGCCGATTTGAGTGACGACGTGGAGTGTCTCGCCGATGAGGAGTTTAGTGCCGACCGGGAGAGTGTGAAGCGTGATGCCCTCCGTGGTGAAATTCTCGGCAAACTTGCCGAAGCAGAGCCCCGAGACGCCGAGTGCGCGCATTTTGTCAATGCTCTCTTCGCCGAGCAAACTGATTTGACGTTTGCTGCCGCGTTCAGCGTGGCTATCTCCGACGATGCCGAAATCCGCAATGAGATCGACGCCGTCAACCGAATGCTTGACCGTACCTTTCGTTTCGCTGATATTCGTGGCTTTGACGAAGCCTTGACGTTCGCCTTTGACGTATAATCCGCTCTTGCCGCCCTCTTTGTAGACGAGAGTGATGTTTGAGATTGTCATCGCCTTGTCGACGGCTTTTAGCATATCGTAGATTGTGAGCGTGGCGACGGATACGGCTGTCAACGCCTCCATTTCAACGCCTGTTTCGCTGTTGGCGGACGCCGTGGCGGTGACAAAGATTTCGTCATCGCTCATCGCAAAATCGATTTTGACGCAGGAGATGAAGATATTGTGGCAGAGGGGGATGAGCTCGCTCGTCTTTTTGGCTCCTTGAATGCCCGCTATACGCGCGGTGTTGAAAACGTCGCCCTTCGGCGTATTGCCGTTTTTTATGAGCGCGATTGTCTCGGGAGCGGTTTTGACGCTGCCGAAAGCTATGGCTTTGCGTTCCGTTTTGGCTTTGCCGCCGACGTCAACCATTTTTGCGCCGTTTTCGTCCAAATGTGTAAACTCCATATTATCCTCCGATATAATTCATGCGTCTTGTCTGCATCTTGCCGCCGTCTATGTTGTGGCAGAATGGTTTTTGAGATATCGCTTCTTTGATTGCGTCTTCGACGTTGCCGTCTTTTAGATACGGCTTTACGTCGATTTCGCCCTCGCCATGCAGGCAGGGGAGCAGTTTGCCGTCCGACGTCAGACGCAGACGGTTGCACTCCGCGCAAAACTTGTTGGAGAGAGGACGAATGAAGCCGACTCTCTTGCCGTCCGCGAAAGAGTAGTATTCCGCGTTGCCGACTGTCTCCACAAGCGTCAGGCCGTATCTGTCGATAACTTCCGTGGCGGATATGCCGAATTTGTCGTATGCGTTGTTTTCGGCGAAGGGCATGAGTTCGATAAATCTAAGCGTCACGCCCATATCGCTTGCAAAATCTGCAAATTCTTTGACGCTGTCGTCGTTTATGCCACGCATAAGCACGGCGTTGACCTTGACGTTGTCGACGTTTTTCTTGGCGGCGACAAGCCCCGCGATCGCATCGTCAAGATTGCCATCCATTGTGATGAAGCGATATTTGTCGCGGTCAAGCGTGTCGATGCTGACGTTGACGAGAGATACGACGTCTTTCAATCTGTCGATATGTTCGGGCAGATATACGCCGTTGGTGGTGAGTCCGATCTCAAGGTCAAGTTCACGTCCCACACGTTCTATGAGAGAGACGGCACCTCTTCTGACGAGCGGTTCGCCGCCCGTGAAGCGCACCTTTTTGCCGCCGAGAGATTTGAACGCGCTTATCACGTCGAAGGTCTCTTCGAGCGTAAGCAAATCCGCGTGGGATTTTTTCTCCACGCCGCGCTCTTTCATGCAATACCTGCAACGATAGTTGCAAAGGTCGGTGAGAGACACTCTAAGATAGGTTATTTCTCTTTGGAACGTATCTTTCATTTGATTATTGTGATTTCACCAATGCCGTCCAGCCCGTAGCCGCCGAACTTAGTTATGCGTTTTTTAAACTCGTCGCTTGTCAAAACCTCGACAAATCTCTTGACTCTTTCGTCCTCCAAGAGTTTGACGGGGACGAGGAAATCATAGTGCTCTTCGCCGACGGGGACGAAGTCGAGCCCCATACTGTTGGCGGCGGAATATACGCCCATACCGCAGTCAACGACGCCTGCTTTCACAACGCTTGCGACCGCAAGGTGGGTGGTGTATTCCTTTTTATAGCCAACGATTTCGTCCGACGACATAGCTTCTTTTTTCAAAAGATAGTCAAACAAAAGGCGGGTGCCTGCGCCGTTTTGGCGGTTGGCAAACGAGTAGCCGTTTTTGAGATCTTTGACAGAAACGATATGTTTAGGATTGCCTTTTGGCACGATAAAACCTTGAATGCGTTTTAATCCGCGTATCAACGCCATACTTTCGGACGGGAAATATTTTTGCACGTAGGACACGTTGTATTCGCCGTTGTCGTCAAGTAGGTGTATCGGGGCGACGTGAGCGGAGCCGCTCTTCAATGCAAGTATGCCGCCCATGCTTCCGACGTGAGCGGAGACGACGGGCATCATATCGCCTATGACGTCAACTGCGACGTCGTGGCTGCCTATGATGACGATATTGTCCTTGATGGCTTGCTCGGTGTTGTAAAGCTCCACAGTGACTTTCTCGCCCGCTTCAATGCCTTCGCTGTGCTTGGGCACGTCAACGATGCCGTCCGCTTTGATTATGCTCATGACTTGCGATGCGCCGCGGGAGAGCGGAGTGGCAAAATACTCGCCGTCCACGCAGCCGAGCGCAACGCGCAGATATTCTTCGTTTTTGAGAGACGAGATGACGCGCTTGGTGAGAGTTGCCTCAATCGTTTGGCGCGTGCTTAAACGAAGTCCGAGCAGTGTTTCGATGAGCGGTTTGACGACCTTCTCCATAACGAGATAGGCGGAGACGGGATAGCCGGGAACGCCGACGACCGCTTTGCCGTCCACTATGCCGAGAATGGTCGGCTTGCCCGGTTTGATGGCAAGACCGTGTGCCACGACCGTGCCGAGTTCTTCAATGACGGACTTGGTGAAATCCTTCGTGCCCGCGGACGAGCCCGCGTTGATGAGCACCACGTCGCTCTCTTTGAGAGCGGTGATGAGAGTTTGCTTTAAAATTTCTCTGTCGTCGCGCACGATATCGAGACGCTTCGGCACTCCGCCGTATTCTTCGACGAGTGCCGCAAAGACGCGGCTGTTGCTCTCCATAAGTTTGCCGACGGCGAGTTCGTCTGCGTGTTCGACCATCTCTTCGCCTGTCGGAATGATTGACACGAACGGTTTTTTGACGACGGAAATCTTCTCGTTGCCCGATGCCAAAATTGCGCCTATGTCCATTGGACGAACTTGACGGCGAGAGGGGAGAACCATCTCGGTTGCCGCAACCGTTTCGCCCACGCAACGCAAATGTTGATAGGGACGAGACGGGGAAGTTATCGTGGCTTCGCCGTCCTTCAAGATGACGTCCTCGATCATAATCACGCTGTCAAACGGTGATTTGACCGCACCGCCAGTGTTGACGTATTCGTATTGACCTTGCTTCAAGGTCAGCGGATTGACTTCCGTTGCGGTGAGCGTGTCTTTTGAGCACACGGCGATGCCGTCCATTGCGGACGCATTGTAAGTCGGATCGCAGACACGAGCGTATATGGCTTCTGCCGTCACTCTGCCGGACGCACGAGCGGCGTCGATTTGTTCGGCGCCGAGACGGGAGAAGTTTTGAAGATATGCCGACAAGGTCTCGGCAAAATCGTTGTTGTCAATGTATGTGTTTCTCATAAAATCCCCTTGTTTGAAAAAGGATAAACTTTCAAAAGTGTTCCGCAATACATTCCTTCTGCGGTCTCCGGCAATACGACGTAGCCGTCCGCTTTCAAAGCGGAGTAGAGATGCGCGGATTTCAAGAATATCGGAGAGGCGGCGTATTTTTCACCGTCAAATTCCACCTTTACGGGCTGCAAAGTCGTGCGTCCCGGGCTGGACGGGAAGTTGGTGGCGGCGTAGGCATACACAAAAGATTGCTTTTCACCGCGCAGAGATTTCACCACGCTATGGCATATCGTTTGGAAAACGCAGAGCGCTGCAAACGGATTGCCGGGGAGTCCGAACACGGTTTTTTCTCCGAATTTTGCAATAATCGTCGGTTTGCCGGGTTTGAGTGCAAGTCCGTGCAAAAGGATTTTGCCCGATGACAAAACCTTTTCCGTCAAGTCTTTTGCGCCGATTGAACTTCCGCCTGACACAAGCACCCAATCTGCTTTTTCAAGCGCGTTTGAGAGTGCGGAGCGGAAGAGCTCTTCATTGTCTGGAATGCGAACGAAGTTCACGACTTCGTAGCCGTCGTCCATAAGCATTGCGGTGAGAAGAGACGTATTTACGTCTCTTATTTTGCCGTTTTCCGCTTTTTCGGACACGGACACGAGTTCGTCGCCCGTCGAGATGATGGCGACTTTGATTTTGTCATAGACGTTCACCGTTTCAATGCCGACGGATGAAAACACGCCGACCATGAGCGGAGTGACGGTCTCGCCGCGCTTTGCAACGACGTCTTGCGGCTTGACTTCTTCGCCATACAGAACCGTGTTTTCCCATTGCTTGACGGGGGAGTAAACTGCGAGTTCGCCGTCAAGCTCTTCGACGTGCTCCACCATAACGACGGCGTTTGCGCCTTTTGGCAACACTCCGCCCGTTGCGATTTGGATTGCCTCGCCCTTTTCAAGCGAGATTGTCGGCATTTCGCCCATAAGGATTTTGCCTTTTATCTTCAAAAATGCGGGGATTGACGCGCTTGAACAGTAGGCGTCTTCCGCGCGGATTGCAAAGCCGTCCACGGTTGAACGGGTGTATGGGGGGAAGAAGTCGGGGGATTTGACGTCTTCGGCAAGGACAAAATTCACCGCATCCGCGGTGTTTTTGTTCGTCTTTTCAAGCGCTCTCTTTTTCAAGCGTTCTTCGACAATCCTTTTGCAGTCGTCAAGCGACGTCACGTTGAAAAATTTCATATCAGTTGTCTGCAATCCCGAGCAATATGCCGAGTCCGTGCTCCAAGACGGGAGCGATGATTTCCAAACTCTCTTCGACGGCTTTTCTTGAGCCGGGAAGGTTGATAATCCAAGTTTTGTTTTTGAGTCCCGACGTTGCACGCGAGAGCATGGCGTTCTTGGTGATCTCCAAGGATTTTGCGCGGATCGCTTCGCTGATGCCGGGGACGTCTCTGTCTATCACGGCTTTGGTGGCTTCGGGGACGACGTCGCGGGGAGAAAATCCCGTGCCGCCCGAAGTCAAGACGAGGTTAATCTCGTCTTTGACATAACTCTCAAGTTTTTCTTTGAGTTTGTCGTAGTCATCGGAAAGTATTGAATAATCGACTACGTCGTAGCCGAGTTCCGTGAGTTTTTCTTTGAGATATATTCCGCTCTTGTCGGGATACACGCCCTTAAAAGCCCTGTCGCTCGATACCAAAACCGCTGCCGTAAACATATTACACCTTTATAACGTCGATGGTGAATGAGTCGAGATCCACCAAGACGAGTTTGTTTTTTATTTCTTCCGTTTCGTCCGCCATGAGTTTGTTTAGAAGCGCCACTTGCAAAGAAGCAACCGTTGCGACGGTGAAAGCGTTCGTTCGGTGCGGTTGTTCGGTGTGGTTTGCATAAAACTTTGAAAGCGTCTTGTCGCCGGGGAAGCACACGCACGCCTGACCGAAACTGCCCTCAAGCCCGCCGTGCACGAAAATCTTGCCACGCTCTTCGCACTTCTTTTCAATGAAAAGACGCGCCTTTGCCGTGTCGACGCAATCCATGACGACGTCGACGGAGTCGAGAAGGGAGGCATTGTCTTCGCTGAAAAATTCGGGGACGGCGGTGACGTGAGTTCTTCCTTTGCGCTCAAGTCGAGATTTATACACGAGCGCCTTGTTTTTGCCGAGTGTGTCGAGTCCGCTCTCAAGTTGACGGTTCATATTGCTCTCGGCAAAAACGTCTCCGTCCACAAGGACGAGATTTTGTATACCTAGACGGGCAAGTTCTTCGATGACGAAGCCGCCGAGCCCTCCGCAACCTATGACCATGACGGACTCAATTCTCATTATCAGCCCCCCGTGCCGAGAGATACGACCATGACGACGTCGCCGTCTTTGAGCGGCGTTTTGTAGAGTTTCAAATCTTCGATGCTTACGTCGTTGACGTAATACATGAATTGTCTCCACGACTTTATGTTGGAATTGTATTTTGCAATGAGTTTGTCCACAAGTTCTTTGACCGTGGATGCCTCGATTCTTACTTCTCTGTCTTTGAAGTTGACGCGTGCCGCGCCGAATAATCTAACGGTAACCATATTATTCTCCTATCTTCAAGCGGCGAAGAAGTTTCTTCGTCGGTCTGCCTTCCTTGTCCCAGAAGCGAGTGCGATAATACTTTTTGACGAGTTTGTCAAGCGGCACTTTGCTCTTCGGATTGTTCGGATTTTGCAGTTCGTCCGTCAAGCGCGCGGGCAGAGAGTCGTCGTCCTTGGTGAGCCCCAAGTTTATATCGATGAGACGCTCGAGGTTGTAGCCGCGCTCGCCGAGCCGCAAGAACTTGCCGAAAGTCATATTCATGCCCGTTGCCGCTTTGATTGCCTTCGGATGCGGAAGCATATAGCACGGGAGTTGGAATGCGAGTGCCGTCGGGAAGCGGAGCAAGAATTTGAGCACGAGCCCGACCTTTGTGAATGCTTTATTGAGGAAGCGCGTGAATCCGCCTTGCGGATTGACGAGGACGGGGGCGGGGAGAACGGCGTAGGTTGTGAACAAACAACTGCCGCCTGCGCTTGCCGCTTCCATAAGGTCTTGGAAGGTGATACAGAGCGCCGCCTTGCCGAACGTGGTGTACGGGTCAACCGTGAGCATAAGACCTTCGAGCACGACGAGATAGCCGCCGTTTAGGTGACAACCGCCGCGGTTGGCTACTGCGTAGCCAAGTCCGTGTCCGACTGCTCCACGTGGTTCGTATGCCGCAAGTTCCATACCCTTTGCGTTCATTGCGAATTCCTTGCCGCCGTATTTGTCCGAAAGACGCTTGCTGCCCTCGGCGATTTCGTCGCCTATGCCGCGTCTGAATGCCGTGTCTTCAATGAGCTTGGTGATATTGTCGATCTTGCCGAATTCAAGCCCGTTGTCCCACATATGCTTTTCGTTGCATTCCATTGCAAACGAAAGCGTGTCAGCAAAGGAAATCGTGTCCATACCGTACTCGTCGAGATAGAAGTTCCAGTCAAGTATGCTTTGCATATCGCGGTTCAATATGTTTGCGCCGAGAAGTCCGAGCGTTTCGAGTTCCGGTCCTTTGACCTCTTTGCCGTCGACTTTGACCACGCGTTTGCAGCGGATAGGGCAGGTCGTGCAGCCCTCGTTGCGAACGAGATAATTGTCGTGAAGTTCTTCGCCGCTGACGTCTTCGAAATATTCATATCTGCCGCGGCTGTAGTTCTTGGTGGCAAGAAGGTTTCTCGCGTGCATCGGAGCCACAAGTCCCGCCGTGCCGAGAGCAGGCATTTGAACGCCGGTTGCCGGATGCGTTTTGAGCTTTTTCGTCCACTTCGCACACACTTCGCGGAGTTTTCTTTGGTTGTAAACCTTGGGCATGACGTGTCCTTCCGCGACCAAGCCCTTGAGGTTTTTGGAGCCGAATACGGCACCGACACCGCCACGGCCTGCAACTCTGTCGTCGCTGACTACGCAAGCGTAACGCACGAGATTTTCGCCTGCGGGACCGATGACGAATTTGTCGCCCTTGTCGGGGATGGCGGCTTGAGCATCCGTAGTTTTGAGTCCCCAGATTGCATCGGCGTTTTTGAATTCAACGCCGTCGCGTGTAATGCGAAGATACGTCTTTTCTTCCGCTTTGCCGACGATTATGACCGCGTCATAACCTGCGCGCTTCAATGACAAACCGAAGTTGCCGCCGCAGTTGGATGACGTATAAAATCCCGTGAGCGGTGAAATCGTGCTCGTGTTGAAACGTGAAGAGCAGGGCGCGCCGACCGCAGTCAACGGGCTCGTGGTGATGACGATCATATTTTCGGGGGAATAAGGATCGATTTTCTGCTTGATGTTGTCGTAGATGATTTTGGCCGCCATGATTTTGCCGCCGACGAACAATTCTCTCTCTTTGTCGGAGAAAGGATAATCCGTGACGGTTTTGGTGGTCAAATCAATTTTGATGACTTTGCCCATGTATGCCATTAATGGTTGTTTCATATCAGTTGTTCCTTTTTCCTTTTTGGTTTAAGAGATATTTTTTTTCGGCGATGATAGCGCCTTTTTTGCAGGTCTTTTCACACACGCCGCATTTGATACATTTTTCTTGATCGATTGTGAATTTCTCTTTGATTTTGCCGGAGATTGCGCCGACGGGGCAGTTTCTGCTGCACAACGAACAACCGATGCAGGCATCGCCGATCTCAACGTGAGTGACGACTTGTTGAGACGTGTTGCATTCTATTGCGGAAGCAACGCAAGAAGAAAAGCAAATGCCGCAGCGTTTGCACTTTTCGGGATCGATCTCCCACACTTTTTCTTCAACGTTGTGGATCAAACTTCCAAACGGACAAACGTAGTTGCAATAACCGCAATCCACGCATTTTGATTTGTTGATAACAAACATAAATTTCCCCCATAAAGCGAACGAAAGTTCGTCGATATGATATATATTATAATATCATATTCAATTTCAAAGTCAAGCCCCAAATTGCGCGGGGACAATCTCAAAATCACTATTGACAGTATATTTTGAAAGGTCTATAATTTAAGCAATCCGATCCATTTTGCCTAAAGCTAAGCCATGGCGACTTGGACGGTAGGGTGCGTTTGGAAACGGGCGCGCCTCCCATTGTGGAAAGGAGAAAATTTATGAAAAAAGGTTTCAAACTCATCGCATTGGTGTGCATCTTTGCATTGCTTTTCACCTGTTTGACGCTTGTCGCTTGCAACAAGAAAACGCCTGAAAAAATCGTTCGCATCTCCACGACGACCTCTGTCAACGACAGCGGCCTTATGGAATATCTGCGTCCGTATTTTGAAGCGGACACGGGCTATAAGTGGGAGATTTCTTCCGCAGGCACAGGCGCAGCAATCGCAGCGGCAACCTACGGCAACGCAGATGTCATTCTCGTCCACTCCAAGAAGTCCGAAGAAGAATTCGTCGCAGGTGGCTTCTCATACGTCGTTGACGGCTATGCGGCAGAACGCGTGTCCTTCATGCACAATTTCTTCGTGCTCGTCGGCCCGTCAACCGATCCCGCACGCGTGAAAGCGGTTAAGAATCAATCGGGCACAACCGTCAAAGACGGTTTTGCAGCTATCGCAGAGCATGAAAGCACATTCATCAGTCGTGGCGACAAATCAGGCACACACAACAAGGAAATTACGTTGTGGCCGGAATCCGTCGGCATTGTGGACAACAACGTTGCAAACATTCCGGAGGGCATCAAGGGCTGGTATAAATCTCTTGGCGCAGGTATGGGTGCTTGCCTTCTTGCCGCACAACAACAAAACGGCTATGTCCTCACTGACAAAGCAACATTCCTCTCATACAAGAACGCATCGGACGGCGACCGTCTCCCGGCACTTGAAATTTTGTGGGAAGAAGACTCCGCAATGAAGAACACCTATTCAATCCTCTGCGTCAACAAGGATGCACCGTTCGTCAGCTCAGTGACGGGCGAAGCGCTCCCGGCAGGTTCCGTCAAGATTGACCCGGAAGCCGCAGAAGTCTTCCTCAAATGGATGACGGGCGAGCACGCATCACAACTCATCGCTGTTTACGGCGTTGAGCAATACGGCGGCAGTTTGTTCACTCTCGATTCGGGGTATAGAGCATAACGAAAATCATCAAAAGAAACAGTTAGATTATGGGTTCTGTGTTTGAAAAAGCCGGACAACTGATCCTCGGCAAAGATCCGCTGATTGGCAGTATTCTGGGGACAACCATGTATATGGCTGTCCTCAGTTCGCTGATTGCCTTTTTGCTGGGAGCAATAATCGGCATGCTCATTGCCAACCACAATTTCAAGGGCAAAACCGTCGTAAAAATCATACTTCGGACGCTAATGGGATTGCCTCCCGTTGTGGTCGGCATTGTTCTTTATATCCTTTTTTCCAACACGGGACCATTTGGAGCACTAGGACTCATCTATTCCGTGCCGCTCATGATAATCGCGCAGGTCGTGCTCATCACACCGATTGCGGCGGGCATGACGGAGAGTTCCGTCGCGTCCGTCGTCGAACTTTGCAAACCGACGCTTAAAGGACTCGGATTGTCTCCGCTGAAACGTTTCGGATTGACGATCTTTGAATGCAAATATCAGCTCGTTTCCGTGTATCTATTCGCGTTTGCGAGGGCAATTTCCGAAGTCGGCGCGGTGCAAATCGTGGGCGGAAACATACTGTACAAAACAAGAGTCATGACAACGGCAATCGCGCTCAACTACAACACGGGCGATTTTGCTTATGCCGTGGCTCTCGGCATAATTTTGCTCGCCATAGCGCTTGCAATGAACCTCACGGCGGGCATATTGCAACTGGTGGCAAGGAGGCGTCATGATAGAGTGTAAAGTCAAAAAACTGTATGGCGACAAACTCGCGCTCGACGTCGATTGCTCGTTTGAAGAGGGCAAGATTTACGCCATCATAGGCAACAACGGCAGCGGCAAGAGCACTCTGCTTAACGTACTTGCGAAGCAAGTGCGTTATGACGGCACCGTAAATGCGCCAAAAGACGTCGTGTATATGACGCAATCCGCCTACAACTTCGATTTCAGCGTCAGACGCAACGTGCTTTTGTTTACACCAAAGAAAGACGCGCAAAGAGTCAAAGAAGCCGAGCGTATGATGCAGGCGATAGGGCTTGATGCGCTCGCCAAGAAAAAAGCCAACAGATTGTCGGGCGGTGAAGGGCAGAAGACGGCACTCGTCCGCACTTTGACGCAGGATGCCAAGATTCTTCTTCTTGACGAGCCGACGTCTTCAATGGACATTTCGTCGTCGAAAATCGCCGAAGAACTGATTAAGGAGTATCGCGCGCGCACAAACTGCACGGTGTTCATCGTCACGCATTCCGTCCTTCAAGCCGAGACCATCGCCGACGAAATTCTCTTCTTCGACGGCGGCAAAATCCTCGAACGCGGCAAGGACATCATCAAAACTCCGTCCACGCCCGAACTCCAACTCTTCCTCGCCACTCGCTGAAAACTTTGTTTTCCCCTCAAAAACCGCAACAAAAAACGAACCGAAAACGGTTCGTTTTTTAACTACTATGGTAGGAAAGGGTTGTCCTAAAAAGAAACTAACCTATCTTTAGATAGGTTAGAAATCTGTTTTTGCATAGTTTTTCGGTGCAAAAATGTCTCACATATACAACAACCGACATTGTTGACAATTTTGAAACAAAACACTATACTGTTTGTGTAAACGGGTGGCTTTTTTATTTGCAAAAGAATATCTTGTTTTTGTGTTTGTTATTAGTTGAACAATCCGCCGATGATGCTTGGCAAACGAATAATGAATTGATATAATCCTTCCACATAGCAAATGACAAAAGCCACCATACCGACGTTTGGAATTATCATATCGATTGCAGACGGCTTATGCGTGCGTGTGTAGGAAAACAACATAATGAACGGGATTACAAGTAAGAGTGATACACTTGAGCCAAAACCGAGTTGATTGGCAATGGCGAGCCCATCATCGAGTGTTGCACCCTCATATCCCGGAATTAACACTCTGCCAAGCACAGCGTACAAGATAGCATCAATGATTGCCGCAACAATCATGCAAACGCTTGTGGCGATTGAAAAATGCAAAGAGTTGATATTTGTTTTCAAAAACGCATTGTATTCCTCGTATGTCTTGCCACGTTTTAAAAACACACGTTCGCGGTTTTTAATGAAGAAAGCAAGCGCTATAAACACGACGAACGTGAGCGGAGGTTTTGTTGTCAAGAACGGTGAAACGTAGAGAGGCAAAACAAATCCATCCTTTGTTGCACACAGTGCTTTCAGAGTGAGAGATGCAATTTCATAAAGCGCAGGCAGGATTGCAAATAATCTGAATATGATAACCTTTTTGCCCACGAATACTTTTTTGGGGTTGTAGTTGACAAAGAACGTAAACAAGGTGCAAAGCAACAAGTCGATGAATATGTTGAATGACAGATAGCCGCCATTTGAGAACAACATAAAGATGAGTTGAAACACTTCTTGCGGAGATTGTTCGGAATTTGCCGTAATCATCGCCATAATGCCTAACAAATAGTGTTGATATATAAGCATAAATAGCGCAAATATAACAAGTACCATAAAAGCATAGCCGGCAATCAAGCGTTTGTAGCCGTTTTGTGCGTTTATGATGATTGCAAAGTTGGCGATGAGGAAGAAAGGAACAGCGAGTCTGCCAAAGACTTGCAAGAACATTGCAAGACCTGCAAGTTTTGCGACACCTGCATCAAGCATCGCTCCAAGCATTAGGATAAGCGCGATTTGAGCGGAAACAATACTTATCCAAGCAAAAACCCTAAGCCATCTATATGAAAAAGGCCCGCGATATCTAATATCGTTTTCAAAAGTTATTTCGTGTATTTTTCTCCTCTTGTGTTTTTTGGATTTTTTCTCGTTGGAGGCCGGTTCTTCGTCTTTGCTTTCCCCAGTTTCCGTTTGCGCATAGCTTTCGTCGACAGATAATTTCTCGACTTTTTGTTTGTCAATCGGTTTCTCAACCGAAACGTCCAATTCTTCAACCTTTAATTCGTTGCATTTTTCTTCCATATTGTTTGTATCTCTCCAATATGCGCATGGCGCATAATACACAATTATTTTATAATTCTATAATATGTTTGTCAATATGACTTGAAAAACAAAAACTAAGGATGACAAATTGATTGATATATGCTAAACTTATTCTATAAAAGAAAGAGTTGGCATGGTACTATGGCACAGAAAAAAGTATTTAAAAACAATTTAACTCTCAACATTATCATTGCAACGACAGCATTGCTTATTGTTTTCGGTATAGTCATTTCGGCAATCAGTTATACAAAGTTCAACGACACGGTCTATGAATTTTATCACAACGAGTCTTATGCAACTGCAACGAGTGCGCTTGATCTTTTTAATGCTGACCATATTGACGCCTATCTTGCAAACGCAGACAAAATCAATGGCAAGATCGCCATTGGGGAAGACGAGCAAAACATCCGCGATTTGAAAGCGGAGTTTGATGCGGCAACCGCACGCTTGCAAAAATTTGCCGAAAAGCAAAATGTTGCCATACTTTATGTCATTGTGCCTGACAAAGACGATTATTCCAAGTATTATTCTGTTTTTAACTGCCCGAATGCAAAGTTTGTGCCGTATTCCGCTTGGGAACTCGGCTCTTTGCACGAACACAGTCAGCCCAACGAATACGACGGAATCTACAAGGATATGATGGAAAACGGGCTTGAATCAGCCAACGTCTCGCGCAAGCAAAAGGATGCAAACGGCGGATTACCTCATATCAATATGCTTCTTCCTGTCAAGGATTCAAACGGCGACGTTGTGGCAATAGTTGTCGTGCAACACACGATGGCGCTTCTCAACAAACTTGGAACGTCTTTTACAATACTTGTTGCAATGACGACTTTGATTCTTGCAGTCGTGTCTGTTTTGGGATTTATTTTGATTGTGAGAAAACAATTTGTCACCCCAATACAGAACATCGTTGCGGAAGCACAACGTTTTGCAAAAGACAACAGCGAGCCTGACGTTCCGCTTGACGGAAGCATAAGCAAAATCCATGAAATCTCAAATCTTGCAGAAGCGATTGATCAAATGGAACTTGATACACTTCGCAACATCCGAAATCTTGCCGAAGCAATCAAACAACAAGAAAAAATTGATTCGGAACTTGATATAGCAAGGCAAATCCAAGAATCTTTGCTTCCAAAAACGTTTCCTGCGTTCCCAAATAGATGCGAGTTTGACCTTTACGCTTCAATGCACGCCGCAAAACAAGTGGGCGGAGATTTCTATGACTACTTCCTTGTGGACGATGACCATCTTGCATTCGTTATGGCAGACGTGTCAGGCAAGGGCGTTCCTGCGGCACTCTTTATGATGGCGACAAAGATTATTATCTATGAACGCACAATGCTTGGCGGAACTCCTGCGGAAATCCTTGAGTTTGTCAACAAACGCATTTGCGCCCACAATGACGCGGAAATGTTTGTGACCGTGTGGCTCGGCATACTTGAGATTTCAACGGGCAAGATAACGGCAACCAACGCAGGACACGATAATCCTGCCGTGACGAAAAACGGCAAGTTTGAGTTTGTCAAGTCAAAGCGCGGAGTCGTTGTCGGCGCGATGGAAGACGCAAAATATCAGAACTTTGAAATCCAACTTGAAAAAGGCGACAAAATCTTCCTTTATACAGACGGTGTGCC
This sequence comes from Clostridia bacterium, assembly GCA_017553325.1. Taxonomy (GTDB): domain Bacteria; phylum Bacillota; class Clostridia; order Christensenellales; family CAG-917; genus CAG-475. The sequence goes on from JAFZMH010000006.1 coordinate 56,122, forward strand.
TGAAGCAACCAATGCGGACAATGCAATGTTTTCACTCACTGAAACGCTCAACGCAATCAACGACTTGTCAACAGGACGCCCGAAAGACATTATTGACGGCGTGAATAAAATGATTGATGTGTTTGTGGGCAATGCACCTCAATTTGACGACACCACAATGCTTTGCATTGAATATGCCGGCGCACTTGACAAAAACAAGCGTGAGTTCAGCATTTCTGCAGACAAAGACCGGTTGGCAGAGTTGAACAATTTGTTGACGGATTTTATGAAAGAGAAAAAGGCAAATCAAAAAGTCGTCAACCAACTTCTCGTGTGCATCGAAGAAATATTTGTCAACGTTGTGGACCATGCGGATTTGCCGGAAGGCAGTATGGTTGAAGTGTCTGCCGGCTTTGACGACGGACTGCTCACAATCACTTTCAAAGATAACGGAGCGGAGTATAATCCGCTTGCAAAACAAGACCCCGACATCACTCTTTCGGCAGATGAGAGACGCGAAGGCGGCCTTGGAATATTTATGACCAAAAAACTTGTTGACAACGTGAAATACGAATACGTCAACAATCAAAACGTTTTGACATTGGAGAAAAAACTGTGAAAAGAATTGAAGAAGCAGTCGCATATGCGGCAAAAATGCACGCCGGACAAACGAGAAAGATGACCGGTATGCCATATATTCTTCACCCTATGGAAACGGCGGTTATCGTCACCACAATGACGATGGATGAAGACGTGATAATCGCGTCCATCTTGCACGACGTCATAGAGGATACGCCCGCAACGGAAGAAGAGGTGAAGGGGATGTTTGGAGAGCACGTGTTGGCTCTCATCAAATCCGAAACGGAGAACAAAAGGCGTGATCTTCCTGCCTCGGCAACTTGGCGTATAAGAAAAGAAGAATCGCTTGCGGAACTTGAAAAATCATCCAAAGACACCAAGATTCTTTGGCTTGCCGACAAACTTTCGAATATCCGTTCAATGGCAGAGCAATATTCCAAAATCGGCGACGAGATTTTTGAAGCGTTCCACGAAAAGAGAAAATCCGAACACGCTTGGTACTATACAAGTATTCTTGAGATTTTGAGAAAGGATTTGAGCGATACGTTTGCATTCAAAGAATATGAAAGGCACGTAAACTTTGTGTTTAAAGGAGAGGGAAAATGAAACATAGTCTTGAAAACGGAGTTTTGACAATCTATTTGGAGGGAAGAATTGACTCGAACAATTCGGAAGCGGTTGCAAGCGAAATGCAATCAATTGTTGACGAGTGCAACCCCGTCGAACTTGTCCTTGACGCAGAAGAACTCGAATACATTTCTTCCGCAGGGCTTCGTATTGTTTTGAGATTCAGAAAAGCCAATTCCCGTTTCAAAATCATAAACGTTTCAACCGACGTTTATGAGATTTTTGATATGACAGGCTTTACCGAGATGATGAAAGTTGAAAAAGCGTTCAGAAAACTCTCGGTGGACGGCTGTGAAATAATCGGCGAAGGTGCCAACGGCAAAGTTTATCGCATTGATGCAGACACAATCGTCAAGGTTTATACGGAAGGCAGTTTTGAAGATATACAGCGCGAACGCGCCCTTGCCAAAAAAGCATTTGTTCTTGGCATCAACACGGCGATTTCGTATGATATTGCCAAAATCGGCGATTGTTACGGCACGGTGTTTGAGCTTCTCAACGCAAAATCGCTCGCATCCTGCATAGCGGACGATCCTGAGCATCTCGACCACTACGTCGAACTCTATGTGGATTTGCTCAAAAAGATTCACGCCACCGAGGACAACGACGGCGATATGCCGGATATGAAAGAACTCGCTCTCAAATGGGTGGAGATTGCAAAGACCTATCTTGATGAAGAGAGCGGAAAGAAACTTGAAAAACTTGTGAATGACATCCCAAAGTCAAATCACATTCTGCACGGCGACTATCACCTCAAAAACGTTATGATTCAAAACGACGAAGCATTGCTCATCGACATGGACACTTTGGCGCTCGGCAACCCTGTGTTTGAATTCGGTTTTATTTTCAACGCCTACATCGGCTTCTATTCTTTGAATCTGCAAGACGCCGGCAAGTTTTTGAAAATCACCGCCCAAACTTCGTTTGATATTTGGGACAAGACCTTGCAATTGTATTTTGGCACCACAGACAAAGCTGTGCTTGACGACTACACCAAAAAGGCAAAAGTCATCGGCTATATTCGTCTTTTGCAACGCGCCGTTCGTCGCACTCTGCACAACGGGGAAGATCATTCCGCTGCAATTGCATTCTACAAGCAAGAACTCACAAAACTTGTTGCCGAGTTAGATTCGCTTGCGTTCTAAGAACCCCTGTGTCAACTTATGCTATATAAAACGAACCGCAATGGTTCGTTTTATATACGGTGGCAGGAAAAGGTTTTCCTAAAAAGAAACTAACCTATCTAGAGATAGGTTAGATATCTGTTTCTCGTATGGTTTTTTGATGCAAAACTGTCACAAAATATAATTGTATAATGTTCTATTTGTGTTCGATATCAAACATATCTAAAAGACGCACAAAGGTGTCTTGTCCGTCAAGGCAGGTGTCCGAGAGATAACTATTATCCTTGCCCCATTCAGACAGCCCGCGATAGTAATACATTTTCTTGGAATCCTCAATGATGAATGGAATTATGCTGTTTTTCAAGCACTCTTTGAGAGCAATGAGACGACCAACTCTTCCGTTGCCATCTTGGAAAGGGTGTATGTGTTCAAATGCGGAATGGAAAGCGATGATATCGTTGATATCAATTCTGGCTTTTGCATTATACTCAGCAAGCAGTTCTGCCATCCTTGCAGGAACATCCTTTGGCTTGGTAGTTTCTCTGCCGCCAACGACATTTGCACGCTTTTTGTAATCTCCAACTGCAAACCACTCAAGAGTAGCGTCCTTTGTGTCATGTTTCAAAAGATAATGCAAATGCTTTATAATATCTTCCGTGAGCGTCTTGTCTGCCGTTTCAATGACATAATCTATTGCGCGGAAATGGTGAACTGTCTCCAAAACATCATCCACAGGGATGCCATCTCCAACGTCAAGAGTGTTTGTCTCAAAAATAAGCCTTGTTTGGTCTTCTGTGAGCCTGCTCCCTTCAATATGGTTGGAGTTGTATGTCATCCTTATCTGCAACTCATGATAAAGCCCGCCGGAAATCTTGTGCTCCATTTCTTCTCTGAGAATTTGAAGGATTGGATTGTCTGACACTTCTTTGCAAATATCGCTCGGCTCGCAGCCAAAATATCCGCACATCTTTTCAATGACAATACGGGACAACTTTTCGCCCTTGCCAATCTTTGCAATCGTGCGTGAAGAAATCCCAAGCTCTTTTGTCAGCTCGGATTTTTTGATGCATTTTTGCTTTAACAATTTTTCTAATCCGCTATAAGAAATCATGCTTATCACCTCAAATCTTTACTTATTTTACCATATTATTATCAAAAAGTAAAGATTTTATTGATAATTGCTGCAAAAACATAAAGAAAAACGAACCGAAAGTGGTTCGTTTTTTAAATACAGTGGTAGGAATGGGTGGACTCGAACCACTGACCCCCACCTTATCAGGGTGGTGCTCTAACCGACTGAGCTACATTCCTATATTGTTGCGAGCAAACCTAAGTCTGCTCGCGGTGGTGGAGATACACGGATTCGAACCGAGGACCTCTTGAATGCAAATCAAGCGCTCTACCAACTGAGCTATACCCCCAAGTGAATGCTTTAAGATAATAGCATTATAAGGGAAGATTGTCAAATGTTTTTCGAAAGTTTTTAAACGCAGATAATTTTGTGTTGCGAAGCGGTTTTCCACCACAAAATGTTGGGTAAATTTTGACCTCGCGCGCGCGATAGGCGCATATTATAGGCGTCAAATCAGGTGTTCATCGCAAAGAAATAATCTTTGATGCGTTCGGGAGATTCCGCGCAGGAGTTTTCAAACCAATAGACGACGGAGAGGATGAAATCTTCGCAGACCTTTTGGCGGAGGAGGGAGTCCGGTACGTCGAGACGCTTGACGAGGCGTTCGCTTATCAGGCGGTCTATGATGGGCATGACGTGGATGCGCATATCGTGCAAAAACGCGTCGCGACTGGACGACGCCAAAATTGCGGTGATGAGTTCCTCCTCGTCGTGAAGGTGGTAGAAGATGTGCGTGAGCAGGTGAGAGTAATCGAAAATGCTCGAGCGGGAAAAGTCGTGAGTTTCTTCAACCGTCAAGGTGTGCGAAAACACGTGTTCGAAGATGTTGGTCGAGATAGAGTTGAGCACGTCTTCCTTCGTCCTGAAATGAGAATAGAAGGTGGAGCGCGAGACTCCGCTCTCCTGCAAAATGTCCTCGACGGTGAGTTTTCCGTAGCCCTTTTGTTTGAGCACGGTTGCAAACGCCTTGTAGATAAGATTGCGAGTTTTCTTTACTCTTTTGTCCATAGCCGAAACCTCTGTTTTGTATTGCATACATTATAAAACACAATGTATCGAAAAATCAAGAAAAAACCGAACATTTTTTGAAAAAACTTGCAAAAACTCCGCTCAATTGGTATGATTTAGGCATGGAATCCGTCGCGACAAACGTGCTTGAAGTGCAGAAAAAAATGCGCATAAAAAAGGCGATAATCATCTCATCGCTGTTTTTGCTTACGGTGGTTATGTTTTTTGTTTGCTGGTTTGTCGGAGTGGCAAAGATGTCCGTCAAAGACTGCTTTGAAGCGCTTGGCCACAGGGGCGACGTCAACGATATTAACGCTCTTATCATTTGGAACACGCGCTTTCCGCGCGTAATAGCGGCGGTCGTTGCGGGCGCGGGACTTGCGGTTGCCGGTCTTATTATGCAGACGACGCTCGGCAACGTTATGGCTTCTCCGTCCACTCTCGGCGTGTCCAACGCCGCGGTATTCGGGGCAAACTTGTCCATAATCGGTTTTGCGGGCGGGTTTTTGTCGTCGGGCGCAGATTTTGCAAAGACGGTCAATACGTTCAACCCGTTTGCGGTGTCGCTCATAGCGTTTCTGTTTTCGTCCGCGTCCGTGATGCTGGTGCTCGCACTTTGCAGAATAAAAAAATTCTCGCCCAACACAATCGTGCTTGCAGGTATAGCGATAGGCGCGATTTGGACGGCGGGGACAACGATGTTGCAGATTTTCGCAACCGACGTGGGACTGTCGGCGGCGGTTATCTGGTCCTTTGGCGACCTCGGGCGCGTGACGCTCACGCAAGACTACATTATGCTCGGGTTCGTGGGCGCGGCGATCATTCTTTTCTTCTGCTTGTCTTGGCGTTTTAACGCTATGCTCGGGGGAGACAATATCGCAAGAAGCGTCGGCGTCAACGTGACGGCACTCAGAGTCACGGGACTGCTCGTCGGGTCGCTCATTACCGCGATGTGCGTGTCCTTCCTCGGAATAATCGGGTTTGTGGGCATTATTTGCCCACACGTAGTCAAAAAGTTGCTTGGACACAACCACGTCGTGTCCATTCCCATAACCGCGCTGACGGGCAGTCTGCTATTGCTTTTTGCCGACACGATTGCGAGAACTATCGCAAACGGTATCGCGCTTCCGGTAGGCGCGGTCACGTCGCTTCTCGGTGCACCGTTCTTCCTCTTTATGCTGTTTACGGCAAAGGAGCGTGTGTGATGTTTGAAATCAAAGATTTGAAATTTGCATACAAAAAGAGCGTTCCCGTTTTGAAGGGTGTGAACCTCGCCCTTGAAGAGGGCGAGATCGGCGTGCTTCTCGGCAAAAACGGCGCGGGCAAGAGCACGCTTTTCAAGTGCGTGCTCGGGCTTTTGAAAGCAACAGGCGAGATTTTGTTTGACGACAAGGATATTTCAAAGGCGTCGAGGACGGAGAGGGCAAAACTCATCGCCTACGTTCCACAGGAACTCTCCTTTGGAGAGTTGACAGTGTTTGACAGCGTGCTCACGGGGCGTATTGCAAGGTTCGGCTTGATTGCGGGACAGGACGACAGAGAGGTCGTGAACCGTGTGCTTGAAGAACTTGAACTTACGCATATTGCCACAAAGAACGTAAATCAACTCTCGGGAGGCGAACGCCAAAAAGTGGCGATTGCCCGCGCGCTTGCGCAAGAGCCCCAAATGCTCGTCTTTGACGAGCCGACGGGCAACCTCGACGTACAAAACGAACAACTGATTTTCGGACTCGCAAAAAGGATAGCGAGCGAGAAGAAGATAACGATTTTGATTGCGATCCACAACCTGAATTTTGCGATGGACTTCGGCGACAAGTTCTTTATGATGAAGGACGGCGAAATCAAGCATACGGGCGGGGTTGAAATTTTGAACGAAAATACGATTAGCGACGTCTTTGGCGTCAAAGCCGCCATTTTGGAGGCGGAAGGCAGAAAGGCGATCGTTTATGGAGGTTAATATGAGAAACATGGCAAAAAAGAGCGTCATCTTTTTGATGATAGCGGTGCTTGTCTGTGCATTGGCACTCGTGAGTTTTGCCGCGTGCAACAAACCGACCGAGACGCCGGCGAACGATACGCCGGAAGAAAAACCCGTTGAGCCTATCACGATTACGGATATGATTGGCAGACAACTTGAAATCAAGCCGGGCACCTACAAGAGAGTGGTTTGCATCGGCGCGGGCGCGCTTCGTATGTATTCCTACATCGGCGACATGAACTTGCTTTGCGGTGTTGAAGACATCGACAACGAGACGTTGACAAATCGTCCGAAGATGTTCGACGGATCGGCAAGACCATATCAACTCGCCTACAAAGATTTGCTTGATTCGATTGACAGTTCATGCGGCGTCGGCGGACCGAATGCCCAAACTGCGGAGGCAGAAAAGATTCTTTCTTGCAGACCAGACATCGTCATTTCCGAATATGAAGACGTCGACAAGGAAAATGCGCTTCAACAGGCACTTGGCGGAAACGTCCCCGTTGTCACAGTGAAATACGGACCGAAAACCGTATTTGACGACAACGTTTTGAACAGCTTTATAATGCTCGGTAAAATTTTCAACAGAAAGAGCAGGGCGGCGGTGCTCAACGCGTACATCAAAGAGCAAAAACAAGAGATTTTTGACAGAACCAAAGATATTCCGGAAGAGGATAAAAAATCCGTCTACATCTGCGGGCTCGGCAACTGGGGCACGACCAACCATCTTATGACCGCAAAGAACAATTATGCTCCGTTTGAAATCGCACACATCAAAAACGCGGTTAATCTCTCCGGCGGCGGGGCTCCGCAGGCTCAAATCGAAGAGGAAACTTTGCTTTCAATCAGCGGTAGCATTGATATTGTGATTTTTGACGTGGCGGCGATAAGAAACATCAAACCGCTCACCAACGAGAATAAAGTCGTGCTTGAAAGAATAAAGGCGTGGCAAGAGGGCGAGGTGTACGTCGAGATGCCGCAATACGCATATTACGTCAACCTCGAACTCGCGCTTGTCAATACCTGGTGGATTGCAAAGGTCGTCTATCCCGAACTCTTTGCCGACATTGATATGACCGAAAAGACCAACGAAATCACCTATGCGTTCTTCGGCAAAGAACTTGCAAAAGAAATCTTTGCTTGCCCGAACAGTTTCGGCGGATACAGACAGATCGAAAACCCGTCTCAATTCTTTGGACAATAAACTATGACAAACGCAAACGTTGAAAAATATTTTGACGATTTGGCACACGACTGGGACAGTTTTCAAGACTGTACCGTGGGCGTCAAGCGTGCGCTCCTTGAGAGTTCAGGCATATTTAGGGGCGCACGCGTCCTTGACGTTGCGTGCGGAACGGGCGCGATAACCGAGGTTCTTCACGAATTGACGGGAGAGCTCGTCAAGGGCGTGGACCTGTCGGGAGAGATGATAAAGGTTGCCAAACGCAAATTCGCAGGGTGTGACTGGGCGGAGTTTGAACACGTCGATTTTCTCGACATGAAAGAGGACGATGCAAATAATAAAAATGGCGAACCCCTCGAAGCCTTTGACTTTGTCGTCATCTACAACGCATATCCGCACTTTTTGGACGTGGACGCGCTGAGGGACAAGGCGCACGCGGTTTTGAAGAAGGGCGGAAAACTCGTCATCGTTCATTCCATCTCCCGCGAGATGCTCAACTCGCACCACAAGCAACACGCCGATCACGTCTCTCGCCCTTTGCTCCCCGCAAAAGAAGAAGCAAAGCGATTTGAAGATTTGTTCGACGCGCAAATCGCAGAGGAGAGCGACAGGCATTATTTGTTAGTGTTAACAAATAAATAATAGCAACAAAAATATAATTGCAATCAAGAAAGAACACAGCCTTGCGACTGTGTTCTTTCTTTGGGTAAAGGGGAAAATGGAATGACAACGCGCGCCCTTGCGGGACAAATGCAATAGACGCTTGCATTGTCAAGGTTAGGCTGATTCAAGGAGCAACTTGTCTGCGATTAGCGCGATAAATTCTCCGTTTGTGGGTTTCTCGTTTGGGGAGTAGATTTTGATGCCGAACACGTTGTTGATATTTTCAATTTTGCCGCGGTTCCAAGCGACCTCAATAGCGTGGCGTATTGCGCGTTCCACTTTGGACGGCGAGGTCTGATACAACTCGGCAATGCCGGGGTAGAGCCGTTTTGTGATAGAGTTGATGATGTCCGGCGACTCGATTGTCATTTTGATTGCCTCGCGCAAGAACTGATAGCCCTTTATGTGCGCGGGTATGCCGACGGAGATGAAAAGATTGGAAATCTTTTCGTCGAGGTTTTTGTTAAACTTGGGTTGCGGTTTTTGCGTGCGATGAGAGTCGAACCCGTCCAACACTTTGAGCATCATCCCGTAGTCGAAAGGTTTTGCGAGATAATAACTCGCGCCGTACTGCATCGCCTTTTGCACGAAACCGTCCGGACGAAGTTGGGACATCATCACGACTATCGTCCGCTTTGATTCTATCGCGGAGAGCACGCCGAAACCGTCCAGTTCGGGCATAACTATATCGAGAAGCAAAAAATCGGGGTTCAAATCGTTTATGAGTTTGATGGCTTGCGTGCCGGTTGAAGCAACGCCGACGACCTCGTATCTCTCGCTCTTCGAGATGAAATCTTTCAGCCCTTCTGAAAGTGCGGTGTTGTCGTCTGCAATCACAATTGTCTTTGCCATAAGTCTATCCTCCTGAGTACGATTATATATTAGCATGTTCGTTTTTTTGCGTTGAGAGAAGAAAACCACGAGTTATGCGGTTTTTTGTCGTTTTATATTGGTTTTTGTTTTTTTACTTAAAAAACGGAATAATACGTGTTTTTATTCTTAAAACGCCTAAAATATAATGCTTTTCACCATTTTTTACAACAATAATTTTCACCTATTTTTCAAAACACAATATATTGGTGAAAAATTGGTGAAAGCGCACAAAATGTGCAGAAAGAATTTTTTTTGAAAAAATGAAAAAAATAGTTTACATATCGAGACTTTATAAATATAATATAGGAACTAAATCTCATAGAGGTTTTTATGGCAAAATACAAAAAATGCCCGCGTTGCGAACTGAACTGGATTCCCGTTGAGGAAGAAATCTGCGAAGTCTGTAAAGCGGAACTCGGCAAAGAGAGCAAAATAAGCCTTCTTGAAGACGACGAAGACGAATCAGAATACGAAGAGAGAATTTGTCCTATCTGCAAGGTCAATTTCTTGGAAGAGGGGGAGGAGATGTGCGCCGCCTGTCGTGCTGAGCGCGCGGACAAACTCTCGGAAAAGGAAGACGATGACGACGACAGCTGGAAAGAGTTCGTCGACGAAGAGGACACCGTCTCGGCAGAGGAAGAGGAATTGTCCCTTTCTCAACTTCAAGAGGAAGAAATCGAAGAAGAAGAGGAAGAGGAAGAAGAGTCTGTCCCCGACGACTTCGACGATTACGACTACGGCGACGTCAACGACTACGAAGAGGACGAAGACGAAGAGGACGACGAAGAAGACCTCGACGAAGAAAAATAAGTTTCGGTGGCGTGGCTTTGACCGCGCCATTGTTTTTCTTGACTTGCAATTTGTATCATAAGATGATACAATAGTCAGGATGAAAAAAGAGGATACTTTTATGGCAAAAGACCAAAAGCAATTTGTAAAAGAAATCACCGATATGACTGTGGATTTCCCACAGTGGTATACCGACGTCGTTTTGAAGACCGGACTTGTGGACTACGGCCCCGTCAAAGGCACGATGGTCATTCGCCCGTACGGCTACGAGATTTGGGAGAACATTCAAGCGGAACTCAACAAGCGTTTCAAGGCAACGGGGCATAAGAACGCATATTTTCCGATGTTCATACCGTACAGTTTTCTCGTCAAAGAGGCGGACCACGTCGAAGGTTTTGCGCCGGAAGTTGCGCTCGTGACACATATCGGCAATACTCCGCTTGAAGAAAACCTCGTCGTTCGTCCTACGAGCGAAACGATAATCTGCTCAATGTACGCCAAGTGGGTGCAGTCTTATAGAGACCTTCCCGTGCTCATCAATCAATGGGCAAACGTCGTGAGATGGGAAAAGACTACGCGTCCGTTCCTCAGAACAAGCGAATTCTTGTGGCAGGAGGGACATACGCTCCACCGCACGGAGGAAGAGGCGAGGGAAGAAACCCTCAAAATGCTTGAAGTCTATCGTGAATTTATGCAAAACGTCCTCGCAATCGACGTGCTCGTTGGCAGAAAGACGGAAAAAGAGAAGTTTGCAGGCGCGGTGGACACCTACACGATGGAAGCCATGATGCTGGACGGCAAGTCGCTTCAAGCTGGCACTTCGCACTATCTCGGACAAAACTTCGCTTCCGCATTTGAGATCAAATACCTCGACAGTGACGGCACGCAAAAGCGCCCGTATCAAACGAGTTGGGGTGTGTCCACGCGTCTTATCGGCGCGCTCATCATGGCGCACGGAGACCAACGCGGGCTCAAACTTCCGCCGCGTGTTGCACCGATTCAAGTTGCAGTCGTGCCGGTTGCCGCGCACAAAGAGGGAGTGCTGGAAAAGGCGAGAGACGTTGCCGACGCGCTTGAAAAGGCAGGCGTCAGAGTCGAGTTGGACGATAGAGACCAATCTCCGGGCTGGAAATTCAACGAGTGGGAGATGAAGGGCGTGCCTATTCGCCTTGAACTCGGCCCGCGCGATATCGAAAACGGTCAAGTCGTGCTCGCTCGCCGTGACACCAACGAGAAATCGTTCGCACCTATTGACGGCGTCGTCGAAACGGTGAAGACGCTCCTTGACGACATCCACGAAAATATGTTCAAACAGTCTCACGATTTCACCTATTCACATATCGTTGATTGTGAGAATATGGACGAAATGAAAGTCGCGCTCGACGACAAAAACTTTGTCCGCGCAATGTGGTGCGGTTGCCGCGAGTGCGAAGACAAGATCAAAGCCGATCTTCAAGCCACCTCGCGCTGTATGCCTTTCGACCAGACTTCGTCCGGACATTTCAGAGCAAAGAAATGCGTCTGTTGCGGGAAAGAGGCAAGCACGGTCATCTACTTTGCAAGAGCTTATTAAAAACCGCACAGTTTAGCGAATAGCATTGTCAATGCCCGTTTGTTCAGGGGTCACGTACGACTTGTACGCTCATCCTTCGCAAACGGGCTTTTTCGCGCTCTTCATCTAAACTGAGCGGTTTTAATTAAATGTTTTCAAATGTTTTGAAAATTCTTGCAAAAACATTTAAAATTATATTGACAAATCGGCTTTGTTGTGTTAATATGCAATTGAAAAATGCAAAGGAGGCTATTATGAAAGAATTAAAACTTTTTGTCAACGAGTCTACATTGGCGAATGCTGAAACTATTTTGGAAGAAAATGGGTTGAGCATTCAAAATATAGTCAATGTTGTCTTAAAAAGAATTGAAAGAGAGGGCGGGATCGATTTTCTATTTGGGAAAACTAATGCACAAGCATTAGACATGAATGAAGAACGCGAATTGATTTCATCTAAAACAAGTGAAGGCACAAAGATGACAAAAACTATTGCAAAGAGATTGTTTGCGTTGCATTATGACAATGTCACTTTTGCGTCCAAAAACAAGGGAGCAAATAATTATTGGGCAAATCCTTTATTTGAGTGTTTGAAAAATGATTGGTATTTGATTTTGAATGATTGGCAGAGGAAAGAATTGCATTTGTTCAAAGTGCCTGCAAATTCTTTGAACAATTTGGTAGCAAGAGCCGACCAACCAAATTTGATTGATCTACAAATCGCATATAATGACCCTACTTTCACCGACAATCGCAGCGGTATGAGTTTTAAACAATATTTGATCAATACGATTAAATATTAATTATTTAATATTAACAAAATGGCATGGAGGTAAAAAATGGGTGAAAAATTAAAATGGACATATGATGATAATCTAAGCATATGCAAAACAGTTTTGAAAGAATATGTTGTTTATCAAAGAGACACGGCAATCAATGTATTGGCAAAAAGAATTGTATTATCGCAACAATTTAGCCAAACGTCAAAAATGCGTAAAATAATGAACATAAAATGCTTGATGGATGAATATGGCGTTGATAGTTCCTTAAACTGCGTGGCACTTGATCAATACAGCAAGGACAACCAAAGAGCATTCATAAAGGCATGTGAATTATTGGGGATCAAAGAATTCCCTTATGTATAAAGGGGGAAATAGTGATTTATAACATATTGACAGATGAAATAGAAAAAATACATAATTCCAGTATAACAGAAAAGCCAATAATTCGTGATCGAGGAGAGATAAGGCATATCATTGATAACAATATAAATAATTATGCCGATCTTTCATGGATGAACACCGTAAATGAAATTTCCTGTAGAGTATTGGCGGTGCTGGAATATAGGTATGTGGCGATGACGTATGCGTCGTTAAAGCCAAGCGCCTATTATATGCGATTAACGGATAAGGATAAAGATATTTTGACACAGCTGGCGAAGTTCGGAATCGTAATAAAATCTTCTGTTGATGAAATATTATGTGTGCTTGGTTTTTTGTTTCAACCTTATTATTATAAATCAAATTTATCTAAGGATGTGTTGAAGAACCTTACATTTGAATCAGCAGAAAAATTGTTGCAATATCTAAAAAAGATAGACACTGAAGAGCCGGAACAATATGTTGTGTTCTCAAAAATACCTCCGAGACTTGAGCCTATAAAAACTTCTATTATTGGGAGCAACGATGGAAAATTTTTGGTGTTTAAATCTAATGGGAATTATAACAACATGGTTTTATACAAAGAAAATGCCGAATTGTTTTTTGACTTGTTTGACGCTTTGCACGTGGAAACGTGGGAGGACAATAGCGCAAAATGCAAAAATTCAATGCAAACGCTTTGGACGCTTGATATAAAAGATAAAGCACAACGAAAGATACATTTAGAAGGCGACGCAACTCAAATTGAATTTTTAAAACTCGATGCAATAATGTCTTTTGCTACTGAATTGCCTCGATTCAAACAAGAAGAATGCAGGATATACGATCATCATGTAGTAATATAGCAAGTTTCATACGTGTGTTTTCTCCGAAAAATCTCTCATTGCTTTTGCAGTGAGAGGTTTTTTCTATGTTTACAATATCAAACTATAGGTATATAATATATATAATCAATAATAAGGTGGAAAGAATTATGTCTATCGGTGAGTGGTTTTTCAACGGTCCTGTCAAAAAGGGAGACGAAAAGCGTGTTGCGACACAGTTGGTGCCGGATTTTGCAGATGCTTTTGTAAATATTGCATACGTGGATGACGGACATCCGCTTCATCTTTTGAATGTCTATCGTCCAAAGGGAGTGGACGGCAAACTGCCTGTCATTTTTGACGTACACGGTGGCGGATGGTATTATGGCGACAAGGAGCTCAACTCCTACTATTGCAACTATCTCACAAAAAACGGCTTTGCCGTGGTGGACATCTCCTATCGCGTGTCGCCGGAAGTGGATTTCTTTGGGCAGATAAAAGATGTTGTTGAAGCCTTGAACTTCCTGCCGAATATCGCAGAAGAATATGGGCTTGACCTGGACAACTTCTTTATAACGGGAGACAGCGCAGGCGGACATATCACGTCGCTTCTCGTCAATATGGAAAGAAACGAGAAGTTGCAAGAGCGCTACGGTGTGCGCTTTACACAAAAGTTTAAGGGCGCGTGCCTCACTTGCCCTGCTGTTGAGCCGCTCAAAATCACCCCGACAAAGTGCCTCGCCAAGATATACTTCAATCCTATCTTTGGCAAAGGCTTCTTCAAAACAGATATTCCGGAAATCACGTCCTTCAGCAAAACATTCCCGGGCGAGGTTTGTCCGTTGTTCTTTATCACGGCATATGCAGACTTCCTCAAAAAGATTTCGCTTGAGGGCTATGAGTTTGCAAAATCACACGGCGTCAAGTGCGAGCTTTTCTTCGTGGAGAATCCACCTGAGGACGGCAGAAAGATAGAACACGTCTTCAACATCATTCGTTGGGAGTGGCCTGAATCTCAAGCCGCGAACGATCGCATGTGCGCATTCTTTAAAACCTTGTTATTGAGCGATTGACTTTGTCAGACTTACGTGCGCTCGCACACCGTGTACACCTTGTACACTTGGCACTCGCGTGCGCGTCTTCCTCGTCACTCATCCCAATACCAAGGTTTTGCAATTACAATTCCAAAAAACAAAAAATGCACTTTAAGTGCATTTTTTGTGTTAATAAACCATCTATTTTGTCAAAAACAGGATGATAAGCAAATACTATACACAACGCTCAATTTGGGTGAAGAGTGCTAAAAGCCGCATTAATAATGTTCGTAAAAATGCGCGATTGAGATGAGAGGCAAGAAAACAAAATAAATCACCCCGCCTAATGTACTGACGTACATGACGGGGTGTATTTGTTGTAGTTGCCGTAGCATATCGCTCAATCACACATTTTTACTTTGTCGACGTATTGTGAAGCAAAGAACGCCGCGATACTGCCGTCGCTGGCGGCGGTGATGAATTGACGTATCTTTTTCGTGCGGCAGTCGCCCGCGACGAATACGCCGGGGCAGGAAGTTGCGCAACTCTCGTCCGCCACGATAAAGCCGTTTTTGTCAAGCTCGACAAGTCCTTCAAATGCTTTGTTGTTTGGCACTTGTCCAATGCAGATGAATGCGCATTTGCAATCCACTTTGAACTCTTCTTTCGTCTTTGTGTTTTCAAAACGGAGTCCCTCGAGTTCGTCGTCGCCCAAGAACTCTTTGAGTGCGATATTCTTTGTCACTTTGATGTTTGGTTGAGCAAGCACCAAGTCCACAAGCGCTTTGTCTGCAAAGAATTTGTCAAAGAGCATACAGATATGCACGGATTTGCAGTAGCCGGAAAGATTGAGGGCATATTGCAGGGCGGTGTTTGCGTCGCCGATTACGGCAACATCTTCGCCCTTATAGAACATACCATCGCAGAGCGCGCAATAGCTCACGCCTTTGCCCACGAGTTCTTCCTCTCTCTCAACGCCGATATGTCTTGCCTTGACGCCTGTGGCTAAAATGAGCGCTGTGCCTTCATATTCGCTGTAGTCCGTTTTGACGACAAACGATTTTTCCTTCTTTTCAACGCCCGTTGCGCTTTCAAATTCAAACTCCACGCCCCATTCGGTGATTTGCTGAAAGAGTTGGTCGCAGAGGTCTGCGCCCGCCGCCTTTTGCACGGTGGGGTAGTTTTCCACTCTAGGAGAAAGGGCGATTTGTCCGCCTATGCTTTCGCCTTCAAGCAGAAGGACGGACTTGCCTGCTCGCAGACAGTTGAGCGCGGCGGTCATACCAGCAGGGCCTGCGCCAATGATTATCACATCATATTTTTTCATATATGTCACCTTTGATAAAAAATTTGCCTCCCAAAGGGAGGCAAATGTGAGTATTAAATCTTATTTGTTTGCCTCGATCCAGCCTTTGATCTTGCTTGCGTTGTCGTAGACGTCATAGCCGTTGCCGTTTGGGACGAAGAGCGTCGGGGCTTTCTTTACGCCGAATTCCGCCGTCTTTTCTCTCTCGTCTTCCGCGTCGATGACGGTGTAGGAGATACCCGCTTTGTCAAGCATAGCCTTTGCCATCTTGCAGTTTGGGCAAGTTTTTGTTGTGAAGATGAGAAGCCCCTTGTCTTCTCCTTTCTTCGCGGGAGCGGGTGCTGCCTTCGGTTCTTCGGCTTTCTTGCTTGCGCCGACTTTCACATCGTATTCCATCTTGTCGCAGGCGTATTCCTCGATTGGCTTGCCGTGATAGTTGGAATGTGCAATATCGTATGTCTTTCTCTCGTGGAATTCCGCCGTCTTGCCGTCGTTCCAGTTTTGAACAGGACGATAGTAGCCTGTGATACGGCTGTAAACTTCCGTCTTCTTGCCGCAAATCGGGCATGTGTATTGCTCGCCTTCGAGATAGCCGTGGTCTGCGCAGATGGAGTACGTCGGAGAGAGGGTGTAATACGGGAGTTTGTAGTTTTCCGCTATCTTGCGCACGAGGTTCGCCGCCGCTTGCCAACTGTCGAGACGTTGACCGAGGAAGGCGTGGAAGACTGTGCCCGACGTATAGAGCGTCTGCAAATCGTCTTGAACGTCGAGTGCGGTGAAGATGTCTGCTGTGTAGCCGACCGGCAAGTGCGAACTGTTGGTGTAGTACGGCACGTTGTCCGCGTTCTTTGCGCAGATGATGTTGGGGTATTTCTCTCTGTCGTGCTTTGCAAGTCTGTATGCGGTGGACTCTGCGGGAGTTGCCTCGAGGTTGTAGAGGTCTCCGTACATCTCCTGATAATCGGAGAGTTTGTTGCGCATGAAGTTGAGAACCTTCTTCGTGAATTCTTGCGCTTCGACTGTCGTGAGGTCTTTGCCAACCCAGCGAGCGTTCAAGCACGCTTCGTTCATACCGACGAGACCGATTGTTGAGAAGTGGTTGCTAAACGTGCCGAGGTATCTCTTCGTGTAGGGATAGAGCCCTTCTTCGAGGAGTTTCGTAATGACGTTTCTCTTGATTTTGAGTGAGCGTGCGGAGATGTTCATCAAGCGCTCGAGTTCTTTAAAGAACTCTTGTTCGGTCGTTGCGACGTATGCGATACGCGGCATATTGATTGTGACGACGCCAACGGAACCCGTGGATTCGCCGCTGCCGAAGAAGCCGCCCGATTTCTTGCGGAGTTCACGAAGGTCGAGACGGAGACGGCAGCACATAGAACGCACGTCACTCGGCTCCATATCGCTGTTGATATAGTTGGAGAAGTACGGAGTGCCGTATTTTGCCGTCATCGTGAAGAGGAGACGGTTGTTTTCCGTGTCGGACCAGTCGAAGTCTCTCGTGATGGAGTAGGTCGGGATCGGATATTGGAAACCACGGCCGTTTGCATCGCCCTCGATCATAATCTCGATGAACGCCTTGTTGACCATTTCCATTTCTTTTGCGCAATCTTTATATTTGAAGTCTTGCTCCTTGCCACCGACGATGCAGTTGAGTTCGGCGAGGTCGTTCGGGACAACCCAGTCGAGGGTGATGTTGGTGAACGGCGCTTGCGTACCCCAACGAGACGGGGTGTTGACGCCGTATATAAATGATTGAATGCATTGTTTGACTTCTTTGTATGTCAAATGATCAATCTTTACAAACGGAGCAAGATATGTGTCGAAGGATGAGAACGCCTGCGCGCCAGCCCATTCGTTTTGCATAATGCCGAGGAAGTTGACCATTTGGTTGCAGAGTGTGGAGAGGTGTCCGGCAGGGGAAGATGTGATTTTGCCGGGGATGCCGCCAAGCCCTTCTTTGATGAGTTGCTTGAGCGACCAACCTGCGCAGTAGCCACTGAGCATTGAGAGGTCGTGAATGTGGATTTCCGCGTTTCTGTGCGCGTTGCCGATTTCCTCGTCATAGACTTCTGAAAGCCAATAGTTTGCCGTGACCGCGCCGGAGTTGGAGAGGATGAGACCGCCGACGGAATACGAAACGGTGGAGTTTTCCTTGACGCGCCAGTCGTTGACTTTGAGATAGTTGTTGACGGTGTTCTTGTAGTCGAGAAGCGTGGAACCGACCGTACGGAGTTTTTCGTGCTGTTTGCGGTAGAGGATGTATGCTTTTGCAACTTCGACGTAGCTTGCTTGAATGAGCACGACTTCGACTGCGTCCTGAACGTCTTCGACGGTGACCACGTCGTCCTTGACCTTGTCGTTGAAGGCGGCGGTGACGCGGAGTGCGAGCATATCGAGGATGTCGTCGCTATAATTTTTGTGAACGGCAACGAAAGCCTTCTCGATTGCTATCTTGATTTTGTTGAGATTGAACGGAACGACGTTTCCGTCTCTTTTTTTGACACTTAACATGGATTCTGTTCCCCTTTAAGAAAATTTGCCTTTTCATTATAGCGCACTCACAAAATATGTCAAGACAAAAACGCAAAATAAAGTGTAAAACATTTGCGTGAAACACAAGATATTGTGGATTTGTCAATTTTTGCCATTTTTTGCGTTTTTGGTCCCTTCCGCCCTAAAATTTTGCTTTTTTGGCTATGTAAAAGGGTATTTCTTTTGAAAGAGGCAATCTAAACGGTGTTCTAATCGTATATGTGTATTTTACCCAAAAATGATTTTTCCAATTGGAGAGATTTTTTGTTGTGCAAAGGCGAGTCTTGGTGTATGATGGGGATGTATGAAATTTGTGGCGAATGCGGGCACCGTGAATATGACAAAGGGCAGTCCTTACAAACTTATGATAAAGTTTGCGCTGCCTATTTTGCTGAGCCAGATTTTTCAACAGCTTTACAACACGGCGGACACGCTTATCGTGGGCAGATTTCTCGGCACGAGCGCACTTGCGGCGGTGAGTTCGTCGGGACCTCTCATATTTTTGCTCAGTTCTTTCTTTATCGGGACGGCGCAGGGCGCGGGCATAGTCATAGCAAGATATTTCGGCGCGAAGGACGACGACAAGGTCAGCCGTGCGATACACACCAATTTCGCCTTTGGCATAACTGCGGGCATACTGCTCACGGTTGTCGGGATGACGCTCACACCGTATTTCCTCAAATGGATGAATACGGACGAAAGCGTGCTCCCTCAGGCGACGGAATACTTCCGCTATTATTTCGCAGGTTCGCTCGCGATGGTGCTCTACAACGTCAGCGGTTCCGCAATGAACGCGCTCGGGGACAGCAAGCGACCCCTCATATTTTTGATATGTTCGTCTTTGCTCAACGTGACGCTTGACGTGATTTTCATTCGCGTGTGCGGGTTTGGAGTGTGGAGCGCGGCGGTTGCAACCGTCATTTCTCAATTCTTTAGCCTAGTGCTCTGCCTCATTCACCTTTTGAGACCGGGGCATATCTACAGCGTGAGCGTAAAGAAAATTCGTTTTTACGGCGACGTGTTCAAAGAGATTGTCAAATACGGCTTGCCGGGTGGCATACAAAACTCGGTCATAGGGTTTGCCAACGTCATCGTACAGTCGCAAATCAACACGTTTGGCAAGTTTGCCACCGCCGCGTACGGAGCATACGCCAAGATTGAAGGCTTTGCCTTCCTGCCCATAAACTGCTTCTGTATGGCGATAACGACCTTCGTCAGCCAAAACCTCGGCGCGGGAGAGAAGAGCAGGGCAAGAATCGGCGCGCGGTTTGGAATTATCACCTCCGTCACTCTTGCGGAACTCATCGGCGTCGCCATATACTTTGCCTCGCCATATCTCATAGGACTGTTCGACTCGAACCCCGAGGTCATCGCAAACGGCACGACCCAGGCGCATATCTGCTCGCTGTTCTTCGGGCTTCTCGCCCTCTCGCATACGATTGCCGCCGTCTGTCGCGGCGCGGGCAAGGCATTCGTGCCTATGGCGGTTATGCTGTCCGTTTGGTGTGTGTTTAGGATTTGCTATATTGTCACGATAATGCATTTTATCCACGAACTCAGGTTCATCTTCTGGGCGTACCCGATAACGTGGGGCATAAGTTCGGTCATATACTTGTTCTATTATTTCTTCAGCCATTGGCAGAACGGTTTCGACGGCAAAAAAACGGGACTGTTGCCAGTTGAGGGCGCGTCCTTACAAGAGGGAGCGCCTGCAACTCATACGGAAGAATCGATTGCAACCGAACCGTCACCCGACGAAATCGTCCCGATACCGCAGGACTCAAACGGTACTCTCGAAAAAGAAAATTGACACAAAAAAAGGCACTCGTTCGAGTGCCTTGATTTTTGTTTGAAAGCGTTATTCCGCTTGCTCTTCCGCAGATTCTTTTGCAGGGGCTTCGTCTTCCGCCTGTGCTTGCGGCTCGGACGATTTGAACTTGCGCATAACCAAGAACTTGTTGCAGAGGAAACTTATGATGAGTGCGGAGATTCCGCCCACCGCTTGACCGACGAGGTTGAAGATTACGTCGTTGACAAACGCCACGCCACCGGAATATGCGTTCCTGCACGCCACCGTGATTGCGCCACCGAGCAAGGTTTGAACGAATATGATCGCGATTGCCATTATCGCATAAGCCACCGCTCTGAACGCGATATGGTCGTGTACGTTGAAGGTCTTCTTGCGGTTGAGGACGAACGTCAAAACTTGTCCCACGACCGAACCGATGAGGAAGCCGATAAACTCAGCGTGCGACGCGTATTGGAAGAGAGGGACGCTCCCAACCATAAAACCGGGGAAGGGTTTGCCAAGCGTTCCGCCCACGCGATAGAGTTGGGTGAACAGAAGTGTGATGAGCATTTGGCTTCCGCCGCAAATCATACTGAACAAGAAGAACAGAATGGGTTGACGCAGATTCTCGTGCGCTTTGATATATTTGACGAGTCCCTTGAGTCCTTTCTCTCTCGGCTCTTCTGCGGGTGCTTCCCCCGCTTCTTCTTGAGTTTGTTCGACTTCTTCAGGGGCGTTTTCGTTGTCGATTGCAGTGGTTTTTTCTTCTTCCATAATTTTCTCCTGTCGTTACTCTTATTTGGAAACTAAGAATAAATACAATATAATTATAATTGTAGTGTAGATTTTTGTCAATACCGTGTTATAATGAAACAAAGAGGCGAAAACGCCCGACTGATTTTTGAGGACGCTTATGAAACTCGAACTTTTGGCGCCGGCAGGAGATATGAGAAGTTTTGACGCCGCACTCGCTTGCGGTGCGGACGCCGTCTATCTCGGGCTTGACGATTTCAACGCAAGAATGAAGGCGGAAAACTTCACCCAAGAAAACGTGGGCGAAGTCGTTCGTCGCGCGCATTTTTACGGCGTCAAAGTTTACGTGACGATAAACACGATTTTGCAAAATCAAGAGTTTAAACCTCTGTTTGAGCTGGTTAACGTCTGCGTTCGCGCAAAAGTCGACGCATTCCTTGTTCAGGACCTCGGTGTTGCGTACGCTCTCAAAAAGGCTTTTCCAAACATCGTTTTGCACGCAAGCACACAGATGGGCGTGCACAATCTCTACGGCGCGAAGGTCGCCGAAAAGATGGGGTTCAAACGCGTGGTGCTCTCTCGCGAGACAAGGCTTGAAGATATACAAGAAATACGCGGGCACACGAACCTCGAAATCGAATACTTCGTTCAGGGCGCACTCTGCGTTGCGTTCAGCGGGAACTGCTATATGAGTTCAAAGGAGCAGGGCGCGAGCGGAAACAGAGGGCTCTGCAAACAACTGTGTCGCCTTCCGTACTCCGCGGGGTTTGAAAGAAACGGCAAGTTTGAAAAGGTCGGTGAGGGACATCTTCTCTCCGCGCGCGACTTGAGCCTTGCTTCAAATCTGCAAGCGCTTATTGACGCGGGCGTCACCTCTTTCAAGATTGAAGGGAGATTGAGACGAGAAGGTTTCGTCGCTCAGGCGGTGACGGTGTATAGAAGTTTGATCGACGATATCGAAGGCGGAAACAGAAATGCAAAACTCACGCAAAATGAAATCGAGAGGTTGAAAACCTCTTTCAGTCGCGGCGAGTATTTAGAGCGCGCCTATCTCGACGGCGGAACGCCGTTTGTCATAGAAAAACGATTTAACAACCATATCGGCAGAAAAATTGGCGTCGTCAAAAAGGCGTCGCCCTTCAAGGAAGGACTTTTTGAAATAGTCGTCGAAAGCTCGCATCCGCTCGCAAACGGCGACGGACTCAAATTTTTCGACGGAGACGTCGAAAAGGCGAGCCTCGGCGCGGGCAGTCCCAAAAAGGTTGGCAAAAACCTGTATTCCTTCGTCACGAAAACCGCTTTGAAGGCGGGGTATACCGTCAACCTCACGCTTGACAGCGAAAGTGAAAAATTCGCGCTTGCAAAAAAGCGTTTCGTGCCAGTCGGGTTGCGCGTAGTGGCAAACGTCGGCGCGCCTCTCACGGTCACGGCGACGAGCGGGGACGCGTCGTTTACGGCGTCTTCAGACGAACCGCTAGAAAAAGCTTTGAACGCTCCAACCGACGCGGACGAGATAAAAACTCAATGCTCAAAAGTCGCGGACAGCGGCTTTGAGGTCGAGCGTTGCGAGGTCGAAACCGACGGCGTATTCTTGCCGAAGTCCGTTGCAAACGGCGTGAGAAGGATTGCGCTTGAGGGGTTGAAAGACAAAATCGTCGAGCAGTTTGAGAAAGAAATATCGGCGCAACCGATATTCGACGTGGACGAAGCGCTCGCTTCCATTGAGCCGAGCGGAAACTGCGACAGCGTAGAAAGGTATACGAGAGTTGAAAGCGAAAAGGACGGCATAATCTTGCGAAATGGCGAAAAGGTTTTGCTTTCTCCCGACGATTACCGTGCGTCCGCTGTCAAAACAACGCTTCAAAGTTTGGACTTGACGGGTGCGGACGTGGCGTTGCAACTCCCCGTGATAGCGAGCGGAGAGGACTTGAACGTCATCAGAAACGCCGTTGAAACGAACGGCATAAAGACGCTGGTCAGCGAAAACGTCTACGGGTTGTATTTTGTGGGCGAGGGCTATACGGTAGTAGCGGGCGCGGGGCACAACGTCGCCAACCGCTTTGCGGTTGAACAGACAAAAGAACTCGGCGCGACGGCGTTTGCAACCTCGATTGAATACGAGCAAGATGGCGCGCTTCCGCTTCCGCGCCTTGAAACGAACGACGAACTCCCGCTCATGACGTTTGCGCATTGTCCGTTCAAGACGATATACGGCAACGACTGCGCAAAATGCGCGTACAAGGCGGGGCTCGTTTTGAAGCGCGAACGTCACGAATACGCCGTGCGAAGAATAAGATTGTCAAATTGCTATTTTCAACTGTTTGCAAAGGAGAAACAATTGTGAAAAAGAGCGTTTATTTGAGAGGTAAAATCGGCACTTGCTGGTACAACTTCACCGAGGGGATCGCCTATCTTTTGACCTACAAGCGCACGCCGAAAAACTTGCTGTACGGCAGACATTTGCCGTACGGCGAGGAGAAAAAGCAGTATCTCAACACCTATTGCAGAAAGGACTTGATTGCAAAAAGCAAACCGCTCTTTATCTACGTGCACGGCGGCGGTTGGATATCGGGCATAACCGATATGCGCAACGCCTATATCCAAAACTTTGCAAACGAGGGTTATTTTACCGCTTCGATTTCCTATTCATACGCGCCGAAAAAGGTTTTCCCCGAGCCGATACGGGAGATATGCGCCGCGATAGACCGTATCTTTGATATGGCGGAAGAAAAAAATATCGATACGTCCCGCATCGTGCTGTCGGGCGAAAGCGCGGGCGTCTATTATATCTTCTACCTTGCCGCGCTTGCCGCCGACAATTCGCTAGCGGAAAAAATCGGCGTGAAATTCGAGCATATTTCAGATTTTAAGCCGAGAGCGATGGTTGCGCACTGCGGTTGCGTAAACCTTGAGCATCTTCTCGATAAGAATCTACCACAATCGAGATTTCCCGATATAAAAATGATGACCTGCTCCTTCCTCGGCAAACCTATGAAAGAGGCGAGGGAATATCTTGCCACCGAAGAGGGGAAACTCGCATCTCCAAGCATAACGAAAGGGTTCCCGCCCGCGTTTTTCACAACGGGCGACAAAGATTGGTTGCGCTATGAAGGCTACGATATGATGAAGAAGTACGACGAACTCGGCATAAAGTACGAGCATTTCGAGGGGACGAAGGCTCTGGGCAATCACGCTTGGACTATCGTTACCAAGCTGAAACAGGGAAGACGGTGCCTTGAAAAGACGCTCGCGTTTTTGAAAACCATGCTTCCGGGCGACTGATTTTTGTATGGAGATTTGATTGAAGAAAAACGCCCCGTAAGGGGCGGACAAAAAAATATCGCAGTCAAACGACTGCGATATTGATTTTATTTTTCAATATAGAATTGTTTCCATCTTTCAACCCGCTCTTTGGTTATGCCGTGTTCGGCCTCAAGAAACTCGTCCACGGTTGCGTATTTATCAAAGATAGATTTTTTTGCGATTTCAAACAGGTGTTCGTGCGTGCGCAACACCTCCGCGACGAATTCTCGCACGTGACGTTTGACGAAGAGCATTTTGAGGTAAACGTCGATCTTTTTGTTTTCTTCCGCTCTATGCTCGTTGGAAGCGAGATACTCCGCCTTGCACTCTTCGAAGGTCCTGCCGAAGGCAAGCTCTATGAGCATAGCGGCTATGCCCGTTCTGTCCTTGCCGGCGGTGCAGTGGAAGGCTATCGTCTTGCCCTCGTCCATGAGTGCGAATAGTTTGTCGTACTCTTTTGAATACGCCATTTCCGCATATTTTTCCTCGACGAATTTGCGTGCGGTTTCAACGTCCGTTTCGCTCATCTTGAAGACGTCTTTTATCGTTCCCGACGTTGTGGATATGCCGGGGGCGTCCACTTCAAACACGGTGGCGCGGACGTATTCAACTCCCAAAGGGAGTTGGTCGGGCTTGTCTTCAACCTCTGCGGGAGTGCGGAAGTCCACAACCGCGTCAAGGCGCATCGACTTTATATACTCTTCGTCCGCCTTGCATTTCGGCACGAAAGCGCCCGTGCGGAAGAGTTTTCCGCACTTGATTTTGCCACAAGGGGTGGCAATTCCGCCCATATCTCGAAAATTTGTAAACTTCGTGTTCGCCATACGAAAATTGTAGCATACAAAGCGCGGTTTTGCAATATACATTTCTTGCCGAAAAAGAAAAATCAAAAAACTCTTTACTATGTCTCAACCTTGTGGTAGAATATATTCAACAAAACAAAAAAGGAGGCAACAACTATGCCGAGAAAAATAAGTGATGCTTGTATTCAATGCGGTGCATGCGCAGATACTTGCCCGGTGGGCGCTATCAGCGAGGGTGACGGTCAATACGTCGTCGATCCGGATCAATGCATTGACTGTGGCGCATGCCAAGATGGATGCCCGGTTGGTGCTATTTCCGAAGAATAAGCAAAACCAAAAATGTCAAATAAAAACACGCTCAGACGAGCGCGTTTTTATTTTGGAATGTTTTAATCTTCACTGTCCGGCAAGGAATCAATCTCCTCGGTGGTTTGACGCTCGCCGATTTGCATATCTTCAAGACTATAAGTCCTGACGTCGAAAGAGCCGTCTTTGAGCATAATCTTGACGCGGGCGGTCTGCTTTATTAAGTCGTTGCTCTCGACAGTGCCTTCGCCGTCCGCCGTGTGCACCTTGCTTCCCACCTTGGGCATCTGCTTGTAGACCTCGCTGTAATAGGCGTTTTCATATTTCAAGCAGCACATAAGTCTGCCGCATACGCCGCTGATTTTTTGCGGATTTAAAGAGAGTCCTTGCAGTTTTGCCATCTTGATCGACACCTTTTCGAAGTCGGGAAGGTGGGTGGTGCAGCAGCAAGGTCTTCCGCAGGGCGCGAGCGCTCCGCGCATCTTCGTATCGTCGCGCTCGTAAATTTGTCTGAGTTCGATGCGCATTTTGAAGATGGACGCGAGCGTGCGTACGAGTTCTCTGAAATCGACGCGCCCGTCCGCGGTGAAGTAGAAAATGAGTTTTGAACGGTCGAAAGTGTATTCGGCGTCCACGAGTTTCATTTCAAGTCCCGCTTCGGCGATTTTTTCCTTTGTGATTTTGAGGGCTTCTTCCTTGTCCTCGTCGTTCTTTTTCAGCCTTTTGAGGTCCTCGTCCGTGGCTTTTCTCACGACGGGCTTCAAGGGAGACACGATTTCGCTCTCGTCGACTTCCTTGTTGGGAATCGATACGGTTGCGAATTCAAGCCCGCGAGCGGTTTCGACGATTACGCCGTCCCCCTCGTTGAAATGAAGCTTTTGCGGATCGAAATAATATATTTTGTTGGTTGAACGGAATTTGATTCCTACGATTATTGCCATTTGTGTCTATCCTCCAGTATTGTGAAGAGCAATGAATCGACCGTGGCGGTCGGGTTTACGTTGAGAGAAAGTTTTCGCCTTGCCGAGTTGACGGCAAGAAGTATGTCCGCGAGCGCGTGACGGGAATAGTTGCTTGCAAGAGCGTCGATGTCTTCGATTATGTGCTTTTGCACGACGAGGTCGCCGTCTCCCTTTGCCGCAAGCATATCGCGAAGTATAATCGAAAGCACGTCCAAAAACGCTCCTACGTCCTTTTGCATAAAGACCGCGCTGTCCAAAGCCGCTATGTCGCTCGAACGGTTTAAAAATCTCAAGAGTTTTATCGCAGAGCGATAAAGTTCGGCATAATCAGGGGAGTTTGCAATCTTGAGCGCTTTGCCGAGTTGTCCTTCTCCGCAGGCTGCCGCCACCGAGCAGGTCGCCGCGTCTATGCCCAAAGAGAGGAGCATGGCGTACACCGTCTGTTCGTCAAAGGCGTCCAGATACAAAGTGCGAGCGCGCGAGCGTACGGTTTCGAGCATACCCGCCTCGTTGCTCACGCCGAGCACTATCGTCACGTCCGCAGGCGGCTCCTCAAAGGTTTTGAGCAACTTGTTTTGCGACTGTGCGTTCATAAGGTCCGCGCGATGGATGAAATACATTTTGCGTTCGCCAATCGGCTTGACGTTTACCGTCGACAAAAAGTTTTGCAAGTCCTCGACCTTGATTTTTTCGCGTTTTTCGTTCAAGTGGAACACGTCGCCGTTGTTGCCGTTGAGTATCTTGCGACACTCCGCGCAGTCCATACACGGCTCGTGCGAGTCGCAGTATACGGCGCACGCGACGAGTGTGAAAAATTCGTCCACGGCATCGTCGTCGGGGGAGACGACCATATAGGCGTGTCCGAGTCCCTTGCCAAAATCGTTCTTCAAAAGAGAGAACGCACGCGAGGCTTTGAGGGGCTCGAAAAACTTGAGGTTGCTCACTTGATCGCTCCTTTTTCGCGCAACGCTTCGAGTATGCGCTCCGCAGTCACTTTTTTGTCAAAATCGGGTTTTATCGGCACGATTCGACCATTTGAACTCTTTATTTCTGCAATATAGCCTTCGTATACCTTATCATGAAACTCGGCGGATTCTTGCTCCATTCTGTCGGAGTTTTTAAAGGTGCGCCACGCTTCGCTCGGACGCAAATCGAGAAAGATCGTAAGGTCGGGCAACAGTCCGTCGATTGCCGCAGCATTGATGTTCTTTATTCTGTCGACGCCCATTCCTCTTGCATAGCCTTGATAGGCGACGGAACTGTCGAGGTATCTGTCGCATATCACGAGTTCGCCCCTTTCAAGGGCGGGGCGAATGACCTCGCGAACAAGTTGCGCTCTGCTTGCCGCAAACAAGAGCGCTTCGGTGACGTCCGTCATCTCCGTATTGTCGGGGTTGGCGATGACGTTTCTTATTTGTTCGGAAATCTTCGTGCTTCCCGGCTCGCGAATATAGACCGCAGGTTGTCCCGTGCGCTCCAAATATTCCTTTAAAAGTCTCACTTGCGTTGATTTGCCAACGCCTTCGCATCCCTCAAACGTAATAAACATATTTGCCCCTATGCACAATGGGTGCATTTTTATTTCATACCCGTTATTATAACACGCATTTGCATTTTTTACAATAAAAAACTCTGCACTATTTGGTAGACGCGCAAACAAATATTTTTCTTGACTTTTGAGGGGTTTAAGTATTAAACTAATTTATACTTAAATTTGTTTGGACGGGTTTTATGGACTATAAGCAAATCGAAGCAAAATGGCAAAAAAAATGGGAGGAGACGGGGCTCTACAAGTTCGACAAATCGAAAGTCGACAAAAAATACTATTGCCTTGAAATGTTCTCCTATCCGTCAGGCGCGAAACTCCACGCGGGGCACTGGTACAACTACGGACCTGCCGACACCTTTGCAAGGTTCAAACGTATGCAGGGGTTCGAGGTCTTTCATCCTATGGGGTTCGACGCGTTCGGCTTGCCCGCGGAAAACTACGCGATAAAGACGGGCATTCATCCCGAGGACAGCACCCTGAAGAATATCGAGACGATGGAAAAACAACTCCGTCGTATCGGCGCGACCTACGATTGGGACTATGAGATAAAGACCTGCGTGCCCGAATACTACAAGTGGACGCAGTGGATGTTCGAGCAACTCTACAAGAGGGGCTTGGCATACAGAAAGGAAGCGCCGGTCAACTGGTGCCCGTCCTGCAACACCGTGCTTGCAAACGAGCAGGCGCAGGGTGGCGTGTGCGAGAGATGCGGAAGCGTCGTCACAAAAAAGAACCTCAATCAATGGTTCTTCAAAATCACCGCCTACGCGGACGAACTTTTGGACGGGATCGACAAACTCGACTGGCCGGAAAAGACCAAACTTATGCAGAAAAACTGGATAGGCAGGAGTTTCGGCGGAGAAATCGTGTTCGACGTTAAGGGCAGCGACGAGAAAATTCGCGTGTTTACGACACGCGCTGACACGGTATTCGGCGTGACATACGTCGTGCTCGCTCCCGAAAACCCGCTCGTTGACAAACTCGTCACGGCGGGCAACAAAGCCGCAGTCGAGGCATACAAGGAGAAGGCGGCGCAGACGACGGAAATCGATCGTATGTCATCGACGCGCGAGAAGACGGGCGTGCCTACGGGCGCGTATGCAATCAACCCCGTCAACGGCAGAGAAGTGCCGATACTCGTCGCGGACTACGTCATCGCTTCCTATGGTACGGGCGCGGTCATGGGCGTTGCGGCTCACGACGACAGAGACTACGTTTTTGCAAAGAAACTCGGTCTGCCGATTGAGAGAGTTATAAAGTCAAAGGACGGTTCTCCCGACGAGTTGCCGTACACCGAATACGGCGTTATGGTCAACAGCGGAGAGTTCGACGGACTCGAGAGCGATGAGGGCAAGAAAGCCGTGCTCGAAAAACTTGAGAGCATGGGCAAAGGGTGCCTCAAAACGAACTATCGTTTGAGAGACTGGCTGGTCAGTCGTCAAAGATATTGGGGCGCGCCGATACCCGTCGTTCACTGCGAACACTGCGGGGACGTGCTCGTGCCCGAAGAGGACTTGCCCGTGCGCTTGCCACACAACGTAAACTTCACCCCTGACGGGGAATCCCCCCTCAAAAAGTGCGACGAGTTTATGCACACGACCTGCCCGAAGTGCGGGCGGCCTGCTTTAAGAGACGCGGACACGCTGGACACCTTCGTGTGCTCGAGCTGGTATTTCCTCCGCTATCCCGACAACCGCAACGACAAAAAGCCGTTCGACAGCGAGTGGATAAACAAGGTCTTGCCCGTCGACAAATACGTAGGCGGCGCGGAACACGCGTGTATGCACCTGCTGTATGCCAGGTTCTTCACGAAGGCGCTTCGCGATATGGGATATTTGAATTTTGACGAGCCGTTTTTATCCCTCGTTCACCAAGGCACGATTTTGGGACCGGACGGGAACAAGATGTCCAAGTCAAAGGGCAACGTGGTGTCTCCCGACGACAGTATCGCAAAATACGGCGCGGACATATTCCGCGTGTACTTGATGTTCGGGTTCAACTACGTCGAGGGCGGTCCGTGGAACGACAACGGACTCGACTCCGTTGGACGCTTCTTCGACAGAATAGAGCGTATCGTCAAAAAGTGCTATGAAATGAACTTTGCAAAGGACGCTCTCGGCAAAGCCGAGAAGGAACTCAATCGCGTGCGCCACAACACGATAAAGTGCGTGACAAACGACCTTGGCGCGTTTTCATTCAACACCGCAATCGCAAGACTTATGGAATACGTCAACGCAATCTACGCCTATGATGGCGCGGTTGAAAAGAAAAACATCTTCTACAAGGACTGCGCAAGAGACTTGGTGCTTCTCATCGCCCCGTTTGCTCCGCACTTTGCAGAGGAACTTTGGGAGATGCTCGGCGAAACGTACTCCGTGTTCAATCAGCCGTATCCCGTGTTTGACGAAAAGGCTATGGTGCTTGACGAGGTCGAACTTGCCGTTCAAATCAACTCGAAGATGAGAGGCAAGGTCGTAGTCCCGACCGGCGCGACGAGAGAGGAGATTGAAAAGGCGGCACTAGAAGCAGTTTCCGCACAACTTGGAGGTGCAACACCAAAGAAGATCATCGTTGTGCCAGGCAGATTGGTAAATATTATCGCATAAGCGATATTGGAGATAAAATATGTTAGACATTAATCGTATTAGAACAAACACCCAGGAAGTAGTCGATGCTCTTGCAAAAAAAGGCTACGAAGCAGACTTCACGCAAGTTATTGCGTGGGATGATGAACGCAAGGCGACTATAACCGCCGTCGAACAGTTGAAAGCGCAAAAGAACAAAGTTTCCGCGCAAATTCCCATGCTCAAAAAGGCGGGGCAGGACGTGCAGCCGATTTTCGACGAGATGAAAAAAATCGGAGAAGAGATTGCGGAGAGCGACGCGCATATTGCGGAACTCGTTGAAAACATCCAGAACGCGCTCGCGGGCATACCGAACATCCCCGATGACGACCTTCTCCCCGGTGAAAAGGAAAACAATCAAGTCGTCAAAATCGTGGGAGAACAACCCAAATTCGACTTTCCGCTCAAAAACCACGTGGACATTTGCACGGACCTGGGGCTCATTGATTATGAGCGCGGCGTCAAACTCTCGGGCAACGGTTTTTGGATTTACAGGGGCGTAGGCGCGAGACTTGAATGGGCACTCCTGAACTACTTTGTCGAAGAGCACTTGAAAGACGGCTACGAATTTATTCTTCCGCCTTATCAACTCGGCTACAGCTGCGGCTACGGCGCGGGTCAGTTCCCGAAATTCAGCGACGAGGTCTATTGGCTCGACTGTGACGAAGACAGAAGACGCAATCGCTTTATGCTCCCGACGGCGGAGACCGCGCTCGTCAATATGTACGCGGGCGAAATCATCGACGAGGCAAAACTTCCGATGAAGTTCTTTGCGTATTCTCCTTGCTTCAGAAAGGAAGCCGGCTCGGCAAGAGCGGATGAGAGAGGTATGATAAGAGGTCACCAATTCAACAAGATTGAAATGGTGCAATACGCTCATCCCGAACACAGTATGGAAGCGTTCAACGAACTCGTGGACAAAGCGGCACGCCTTGTCGAAGGACTCGGACTCCACTTCAGAGTCAGCAAACTGGCGGCGGGAGATTGTTCGGCGTCCATGGCGAGAACGTACGACGTGGAACTTTGGATACCGTCTATGGGCATCTACAAAGAGTGCTCGTCCGTGTCCAACGCGAACGACTATCAAGCGCGCAGAAACAACACGAGATACAGAGATTCGAAGACGGGCAAACCGCAATACGTCCACACCTTAAACGGCTCCGGACTTGCGACGTCTCGCCTTATTCCCGCAATCGTCGAGCAATATCAAAACGCCGACGGCAGCGTGACGATACCGCCTGTTCTTCGCAAATACTTGGGCGGAGCAACGCGTATCACAAAGAAGGGTTTAGAATAAAACAAGCACTTTATCATTATCAAACAAACACATAAACTCTCGCTTATGCGAGATAAAGGGGAATAATTATGCGTGAAGAGTTAAGAAAATACGGCGACGAAGCGTATGACATAGTCAAGTACGCCGCCAACGAAATAGGTCCTCGTTTGCCGGGTAGTGAAGGCGAAAACAAGTTGCACGACTATATGGCGTCACGGCTTGAAGAGATTGACGTAAAGCCCGTGAAGGAGAAATTTGTGTTTGCACCGCACGCGTCTATCGGCGGCCTTCCGTATGCTGGTTGGGGCGGAATAATCGGAGCGGTTGGACTTTTGCTTGCGGGCATATTCGGCTCTATGTCCGCGTTTGCGGGACTTGCTTTAAGTTTTGTGACCTTCGTCTATATGGCGGGACTTTGGACGTGGCTCATCGTCAGCGTGTTCAAATACAAGACCTGTTTCGACTGGTGCTTCAAGCACGCCGTATCGCACAATACCTACGGCGAGTTGTTGCCGAAGGACGGAAAGTACGATTATACCGTCTTCGTCTCGGGACACACCGATACGAGTTGGACGCTCAAACTCAGCGCGTCGCAAGGGAAAGCGGGGTTCAAGAGCGTGGTTGTGCGTCTTGCCATCGGCGCGGTTTCGGTTGGAATCGTCACCGTGCTTGCGCTCGTCACGTTTATTATCGCCTGCGTGTTCGACGGCGTGCAAAACGGCGACAACGTCGACGCCATGATAAACACTGCAAGAGCCTCGGCTGTCATGAGCTATATCAATTTGTTCTCGGCGCCGCTTTGGGTCGTGGGCTCCTTCTTCCTCACGATGTACAACGAAAAGACGGAGTGCATAGCGTCTCCCGGCGCGATGGACAATGCCACAGGCATTGCAATTGCCTACGAGGTGCTCAAATACTATCGCGAGAACCCCGACAAAATGCCTGCTCGTTGTCGTATAGTCGACGTGAACTGCGGCGCGGAGGAATCGGGTCTTCGCGGTTCGCTCGCGTTTACGAGAAACCACAAGGACGACGGAATGCTTGAAAACGCCTATCATCTTAACGTGGACTCGATTGCGGACAAAGAACATTTCGAGGTCATCAACGGCGACGCATGGCTCTGCCCGCATTTTGACAAGGGACTTGAAGATATGTTCGTCGACGCAATGAAAGAGGCGGGAATCGAGAACCCGGGCAAGATGGCGAACCCCGTCGGCGGTTGCGACTCGACGCCCTTCCAAAAGAACGGCGTGAAGTCCATAACGTTTGCGGCGCAAAACCCCGAGATGACGACCTATTATCATACGTATATGGACGTTCCGGAAAGGTTTGAAGCGGAGACGGTGGGACTTGGACTCGACGTGGTGCTTCGCGTCATCGACAAGATAGCGGCGGCGGAAGAGGCAAAGCGCAACGCGGCGGTTGAAACTCCGGCGCAACCCGCAACCGAACCGAAAACCGAAGCGGTTGAAGAATAAAGCGAAAACAAAATCAAAACCCACCGACTCGTCGGTGGGTTTTTTGTTGCAAAATTGAGTTCGTCAAATCGTATTGTCCACGTCAAAGAGGGGGAGCAGTATGTCGAACTGCGTGACGAAGCCCTCTTTCGGGGCATCGGACAGTGTTATCGTTCCACCGAAAGCCCTCACGATTTTTTGGCAAACGGCAAGTCCCAACCCCGAGCCCTGTTTGTTCCTCGATTTTTCGCCTACGACGAAGGGCTCGAAGATGTCTTTGCGAGAGTCTTTGGGAATGCCCTTGCCGTTGTCCGCAAAGGATATTTTGGCAAAACCGTTTTCCTCTTTGACTTCCACGAACAGCGTTGAGCCGACGGGGGTGTATTTGAAGAAGTTGGAGACGAGGTTGTCTATGACTCGCACCATCATCGAAAGGTCGACGTTGGCAAACAGTTGCTCCTCGGTGATGTCCGTTTCAAGCGTGTATTTTCTTATTGTAAATTCGCCGTAAATTGACGCGATGTGCGAGCGCACGACTTCCGCGACGTCCGCGCGTTCAAAGTTGTAGACAAAATCGGGGTGGTCGAGTTTTGAAAATTCGTAGAACGAATTTATGAGCGCGCCCATCTGCTCGGATTTTGACACGATGAGGTCGAGATATCTCTTTTTGTCCGCGTCCGCGACTACGCCGTCGCGTATCGCTTTTGAAAAGCCTTGAATAATCGTTATCGGGGTTTTGAGGTCGTGCGAAAGTCCCGCAAGCATACTCTGTCTGCGCTTTTCGAGTTCGTTTTTCTCCGCTTCGGAAGCGTTGAGCAGGGTGACCATCTCGTTGAAACTGCCTGCGAGTTGCTCGAATTCGACGGGTCCCGAGTATTGAATTTGCTCGCGGTAGCCGTCTTTTGCAAAGCGTCTCATAGCGATTGAAATCGCGGAAAGAGGACGTTGTACGTTGCGGTTGACGTATTGAATGTAGATTGCCATTATGACGCCGTAAATCACGAGCGCAAAGAATATCGTTATGCCGATAATGTATTCAAACTTAAATTCGACTTTGTCGTTGGTGTCCAAAAACACGACGTATCGGGTGTCGCCGCTCTGCGCCTCAAACTCGTATTTTGCAAAAACTTGGTCCTGATGTTCGGACTGATAGGACAAAATCTCGTATTCTTCCTGAGTAAACGAGGTCTTTTCAAAGCCGAGGTCGCCGGATATCCAGTGAAAATCTTTGTCAAGAACTATAAACGCACTGACCTTTTCGCCGTCTTTTATATACGTGCGCGTGACGACGTAGTTGTTTTCACCGAGGTCGTTCACGAGAGTTTGGGTGGAGACGGTTTCGTCCGCCCCCATCGGTTTTATGAGGGAGAGTTCGCCCTCCGTGTATTCGCGAGAGACGCCGCTCGAAGCATAGAGGGAAGTACCGTCCTCCTCAACGACCTCAAACCAGCCGTCCACGCCGAAGATGCTGACGGTTGGAATTTTGGAGTATTCTTCGTTTTTGAGATAGGAATCGAATTCGGTAAGTTTTGCCGTTGAAAGGTCGATACTCTCGTATCTGCTCAACCAGTTGGAGAGCAAGAATATGAGTACGATGGCAAGAAAGGTGATGAGCGAAAAGGAAACGTAGCTGCCAATGAGCAATCCGAGGAAACTCGGCTTTTTTTCAAGACGCGTCAAACGTTTCAGCCGTCTTTTGCTCGGTTGTTTTGTCTTTTTTTGACTGTCGTCGTTTAAAAGGTCTACGAATTCCGTTTTGTCCATAAAGAATCAGAGGTTTTCGATTTTATAACCCAAACCTCTCACGGTCTTGATATATTTCGGCGTCTTTGGGTCGTCCTCAATCTTGTCGCGCAAGTTGGAGATATGCACCATCATGGTGTTGTCGTCGGACGCGAGATATTCGCCGTTGACTTCCTCGTATATCTGCATCTTTGTAAACACGCGCCCCGGGGACTTCATAAGCATTATGAGAATTTTGTATTCGGTGGCGGTGAGTTGAATCGGCACGCCGTTCTTTTGAAGGGTTAGAAGGTGGGTGTCGAGCACGAGATCACCAACGGTGATCTTTCCGTCGTCCTGCGAGACGTTCGGCGTCGCGAGCGAATATGCGCGACGAAGGTTCGCGTTTATTCTCGCGATGAGTTCGAGCGGATTGAAAGGCTTGACGAGATAGTCGTCCGCACCCATATTCAGCCCCATAATCTTGTTGCTGTCCAGTTGGGCGGCGGAGAGTATTATGATGGGGATAGAACTCGTCTCGCGAATTTTTTTCGTGAGCTCGTAGCCGTTCATTCTCGGCATCATAATATCCACGAGCGCAAGGTCTACGTGGTGGGAAGAAAATACGTCCACGGCTTCAACGCCGTCCCTTGCCCAGAGCACGGTGAAGCCTTCTTTTTCGAGATATAATTTGATGAGACCGACGATGTCCTCGTCGTCTTCCGCGAGCAAAATCGTGTGTTGCATTGTGCACCTCGCTTGTTGATTTGTTATATTATACCACAAAATGATTAAAGTACAATAATTTTTTA
Source organism: Clostridia bacterium (assembly GCA_017553325.1). GTDB lineage: Bacteria > Bacillota > Clostridia > Christensenellales > CAG-917 > CAG-475. Next base: position 91,797 of record JAFZMH010000006.1, read on the forward strand.
TTTGCACTTTATTTCTTTGAAAAGCGTGATATAATGTTTCTATGGAACTTCGGGACTTGTATCGGAAAAAACTCGACAAAAAGAGTATGGCGTCTTGCGGAACGTATATCGTCGACGAACTTCGAAAGAGCGGCGAGACGTTTTTTGAGCTCTGCGAAAACCTGTCCTTTCCCGCCGAGACGATAAGAGCCTGCCTCAACGTGTTTTTGAAAAACGGAGTAGCGCACAATTTGATTGGCAAGTACGTGCTCGAAGACGGGGTGGGCGATTTTGTCGTGCCGAGCGGAAGCCTGCCTGTAAATCGCAAAAAGTATCGTTCCGTAGTCCCCGCAAAGTGCAACCTCTCGCTCGCCGTCGTCGGCAAAGGGGAGAAATTGCACGAACTCGATATGCTTTTCTGTCCCTTCGACCTAGTGTGGGACGAGGCGGAATTCGTCCCCGACGAGGAAAATTCATTGAAAATCGAAGATTTTACGATGCAACCCGATTTCGACGCGGAGAGATTTGCCGCAGAAATGAAACCCAAGGTTGACAAACTCGCAAAAAAACTCGGCGTTTCCGGCGCGGTCAAAATCAAAAAGGGCGTGCCTGTCGGCGCGGGACTCGGAGGGTCTACCGCCTGTCTCGTCGCGGTCTACTACGCCTTCAAAAAATATGCGGACGAAAAGGGCTTGAAATTCGACGTCTCCGCAAAATATCTCACCTCGCTCTCCAGCGACTTTCCCGCAATGGCCCTCGCTCGCGCTTGCAGAGTGAGAGGGGTTGGCGAAAAGGTTGAGCCGATAGAGGAGAACGTGCAAATCGTATTCACGGGGTTCAAGGTCGCGGACGGCGGTTCGGACACCGCCGCCGTGTATAAAAAGTTTGACGAGAAGGACGCGCTTTTGCAACTCGAGCCGCCCGCCACCGTCGAAGACGCTCTCGAAAACCCGCGCAACGACCTATTCGCGCCCGCTTGCAAACTCAACAAGGAAATCAAAAAGGTCTACGACGCAATGAAATCTCAAAAACCAAATTTCGTCATTATGACGGGGAGCGGTTCGGGAATAATCGCATTGGACTATCAAATAGTATAGTTTTAATCCGAAAACAAAAAACGCACACATAGTGTGCGTTTATTTTTTGGAAGACTTTTTATTCAAACATATAAACGAGGGCTTTTATTACGGCTTCTTTCATCGCGGAATAATCAATATAATCGTGCTTGTCATATATTGCTTCGTGAGCGTATGATTGGACGAGATTCATTGCGATATGGACCTTTTTCTCAAGATTCTTTGTGTCGAAGCCGAGTTCTCTAAGCCTCTTCGTCGCGGAAATCGTAATGTGGTTTTCAAGATGCAAAAAGTCCTCGTTGATTTCGTCGTCCGTAAATGCCAACGAGTGCAAAATGTTGTGCAGGTTGGCATTTTTTTGTGCAAATCTTCGACGATGTTGACTGTATTGCGCATTATTTCTTCCAGCGATGTGATTGCGGTTGCGATTGCTCTCACTGTTCGGGTTGCGCCTACTGCGAGCAGATAAAGGCAAAGACCGAACAAAAAGAAAAATAGTTTTTAAAGCCTTGAATTTTCAAGGCTTTATTTTTTATTTGCTGCGCTTGCAAAAACAATTTGTGTCTTGACATATCGGCTTTTAATATGTAAAATGAAAATACTAGGTATTTTTTATCAGAGGGCGAAATGATAGAGCTTCAAAACCTTGGTGCAAGCCTGTCCGTTCGATTTAACGGGCAAGAGAAACTGGTTTTTCACGTTGGAGACGAGATTTTTGCGGTTGGCACGGGTCAAAACTCCTATTCGATGTCGAGAGGCTCCTTTGATATTAAAGAAAAAATTTTTGCAAGACACCCGAGGAAAATAGTAAAATTCGAGTCCACGCCCGACGGGGCGATTATTGCCTTTGGCAAAGGGCATTTGAGACTTGAAATCGCAAACGACAAGCTTCGTTTCGTTCCCGAGGGGTTTGAAGAATACAACAGGATGTGGTTCCGTCTTCCGTCCACCGAGGACGAAGGGTTTTACGGCACGGGCGAGATTTTCACCGAGTTCAACCTGAAAGGCGAGACCGCAACGATTTGGGTGGCGGAACATATAAACCTCAAACAGACGACGGTCAAGATTCTCAACAATATGGTCGGGTTCAAAGATGTGAATTTTGTGAGAGGCTTTGACAACTATGAGTCATACTACGAGCAACCGACGTTTGTGAGTTCGAAAAAATGGTTCTATCACAGCGAAGGGACTTCGCGTCATATTTTCCACTTCAAAAAGGACAGAACGGTCATGCAGACGGACGAAATCGCACCGTTTTGGCTTGGCTTTGCCGACGATTTCGAGAGTCTTATGACCTCGCTCACGGAGATAGTCGGCAGACAACCCGAACTCCCGGACTGGGTGTACGACGGGCAAATTCTCGGCATTCAGGGCGGAACGGACGTCATGCTTGAAAAGTACGAAAAAGTTATCGAGCACGGCGGAAAGGTCAACGGCGTGTGGATACAGGACTGGGAAGGCAGACGCGTGACGGCTGTCGGCAAACAACTCTATTGGAACTGGGAGTGGGACAAAGAATTATACCCAAATCTCAACGAGGCTATAAAAGAACTCGGTGCCAAAGGATGCAAGGTTTTGGGCTATTGCAACCCCTTCCTCGCAATCGAAAAACCGCTCTATCAAGAGGCGACTAAACTCGGCTATTGCGTCAAAGACGCAGAGGGCAACGATTATCTCGTCAAAATCACCACTTTTCCCGCTGCAATGGTCGACCTCACCAACCCCGACGCCTACGAGTGGATAAAGAATATCATCAAAAAGAATATGATTGAATTCGGCTTTGCCGGCTGGATGGCTGACTTTGGCGAATACCTTCCGACGGACGCCGTTTTGTACAGCGGTGAAAATGCGGAACTCGTTCACAATACGTGGCCTGCGCTTTGGGCAAAGGTCAACAGAGAAGCGCTTGAAGAGACCGGCAAACTCGGCGAGATTATGTTTTTCACCCGCGCGGGTTTCAGCGAGACGCCAAAGTATTCCGTTATGATGTGGAACGGCGACAATCATCCCGATTTTTCAAGGGATTTCGGGCTTCCGTCCATAATTCCAGCGTCGCTCTCACTCTCCGTGTGCGGTTTTGGGCTCGTGCACTCGGACACCGGCGGATATACGACGATTTTGAACCTGCGCAGGAATATGGAACTTTACAAGCGCTGGTTTGAGATGAATACCTTCTCCGTTCTTATGCGTGGGCACGAGGGTTTAAACCCAGACCTTAACGTCCAGTTTGACGCGGACGACGATATACTTGACTTCTCCTCAAAGATGAGCCGTATTCACGCAAGTTTGAAACCGTATCTCAAAGAGGCGGTCAAAAAGAACGCGAAGGAAGGCGTCGGCGTGATGCGTCCGCTCTTCTTCTATTACGACGAGAAAGAAGCGTACAACAACGGCTATGAGTATCTGCTTGGCAGAGATATTCTCGTCGCGCCCGTCTGCCGTCCAAAGGCGAGAAAGAAAAAAGTCTATCTCCCAAACGACGAGTGGATACATCTTTGGAGTGGCAGAGAGTATACTGGCGGTACTTACGAGATAGACTGCCCACTCGGCGAGACGCCCGTGTTCGTCCGCAAAGAAAACAAAGAAGTGCTTGAAACATTGCGTAAAGCAATCAACTAAAAGCAAAAAAACAATAAAACAAGAATAAAAAACAACAAACACACGAAGTGTGTGGGAGGCAAATATGAAATATTTTTTGGACAGTGCAAAGATTGATGAAATTCGTGAAGCATACGAGACATTTGGCATCGACGGCGTCACGACAAACCCAAATCACATCATGAATTCGGGCAAGCCTTTCAAGGTCGTGCTCAAAGAACTCGCAGATTTCTGCAAGGAAAAGAAAATCGAAGGTTGGGACAAGTTCCCGATCTCCGTCGAGACGAACCCGCACCTTGAAAAAGCGGAAGACATCATCAAGATGGCGAGAGAGATTGCAAGTTATTCGCCCAATTTCGTCGTCAAAATACCCTGCATTCCCGGCGGTATCGAAGCGGCAAGAAAACTTGAAAAAGAGGGCATAAGGACAAACCTTACGCTCGTGTTCTCACCGTCGCAAGCATTGATTGCCGCAAAGAACGGCTCGCTCTTCGTTTCGCCGTTTATCGGTTGGAAGGAGAGTAGCGGTGAAGACTGCGGACAATACATCTGCGATATCTGCGATATATACAGAAATTACGGGTTCTACGGCAAGACGCAAATCATCTGCGCGGCAGTGCGCAACGGCAAACAGATTGCGGAGTGCGCAACCTACGGCGCAGACATAGTGACCGCGGGATTGCAGGTGTTCAAGGACAGTTTCTATCATCCGTTTACCGACTACGGCATGGCGAAGTTTACCGCCGCCTGGGATAAAACCGTCACGGATTGAGCGACCTGCTTTGTCAGGTTTGCGGGTGCTCGCCGTCATGTACTTTGTGTACATTGGGCGGCTCGCGTGCGCACCTTCCTTGCATCTCATCTCAACCGTGCAGTTTTGTAAGACAGTATGATTGGGTGATGCACAAAAAATAAACAATAAAATAATAGAAAAATAAAAACCGCTCATTTTTGATGAGATGCAAATCGCAAAAATGTGCGGTTGTAAGGAAAAAATGAAAATAGGATTTATAGGACTCGGCATAATGGGCGAGTCAATGTGTGAGAATATTGTAAAAAAACATGACGACAAAGTTTATTGCAACGATTTAAACCGCGCGCAGGTTGCAAAACTTGCAGGCGTGGGGGCAGTCCCTTGCGAGAACAACGTCGAAGTCGCAAAAAACGCGGACGTCATCATCTCCATGGTGCCGAAGTCCGAGCACGTTAAGGCGTTGTACACCGAGATTTTACCGTATATCACAGCGGGCAAAATCTGCATCGATATGTCCACGATAGACCCGTCCGTATCTCGCGAGGTTGCGAGTATGGTCAAGGGGAAGGGCGCGCAGTTTGCGGACGCTCCCGTTGTCAAGTCAAAACCCGCCGCAATCGCGGGCACGCTCGGCATATATGCAGGGTGCGACGAAGAGTTGTTCCCAGTCATCGAGCCGCTTTTGAAATATATGGGATGCAATGTCATCCGTATGGGCGAGAACGGGATGGGACTCGTGATGAAGATATGCCACAACACTCTCGTTGCGGAAATTCAAAACGGCGTCAACGAGACGATAAACCTCGCAAAACGCTACGGCGTGAGCATAGAGGACTTTGCAAAGGCGATTTCGTACGGTGGAGGTCAAAACTTCTATCTCGACGGACAATGGAAAAACCTCGAGGCGGAAAACTGGACGACTGCGTTTTCAATCGAGAATATGCACAAGGACCTCGGCATCTGTGGGCGTATGGCAAAAGAGAGCGATTTTGCGATGCCGGGTATGGAAAACGCCAAGCGCGTCTATGACGAGTGTATGGAAGAGGGCATAGGCAAAGAGGACTTCCGCGCCACCTTCAAAGCAGTGAGAGGAGATTTCAATGCTTGAGCGGCTGAACAAAGTCAATGATGTCAAAATCTACTCCGTGTTCGATGCGGAGTTCAAGTCGTACGGCAGAATTGTCGGGGGTTATAACTTTGCGCCGCTCGTCGAATATATGAAATCGACTCCCGTCCCCAAACAGGGCAATATCTACGTTGCCTCCGTCCCCGAGATGGAAGCGTTTGCCGTCAAAGAGGAAGTGGAGAGCGTGCTCTACGGCGGTATGCCCGTTCAAATCGGCTACTGCAACGGGCGCAATTCCACCTACAACGGATTTGAATATCACAAGGGTTCGGAGATAAACGTTGCCGTCACTCCGTTTATGCTCGTGCTCGGGCACGTATGGGAGATAGAGGATAACAAGTTTTTTGTCGGCAACGAAAAAGTGTTCTTCGTCCCTGGAGGCACGGCGATTGAAATGTACCAAACGACACTTCATCTCTCGCCCTGCAAGGTGACAGACGAAGGCTTCAAGGACGTGGTTATATTGCCGAAAGGCACAAATACTCCTCTTGAAAACAAACACCAAAACGACGACAGCGAATCTGTTTTGCTGTTGCAAAAAAACAAGTGGGTGTTGGCGCATAAGGATAGAGAGCCGTTGGTTAAGCAAGGTGCCCATATCGGTTTAATCGGAACAAACAAAGAATTGTATTTTTGACAAAAACAGGATTTAAAATATACAAAACGCACATATAAAATGCGTGTTTGGAGAAATTGCAATGAACTTCAATTATTTATATTTGCCAATCGGCGTGCCGACTTTCCACTTGGAAAGCGCGGGAAAAGAGTTTGACAAATCGGTTGCGCTTTTGAAGAGTGTGGACGATTCCGTCATCGTGCCAGACGAGATGCTGCTGTCTCTCGACAAACTTCACGCATTCATTGACGACAAGCATCCCGACTTTGTCGTGGCGCAAAACATCACGTTTGCAAACGGCGCATATATGACGGAGATTCTTCGCACGCTCGATTGCCCCGTGCTCCTTTGGACTTTGAAAGAGCCGGTCATCGACGGTGGAAGGCTTAGACTCAATTCGCTCACGGGGGCGTATTCCGCGGCAAACAAACTCGCGTCTTTCGGGCGCCCGTTTGAATATGTTTTCGGCTCCCCCGATGACGAGGACGTAAAGCGCAAAGTCGCCGCCGTGCTCAGAGCGGCAAGATTGAAATCTGCCCTCAACCATCTCAATATTTTGCAAATCGGACAAACTCCTCAAGGATTTGATTTTGGCAAGGCGACGGAAACGGAAATGGCAACTTTCGGCGCAAAGCTTTTGTCGGTTGAACTTGAAAAGTTTTTTGATATCGCAAAATCATACAAGGATGACGAGGTCAGTGAATATTTGGAAGACGCAAATAGACGCATAGTAGGGCTTGAGAACATCAAGGCGGAAAACGTGCGCGATTTTGCGAAACTGTACAAGGCATACAAAGATTTCGTCAAAGACAACGATATCGGGGCGTTGTCGTCGCGTTGTTGGCCGGATTGTTTTACGGCGTACGGTACGCCCGTATGTGCGGTACTTGCGATTCTCAACGACCTTGACGTGCCTTCCTCCTGCGAGGCGGACACCTACGGCGCGCTCTCGATGTATATGGGACAGTTTTTGACGGGACGTCCAACCTTCTTTGGGGACCCCGTCTCTATGGACAAGGACGAAAACACTGTCACGTTCTGGCACTGCGGAACGGCGGCTTGCTCCTTGGCGCGCGAAGATACGGGCGCGAGAGCGGGCGTGCACTGCAACCGCAAAATCGGTCCTACGCTTGAATTCGGGTGCAAGGCGGAACCGCGCGTGACCATTTTCCGCGTAGGCAAAAAAGCGGACGGCAAATTCAGGCTCTTCCTCTCGACGGGCGAAGCGCTTGACAAGCCGCAACAGTTCCTCGGCACGAGCATAGTCGTAAAGACGGACAAGTGCGCGAAGGCACTCGTGGAGAACTCCGTCAAAAACGGTTGGGAACCGCATTTTGTCGTCGCAATGGGCGATATAGCGAGCGAGATGAAGGCGCTTGCGAATATGCTCGGCATAGAGGTTGAAGAATTTTGATGAGCAACGAGACGAGATACGCGCTATTCTTTGTTGTGATATTCTTTGCCAATATCATACAGGCGATTACCGGCTTTGCCGGTACGACGCTTGCTATGCCGTTTTCCATCATCCTCGTAGGCGGGGAAGAGGCAAGGCTTATTCTCAATATTTTGGGCATTGCGTCGTCGATTGGCGTCGTAATTCTCAACCGTAAGTCGATAGTCTGGAAAGAGGTCCTCAAAATTTGCCTCATTATGGGCGTCGGCATGGCAATAGGCTTTGTCATCATCCACTTTGCAAACGTGCCGAAGCAGATTTTGTATTTCATACTTGCCGGCGTCATATTGCTTTTTGCGGCAATCGGCGTGTACACGACTTTCTTCAAAAAGGAGAAAGAACGAAAAGTACAAGAAACGACAGAGCAAGAACAAGAACAAGAAGATCAAGGCAATCTAAATCAAGAGCAACCACAGGTCGAGGCAAAGCCCGTTGACAAGAACGCGCCTCTAAAAGAGGCGGGGCTGATCGCCCTCCTCGTTGCGGCGGGCGTCGTGCACGGTATGTTCGTGTGCGGAGGACCGCTTCTCATCATCTACGCCACCAAGAAACTTAATGGTAAAGACCAGTTTAGGGCGACGCTCTCAATGGCATGGATAGTGCTCAACACCGTCAATCTCGTGAGAGACGTAGCTTCCGGCGCGTTTACGGCGGAAAACGTCGGGCACTTGATGATAGTGCTGGCAATCGCGCTCTCCACCTTGCTCGTCGCAATAATAGTCGGCAACCTTATTGCGAAAAAACTCAATCAAAAGGCGTTTATGATCGTCACTTACGTTTTGATGGTAATTAGCGCAGTTTCTTTGATATTGAATGCTTGTGGGATATTCTAAAAATAAAAAAATAAAAATAGGAGAATAATTATGAGCGAAGAAACAAACGGCGCGCTTGAAACAGGTGCGCAACAAGGAAGTTTTATCGCAAAAGCGAGCGGCTTGAAAGGCAAAGACTACATATCCTATGCGCTTGGCGACACGGGATGCTGTCTTGCGTTTGGCCTTGTCACGACGCTACTCCAACGCTACTACACGGACGTTTTGTTGTTGCATCCGCTGTTCGTAATGTTGATGTTTGTCGTGGCACGTATTTGGGACGCGGTCAACGATCCGATTATGGGTAGAATCTGCGATACGGTCAAGACGTCAAGATGGGGCAGGTACCGTCCGTGGTTCTTGTACGGCTCGATTCCGCTTGCTATCTCGGCGGTTTTGATGTTTATCAAGTGGCCGGGGTTCGGTTCTACGCCGGGTTCCGTGGGCGTGTCCGTGTATGCGACCGTCACGTATATTTTGTTCGGTATGTGCTACACCGTCATTCAAATACCGTACGGCTCGCTTGCGTCCGTCGTCACACTCGACGAAAAGGAGCGTTCCAAACTTTCGGTTTGGCGTAGCGTCGGCGCGGCTATCGGCAGTATGCCCGTAATGATTGTCGGCATGATTGCATTCAAAGAGACGGGCACGAGTTATACGGCAATAATCATTGGTGCAGCCATTATGGCTGTCGTGTCCCTTGCAATGCTTCTCGTGGCGTTTGCAGGCAACAAAGAGAGGGTAAAACCGATGCCTGTCGTCCAAGAAAAGGGCGCGACGATGAAGGCGTTCAAAAAACTCTTCAAGAGCAAATCTATGATTGCGGTGTCCCTTGCGAGTATGTTGCTTCTTGCGGGGCAGATGTTTATTCAAAGTTTCTATTCCTACCTCATCAATTACTACTTTGGGAAGCGTGGAATTTGGACTATGTTGCCAACCGTTCTCACCTATCTGCCAATGGCGTTCCTCATGTTCTTCACACCGAAACTCGTCAAGAAGTTCGGCAAAAAGGAAGTCAGCGGAATAGGCATGGTCGTGGCGGCGGTTGCAAACCTCGCGATGTTCTTCCTGCTCTTTATGGGCAAGGGCGACGCGACGCTTTATATCTTTATGGTGTTCTGCTTGATAAGCGGTATCGGTCTCAACTTCTTCGTCTTGCAAGTTTGGGCGATGGCGGCGGATTCGATAGACGAAATAGAAGTCAAAACCGGCTCTCGTGACGACGGCACGGCGTACGCCTTCTTTATGTTCTTCAGAAAGCTCGGTCAAGCAATCTCCGCAATCGCGGTCGGCGCAACCTTGCTTGCGATGGGCTATTACGAGACGGTTTCCACGGGCAGTTTCGCATTCAGCGACGGACAACTCAAACTTATGTTTATCTTGTCCACGCTCATTCCCGCGGCGATGTTCGGCGTTATGGCGTTTATTCTTCTCGTCATATACCCGCTCTCCAAAAAGAAAGTCGCCAAATTGCAAGACGAGAAAGAGGAGCATCTGCGTTCGCTTGCCGAGAGCGGCAACGATATAACCGTGGGCGAGGAAGCGACGGCTCAAAGCGAGGACAAACTCGCCGAAGAAGCAGTCGAACAACCTTTGGAAGCGGACAAAACAGAAGCGTCCGAGCCGACGGAAGAACAATAAAAAAATCAGCAAAAAAACTCCCGAATCTCGGGAGTTTTTTCATTTATTCAAAATTGACCCTTTTATTTTTTGCGCGTGCGTGTTAGTATAAAAGCAAGGACGAGTATCCACACGGCGGAGGATATGATTATGGGAGAAAGAGAAGTTATGCTTAGGCTTGACGACGTAAAGAAAGATTACGTTGCCGGCGACACCGTTGTACACGCTCTGAAAGGCGTGTCGTTGGAGTTTGAAAGAAGCGGTTTCGTCTGCGTGCTCGGACAATCCGGGTGCGGAAAGACCACGCTTATGAACGTCATAGGCGGTCTCGACAGGCTGACGAGCGGAGAGATAGAGATTGACGGCAAGTCCACCAAGGACTACAAGGAAGCGGACTGGAACACCTATCGCAATCATTTTATCGGCTTCGTATTTCAGGCGTACAATCTTATCCCGCATATGAGCGTTCTGTCAAACGTCGAACTCGCTCTGACCCTGTCTGGCGTCTCCCGCGCCGAGCGCAAGGGGAGAGCAGTCGAGATTTTGAAACGTGTGGGACTTGAAAACGAAATGGGCAAACGCCCGAATCAACTCTCGGGCGGACAGTGCCAACGCGTGGCAATCGCGCGTGCGCTCGTAAACGACCCCGAAATCATTCTCGCGGACGAACCTACGGGCGCAATCGACAGCGAGACGTCCATCGTGATTATGGATTTGCTCAAAGAGATTTCGCGCACGAAGCTCGTCGTTATGGTCACGCACAACGGCGAACTCGCCGAAAAATACGCGGACCGCATCATCACGATGAAAGACGGACTTATCACGAGTGACGAGACGCGTGAAACGAGCGAAAATGAAGAACTTGCTCCAAAGGAGCAAGAAGAGGCGATAGCCACCGCCCAAGAGCCTATAAACGAGCAACCGAAAGTCATCAAAAAGAAACATGCGAGCATGAGTTTCGGCTCGGCTATAAAACAGAGTTTTTACAACCTTATCCACAAAAAGGGACGCACAATTCTCACGGTCATCGCAGGGAGCATAGGCATCATCTGCATATTCTTGATTCTCGCGATGAACACGGGGTTTTCAAGTTATATCGAAAAGTACGAGACGGACTCTCTTTCAAAATATCCAATCGAGGCGCGCAGTTCCACGAACGACTTGCTTGAGATGGTACAAAGCGCCGTCGACAGCGGGGAATTGCACGCCGGAAGCGTCGATTTGAGCGCGGCTTTCGAGGTTTTTGCCGAGGAGAACAATCTAAGAGAAAAGTATACCGAAGAGGAAATCATCTACGTCAAAAAGGTGATATTGTCCGTCATAGACGATTTTGAGTCCGCGCAATACAAGTTTAAAATCGACAACGACATCTCAAAGTTTTCGGACTACCTCGACGAACATTACGACGAATCTTGGGGCACGATACGCAAGGACTACGGGCTCAACCTGCACGTCTATCATAAAGGCGCCGCAGGTTATAAAAAGATTAACCCGCTCTCCGATATAGTTATGAGCGGCGTCGGCGAAATGGCGGGAGGTCTCGATGAAAACACCAAAACCCAAATCAGGACGCTGGTGGACACGTTGAGCGGTTGGTCAATGATGGTGGACGACGTGGACGTCTTGTCCTCGCAATACGACCTGCTCGCAGGCAGTTGGCCGGACTACACTACGGAGGAGGGACGCAACGGGCTCGTCGTGGTGGTCGACGAATACAATCAAATTTCCGATTATACGCTTCTGTTCCTCGACAAAATCAGCGTCGCAGGCTTCATTATGGCGTTTTTGAACGGCAATACCGACAAAGTCAAGTTGGAATATGATTTCGAAGAGTTTTTGACCGAAGAATATATGCTTATGATTCCAACCGAATACTACGTATACAACGAGGATACCGAACTTTACGACTTTACATATTCTTCGAGATTTGTCGCGGAGGTTGGCGTTCCGCTCCACGTGTCCGCAATCGTCAGGCTCAAAGAGGGGTTGGGCGCAGGTTGTATCGGCGGCACGATAGGCTATACGCAGGCGCTAGCCGAATACGTCATCAGCACGACGGCGTCCGCCGATATCGTGCAAAAACAGGCGGCGGAATATGCAATTTACGAGGACTATTACAATCAGGCGCTCGAAATCGGCGAACGTATGGAGGAAGAGGAGCTTGAGGTCGAAGATTTGACGATGCAGGAGAAAATGATTTTGGCAAGAGCAGCCATGGGCGTCAAAAGCGTAATGTCGGGGGACGAGGCGTATATGTCCAAGCAGGACTACTCCCAATGGACGAAGGACCTCCAACTCACCGACCTCAAAACCCCCAAAGCGTTCTATTTCTATCCCTCGTCGATAAATAACAAGAACAATATAGTAAAACTCATAAACGACTACAACGAATACGTCAAATCAACCCCCGAACTCAACGACTCCACAATCGATTATACCGTCACCTACACGGATGAACTTTCCGAAATCTCCGCGTCTATGAAACAGATGATAAATACGATAACTTACGTCCTCATTGCCGTCGCTATACTCGCGGTTGTCGTCGCGATGTTGCTCGTCGCAATAATTCTATACATATCCGTGCAGGACAGAACCAAGGAAATCGGCGTCCTTCGCGCACTCGGAGCAGGCAAGGGAAACATCGCAGGGCTCTTCCTCGCAGAGACCTTCCTAATCGGCGTCGCGTCCGGTGTTTTCGGAGTTCTAATCGGGTTTATTCTCAAATTCCCCGCAAACGTAATCATCCACAATACGCTTGGGATCAAGGAACTTTTGAGCCCGTCGTGGTGGCAATCCCTCGTCCTTGTCTGCTTCTCCTTCTTGACCACCGTCGTGAGCGGTCTCATCCCCTCCGCCATCGCCGCCAAGAAAGATCCCGTCGTTGCCCTCCGCACGGAATAGAGCGGTAAAACTATCTTTATTGAGTGTTTTTGAATGAACTTTGGCGATAGCACTTTTTGATGGTCGTCAAATCGGACGGCCGTCGTTTTTATTGGCACCGCGCACCGTTTAAAGCGGCGCGGACGCAAAAGCGCGTAGGATATAACAACCGCGTCCGAAAGACTTCGAAAACAAATAAATGTTAAATGATTTACATATTTAAGGTTGTTTGGTAGAATTAGAAAAAATACACAAAGGAGGACAGGCGTTTGAACGCATTAGAATTTAATCTGTTGTTGAAATCTATACGGACGAACGCCCGTGCTCTCGAAAGGATTTTCAAGTTTTACTATCCGAAAATAGTTTATCACATCGGGAAGAAGTGCGGTAAGCCGTTTGCGGAGGACGTTGCCCAGGACTTTTTCAAAAAATTGCTTGAAACCGAGACGGCGGAATACATAAAATATCCAACCGCTTGGGTGTTTTTGAATTGTGAGAGTATTGCAAAACGGAAATTGCGATATGACTCGAGATACGTTTATATGACCGACGAGGCGTTTGCAAAAAAGAGCCAAGAAATGAACGAAGATATGCACGATGAAATCCTCAAAGAAGAAGTTTACGGGGAGTTGTATGACAGCATCAACCGGTTGGATGAAATCGAATGCAAGATTGTGGATATGTATTACTGGGAAGGGTATACTCTCAAAGAAATCGCCGATGTTTTGGGCTTGAAGTATGACGCTGTAAAGCAAAGACACAATAGATTGATGAAAAAATTGAAAAATATTTGTCAGCGTGTCACTTTTTTCAAATGATAATGCAACTACCTTATGAAAAACCAAAGAAAGGAGTTTCATTATGAAAAAAGCAATCAGTTTGGCAACAATTATTGTTATAGTGGCTTGCATTATGCTTGTGCTGCCGTTCGGCGACGTAGCGTATGCGGCGGAACTCACGGGGGACGAATGCGATCAAGTTTTTCTTGAAAACATTGCTGAACTCTATGAGAACGACGTTGAATCGTTGACGATTTCGGCAACAAAAGAAACAGTTTTCGACATGGATCATGAACCTCTCGGTTGCGTGTATGATTTCTGTGTAAATGGCGAAAACGGTTATGCGATTGTAGTCAACACAAACGGGCAATTCGATGTGACGGAGCTGTTTTTTGACTCTGTCAATCCGTATGCAAGCATATCCGGAACGGCAAAGCGAATCTACGTCTCAACAATGACGTATCTCGGTTTCGACGAAGATGAGTTTCGATTTTTGGGCAGCGAAACTGCCGTACCCGCAACGACGCTCGAAAGTTTAAGGGAAATTGCGCTTTCTCGCGGCGGATCTTGGAGTTCTTCAACCGAATACGTGTACTATACCAACAGATCCGAAACCAATTATAACATGGCGGCTCGTCACCCCGGATTGTATTATAACAACCTTACGGCGGGATGCGCTCCGATTGCCGGTGGCAATCTTGTGATGTATTGGGACAGATACAAGACAAATTTAATCGCAAATTATACTCCAGGTTCAACCGTTGGCAGTTCTTATTTGTATAAAAACAGCAGTTCGACAACTGACAGTGTGATTTTGCAACTGTATACCGACATGGGGACAAGTCCGTCAGGCACGACAGCGTCGCAGTTTATGTCCGGAATAAGCACGTATTGCACAAGGCAGGGATATACCGCCAGTTTTACCTCTCTGATGAGCGGCGGCTCTTTCAACTATAATGCGGCGAAACAACAAATCGTCAACGGTGAACCTATCGCATTGTTCTTGCAGAACTGTACCGTTGGAACAATACAACAAAATAGCGGGAATGATTATATAGACTATATTGTGGCAACCGGAGACCACGTTATGGCAGGGTTCGGTTATAAAGAAGTCACGTACACTTTGACAGGCGGAAACACGAGAGTCGACTATTATATAGCGGTAGCGTCGGGTGTGTCATTGAAAGTAAGAGGCTTCTTCAATATAAACTATAACACCCAAATAGACAACGCGTATTCTTTGCTTGTGACCTAAAAGGAGAAACGATGAATAGAAAACTGAAAAAATATGCGGAAAGACAATTGGAGACGTGTGAAAACCAAGAGTTTTTGAACGAATTGAAAGCAAAACAGCGCGAGAACGCAAAGAGTGGAAAGAATCGCAAAAGAATCATTTCGATTTTAGTACCGCTCGCCTCAACGGTTATCGCCGCCGTCGTGGTTTTGTTGTGCGTGTTTTTGATTAAACCGGTTAGTGCGAATAATCAAGAGCGTCAATACCAACTGAATTTGGAAGATATGTATTCAACAAGTATTTCACTTGATACTTTGAATAATGAAATGACGACGATTGAATTTTCCGAAAAACCGTATGCAAAAATAGATAAATATTTTGATAATAAAAGCAATAATTTTGTGTTTTATTACATCGAGTACGTTCACGATGATGAAGTTTCCGTTGTAGACTTCCAAATTTCGTCAGACCCGCAGTATAAAGAATTTATAGATAAGCCGAATTATAACAAACAAGGCGTTGTCGCGGGGAAAACCATAGACTATTTCGAGTCTTTTACAGTAGAGGACGAAATATATTTCTTCAAAGTCATAGGAGCGATCGTATCTGGGCAGGAAATCATTTATATCGAGGCAGATCTCATAGCGCTTGACGAAAACAGTGGATTCATAGAACTGCTCAACGATATTGTTTCCGCAAAATAATCTTTAACGACTTTTGTTTTTGCAAAAGAAGCGAGAGTTTTCGCTTCTTTTTTTATCCCCAAATTTTTTATTATTTGTCGAACCTTGTCACTTTTTGTCCCGCTTTTTGCAACTATTATATGAATAGGGGGGAAAGAACGAATAATTTTCCTTAATTATTATTGAATAAATCAATAAATGATAAAACGCAAAATGATTATTGATTGAAGGAGTTCTAATGAGCAGAGTTTTTTTATCGCACAGTAGCAAAGATAAGTCGTATGTCGAATATATAGCAAATAAATTTGGCAAAGACACGGCATTTTATGATAAGTATTCTTTTGAATGCGGAATGAGGACTTTTAGCGCAGTTTTGGAAAGTCTTAATAATTCGGATCTATTTGTTATTTTTTTGTCCAATAATGCACTTGAAAGCGAATGGGTTAAAAAAGAGTTAAATATTGCATATGATTTAATACAAAAAGAAAAAATAAAACAGTGTTATCCAATAATTATAGATCCACAACTTAGTTATAAAGATGAAAGAATACCTAAATGGCTTAAAACTGGATTTGAATCATATAATTTGCGTTATATTGGAAGTCCACAATTAGCGTATAGAAAAATAAAAAATAGATTGGCGTTAGTAAACGCAGATTCTTTTAATTCAAATTATAAAACATATATAGGGCAGGAAGAGGCAATTAAAAGATTTGATGACAATTATTATATGTCCAATGAATCATATATAGGAATAATCGCTTGTGGTATTGAAGGTATTGGCCGTGAGTCATTTATTAGACAATGTATTAAAGTCCCCCTCACATTTGGGGACTATTATGAACCAATAGTTATAAATATTGAAAGAAATGATTCTATTGATGATGTTATATCAAAATTATTTGATAATGGTTTTGGGGAATATAATGACAATATAATAGAATATGTTAACGGATTAAAATTTGATGAGAAAATTAGTGAATTAACAAGGTGTTTAATGCAGGTGCAAAATAGTCGGGAGTTTATTATATTTAGGGATGCCGATGTTTTAATACAAAACGGTAAGATAGTACAATGGTTGAATCAAGCAACCAAAGGATTAAGGCCTGAGCTAACATTTGGTATAGTATCTAATCAACGGGTTCATAAAGTAACAAAAAATGAGTATTATGTGGGCGAAATTGCAGAGCTTAATGATACAAACAAATTGAAATTATTGGACAAATTGTCTAAAGATAATGGCGTTGATTTGGATAGAAGTGATGTTCAGTTTTTTAAGAATATTTTGACAGGTCATCCATTGCAAATAATATATTGTATCCAAAGAATACAATCAGAAAGCATGGCGGAGGTTAGGAAGAAATCGCACGAAATAACGGAATTTATTTCTAAAAGCACAAGTAGAATACTTGATAAATATTTAAGTATTTTAAGTTTAAACGAAGAACAGAAAGATAAGTTTTTGTCATATCTTTCATTTATCTCTAGTTATTCTAATATCCCAATTGCCGAAATCATAGAGATAAACAAATTGGATCCTGATTATCAGAACTATTATGGGTTTTTGATTAAATTTTGTATGTGTCGCAGAACTGGGCTCAATAATGACTTATTGACAACATCACATTCTGTAGCGGATTATATTGAAAGAATGAGAATTGAGATGCCTGATAATATCAAAGCCTTTTTAAAAAAAGAATTTGACGAGTTTAAAAATGATTTAAAAGCAGGGCATCTAGACGCTTATTGTTATTCCCAGATATCAAAGAATTTGGGAGAATTAGTAAAAGAAAACCCATATATTAAGAGTTACAGATACATATACCCTTCTATAATTCTTAAATCTATAGTTAGGTTATATAATGATCAAGGATACGATAAGGTTATTAATATTTGCGAGCAGTGTATAGCAAATGTTGAGATATGGGATCAATCAATTAAACAAACTTTTTATTTTTATTATGCTATGGCATTGGCAAGAAAAAAAGATGATAAAATATTTGAAATAATAAGGACTAAAAACGAAACTGGATATATATTGGAAAAATTCCAAGCAGATTTTATTAGAGGATTCTATTATAAATTATTAGGGCAATTTAAACAAGCAGAAGAACAATTTGTTTCATGTCTTGACGAGAAATCATCTTATGACCGTGCTCGAAGAGAATTAGTTGAAACTTATATAGCTTTGGAGGAATATGATGAAGCTATCGAATTGTCTCGTATAAATTATAATCGTTTTCCGGACAATATTTTCAATATTTTCCAATATTTTAAGTGCTTGATAAGACAAAAACCAGATGACATAGATATGGTTAAAGAGTTGCTCAATAAAGCACAAGAAATTGATAAGTTACCAACGACATCAAAAGAGTTTTACCCTTGCATGAAAGCATATTACAATTTGTATAGACTGCATGATTATAATGCTGCATTAAGGATAATGTTGGAAAATGAGAACATTTTTAGTAATAAGATTTATTATTATAGAGATCTGTTTGATATTTATACTGAAATGGGGAATATAGATGAAATGGAAAAAACATTGCATAAGTTAAAAGATTTAATAGACAAAGATAACAGTTTTGTGCCACTACTATTAAGGAGGGAATGCATTTTTAATTATTACATCAACCATGATTTTAACAGGGCTATCAATATTGTAAATAGAGCAATGGTGGACGAGACTGTGAAAAATAAAATAAAAAAGGCACTAGTAGTTTTTGCCGACAAGCATTAAAATATTATAGAAAAATTGTGATAAGATAAGAACATAATACTATGCGGCACTAGATTTCATGATAGAGATAATGTAAAACAAGTGTGCAATATATATGGATCGGATTATGGTAGGAGTGGTATAATTTTACGGGGCAGGATTTTGGCGCGGAGTGCCGCACGGGAATTGTGCAAAAGACCTGCGAAAAGAAAAACCCTACCAAAGGTAGGGTTGGTGGCGGGAAAGCTGTGGATCCTTTTGAACACCCATATTGAGATGAGTGTTCAAAAGTGACCTTGAATGGCGGAGAAGCAGGGATTTGAACCCTGGCTACGATTCTCTCGTACTACTCCCTTAGCAGGGGAGCCCCTTCGGCCTCTTGGGTACTTCTCCACGCCGAAGTTTGAAAAGATTTTCAAATTGCTTGATTATGATAGCATAGCGGCGGCGTATTGTCAAACGATTATATTATTTTCGCTATTATTGTGCGTTTTTGCAGTGTAAAAAAAGCAACCTTTGGCGGTTGCTTTTGTGTTTATAGACAAAAGGTTGCGAGATTATTATTGTGGGAAAGAGATTGTGTTTATATTGAGGTTTGGGGAGAACCTGCGCTCGGCTGAGCCTTCGACTTTGTGCAGGAAAATTTCTGCGGTCAGGGAGATAGTGCCGTCAAAGAGATGTCCGCCCACAACCTTGCCGTCGCGTCCTGTGCAGGTGATGTGTACGTGTAGGTACGGCTTGCCATTTTGAGTGGTTAGATTGCCGGTTAATGCGTTTATCTCGTGATTGCCGACATAGTGGATATGGTGGTATTCCGATTTGTCGAGGTCAAAAATTCCCACCTCGAAATCGTCCACCGCGCCTATGCCGGACACGGAAGCGAGCGCAACGTTTTCCGCCTTTGCCACCTCAAGCAAACACTTTGCAATTTTGTCGCCTTTGTCAAGACGCACGACTATCGTTTCATCAAAAACCCTGTATTCCATAATTCCTCGCACGTTTGATTATAACACGCCCGTGTTGCGTATGCAAGTATACTGCGCAATAAAAGAGGATGACAACGCTGGAGGGAAAACAACAAAATTGTGTAAAATATTAAGTTTTCATAAGTATTTGCAATAGTTTGACAAGGATTTGACTTGTATTCGCGTTAAAAACCGAACATCTAAACGGTTAAACTGGACGATTTGCCACGCGGGATGGATTTTTTGTTAAATCCAGGTTTTGAAAACGGGAGCACTTAATACTGTTTTTACTTGACCGATTTATTCGTATTATGATAATATTATTGCTAATGAGTATACTAAAATTAAAATACTAGTATCTTATTCTAATGATAAATGCAGGAGAAACTGTATGAAAGTTGGCTTTATAGGAATCGGCGCTATAGGTTATCCGATATTCCAACACGTTGTTGAAAATTTTGACGTAGTTTTCTTTGCTCGCAGACAAGAGGTTATTGACAAGGCGACGAACGACGGTGGCGTTTTCGTTCCAAGCGTTAAAGATGTGGCTGAACAATCAGACGCAATTATTTTGTTTGTGAACACGTTTGCGCAGTGCAAAGATTGCGTAAATCAAATTCTTTCCGCAAAGAACAAAAACCTCGCTATTCTTGTCGGCGCGACAGTCGCTCCGTTTGAGGTCGAATCGCTTAGAGACGAATGCTCCGCTCAAGGAGTTGCGTTGATAGACGGTCCGGTCACCGGCGGCGTTAAAGGCGCAATCGACGCTACGCTCACGACGATGATAAGCGGAGGAAAGGAAGACAAGGAACTTTTCAGACCGATAATTTCGACGTACAGCAAGAAGATAGTGGACGCAGGCGACACGGTGGGACAGGCTGAAGCGCTAAAAGCGCTCGTTCAACTCTTGGTCGGCATCAACTCGGTTGCCATGTCGGAAGCGTTTACTTTGGGGGTTAAATCAGGTTTGGACCCCGAAATTATTTACGATACGATTACAAACAGCGCGGGGACGAGCAGAATCTTTGAGAACCGCGGTGAAAAAGTTATGGACAGAGATTTCGACAAGCGCGGCACGATTGAAATCATAAACAAGGACATGACGATATGTTCGCAGTTGGCTTTTGAAAAGAAATCGCCGATGTTCTTGGGCGCGGTGGCGAAACAAATGTTCCAAATTGCAGCCAGCCAAAGCGATCCGCTGGAAGATTTTAACGCGGTAGTGAAAGTTTATGAAAAAATGGCAGGCATAAAAATCGAGAGGACAAAAAAATGAGGAAGGGCATTATTTTAGCAGGTGGAAAGGGCACTCGTTTGTACCCGATTACAAAGAGCGTATCCAAACAGTTGTTGCCGATTTACGACAAACCGATGATTTATTATCCGCTCTCCGTCTTGTTGTTGGCGGGAATAAGAGATATTCTCATCATCTCAACGCCGGAAGCGTTGCCGCAATATGAGAGCTTGCTTGGCGACGGTTCTCGTTTGGGCGTTCATTTTTCTTATATCGAACAAGAAAAGCCGCGCGGATTGGCGGAAGCGTTTATTCTCGGAGAAGAATTTATCGGCAAGGACGACGTGTGTCTGGTTTTGGGGGACAACTTCTTCCACGGACAATCTTTCGGCGGACTTTTGAAAGCCGCTATGGAATCTAAAACCGCAACGATTTTCGGGTATTTGGTGAAAGACCCGAGGCAGTTCGGCGTCGTGGAATTCGACAAGGACAACAACGTTATTTCCATCGAGGAAAAACCCGAAAATCCAAAATCGAACTTCATAATCCCGGGGCTCTATTTCTACGACAACAAAGTCATCGAGA
Organism: Clostridia bacterium; assembly: GCA_017553325.1. Classification (GTDB taxonomy): domain Bacteria; phylum Bacillota; class Clostridia; order Christensenellales; family CAG-917; genus CAG-475. The sequence continues at coordinate 112,910 of JAFZMH010000006.1, forward strand.
TCGCAAAGTCCATAGGAAAATCGCCGAGGGGCGAATTGGAGATTACGGACGTCAACAAAAAATATCTTGAAATGTCCGAACTCAAAGTCATTCAAATGGGCAGAGGCTTGGTTTGGATGGATACGGGCACGCCGAGAGGAATGCTCAAAACAGCTCAATACGTCGAATCTATTCAGAGCAGACAAGGTTGGTATATCGCTTGCATCGAAGAAATCGCTTGGAGAAACGGCTTTATCTCGACGGAAGAGTTTATAGAAAGAGGCAAAGAAATCGCAGATACCGAATACGGTAAATATATTTTGGACATCGCGCAAATGGGAGGAATATCTTTGTGAAAATTTGTGTGACTGGTGGAGCTGGTTTTATCGGCTCCAACTTTGTTTATTACGTTTTGAATCATCATGCCGACGACGAAGTCGTTTGTTTGGACGCATTGACTTACGCCGGCAATCTTTCGACGCTTCAAGAAGCGTTGAAAAACCCCAAGTTCCGTTTTGTCAAGGGCGATATTACGGACAGAAAAGGCGTTTTTGATCTTTTTGAAAAAGAAAAGTTTGACATCGTTGTCAATTTCGCGGCGGAAAGCCACGTCGACAGATCGATTGAAAACCCGGCGCTGTTTTTAAACACGAACGTTATGGGCGTGCAGAATTTACTGGACGCGTCGAGAGCGTATGGAGTAAAGAGATACCATCAGGTCTCCACGGACGAAGTATACGGCGATTTGCCGCTTGATCGTCCCGACCTTTTGTTTGAAGAAACGAACCCGATTCGCACGTCTTCTCCGTATTCCGCAAGCAAGGCGGCGGCGGATCTTTTGACGCTGGCGTATCATAGAACTTACGGGATGAACGTGACGCTCTCTCGTTGCTCGAACAACTACGGCCCGTATCATTTCCCGGAAAAACTCATTCCGCTCGTTATCACTCGCGCTCTTGCAAACAAGTCCGTTCCCGTTTACGGCGAGGGCTTGAACGTGCGCGATTGGTTGTTTGTCGAGGACCATTGTTCGGCAATAGACCTTATAATCAGACAAGCGAAGTCGGGTGAAGTTTACAATATCGGCGGAAACAACGAAAGAACGAATATAGAAATAGTAAAGACGGTGCTCAAACTTCTCGGCAAGCCGGAGAGTTTGATTGAACACGTGACGGACAGAAAAGGTCACGACCTTCGCTATGCTATAAACGCGTCGAAAATCAAAAGAGATCTCGGCTGGGTCCCGAACACGACGTTCGAACAGGGCATAAAGGCGACTGTCGATTGGTATCTTACCCACGAGAATTGGTGGCAAGAGATTATCAGCGGCGAATACGTAAATTATTTCAACAAGATGTATGGAGCGTTAAACAAATGAACGTAATCAAGACGGAATTGGAAGGCGTATTGATTTTGGAACCGAGCGTCTTCGGCGACAACAGAGGTTGGTTTTTTGAATCGTATAACGAGCAAACTTACAGACAATGCGGAATAGACGTTACGTTTGTTCAGGACAATCACAGTTATTCCGCTATGAAGGGAACGGTGAGAGGAATACACTTTCAAAAGAACCCTATGTCCCAAGCAAAATTGGTGCGTTGCACGGACGGAACGATAAAAGACGTCATCGTCGATTTGAGAAAGAATTCTCCGACCTACAAAAAATGGATTGCGGTTGAACTTTCGAAAGAAAACAAAAGACAAGTTTTTATTCCGCACGGTTTCGGTCACGGTTTCGTCACGTTGACAGACAACTGCGAATTGCAATACAAGGTTGACAAGTACTATTCAAAAGAGTGCGACAGGTCGATTCTTTGGAACGATAAAGAAATCGGTGTTGATTGGGGAGTGGGTGCGCCTATTCTTTCCGACAAGGATAAAAACGCCCCATCGTTGGCGTTGAGCGACGTTGATTTTTGATATATGGAACAACCGTTTGTTAGCGTAGTAGTCTTGACCTACAACCAAAAAGACACCGTGGCTCGCACGCTGGACAGCATTCTCGCCCAAAAATGCTCGTATGATTTCGAGATTTTGATAGGGGACGACGCGTCCACCGACGGGACGGTTGAAGTGTTGGACTACTATGCCAAAAGATATGACAACGTCAAGGTTTTCGTACAGCCTGAAAACGTCGGGGTGACGAAAAACGCATACGATTTGCTGATGAAAACGACAGGGAAGTATATCGCTTTTTGCGAGGGCGACGACTTCTGGTGCGACGAAAATAAACTGCAAAAGCAGGTTGATTTTTTGGAAAACCATCCCGAATACGTCGGTTGCTCGCACGACGTCAATTTCGTAAATGAATACGGCAAGGTGTATTACAAAAACAACCCGACTTGGATTTCTTTGAAAAGAGATTATTCTTACAAAGATTTCAAGGGCGTGTATCTGCCGGGACAGTCCTGTTCGATAGTCAGAAGAAATATCTATCTCGACAAAGAAAAGGACTTTTCGCTCATATATACCGCGAGCAAATATATTGGGGACAGAACGACCGTTTTGCTTTGTTTGCCTTACGGGAAGTTCTATCGAATGAAAGAAAGGATGTCGTGCTATTCCTTCTCGTTTGCGAAAGATACGCAAGGCATCACTTTCCAAAAATTCGTAAACAGTAAATCTTCCTTCTGCGAAGAGTGGGAATACACGAAAAAATTGGAGGAATACACCAAAAACAATTTTGAATTTTCCGTGAATTTCCGCCCATATAAACACAGTTTGTTTTTCAGTTCTATAGTGGCTTGTTTCAGAAGACGCAAGTGCAAAAATCAAGCCGTGAGACCGAAAGACATATTAGCAAGTGATACGAACAAGCTCGGATACGTTGTCGCGTTGCCCGTTTGGTTTGCGATAAAGTTGGCGAGAAAAATCAAGTTGTTCGTTATAAAGAAGAAATATTTTGCCAGTATGCGTAAGGAGAGGGCATAATGTCTAGAAAAAAGAATAGAAAGAAAAAGGTAGAACAAGGGTTAAATCAAGCTCAAAGACCCCCTGTTTTGACTATCGGTATAATAACGGACAACAGTGCTCGTTTCCTTAATACTACGCTGATGAGCGTTCTTGCGCAGCGCATAAAGTTCCCCTACGAAATAGTAATCGTCGACAATGCGTCCATCGATCAAACGCAAAACTTTATCAAGAGTTTTTTAGAGGAGCATCATTGCGTTGCAACCGTGCACTATTTGAAAGAAAAATGCGGTTATGAAGCACTGCATAAATACTTGTACGAGCACAGCAGGGGCGCATATTTATTGACGCTCAACGGCAACGATTTTCTCCCTGATAAGACGTTGTGCGCTTATGCGGTTGCGTTTTTGAAGAAGAATCAAAATTATTCCGCCATATGCGGCAGAGCGCAGTTTGTCGATATATTCGGCAAACCGACCGCGACGAGTTTGACGAGCGAAAAGTATTGTTCGGGAACGGAATATATGCTGAGGAATTTGTCCCTTTGGCAATCCCCGTCGTTTTTGAATTCACTTATTTATCGTCGTCGAGCCATAGAGCGCAAAAAAGAATTTTTTGAATCCGGCGTTAAATCGTCGATACCTTTTGACAAGAGATTTTATATGCATTTGTTGGTTTCCGGACGCATAAAAGTTTTGCCGAAAGTGACTTATAAGCACAGATGCGTCGGGAACGAGCCGCAAGAGATTTATTCGAGAGGCAACAAGCCGTATTCGGCGGTCAACAAAGCGATTATCGAAGCGGAAAAACTTTCCCACAAGATTTACGACGTCAAATTGAATTTCCAAGCGGCAAAATTGCGCGTGTGGGTGGCTGTTTGCCGAGAGTATTTTTTGACCGGCAACGATTTGTTGAAAAAGGATATCAGAAAGCTCTTTAACACGTCTCCCAACAAACCTTTATATCGCTATTGGAAAGAGAGACTCAGGGTTCAGTTCAAACCTAAAAAAGGCAAAAAGGCTGTTCAGGAGAGCGGCGTGGCGGTTGCTGAAAAGACGAAAGAACTTGATTTCAGAACCCCCCCCGCAAACAAAGCCAAGAGAGCGAATAGACTCAAAGGTCAAGCCGAGAGGAGACCGATGGTCAGTATCGGTATGACCGTTTACAACCAAGAAGATTACGTCGCGCAGGCAATAGAAAGTATTCTTGCTCAAAAGGTCAACTTTGATTATGAAATCGTCATAGCGGACGATTGCAGCACGGATAGAACGAGAGAAATCGTCATTGACTACGCAAAAAGATATCCGAGAAAAATCCGCTTGATTTTGCAGAGCAAAAACGTTGGTTTAAAGGCGCAATCCGCGATGCTCAGAAAGATATGCAACGGTATTTACAGGACGCACCTCGAAGGCGACGACTATTGGTTGACCACCGATAAATTGCAAAAACAAGTTGATTTCTTGGAAACCCACAGAGACTATATTGCGGTGACCGGCAAGATTAAAACCGTCGACGAAGAGGGCAACGATTGCGATTTCCCATACGGCGATATAAAGACTATTTATTCTTTTGATCCGGAATACACCCTGCAACATTTTGAAAAATGGTTGTTGCCATCGCATACGGGCGCATTGCTTTATCGCAACGTCTATTACGATATGGACGACAAAGAAAGAGAGATATATGAGTCCGCAGATATCGCAGGCGACAGGAAGACCGCTTTGTATTTGGTTATGCAGGGCAGAATCCGTTGTATGCAGGAATGCATATCCGTGAGAAGAATCGAGTTGAATTCTCCGACGAATTTCACCGCAGTAAACAGAAAGGCGCATCCTTATACGATGATATACAAATGGATGTGCGATTTGGGTAAATTCGCGTATCAGTTAAAGGGTGTGAATATCGATTTGACGTGGCCGAAAGAGCAGCAATGGATATATGCTTTGCATTATTTCATGAGAAATCCGTCCAAGAGCAGTTTGGGACACGTAATAAGAATTTACAATATGAGCAATAATAAAAGGCTCTACGTTAAACTGCTCATGCTAAAAGCGCACGACAAGTTCAAGAGAGCGGTGGACGCCATCGGCTTTGTGAGAGTGCTGTTCAAATGGACGGGCAAGGCGTTTAAGTCGGCGGCAAGAGTATTTATCAAAGAAAACAACAAACACAAAGAAATGCACAAAAACATTTTGAGTGGAAACGCAAAGAAATAAAAACTGGAGGATATAAAAATGGCAATACAATTGTTCGTGCCTACTTTCGATGTGGAGGCATGTTTGAGCGAGATACGCGAGTGTCTTGAAAAGGGTTGGCCCGGAATGGGGTTTAAAACGCTGGCGTTTGAAGAGGAATGGAAAAAGTATACGGGACACAAGAACGCATATTTTTTGAACTCCGCAACCGCAGGGTTGAATTTGGCGTTTGATATTTTGAAAGAAAACAATAATTGGGCGGATAACGATGAAGTTATCACCACTCCGCTCACTTTCATCAGCACCAACCACGCAATAGCGCTTGCAGGTTTGAAACCGGTTTTCGCAGACGTCGACGAGTACTTGTGCTTGGACCCGGAATCCGTGAAAAAGATGATCACCAAAAAGACGAAAGCAATCATCTTCGTAGGTTTGGGCGGAAACACCGGAAGATATGAAGAAATCAAAAAGATCTGCAAGGACAACGGTTTGAAACTCATTTTGGACGCGGCGCATATGTCCGGCACAAGATTGAACGGCAAATTCCCGGGGTTGGACGCAGACGTCGCGGTATACTCGTTCCAAGCGGTCAAAAACTTGCCTACAGCAGACAGCGGTATGATCTGCTTCGCAGATGAAAAACTTGACAAAGAAGCCAGAGTCAAGGCTTGGCTCGGCATAAACAAAGACACGTATGCTCGTACTTCCGCAGGCGGTAATTACAAGTGGAAATATGACGTCGAATATATCGGCAACAAGTATCACGGCAATTCAATCATGGCGGCAATAGGACTCGTGCAACTCAGACATCTCGAAGAGGACAACGAATATCGCCGTAAAATCGCCGCGCAATACAGAGCCGGCTTCGCAAAATGCGACAAAATCAAAACCGTGCCGATTCCGGAAGGATGCTTGAATTCTCAGCACTTGTTCCAGATTATTGTTGACGACAGAGACGGGTTGTTGGCGTTTTTGAATGAAAACGACATTTACCCCGGCGTGCACTATATCGAAAACACTCAATATCGTATGTACGATTATGCAAAGGGCACGTGTCCCAAGGCGACGTATGTCAGCGACCACGTCTTGTCGTTGCCTTTGCATATGCGTTTAACCGAAGCGGACGTCAACCTCGTTATCGAAAAGGTTCTTGAATACGTCCAAAAATAGGAGGATCGTTTTGAGTTTAGAAGGGAAAAGATTGCTCGTCATAGGAGCAAACGGCAATATTTGCAATGCTGTAAGAAGAGCAAAAGAACTTGGAATATACACCGTTGTCACGGACTATTTTGAAGATTCTCCCGCAAAGAAAATTGCGGACAAGTCTTATCTCGTAAGCACCGCGGACACGGACAAGCTCGTGGGTATTTGTCAAAAAGAAAACATTGACGGCGTCTTCACGGGTTATTCGGAATTGAATCTCAATTTCACCGAGAGACTGTGCAAGGCTATGGGCTATCCGTTTTATGCAACGGCGGAACAAGTCAATATGCTGACGAACAAAGAGAGCTTCAAGGCAACTTGCGAAAAGCACGGCGTACCCAGCGTAAAAGCGTATTCGGTTTCGGAAGTCCCCACCGAAGAGGAGTTGAAGAAGGTCGATTTCCCGGTTATCGTAAAACCTGTCGACAGCTATAGCGGAAAGGGAATCACTATTTGCAAGAGCGCGAAAGAACTTCCGACGGCAATCGTCAAGGCAAAGGCGGTATCCGCCAGCAAACGCTATTTGGTGGAGCAGTATATGAACGAGAAGGACTATGATATATTCACGGTCTATTATACCTTACAGGACGGCAAAGCGGCACTGTCGGGCATAGTTGACAGATATATGTATTCCTTCCCGAACAATCGTAGATTGAGCACGGTTTTGCTTTATCCGTCCGAGTATCTCGACAGATATTTGAAGGAGATGGATGAAAAGGTAAAGAGGATGTTCTCCGAAATCGGTTTAAAGAACGGGACTATCTTTATCGAGGGCGCCGTAAACCGCGACGGTTTCTATTTCTGGGAATGCGGCTACAGACTTTGCGGAGCGCAACAAGGCATTATTACCGGTTATGTAAACAAGGTCGACGTTGAGGAAATGTTGATTCGTTTCGCATTGACGGGGAAGATGTCGGATGAAGACGTCACGGCGCTCGAAGATCCGCGCCTCAAAGGGAAGGTTGCGATCAACCTTTTGGTATTCTCAAAACTCGGCAATATCAAGAGAGTGGCAGGCATTGAGGAAGTCAAAAAACTTGACGGCGTCATCAATTACACCGCTTTGATTGGAGAGAATCACGTCATATCCGTTGAGGATGAGGGTACGCTCAACCAAAGCGTTGCGAGATTGCACCTCGTTGCGGACGACAGAGAGAAAATGGCGAATCTTATCGACAGAATATATTCGATTTTGAAAATCGAAGGTCAAAACGGCGAAAACTTGATTTTGAATACTTTCGACAGAGACTTCGTCACGAAGAGATCAACCAGATTTGCAAAATAAGAGGTAAAGTTAAATGGACAGTAAAAAACTTAACTTTTTAAAAGAAAAAGCGAAAGAATTGAGAATTACTACGCTGAAAATGATACACGAAGCCGGTTCCGGTCACCCGGGCGGTTCTCTTTCCGAAATCGAAATATTGACGACGTTATACTACGATATAATGAACGTCAAGGACAAAGACTATCGCTTTGAAGACAGAGACAGGTTCGTGCTTTCAAAAGGTCATTGTTGCCCTCCGCTCTATGCTATCTGCGCGGACAAAGGCTATTTTTCAAAAGACGAATTGATGCGCTTGCGCAAATACGGCTCAATTTTGCACGGGCATCCAAAAGCGGGCACTCCCGGCGTGGAAACGGTTTCAGGTTCGCTCGGTAACGGTTTGTCCGTCGGGATGGGAATGGCTATGGCGTTCCGCAAGCAGGGTAAGAACGATATTCGCGTGTTCGTGCTCTGCGGAGACGGAGAGTTGCAAGAGGGCGCGATTTGGGAGGCGGCAATGTGCGCCGCGCACAACAAACTGAACAAATTGACCTTGATCGTGGACCACAACAAACTCCAAATCAACGGACAGGTGGACGACATCGTAGCCATTTCTCCTTTGAAGGACAAGTTCGAAGCGTTTGGTTGGAACGTCATCGAAGCCGACGGGCACGATTTTGAGGAATTGGAACAGGCGTTTAAAAAAGCGGAAAACTCCGACAGGCCCACTGCAATTTTGGCGGAAACGATAAAAGGCAAGGGAGTTTCGTTTATGGAAAACAACGCCGTTTGGCACGGTAAAGCCCCCAATGCGGAAGAATTGGAGCAAGCGATTGCCGAAATAAGAGGTGAATAATTATGGAAATTTCGAGACTTGAATTTGGCAAAGAGATTATCAAGTTGGCGGACAAATATGATTTTACCGTTCTCAACGCGGACACAAAATGCTGCGGTTTGGAGAATTTTGGAAAAAAATACCCGGATAGATGCTTCAATTTCGGCATTGCGGAGCAAAATTTGTTTGCCGCGGCGTCAGGCGTTGCAAATGCGGGTGAAAAGGTCGTCGTCAGCACATTCGCCGTTTTTGCCAGCATGAGAGCGTGCGAACAGATAAGGACGTTTATTTGTTATCCGAATTTGAACGTGATGATTATCGCAACGCACGCGGGCCTGTTGACAGGCGAAGACGGAGCGACGCATATAGCGTCCGAGGATATGGCTATTTTGCGCGCTTTCCCGAATATGACCATAGTTGAACCGAGCGACGTTATAGCCGCGCGCGCGTTGGCGGAGGAAGCGCTAAAGTTTAACGGACCTTTGTATATCCGTTTCCCAAAAGCCGCTACGCCCGTAATTCACGACGAAGGTTATAAGTTTGAGATAGGCAAAGGCAAAATCATCTGCGACAGAGGAAACGACGCGGGTATTATCGCTATCGGCGCTATGACCTACAAGGCTCTTCAAGCCGCGGAAACGCTCGCAAACGAGGGAATTAACGTCAAAGTGCTTGAAATCAACACGTTAAAACCTTTGGACAAAGCGGCGGTTATAGACTTGGCAAAGAAGACGGGCAAAATCGTGACCGTAGAAGACCACACCATTATCGGCGGACTCGGCAGCGCGGTTTGCGAAACGCTTTCGGAAAGTTATCCCGTCCCCGTAAAGAGACTGGGCATCCAAGATTGCTTCGGCGAAAGCGGAGACCCTCAAAAACAGTACGACAAAAACCACATGAACACTCAACACATCGTTGCTGCAGTCAAAGATTTGTTGGACTAGTTTCATTTCGCACAATCAATCAAAAGCATTTAAAACAGACAATCTAAAGCATAAAAACGAAACGAACCTTAACCTGCTGTTTTGGTTCGTTTCGTTTTTTAAGCAAGATTCTATTGTTTCCGCTGTGTAAAGAATGATGAACTTAGCCGGTATTAAACAGTTTCCAATAAACAATGGCCGGTATGTTGTTTTTTTAAAGCTACTGAGTTTTCTGGTAGCATAGTATCGTCTATTGGGGCGAAAGTGAAATGGATTGCCTATTCTGATTTTGCAAAAATTGATACTGTAGGAGATTTTTTGAGTTGTTAAATGTAATTAATTCGTCTAAATTGACAGAATTTCAATACGTAATAAAAGACGACAAATGGGTTGTATCTATTAAATAGTATAAAACACAGTAATAAAACCCGAGCAAGCCGCTCGGGTTTTATACTTATGGCGTTCGTGGGCGGAATCGAACCGTCGGCGTTTCGCTTAGGAGTTCAATTTTTCCCGTTTTTATTGCGATTTTTCTTTTATTTCATGCAAAACAGGTGTTTTATGCAAGATTTTTGATTCATTTTATGCATATTTTGCCTTATTTTCGTCTTGAAATATAACTTTTATTTTGTAACAATGCCAAAACAATGTCTTTTTGTGTTTTAATGCACATATATTCAACAAATTATTGCAAAAATTGTCGATATATGTTAAAATATTTTTAATATTTTAATTGCTAACTGCAATGATAAAAAGTTGAAGAGGTTTTTATCGGTAAAGTAACCCGTATTATTATGGTTTTGGCAAGGAGAGTGTCGTAGTATGGATATGTTTGGCTCAATAAACATAGCAACCGAGTTTGTGGCAGTACTGTTGGTGTTTGCGACGATTATCGGGACAATCGCCTTATCTAAAAGAAGTAGCAAAGAGAAAATCCACTTGGTTATTCTTATGCTTCTGCTGGGAATATCCGCACTTGCCAACGGTCTTTATTTTGTTTTTAAAGGAAGAGAAGGCGAGAGCATAAAAACGCTTGTTTTTATTTTGAAGTTTGTCAAAATTAGTGCAGGTTTTTGGTTGGTTGCCGAAGTCAACAGTTTTATTTTGGGCTTGTTTGGAGAGCCAAAGTCGCGATATAAGGTTTACAACATTTGCGTGTATTCCGTTATGGGCGCAATGACACTACTACTTGTCATAAATATATTCGTGCATTTCATGTACCATGTGGACGAGAATAACGTTTATCAAAGAGACACTGCATTTTTCATTATTTATTTGGTGGAAGGGCTCGTTTGGGTGGCGGATACTGTATTGTTTGTCCTCAACCAAAAAAAATTGTCAAAACTAGTCAAACGGACATTTTATATAAGCCTCTTGTTCCTTGTCGTGACAACGGTCTTGCAATTCGTTTTCCCACAGATTGCGTTTTACGATATTATGATTGCTATGAGCATCGTGTTTTTGATGTTTGGAGAGCAAATACAGATGCGTGAACAGATAGCTGACAGAGATGAACAACTTACGCAGCAAAAGTTAAAACTTTTGCAACGTCAGGTATCCCCACATTTCATTTACAACGCACTGACGGCAATTCAGGCGCTTCCCGGCAACCCGGACGAGACTAAGAGGGCAATCGGAGATTTTGCAAAATATTTGAGAGAATCCTTGTCAACAATCAATGAAAACACGCTTATTCCATTTAAGAAAGAATTGGAGAACGTGCAGATATATTTCCGACTTGAAAAAATCCGTTTTGGCGACACTTTGAAAGTTGAGTACGATGTTGAAGAAACAGAATTTGATCTTCCTGCGATGAGCGTGCAGATTTTGGCAGAAAACGCAGTTAAACATGGCGTTTCCGTGCGCAGAGATGGCGGAACGGTGCGCATTTCGACAAAACGTGATGGAGACGATATTGTCATTTGCGTTGAGGACAACGGAGTCGGATTTGACGTCACCAAGCAGATGGATTCCACACACATAGGCATTGACAACGTGCGGGACAGAGTTCAAACGATGGTCGGAGGAGAACTTATTATCTCAAGCGAACCGGACAAAGGAACCGTCGCAAAGATCCGCATTCCTCGCTTATAACAATATTTGCCGCCCTTGGCGATGGGCGGCTTTTTATTTGTAATAGATTTGTAATACTTCAAATGCTACAATGATTATATCAAAGATTTTAATGTAGGGGTTTCAGAATATGGGCGCATTGAAAGATCTGTATCAGAAGATCAGCGAAGAGCTTGGCAACAGTCAAGAAGTTTCCGCTGCTTCCGAAGCAACTTTCACTGAGAAGTTGAGAAGAGATACAATCCGCCATTTTGTCACCAAAGCATTGTTTGATTTAGAGCGCACGTTGCTACTCAATCCGCAACAAAAGGGCGCTCTGTTTTTATCTCACGAAGACGACGAAGA
>JAFZMH010000007.1 GCA_017553325.1 Clostridia bacterium
AATTGGGTCGGGGTTCGCATGCCGTTGCAAGCCGCCCAAAATCCTTAACTTCCAGCAACAGCCCCAATTTGGGCAAAAGAAGCCATCACCAGAAACTTCATCGATATGCCCTTCGACGATATTTTAACCCCGTCTCCGAGCGGTGGAATCTGACTAGAATACTGTGCCACCACATATATTATTATAACAAGACTTTAAAAAATGTCAAATACTTGAGGAATTTATGCTACAAACCGTAAAATAAATTAAGAAAAACCGCAAAATGCGGTTTTTAACTATATTAAGCTTTAACCTTTGGACGCTTAACTTTTGAGAGTCACCTGCTCGAGCGCCTGCAAAAACTCGTCAATCTTCTGCTTTGAACCGCGCGTCAATCTCAAAAGATAATCGAGACTCTCGCCACTCAAATACTCTTCGGAGTATCGTTTGGCATAATACAGCACGTCAGCGTTCATTTTGAGCCCGAATATAGGCGTGAGCGACGCACCGCTCTGTTTCGTGCCCAAGAAATCGCCTGCTCCTCGCATGGAAAAGTCAACTTCGGCAAGATATTGTCCGTCGTTTGAACGGCACATGGTTTCAAGACGTTTTAGCGCTTGCTCCGTTGACTTGCCGGAATGCAGATAACAATTTGCGGGACTTCCGTCTCTGCCGACGCGCCCACGCAGTTGGTGCAGACTTGCAAGCCCGAATCTGTCCGCATTTACTATGAGTATATCGCTCGCTTTGGTATCGATGCCGACTTCTATGACGCTCGTGGCAATGAGCAGCCCGATTTTCCCTTCGTAAAAGTCGTTGATTGCTTGATTTTTTTCTTCGGTTGAGAGTTTTCCGTGCAAAATCGAGTGGTTTAGAATGCAGATTTCTTTTAAAAACTCTTTTGTGAAGCGTTCTATTGAATAACTCTCGAAACCTTCTGCGTCCTCAATTGCGGGACAGACGATAAACGCTTGTCGTCCGCTCTTTACTCCGCTGACGATGCGGTTGACTGCTTCCTGCAAATCGTAGGTCAAAACCGTCGTCACGTTCGTCTTTGCGCTTTCGCGCTTTTCTATATGCGAAATCTTTACGTCGTCGTAAAAAGTCAACGACATTGACCTTGGAATAGGCGTTGCCGTCAGGCTCAACACGTCTTTTGCGCCTTTACTTTCAAGTTTTGCCCTATCGTTTACGCCGAACTTGTGCTGTTCGTCGATTATTGCAAGGCAGAGCTTTTTGAATTGTACTTCCTCGCCTATCAACGATTGAGTGCCTATGACGCAATCGATTTTGCCGTCTTTCAGTCCTTCGAGAATTTCGCTTCTTTCACTGCTTGAAGTAGAACTCGTGAGCAACGCATGGTTTATTCCGAGTTTCTTTGCGATTCGAGCAAATTTTTCCGCGTGTTGTCTTGCCAAGATCTCCGTTGGCGCCATAATTGCCGACTGAACTCTTGCAAGAGCGGCAACAAAAACGGCAAAAAACGCGACGACCGTCTTTCCCGAACCCACGTCGCCGGATACTATGCGCGACATATATTCCGCGCCGGTCATATCGTCGAAAATCTCCGAAAACGCCTTCATTTGCGTGGGAGTAGGCTCAAAATCAAGTGCATTTAAAAACTCATCTATTCTAAAATTTGGCAAATCATAGAATACTTTTCTATGTTTTTGGCTTGATTTCTTTGATTTTTTGTAAATTTGCAACGCAAGCGCCAAATCAATGGCGGCAAGCCTGTCAAATGCGTTTTCCGCCTCTTCTATCGACGTCGGCTTGTGAATTGCCGAGAATGCTCGCACAAAATCTTCGTTTACGACGTCAAGTTTGCCCTGCCTTCTCTCCTCGTTCACCAGGTCGATTGCGCTGTACACCAAATTTTTGAACGTGCCTTGCGGGAAGACGTTTTTTAGGGGATAAACAGTGAATATGCCCTCGAGTTTTGAGATTTTGTCAACCTTTTCAAGGTGCGGGTTTACGACGGTAAAACTTGACAAATCTTTTGAAAGCCTTGTGAGCATACGATAGTTCTGTCCGATTTCAAAACCGTCGTGCAAAAACGCCATATTGTAAAACTTGGCAACGAAATAGACTTTGTTGTCCGCAAGATTATCGCTGAAACTCACTGAAAACGAATGTTTTCCGCCATTTGAAGGCTCCGAAACCTTTTCCACTCTCCCCTCAAGCAAGCATAGCGCGCCAGGTTCTGCCACCAATACGGAAATAGGTTTTCCGAGGTCGATATACTTTCTCGGTAAAAATGAAAAAAGCCCGAACACCGAGTTGACGCCCAGTTCTTCGAGTTTTTTCTCCGTGGCTTTTCCCACGCCTTTTACGTTTGAAAGTGTCAGCATAGAATTTTTGGTTTATTCCACCGAAATAATATAGTAATAATGCGGTTGACCGCCGAAGTAATAGGCTACTTCGAGGTCTTTGTGGGCTTCTTCGATCTTGCCCGCAAGTCTCTCCGCGTCCTCTTCGGTGACGTCCTCGCCGAAATACATCGTGAGCATATCCTTGTTTTGAGCGACTTTATTGACCGCTGCAAGCACCGCTTCATCTATATTTGCGCTCTTTGCGATGATTTTTTTGCCGCAGATACCGATTATATCGCCCTCTTTTACGCTGAACCCGTTCATCCTGGTCGAGCGTACGGCGTGAGTTATTTCAAGGCAATCTACGCTTGAGAAGGCTTCCGTCATATTTGCGAGATTGTCCTCGGGTTCTGCCTCCGGATCAAACGCAAGCGCGGCGGACACGCCCTCCGGCATATTCGTCGTCGGGACGACGTATACGCTTGATTTTGCAAGTTCACGCGCTTGATTTGCGGCGAGAATGATGTTGGAATTGTTGGGCAATACGAATATGTTTTTGGCGCTTGCCTTGTTGATTGCAAGCAGAATTTCGTCAACGGACGGATTCATCGTTTGACCGCCTTCGACTACTACGTCTACGAGCAAGTCTTTGAAGATGCTCTCCATACCTTCGCCACAGCAGATTGAAACCATAGCGTATTCTTTGAGTTCGCTCTCTTCAGGCACGTCGTTCGCGTGTATCTTGCGATATTGTTCGAGCATATTCTCAATCTTCACGCCGTCAAGCTCTCCGAGTTCGAGCGCCGCTTCGAGCGCCATATTCGGATAATTGGTGTGAACGTGCGTCTTTACGAGGTCGGTATCGCCTATGACGAGGACGCAGTCGCCTATCGTCATGAGTTTTTCACGATACTTGTCAATCTTTGCGCTCGTCACTTCGTTTTTGAGGTGCGTGATGAAAAACTCCGTGCAGTATTGGAAAGTGATGTGCTCGTAGTCGTTTTCGAGTACGTCGTCATCGCTTGCCGTAATAATCGCCTGAGAATCTGCGGAGAAAGACGATTTGACGGTTTCACCGCTTATGAGTACGAGTTCCTCTCCGACGAGAGTTCTGTACATACCGTCGAAGATTGTGAGGAGTCCGCGTCCGCCCGCGTCCACGACGCCCGCCTTTGCGAGCACGGGAAGCATTTCGGGAGTTTTTTGCAAGATTTCTTCGCCCGCGTCGAGAACTTTTTTGAAGAAAACGTCAAATTCCGTCTTCTTTCTGCTCTTTGCGAGCGAGGTTGCAGTCTCCGCCATAACGCGGATAACCGTGAGAATCGTACCTTCTTTCGGTTTCGTCACCGCGCCGTACGCTATGTCCGCGCCCTTTTGCAGACAGTCGGCAAATGTCTTTAAAGTAAGTTCCGCTCTTCCGGCGAGCGCAACGGAGAACCCTTTGAATATCTGTGAAGAAATGACGCCCGAATTGCCTCTTGCACCTTTGAGCGCACCCTTTGAAAATGCCAAAGCAACTTCATCTATGAGCAAAGAACCACAAACATTGACTTCTTTTATCGCCGTGGAAACAGTCATAAACATATTCGTACCGGTGTCGCCGTCAGGGACCGGGAATACGTTCAGTTCGTCAACGGTGGCGCGGTTGAGTTCCAAGCACTTAACGCCGCCTGCGAGCATCTCCTTGAATTTTAAACCATCTATTTTGTCCATTATTCCTCTATTATACGCGGATGCCGACGACGTCTACGTGCACGCGCTTTACGCTCATACCCGTGAACGTTTCAAGTGAAAACTTGACCGCATCCGTCAAAGACTTTTTTACGGCTTCGATATTTACCCCGACTTTGAGCACGACGAACAACTCGACGTATACGAGGTTGTCAATAATTTGAACGCCAACGCCTCTGCCGAGTTCCGTCTGAGATATAGTACGATTGAAATTGTCGGAAAAACGGCGAGATACCAAATCTACTACGCCGTAGCATTCAAGAGCGGCATGCGCAGCCACAATCTTGACCGCGTCCGCGTTGATTAAAATTTTTCCGAACTTGTTGGATGTCGTGAGCAACATATTCTTTACCTACTTTTAAAATATTACTATATATAAAATTTTTTTGCAACTAAATGATAAATTTTGCTGTAAATCGGTTGCAAAAGACTTTATTATTTGCTACAATTACGCTGTTCCTTTGCGAACTTATTAAGAAACTGTCCATTAGGAGGTACAAATATATGTCAAGAGTATGCAGTGTTTGTGGGAAAGGAAGAATGAGCGGGAACGCAGTCAGCCACTCCAACAGAAAGACGAGACGCAGCTGGGCACCAAACGTTCAAAAGGTCAAAGTCAAAACACCGACCGGTGGCGTTGAAGAAGTTTACGTCTGCGCACGTTGCCTTCGTTCCGGCAAAGTGGACCGCGCATAATTTGCAACTTCCCAACGGTTTTCCTTCCTATATAGGAAGGATTTTTTTTGTCCGAAACACGTTTCACTTTTGAATTCTTTATGCTTTTTTGACGCCTTGATAAACAATTGAGGTGATTATTATCAAATTTCAGCCAGTTTTGAAACAGTCGATTATATTATTTAACAATTTTGCGGTTTTCATCATACTTTGATAAAAACGGAGGTGACAATGAACAAAATCATCTGCATAAACCCGCCAAAATTTGTCAAAGCGATACTCAAAATCTTTGTAAAAAAGCCGAAAAACAATACGTAATTGCGCCAAAATACACCTTTCGTGTTTTGTATTATTGAGACACGATAAGTGTAATTTAATTGTATTAAAAAACAAAAAACCGCGCATATTGCACGGTTTTCAGCACTATTGGTGTTTTAGTTTCAAATTTGCATTTGTTTTACCGTTAGAGACGGGTTTTCCGATTTGAATACGGAATTGCCTGCGACTACGACGTTTGCGCCAGCATCTTTTAGGAGCGCGACGTTCTTTGGAGAGACTCCGCCGTCGATTTCTATCTCGTAATTGTAGCCGAATTTTTCACGCAGTCTTGCGCCTTCTCTCGCCTTTTCAACGCAATCTTCTTTGAAACTCTGCCCGCCGAAGCCTGCTTGCACCGTCATTATGAGGAGCAAGTCGATTTGGTCGAGATAGCCGTCAACTATATTAAACGGTTGGTCTGCGTTTATGACGAGTCCGCACTTCTTGCCTTTTCCCTTTATTGTACTCAACGCCCCTTGCACGTCGTCGGACGCTTCGGGATGGAACGTGACGATATCCGCTCCCGAATCGCAAAATTGCCCGACGTATTTTTCGGGTTTCGTTATCATAAGATGCACGTCGAGCACCATATCGCTGTATTTCCTTAAGGCTTTCACCATCGGCATTCCAAAGGTAATGTTGGGAACGTAAACGCCGTCCATGACATCGCAATGCACCCAGTCCGCGCCCCATGCTTTGACGTTTTCAACCGCCTCTGCCATCTTTCCGAAATCCGCCGAGAGTATCGACGGCGCAACTTTCATCGTCATAATTTCACCTTTATTTTGCAAGCGGTTTTCCGCTCTTTTTATCAATCGTATTTGTTTTCTTTGCGCTCGACGAGTTCTTTATATATCGCAAGATACCTTTGGTATCTTCCCTCGCCGATTTCACTGCCTACGTGGGCTTTTACCGCGCAATCGGGTTCGTCCGTATGAGTACAGCTGGAAAATCTGCACTCCCCTCTGAACGCCTCGAAATCGTCGTAGTAGAGCCTTAAATCTTTCGGCTCGACGTCCACGGTTTCAAGCATTGAAAAACCGCACGTATCCACGAAATAAGTCCCGTTCAAATTGAAGATCTCCGTCTTTCTCGTAGTGTTCTTTCCGCGCTTAATCTTCTTTGCCAGTTCGCCGACTTCGAGCAGGTCGCTGTCGAGTATCGTATTTATGATAGAGCTTTTGCCAACCGCAGACTGCCCTGCAAAGCATACGGTTTTGCCTTTTGCAAACTCGACGAGTTCATCGACGCCGTCCCCCGTCAGTGCCGAGCATACGAATTGCTTTACCACTCCGTCGTATTCGCTCGTGTCGATTGCGGTCAAATCGTCCTTGTTTTTGACGAGCACCGGGGTTATGCATTGTTCAAGGCAGTTTATTATGATTTTGTCGACCAAAATAAGGTCCGGTTCCGGCTCTGGCGAAATGACGATAAAACACACGTCGATATTGCTGACGTACGGACGGATGAGTTGATTTTTTCTCGGTTTGACTTCCTCTATGACGAAATCTCCTCTGTCCTTTGCAACCGTGACAAAATCGCCGACGAAGATTATTCCGTCGGTTTTCAGACGCTTTCTTGCAAAACAAACCTTGACGCCTTCCTCGGTGTCAACGAAAAATTTTGAAGCGACTGCTTTTATCACTCTGCCGTCAATCGTTTTCATTTGCCCTCTATATATCTTCTGCGGAGTTGTCCGCAAGCCCCTTCAACGTCGTTGCCGAGACTCTTTCTTATGGTTGCGGAGACGCCGTAGTTTTCGAGCTTTTTCAAGAACTCGTTTGTCGCGTCCTCGCTCGGCGCGATATGACTGCGCTCTTTGACCTCGTTCAGCCTTATCAAGTTGACGTGGGACGGGAAACCTTTGGTGAGTCTTGCGAGTTCCTTCGCGCAGGCGTCCGAATCGTTCTCGCCTTTTATGAGCGTGTATTCGAATATGACGCGTCTGCCCGTCTTGTCAAAATAGTATCTTGCCGCCTTGACGAGTTCGGCGATGGGATAACGCTTGTTCACTGGCATAAGTTTCGAGCGCAATTCGTCGAAGGGAGCGTGCAGACTGATTGACAAAGTCACCTTGTGTCCGCTGTCCGCAAAATCTTTGATTTTGTCTGTAAGTCCGGAGGTCGAGAGCGAGATGTTTCTTTCGCTTACGTTTATTCCGTCCCCGTTTGAAACCGCGTCCAAAAACCCGAGCACGTTGTCGTAATTGTCAAAGGGTTCTCCGCTCCCCATAAGCACGAGGTTAGTGATTGCCCTTTGTTTTGCCGTTCCGCCGTTGTCACGATTGACCGCTATCACTTGCCCGAGCATTTCGGCAGTCGTCAGATTTCTGAGCAGACCGTCGAGACAGGACGCGCAAAACGTGCACATCATTCTGCACCCTACCTGCGTCGATAAACAAAGCGTATCGCCGTAGTCGTGAGGCATATAAACGCCTTCAATAAGGTTGCCGTCCAAGAGTTTGAAAAGATACTTTTTCGTGCCGAGTTTGCCCTTGAACACTTCGAGAATTTCCACGGGGTTTGCGATATATTCGGCTTTGAGCTCCTCTCGAAACTCCTTTTTTAAAGACGTCATCTCGTCAAAGTCTTTTCCGTCCGCAAGAAAACCGTATATCTGCTTCGCGACATACTTCGGCTGAGATTCGCAAATCTCGGCAAGTTCCTTAACGGACTTTGAGAGTAGCACCGTCTTTTCCATTATTTCCGCCTTATCTTTGCAATAAAGAACCCGTCGTATTCTCCGTTTGGAAGAATTGATATGGTCCCGTCGTTGTCCTTGAATTTCTCGTTGAGCGACTGACCGGCAAAGGTTATTTTCTCAAGCGAATAATCTTTGTTCGTCAGCACCGTTTTCACAACGTCAATATTTTCTTCTGCAAACAACGTGCAGGTCGAATACACGAGCGCACCACCGTTTTTAAGGTATCTAACGGCATTTTTTAAGATTTCTTGTTGCGTCTTTGCAAGGTTTAAAACGTCTGATTCCCCTCTCGATAAAAAGACGTCGGGGTGCTTGCCGAAAGTCCCGAAGCAAGAGCACGGAGCGTCCAAAAGCACGAAATCAAACTTGTTCTCCCACTCGGGGTTGAATTTGCAAGAGTCGTATTTTACCGCTTGGACGTTCGTGGCGCGCATACGCTTTTCGTAGGACTCAATAAGTTTCACCCTATGCTCGTATACGTCGCATGCGACGACTTTTCCCTGCGGGTTCAATTCGCTCATCAAGACGGCCTTTCCTCCCGGTGCGGAACACAAATCAAGCACGTTTGAACCATCTTTTATTCCTAAAGAATAAACCGCAAGCATGGACGAGGGAGACTGATACGTGACGAGCCCCTGTTTGAACATATTGCCCACGGCGTCCGTAGCCTTGACAATCAGTCCGTTTACGTCGCTTACGAGATAATCTTCACCCGCGGCTTCAAGGCGCGATTTGACCTCTTCAAGCGTTGTCAAACGAGAATTGACTCGAACATGCTCTCGCTCGAAAGGCTTTGCAGAGACTATTTTCACGGCGGTATCATTCCCGTATTGCTCAATCAATTTGTCTACGAACCACTGCGGTTTTGAATATACCACCGAAAGATAGTTGTCTGCTGTTTTGCTCGGCAGAGAGTATTCCCCTCTCGCGACCTTTTTCAGCACTGCATTCACGAAGCCTGCGTTTGCGCTCTTGCCGTTCATCTTTGCGACCTCAACGCATTCGCTGACTATCGCAAATTCCGGCACGTCCGTCAAGTCGGTAAGCGCATAGACGCCAATTTTGAGTAGGTTGTAGATTATATTTTGCGGTTTTTTCTTGACGAGTTGAGATAGAATATACTCGATTTTGACGTTTTCATCCAGCACTCCGTAGACGAGTTTGGTCGTCATATCACTCACCTTTTCACCGTGAAAAGCAATATTGGAATAAGTCTTTTCCGAAAAGACTTTCGTGAGAATCTTGAGAGCGCAGTCAATGTGTCTTTTCATCGTCTTTAAAGAATGTTGCCTATTTCAATCTTTCTGCCGCGTAAGAAGTCCAAATCGCTCATACGTTTTGAACCTTCAAGTTGCAAATCGCAAAGTCTGACGAGTCCGTCCTCTGCTTGAACGACGAGACCGTTTTTATTGTCGGCAAAGACGACTTCGCCGATTGCGCGCTCTGCCGTGTCATCAACTTTTTGAACGCGGAAAACTTTGAGTTTCTTGCCCTCGATTTCCGTATATGCGGACGGCCACGGAGTCATCGCTCTCACAAAACAGTCGAGTTCGCGAGCGGTCTTACCAAAAGAAATACGTCCGTCCTCTTTTGCAATCATTTTGCAGTGGGTGGCCTCGTCTTCATTTTGTTCCACAAAATGAGCCTCTCCGTTTTCGACGAGTTTCAAGGCTTCGACAATCGCTTCGCCGCCAAGTACGGCAAGCCTATCGAACAGTTCGCCGGCTGTTTCGTTGTCGCCTATCTTCGTGCGTTTTTGAAGGAGCATATCGCCTGCGTCGACGGCTCTTATCGTCTTCATAATCGTTATGCCCGTCTCCTCGTCGCCGTTCAAAATCGACCACTGTATAGGAGAAGAGCCGCGATACTTCGGAAGGAGCGACGCGTGTACGTTCAAAACGGAGAATTTCGGGATATTCAAAAACTCCTCCGACAATATTTGTCCGAATGCCGCCGTCACGATAACGTCGGGTTCTAACGCCCTTATATCGTCTATACCCTCTTTGGACACCTTTTCGTACTGTAAAACGGGTATGCCGAGTTCCTCCGCTTTTACTTTGAGCGGAGAGGGTTTCAGTTGATAACCGCGTCCCACGGGTTTATCGAGCCCTGTGACGACTGCGCCGACGGGATAGACGCTATTTAGTTTTTCAAGCACGATAGCGGAAAAGTCCGGGGTGCCCATAAACACTATCTTCATTTCAGTCTTCGTCCGAATCGAAAAATTCCTGCGCTTTCGAGGTGTATACGACGCCGTCGAGATGGTCGATTTCGTGGCAGAACGCACGAGCGGTAAAACCTTTTACGTTGTAAACTTGCTTTTCACCGAACCTGTCCTGCGCTTCTACGGTAAGTTTTTCGGGACGCACGACAGTGCCGTACTTCTTGGGAACGGAAAGACATCCCTCCATCCCCGACTGTTCGCCGCTTGACGACGTTATCACGGGGTTGACGAGTTCAAAATAGCCGTCTTCCGTGTCGACGACGCAGACTCTTTTGAGAACTGCGACTTGCGGAGCGGCAAGTCCGGCGCCGTTCGCGGCTTTGACCGTATCCTTCATATCGTCGAGAAGCGTCCAAAGTCTTGCGTCAAACGTATCGACGGGACGGCACTTCTTTGTGAGAATGGGATCGGGTACTTTCACGATAATTCGTATTGCCATATATACCTCTATATCAAACTTTGCGGATTGATTTCCACAAATCCGCTGCCTTTTTTCGGCTTGTTTTCGTCACACAATCTGTAGACGTCGCCGATTATCAAATCAAATTCTTCCGGCACGACGCGCATCATGACCTGATAGCGCACGAGCCCGTTCATACGCGCGACGGGCGACCTTGCCGCGCCGAGATAGACGAATCTTCCATACTGCTTTTCAAGCGCTTGCACACCCTTATATACGTTTCTCGTGCTGTTTACGACGTCGTCCTCTTCAAGCGAAGTGAGCAAAACTCTCACAATCTTTGTATACGGCGGAAACTTTGTGACGAGACGGGTGTTTATCTCCTTCTTCCAAAACCCCGTATAGTCGTAGGACTTGCCAAATCTAAACACATAGTGTTTAGGCGCGTAGGTTTGAAGAATGACTCTACCTTCTTTGTCCGCTCTGCCCGCTCTGCCCGCGACTTGGGTTATGAGTTGGAAGGTTCGTTCGGACGAGCGATAATCGCTGAAATACAACGCTTGGTCGGCTTCCAATATGCCGACGAGAGTGACGTTGGGAAAGTCGTGCCCTTTTGCTATCATCTGCGTGCCGACGAGCACGTCCGCTTCTCCGTTTGAAAAGGCGTTCAATATCTTGAAATAGCCGTCTTTTCTTGCCGTCGTATCGTTGTCCATACGCAAGGTGCGAACGTTTGGGAAGAGTTTTTTCAACTCGTCAACGACCTTTTCAGTGCCTATGCGCCCCTGTTTTATCTCCGTGCTGCCGCAATTCGGACATTTGGCGAGCATATGATATCTGCGCCCGCAATAATGGCATTTGAGTTCGTTGTCTTCCTTGTGATAGGTGAGCGAGATGTCGCAGTCCTCGCACTTTGCTATATAGCCGCACTCCTTGCACCTTATAAACGAGGCATAGCCTCGACGGTTCAAGAAGAGCATTACTTGTTCCTTCTTTTCGAGTTTTTCGCGTATTGCTTCCTCGAGCGTCTTTGAAAACAGTCCTCTGTTGCCCTGACGAAATTCCTGCGTCATATCCACGATTTCCATTTCGGGCAAAGCGTAGGAAGAAATTCGGTTTTTTAAGGTTATGAGTTCGTATTTCCCGTCGGTTGCATTGAGATAGGTCTCCATATCGGGAGTCGCCGAGCCGAGCACCAGCACCGCGCCGTTGTTCTTTGCGCGTTCGATTGCGACGACTTTCGTGTCGTAGCGCGGGTTCGATTCGCTGAGATACGAGGTGTCGTGCTCCTCGTCAATGATTATTGCGCCTATATTTTTGAGCGGAGCGAAGATTGCAGACCTCGCCCCTATTGCGATTTTTGCCTCTCCGTCAAAGAGACGTTTCCACTCGTCATAGCGTTCGCTCGCATTTAAACCGCTGTGCAAAATAGCGACGTTTTCACCGAATCTTGCGCGGAAGAGCCCGAGCATTTGCGGAGTGAGTGAAATCTCCGGCACGAGCATTATTGCCGTTTTGCCCTGCTCCAAAAATCTTTCGATGACAGTCTCGTAGATTTCCGTCTTGCCGGAACCCGTCACGCCGTGGAGCAAAAACACGCCCTTGCCGCTTGTGATTCTGTCGACGGCAATCGTCTGGTCGTGCGTTAGCACCACTGGTTTTTTGTCTTTTTTCAAAGTGCCGAGAGGCGCGGAGCGTTCGTGCACCTTGCTTTCGACAACGACGCCCTTGTCTCTTAAACCGTTTATGGCGGAAACGCCGAATTTTCCGACCAGCAGTGTCAAAAATTGACCTGAGGTCGCGGCTATAAACTCGAGTGCTTCAAGTTGTTTTTTCGCTCTGTCTCCAACCGTTTTTTTTAGTTCGTCGAGCGAGCGAGAGTCGTCTGCCGTGAGAAATATCCTTGTAAATTCCGGATCGCGTTCCTCGCGGAGTTTTGCGGGTACGAACAATCTCAAAACGTCGATATAGCGAAGATTGTACGCCTTTCGCATAAAATCCATAAGCGCAAGTTGCTCGGCATTTATGGGCGTATCGAGATATTTTGCGGTTTTTAAAGTTTTCGAGTAGTCCGTCGCTTCTTTTTTGCCGATGACGAACCCTATCGTATGTTGACGCCCGAACTCAACGACGACCCTGCTGCCGATAGGACAATCGACGCCCTCATAATCGAAGGCGCGGTCTACTTCACTGCTCGAGATGTCAACGATAACTTCTAAAACCATTAAAGCAACAATATTTTGTCCAAAATCACGTCCGCAAGTTTGCGCTTCGAGAGTTTTCCGCTTGCGAGCTCTTTGCCAGACCTATCGATAATAACTACCTCGTTTTCATCGACTTCGAACCCGACGTCCTTCCTCGACACGTCGTTTGCGACGACGAGGTCTGCGTTTTTGACGACGAGTTTTTCCTTTGCGGAAGAAATGAGATTCTCCGTTTCCGCGCAGAAGATGACGGACTTTCTGTCACCTTTCTTCTCGCCGAGCGTGCGCGCGATATCGGGGTTCTTGACAAAGTCGAGAGTGAGAGTGTCGCCCTTCAATTTGTTTTCAAATTTGTTTTTGAGTTTGAAATCGGCAGGCGCGGCGGCAAAGATATAGACGTCCGCTTCGTTTGCGAGTTTTTCGCAGGCAGAAAGCATCTCGTCCGTCGTCTTGACTTTGACGACGGTCTCCGCATTCGTCGGCGCGGGCACGCTCATGTTTGCGTGTACGAAGAGCACGCGCCCGCCCCTGTCCGCTACCGCTTGGCAGAGCGCAACGCCCATCTTTCCGCTCGAACGATTGGTGAGAACTCTGACTCCGTCGATGCTCTCCTCAGTTCCCCCGGCGGTTATTAGCACGGTTTTGTCCGCGAAATCTTGATTTGGCGTAAGATAGTTTTCAACCGCTTTGACTATGTCGACTGGCTCTGCCATACGCCCCTTTCCCACGTCTCCGCAAGCGAGCAGTCCGACGGTTGAGTCGACGAATTCGACCCCGCGCTCACGCAATATGCGCATATTTTCCTGCGTTTGCGCGTCCTCGTACATATTGACGTTCATTGCGGGGCATACGATTTTGTGCGCAGTGGTCGCAAGATACGTCGTCGAGAGCATATCGTCCGCAATTCCCTGCGCGAACTTTGCAATCACGTTTGCCGTCGCTGGAGCAACCAAAAAAACGTCCGCTTTTTTCGCAAGCGAAATGTGGTTGATGTCGAACTCTTTTACAGGTTCGAAAGGATTGGTGACGACTGCTGATTTTGCAAGCGTCTGAAACGTGAGCGGCGTGACGAACTCGGTGGCGTGGTCGGTCATTATGACGTCGACGTTTGCGCCGAGTTTTTTGAGACGGGATACGATTTCGCACGCCTTGTAGACGGCAATTCCCCCGCTCACGCCGAGCACGACGTTCTTTCCGTAAAGCATCTTAGTCGTGAATTATCTTGATTTTGCCTTCGTAGATTTCTTTGCAGGCAAGCGTGATCGGCTTTTCACCGCTCTTTTCGAGATAGGAGCTTTCGCTGGTCACGAGTTCACGCGTACGCTTTGCAACCGCGCAAGTGAGCGCGTATCTGCATTCTGCGCGAGTGATGAGTTTGTCAATGGGTGGATCGATCATCATAAGATTATTCCTCCGATACGAATAAATTTTTCAGGTTTTGGCGAGAGACTCTAAGATGCTCGCTCTCGATGATGTGCACGACAGCGTCCGCGCAAGTGCGCGCGACGTTGTTGGTCACGGCATAGTCGTATTTGTCTATATCCTTGCCCTCTCTTTCGATTTCGGCAAGACGACGCTTCAAACTGTCTTTCGTCTCCGTACCCCTGCCGATGAGACGCGCCTTCAACACGTCGAGGGACGGCGGGGTTATAAATATGGTCACGCAGTCGGGATAAAGTTCTTTAATTCTTCTTGCGCCGACCACGTTGAGTTCCAAGAGTACGTCGACTCCGCGACTGAGCGGTCCGTCAATTTCACTCTTTAGAGTGCCGTAATAATTTGTGAACGTCTTTGTGTACTCGATAAACTCGTCGTTTCTTATCTTCTCTTCAAATTCCTCTTCGGTTATGAAGAAATAGTTCACGCCGTTTTCCTCGCCGTGTCTCGGTTTTCTCGAGGTGCAGGAGATTGAAAATTGCAGGTTCGGAAGCGAGTCGAAGACGAGTTGCATGACCGTCCCCTTGCCGACTCCGCTGAACCCCGAAATGACGATGAGCATTCCTTTGTTGTCCATAGTAGCCTCTGTTTATTCGATATTTTGCGCTTGTTCGCGCATCTTTTCAATTTCGTTTTTGATTGCAAGCACCTGCTCGGTGATTGCGATATTGTTTGCCTTCGAGCCTATCGTGTTCGTCTCGCGCAAGAATTCTTGCACCAAGAAGTCCATCTTTCTGCCCACGGGTTCTTCCGCTTCGAGATGACGACGCATGGCCTTGATGTGAGTGGAAAGTCTCGTTATCTCCTCGTCTATCGCGCAGTGGTCCGCATAGAGAGCGACCTCGGTTGCAAGGCGTTGACGGTCAACGAGCGACGGCTCGACAACTTCTGCTATTCTTGCATTCAAATTGTTGCGATATTCCTCGACGACTTGAGGTGCAAAATCTTTGATTTTGTCAAGCGATGTTTCTATTGCGTCGAGTTTGACGACAAAGTCGCGTTTTAAGGCTTCGCCCTCTTTCTGTCTCATCGCGACAAGGCTTTCAATCGCATCGTTAAGCGCGGAAAGCGCAAGAGCTTTGAGTGCGTCCTCGTCTTCAACGGGAGTTTCTCTCACAATCACCTCGGGGAGCTTTGCGAGCGAGGTGACGGAGAAATCGTTTGCTACGCCCGTCTCCATTGCAAGCACGTTTATTGCGTGTAGATAATTCTTCGCGAGGTCGACGTCGACGACGAAATCGCCTTCGTCAGCGACTTTTTGCTCATAAGTCAAAAAAACGTCAACGTGTCCGCGCGAAAGTCGGCTCTCTATCGCCTTTTTGAAATCGTCCTCCAAAAACAAGAAAGTCCTCGGGAGTTTCAACCCCAAGTCCAAATATCTATGGTTGACGGACTTCATCTCGACGGTTATCGTCTTTCTGCCGTCCGAGGCAACGCCTTTTCCGTATCCTGTCATGCTGTACATACGCACACCCGATAAAAATAATTTTATGCATTATAACACATTCTTCCTGTCTGCACAACTCAAAATGCGCAAAAATCGAAAATTTATTCAAAAAAAACAAAATGCCCGCCGAAACGGGCAAATTTGAAACAAATTTGATGTCGCTTGTGTTTCTAGCGTTTAAGACTCTTAAACATCACACTATGCCGAGCATACGTTTGAATTCCGGCTCGTCGATAATCTTGATGCCGAATTTTTGCGCCTTTTCGAGTTTTGACCCCGCGTCTTCACCGGCAAGCACCAAGTCGACGGTCTTTGAAACGGACGAGGCAACCTCTCCGCCGTTGTCTTCGATGAGCTTCGTAGCCTCTCCTCGCTTGTAGGTCGGAAGCGAACCCGTGAGCACGACTTTGAGCCCCGAGAACACTCCGGACTTCTCCTCTTGTTCATCAAATTCAATTCCGCTCGCAAGCAAATTGTCAACGAATTCAATATTGTTAGAATCACGGAAATAGTCGAAAATGTTCTTTGCAAGTATATCGCCTATTCCATCGACGGAAGACAACTCATCAAGACTCGCAGACTTCAGGTTTTCAAGTGTTCTAAACCGCTTAATCAAGTCTTTTGCAGTCTTTTTCCCTATTCCGCCAATACCGAGCGCAAAAATAAATCTGTCGAGAGTCGTGCGTTTTGATTTTTCGATTGACGCAAGCAGATTTGCAATCTTCTTGTCCCCGAAACCTTGCAATCCAAAGAGGTCTGTCGAGGTCAAATTCATAAGGTCAACCGCGGTTTCAAGATGCGTTTCGTTGTAAAGCTGTTCGGCGGTTTTTTCGGAAAAACCGTCGATATCCATAGCGTCTTTTGAGGCGAAGTGGTCGAGATAGGACACGATTTGAGGGGCACAATAGTCCCCCGTGCAGTACAAAAACGCGCCGACCTCCTTGACGGGAGCGCCGCAAGCGGGACACACGATGGGTTTTTGGACGGCTCTAGCGTTCGGGTTTTCAACCGCTACACCGGTGATTTCGGGTATAACGTCGTTCGAGCGACGAATAAATACTCTGTCCCCTATTTTGACCTTCTTCTTTTGTATGTCGCCGAAGTTGTTGAGCGTCGCCCTCGACACCGTGACGCCGCCTATATCGACTGGTTCCAAGATTGCCAGCGGGTTGAGTTTCGCGCTTCTCGACACCTGCCACACGACGTCCAAAAGTTCGGTGGTCATCTCGTCCGCTTTGAACTTGTAGGCAATCGCCCATTTGGGGAATTTTTCGGTGAAACCGAGTTCTTCACGAAGTGAAACCTCGTTGACTTTGAAGACTACGCCGTCAATGAGATAGTCGAGGTTCGGACGTTTCTCACCCGTCGTATCCGCATAATTCATCGCCTTTTCGGCATCTTCTACGAGAGCAAAGTCCCCTTCCACCTCAAAGCCTTCCGCTTTCAAGAACTCTCTCATCTCCGTTTGAGAGGAAAAAGTTTTGTCGCTGTAGCCGATATTGTACGCCATAAAACTGAGACCACGCTCGGCTGTCACCGCCGGGTTGAGGTTTCGTATCGCGCCCGCCGCGCCGTTTCTTGCGTTTTTCAAAGGTTCGCTCGCGGTTGCGTTGTAGCGTGCAAGTTGGCTTAGACGCAAAAGTCCCTCGCCTTGAATTTCGATAACGCCTTGATAAGATATCGTTTGCGGTAGTTTTTTGATTGTTTTGACTTGTTCCGTGACAATTTCACCGATAGTACCGTCTCCTCGAGTCGTCGCTTTGACGAGTTTGCCGTTTTCATAGAGCAAATTGAGAGTCAGTCCGTCAAATTTGTATTCGCAGGTGAGTTTCGGAAGACTGCCCAGTTGTTTGACAAGACGATTGCACCATGCGTAAAACTCGTCTTTGGACTGGCACTTGTCAAGGCTGTAAAGTCTTTGCAAATGTTTGGACTGTTCAAACTTCTTTTGCGGAGCGCCGCCAACCCTGTGCGTAGGGCTGTTTTTGAGTGAAAAACCCGCCTCGTTCTCAAGAGAGCGAAGTTCGTCGTAGAGCTTGTCGTACTCTGCGTCAGACACAACGGGAGCGTCCTCTTCATAATAGAGTCTCGCCCACTCGTTCAAGGTGCCAACCAGTTCTTTCATTCTTTGAAGCTTGTCCATATTTCACCATTTTAAACGGCTTAGAATACCGTTTTTTAAATTTATATACTCTGCGGATATATTTCTTGTTGTAGCGATTTTTTGCTTGTCAAACGTCCTCGACTATCTTTAAGAGCGGAGCGGCAACCGCGAGTGAAAAACGTTTTACACCCAACCCTTTGAATGCGATTGCTGCGATTTTGTCCTCGCCTTCCCCGCTCGTTGAGATGATAAGTCCTCTGCCGAATTTCGAGTGCTCGACAACCGTATCTTTGACAAATTTGTCGTAGTTTACACCGCTTGAAGGCTTCTTGCTTTCAGTCGATTGTTTTGCGAAACCGCCGAGCGTACCCTTAGTCTGATACGCCGTCGGATAGGAAGAAGAATAGATGTTTTTGTCGTCGTTTACGCCGAAAGTCGTGCGCTTTGGCGCGGAGTAATCTCTCGTGCCGTACGCGGAGTTTGAAAACCTTACGGAGGGCTGAATCCCCCTCATCTCGCCTATAAATCTGCTCTTGTTGAATGATTCCGTTCTGCCGAATCTATAACGTTGCGTGGCGTTCATAACGAAGAGTTTTTTGCGTGCTCGAGTTATTGCAACGTACATAAGGCGTCTCTCTTCTTCTACGTCGCAATCTGCGATTGAACGTTGCGTCGGGAATATACCCTCTTCGCACCCCACGATGAAAACGTTGTCGAATTCCAACCCCTTGACCGCGTGAATGGTCGCGATGGTCACGTAGTTGTCGTCGTCCATTTCGTCCGTATCGGAAACGAGTGCGACGGACTGCATAAAGTCGCTCACCGTTGCGTCAAGGTTGTCCGTCTCAAATTCTTTGACCGCGTTGACGAGTTCCTCGATGTTTTCAAGTCGGTTTTCGTCCTCTTTGTCTCCGCTTGCTTTGAGCGCGGATTCAAGTCCGCTCGCCTGAACCATAAAGTTAAAGAACTCCGTCGGACGCATAGTTTTGACGCATTCGATAAGTTTCATTGCGATTTCCGTGAACGGAGCGAGCTTTTTTGCCGCCGTAGACGACAAAAGTTGCGGATTTACGAGCACCGAGAAGAATGTCATACCGTTCTTCTCCGCGACTGATTTGAGTTCTTCAACCGTGCTCGTGCCGACTCCGCGCTTCGGATAGTTTACGACGCGCAAAATACAATCGTTGTCGCTCGGGTTGATCGCAAGACGAACGTAGGCGAGCGCGTCCTTTATTTCCTTTCTCTCAAAGAACCTGAAACCGCCGAATACTTTGTATGGTATTCCGTGCAGATTGAATTCCTCTTCAAAGGTGCGAGTAAGAGAGTTCGCGCGCACCAAAACCGCCATATCTTTGTACGATTCGTCGCCGCGACATAGGATGCTTATCATCCTTGCGACTTGACTTGCCTCTTCTCTGTCGTTGTACGCCTCGTAAAATTCGACGGAATTCTCCTCTTTATTTTCACTCCAAAGGTTCTTTTCGTTGCGGTTTGCGTTGTGCTTGATGACGGAGTTTGCCGCCTTCAAAATCGAGGTCGTGCTCCTGTAATTCTGTTCAAGCTTAAACACTTGAGCTTTTGGAAAATCTTTTGGAAAATCAAGTATATTCTTGATTTCAGCACCGCGCCAGCTGTATATAGACTGGTCCTCGTCGCCGACGACGAAGAGATTCCCGCTCTCTTTTGCAAGCAACTTTACAATCTTGTATTGCAACTTGTTGGTGTCCTGAAACTCGTCGACGTTGATGTATTTGAAACGACGTTGATATTTTTCCAAAACGTCGGGACAATTTTCAAACAATTCGACGGTTTTTAGGAGCAAATCGTCAAAATCGAGAGAATTCGAGCGTCTGAGTTCCTCCTCGTAAAGCTTGTAAACCTGCTTTATGGTTCCTGCGTTTTGAACGTCGTCCTTTATTGCGTAATAATAGTCGTCGGGACTTAAAGCAAGCGTCTTTGCGCGAGATATATGCCACATATACTCGCTCTTGTACTTTGCGTCCGCATCGAGACAATTCTCCGCCACGCGCTTGACGACGCGCTCGCTTTCGAGTTCCGTATAAATCGTGAAGTCCGGCGAGTAGCCGAGCCTCTCCGCGTCGAAACGCAGTATTTTGGCGCACATCGAGTGGAAAGTGCTCGTCCACACCTGACTGCCCGCATAGCCGAGAGAGCGTTCTATGCGTTCTTTCATCTCGTTTGCGGCTTTGTTTGTGAACGTGATTGCGAGAATGTTGTACGGGTCGACGCCGATTTCAATCAAATGACAAATTCGCGCGGTGAGCACGCGCGTTTTTCCGCTCCCTGCGCCCGCAATTACGAGCACGGGACCTTCGGTTGCGAGAACGGCTTTTTGCTGTTCGGAATTAAGTTTGAAATTGACGCTTTCCATCGCTAGTATTCTACCACATATTGTGGAATATTTCAATTTTTTTCGGGAGAAAGCACAAAATTTATGAAAAAAAGTTGCTCCATAATATTGATAAATCAATTTTATTATGTTATTATGAATATAATATTCGGGTTAAGAAGACGTTTTTTCTTCCTTAACCAACAGCAAAGGGGTCATATATGGACGAAATGAAAGAAGAAATCGTATTTTTGGAAGCAGAACTTCTTGACGACGATGACGACGCTCCCGTCGGCACTTTGGTTGACGTCGCCGATGAACAAGAATTAGAGGCGGAAGTCGTTTTGTTCGAGGACGAAGAACCCGCTCCGGCTGAAGAACCGCAGGCGGAAGAACAACCGCAAGAACTTGCGGCTGAAGAACCGGCACCGCAAGAAGAGGAAGCCCCTGCCGAAGAACCTGCTCAAGAAGTGGTTGAAGAACCCGTCGAAGAGCAAGTTGAAGCTGAGGAAGCACCCGCTCAAGAAGAGCAACCCGCCGAAGAGCCTCAATCCGAGCCCGTCGTAGCGGAAGAGCCTGCTCAAGAGGAACCCGCTCCCGAAGAAAAGCCCGTTCAAGAAAAGACGGAAGAACCTGCTCCTGCCGAAAAACCCGCTCCGAAGCCGAAGAAGGCTCCTGCAAAGAAGGCTGAACCAGTCGCTGAAGAGCCGAAGAAAGCCCCTGCAAAGCGCAAGTCAACTTCTATAAGCCTTGACGACAACAACGTCAACAGCGCGCTTGCAGATTCAAACTTTGAGGTTAAAGATTCCAAACCGGCAACCATCGTCAAGTCCAAGAAAGTCAAGGAAGACGACGTATGGCAAGTCGCTCCGGTCATAGCCGCGGCGGACACGAAAGAAGAGCCGAAGAAAGCCCCTGCAAAGAAGGCTCCCGCAAAGAAAGCGGAACCCGCAAGTGAAGAACCGAAGAAAGCCCCTGCAAAAGCAGCGGCAACCAAGAATACAAAAGCTACGGAGGAAAAGAAAATGGCAGCAAAAGACGCAAAGCCGGCACCGGCGCCAAAGAAAGCAGACGACAAGAATCAAGAAAAAGTCCTCATCGCAGGCGATCCAAACGTTCCGCACGGCAAATTTGTCATCAAAGTGACGGACAATGGAAACTACGTTTACAAACTCTTCTCTTCCAACAAGAGAGTCGTCGCAATCGGCGCACAACCGTACCCCGCACTTCCGAGTTGCAAGACGGGTATTCAAAGCGTCATCAAGAACGCAGGCTCCTGCCCTATCGAAGATCAAACTTTGCAAAAACCGGTTGAGCAAAAGTGCCCGAAGTGGATCATCTATCTCGACAAGAAAGGCGAATATCGCTTGAGACTCATCGCGTCCAACGGCAACATCGTCGCAACGACAAACGACGGCTATCTCTCCAAAGACGCCGCAAAGAAAGGTATCGACGCAATCGCACGTGCGGCAGTCGGCGCAGACGTTGTGAGAAACGACAACCTTTGGTAAGAAACGATAACAAAAAAAACGCACTCGATCGAGTGCGTTTTTTGTTTGCAAAAATTATCAGATATAGTATTCGCCGGCTTCTTGTCTGCGTTCAAGTTCCGCCTTCCACGCGAGTTCGACTTCCTTCACCATCTTAAAATTGACGATTGACGTTGCTAGTATCACAACTCCGAGCCCAAGGAACAACGCTATTGAAGCAGGCGAGCCGATAGCGGCGATTATGCCGACGATTATAAGTGCCACGAAGAATATGACTCCGAAAATCGCGCCGACTTTGATTGCTCTGACTTTTCTTGCGATAACGTCGATTGGCATTTTCAAAAGGCTGACGGACTTTCCGCCGTAGGCAACCGAAACTATTGTGACGATAATTCCCACCGCCGCGATAACAAAGAACATGCCTGCCAAAATTATCAGTATCATTTTGCCGAAAACTGCCGCAAACGCTCCGCCGATTGCTTCGCCCGCAGACGACGCGTCTTCACCGGAATTCACGTCCGTGTTGAGCATGCCGACGCCCAATATGATGAGGAGTATCGACAAAGCAAGATAAATCGCCGCGGTTATAAAGTCCATGACGGCGGACGCTTTCAACATCTTTTTTGCTTTTGAATCATCAGCCAAAAAATTTTCCATCTTATACCTCTATTGTTGTAATTTTTTCTTTTTTAATACCAAAACTACGATGATTGCGACTACCCCGATTGCGAGCACTCCACCGCCGACGGACAAGCCGATTATGAGCGGAATGTTTTGTTTGCTCTCTTCAGGGAAAGGTACGAACGCAGTGTATTCGTCCGAGACGGGTTGCCAAACTGCATTCGTGCGCGTGTATGCGCTGTTGTGCATATAGAACGGATTCTCCCCTTCTTTATCCGTTGCGAGCGACTGCCGGAACGCCTTTCCGCGCAGAGATAAAATATACTCCTTGGAAGCCTTTGCGCTCGGCAACGTCACTCCGTAGTTGTCCGTTGCAATAGTCGGCTCTGATAAGGTTGAAAAATAATAGTCGATTATCATGCAGTGCGACTCTCCGCCATACGTCCCTGCGAGCGAATCGAGATACGTCCATACGCAGTAGCGCGAAAGTCTGTCTATCATCTCATCGTCGTATTCATTTTTCAATCTTTCCTTTTCTTCCTTCGTATACGAAACGCCGCTCGACGATTTAACGAACATAAGGTGCGAGAATTGCTCAAATAAACGATATATAATACTCAAACCGCCGTATGCGTCGATTGCCACGTTGCGACGCGCCAGCGTCTCCATGGCGTCCGCGGCGAGTTCTACGAGCATAGAATTCTTGCGCGCGAGTTTGCCGTCCAAATGGTCGATTGAAAGGTCCTCGTCTTTATATACTCTCGACGCGCCGAAATACGGGTCCACAAGCGTCACTTGATTGGGAATCAAATGTTCGCCCACGATGCCCTTATCGTTTAATTTGCAAAGATATTCGCCAGTCGCAAGCACGAGCTGTCCGCCCATCGAGTGCCCTACGAGGTGCAAGTCGTTGCCGTAATCAGCGCCGAGAGAGGCTCGGATTGCGTCTCCAAAAATCACCGCAACCGATTTGTCGGGGTTCGGGTTTAATTCTTGGTCGCCAAGCACACGACTGCCCGAGCCGTTGTTCACTACGTAGCGGGTGCCAAGATACACACCGTCGGCAGAACTCGTCGACGACCAAATCTTTTTGTCGCCCATGAATAGCGCGTCGTCGTCAGCAATTTGGCTCCAATAGAACTGCCCAACGTTATAGCCTGCGTCAATGAGAATTTGATAATAGTCGTCTTCAAGCTCGAATTGCCCGAAACCGTTGTTTTGAAACTGAGTGTTCGTGCTGAACCAAAGCGACAAGAGGTCGCGAGATTTATAGCCCTCGCCCGTCTTCATGCCGTGCGCGAAAATGAGCGTAGGCTTTGTTTTGTCGACGGGGTTGTCCCTTCTTGGAATCGGATTTCCGCTTGCATACCAATATAAACCCGTCGAATACTCGGTGAAAACGCCGTCTTCCCACAAATCTGCGTCCGTATCGAAATAGCTCTCGTACGCTTCGGCAACTCTATTCGTGCCGACGCTATCAATTATTGCAAAAACTACGCCGGCAAAAATCACCGACACGAGCGCAATTCCGATTATCCGCAAAATTTCCGTCTTTGCTCTTGTCATAAAACAAATCTCCCAATAAGACTACAATAAAAATATCACATTTTTATGTAAAAATCAATATAAGAATTATTTATATAACATAATTATTCAACAAATGAAAAACCTCGCTTTTGCGAGACTTAATCATTGGAGGAGAAGAAGAGGTCAGTCATTGCAAAGCAACGCGAAGCGTCACGAGAGTTCGCACACATAGTGTGCCCACAATTTTATTGTGGGAAATCTCTTCATTTTTCTCACGCACAAAAAAAGCACTCTTTCGAGTGCAATTTTTTGGCGGAGAAGAAGAGATTCGAACTCTTGAACCGCTTTTGACGGTTACGCGATTTCCAGTCGCGCGCCCTCGACCAAACTAGGCGACTTCTCCATAATCTGTGGGAAGGAGCGTGTTTGGTAATGATACCAACAAAACGCGACTTCTCCAAAGAATATAATAAATTGAGCAAAATAAATAAGGGTGGCAGTTGAGAGTGGATGGAAAACAAAACCATCGCTCTCAACTGTTCGCG
Organism: Clostridia bacterium; assembly: GCA_017553325.1. GTDB lineage: Bacteria > Bacillota > Clostridia > Christensenellales > CAG-917 > CAG-475. Next base: position 24,068 of record JAFZMH010000007.1, read on the forward strand.
GAGAAAACATCTTCTCCTATAACCCAACGCAAATGATTATATATTACATTCCCCGATTTGACAAGTGGTTTCGGCAATTCTTTTTGCTGAAAATACAAAAAGTATTTTGAACAAATTCATTCCCAAATTTTTATGTCCTTTTTGCCGTGGTAGACGTGCCAGTCTTCATCTTCCACGTTGGGAGAAGCGGTGCGGGCAAAGGCGGCAAAGCGGTCAACCATATCGTTTGAAATATCATAGTCGTGCGGTTCAAAAGGACGTCGCGATTTTGAAAGACTGCCGAGCGCATACCAAAGGTCGCAGGAGTGGAAGGACGCTTGGTCGGGTGGCAGGAGCCTATTGAGATGGAAGATATAAGCGGGACTGCCCTTTCTTGCCTGTTTTCTTGCAAACGACTGCGCCATGTGATTGAGTACGGGCGGAGCGAGGTCCTTTTTTACGACGCCGAAAATTACGGGAACTGTCGTATCGTACTTTTTATTCTTGACGAGTTCGCCGTCCACAACAGCCTTCGTCTCCATAGCCTTGCCAAAGAGGTGCTTCGTGCGCCACTCCGTCCATATCGTCTCAGCGGGAAGATTTTGCGCCTCTTCAAACGTGGTTGCGCCACACTCTTTCACAAGTTTTGCCCAGTAGTGTTTATTCGGCTTTGAGAGGGGCAATAGCCCCGTGCGCTTTCCACCGCCCGAGAGCATAATCGCGCCGTTTATTTTGCCTTTGAGCGCGTCCGTGCATATAAGAGTTTGAATACTGATTGCCCCCGCGCTCTGTCCCATAAGGGTAATCATGTCGGGGTTTCCGCCAAAGGCGGAAATGTTGTGTCTTACCCACTCTATTGCCGTAAGTTGGTCGAGCAAATGAAGGTTGCCGTTTGAATGCACGCCGTCCGCAAACGAGCCGAACACGTTGAGACGATAGTTTATCGACACGAACACGACGCCGCGCTTCGTATACGCAGAGCCGTCAAACTGGCTCTCGTTTATGCTACCGCCCGTAAAACTTCCGCCGTGAATAAAAACGATGACGGGCAATTCTTTTGCGCCGTCGGGCGCATATATGTTGAGAATTTGACAGTCCTCGCTGTATTTAAAGGTTTGTCCATTGCGGAACTCTTTGAAATAGAACCTGTGTTCCTCATTCCAAAACGCACGCATTTGATAGCAACATACGCCCTGTTCGGTTGCGTCTTGCGGTTCGTCGTAATGAGTGATTTCAGCGGGTTTTTCAAAGCGTTTTGCCGTGGCGTATCTCACGCCCTGAAAGCGCGCGCCGTATTCGGTTTTTTCGCCGACGATTCGCCCGCACGGAGTTTCGACAGTTATTGTTTGCATATTTTCTCCCTCATTTTCAGGCATCTAACGTACTATTTTACAGGTTTTGCCTGTTCTTCCTGTTTGCGCTTTTCAAGTTCTTTAAGATACAAATCTTCGTCGAACGGAATGGAAACTTCCTTGCCGGTCCAGCCTGCTAAATGTATCGCGTTTGAAAACGTAAGTCCGATTATTCCTTGCTCGCCGGGGGCGATAAACTTGTCAGTCTTGCCAAGGAGATAGTCGGTGTAGTTTTTGATTATTCCTGCGTGTTGCGGAGGATACTTTTTGAAGTGTGTATAGTGTCCCCATCCGCGATAGGTGTATTTCTTCGTCTTTGGCGCGCCCATAAAGACCTTGTTGTGCGCGGAGAAAGCAGGCTCCATTTCCTCGTTTTCGGTGAACACGAGTTTTCCGCCTTCGATGACTATCTTTCCGCCCTCGCCGGTGATTTCAAGTCTGTTCGTACCGGGTGCATCGTGCGTGGACGTGATAAACACGCCCGTCGCTCCGTTTTCAAACTTGCAATAGGCCGTCACGTCGTTTTCGACGCTGATGTCTCTGCCCACCGTCGACGAGGTTGCCGTCACGCTCACGGGAAGCCCCGCAAGCCAAGTGAACAAATCGAGTTGGTGAGGACATTGATTGAGCAAGACTCCTCCGCCCTCGCCCCACCAAGTGCCGCGCCAGCCGCCTTGGTCGTAGTAAGCCTTCGGACGATACCAGTTGGTGATTATCCACACGATTCTCGTGAGTTTGCCGAGCCTTCCGCTGTCGATTAGTTCCTTTGCCTTAACGTACAGCGGGTTCGTGCGCTGGTTGAACATCATACCAAACAGGAGTTCGGGGTGCTTTTTGGCTTCCTCGTTCATCTCCTTGACCTGCTTCGTATACACGCCCGCGGGTTTGTCGCAGAGCACGTTGAGCCCCGCCTTCAAAGCGTCTATGACGATTTGCGGATGAAAATAATGCGGAGTTTCCACCATGACGACGTCGATGAGCCCGGACGCAAACATATCGTGATAATTGTCAAAAACTTTGACGCCCTTCAAATGCTCTTCCGCATACTTTCTTCTGTCTTCCGCAATATCGCAGACCGCCGTCAGTTTCGCGCCCTTCAAAATTCCCATATTGTGGAGAAAAATGTTGGTGTAAAACGTGCCTTGTTTACCTATGCCGACGATGCCGTATCTGATTTCTTTTTTGTCCGCCATATTACGCCTCCGCAAGAAGTTTTTTGAGGTTTTCGTACTGCCACAAGAAAACTTGTTTTCTTGAAGCGCACTTGAAGAAGCCTCTGTGCATCTTTCTGTCTATGAGTCTGAACGCCCTATAATAATCTTTTTTTGCAAGCGCGACGAATGGGACGAAATATACGAGCGGTTTCAAAACGGCGTACTTCCAAGTGTGCGGTTCGAGCGTCATAAAGCCCTCGTATCCGCGCGCTTTGAGTTGACCGATTATATAGTCGTAGCGTCCTTCGCCCGTGCCGACGGGGACTTCCACCTTGTAGACGGAGCAGTCTTTGATGTGGTAGTAGACGACGAGGTCTTTGAGCATATCGAACGCCTCCTGCGGGTTAACGTCACATTGTACGTAGTTGCTTGCGTCAAAGCAGAGGACGAAATCTTCGTCGTTTATCTCGTTGTAGATTGCAAGCACTCGCTCGGGCACGTCGCCGTAGATGAGTTTTTCGTTTTCGTGCAATAGTTTCACACCGCTCCCCTTGACTATCGGCAACAATTCTTTGAGCCTTGCGACCACCTTTTCGTGACAGTCCGCGGGTTTTTTGTCGCCGTAATAGAAGGAGAACATACGAATATACTTGCACTCCATAAGCTGCGCGATCTTGACGAGTTCTGCAAGTTGTTTCTTTTGCTTTTCAAAACCTTCCTCGTCGTCGATGCCGACTTTGCCGATAGGAGAACCTATGGACGAAAACTTTATGCCCTCTTTTTTAAGCACGGGATAGATGTCGCGCTCAAACTCATCAAACGTGAATTCCGCGACGTTTTTGCCGTTGATTGTCCTCGGGCACATATAAGTCTCGCCGAGTTCGTGCATAAGTGCGATTTGAGCGTTCAAATCTCCGCTCACTTCGTCATAAAAACCTGAAATTGTGATTTTTCCCATATATTTTATACCTCTAATTTTTTTTCAATTCTATAAACGATTGACTTGGATGAGATGCGCGACAGAGTGCTGCGGACGGCAAACCCAATGTACAAGAACGTACATGATTTGACGGACGCAGTGCTCTAACAATGCAGATCGCCAAGTCAGTCATTTCAGCGCTGTACGCGTCCGCTACCGTTGCCGTTTGCAAGCGCGTTGACTTCGTCAACGGACACGAGGTTGTAGTCACCCTCAATTGAATGTTTCAAACAACTTGCAGCCACCGCAAACTCTATTGCGTCCTGCGCATACGCGCCGTTTAGCATACTGTGGATGAGCCCTGCGCCGAAACTGTCTCCTCCGCCCACGCGGTCAACTATATGAATAGCGTATTTCTTGCTGAAAAACGCGTTTCCGCCCGCATAGAGCATTCCCGACCAGTTGTTGTCGTTTGCGCTCAAGCTCTCGCGCAAGGTGATCGCAACGGCTTTAAAACCGAAGCGGAGCGAAAGTTGACGAGCAACGGATACGTAGCCTTCGCGGTTGAGTTGTCCGCTTTCGATATCCGTGTTTTCGGACTCAATGCCAAAGACGTCTTTTGCGTCCTCCTCGTTTGCTATGCAAACGTCGACGTACCTGCATATCTCGCTCATCGTCTTGTTTGCCTCTTCCTTCGACCAAAGTTTCTTGCGGAAATTGAGGTCGCAGGAGACGGTTATGCCCTTTTCCTTTGCGTTCTTTGCCGCTTCGAGCGTGATCTCGGCAAGTTCTTCCGAGAGCGCGGGCGTTATGCCTGTAAAGTGGAACCACTCCACTCCCTCGAATATCGAGTCCCAGTCAAATTCGCTCGCCTTTGCCAATGCGATTGCCGAACCGGCTCTGTCGTATATGACTTTGCTCGGGCGTTGGCTTGCGCCCTTCTCGCAATAATAGACGCCGACTCTGTCTCCACCGCGTACGATAAACGACGTATCCACGCCGTATTTGCGGAGAGAATTGACCGCCGCTTGCCCTATCTCGTGTTTCGGGAGTTTGGATACGAACGCAACGTCGTCGCCGAAATTGGCAAGCGATACCGCGACGTTTGCTTCCGCGCCGCCGAAAGTCGCTTCGAGTTTGTCCGCTTGCGCAAAGCGCAAATAGTTTTCAGGTTGAAGCCTGAGCATGAGTTCTCCAAAGGTCACAACTCGCATATTCTCTTTATCTCCTTACAATTTGCGACAACGTCGCCTTTCATCATAAACGAACCGCCGACGGCATATACCTTGTCAAAATCAAGGAATTCTTTGAGGTTTGAAAGGTCCACGCCACCAGTCGGTATAAACTTGACCTGCGGGAACGGTGCGGACAACGCTTTGAGCGCTTTGAGTCCGCCGAATACTCCCGCGGGGAAAAACTTGATTATTGTGAGACCATACGACAAGGCGCGCATAATCTCCGTCGGCGTCACGCACCCTGGATAATAGGTCACGCCGTTTGCTATGCAAAACTCCGCGACTTCGTCGCTGAACCCGGGAGATACGATAAACTTTGCGCCCGCCTTCACCGCGCTCTCTGCCTGCTCCCTATTGATAACCGTGCCTGCGCCGATATTCATATCGGGAAACGCCTTGACGGCAATCTCTATTGCCTCTCTTGCGCAAGCCGTGCGGAAAGTAATCTCCGCGCAGTTTATTCCGCCCTCTCTCAAAGCGGAAAGGATTGAAAGCGTATCGTTTTTGTCGTTTAAAACGACAACGGGAATAACTTCTTTCATATCACACCCCGCTGTATGCCGAGAAACCGCCGTCTACGGGAATGACCGTACCCGTCACGAACCCGCTGGCGCTATCGTCCGCCAGCCACAACAGACAGCCGATGAGGTCGCTGATTTCACCGAATTTTCTCATTGGCGTAGCGTTCAAAATCTTGCCCGTACGCGCGGTTGGAGTGCCGTCCTCGTTGAAGAGTAAGCCTCTGTTTTGATTTGTGACGAAAAACCCCGGGGCAATCGCGTTGCAACGAATACGGCAAGGGGCAAAATGCACCGCAAGCCACTGGGTAAAGTTGGAGATACCCGCCTTTGCCGCACTGTACGCCGGAATTTTTGTGAGAGGTGAAAACGCGTTCATAGACGAGACGTTGATGATGTTTCCGCCCGTCTTGACCATGTCTTTTGCAAACACCTGCGTCACCAAAAACGCGGACGTGATGTTGAGGTCAAACACGAATTTGAGTCCGCTCTCTTCAAGCGCAAAGAAATCTTTTGCACCCTCGAGGTCGGGAGTCATATACTCGTTGTCCGTCGTGGCTCTCGAGTTGTTTCCTCCCGCGCCGTTTATCAAGAAATTGACCTTGCCGAGTTTTGCGTTTATCTCGTCCTTTGCTCTCTCGATGTCAGCCTTGTCAAGACAGTTGCACTTGACGGCTAAAGCGTTGTCGCCGATTTCGTCCGCGAACTTCTTTGCCGCGTCGTAGTTTATGTCGAGAAGCGCGACCTTTGCGCCGCACTCCGCGAGCGCACGTGCAAACTCCGAGCAGATAACTCCGCCCGCTCCCGTGATTGCAACGACTTTACCGCTCAAATCGACTCTGAATGGAACTTTCATTTCGTCTCCTTTTCAACCGCTTCGAACAGTCCCGTGAGATAGCACGCGCCCATCGCTCTGTCGTATAGACCGTATCCCGGCTTTGCGTCCTCACCCCACACGTTTCTGCCGTGGTCGGGGCGAACGTAGCCGTCAAATCCATTCTCAACAAGCGCTTTGACGATGCCGTACACGTCGACGTTTCCGCAAGCGGTTTGATGTCCGTTTTCAAAAAAATCTATATCGCCGTCGTATTTCAGTTGACGGAGATGTGCAAAATAAATACGCTTTGCGTATTTGCCCGCCATCTTGGGCAGGTCGTTGAACCTTCCCGCACCCAAACTTCCCGTGCAGAAGGTTATTCCGTTGTGTTTGTTCGGCACGGCGGAAAAGAGTTTGTCGTAGTCTTCTTCCTTGCAGATGATACGCGGCAGCCCGAACATATCCCACGGCGGGTCGTCCGGATGTATCGCCATATTGACGTCCGCCTCGTCGCAGGCAGGCATAATAGCGTTCAAAAAATACACGAGATTTTCAAACAGTTTTTCGTGCGTCATGCCTTCGTATTCTTTGAGGAGCGAATTGAGTTCGTCAGTCGAATAACTCTCGTCCCACCCCGGCAAATGCAGGTTCTTCGGGTCGAGTTTCAAAAGCGTTTCGTGCGAATACGCAAGCGAGGTCGCGCCGTCGTTGTGTTTGAAATAAAGGTCCGTTCTCAGCCAATCGAATACGGGCATAAAGTTGTAGCAAATGCACTTGACGCCAACTTTGCCGCAGTTCAAAATATTCTGCTTATACGCTTCGATATACTTGTCTCTCGTCGGCTTGCCGAGTTTGACGTCCTCGTGCACGGGCACGGACTCTATGACTTCCATCTCAAGTCCCGCGTCGTTTGCGAGTTTTTTCAAGCGTTCGAGTTTTTCAAGTTCCCACACTTCGCCGACGGGAGTATCGTAGACCGCGGTCACGACGCCCGTCATACCTTGAATTTGCTTGACGTAGTCGAGAGGAATACAGTCCTTTTCGCCGTACCACCTAAAAGTCATTTTCATAAGCCGAGCACTCCTTTCACGTTGTTGTATGCAAGGTCTTTCGCAAGCGAAATCGCAGATTTTTCGTCGTATTCGCCGTTGTCGACCTTTTCCGCGATAAACGAAGCGAGTATTCTGCGGTAGAAATCGAAACGAACGTAGGAACTGAACGAACGGCTGTCCGTAAGCATCCCGAGATTCGTGCCGAGTACTGCGTACTCGCTGACGGTTTCGAGCTGTCTTCTTATACCCGAAACCGTATCGTTGAACCACCACGCCGCGCCTACGAGCACGTTTTCAAACGCACCTGAAATCGTGGCGAGCGGACGCAGATATGCGTCGTTCAAAGGATAGACGACTATCTTTGGCAGTCCGCCGAGTTTTTTGTTCATCTTGTCGAGGAGTTTTGCGAGTTTGTCCGTTGAAATCGCGTCTCTGAACACGTCGAAGCCCGCGTCTTTTCCGATAGTTTCAAACGCTCGCGAATTCACGTTTCTGAAAGTGCCGAAATGCAGTTGCAAGAGTATTCCCTTCTCATAGCACTTTTCGATGAGCCATTCGAGGTTTTCCGTGTTCTCAAAGTCGTCGAAGCCGTGGTCGGCAATTTTGCATCCGCGAGAGATGAAAAAGTCAAGTCTCTCTGCAAGCGCTTTTTTGCTGACTTTCTTTGCAAAACACGCGTCCTGACGGAAAGTGGGGCGAACTTTTACGCCGTTTATTTCCCCGTGATTTTCGAGAGTGGAAAACGGGTCGTCCGTCGTTGCGATATATTCGACCTTAAATTTTGCGAGCAAATCTTTGACGCCGAGGTTTTTGAGAGTGGCGTTCGCCCTCTCCCACACGCTCTCCGCGGTGTCGGAATTGAGCGATTCGTGAATACCGAAAATCTCCGCAAGTTCCATGTGCGTCCAGTAGTAAAGCGGGTTGCCGATGAGTTTTGGCATAATTTCCGCATACTTCAAAAACTTTTCTCTGAAAGTTTTTCCGCCCGTGATATACTCCTCGTCCACTCCGCAAAGTCTCATCGCACGCCATTTATAGTGGTCTGAGGCAAGCCAAAGTTCTCCGACGTTTTCAAAATGCTTGTCGTTCTTTATTTCAAGCTCGTTCAAATGGCAATGATAGTCGATAATCGGCAAATCTTTTATCGCTGCATATATACTCTTTGCAGTCTCGCCGTTTAGCAAAAGTTTTTCGTCAAAAAAAGCCATAGCAGTGAAGTCCTTTTTATGCTTTTTTTATTGTAGCACAATAAAATCGCGTAGTAAACCCCAAAGAATACAAAATTTTTAAACAAATCGTTCGATTTGTAGGGTAAAAAGAAAAATCTCAATAGTTAACTATCGAGATTTTTAACTGTAAATTCTATTAACTGAATTATCTGACGTCGACGACTTTGCCTTCGCTGATGTAGGTTGCAATGACTTGTCTTACGGCTTTCGCACCCTCTTTACCGTCTATCTGGAACCTCTCGCCACGCGCAACCGAATCGTAAAAGTCCTTGATGAGTTTTGCGTGTCCACCGCCGTAAGAGAGTTTGCCGTACCACTTGTTTTCACTCTCCAAATCAACGGGGGTTCCATTGATTTTCACGCTGTCGGGAGTGACGACAATCGTCTCGTTTTTTGTCAAAAACCGTAATTCTATCGGCATATCTTTGGGTGCGGACGTAGTTGCAAAGAGCGTAAACGGGTTGTCTCCCAAATAGTCCGCGCAAGCGGTGTCCTCAACGTCGATTACACCTTTTAACAAACGGTTGAAAGTGGCTCCCACGACCTTTTTCGGCTCACCCAATATCCAAACGAGAAGGTCGAGCGTGTGTATCGCTTGATTCATGAGCACTCCACCGCCCTCGGTCAACCATCTCCCTCGCCAATCTGCTGACTCGTAGTAGGCTCTGTCGCGGTGCCAACGTACGCTTCCGAATGCATATTCGACCTTTTTGTCCTTCAAATAATCTTTTGCGAAAATGCTGGAATTGTTGTATCGGTTTTGAAAGCATACGCCTAGTTTTGCCTTCGACTTTTCTTCCGCTGCCAGGATCTCGTCCATCTCGTCGAGGCTTATGCACAAAGGCTTTTCGCAAAGCACGTTGATATTGCGTTCGAGCGCATAAATTACCATCTTTGCGTGCAGATAATGAGGCGTGCACACGTGGACGACGTCGATTTCCTCGTTGTCGAGCATATTTTTGTAATCGAAATACTTTTTTATTCCCTCGTATTCTCTTACCTTTTCAAAATCGGTATCGCAAAGCGCGACGATTTCCTCGCCCTGTGCTTTCAGCACTTCGTAGTGCACTTTGCCTATAACTCCAAGCCCGATAATTGCCGATTTCATACTATAAAGATAACACTTTGCCAAAATGCTGTCAATTTGAAAAACTATTTTATTGCAAGCGGTTGACAAAGTTTCGGTTGATAGTTAGAATATAGGCATAATTGGATAGAGGTTGTGACATTTATGACAAACCGAACGGTACAGACAACCGTCGGCGGGAAAGGAAATGTCACCGAAGTATAGCCTGACAGTCTGTTGGACGGCTATGCTGGGTCGGCGCAAAATATGCGTCGGACTGTCACGCAAGTGGAGAGCTATCGAATATTGTTTTACCGCAATATGGCTTTCGCTTGTTGCGGATTTTTTTTCGCAACGGGCTATGGTACTCCCTCCGATTAAATAAATCGCAAGGAGCAAACAATGAAAAAGACAATCATCAAGGTCGTCACCATCGTCCTTACCGTCGCGATTTTTGCGACACTCGTCTCGGTTTTTACGGGATGTAATTCCACCAAAAAGGACAGCAACAAACTCTACGTCGGACTTGAATGTGCCTACGCGCCTTTCAACTATACCTTAACCGAGCAAATTCCCGGTTCGGTGCCGATTTACAACAGCAACTACAAACAACAATCCTCAAGTTATGCCTATGGCTACGACGTGCAGATTGCAAAGAAGATTGCGGAAAGCCTCGGCAAAGAACTAGTCATCGTCAAACTCGAATGGGACGCACTCATTCCCGCCGTCAAAGCGGGAACTATCGACCTCATCATCGCGGGTATGAGCCCGACAAGCGAAAGAAAGAAATCAATCGACTTTTCGGACGTCTACTATGAGAGCCAACTCGTCGTTGTCGTGAGAAACGACGGCGCGTTTAAGAACGCAACTTCTCTCGACGAACTCAGGGGCGCAAAGATAGTCGCACAAAACGGAACTTTCCACAACGACGCACTTCAAGCACAGGCAAGCGCACATGGTATAATCGCTCAACAGCCTATGGACGATTTTCCCGATATGATAAACGCATTGAACACGCGCGCGGTTGACGGCTACGTCGCAGAGGAACCCGGAGCAATTGAAAATTGCGCATCCAACCCAAATTTCACCTATATTCACCTCGTCAACAACACGACGGGTTTTGAAGCGACGGATGACGACGTTGCAATCGCGGTAGGTCTCAAAAAAGGAAGCGACCTTCTCTCCTCCGTCAACGCCGCGCTCGCAAATATTTCACAGGAAGAACGCGCAAGTATGATGCAAAACGCAATAACTCAATCAGCAGGCGCGGAAGAATAACGAATTATGTTTGAAACTATAGGAATAATAATCAAAGATTATTACAAATGGATTTTGGAAGGCGTGGGCTACACTATGCTCGTCGCGCTTGTCGGCACGCTTGTCGGGCTTGGAATCGGTATTTTGATCGGAATATTCCGCACTATGCCGACGCCGAAAAACAAGTTTTTGAAGGTGCTGAAAAAGATTGCGGACGTGATACTGTCAGCCTACGTCGAAGTCTTCCGTTGCACGCCTATGATGGTGCAAGCGATGGTCATCTTTTGGGGGTTCGCGTTCTTAAACGACGGACAGACGCTCAACGTTACCGTGAGCGCACTCATCATCGTTTCCATCAACACGGGCGCATACATGGCGGAAATCGTGCGCGGGGGCATCATATCAATAGACCAAGGTCAATTTGAAGCGGCGCACGCAATCGGTATGTCGCACTCTAAGACGATGTTCTACGTCGTCATACCTCAGGCTCTGCGCAACATACTCCCCTCGGTGAGCAACGAATTTGTCATCAACATAAAAGATACGTCCGTGCTCAACGTCATCGGGTTTGCGGAACTCTTCTTCCAAGCCAAAACAATCGTCAAAATCAACTACGAGACGTTTGCGACGTATTTGCTAGTAGCGGCAATATACTTTGTCCTCACCTATTCGATAACCCTCCTCCTCCGCCTCGTAGAGCGTAAAATGGACGGAAAAAAGAATTATAAAGTGCTTGGCTCGCAGAATATGGACGCCGAAAGCTATGCAATCGAGATGGGAGGAAACAAAAATGACTGAAAATTCAAATTGCGAAATCATTCGCGTCGAACATCTCAGCAAGTCGTTTGGCGAACATCAAGTGCTGAAAGACGTGGACTTTGTCGTGAACAAAGGCGACGTCATCTGCATTATCGGCAGTTCGGGCAGCGGCAAAAGCACTCTGCTTCGTTGCATAAACCTGTTTGAAACGCCGTCGGGCGGAAAAATACTCTACCACGGTCAGGACGTCGCGCACACGAAAAACCCCGACCTCTATCGCAGAAACGTCGGAATGGTGTTTCAATCTTTCAACCTTTTCAACAACTACAACGTGCTTTCAAACTGCACGCTTGGTCTCAAAAAAGTCTTGAAAATGAAAAAGGCGGAAGCGAACGAGCGCGCCCTTCACTACCTCAAAATCGTCGGCATGGACGCATATCAAAAGGCAAAACCGAAACAACTCTCCGGCGGTCAAAAACAGCGCGTGGCAATCGCGCGCGCACTATCCATGCAACCCGAGGTCATACTCTTTGACGAACCGACTTCCGCTCTCGACCCCGAAATGGTGGGCGAAGTCCTCTCCGTCATGCAGGACCTCGCAAAATCGGGACTCACGATGATTGTCGTCACTCACGAGATGAGTTTTGCAAAGAACGTCGCAAACCGCGTCGTATTTATGGACGACGGCGTCATCCTTGAAGAAGGCACTCCAAAGCAAATCTTTGAAAGCCCAAAAGAATCCCGAACCCGCGAGTTTTTGGGACTTTGATAGTTTAAAACCGCGAGGAAATATCCTCGCGGTTTTTATGTTTTGCTTGATATAGTTATTTACTAATACACCAACAAACTATCTGCTTCGTCAGCAAAAACCATCAAACAATCGTTCAAGTCGTAAACGCTGCCGAATGTACCACTGCCAAACACAAACACACCGGCATCGCTATCTGCCAAGCCTTCTACTTGATAAATCAGTTCCATATAATTTAATGATTGAATTATTTCGACTTGCATTCCGACCGCCGTTCCGCATACCGAACCAGCAGGTGTAACCAAAGAGGAGCTCGGAGCTTGAATAATACGAATCACGAGAGGCATCAAATAGTAATCCTCATCCTGAACATAAATCATTTCGCAGACTTCGGAAGCATTTATGTACCCCAAATCCTTTGAAGTCGGGTTTTTGACTTTCTTATATCGAACGCCACCCGCAGTTTTGTCATACAACGTGCCGTCTGCATTGTAGATCCAGCCGTCTGCATCAAGAAGCTCATTTGCTTTTGCTATATCCAAATTCATTGAAGTGCTTGTGGCTTCTCCCGCCCAATAGCCGTTCAATCTGAAAGAATAATTTGCGGGATTCGGCACATTGTAATAGTCTTGGATATCTTGCCAATTCAACGCCTTGCTCAGTGCTTGACGGACGGCTCTTGAGGCAAGAGGACCTATCGCTTTGATTTGCAACATACAATTATTCGGTCTGCAGTCCACCGCTATCGGTGACTCCTGCGAAGAAAATTCTCCTACGTCATAACCGAAATGCACAAAAGCTTGCGACTGTTGAGGATAAACCTCTGATTCGATATGAATGTTTTTCACCGCTTCATCATTAGAATTTGCAGTAAGGTCGATGCCACCTTTTCCGTTATCGTTGCGCCCTTTGGTTATTCTATATGCGCCCGAAGTGGCAAAAGAAATATCTTTGTTGTTTTCGTCAATAATACTTCGCAAAACAAACCGTTCGTTTTCATCTTTGACATAAGCGGAATTCGGCAAAGCCAACCCTTGCTCCGTCGCAACAAGTTCGTTATCCCCCAAGAAAATCACATTGGGATACGGATATAAATCAAGAAGCTCCTCCGCCCAATAATAATTTGCGTATTTCTCGTCGTACGTGAAAACCATGGTATATTCGTCCGTCATCTTCACTCCCTTGAACGCAGTTTGCGTCGTCGCGGTTGAAAACGTTCCGTAACCGTCGAGTTTTTCCGCAAGAGCCTCATACTCGGCGTTTGAATAAATCGGGGACGCGAGCACCAACAATTTTCCGAGATAGTTTTGTGCTTTTATGGGAGTTCCGTCCGAAAATGTCAAATCGTTGCGGATAGTCACCGTCACTTGACGTTTGCCTTCCGCATTGATTATGCTCTCGTGCGAAGCGACAACGTCGTTATTGAAAGAGATCTTGCCTTGACTGTCGTTCACGAGAAGTCCTTGTCCTTTGATAAGCGCACGCCAATCCAAATACGTCGAACTGCTTGTCCAATACGGATCGCGAGCAGTCATCATCAAATTGAGCGCATCACCGCTTGTAGGAACCCAAAAACGCGCTTGTTCAAAACCCATATATCTTGTTATCGGATGGTCCTCTACACCTTCAACATTGCTATATGCGAGATAGTAATAATGCGGCGCCATAACAACACCTTGCATATAATCCATGCGCCTGTTGTACCACTCATACCACTTTTTGAAGACTTCATCCTCGGTCAGTCCGCCTGAGGCTTGCGAATTGAACACCATAGCGTTGGCAAGGAAGTTCAAACCAAGATCGTATCTCTCGTTGTTCACAATAAGATACGCAAGGCCGTTGTCATCCTCGTTTACATCCGTCCAGGAGACGCTTGCTCCGCCGTTGTATTCGTCTATAACTTTCGGTTCAACTCTTTGTTGCTGCTCGTCAGGCTTTTTGTTGCATGCGAAGAGCGCGAGCGCAAACACGCACGTTAATGCGATTATCGGCAACAATTTAAGCAATTTTTTCATTTTCTGTTTCCTCCTGTTTATTAGGGTATAGCGGATGTTTTGTTTCATATCCGCACTTTGAACAATGATACTTCATCTCGTAATAAACAAAATCGTGTGGTTCTTCAAAATATGATCCACATACATTGCACGTTCCAATGTGTGTAATTGGATTGATTGTGTATGTATTAGCATAATGCTGACCATATATCGTTTGACTGCATACGCTACACGTATGCCAATGATACGTATTGCTGGATGAGTATGCTCCAAAAGTATGATTGTTTGTTATAAGACTTCTTCCGCAATAATAACAACCATATGTATGCGTATAGTCATTATATGAAATCAAGCACGTTGAAGTATGATTTGAATTGTGCCTATAAACACAAACGAAATCTCCTGGATAACTCAGCAGTTTATCTCCAATAGCAGGGGTATAAAAAGGATGATGTACTAAGTCTGATTCAACTATTTGTCCTTTTCCCCATTTGGATTTTATTCGAACAGACGTTGTTGTGCTACCTGTCTGAACAACCATTGCCGAATGCTTGATTTCATTGTCAAATATATATGTTGTGTCACTATATTTATATAAAATAATATCTCCAACTTGCAAATTACTTGCGATAGTATCAGTTAGGTATTCATCACTGTAAATGATGCTATAACAAGTATTTGACGGATTCCCCACATATGGGGTAGGATCGTTGATATTGAACTGAGTCTCAGCTATATACGCATATAAATCGCCTTGATAGTACCACGCAAAAGTATGGCAATTGAACGTATCGGTAGCAATATCAACCAAAAGTGTTGCACCCGTATAGTTGCTTATATTATAGCTATATCCATCGGTCCCAGTGCCGTATTCGATTTCTATTTGAATTCCAGCAGGAGTATAAATATAATAACTGGAAGATGATGTTACAGCCATCTGTGACCCATATAGAATTGTTGCAGGTATTATAAGACTAAGTAACAGTTTTTGAATCATAGTTTCACATCACAAATGCTATTTTGATTTTTCAGTAAATTATCTTTACTCCCTAATCCATATAATAGTTGCATTTTATATGGAAAAAAGTGACAACTATTTGGAATTTTTTGCTTTACAACAATAATTATGCGGTAAAAACCACAAATAGTCAATCACTTTATTCGGGTAAAGTAGTCGTTAAATTGATTTTATAGATTATTTTCCTCTAAACATAAACCCTTCCTTTTGATAGACCTTGAGTTGAAGGTTGAGTTGCTCGATGAACTCTTTGTTTGAGGAGGTGCGAACAAGCATATTGAGAATATTCTCGGTGGCGTCTGCGTTGTCCGTGTTGGAAAGGAGTTTGCGGATGCCCCACATACCCTCGAGTTCGCTTGCGGAGAGCAAGAGTTCTTCCTTTCTCGTGCCGCTCTTGGCAAGATCGATTGCCGGGAATATGCGTTTTTCGCTCAGACGTCTGTCTAGGTGAATTTCCATATTCCCCGTGCCCTTGAATTCCTCGAATATAACGTCGTCCATACGACTGCCGGTATCTATGAGCGCGGTTGCTATTATCGTGAGCGAACCACCGCCCTCGATATTTCTCGCAGAACCGAAGAAGCGTTTAGGGCTGTGAAGCGCGCCGGGGTCTATACCGCCCGACAACGTTCTGCCCGTCGGCGGAATCGTCAGGTTGTAGGCGCGCGCAAGTCTTGTCAAGCTGTCGAGCAAGATGACGACGTCTTTGCCGTTTTCGACGAGACGCTTGGCTCTTTCAAGCAACATTTCAGCCGTCTTGGTGTGATGCTCGGGGAGTTCGTCAAAGGTGGAATATATCACTTCGCCCTTTATCGAGCGTTGCATATCCGTCACTTCCTCGGGACGCTCGTCGATAAGCAGAACTTTGAGTTCGATTTCCGGATAGTTTTTGGATATTGCGTTTGCAATCATTTTGAGAAGCGTCGTCTTGCCTGCCTTCGGCGGAGAGACGATG
Source organism: Clostridia bacterium (assembly GCA_017553325.1). Lineage (GTDB taxonomy): Bacteria > Bacillota > Clostridia > Christensenellales > CAG-917 > CAG-475. The sequence goes on from JAFZMH010000007.1 coordinate 40,120, forward strand.
ATGCCTCTTTGTCCCTTGCCTATCGGAGATACGAGGTCGATACAGCGCGTGGCGTACTCTCTCGGGTTGCTTGCGAGTTCGAGGCGTATACGTTCGTCGGGGTAAATCGGCACGAGGTCGTCAAAGTTGGGACGCTTGCCGACTTTCGCCACGTCAACGCCGTTTATCGTGAGCACGCTGACGACTGCGGACGGTCTTCCCTCTTGCAATATTTTGCAGGACGCTTTGACGTAGTCTCCGCGACGCAAATCGTATTGCTTGATTTTTGCGGAAGCGACGTAGGCGTCCATCTCGTTGAATTCGCCGTTTTTTACTCTCAAAAAGCCGTAGCCGTCCGGATGCATTTCAAGATATCCTTCTCTAACCTGTTCGACGTCCGAGCCCGCAGGCGATTCCGAAACCTTCTTCAATGCGGGAAAATTCTCCTTGTCCTCGAAATCGGTCTTTACGTTGTCGACGCGATGAAACTTGATTTGAGGACGGTTGTCCTCGTTTTTAGACCTGTTGCCGACTTTACTTGCGGGTTCCGTTGCCACAAGTTCCTTTTTCGGTCTTCCGCGACGCGGAGCGACGGGCGGGTCCATCTTGCCGTTGCTGATCTTGTAAATCAATTCGATAAGTTCCGCTTTGTTCATTTTGGTTGGAGCGGGAACGCCGACTTCCTTGCCTATTGCGCGAATTTCAAAGATACTCTTTGAATTCAGTTCGTCCATAGAATAACTTGCCATAAATATCTCCTATAAACAGTATTTTTCATTAAGTTTGATTATCCGCTGAAAACGCGGAATAAATTGTGAATTATCTTTTGCAAATCGAACGCGAGGTTCTCAGCAGAACGTATAAACCGTCCGCGCGGCTTGCGCCACGCAGACGCATAAATCATTTCGAAAGTTTTTCAAGTACCAAGACTTTCGTCTCCTCACCGTTGAAATCGGCGCGGTCAAATTCGACTGTCGGGGACTCTGCGTAGACGACGTTTTCGTCGTCGAACAGGCTCAAAAACTCACCGACTTTGTCAATGTCAAATTCGCAGTCTCTCGTCTTGTAGTGCATCGGGATAACGACGTCAGGCATAATGCGGTCAACGTATTCCTTTGCTTGCTTTGCGTCAATGGTAAAGTTGCCGCCGACGGGAATGAGTAGGATGTTCACGGGCATAATGCTCTCGACGATCATACCGTTGCACTCCTCGCCGATGTCGCCCATGTGGCAGACGTCGACGCCGTCCATACGATATTTGAACACGAGCACTTCCCCTCTCGACGCGCCTTTTTTGTCATCGTGATAGGCGCGCGACGCAAGCATATGCACGCCGCCGATTTCATACGCGCCAACGCGGTTCAAAACCGTCGGATCACCCGAAACCTTTTGAATGTAGGAGTGGTCCTTGTGCGCGTGCGACACGGTGACTACGTCCGCTTCCACGTCCGGCATTTCATAGCCGACGTAGGAGTGATACGGGTCTGTGACTATTCTCGTCCCCGTGCTCTCTTCAAGCAGAAACGAGGAATGTCCAAGCCAAGTAATTTTCACTTTGTTTCCTCCTTGTCAAAATGACAATTTCAAAAATCTAACCGATTATTTTTTCAGATTTTCAACGAGTTCCCTTATCTTTTGCGACGGGTCGAGAAGATTTGAAAGCGACTCGTTGAAGTTTGCCGCCGCGATGATGTAAGAGATGTATTTTGAAAGATCCGCTTCAACAAACCAATCGCACTCTTTAAGCTCGGGAATACGATAGGTCAAATTCGTTGAAAGTACGGCGTCAAACACGCCCTCTTTGTAGGCTTGATTGAATTTGTCAACGCCTTCGGTAAACAGTGCGAACGTCGCCGCAAGGAAAACTCTTTGAGCACCCTTCTCCTTGATTTCTCTTGCGAGTTTCAAGATTGAGTCGCCAGTTGCAATCATATCGTCCGCGACGAAAACGTCCATGCCCATAACGGGACTGCCGATATATTCGTGCGCGACAATCGGGTTTCTGCCGTTCACAATCGTGGAGTAATCGCGACGCTTATAGAACATACCGAGGTCGAGCCCCAAAACCGACGCGTAGAAAACGTTTCTCGCCATTGCGCCTTCGTCAGGTGAAATAACCATAAGGTTATTTTTGTCAAGGCTGATGTCCGGGAATTTTCTCACGAGCGATTTGAGAATCTGATAGTGCGCGAAATAGTTGTCGAAGCCCATGAGCGGGACTGCGTTTTGCACTCTTGGGTCGTGCGCGTCGAAGGTGACGATGTCGCTGACGCCCATCGCTTGAAGCTCTTGAAGCATCATTGCGCAATCGAGAGATTCTCTCGCGTTTCTTCTGTGCTGACGTCCGCCGTAAAGCATCGGCATAATGACCGTGATGCGATAAGGCTTGCCCGTGCAGGAGCAGATAATTCTCTTGAGGTTTGCAAAATGCTCGTCGGGTGTGAGCGGAATTTGCTCGCCCATAAGAGTATACTTCACTCCGTGGTTGCCAGGATCGCACACGATGTAGAGGTCCTTGCCCCTCACCGTCTCGTAGATAATGCCCTTCGCGTCGCCGTTTGTAAATCTCGGGCAGGCGGCGTTCAAAATAAACGTGTCTTTTTGAAGTCTCTTGCCAAGATGCGATTCTTTGTAGAGCGTGATGAGACGTTTGTCAATAAGTTGTGTAAGTTCTTCCGCTCCCGGGGTAGCGATGAGCGCTATCGGAGCACTTTGAATTTCGCCGAAAACCGAAAAATCAGGTGTCATTTGTAGCCTCCCAAATGGTATGTTTTTATTTTAGCAAACATTTTTCAAAAAAACAATCATATTGTTGACAATAAATAAAATATTTATAACGCGCCGCGCGAAAAATGGTGAAAACTCTCCTTCAACGACTTATTTGAGTTGCATCACGTCGACCAAAACCGAGTTCATGATCGCAAAGCCTTCGTCCGTCAAACGCACTTTGTCACCCTCAATCAAAAAATATCTTTGATATTTTTCAAGCGCGGAGATCGGCAGGAGTTTTTTCTCTATACCGTATGCCGTTCTGAGCCCGAGCATAATTCTTTCATCCACAATCGCATCATCGTCGAGTTTTTCAACGTTTTCACGCGGAATATCGAAATAATCTTCCGCACCGTTTACGTTTTCAACGTATTTTTCAATCGAATTTGCGGAAGAATAGCGCACTTCGGCATCGTACGGAGTTTGACCTGACATCTTCAAAAACGTAGACGCGCCCGCGCCGAAACCGAGATACTCCTCTCTCGTCCAATAGCCGAGATTGTGGCGAGAAATCTTGCCGTCTCTTGCGAAATTGGACACTTCGTACCGAGAAAACCCGTTTTCTCGCAAGGTTTTGACCGCTGCGTCCATGAGGTCCGCGACTTCGTCGTCGGCAGGAAGAGTGATCTTGCCCTCTTCGACAAGTAAGTCGAGCGGAGTCCCCTCCTCCAAAATAAGCTGATAGACGGAGAGATGGTCGACGGCTTCGGCAATTTTTTCGACTTCCTCGCAAACGCGCGCTTTCGTATCATACGGCAAGCCTATCATAAGGTCGCAGGAAATATTGTCGAAATATTTTTTTGCGAGCGCGACAGCATTTTGTGCGGTTTTTGCGTCGTGAATTCTGCCTATCGCTTTCAAATTGTCGTCGAAAAGACTTTGAACGCCAATGCTCAACCTGTTTATGCCTGCGCGCTTATAAATCGCAAGTTTCTCTTCCGTCAAACTCTCGGGGTTCGCCTCAATGGTTATCTCCGCGTCGTCATCAACCGTAAAACTGTTTTTTACGTTTTCAATCAAGGCTTCAATGCAGTTTGCGGGGAGCAAACTCGGAGTCCCGCCCCCGATAAAAACCGACGTGATTTTTTTGTTTTTTTCAAGCTTTAAAAACGAGTCGGAAGCAAGTGCAATTTCACGATTTAGTGCGGTTAGATAGCCGAAAATCAACCCGTCGGCGTTTACATACGAGTTGAAATCGCAGTATAGACATTTCCTTTTGCAAAATGGAATATGAACGTAAATTTCCATAAAATCAGTTGTTCGTCGGGTCGACTTTGAGAATGGAGATAAACGCCTCGCTCGGCACCTCTACGTTGCCGACTTTGCGCATACGTTTCTTGCCCTCTTTCTGCTTTTCGAGGAGTTTCTTTTTTCGAGTAATGTCGCCGCCGTAGCACTTTGCGAGCACGTCCTTTCTAAGCGCTTTTACCGTCTCTCTTGCGATAATCTTGCCGCCCACGGTTGCCTGAATCGGTATTTCGAAGAGTTGACGCGGAATTGCGTCTTTGAGTTTTTCCGCAATACCTCTGCCCCTCGCGTAGGCGTTGTCCTTGTGCACGATGATCGAGAGCGCGTCGCACATATCGCCGTTTATCATCATATCGAGGCGCACGAGGTCGCTCTTTTCAAAACCGTCCATCTCGTAGTCGAGAGAGGCATAGCCTCTCGTTCTCGATTTAAGACTGTCGAAAAAGTCGTAAATTATCTCGTTCAAGGGCATTCTGTAGGTGATTTGAACGCGAGTCGGGTCGATATAGGACATATCGACGAATATTCCGCGTTTGCCTTGACAGAGCTCCATAATCGCGCCGACGTATTCCGGCGGAGTGAAAATGAGCGCTTTGACGATAGGCTCTTCTATACTCGAAATCTCGCTCGGGTTCGGGAGCGCAGTCGGGTTGTCGATTTCTATCTTCTCCCCGTTCGTCTTTGTCACGATATACGAGACGCTGGGCGCGGTGGTGATAAGGTCGAGGTCGAACTCTCTCTCAAGTCGCTCCTCGATAATCTCCATGTGCAGGAGCCCCAAAAAGCCGCAACGGAAACCAAAGCCGAGCGCGGTTGAAACCTCCGGCTCAAAACTCAGCGAGGCGTCGTTGAGTTGGAGTTTTAAAAGCGCTTCTTTGAGGTCTTCGTATCTTGCTCCGTCCGCGGGGAAAACGCCGGTATACACCATAGGAGTTGCCTTTTTGTAGCCGGGGAGCGCCTCTTTTGCGGGGTTTAAAGCAAGAGTTATCGTGTCGCCGACCGCCGTATCGCTCACGTTCTTTATGCTGGCGGCGATATATCCGACTTCGCCTGCCGTAAGCTCCTTCCCCGCGCGCATATTCGGCGAGAAATAACCGACTTCGACGACCTCAAAAGTCTTGCCCGTGGACATCATTTTGATTTGGTCGCCCGCTTTTACTCTACCGTCGACAAGGCGTACCATTGAGATTGCGCCTCTGTAATTGTCGTAAAAACTGTCGAAAATGAGGGCTTTCAGCGGCGCGTCCTCGTCTCCCGACGGCGCTGGAAGTTTGTCTATGATTTGACCGAGCAAATCGTCGATTCCTATGCCTTCCTTTGCGGAAACGAGAGGACAACCTTCGGTGTCAAGTCCTATTATGTCCTCAATCTCGAGTTTGACAGCGTCAACGTCCGCAGAAGCAAGGTCTATCTTGTTTATGACGGGAAGTATTTCCAAGTTGTTTTCAAGCGCGAGATAGACGTTTGAGAGGGTTTGAGCCTCCACGCCCTGCGTCGCGTCTACTACGAGCAGCGCGCCCTCGCAAGCGGCAAGAGAACGCGAGACTTCGTACGTAAAATCGACGTGCCCCGGCGTATCTATAAGATTGAGCACGTATTCTTCTCCCTTATACTTGTAGTATAATCTGCAAGTTTGGAGTTTTATCGTGATGCCGCGCTCCTTTTCTATATCCATATTGTCGAGCAACTGTTCGCTCATATCGCGCTCGGAAACGGTCCCCGTCTTTTCGATGAGTCTGTCCGCAAGCGTCGATTTGCCGTGGTCAATGTGCGCGATTATGGAAAAATTTCTTATATGCTTCTTGCTCACTGTCTTCCTTTCCGTCCCCATTATTAAAATAATAATGGACAAACGTAAAATATTTTTTGAAAACTATTGACAACATTATACAAAGAATTTAAAATTTTATCAACAATATTAATGATAAAGGGTGAAAAAATGGATTATCAATGGTTGTTTGACCGTCCCATCGCGCATCGCGGACTTCACAATGAAGAACTTCCCGAAAACAGTATTCCGGCGTTTCAAAACGCTATCGACCACGATTTCAATATTGAAATCGACGTCCACCTCACAAAAGACGGACGTCTCGTCGTATTTCACGACGACAATTTGAAACGTATCTGCGGAGTTGACAAACTCGTCAAAAACTGCACCTTGGAGGAACTTAAAACCTATCGTTTGAAGGATACGGAAAACCAAATCCCGACCTTTGACGAGTTCCTCGACCTCGTCAACGACCAAGTGGGTATTCTCTGCGAAATCAAGGGTATCAACCCCTTTAAACACGATATTGCAAGGGCGACAATCGAGCGTCTTAAAACCTACGACGGAAGAATCGCGCTTCAAGCCTTCAATTTCGGCGACGTCGCCTATGCTAGAAAGCGCACGGAACTCCCCGTCGGCGAACTTTGCACTTGGGTCGCTCTCGACCTTCACACCTATCGTTGGCTCCCCTGCAACTTTATGGGCAAACTTTGGGTGAACAAATACACGAAGCCCGATTTCATCTCCTACGACGTAAGAGGCACGCTGACCGATTATACGACTTCGAAAGGCAAGCACAGAACGCACAGAGCCAACGACTATATCGTCAAATGGTCAAAGCGTTTGCCCGTCATCTTTTGGACTGTGGACAGCGACGAAAACGTCGAACAGGCAAAGCGCTACGCCAGCAACATCATCTTTGAAAAAATCGGCGCGGAAAAGGCGAACGAGGCTTTCAAAGACTTGCAGCCTTTCACTTGCGAAGAGTCCGCTCTGCCCAAAAACTTCGAGCGAAAAGAACTTAAACCGTTGTGATTTATCCTACATATTTCAAAATCCGTCTTATGACGGATTTTTCTTTTTGCCTTTTTTCGTTTGCAAAAACAAGGTTTAAATGCTACAATATGGCGGTATGAAATCAAGCGCAAACAAAACTCGCAAATTCAGCCACGAACGCACGAGAAATCTCGTGATTTTTGCCGTTCTCACCGCAATCATAATTCTTATGGCGTTCACTCCCGTCGGCTATCTGCGCGTCGGAGTCATCGAAATAACCTTTTTGATGATACCAGTGATAATCGGCGCGGCGGTACTCGGTCCTCTCGGCGGGTTGGGACTCGGATTCGTGTTTGGGCTCACGAGTTTCTTGCAATGCTTCGGCATTTCGGCAGGCGGAACGATGATGTTCAATATGGCTCCCCTGCTCACCACTCTCACCTGCCTGCTCCCGAGAATACTTTTCGGTCTCGTCTCCGCGTATCTATACAAGTTCTTCAAAAAACTCATCAAAGTCCCCGTCCTCCCCGAAGCGCTCACTATGATACTTTCCGCAGTCCTGCATACGATTATGTTCGTACTACTCTTTTACGTCTGCTTCAAAAACGAGGAGTTTTTGCAGCAATACGGCGACACCTTTTTTGCAATCGTTTGGGCGATGGTGGGCATAAACGCAATCGTCGAATGGGCGGTCTGCGGAGTGTTCGGAACGGCAATACTCAAAACGCTAGACTATTTCATATCGCAATACGACAAAAAAAGAGCGACCTCTCAGGTCGATGAAGAAACTCCCGACGGGGAACAAGTCCCTCCGCCCGAGGCCCCAAGTGATTAAGCGTAAAATAAAACCGCACTCGTCGAGTGCGGTTTTTCATATCGTTTCGATACTATTTTGTTTTTTTCGGTTTTCTCTTGAGCATATTTTTCAAGTTGTCTTTGAAACTTCCCTCTATCGCCTTTATATCAACAATTTTTCCGTTTGTGGTAATCGAATAAACGACGTAGACGAAGTAGCCCGTAAGCAACACCGCAATTACGCTGAAAGTGATGAGAAATGCGTCTTTCTCCGCAAAATTCACGATATTCATGTTCGCATCGTTCGCAAACGCGTCTCCGATGTAAAGGAGTTGCGCGATATTGAGGAAGCCGATAAGCGAATACGCTCCCACCACGAAGAACACTCTCTTCTCGCCGCTGACCATTGCGTAGACGAGCGCGAATACGATTGCTAAGAACAGATAAGTCCAATCCGTCTTGAGCGTAAACACGGCGACAACCGCCAACACGCAGGACACCAAAAGCAATATTTCTTGCCTGTTGCGGTTTTTGAAATACATCGTTGCGCCAAAGATTTCAAGCACGAGTATAAATGCCAAATTCAGGTATTTTACGCTCTCGTTCGAGAGAGATTTCAAATTCATTCCGACCATTGCGTACAGGTTGAAGGAATCCGTCACGAAAATTTCGTTCGTCATAATCTTGCCCGCCATATACTTGAACCCGAAGAACGGGTCGCCCGCTGCCACTTGATTGATTGCAACTGGAAGCGAAAGCAGATAAATGACTACCGCAAAACCCAAAAGGCCAAAGACGATTTTCGCTCTGTTTGCCGTGAATTTCTTCATGCTCTCGTTGTCGCGGTAATACATATAACCCATATACGTGAGCGCAATCGGCATCAAGAGCATCGCCCTGACGTCCAATACCGTGGCGAGCGCAAGCAACAAATAGGTTGTCAAATATTTCTTTTCGACGAGCATTACGACTGCGCCGAGCATGAGCGCGACGAGTACGCTCTCGAACAAATAGTGAATTCCGCCGAAATACATCGCAATCGGAAGCACGGCGTAGAGCCCTGCAAACAAGGTGGAAATTCTGTTGCCGACATACTTTTTGCCGTAGAAATAGACGAGAGATACGGTTGCCATATCCGCAAACACGTTGACGAATCTCAAAAGTATAGAGGCAGATTTCTCATCAAGTCCCGTCGCGCCGATAATGTTCAAAATGTAGAGTGTGCCGGGAGCAATGTATACCGTGTTCGAATAGTACGCGACGAAATCGGTTATGCCCTGCTCTTTGAGGACGGACGCTACGTGAAGTATCGAACTCGTGCTGCCCCCTACTCCGTAAGTGGTGAGTATGAGAACGAGTCTTACGAGCACCGTGACGAGCAAAAGCCCCGCAAGCACTACGAAGGTATTGCCGAAAAACGAGCCGGAGGAAACGTTCTTCTTGCCGCTCTTTGCGCTTGACGCCTTCTTTTTTGATACGAGCGGTTCCGCTTTATCGTTGGAGGGCGTATTGTCAAAGTTGACGAACACGTTGTTTCTCGCATACATCGTCGCCAGTTTGTAGTAGACAAAACAGAATGCAAACACCGTGAATATCGCAAGAATAATCTCAAACGTAAGTCCGCTTGCCGCCGCGGTCAAATCCTGCTCGTTTGTCTTGTCACACGCAACGAAAGCAAAAAATGCTAGTACGACGACTAGCATTGTTGCGCAGATTAAAAGTAATCTTTTTTTCATAGTTTTCAGTTGGTTTCTTTGAGCTTTGCAGCTTTACCGGTTCTGTTCTTGAGATAGTAAAGTTTTGCTCTGCGCACTTTGCCGTGACGAACGACTTGGATGCTGTCGATCTTCGGCGAGTGAATCGGGAAAGTTCTTTCGACGCCTACGCCGAACGTCACTCTGCGGACGACGATTGTTTCTCTGATACCGCCGTTCTTCTTTGCGATGATGACGCCTTCGTAAGTTTGAATACGCTCTCTCGTGCCTTCGATAACCTTGACGTTAACTTTGACTTGGTCACCGATTTTGAGTTCCGGAAGGTCTTGCTTCATACCTTCTTGTTCCAATGTGTCGATAATGTTCATACTGACTTCCTCCTATATTAACGAAATGTTCGTACACAAGTTTCTCTTGCCAGCGGAACACCCGAGTCATGCGTGAGTTATAATATCATATATTTTTTTTATTTTCAACCAAAATAACATAATTTTTGGCCGAATTTTCGATTTTTCAAGGTTTATTTTGCAAAATTGACGAAAACCTGAAGATTTTGCTCGTCAACGCTGTCTTGGATATTTTGCGTCGTTTGACGAAAAGGCGTTTTCAATATGATTGATTTTGCCGTCCTCAACGGTTATTACGTCAAACCTTATGGGAGTATTCTGCTCTCCGTATTTGACGATATAACTCTTTGCAGCGATCAAATATCTTCCCTTTTTGTAGTCGTCGACAGCCTCTTCCGGCGCGCCGTGCTCCTCGTTTTCGCGGGTTTTGACCTCGACGAAGACAAGCGTTCTTTCACCTTGTTTTTTGACTTCATTCTTGCAAAAAAACGCTTTGATTTTGTCAAAAAAACTGCGTTTTTGAGGTATTAGATTGCCGAATTTGTCAAAATACGCCTCGGCGACTATATCAACCTCGCAACTTGTGAGTTTCAAGTTGCGCGCAAGAACGGTATAGCCTTTTTCTTGCAGATATTCGCAAGCAAGTTGCTCGCCTATGTCTCCCCTTGCCTTGGTGTTCATCTTGTGCCCAGTATGCCGCCGATAAAAGATTTTCTGTGAATCGGCGTCGGTCCGATTTCTTTCAGAGCCGCGATATGCTTTGCAGTGCCGTATCCCATATTGTGCTCGAAATCGTATTCGGGATAGACTTTTGCCATCTCCGTCATATATCTGTCTCTCGTCACTTTTGCGACTATGGACGCCGCGCCTATCGAATAGCTGATTGCGTCTCCGTGAATAATGCCCATCGTGGGATAAGGAATGTCGAGTTTGAGAGCGTCGACAAGTACGACGTCCGGTTTGACCGTGAGTGACATAATCGCGTCTCTCATACACGCTTTAGTCGCGTTCAAGATGTTCATCTCGTCAATCTGCACGGGCGTATACGAAACGGTTGATACGGCGATTGCCTTTGCGAGAATTTCGTCGTAGAGTTTTTCCCTCTTGCCTTTCGACACTTTTTTGGAGTCGTTGACGCCGACGATTAGATCGTCGAGGCTCATAATTACCGCCGTACAAGTGACGGGACCCGCAAGCGGGCCTCTGCCCACCTCGTCTATTCCGCAGATGAGTTTGTAGCCCTTTGCAAGGAGTTCGTTTTCGTATTTCATCAGTTCTTCGGGACGAACCATATTTTCACCTTTGTACAGTTTTTATAACTCAGTTATAAACAAGTCATTCGGCGGGTTTTTCAAGCATTATTTTGCCGAGTTTGCCCTTCCTGAATTCGTCGATAATCATCTTCGCCGTGCGCGTATAATCAATTTGATTTCCCTTCATCTTAAACCCACGCGAAAGTGCTATTGCGTCGAAGATTTCCAAGGTATTTTCCGACAATTCTTCAAGCCCATAGCGGTCTTTGAGATTGTTCGGATACTTCACTTTTATTTCGTCGAGAAAATCGTAGCAAAGGTCGCCCTCGTCCAAAATGTCGTCCCTTATCGAGCCGATATATGCGAGGTGATGAGCGACTGTTTGGTCTTCAAACTTGCCCCAAAGCGTGCCCGGCGTGTCCAAAAAGTCCACGTTGTCGACGGAGAGCCACTGCTTTCCGCGAGTGACGCCCGGTCTGTCCCCCGTCACGGCTTTCGCCTTCTTTATCATAGAGTTTATGATTGTGGACTTTCCGCTGTTCGGGACGCCGACGACCATAGCGCGGACGGAGACGTTCGCCCCCTTCTTCGCGTATTTTTGGATCTTGTCGGCGACGACCTCTTTGAGCCCCGCGACGATTTGAGAGCAATCCCCCGACGTGCCTATCGCCTTTACGAAAGGTTTTCCCTCATCTTTAAAGCGTTTGCACCATTTGTCGAGGTCGTTTTTATCGACTAAGTCGCATTTGTTGAACACGTACAGAACTTTTTTGCCTGCAAGCAGTTTGTCAAATAGCGGGTTATTGCATGAAAAAACCGCTCTCGCGTCTATGACGTATATGAGAGCGTCCACCAAGCGGAGATTGTCTTCCATCATCCGTATGGCTTTCGTCATATGTCCGGGAAACCATTGTATGTTCATAAACCCGCCTTAAAAAATAAAATTATTTTTTACGTTTCTTTTTCTTTTTGGGCAAAAATTCGCATACGTCCGCTTCGGCAAGCAAATCGGGGCGATTTTTCATCGTGATTTCAAGAGATTTTTCAAGTCTCCACGCCTCGATATCCTTATGATTGCCGTCCAGCAAAACTCTCGGTACGCTCACGCCTTTGAAAACCTCGGGGCGCGTGTATTGCGGATATTCGAGAAGTCCGTTTGCAAAACTCTCTTCCTCTGTCGAAGCGTTTGAGCCGAGCACTCCGTCAATGTATCGCGCAACGGCGTTTATCGTGACAAGCGCAGGCAGTTCTCCGCCCGTCAACACGTAGTCGCCAATCGACAATTCCTCGTCGAAATATAGGTCCAAAACTCTTTGGTCGACGCCTTCGTAGTCTCCGCAAAGAATTAAAATTCTTTGTTCATTTGCAAGACTCTCGACTCTTTGTTGATTGAGCCTTGCGCCTCTCGGAGACATATACACTCGCCACGCCTCGTGATTTTTATCAACCGCCTCAATGGCGCGCGCTATCGGCTCGGGCGTCATGAGCATTCCCGCTCCGCCTCCGTAGGGAGCGTCGTCCGTCTTTTTGTGCTTGTCGAGCGTGAAATCTCTTATATTCGTCACGCGCACGTCAAAAACACCGCCTTCGATCGCTTTGCCGACGAGGCTTTGCTTGAGCACGTCAAAATATTCGGGAAATACGGTTAGAATATCGAATTTCATGAGAGTTTCAGCCTTAATTGTACACTGCGACGCGGTTGAACACCATATCGTCGAGCACCATTTCGCCCTTTTCGAGGTCTACGGATTTGATGAGTTTTTTAAGCGCGGGGAAAGAACAACTTCCCTCCGCCGTCTTGACGACGTAAACGTCCGCCGAGCCGTACTGCAATACGTCAACGAGTTCGCCTATACGTTCGCCCGCTACGAGCACGTCAAGCCCCAAAAGGTCTGCGATATAGTAGTTGCCGTCCGCAAGTTTTGGCAAATCGTGACGGGATACCGAAATCATCTTTCCGCGCAAAAGTTCGGCGGAGTCCATATCGTCCACACCTTTTAAAGCGAGTATGCCAAAGGCTCCGTCGAGCGTGAGTTTGGAAATTTCATACTCGACTCCGTCGAGTCTTAGTTTTTTGAGAGTCGAAAATCGCGCGGGATTGCTGGAGAACGTCTCGATTTTGACGTCCCCCTTGATTCCGTGCGGTTTCAACACTTTGCCAATCGTAAGTTCAGTTTTCATCCTTCTCTTCGATAACGACGTTGTATCGTACGCTGCTCTTCGCGCTTGCGGACTTGACGAGAGTGCGGATAGCCTTTGCAATTCTGCCCTGCTTTCCAATCACTTTGCCGATATCCTTCTTCGCGATAGTGACGACGATGTCTTCCGTCATATCACCGTCTCTCATCTCAACGGTATAATCTCCGTCGGGGACAAGTGCGGAAACGAGATATTCAACAAGTTCAATCATAATCTTCTCCGATTACTTTCTTTCGATGATACCTTGTTGTTTCAAAAGACCACTGACCGTTGCGGTTGGTTGAGCGCCCTTTGCAAGCCATTCTTTTGCCTTGTCGGCGTCGATAACGATTTGCTTCGGGTCGGAAACGGGGTTATAAAAACCGATTTGGTCGATATATTCGCCGTCTCTTGCTTTTCTCGAATCGATTGCGACGATGCGGTAGAAGGGTTGTTTCTTTGCGCCCATTCTGGTGAGTCTGAGTTTTACCATTGTGTGTTCCTCCAATGTTTGTATATTTTTGTTTTTCGTTTATCTTTGGTGCAATTTGATTTGCACGCTTTATTATCGTTTTGTCAAAACTATTACAATTTTTGCCGTTTTTTGAAATACTTTCGTGCGATATTGACGCTTACGGTAGGTTCAAACGGTAAGAATTTAGGGTTTTGCGATTAGAACGGGAAACCGCCATTCATATTGCGAAGAGCCTTCATTCCGCCCTTTTGCATCCTCGCCATCATATCTTTTGTGAGTTCGAATTGCTTCAAAAGTTGGTTTACTTCCTGAATCGTCGTTCCGCTTCCCTTTGCGATTCTCTTCTTTTGAGAGGACTTGATGACGTCGGGGTTTCTGCGCTCTTTCATCGTCATTGACTGAATGATTGCCTTCGTGTGCTTGATTTGATTCTCGTCGACTTTTGCGTCTTTCAGTTGACTCCTGTTGAGCCCCGGAATCATCGACATCATATCTTGCAGATTGCCCATCTTCTTCATGCTCTCAAGCTGTTTGAGATAATCGTCCAATGTGAAAGAATTCTCTTTAAGCTTTTTTTGGAGCGCAAGCGCCTCCTCTTGAGAGATTGCGTCCTGCGCCTTTTCGATGAGAGTGAGCACGTCGCCCATACCGAGTATTCTCGACGCCATACGTTCGGGATGGAAAGGCTCTAGGTCTTCCATCTTCTCCCCCGTTCCGTTGAACTTGATGGGTTTGCCCGTCACCGCCTTAATTGAAAGCGCCGCGCCGCCGCGAGTGTCGCCGTCGAGTTTGGTCATAATAACGCCCGTGATGTCGAGAGTCTTGTTGAACGTATCTGCAACCGTCACCGCGTCTTGTCCCGTCATAGAATCGACTACAAGCAGAATTTCAGTCGGGTTGACGGCTTTTTTGACGTTTACGAGTTCGTTCATCAACGCTTCGTCGATATGCAAACGCCCGGCAGTGTCGATTATCACGGTGTCGTAGCCGTTTTTGAGTGCGAATTCGATTGAACTCTTTGCAATCTTGACGGGGTCGATTTGTCCCATTTCAAAGACTTCCGTTCCCGCCTTCTTGCCGACCACTTTGAGTTGTTGAATTGCCGCCGGTCTATATACGTCGCAAGCGGCGAGCAAAACTTTCTTGCCCTGCTTTTTGAGATATGCGACGAGTTTTCCGCACATCGTCGTCTTGCCTGCGCCCTGCAAACCGCACATCATATAGACCGTGGGTTGTCTGTCGCTGACGGCGAGTTTTTGATGAGTTGAGCCCATCAATGCGCAGAGTTCGTCGTTTACGATTTTTACAATCTGTTGTGCGGGCGTCAAGGACTTCAAAATATCCTCTCCGAGCGCCTTTTCGCTGACTTTTGCGGTGAAATCTTTGACGACTTGATAGTTGACGTCCGCCTCTAAAAGAGCGACGCGAATTTCACGCATAGCCTGCTTTATTTCAAGTTCCGTAAGTTTGCCTCTGTTGCGGAGTTTTGAAAATATATGATTCATTCTGTCTGACAAACTTTCAAATAATGCCATATCAGTCCTCCAAAACGCGCTTTATTTGCGCTATTGCCTCCAAAACCTCTTGGCTCTGCCCTTCCGTTTCCAAAGACTTCAGCGCCTGCAAAATGCTTGCGTCCTTTGCGATGAGCCCGAGTTTTGCATCGTACTCGCGAAGTGATTTCTCCCCCTTTGCCAAACTGTCCGCAACCGCCTGACGGGACACGTCGTAAATCTCGGCTATCTCGGCAAGAGACAGGTCCTCGTCATAGTGCATTTTGAGCATATCGTTCTGCTTCTTCGTGAGAAGCGCGCCGTAATAGCTCCTGAGAGTGGCAATTTCAAAGAATTTCACTTTATACCTCAAAAAATAAGTGGCAAGCATTTTTGCTTACCACCTTATTATACATATTAAAACTTTGCTGTCAAGCATTTTTGCTTAACATTCACAATATTTATTAAATATTTAAGATATTTTAAAATTCAACTCTACCGGATTAAACTTAATTAATTATTTGGGTGCGATTGTTTGTATGAGTTTCGAGGCAGAATGCTCTAACAAAGAAAACCGCCAAACAGCGCGCTCAAAGCAATGCGTTAATGAAATCCGTCGCGTCAAACGGAATTAAATCATCAATTTTCTCGCCAACACCTACGTATACGACGGGAAGCCCAATCTCGTCGCTGATTGCAAGCACGACGCCGCCCTTTGCGGTTCCGTCGAGTTTTGTGAGGATAATGCCGTCCGTTTCAATGTCTTCCGAGAAGATTTGCGCCTGCGACACCGCGTTTTGTCCCGTCGTGGCGTCGAGCACGAGATACTTCCTGAAATCTGCCTCGGGCAATTCTCTGTCCACGACGCGACAAATCTTTTGAAGTTCCGCCATAAGGTTCTTCTTGTTGTGAAGTCTGCCTGCGGTGTCCACCAAAATCACGTCGTTTCCTCTCGCCTTTGCGCTGGATATTGCGTCGAATACGACAGCCGCGGGGTCCGCGCCCTCGTTGTGGCGTATAACTCTGACGCCCGCTCGCTCGCCCCAAACTTCAAGCTGTTCGCTTGCAGCCGCTCTAAACGTGTCCGCGGCAGCCACGACGACGCTCTTGCCCTGCTCTTTGAACATGTGTGCAAGTTTGCCGACAGCCGTAGTCTTGCCCACGCCGTTGACGCCGGACAGGAGTATAACGAGCGGATATTCGTATTCCGGCACGTCGTAGTCGATGTCCTCAATCATGATTTTGCGGAGCAATTCTTTTGCGTCTTCCGGCTTTTTTATCTTCTCCTTGAAGGCTCTGTCTTTGAGTTCCTCGATGAGGTTTTCAGTCGCCGTAAGCCCGACGTCCGCCGTCAAAAGTGCTTCCTCTAAACTCTCGTAAAACTCGTCGTCAAGTTCGCGAGCGGAAAATGCAAAGAACAACTTTTTTGAAAAAGCGTCCTTCGTCTTTTTTATACCTTCTGCAATTTTTTTGAAAAAACCCATCTTGTCCTACTTTTGATTTGAATACTTTTCAGCCTCTTCGAATTCGATTGAGACTATCTTGGTGACGCCTTTTTCCTCCATCGTGACACCGAAAATCGTGTCCGCGTGACGCATTGTCGGCTTTCTGTGCGTGATGACGATAAACTGCGTGAAATCGCTGAATTTCTTCAAGAACTCCGCGAACAAATTGACGTTCGCATCGTCGAGCGCTGCTTCGATTTCGTCGAGCACGCAGAAAGGCATCGGCTTGAGTTTCAATATTGCGAACAATATTGAAATTGCCGTAAGGGCCTGCTCGCCACCGCTCAAAAGGCTGATGTTTTGAAGTTTCTTTCCGGGCGGTTGAGCAAATATTTCTATGCCCGCTTCAAGCACGTCGTCCGTCTCCTTCATATCGAGACGAAGCTCGCCCTTGCCACCGCCGAATAGTTGCTCGAACACCGCCTTGAAGTTTTCGTTGATTTGCTCGAACGCAACGCTGAACTTCTCCTGCATCTCGCCCGTGAGTTCCTTGATGACGGTGACTATGTCGTCGTACGCTTTTTGGATGTCGTCTCTATAACTTGTCTGTTCTTCGAGACGCGCCTCGGTTTCTTTCAAGGTTTCAAGCGCGAGCGGGTTGACGTCTCCCAAGCGGTTTATGGACTTTTTGAGTTCGGTAATCACGGTTTGCGCGCCGTGCGCCTTGAACTCTTCATCCTTGAACTCGAGCGCGCTCGCATACGTCAAGTCGTATTCCTCGAGGATATAATTCTGCTGGTTGCGAATTTCAATATCAACGTTTTCGAGCATCGCTTCGTCGCGAATTTTCTTCTCGTTGATTGCGTTGCGCTCGTTGAACACTTCCGTCTTTTGCCTGTCGAGAGCGACGATTTCGTCGGAGATGTTGCGTTTTCTCTCGTTGAGAGCCGCAATCTCGTCTTCGAGTCGCTTTATCTTTGCTATATCTTCGGGTGAGAAACTCGTCTTTTCAGGCGCGGATGAAATCATTTCAAGGCTGTTTTCCGCCTTCTTGACCTCCGCGATAAGGTCGAGTTTGTCCTCTTCAAGGCTCTCCTTTTCTTTGGAAATACGGAAGGTCTCCGCATCGCAGTTGTCAAGCGCAGATTTTTGCTCGGCAAGTTTCAGTTTTATCTCCATAACCTTGGCGGACATAACTTCTCTCTCGCTCTTTTGCTCGGAGTTTTTGTCCTTTAAGGAGAGTAAATCGTTGTAAATCTCTCGCTTGGACGCGACCTCGGCTTCGAGTTTTTCAATCGAGCCTATCTTGCTTGCAAGCTCCTCGATTTGCGCTTTGACCTTTTCAAATTCGATGGTATCGTTTTTGATTTCGAGTTGAAGTGCCTCGCTGACGTCGAGCGCCTGCTTTGATTTGTCCTCGTTCAAACCGCTCTCTATGCGCAATTCGCCGAGTTGCCCCGAGATCTCTTCGATACGCGTCGCATATTCCTCTATCTCACGCTCGCGTTCGCTTCTCTGCTCGCCTAGTTTTTCGATATTGTGTCTAATCTTGTCAAGATTGAGTTGAGCGTTTTCGATATTCTTTTCTTGCGCGAGAAGACCTCTCGTTTGATTGCGTCTCGAACCGCCCGTGATTTCGCCGTTTCTCGCAAAAATATCGCCGTCCAACGTGACGATCTTGAAGGCTTGATTATATTTTTTGAATAGTCTCGTCGCGTTGTCGATGTTGTTTACGACGACTGTCGTGCCGAGCAACGTCTCGATAAATCTAGAAAAACGCTTGTCCGAGGACACGAGGTCGCTTGCAAGCCCGAAGCAACCCGGTTCTTTCAAGACTTCTCTCTCCTCGCCGACGAGGGTGTGCGGACGGCAAGCCGTCAAAGGTCTGAACGTCACGCGCCCGTAGTTCTTTTGTTTCAAGTAATTGATGAGGTCGCCCGCCTCTCTCTCGCTCTCGACGAGGACGTTTTGCATCGCTCCGCCAAGCGCGTATTCGATTGCCGCCTCGTATTCGCTCGGGACGCTCAAAACCTCCGCGAGCACTCCCATAATCTTACTCTTGACAACAGGATCGTGTTTTGCGTCCTGCATGAGCCTTTGGACGGCTTCCTGATAGCCTTGATAGTCCTCTTTGGACTGCTTGTAAAGTTTGAGTTGCCCCTCTGCGATTGCAAGCTTTTGAGTGAGCGATTGAATATCTTCGCCGAGTGCCTTGACAGCCTCTTGAGCCTCGAGTTTTTCGGACAAGGACTCGTTGTACTCCTCGGTCAGACCGCGCATGGTTTCCTTTATGCTCTTGACCTTTCCGCCGTATATAGATAGATCCGTGAGCGCTTCCGAAAGTCTCGATTTCTTTTGCTCCAACAAACTTGAAAGGGTCTTGGCGCGCTCGTCGTAGATTGCCTTCTCTGTCGAATAGCCCGTGAGATTGGTTTTTAGAGCGGACAAATCTTCGACGGCTTTGATATAGCTGGCGTTGCTCTTTTCAAGCGAGGTCTCTTGCCCCTCGAT
The DNA here is from genome assembly GCA_017553325.1 of Clostridia bacterium. Lineage (GTDB taxonomy): Bacteria > Bacillota > Clostridia > Christensenellales > CAG-917 > CAG-475. The sequence continues at coordinate 59,092 of JAFZMH010000007.1, forward strand.
GGACTGCAAAAGATAAGCGTATTTGCTTTGCAACTCTTCGTGTTCTTTGGATATTTTTATGTACTCCGCAAGATAGCTTTCCTTCTTCGCCTGCGTCTCGTCTATGAGTTTGGACTTTACGACGAGTTGCTCGTCCACGGAAGCAAGTTCCGCGTTCAACCTCGCAATCTCGGACTGCAAGTTGTTGATTTTCTCCTTGACGAGATTTGCGGTGCCCGCGACGCGCTCTGCGTCGACCTTCAAGGACAAGAGTTCCGCATTGTCCTCGTCGTATACACGGTCAATAGAACTGCTCTCTACGATACAATGGTCATAGCGCTCGCAAATCTCTCTGTATTGCATATCCTTGACCTTCAAGTCCTTGTCGGCAATCGCAATACGATTGTTGATGTTTTGCTTGGTCGTTTGAACGTTGTCGTATTTGTAGATATAGTAGTTGACTTCGTTGTACTTCAAGTCCTCTTTGAGCTCGAAATACTTCTTTGCTGTCTCTGCCTGCTTGCGGAGCGGGTTTATTTGACGCTCGATTTCCGCGATAACGTCGTTTGCCGTCTGCAAGTTCATTGCCGTCTTTTCAAGCTTATTTTCCGCCTCGTTGCGCTGCGCGCGGAACTTGGATATGCCTGCCGCTTCCTCAAAGATATGACGTCTGTCGTCGGGTTTTGCGGACATAATCTCAGCGACTCTGCCCTGACCGATGATAGAATAGCCCTCTTTGCCGATGCCGGTGTCTCTGAAGAGCGCGACGATATCCTTCATTCTGCAGCGAGTTTTGTTGATATAGTACTCGCTGAGTCCCGAACGGTCAAGCCTTCTCGTGATTACGACTTCGTCGTACGGAAGCGAGGGGAAAATGTGCTGTCCTTCGTTGTTGAAAGTGAGCGACACTTCGCAGTAAGACACGCTCTTACGTTTTTCGGTACCAGCAAAGATAACGTCTTGCATATTCTTTCCGCGGAGTTGCTTTGCACTCTGCTCGCCAAGCGTCCATCTTATCGCGTCCGCAACGTTTGATTTTCCGCAACCGTTCGGTCCTATAATCGCGGTGACGCCTTCTTGGAAAGGAATTTCGACCCTATCCGCAAAAGATTTGAAACCGCGAAGTTCGATTTTGACGAAATTTAACAAAATCTTTACCTTCCTTATTTAATAAGGAAATATTAACACACAAACCGTACTATTTCAAGTGTTTTACATTTGTTTCACAAATGTTTCACAGATTTTTGTGAAACATGACAAAAGTTTGTCAACGCTACGAGTTAAAAAAACGAAATAAAAGTCGTGGCGGTTTGCCCCGCCACGACGATTTAACACGGTTAGAATGCCGATTTTTTATTTGTGAACTAATTGGCCTAAATTTTGACGATTGCTTTCAGCCTTGCAAGTTTTTGTTGAGTTTCTTTGCCGCTGCTGTCACCGAGAGATAAATTATTCCCCAAATAAGCGCGTACCCTGCGACGAAAGCGCCTGTGAAAATCAAGATTAATTGCCAACGAAGCGGTATCCAGTTGTTTATGAGATAGGCGCAAACGTATGTCGCGTAAAGACAGAGTAATTGCAGTCCCGCAGATTTTATCGGCGACCAACTTTCAATCTGATGAAATACCGACGTTCCCGCCTGTGCAAACGCTATGAGATAGCCTGAAAATACTGCCAGCAGTATTTGCCACCCCGCAAGATTCAAATCGGTCTTGATTCCGACAAAAGCCAACACGATGCCGACCACTATGCACCCCAAACCGCCGAAAACGAGTCCGCGATGTAAAAATTCTTTGAGATATGGGTTGATACGTCTTTTTTCTGTTTTCATTTTAGTTTCATCCTTTCCATAACGATCTTTGTCTGACGACGGGAAACGTAGTCCCTATCGCCGTTTTTGAGTTCAACGATGAGTGAGCCGTCCCATGATGCAACAAACTTTTTGATATACGCCACAGCAACGAGCGATGACTGATTTATTTTGCAAAAGGCGTCGCCGACAAGCTCTTCAAGCTGATAAATACGATATTTTATCGTATATTTGGCGTTTTCAAGAGATGCGAACACTTTTCCGCCCTCCACGAAAAACCTCTGAACCTCGCTGACGTCAATCGGAATCGTCTCGTCATCCTTTATACCTACGAGCGACAACTCCGAATTGTTTACAAGCGTTTCGATTTGCTCAACAAGCGGAGTACGTGCGTGAGCATACACGTCAACCCGCTCAATTTCGTTTGTATTGATATTTACGTTGCACTTCATCTTTTGCCTCCTGTGAGCAATATAGCACTTTCAACAAAAATTGCAATAAGTTTTTCGTATTCGGTTGATTTTTAACGCTATTCGGTATTTTGTTTATTGATAATAATTATCTTGACAAATTTTGACGATGTGATAAACTCTATTTGTTCGCGAGCGTAGTTTAGTGGCAAAATAAAAGCTTCCCAAGCTTTGGTTGTGGGTTCGATTCCCATCGCTCGCTCCAAAATGCGCACATCTTTGTGCGCTTTTTTAGTTGGCACAAATAGTATTGTTAAATAGTTGAATTTCAGTTAAAACTTACCAAATATCACACGTATCGTGCTATATGACGCGATTTTTGTGCAAAAAAGAGAATATAATATACTTATCGTGTTTTAATAAATTGATACACGATTTGTGTTTTCAAAACATAACGCACTGAAAAGCGGTCAAAAAACAATTTGCAAAAATAACTGTTTGCAAAAACCGTATATTGTGCTATAATATGCGAGAAAGATTTTTGCAACCAAGGTTGCAACTCACAGGAGAAACAATGAATATAATCGAAACTTCGCACCTTTCCAAGAGATACGGAAGCAAAGTGGTGCTCGACGACGTAAACTTTTGCCTGAAAGAAGGCGAAATATACGGACTTGTCGGAAGAAACGGCGCAGGCAAAACTACGCTAATTCGCGAGATTTTGGGACTTGCGGCTCCAACCTCCGGCACAATTTCCATCAACGGAGCGATGAGTCAGGACGCTCTTGCCTATGAGAGAAAGAAAATCGGCTCTCTCATAGATTTTCCCGCTCTAATCAGCCACATGAGCGCATACGAAAATATGAAAGCCGCGGCATTGCAGTTTGGATGCTACGACGATCAGGAGATTCGCGAGATTTTGCACAAGGTAGGACTCAACGCAGACGACCCGCTCAAAGTCAAAAACTTTTCGCTCGGTATGAAACAGCGTCTTGCAATCGGCATAACGCTTCTCGGCAACCCGAGCGTTCTTATATTGGACGAACCCGTCAACGGACTTGACCCGACAGGCATTTTTGAGGTGCGAGAACTCGTGCAACGCTTGAACCGCGAGGACAGAGTGACGATTCTTATCTCCTCTCACCTGCTCGGCGAACTTTCGCGCGTGGCAACCTGCTACGGAGTTATGGAAGGCGGAAAACTCGTCAAAGAAATGAGAGGTTCCGACCTTGAAGAACTCTGTCGTCCGTACATCAAGGTCGTCATCGAGGACATGAAAGTCGGGCTCCGCGTGGTCGTTGACAACTATCACGCTCACGACTTTGAGATTATGCCCTACAACACGCTCGCAATCTACGACTTGTCACGCCCGATTCCCGACGTCGTCAAGATGTTTGCGGACGCAAACGTCAAAATCAACAGCATAACCGAGTGCCAAGGCGACTTGGAGTCTACGTTTATATCACTTATGGGAGGTTTGCACGGAAATGAAAACAAATGATTTAAATTCTTCAAACTCTTTCGCAAACACCCTAAAAGCCGACTTCTACAAACTCGGTAAAATGAAGAGCGTCTATATTGCCGCGGCGATTATGTTTGGACTTATACTCATAACGTTCGTCTCGGTCGTGGCTTTGGCGCATCTATCGGATGCGGACTCTCAATCCGACATTCTTTCGCTTTTTGGAAGCAGCATACTGTTCGGATTTGTCAAGAGCGCGAATATCGAACTTCTTGTGACGATTATCATCGGCATTTTCGTAGGCAAAGAGTTCTCAAACGGTACGGTCAGACTTTCAGTCGCAAGAGGCGCAGACCGGTTGCAGATTTATTTTTCCAAACTCATCTCGATCATCGTCTTGATTTTCGGTTATATGGTCGGCTCGTTGCTCGTCTGCGGAATTTTGACCGCAATAATCGGCTATAGTGAACCGTTTACGTCACTTATATTTGCAAGACTTATGCGCACGTTCGGTCTATCGTTTGTTGCTCTTATCGCGTCCGCAAGTATCTATATGATGATTGCATTCCTCACGCGCTCATCCGGTGCGGCGCTCGGAGCGTCAATCGGAATTTATATTCTCATCGAAATCGTCGTGAGCATCATAGTTCTCATCTTGGAGAGCAAAGGTTTAAACGACACTGTGATATATTTCCCGCTTCAACAACTCTCGCTCTGCGTTTCCGACCAAGAAATGGAGGTCGCAACAGCGATGAAACTGTTGTTTATGCCAATCGGCTATATGGCAGTTTCAACCCTTGTCGGCTTACTCACGTTCTTGAAACGCGATATAAAATGATTTTGCTAAAGCAAAATCAAGTTAATTTTCAAAAGGTTCGGGACACCGAACCTTTTTCAGCTAATTCTCGAAGACCGAATCTCCTCAGTTGAGGAGAAAATAAAAGCACCGCTTTGCGGTGCTGTTTTTTGAAATCAAATCAATATTCTTTGACGTTTGGAATGACTTTCTCTATGAGCAAACCGTAGCGCAAATCGGCTTTTTCTTTTAAAGAAACTTCAATGCAATCCTCCGTAAAAGCAACAGCGGATTTCATTGCGTTTTCCGCTGACGCGCGTTGCATAAGTTTGCCGATGAACGCGGAAGAAAAGACGTCGCCTGCGCCGTGGATGTTTTGGTCGAAATGTCTGTCGTAGGCAAACGAAATACGGCCTGCCTTGCTGAGAAGCCCCGCGCCCTGCTGACTGCGATTGATAACTCCCGAAAGAAGCACGGATTTGTAGCCTTTCGATTTCAAAATATTGAGTATCATACGCGCGTTTTGCTCGTTTGGCTCGAGGTCAAGGTTGAGTTCGGCAAGCATTTTACCTTCGGTAAAGTTGGGCATAACAATATCCGCATACTTTTTGCAGAGGTCGATGATGCGCTCTTTGTAGGCTTCGTCGAAAATCGCGTAGAGTTTGCCACTCTCCGCCATTGCGGGGTCGAACGCGATGAGCGTGCCTTCCTTCTTTTCCTGCTTTAGAATTTGCTCGGTGGCGTCTATGATTGCCTGTGACCCCAAGAAACCGACGTAGACGCAATCAAACTTAATACCGAGTTTTTTCCAATGTTTGTATGCGGGCAACATATTGTCGCAAAGGTCGATAAAAGTATAGCCTTTTATGCCGGCGGTTTGCGTTGACAAAAGCGCAGTTGGAAGTCCAACCGGATATGAGCCAAACGCTGACAAAATCGGGATGCCCGCCGTGAGCGAGCAATTGCCGATTGATGAATAATCTTCAATAACCAAAACACGTTTTTCCATACCCAAATTATAACGCCAAATACCCAATATAGCAACAAACAAATTGACAATTTTGTATCAAGTTTTCTTTGAATAATGCGATACAAGTCAAAAATATTCCTTGCCAAAACAAAATTTTAATGCTATACTAACTCCGCTGTGCTAGACGGGGAGCTTGCGGTGCCCTGTAAACTACAATCCGCAATAGTAGTGTCGAACGCCAATCGAGGCTTTTGTTATGGTTGGTTGCGCATAGCAAGGAGTGATGATAGCAAGGTCCCGTGCAATGTCATACTGCGAACCGTGTCAGAGCTTGACCGCAGCAGCACTAAACAGGCGTTGGCGTGTGCCACGGGGAAACTTTGAAGGAGCCGCCTACTATGTTTCCACTTCGGTTTCAAACGTCGGAGTTGGTGCACAGTATTGCAAAGCGTATCGGCAAAATGCTGATACGCTTTGTAATTATTCTACGTCAAATATGGCTGAAAGCGAAGTGGGAACAAAACCACGCTGCTGCGGACGCGAACCATTGTTCGCCCCGTTTTTTATATTAAACGAGCGATATCCTATGCGGAATATTTTGAAATAGTGGCGTAGTTTCCCACTTCGGTTTCAAATGTCAGAGTTGGTGCACAGTAAAACAAATCACACTGGGTTTACTCGGTGTGATTTGCTTTTTATCGAGCAAAAAGCCTGTTGTGCTGCAAGGGTGCGGATTTTATCCGCTCCGCCAAATATTAAACAAAGTTTCGCAGTGACCACGGGGAAACTTTGAAGGAGCCACCTACTATGTTCCCGCTTCGGTTTCAAACGTCAGAGTTGGTGCACAGTATTGCAAAGCGCATTGGGTTTTTCTCGATGCGTTTTGTAATTTAAAAGCACCGCATAAGCGGTGCTTTTTTGTTGTATTTGTTGGTAGTTATTATTTCTTCGCAGCTTCTTCTTCGCGCTTCTTGGCGTCTTCGATTATCTTCGCGTTTGCGGAGCCCGGGACTTCCTCGTAGCGGATGAGGTGCATTTCAAATTTGCCTCTGCCTTGCGTCATTGAGCGGAGATCCGTTGCATAGCGGAACATTTCTGCTTGCGGGACTTCTGCTGTGATGACTTGCTTGCCACCGAGAGAGTCTGTGCCGAGGATTCTGCCTCTGCGCTTGTTCATATCGCCGAGGATGTCGCCGAGATAGTCATCAGGGACTGTGATCTTGGCTTCCATGATCGGTTCAAGGAAGCAAGGACCTGCTGCTGCAACACCGTCTGCATATGAGAGTTTTGCTGCTGTGACGAATGCGATTTCTTTTGAGTCAACCGGGTGATATTTGCCATCATAAAGCGTAGCTTTAAGGTTGACCATCGGATAGCCTGCGAGCACGCCGTGTTTGATTGCTTCTCTCAAGCCCTTTTCAACTGCCGGAATAAATTGACGTGGAACTGCACCGCCGACGACTTCGTCGACAAATTCAAACACGCCGTCTTCCGCGCCCGGCTCGTATTTGATGAACACGTCGCCGTATTGACCTGCGCCACCTGATTGCTTTTTGTGCTTGCCTTCTGCGGATGCAGTCTTTCTGATCGTCTCGCGGTATGCAACTCTCGGTTCTTGCCAAGTGATGTCGATGCCGAGTTTTGCCTTTACGCGCTTGCACATAATGTCGAGTTGTGCTTCGCCGAGACCGCTGATGAGAACGTCGCCTGTTTCGATGTTCTTTTCAACCTTGAAGGTCGCGTCTTCTTCCTGCATCTTGATAAGACCTTGGATGGCTTTTTCTTCGTCTTTCAAAGCCTTGACCGCATAGGAGATGACCGGCGCCGGGAACTCAATCGTGTCGTAGACAACTTTGTTGTCTGCCGCCGCGAGCGTATCGTTGGTGTTCGTATAGGTAAGTTTTGCAAGAGCGCCGATGTCGCCTGCTTCCAAAGAGTCGACCGCCTCTTGTTTCTTGCCCTTCAAAACGTAGATTGTGCCAACCTTTTCAGGTTTTTCAACCGTGTTGTTGTTGACGGAATCACCGGAAGTAAGTTTGCCTGTGACAACCTTGAAGATGAGGAGTTTTCCAACGTACGGGTCAACGACTGATTTGATGACCTGTGCGCTGAACGGTTTGGTTGCGTCAACCGCGACTTCGACGTGTGCGCCGTTCAAGGTTGCGCCAATCTTGTGCGCGCGCTCGGGATGAGGCATAAGGTCGACGAGTTTGTCAAGAAGTCTCTTGACGCCCTTGGACGTTTGTGCGTTGCCTGCAACGAGCGGGATGAAGATTTCGTCTGCGATTGCGGCGTGCAAACCTTTTTGAATTTCTTCTTCGGTGAACGCTTCGCCGTCAAAGAACTTCATCATGAGGTCTTCGTCCGTTTCGGCGACCATTTCCATGATCTTGCCGTTGTATTCTTCAAGTTTGCCTTGGAGATTTGCGGGAGTTGCAACCTCTTTGCCTTGAAGATCAAAAGCCTTGTTTGCAAGAACGTCAACGACGCCCGTCATCTTTCCGCCTTCCATAATCGGAAGTTCGATAGGAACGACGCTCTTGAATTTTGCCATAATAGCATCAACCGTGCCGAAGAAATCGGAGTTTTCTTTGTCAACTGCGTTGACGAAGATGAGCGCCGCAGTCTTCTTTTCTTTGCACATATCAAGAGCTTTCTCGGTGCCGACTGTGAGTGAACCGCTTGCGGCCGTCACGACGACTGCGCTGTCTGCCGCGTGAAGCGCGGCAACCATTTCGCCTTCGAAATCGAAGAAACCGGGAACGTCCAAGATGTTTATCTTGCAATCACGGTACAAGGCATAGCCGAGCGACATCGAAATCGATATTTTGCGCTTGATTTCTTCGTCGTCATAGTCCATCGTGGATGTGCCGTCGTCAACTTTGCCGAAACGGTCAATGCATTTCGTTTCGAACATCATTGCTTCGGCAAGCGTCGTTTTGCCTTCGCCGGAGTGACCGATGAGAGCAACGTTGCGAATAAAGTCTGTTTTGAAATTTTTCATAACTACCTCTTGGGTTTATTTACTAACTTTTAATATTGTACAGTAATTTAATATAAATTTCAATCAAAATACAGCAAAAATTGGGTTTATTTTTGCACCCGACGCAAAAACCCGCTATCTAAACGCAAAAAATGTCGTTAGAATATCTAAATATTTTTATCAGCATACAACCTTCTCATTTCCGTTTTCAAGCGTTTTCGGGTGCGTTTTCAACTTGGAGTGGCAAATTGCATATCTTGTTTTATGACAAAAATAGGCGTATACGACAGCGGAGTCGGCGGACTCACCACCCTAAGAATTCTCGAACGCAAATTCCCTTTTTGCGATTTTTACTACCTTGCGGACAACAAAAATATGCCTTTCGGCTCAAAGGACGAAGCAGAACTCAAAGAAATAGTTTCAAAAGCGGTAAAAAAGCTAAAAGCGCACAGCGAAATCCAAGTCCTCGCCTGCAATACCGCTTCAAACTTCTGCGAGCAAAAAGACGTGATAAAACTCTCTCCACCCACGACGGACGACGGAAAAACTCTCATTATGGCGACGCCTCAAACGCAAAGACGGTTGAAAGAGTCTGGAGCGTATGGAGAATCGCGATATTCTTTTGCCAATACTTGCGAACTTGCTTCGCTCGTCGAGGTGTACGTCTCTGTTGGCGCAAGAAAGAATTGTCTCAACATGAAAGAACTCACCCCCTATCTTGCAAGTAAACTCTTTGAGTTTAAAGGCGTGCAAAAGATAGTGCTCGGCTGTTCGCACTATCTCTACCTAAAAAACGAAATTTCGCGTATCCTCGGCGCGGTTGAATACCTGGACGGAAACGGCTCTGTCGTCTCCGCTCTTGAAAAATGCGTTGAAAAGAGCGAAAACTCCGGCAAGGTCGAATTTGACTTTACGGCGGACGACGAGAGCGCAAAGTATCAAAAAATCTACGCTCTCTTGAAAACTACGCGCGAGTGAGAGAGAGGTTCAAGGCGTTTGAGAGTAAGACGGACGCGTTTTCCGCATAGACATCGACGTCCTTGGGCGCGACTACGAGGTTGGACATATTTCTGTCGGCAAGCATACTCCTGAACGCATATTCGTCGAGAGGCGCGTCTACCAATTTGAAAAAGTCCTTGAAAAGTCCGTACGTCAGCGTATTGAGCGAAAGTAACATCGGCACGCCGATTGAAAGTACGGGAACGCCGAGCACGGAGGAGTCTATTCTCTCCTTGTCCCCGCCCACTCCGCTCCCCGGCGTTATGCCCGCGGTTGAAAGTTGAAAAGACACTCCCACCCTCTTTGGGACGCTCGTCGCAAGGCTGTCTATAAGCACGGCAAAACAAGGTTCGATTTCCTTGACCACACCCTTTATAAACCTCGACGTCTGTATGCCAGTTTTGCCCAAAACGCTGGTTGATATGGCGCATACGGGAGGTTTATTTGCGGGTTTTTGCAATTTGTCGCTCGTCACTTCAAGTTTGTCGAACACCTTTTTGCCAAGGGAATCCGCGGCGATATTGCCGTTTCCGAGACACGCAACGAGCACGGGATGCGTTCGGCTTTTCGCACCAATAAATCGCTTTATCGTCTGCGCAAGATAGGTCTCGATTGCCTTCGCGGGGCGAGAGCTCAAATATATCGACCTCTCGCAATCAAAAGTCGTATAGTCTCCAACCGCCCTACAAAGCCTGTCCGAAAGCTCCTTCGTCGTGATTTTGAGACTCCGCTTTACTATGCCGAATTCCAGTTCTTGCGACTTGCAATACTCGTTGAGCCCTAAATTTTCGGCGGTCTCCACCGCCATATCCGTGATGAAATCTTGAAATAACACAAGATTATTATTGCAAAACTGAAAAAATCAATGCAAAACGGTTGCAAGTTTTTTCTCTTTATGTTAATATGTCAAAGATATTTAGAGTACGAAGGTACAAGGAGTAAAATATGCCAAATATTAAGTCAGCAAAAAAGAGAGTTCTTACGTCTCAAAAGAAAAACGAAATCAACACAGCAAAAAAGAGCCGTGTTAAAACCGCTATAAAGAAATACAACGCAGCGCTCGAAGCAGGCGACCTCGCTCTCGCAGAAGAACTTCTTCCGGAGACCGTCTCCATCATCGACAGAGCTATGTCCGACGGCATCTACAAAAAGAACACCGCCGCAAGAAAGAAAGCAACTCTCTGCCGCGCGCTCGATCAAGCAAAAGCAAACAAGTAATCAGTTTTTCAGTCAAAAAAGACTGTTCGTTTGAACAGTCTTTTTTTCGTTGCAAAATTTTGTTAAAACCCGTTATTCTCAGTCGTCGGACTTGATTTTCCCCGCCCTTCTTTGCAGGAAATAGCACCCGAAACATATTGCGAATACCAAGATAATTCCACCCGCTATACCGATTGCGATATACGTATAAAGTTTGCCGTTGTCGGGCGCGGGTTCTTCAATTTGGACGAAAAAGACGTTGTCTATAAGCTCTCCGTTGACCTTGACGGTCACAACGTATTCGCCGTACTCTTCGGGGGTAAACTCGAAGACGTACTGCCCCGCTCCGCCCTTCTTGTACTCGCCGTTGACGTACCAAGCCACGGCGACGTTGTCCTTGCAATTCAGATAGTCCGAAATGTTGAAAACGTAGGTCTGCCCGACCTCGAATTCCGTCTCATCGCATTCTATCTCCGTCGTCTCTTTGGACGGAGTGACGAAATCTACGGTCACGGTCTTGGTCGCGCTCAAATTGTAATAGGCGGACGTGTATCTTGCGACGATATCGTATTCGCCGACCTCGTCGCCCGGGGTAAACTCAGCGGACCGCCCTCTGCCTATTTCAATTTCCTCTTCGCCATTGTCGAGATACCATACTATATCGTTTGAAAGCTCGTCGTTTTCACTGCTAGTCGGAAGCAGCGACGCAAAAAATTTCACCTTTTTGACGTCGCCTTTGGTCTGTTCGAGCGCGGAATTATCGCAGTCGATATATATCGAATAAAGCCCGTCGTCGGAGGCAAAGACGTTCATATCGAAAACTTTGAGCAAAACTTTGTTGTAGACGAGCGTCGAACTGTATGAAAACTTTATGATATTTGCAATTTCGCGCGGGTCCTTTGCGTTGTTTTCGCCCGTAGCCGCGGCGATTGCTCTGTATTTCAGCGTCGCGAGCGCAGCCCCAAAAGAAACGATAGGCGTCGCCATACTCGTACCGGTCAACGACTTATAGCCGTCGTTCGTCGCTCCGTCCGCGGACATAATACTCGCGCCGGGGGCCGCCAAATCGTATACCTTGCCATAGTTCGAGGTCGACCAAAGCGCGTATTTGTCGCCAACGTGCGAGAGGTTCATAACGCCTATGACGTTGGCGTTTGCGGCGGGATAATAGTAGTCGACTTTGCCACCGAAAACATTTGTCGTACTCATCTTGCCGTTGTTTCCTGCGGCGGCGACAAGCACGGCGGAATCCGCAAGTTCGCTCGTGATTATTCTGTCGTATTCAAGGTCGTTTGCGGCTCTGCTTGTCAATGACATGTTGATTACGTCCGCGCCGTTTTCTTTTGCGAATTCAAGCGCGTTTGCAAGAGTCGTAGGTGAAAAAGACGAGCCGCTATCCTTTGGATACGCCGCCTTTATAGGCAAAATTTTGATGTATTTTTCAAGGTTTAATTCGTGTATAAGTATTGCGATTGTGCCGGCTACGTGGGTGCCGTGCATATCGGGCGCGTCGTCCAGAACGTCGTCTGATGCATATTGCTTTGCGGTGACGGTGTTTTTGCATATCAAATTGCCTTCCGAATCTCGATAAAGCACGTCGTACTCACCTGCGCCCTCGCTCTCGACAGTAGCGCCGTTTTCATCGTATTTGCCCGTGAAGATCTGATGATTGAAATTGATGCCGGAGTCAATGACCGCCACGACGACGGGGTTTCTTTCGAGCGCGGAAAAGTTGTAGACTCTTTCGTCCTCAAACCAGCTGTTTACAGTAGTTTTGAGAGTTGCAATATCCAAAAAATTCTCGCCGAAATACCAGTCTTTGTCCTCGTCTACAACGTCGAAAACGTATTCGTCCGGCGAAACTGCATAAGTCGAATTTACAAAAACTCCGCAAAAAACAAAAAGGACGCACGACGCTATCGAAAAAAGTATCGTCGCTGTCCTTATTGCCAGTTTCATAGTTCACCCCAAAACCGTGCTAGCGGTTTTTATTCTATCAAATCCAAACGAGACTGCCGTCGGGTTTTATCGTCGCCCATTTGCCGTCCTTCTTGACCTTTGCCTCTCCGCCTTCGAATGCGGTTGCGGCGTCGAATTCGGGGGCAATCACCATCTCGTTGTTCTTGTTGATATAGCCGCACTTCTCGCCGACGCAAACCATTGCCAAGCCTTCCGAAAAACTCATAGCCGTGTCGTACATGAGCGGAATGACCAAATTGTTGTCCTTGTCGATATATCCGCACTTCTCGTCGACCTCAACGGAAGCAAGCCCCTCTTTGAAAGCAAAGATTTCGTCGTACATAGTGGGAATAACGATGGAAAAACCGTTGGAGTATCCCCACTTGCCACCTTTCAAGACCTTGCGCCACTCCTCGATGGGAAGAGGCCCCGTAAGTTTTTCCGGCTTTTCGGGCTTTTGAGGTTTCGCAGGTTGTTTCGATGCCGTATCGTCTCTGCCGTCCCTGTCGGCAAGCCCGAATTTTGCGCGTTTGTCCTTCTTTTGTTCCTGATTATTCTCGCTCTTTTGCGGTTGCTTTTGAGCGGTTGAAACACTTTCGTCTCCGCCTCTTAAATACATTCCCTTCTGCTTCAAGGCGTTTTTGATTTCAAGGAGAATCTTCTTGTTGAGCCCTTGAATCTTGTACATTTCCTTCTCGTCACGCTTGACGACGTCCGCCGCTATCTTGACGCGGTTTTTGAGGAGAAGTTCAACGGTAGTGGAAGACAACCCGAGGTTTTCCACGGGCGTCGTGAGTTGCTTTTCACTGAATTTTGCCACCTGCGCCTGTTCCGCTTCGACGTTTTTTTGCGCGGGTTTGCGTTTTTTATAATAAAACTTTTTGTTTGCCATATTCTTTTCCTTTTAAAAATATTAACATAAAATACGAAATATTTCAAGTGATAAACTTATAATTATCATTATAATAAACTTTATTGTTGTTGACTAAACCACCTTCAGAGTTTATACTTAATTTATGACACACAAATTCTCAAACGACAAATTTTTGATATTTTCTGTGATAGTCGTCGCGGTGTTGACGCTTTTTGCGGCGGTGTTTATTTTTGCGCCGATTTCAAGCGGAACGGCTTTTGCGGACGGCGAAGTCGACGTCGTGTTCCCGACGAGCGGCTATATGCAATCGGAAGCGCCGACTCTGATTTCCGCAAACGAGAACTATCTTCTCATCTACGACTCGGCACAAAACAGACTGTACGTCAGGTCGAACACGAATCTCGGCAATTACGACTACGTTTTGAACCTCGCGAGCGCGGACAAACTTTTTGCGGTTGGAAACAAGGCGTTTTTCGTCGCGGACGATGCCTATTACTCCCTCGATTTAACAAGCAAAACCTCCGCTCTCCAACAGGTTGCGCTCGCCACGCCGGATGAAATCTCGTATTTCACCTCGGACGGGACTTATCTCTACGCGGTGTCGAGCTGGGGCTATATCACGATATACGACGATAGTTTCGCTCCCGCGCTCAACCACAATAACACGAGAAACGCAAATCTGCTCGGTGAACTTGCGCTCGTCGGCGAAGCCGATACCCTCTATATCTTCGGAACGAGCTACGGGTTTGCGAGATACACGATTTTGAACCTAACCTCAGGCGATGCGGAACAACTGGCAAGTCCTTTGTCGGGCGTTCAGGCGGCGTCTTTGGGAAGCGACGTTATATACGCCTTGTCGAGCGGAGAAATCATCTGCGTCGACAAGTCCACTGGGACTATGCTCCTGTCAAGCGGTATCGAACCCACCGCGTTTTCCGCCTATGGCGACAAACTCTTTACGATTGAAGGAAACAGTGTGCGCGTGTATACGCTGTCGAACGATTTGACAAGTATAGAACTCGTTGACTCACTCTCTATGACGGGCAACGACGCAACGCATTTCAATAGCCCCGTCGACATCGAAAAACTCCCCTCAAAATTTGCCGTTGCGGACGCAAACAACAACCGCATAGCCTATTTCGACGGCACCGGGAACGAACTTTCATCCTTCCAACTCGACTCGACGCCAAAGCGTTTGACTCGCGACGGAAGCGTGCTTTACATTCTCACGGACAATCAAATTCTCGAACTAGACAGTTTGTACGTCAAGACGCGCTACGACGCAGAAGGCGTGATCGATATACTCTATCTCGACAAACTCTACGCTTTGAAAGCGGACGGCGTGTACGTGCTGATAGGCGGCGAATTCTCCAAGTTCTACGACGTGCAGAACGCGGTCTCACTCGCTTGCGCCGAGGAAGGTAAAAACCTGTTCGTCGGCACGGCGACTGAAATAGTCGTACTCGACAAGCAAGGAACCAAACTCCCGACTGCCCTCACCGGCGACTTTGCGGGACTCAAAGATATTGCCGTCGACTATGCGGGCAATATCGTCGTTGCATACGCGGACAAGGTCGACCTATATACGAACAACATAAGTTCCTTGGCTCTCGCGTCCTCCACGCCACTTGCGGGCGAATACAGAGCGACCTTGACGGGTTGCGTGCTCGCGGGCGACAGAGTGTGTTTTACAACGCAAGAGTCCTACGTCGGCTCCTTGCAATTAAACGTATTTACAAAGGCAACGTACGCCGCTCCTCAAATTGCGGACGACGTTTACTCCCTCGCCTACTCGTATATGCGCCCCTCGAGCGAAAACGCATACGTTCTTCCGAGCACGCTGAGAGCGGAGAGCATTTCGCTCGCTCCTCAGGACGTGGTCATCGTCTTGCAATACGAAGCCGCGCCACAGGGGCTTAAACTCGCCTTCGACGGCACTTCCCTAACGTTTATTCACGAAAATGACTTTGAAGTGGTTGAAACCGAGGCTTTAACAGGCGAATACGTCGCAAAAGAAGAAACAGTGCTATACAAAATGCCGAACGTTGAAAGCGCAAATAACGTGACGCTCGCAAGCGACGAGCACGTCGTTTTCAAGCGCACGACCGCAGGTTTTGACGGCGGTATTTGGGTTGTCGTCGAATATGAAAACGCAGAGTATTTTGCAAAACGAGCCGACTTTGAAGAATACGTCGCTCCCGCCCCCGAACGCAAAGCGGAATACGGCAGAGCAAAGGGAACGCGCGTCGGCGGAATTGTCAACGTCTATGCTTCGGCAGACGCGGAAAGCGAAATAATCCTTGAAATCGCGGACGGCGCAAAAGTTGAAATTCTTGAAACCCTCGACGGCTTCTACAAAGTAAAAGTTGACGAAACCGTCGGCTATATGAGAAGCGAGGACGTGCAACTCAAGGGACTCACTACCGTGCAAATCATCTCAATCGTGCTTGCGGTTTTGGTGTTGCTTGCAGGCTCGACGGTCTTTGCCGCAATATACCTCACAAAAAAGAAAGAAGCCACAAAAGAATAAATATGATTTGGTTTTCTTATCTCATCAAATTTAAAGGACTTCTTCAAGAAGTCCTTTTTGCTAAATGAATTATACTATTTAACAACAAATGAGCGCGATATTTGGATGAAGAGCGCAAATAATAATGTTTAAAACCGCTCGGGAGTGATGAGATGCTAGGAAGGACGCTTTGTTTGAAAAGAGCGTACTTTTGCGTACGTGATTGCACTAAAAAAGCGACCTAACAACGCAGGTCGCTCTCTCGTGCGGTTTTATTTAATCTTGTGGATGGCAACGTCATACGCCGCTCTAGTAGCATCCGCAATACGCCCTATCTTGCTTGCGTCGCCCACGACGAAGAGTCTTTCAAACTTGCCATCAAACTCTTTTGCGAGATTGTTGACGGGACGTGCGCCAAGCGACAGCACCACTGCGTCGAAATCATAGTGCTCGGGTGCGCCTGTGGACACCGGCTTTCTGTTCTTGTCAAGTTTGACGGGTTCAAGCACTACGCCTGTCTCATCAATCGAGTTGAGTTTGTGAGAAAGAATATATTCCGTCCCCTTCGCGTTGAGTTTGGGGAGAACGTCGTCGAGGTGCTGGAACCAAGTGCCGGGGGCGACTCTGTCCGCCATTTCGACGATTGTCACCTTGTTGCCGTATTCGACGAGCATTTCGGCGGTTTCAAGTCCCGTCATACCCGAGCCGATAAGAGCGACGTTTTTGTTTTCGAGATACTTTTCACCGCTCAAAATCTGCGTCGTCGTGTAGACGTTTTCGCGGTTGACGCCCTCGATTGAACGCGGACGCACTGCGCACGCGCCGGTTGCAATGATGACTGCGTACGGGTTGAGCGCTTGTACGGTTTCAAGGTCCGCCTTTACGCCGAGACGAATTTCCGCGCCGACTTTTTCCGCATTGGTCTTCATATCGACGAAGCACCAGCCGAGTTTCTCCTTCTTTGGCGGTTTGTTGGCGAGTTGAATTTGTCCGCCGACTTCCTTTGCCTGTTCGAGAACGATAGGTTTGAACCCGCGTCTACCAAGCATTTCCGCCGCCGTGAGACCCGCAACGCCTGCGCCTACGACGACGACAGTTCTGCCCTCGCCGTCCTTGACGAGATTGTCAAATTCTCTTTCGCGCCCGACAGTCGGGTTGACGGAGCAATAGCCGTGGTCGCCGTGATAGGCGTTGTCCTGCATGGATTGTATGCAGTAGAGACAGCAGATGCAACGCTTGATTTCGTCCTCTCTGCCCTCTTGCGCCTTTTCCGCCCAGTGCGGGTCAGCGATGTGCGGACGCCCGAGCGACACGAAGTCTTGTACGCCCTCTTCAAGTTGTTTTTCCGCTTGTTCGGGAGTTCTTATGAGGTTAGCGGCTATGACCGGAATGTTCACTTCCTTCTTGACCGCCGCCGCGAGATACTTTCTCCAGCCGCATTCAAAACTCGTTGGCTCTAGCCAATAGTTGAACGTGTCGTAGCTTGCGGACGAGACGTCAATTGCGTCCACGCCCATATCGGCGATTGCCTTCGCATATTTGACGCCCTCTTCCATCGTGTAGCCTTTGCCGAGTTTGCCTATCTTCTCGTAGAATTCGTCAATGGTGAGACGGACGACGATTGGATAATCTCCGCATTCCTTTCTTATGCCCTCGATGATTTCGCGCACGAACCGCAAGCGGTTTTCAAAACTTCCGCCGTATTCGTCATTTCTGTGGTTTGTATTCGGGCTCAAAAATTGTTGGATGAGGTAGCCGTGCGTGCCGTGGAGTTCAACGCCGTCCACGCCTGCTTTTTTGCAGCGCACCGCACCGTCTATATACTGTTGAATGAGTTGTTTGACTTCCTTGTGAGAGAGCGCTCTGACCGCGGTGTTCGCATAATATGCGGGTTCGCAAGCGGAGGCGGAGACAGCCTTCTTGGAAATGTGATGCTTCTCAAGGAATGGCGCGAGTTTCGGAGCCATACTGAACAGCATCTTCGGGAACTTCTTGCAAATTCTCGTGCACGCGATGCAGAGAGGCACGGTGCCGATTGCAAGACCGACGTTTTGACGGCCCGGGTGATGCAGTTGCACGAAGAGTTTTGCGCCGTGTCTGTGAATACGATTTGCAAATTCCGTTAGTCCCGGTATTTGATAATCGTGGCTCACGCCGAGTTGCGCAAACGCCGCCGCGCCCGTCTTGTCGTTGATACGGGTAATCTCGGTCATGATGAGTCCCGTTCCGCCCTTCGCGCGCTCCTCATAGTAGTCCATGAGTTGCTCGGTTGTGCATCCGTCGAATTGTCCGAAGCCCATGAGCATCGGGGACATAACTATACGGTTTTTGATCTCGCAGTTGCCTATTTTCATAGGACTGAACAACATTTTGTATTCCATAATTCTCCCCAAATTATTTTTTTAATACGTAAATATTTTAGCACTTTGAAATAGATATTTCAAGAGGGGTATAGCATTTTTTGTAAGAAAAAAAGGCACTTATGTGCCTTCTATGGTTGCATTTTGTTAAAATCGTTTGATTTGGACGAGATGAGAGAAAGCGTGCTTTTTGCGAAAGCTAAGTGTACAAAGGCGTACGCGGTGCTTGAGAACAAAGTGCGCTGACAAAGCAGTCGCTAAATCAAGCGATTTTGGATTTTATAAGCCTTAACCGTGTTTTGAAGGAGCATAGTCACCGTCATAGGACCTACGCCACCCGGGACGGGGGTTATATAACTGCACTTTGGCGCGACGTTTTCAAAATCAACGTCTCCGCAGAGTTTGCCGTTTTCGTCTCTGTCCATGCCGACGTCCACGACGACTGCGCCCTCTTTGACCATATCGGCTTTGAGGAATTTCGCCTTGCCGATTGCCACGCAAACTATGTCAGCCTGACGGGTGATTTCGCCGAGGTTTTTCGTGCGACTGTGGCAAATCGTCACCGTTGCGTTTTTGTCGAGAAGAAGTTGAGCAAGAGGTTTGCCGACGAGGTTGGAGCGTCCCACCACGACAGCGTTTTTGCCTTCAAGTTCGATATTGTAGTGCTCAAGTATGCGCATAATGCCAAACGGCGTGCAAGCGATTAGGCACTCGCGTCCCGTCCAAAGTCTGCCCTTTTGCACGTAGTGGCAACCGTCGACGTCCTTTGCGGGGTCGATGAGGTCGAGAAGCGGGTTTTCGTCGAGATGCTTAGGGAGCGGAAGTTGCAAGATTATGCCGGAAACCTCAGGGTTCTCGTTTAAAGACTTTATCGTCTCAGCGACTTGCTCTGCCGTGCTGTCTCCCGGGAGCGTGCACATAAACGACTTGACGCCGACTTCTTCGCATCCTTTCATTTTGTTGCGCACGTACACGAGCGACGCGGGGTTGTCGCCGACGAGAATAACCGCAAGCCCTACGGGCTTGTCAAGGTTCATAGCCTTGATTTCATCGACTTCTGCTTTGATATTTTGTCTCGTCACGCTTGCAACGAGTTTTCCGTCTAGAATTGTCATGGGGTTCTCCTGATTATTTAATAGTTGTTGTGTTCTTTTGAATTACGTCGTGAGCGCCGCCTTCAACAATAGATGTTGCGGAGACGACTGTCATCTTGGCGACTTTGTGGAGTTGCGGAATCGTGATTGCGCCGCAGTTGCACATTGTTGATTTGACCTTGTAAAGGCTCTTGTTGACGTTGTCTTTCAATGGTCCTGCGTACGGGACGTAGCTGTCCACGCCCTCCTCAAAACTGAGACCGCTCTTTCCTCCGAGGTCGTATCTCTGCCAGTTGCGCGCGCGGTTGGAACCTTCGCCCCAATACTCTTTGACGTAGTTGCCGTTGATGTTGAGTTTGTTCGTCGGAGACTCGTCGAAGCGCGCGAAATATCTGCCGAGCATCATAAAGTCGCTACCCATAGCGAGCGCGAGCGTCATGTGATAGTCCTGCACGATGCCGCCGTCCGAGCATACGGGAACGTAGATACCCGTCTTTTCGTAATACTCGTCTCTCGCCTTTGCGACCTCCATAACCGCAGTCGCCTGACCTCTGCCTATGCCCTTTTGTTCGCGGGTAATACAGATAGAGCCACCGCCGATACCTACCTTGACGAAATCTGCGCCACATTCTGCAAGGAACAGAAAACCTTCTCTGTCAACGACGTTTCCTGCGCCAACCTTGACTTTATCACCGTATTTTGCACGGATAAAGTCCAAAGTCTTCTTTTGCCAAATCGTATAGCCCTCGCTCGAGTCTATGCAGAGCACGTCCGCGCCAGCCTCGATGAGTGCGGGAACGCGCTTTTCATAGTCAAGTGTGTTTATGCCCGCGCCGACCATATATCTCTTTTGGTCGTCGAGGAGTTCGTTCGGGTTCTCCTTGTGAGCGTCGTAGTCCTTGCGGAAGATGATATAAAGAAGGTTGCCGTTGTCGTCGATAATCGGGAGTTGGTTGAGTTTATGGTCCCAAATGATGTCGTTTGCTTCGGCAAGCGTGGTATTCTTGTTGCCGACGACGAGTTTTTCAAACGGAGTCATAAAGTCTGCGACTTTTGTGTCCGGCGACATTCGACTGACGCGGTAATCGCGGCTTGTGACGATGCCGACGAGCTTGCCGTTGGACGTGCCGTCCAAAGTGACCGCAATAGTGTTGTGTCCCTTGGTTTCGACAAGGTACAAGACGTCGGCGAGAGTGTCCGTCGGTTTGACGTTGCTGTCGGACACGACGAAACCCGCTTTGTAGTTCTTTACCCTGCGCACCATAGCCGCCTCGTTTTCAATCGTCTGCGAGCCGTAGATAAATGAAATTCCGCCTTCTTTTGCCAGCGCGATTGCAAGCGTATCGTTGGAAACGGACTGCATAATTGCGGACACGAGCGGAATGTTAAGCTCGATTGCCGGCTTCTCTCCCTTTTTAAACTTCGTAAGCGGAGTTTTGAGCGACACGTTTGCGGGAATGCAGTTCTCGTCCGTATAGCCCGGAATGAGCAAATATTCGCTGAAAGTTCTCGATGGTTCTTCAAAATACTTTGCCATAATACTCTCCAAAAAAGTTAAATTTTTTATATAATACCTATTTTGTCGCAGTTTGTCAAAAGAAAACGTGCAAATAATCGACATTTTTGAAATAAATTTCAAATAAACAAAAACTCGACCAAATCGCCGAGTTTTCGGTTATATATTTCGTTCCTGTTCAGTTAATGTGTTCAAGCGCCATTTGTGCGGAGTGTTGTTCCGCTTCTTTTTTGGACTTGCCTTCGCCTTTCCCGGCATCTAAACCGTTTATTTTCACTTCCACCTCAAATATGGGTTCGTGCGGTTTGCCAGTCTTGGAAAGGAGCACGTACTCCACTTGCAGGTCGTGACGCGAAGCGTATTCGTTGAGTTCGGTCTTGAAGTCGCGATTGGCTTTGTGTTTGCTGTCCCCGTTGAAAAGCGGCGCGAGTTTTGCAAGAACGAATTTCTCGCAAGGTTCGAGGCTGTTGCCGTCAAGGTATATCGCCCCTATGATACTCTCAAAGAGGTCGCTCTTGATTTTGCTTTGAGAACTTATACTCTCAAGATTTTCACCTTTGCCGACAATCAAAAACTTTGCAAGGTCGAGATGGTCGATTTCCTCCGCAAGCGGTTCTTTGGACACTATAGCGGCGCGATTCTTCGTAAGCGCGCCTTCGTGTGCGTTGGGGTTTATCTCCATCAAGCGTTTCGCAACGATAAAATTAAGCAGACTGTCCCCCAAAAACTCGAGAGATTGATAGTTCTTCGTGGCGCAAGCGTCCGCGGAAGCGTGGGTAAAAGCGCGCATAATGAGCGCCTTGTCATTGAACTCGTAGCCAATTTTTTTTTCTATCGTTCTCAAATCGTTTTGTTTCATTTTATCTTGTTAGAATGCCTGTTTTATTCCTCTTGGGATTGAGCTTCTTTCTCGGCGCGAGCCGTTATTGCTTGCTTAATACTTGCGGGTGTTTTGTGCTCGGCAAGTGATTTCGCCTGCAAAATGCTCGCGGCTATCGACTTGCGTTTGCTTGCCCCGTGCGACTTGACCACAACTTTGTTCACGCCGAGGAAACACGCTCCGCCGTGCGCGTTGTAGTCCATTCTCTTCATAACGCCTTTGAGCGTCGGTTTCAAAAGGAGACCGCCGAGCTTTGCTCTGAGTCCACCGCCGTATATGCCCTTTTTGAGTTCGCCGATAATCGTGGTTGCCGCGCCCTCCGCGCTCTTCAACGCGATATTTCCGTTGAAACCGTCTGAGACGACAAGATCGTAGTCGCCGGAGAGTATATCTCTTGCCTCGCAGTTTCCCACGAAGTTGATACCCTCTTCCGCCTTCAAAAGCTCGAACGCTTCGTGACAGAGTTCGTTGCCCTTGTGGTCCTCTACGCCGTTTGAAAGGAGTGCGATTTTGGGTTCTTCAACGCCGAGCATCGCCTGCGCGTACGCCCTGCCCATGAGCGCAAAGTGCACGAGATTTATCGCCTTGCAGTCGACGTTTGCTCCGCAGTCGCAGAGCACTACCCCATTCCCTTTTGCCGTAGGCAAAATCGGAGCGAGCGCGGGACGAGATACTCCCTTGATGCGCCCTACCTTCATAAACGCCCCGACGAGCACGGCGCCCGTCGAACCTGCGGATACGAATCCTTCCGCGTCGTCGTTTTGCATGAGATAGTCGAACGCCTTGACGAGAGAACTCTCCTTTTTGGTCTTTATCGCCATCGTTGGGCTGTCGTCGTTTGAAATCGTATCTTTTGCGTCAACGAGTTCAAGACGAGACTTATCGTAGGTTTCTTTCGCCAAAATCGGGTTGATTTTTTCGACGTCGCCGACGAGCACTACGTTTAATGCCTTATCGCTCGCGAGTGCGTCGATACTGCCGAGAACAATTTCATTTGGGGCGAGATCTCCGCCCATTGCGTCTACAACAATTTTCATAATTCGTTTCCCAAAAATGAATATAAAAAAAGAGTGATGACTCACTCTCTTTTAAAGGTTAGTCATTGTTTTTTTGAACGACTTGTTCACCATCATAGTATCCGCACTTTGGGCAAACTTGGTGGCTCTTCTTGAGTTCGTGGCATTGCGGGCACTCGACGAGTCCCGGAGCCTTGACCTTCCAGTTTGCAAAACGGGAATTGGTCTTTGATTTTGAAACTTTATTTTTTGGAACTGCCATCTATCTATCCTCCGAATTGTTTTCACTCTTATTTACAGCATTATTGATTATATAGAATAAACAATAAGTTGTCAAACGCTTTTTGAATATTGATTTTTTTATTTTCCTTTCGGGAACGGTGCGTTTTTCCGCTCCCGAAAGAGGTTTATCGTCTTATTTTTTGAGCACGAGTTCTTTGGTCTCTCTTGCGATAGAAAGTTCCTCGTTTGTCGGGAGAATGAGCACTTTGACCTTGCTCGACGGTTTGGAGATAACTCTCGTGCCGTCTCCTCTGCCCTTGTTGGCTTCGAAGTCAAAGTCTACGCCCAAGTACTCCATATCGCGCATAACGAGTTCACGCATATAGTCGCTGTGCTCGCCGATACCGCCCGTAAAGACGATTGCGTCCACGCCGTTCAAGGTTGCCGCAAACGCGCCGATATACTTTTTGATGCGATACGCCGTGATGTCGACTGCGAGTTTTGCCTTTTCGTTGCCTTCCTTTATTGCGCTTTCAAGGTCGCGCATATCACTTGATAGTTCGCTCACGCCGAGCATACCGCACTTTTTGTTGAGGAATTGAACGACTTCGTCGGCGGGTATGCCGAGTTTCTTCCTCATAAAGTCGATTGCCGCCGGGTCGATGTCGCCGGAACGCGTTCCCATGACGAGTCCTTCAAGAGGCGTAAAGCCCATCGAAGTATCTTGGCATTTGCCGTCCTTGACCGCGGAGATTGAAGAGCCGTTGCCAAGATGGCAGATGATGATCTTTGCATCCTTGCGTCCCAAAATCTTGATCGTCTCTTCGCTCACGAACTTGTGAGACGTGCCGTGAAAACCGTATTTGCGAATTTTGTATTTGTCGTACGCTTCGTACGGAATGCCGTACATATAAGCCTTCGGCGGCATCGTGCTGTGGAAAGTCGTGTCGAACACCGTGACCATAGGTACGCCCGGCATGACCTCTCTGCAACTCTTGATGCAGGCGATGTTGCCCGGCATATGGAGCGGTCCTAGTTCCGCATTCTTTTCGCAGATACGGATGACTTCGTCATCAACCACAACGGAATGCTTGAAATCTTCTCCGCTGTGGAGGACTCTGTGCCCGACTGCGGCAATCTCTTTCGTGGACTTGATTGCACCGTATTTTTCGTCGACCATCGCTTTAAGCACGAGGTTGATGGCGTCGGTGTGGTCCTTCATGTCCTGCTTGATGTTGAGAGTTCTGCCGTCGGCGGTCTTTTGGGTGAGTTCGCTCCCCGGGAAGGTGATACGCTCGCAGAGACCTTTGAGCAATACGCTTTCCGTCTCCATGTCGATAAGTTGGTATTTGAGTGATGAACTGCCTGCGTTGATAACAAGTATTTTCATTTCTGTCTCCTAATGTTGTTTTCTAAAATCCTGATTATTTGTATGAGTTGCAAGGAACCGTGCTTTTGACCGCAATGAGCGTACTAAGCCGTACGTGATTTGTGGGCAAAAGTGCGTTGACACAGCAAATCGCCAAATAAAATAGCACGTTATTTAACTGACTGAAGTGCTGTTATGGCCGCTACAGCCGCTATATCTTCCGCAACACAACCACGGCTTAAATCGTTGACCGGAAGTGCAAGACCTTGCATAATCGGTCCGATTGCCATGCAGTTGCCAAAGCGTTGGGCAAGTTTGTAGCCGATGTTGCCTGCGTCGAGGTTCGGGAATACGAGGACGTTTGCTTGTCCTGCGACGGGGCTGTCGCCCGCTTTTTGCTTTGCTACGCTGTCAACCAAGGACGCGTCGAGTTGAAGTTCGCCGTCCACGCAGATTTCCGGATGTTGTTCGCGTACCTTGTTGTAGGCGGAACGAACCTTCTCGACAGATTCGTGATTTGCGCTTCCCTTCGTGGAGAACGAGAGCATTGCAATCTTCGGCTCCATCTCGCAGATCTTCTTCGCGGAGTCCGCCGCGGCAACGACTATGTCTTTGAGTTGGTCGTCCGTCGGGTACGGAATGACCGCGCAATCGGAGAAAATGTATGCCGGATACTTCTTGTATTTGAATTCCTCGGGAGGAACCATAACGAAGCAACTGGAAACCGAACTGATGCCGGGAGCCGCCTTTACGACTTGGAATGCCGCACGGGAGACGTCTGCGGAACTGAATACCGCGCCGCCCACGACGCCGTCTACGTCACCGCGCTTCAAAGCGACGCACGCAAAGAACATATTGTTTTGGGTGACGAGTTGTCTCGCCTGCTCTTCCGTCATGCCCTTCGCTTTGCGAAGTTCAAACAAAGTGTTTGCATATTCGTCGACGTGTTTGCTCGTCTTCGGATCGTCAAAAGCAACGCCCGTCAAATCGACTTCCGGGAATTTTGCCTTGATTTCCTCTTCGTTGCCGATGAGAACGACTTTGCAGACGCCTTTCTTTGTGAGGATTTCCGCTGCCTTTGCGGCTCTTACGTCAAATCCTTCCGCGAGTGCGATGGTCTTGCCGAGTAAACTTGCTCTTTTCATAAGGTTTTCAACAAATTCTGTCATAAACGCTCCAAAATGCAAATATCATTTGCAAATGTTTTATTTTTGTATATAATTATACTTAGTCGCAAAGGAAAAAGCAAGGGAATTGAAGAATTTGTCAAAGCATTTAAAAAAATGCTTGGCAAAAATCTCGACAGCGATTTCGATATGCAGAAAACGACAGGACGCAAGAAATGAGAATCACCGCGATAATTGCCGAATACAACCCGTTTCACAACGGACACTTGAAGCAGCTGAGAACTGCAAAGCGCGAGACGAATGCCGACGCGCTCGTCGTCGTTATGAGCGGAAGCTTTACCGAGCGCGGAGACCTCTGCATAGCGGACAAATTCACACGCGCAAATTGGGCAATACAGGCGGGAGCGGACTTGGTGCTCGAACTGCCGACGGTGTATTCTCTCTCCTCCGCGCAAAAATTTGCGGAAGGCGCGCTCAAAACCCTCTCTATGCTCGGCGAATACACCCTCTCATTCGGCACGGAAGCGGACGAGCTCGAAGGGCTCAGTATGGCGGCGGAGTTTATGCAGAGCGAATTGAACGACGTTTCAAACCTTCTGAAAGGCTTTTTGAGCGAAGGCTACTCGGTGGCGAAGTCCAGAACCCTCGCCCTTGACAAAGTGCGCCCCGACGTCTCGAATATGCTCAAATCTCCCAACAACATTCTTGCTGTCGAGTATATGAAAGCCGGCGCAAAGTATGACGATAAAGTGAGTTATCACCAAGTCCCGAGAAAGCCGGACGATATGAAAAAATATGCGTCGTCCACGGCGATTCGCGAGATGCTCGCAGAGGGAGAAAACGTCGAAAGATTCCTACCCGAGTTTGTAAAACTCGACGAACGCATAGACAACGCAAAATACAACACGATTTCCACCTACGCCCTAAGCGCAATGAGCGCGGAAGAACTTAAAGAGGTAGCCAATATCTCGGAAGGTATGGAAAACCGCATTGCAAAGAGCGATTTCGAGAGTATGAACGACGTGCTTTCGCTGACTTCAAAACGCTACACGCGCTCGACGATAAAACGTATCGCCGCAAGCGCCACCGTGGGACTTAAAAAGGAACTCGTAAACCTTGCAAACGAAGAAAAACCCTATTGCACGGTGCTTGCCGTTCGTCCTTCAAAACGCAAATCGTTGTTCCCGATTTTGGCAAGTGCAAACGGCTATTTCTTCTTCAAGGCAAGCGACTGCCCCGCGGACTCTCCCGTGCGTCCGCTCGTTGACCTAGACGAAAAGGCGGCAAAGATACAAAAACTCTGCAAATTTACAATCTAACCGCTTTGATTTTTGAAAAATCTTATTTGCAGACAGCACGATAAGCTGTCTTTTTTCATATTTATACGACCTAAATCATAACATTTTTCGTGAGCACAGCAAGAAGCCGAACAAGCAAAAACAAAACGACAAAAAGGCATTTAAAAGTTGAGGTTAAGACCTTGTTTTCTCCGCGCGTTCTCGCAATACTCGTACTGTCTTCGTTTGCGATTGCGATGATTGTCAACCCATCCTACTATTTGGACTCGGCAAGGCGCGGACTGAGCCTATACGCAACTACTGTACTGCCAAGTCTTTTCCCCTTCTATTTCTGCTCCCTCCTGCTCACCAAAATCGGCGCGGCAAAGACGTTGTCTTTGATATTTGAAAAACCTATGAAAAAACTTTACAGCACGCCCAAAGAGTCTGCCTACGTTATGCTCCTCTCGATGATCTCGGGCTACCCGGTCGGCGCGTCTTGCGCAAAAGAGCTATATCTTGCGGGCGTACTGACAAAGAGCGACGTAAAAGCAATCTCCGCGTTTGCGTCCACCTCGGGACCGATTTTTATGCTCGGGACGCTCGGGACTGCGGTATTTCAAAACGCGCGGGTGGGTGTGATTATACTCGTTTCCCACTATTTGGCGGCGCTTATCAACGGACTTTTTTACAAAGTAAAACCATCCTCTAAGTCTTCATCCGCCGTCGCGGTTCAAGCGATAAAAGGTGCTGACGAAGCCCTCGGCGAAAGCGTCGCGCAATCTACCGTTGCAATGCTTACGCTCGGCGGTTATATCGTCCTTGCGGGAATTGTCGTTGACACCCTTTCGTTGATCGGCGTAGACTCCGCCCTTCAAAGAATGCTCGGCGAGAAGGCTCAACCGATTATCGCTCTCATTTTCGGGTTCATTGAGATGACGAGAGGTTCAATCGAATGCGCAAAGTGTTCTTTTGTTCCTCTCGGCGTGGCGCTCGCCTCTGCAACTGTATCGTTCGGAGGGCTTTCCATACTCTTTCAACAATACGCATTTCTCTCCCCTTGCGGTATGAAACTAAGAGAAATCTTCCTCCGTAAACTGACTCAATCCTTACTTTGTTTCTCGATTGCGTTTGCAATAAGTTTTCTTTTTTCATACTTTTTGTAAAAAATGGTGAAAAAGTTGGCATAAAACATTGACTTTGCCGTGCGCGTGCAAGTATGCTGATAGCAGAATAAGTTGATTTTCAACAATTTTCGGAGGAAAAAATGAATAAAAATTGGAGCAACACGGCACTTGTTGCTTATTCTGCTTTGCCAAAAATCGTAAAAGAACTCGATTTTTCTCTTTCGCGACTCGTAAATTCGAGTTTTAAGAGCGTTCACCTAAAAAACGGAGTCAGCACTCTGCAATTAATTGGTGAAATTATGGACGTGACGGAAGAAAAAAGAAAAATCGTAAATTTGCGCTATATCGTTTCAACCGCTCTCGACAGGATGTCGGACTTCTCAAAACAAATCCTCGTGAACAAAATTATGAAGAAAATGACCTTCAAAGAAATATCCCTCGAACTCGATATGCCGATAAGGACGGTGTTTAGAAGATTTGAAGCCGCACAGGAAGAATTTGCGCACAATTTGAAAATCGCGGGTTTTGGTGAAAACTGGCTTGAAAACGAATACGGCGAGGACAAATTTATCGCGCCTATTCGCGAAAGGTTCCTCGCCGAAAAATATTTGAGTTCTAAGAGCCTATAATCAGTAGGCGTTCTTTATCGTGACCGACAAGAACGGAGTGTAGTCAAAGAGATTCCACACGGACTCCTCGGGCGGATATACGCGGAAAACAAGCTCCTGTCCGCCGACGGGGTGCGCAAATCTGAGTTCCGTTGCCCACAGACAAAGAGGTGCGGACGGATACTTTCCGCTGCCGTAGCGCTTGTCACCGACGATTGGGTTGCCCATATTTTGCATTTGCACGCGAATTTGATGTCCTCTGCCCGTCACGAGGTTGACGGATACGAGCGCAAAGTCTCCCTTCCCCTCAACCGTCTTCGTCGCAAGGACCTTGTAGTCGAGTTCGGCATACTTTGCTCCCTCGCTGAGCGCGGGGACGACCTTCACCATGTTCGTGTCAGGGAATTTTTTAAGATAACAAGTGAGTTTGTCCGCCTTGTATCTCGGCACTCCTTCTAAAATTGCGAAGTATTTTTTGTCAACGTCACCGTTTTTGATGGCTTCCGAAAGCCTTGACGCCGCTTTGGACGTTTTGGCAAACACCATAACCCCGCCCGTCGGTCTGTCGAGACGATGTACGAGCCCGAGATATGCGTCGCCGGGTTTGTTGTACTTTTCAACGAGATATTGCTTCAAGAGCGTGAGCATATCAACGTCTCCGCTCTCGTCCGCTTGACAAGGCACGTCAACCGGCTTTACGACAACCAAAATGTGATTGTCCTCAAAAACTATCTGCAAATCTTTGTAAGTGATGTCTTTGTTTCCCATTTTTTACCATTTTTTTATCTAATCTATTTTTATATTAAACCCACAAAACTGCTTGATTGAGATGAGTTTCGAGGAAGGTGCGCACGCAAACCTGACAAGGAAAACCGCTCAATCAAACTGTTTTGAACGTAGCAAAGGCAGTGCAACCCTGCGGAAGAATCAGTCCTTCTTCAGTCTGTAAACCGATTTCGTCCGCGTCAATAACCGCGTTATTCGGCAAGGCGAGTTTCAATATGTTTGCCATAACCGTAGGTTGCAGTCCCGTCGTATAACTGTTGAGGCACACGAACAGCGGATTGTCGCCAAGAAGCGATGATACAAGATTCATAAGTTCGCTTATTCCCTCTTCGATCTTCCACTTTTCACCGTTTGGACCTCTGCCGAAGGAGGGCGGGTCGAGGATTATCGCGTCGTAGTGTTTGCCACGTCTGATTTCTCTTTGGCAGAATTTGAAGCAGTCGTCGACGATATATCTCATCTCTCTGTCTTCAAGTCCCGACAACCTGACGTTTTCGCCCGCGCGCTCGACCATCGCCTTCGCGCTGTCAACGTGGCACACGCTCGCACCCGCTTTAAGGCAGGCGACGGACGCCGCGCCCGTATAGCCGAACAGGTTGAGGACGCTGATTTTACGCCCCGCGGTTTCAATGAGTTTCATCATTCTGTCCCAGTTGACAGCCTGCTCGGGGAAAAGTCCCGTATGTTTGAACCCCATGAGTTTGAGGGAGAACGTAAGGTCGCGCCAGCCGAGTTTAAACTCCGTATTGATGGGTTTTTGCCATTTCCACGCGCCACCGCCGGAAGAGCTGCGTTCGTACACCGCCGAGATGTTTTTGTTGCTTCTCAGCGGAGTTTTTGCGTGCCAAATTACCTGCGGGTCGGGACGCAGTAAAACGAGATCTCCCCATCTCTCGAGTTTTTCGCCGTCGCCGGTTGCGATGACGGAGTATTCTTTCCAATCGGGTGCGATTTTCATATTACACTTTCTTCACGGAAATAATCGTGTTGTATCCGTTTATGTCGAGTTCCTTCGTGTAGCCGTCGAGCGTCGTCGTGATACCGTCCGCAAGTACGTCGCCCAAGAAGTTTGCGTTTTCGAGCACTTGCTTTGCAAGTCCTTCCGCTTTATAGCCGACGATAATGTGATCGGTCACTTCAAAGCCCGCCTCTTTGCGGAGGTTTTGAATTTTGCTGACGAGTTCTCGCTCCACGCCCTCTTCGATGAGGTCGTCGTTGAGCGCGGTGTCGAGCACGACGGTAGTCTCGCCGTCGCTCTCGCTTGAGAAGCCTTCTTTGTTCTTGACGTTGATGAGAAGGTCGCTCTCTTCAAGTTCGACGTCCTTGCCTTCGATGAGAGTTTTGAATGGATGACCGCTGTTTATTGCTGCGATAATATCGTTTGCCTTCTCTTGAAGCACGCTTCTTATCTTGCCCAGGAGCGCGCCGTATTTCGGACCGAGCGTTTTGAGTTGCGGTTTGAGTTCGTAGGTGACGAATTCGTTCTCACCCGACGAGATTTCAACGTCTTTGACGTTGAGTTCGTCCTTCACGACGTCGCGGAGTTCTTTCGAGAGTTCGCGTCTGCCGTTGTACATAAGTCTGCGAAGCGGTTGACGATTCTTGATATTCGCCTTGTTTCTCGCGGCGCGCCCGAGGACTACTACGTTCAAAACGTCTCTCATTCCGTCCTCCAAAAACTCGTCTATATACTTCTTGTCAGCCTTCGGAAAATCGCAGAGATGCACGCTTTCGGGGGCGTTTTTGTCAAAGTTTCTCACGAGGTTTTGATACATCGCTTCCGCAAGGAACGGAGTGTACGGAGCAAGCAGTTTGGAGAGCGTTACGAGCACGGTATAGAGCGTCGTATACGCCGCCGCTTTCGACCTGGTCATCGCGCTGCCCCAGAACCTGTCGCGGCTTCTTCTGACGTACCAGTTGGAGAGGTTGTCGACAAACTCCTGTATCGCCCTCGACGTCTCGGTGATTTTGTACTCTTTGAGCCCGTTGTCAACCGTGTTTATAAGGCTGTTGAGCGATGACAGTATCCATCTGTCCATAACGTTCAACTGTTGCTTGTCAAGGTCGTATTTCGTCGGGTCGTATTTGTCGATTTCGGCATACAAAACGAAGAACGCGTAGGTGTTCCAAAGCGTACCCATAAACTTGCGTTGCGCCTCGCTGACGTTGTCCGCTGAAAAACGCGACGGGAGCCACGGAGCCGACGCGGTGTAGAAATACCATCTCGTTGCGTCCGCACCCTGCTTATCAAGCACCGTCCACGGGTCGACGACGTTGCCCTTGTGCTTGGACATCTTTATTCCGTCCTTGTCGTTGACGTGTCCAAGAACTATACAGTTCTTGAAAGGCGCTTTGCCAAACAATACGGTGCTGACCGCAAGAAGCGTATAGAACCAACCGCGCGTCTGGTCGATAGCCTCGGAAATGAAGTTCGCGGGGAAAACCTCGTCGAAAATATCCTTGTTTTCAAACGGATAATGCCACTGCGCAAAAGGCATAGAACCGCTGTCGAACCAGCAGTCCAAAACCTCGGGCGTCCTCTCCATCTCTCCACCGCACTCGCACTGCCACTTGACCTCGTCGATGTATGGTCTGTGGAGTTCTATATCGCGGTCGAGATTGCCGAGTTTTCTGAGTTCCTCCTTAGAGCCGACGACGTGGAGTTTTCCACACTTTTGGCACACCCAAATAGGGAGCGGAGTGCCCCAATATCTCTCACGGGAGATGCCCCAGTCGATGACGTTTTCAAGGAAGTTGCCCATACGCCCCGTTTTGATGGTCTCAGGCATCCAGTTTACCGAGTTGTTTGAGGCAAGCAAATTCTCTTTGACCGCAGTCATCTTGACAAACCAAGAACTGCGCGCGTAGTAAAGCAGAGGTGTGTCGCAACGCCAGCAGAAAGGATAACTGTGCGTAAACTTCATAGCCTTGAAAAGTTTGCCTTCCGCTTTCAATTTTTCGATAATATGCTTGTCTGCGTCCTTGCAGAACATCCCCGCAAAGTCCGTGACTGCGTCACGGAATCTGCCTCTGTCGTCCACCATTTGAACGAAAGGAAGTCCGTATTTCTTGCCGACCTTGCTGTCGTCCTCGCCGAACGCTGGCGCGATATGAACGATACCCGTGCCGTCCGTCAAAGTGACGTAGCCGTCGTTGGTGATATAATACGCTTTTTCCTTCGCGCCTGTTTCGTAAGTAAAAAGCGGTTCGTACTCTACGCGTTCGTAGGCACTGCCCTTTTTGACGCTGACCTTTTCGTAGCATCCTGCTTCAAAAAGCGTTTCGACAAGCGCGTCCGCGAGTATATAATATTCGCCGTTCACTTTGACCTTTGCGTAATTCTCTTTGCCGTTCATACAGAGCGCGACGTTGGAAGGAAGCGTCCAAGGCGTCGTCGTCCAAGCGACGAAATAGGTGTTTTCCTCGCCTTTGACCTTGAATTTGACGAATACGGAAGTCTCCTCCACGTCCTTGTAGCCCTGCGCAACTTCGTGAGACGATAAAGCCGTCCCGCAACGCGGACAATAAGGCACGATCTTGTAGCCTTTGTAAATCAAACCCTTTTTGTGCATCTCGGAAAGCGCCCACCAAACTGACTCGATATAGTTGTCGTCATAGGTGATATACGGGTGCTCCATATCCGCCCAATAGCCAATGCGATCGGACATCTTGTGCCACTCGTCCGTGTATTTCCACACAGACTCCTTGCACTTTTTGATGAAAGGCTCAATGCCGTATTTTTCTATCTCCTGCTTGCCGTCAATGCCGAGGAGTTTTTCCACTTCGAGTTCGACGGGCAGACCGTGAGTGTCCCACCCCGCTTTTCTCAAAACGTGATAACCTTTCATCGTCTTGTAGCGAGGAATGATGTCCTTCATAACACGGGTGAGAATATGCCCGATGTGAGGTTTGCCGTTTGCAGTCGGCGGTCCGTCGAAAAAGCTGAATTCCGGCTTGCCTACGTTCTTTTCGACGCTCTTTTCAAAGATACGATTCTCTTTCCAAAATTCGAGGACTTCCTTTTCTCTGTCCACGAAATTGAGAGTTGTGTCAACTGGTTTGTACATAAAAACTTCCTTTATACGCTCGTGCGACGTCGCGCACGAAATAAACTAAGTTTAAATTATAAAGCAAATTCAAAAAAAAGACAAGCAAATAACACAATATGAAAAAATAAACCGAAATTCGGTTTATTTTTGACTTATTTTACGATTGAAATAAAACTCAGGGGTTGCCAACTATTCCCATAAACAACGGGAGTCCGTCAATGCCGTTGACGACGAATATAAACGGACGATTGACGACAAAATTCACCGTCTCTTCTATCGGCATAGCGGTGTTCTCAGCATAAACGATAGTATATGCTGCGGCTTCGCATCCCTCTTCGTCGGTCTTGACGCGCACGGCTTGCAAAACATCGCTGACGTATGCGGGCGTATTCCCCGTGAGCCTTGTGAAATCCGCCTCGTCGGCGTCGAATGCCGAAGTCATACCGAGCGCCTTCAAACCTTTTTTCAAATCGGTTTTGCCGGAGACGTCAAACTTGGGCAAAGAAATATTTACGTTAAGGTATGAAACACCGACGTCGCTCCTGTCGCCGTACATCAAGTTTTGCGCGGTTGCGTCCGACAATAATTCGTGAGGGGTGACGCCTTCGTCCGGCAAAATAATCGACATCGAACCGGCGTTTCTAAAGGACAAATCAACGGCGGAAAACTTGTCCGCATAGTAATATGCACCCCTGAAACCATTGTGCATAAAGTCTGCTTGTTTTTCACTGCCGTTTGCAAGATAAAACGGCTCTTTTCGTGTATCTAACTCGCTGAATTGCGCTTCCCACCTTGCGTTGAAATATATTGCGGAGACGAGCGCGAAGAGCGTTGAGCCTGAAAACTTTTCGTCATTGACGTAATCTTTCAAAAAGTTTTTCGTCATGGCGTTGAGCCACCCTCTGAGGGCTTCGTTGAACTTCTCTTCTCCCATTTTCCCTCTGAAGGTCGAAGCGTAATAATCGTTTGCGAGTAAGTCGCAAACGTTCTTGTCGAACCCACACGATTCGTTCAGCCAAAGCGAATTTGCCATAAGGCTCGTCACCGTCCCGTCGTCGACGTAGTTGGCGTTCCAAGCAGAATTGACCTTCTGCCTCAATGTCTCGACGTTTTCCGCGCCGAGCACGTTCAATATCTGCGTTCTCGTCTCGCCTTTTGCGGTCTCCGCAAGCATTGCAAGAGCAAAATACAGGCTTAATGGAGCGTAGAGTTCGTTTGCATCTTCCCCCGACAAAAACATACTTGCCGACGAGGAGAAAAACCTCTCCATACCGTCCTTGTACCCTGCGGGTTGGTCTATTTGTCTGTTTCTGTCATTCCGCCACTCGCTGTAGTTATTCTCACTGAATTTCGTCATTTGCGGGAAACTCGCCTGAGAGACGGCGTAAGCGGTATACGTGTTATTTTTGTCCTTTTTTCCGCAACCGAAAAACGCAAGCGTAAGCACGCACGCCAACAAAACGATACAAACGATTTTTACGGAAAGTTTTTTCATATCCACCTCGTTTATGCAAAGCATAAAACTCTACAGTTTTCTTATAACACTCAATCGTTATTTTGTCAACAGTTAAAACATTCTTGTAGCACAGCAAAATCATTTGAAAAAACGTTTGACACAAATCTATTTTTGTGTATAATGATAAAGTACGAAATTTCGAGGAGGTGAATTCAATGTCAACAGTCAAAGTCGGTGAAAATGAAAGCTTGGACAACGCTATCCGTCGTTTCAAGAGAAAATGCGCCCGTGACGGTATCATCGGTGACCTCCGCAAGAAAGAGGCTTACGAAAAACCGTCCGTAAAACGCAAAAAGAAAGCGGAAGCAGCACGTAAGAGAATGTACAAATCATAATCTGAAACAAATTGCCATCCGTTTTGGATGGCAAAAATTTATGGAGGCATGGCTCAGTTGGTTAGAGCACACGGTTCACATCCGTGAGGTCGTTGGTTCGAGTCCAACTGTCTCCACCAAATCTTACGCATCACCCGTTAACGAGTGATGCTTTTTTGTTTGCCACAGTTTTTGTTTACAAAATAACCGTCAAATAGTTATTTAAATTTAAAAGGCCCCGTGATATACGGAGCCTTTTTTATGTATCAAAAACTATTACTTATTCAACAAAATGACGTCGTCTAGGAGTTTGTGCACTTCGTCGTCGCTGAAGGAGTCGTCAAGAAGCACCATATGCCATGCTTCTTTTGCCTTTGGAAATGCGCTCTTGTTGACGTTTGCGTGATTCTCTTTGAGACCTTTTGCAAAATCTTCGTTTGCCTTAATGAGGAGCATCATAGAGCCGTCCGTCTCATAGACGTAGACAAAACATACGTTCTTGCCTTTTGCGTCCTTTACATAGTGAGTATCCGCAAGCGGAAGACCTGTCGAGGTGTAGTTTTCACGCGTGTTGATTTCGACCTCGTCACCGTATTTGCCGGAAAGATAATCGCAAATCGTTTTCTTGCTTTGAGCGTGAGCGCTCTTCACCGTCTTTGCGAGCGCGAGACTCTCCTTCAATGAGAGACCGTCCGCCTTATCCTTTCCGCCCGCGTGCTTGAAGCAACGGTCAAGGATGTCTTGGACTTCTTCTTCGGTGTAGGTATCGTCAAGAGCGACGCTGTACCATTGATCCTTGGACTTCGGGAACGCGCTCTTGTGGACGTTGCCGTGTTTATGATTGAGTTCGTCGGCTAGTTTCTCATCGGAGTTGATGAGGAGCATAGACGTCTCTTCGAGTTCGTAGACGTAGACGAAGCATTTTTTCTTCTTGTCGTTCACCGCGTAGTGCGTATCTGCAAGCGGAAGTCCCGTGGACGTGAAGTTTTCACGACGATTGGTCTCCGCGTTGTCTTCGTGCTTCTCTTCTAGATAGTCCGCGCAGAATTTCTTGCCTATCGTTGATTTGTGTCCTGCGTTGTGTCTTGCAACCGCCATGCTCTGTTTCAAAGTGACGGGCTCCTCGACCTTGACGTCTTCGACGGTTTCGAGTTCCTCAACGGGTTCTTCCTCGTTTTCGAGTTCCTCTTCCTGCGCGCGCTCGTCCGCCTCTTCAACCGTCTCCTTGACGGGGGCTTTCTTGGGCTCTTCCTTGACGGGAGCCGGCGCCGGCTTCACTTCTTTGACGGGTTGCGGTTTTACAACAGGTTCATCGTCGTCGGCGATGCAAACGTAGTTTCTTGCGTCATCCGACACTACGACTTTTGCTCTTTTTGGTTTTTGTTCGCTTTGTTGATTTTTTTTGGAAAATAAAGCCATAATTCCACCTTCCTTTGCAACTATATTAAAACAAAATATGTTTTAAGTCAATAGTCGACAGACTATCTTTTCGTTTTTTTTCGACAAAAAATTCACTCAACCCATCTTGTCGTCGAGATGCTTTCCGCCAAGCACGTGTATATGCAGATGTCCAACGGATTGGCAACCGTTTTCGCCCTTGTTTGACACGAGTCTGAAACCGTCTTGCAGTCCCAAATCGTCAACGAGCGTCGAAAGCTTTTTGATGCACTTGGCAAGCGTTGCGGCTTGCGCGTCCGTCATTTCGACGATGTTTGCGTAGTGGTCTTTCGGGATGAGCAAGAGATGCACGGGGGCTTGAGGGTTCAAGTCCTTGATTATGAGCATATCGTCGTCTTCGTACACTTTGTTCGAGGGAATTTCTCCCTTTGCTATCTTGCAAAAAATACAATCGTCTCTAAGCATAATTTCACCTTATATAGTATTGAATTGATTTTCCATAAACGCGTGATACGCTATACCGTATCTCATATCTGCTCCGACACGGAAGCGTCGCAAAGTCCGTCCTTGTATCTGCCCGTCGGCGCGACGGTAAAAACTTTGTTCCTTGCGCCGTGCTTCGAATAGACCTTGACGTAGGTTTGAGTGTGCCCCACCCAAATTCCGTCCTCCTGCGTCTCGAAAAGCACTCTCACGGGAAGACCTATCTGCTTGTTCAGGTAGTTGCCGATGAGTTCCTGCTTGACTTCGCCCATACGCTTTGCTCTGTCCTCGAGTATTTCGGGCGCGAGTGGTTTCATCCTTCCCGCAACAGTACCTTTTCTCGATGAATACGGAAAGACGTGAACGTCCGAAAACCCGACCTTCCTTGCAAATTTCATCGAGTTTTTAAACTCCTCTTCGCTTTCCGCAGGATAGCCGACGATTATGTCCGTCGTGATTGCGGCGTTGGGATAGTACTCGCGTATGAGTCTGACCGCCCTGTAATACTCCGCAGTCGTGTATCTGCGGTTCATCGCCTTCAAAACGCTGTCGTCTCCGCTCTGCAAGGAGAGATGAAAGTGTGGGCAAAACAGCTTGATTTTGGTCGTCGCTTCCAAAAATTCGCGGTCTATGACGCCGACCTCCAACGAGCCTAGGCGTATGCCGAATTTCTTGTATTTTTTGAAAACTTTGAGGAGTTCCGTGAGGTTCGTCCCGCTGTCTCTGCCATAGGCAGAGAGATTTATGCCCGTGACGACAACCTCTTTGACTACGCCCTCAACCGAGTCCATCTCGCGGATGATGCTCTCCTGCGAGCGAGAACGCCCTCTCCCCCTGACGTAAGGGATCAAACAATAACTGCAAAAATTGTTGCAACCGTCTTGAATTTTTATGAAATGGCGAGTGAGCAAATTGACCACTCCGTCGTTGTCCTCAAATTTGCTCCCTATCGTGAAATCGGCGGGGTTGAAAATCTTGTCGAAGACTTCCGCGTCCCCCGTATACTCTTCGACGATACGCCTTGCAAGTCCGAGTTTGTTGTCGGTGCCGGCTATGTACTTGACGTTGTCCTTTGCAAACTGCAAAAAATTGTTTTGAGAAGCGCAACCGCAGACGTAAATCGTCGCGTCTTTGTTGACCTTTTTAATTCTCGTGACCGCTTGACGGGACTTTTTTTCCGCTTCGGCGGTGACTGCGCAGGAATTTATCACGTAAACGTCGGCAAACTCCAGCCCTTCGGCAATCTCAAAACCCGCGGACTTGAAAACCGCGAGCATAGCGTCGCTGTCGTATTGGTTGACCTTGCAACCGAGCGTAAATACGGAGATTTTCGGGAGTTCAGTCATAATCGAGTTCACCGAGTTTGTCAAGCGTGAGAGCCACAAGTACGACGGACGCGGTTTCCGCACGCAATATGCGTCGTCCGAGTGTGATAATTTTAGCGCCGTTATCTTTTGCCAGCGTCATTTCTTCGGGTTTGAAACCGCCCTCGCTTCCAACGATAAGAGCGATATTACAACCGTTTAGATTGCTTGTTTTGATATTATTTAG
The DNA here is from genome assembly GCA_017553325.1 of Clostridia bacterium. Taxonomy (GTDB): domain Bacteria; phylum Bacillota; class Clostridia; order Christensenellales; family CAG-917; genus CAG-475. Next base: position 97,733 of record JAFZMH010000007.1, read on the forward strand.
TCTTTCGCCTTCATAGGCAAAAAGCACCGTGTCGTAGTTTTTGATTTCTCCTAAAACCTGCTCGAAACTCTCAAGATCATCAACCTTTGAAAGATACGCGCTTCCGCATTGTTTTGCGGCCTCGAGCGCAATTCTCTCCCCTCTTTCGCGTGAAAACTTGGTCTCTGCGGAATTTGCTGACACGAAGGGTACGACTCTGTCGACGCCGAGTTCAACGGCTTTTTGTATAACGAAGTCTAGTTTGTTGTTTTTGAGAAGTCCGGCATACAAGGTTATGGAAACGTTTTTCTTGTCCGCGACCACGCTTTCGTCGACCTTCAAGACGGCGTAATCTTTGCAGATTTCCTCAATCGTGCAATAGCGTTCAACGCCGTCGTTGGCGCAAACTATCGCCTTGAAACCGACTTTGTAGCGCAAGACTTTCGTCATGTGCAAAAACTCGTCGCCCGTCACGGTGATTGAATCGCTGCGTATTGCGGATTCGTCAACGAAAAACCTTCTGATTTCCATATCGCCTCAAAAAAAACATCAATCACTTATTATTCTATAATAAAATCAATAATAATCAAGCGAAAACACAAAAAATGTCCTACAAAAAATATCCCCGCAAAATTATTCGTTTTGCGGGGAACGTTTTTGCCAAATTCAATCGCGTTTTTTTATCAAAAGCGCGTTCCATTCGTCGAGGCTTTCGCGGTGTACAATCTTGAAACCCGCCTGTTCGTAGCACCGGACGACTTCGTCGAGCCTTGAATCGATTATGCCGGAAAGCAATATCTCTCCGCCCTCTTTCAAGTGTTTGCCGATATCCTTTGCAAGGCGCATCAAAATATCCGCAGTGATGTTGGCGAAGATGAAATCCGCCACTCTGTCGCCCGCAATAAGGTCAGCCTGCTCAATTTCGCACTCGACGCCGTTTTGCTTTGCGTTTTCGGTGGCAAAGCGAACTGCCTGCTCGTCTATATCGCACATGTACACGCTCTTCGCGCCAGATATGCTTGCGGAGATGCCCAAAATGCCGCTTCCGCACCCAACGTCTATAACGTCTTTGCCTTTGACGTCCATGAGGTCAAGGCACATACGCGTCGTTGCGTGCGAGCCCGTGCCGAACGCCATACCCGGGTCGAGTTTGACAACTCTCTCCCCATCTTTCGGCTCGTACTTTATCCACGTTGGCACGACGGTCACGTTTTTGGTGACGATTGGCTTGTAGTATTTTTTCCACTCGTTCTCATAGTCTGCGGCGTCAATCTCGCCGACGACGATTTCACCGTACTCGATTCCGCCGTCCTCTTTCATCTTCAAAAGTCGCTCTTCAAGGTTTTTGACGAAGGTTTTGTCGTCGACGTCAGTTATCGTTGACACTTTAACGTCGTCGCTTTGGAGCAAAACACTCTCGTCCACGTAGTCCCAAATCACGTCGCTCTTGACGAGGTCCAAAAAGTCCTGCTTGTCAATGATAGTGACGCCTTGCGCCCCCACGTCGAACATAGCGGACGATACTAGATCTGCGTCTTTATGCGTGGTTGATACGGTTATGGTTCTGTATTTCATAATACTTTCCTTTTGTTTTGAAAGTGCGGAATCGCAAGTTTAAATTGCAATTCCGCACGTTTAACTTCCTGTTCTGCTGTTTTACTTCTTGACGACCACGGTCTTCGCAGCCTCTTCGTAAGCCTTCTTTTGTGGGTACTGCTTTGCTTCGCAGGTATCCGCAAACTTCTTGAGCATCTCCTTTTGCTCGTGGTTCACGCTCTTCGGGACTTCGACGTAAACCTTGACGTACAAGTCGCCTTTGCCTGTGCCGCGCAGGTCCTTTATACCGCAATTCTTGATTTTGAATTCCGTTCCGCTCTGCGTGCCTTCGGGAACTTTGAGTTGTTGAACTCCGTAGAGAGTCGGTATCTGCAAAGTGCACCCGAGCGCCGCTTCCGCAAAATTGACGGGGACGGTGATCTTCAAGTCTTTTCCGCTTCTCACAAACAGTTTGTGCGGTTGAACTCTTATCTCGACTACGAGGCTTCCCTTTTCCCCGCCGTTGATACCGCTGTGCCCCTCTCCCTGATACGTGATGCGTTGTCCGTTGTCGATACCTGCCGGAATATTGATTTTGACTTCTCTCGTCTTTTCAAATCTGCCCTGACCGCCGCAAGTTTTGCAAGGCTCGGTGATAATCTTGCCTCTGCCCTTGCAGTCGGGACAAACGCCCGTGGAAGAGAATTGACCGAATGGGGTTCGTTGCGTAGTCGTCACTCTGCCCGAGCCGCCGCACTTCGTGCATTGTCTGAACGCAGTGCCGTCCTTTGCTCCCGTACCCTTGCAGTCGGGACAACTCTCGACTCGTCTTACGTTTACGATACGTTGCACTCCAAAAGCCGCTTCGTCAAAAGAGATCGTCGCAGCGGTGAGAATATCTTGCCCGCGCTGAGGCCCGTTTGCTCTTTGAGAACGAGAGCCTCCGCCGAAACCGCTGAATATAGTCGAGAATATGTCGTCCATATCCAGCCCGAAACCGCCTCCCCCGTTAAAGCCGCCGAAACCGCCGGCTCCAGGTTGAGGTCCGTTCTCATCGCCGTATGCGTCGTAAGCCGCCTTTTTCTGCGGGTCGGAGAGCACGTCGTAGGCGTGGTTAATCTCTTTAAACTTTTCCTCTGCGTTTTTCTTTTCCTGCTCGCTCGCAGTCGTAAACAAATCGGGATGATACTGCTTTGCGAGTTTTCTGTACGCAGATTTAAGTTCATCGGCGGAAGCATTCTTGCTCACGCCGAGTATTTCGTAATAATTTTTTGCCATAATCAAAAAACCTTGGAGCAACGACCGAAGTCGTTGCTCCCCAATTTATTCTTTAATATCAGTCTACCGTTCCGTTTGCGCCGTCTCCGCCTTGATAGTCGTCGGGGTTGATGCCCGCCGCTTTCGCCGCTTCAGCCGCCGCTTCGGGGTTTTGTTGATAGAACTTCGTGAAGATAGGATCCGTCACTTTGGTGAGTTTCTCGACGAGTGCCTTGACGTCCTCTTCGGTCTCCGCCTTATCGAGTTCTTCACGCGCGGTCTTCGTTGCTTCCGCGATAGCCGTCTTGTCGGCTTCTTCAATCTTTTCGCCGTTCTCGCTGACGAACTTGTCAACTGCAAAGATGAGTTGTTCTGCGCCGTTCTTGGCATCCACAACCGCTCTGCGCTTCTTGTCCTCTTCCGCGTACTTCTCCGCATCCTTGACAGCCTTGTCGATGTCGTCTTCCGTCAAATTTGAAGACGCGGTTATCGTGATAGATTGAGACTTGTTCGTGCCCTTGTCCATTGCCTTGACGGAAACGATACCGTTTGCATCGATGTCGAAAGTGACTTCGATTTGCGGAATTCCGCGCGGTGCGGGAGCGATGCCGACGAGCTCGAATCTGCCGAGCGTCTTGTTGTCGCGGGCGAATTGTCTCTCGCCTTGCAAGACGTGAATGTCGACGGAGGTTTGATTGTCCGCGGCGGTTGAGAACACTTGCGATTTGCTTGTCGGGATCGTCGTGTTTCTGTCGATGAGTTTTGTAAACACACCGCCGAGCGTTTCGATACCGAGTGACAACGGAGTGACGTCGAGGAGAAGCATATCTTTGACTTCGCCTGCAAGCACACCGCCTTGAATTGCCGCGCCGAGTGCTACGCACTCGTCGGGGTTGATTCCCTTGTACGGGTCTTTGCCCGTGATTCTCTTGACGGAATCGTAGACCGCCGGAACACGAGTCGAACCGCCGACCATGATGACCTTTGCGATGTCGCCGTAGCTGAGTCCTGCGTCTTTGAGCGCTTGTTGCATAGGTCCTACGGTTGCCTTGACGAGATCTTCGGTGAGAGCGTCGAATTTTGCTCTCGTGAGTTCCATATCAAGGTGCATAGGCACGCCGTTGTTCATTGATATGAACGGAAGCGAAATCGACGTCTTGGTCACGCCGGAGAGGTCAATCTTTGCCTTTTCTGACGCTTCTTTGATACGTTGCATCGCCATCTTGTCGCCCGAGAGGTCTATGCCATGCGATTTCTTGAATTCCGCAACGATATAGTCCATAATGCGCTTGTCGAAGTCGTCGCCGCCGAGACGGTTGTTGCCCGACGTCGCAAGAACTTCAAATACGCCGTCGCCGAGTTCGAGAATCGAGACGTCGAACGTGCCGCCGCCGAGGTCGGAAATCAAAACCTTTTGGTTCTTGTTTTCGTCCTTATCAATACCGTATGCGAGCGACGCCGCCGTCGGTTCGTTGATGATACGCTTGACTTCGAGACCTGCAATCTTGCCCGCGTCCTTGGTTGCTTGACGTTGTGCGTCGGTAAAGTACGCCGGAACGGTGATGACGGCCTCCGTCACCTTTTCGCCGAGATACTTTTCCGCGTCGTTCTTGAGTTTTGTAAGAATCATTGCGGAAATCTCTTGCGGGGTGTATTCCTTGCTTTCGATTTTAACTTTGTAGTCGCTGCCCATTTCTCTCTTGATAGAGGAAACCGTATGTTCGGGGTTTGCGACCGCTTGCCTCTTTGCGATTTCGCCGACGAGTCTCTCGCCGTCTTTTGTGAATGCCACGACGGACGGAGTCGTTCTCATTCCTTCGGCGTTCGGGATGACGACTGCTTCGCCGCCTTCCATAACCGCCACGCACGAGTTTGTAGTGCCCAAGTCAATACCGATGATTTTTCCCATATTATATTCTCCTTTTCCCTATATAGGGAAGCACGTTATTTTCGATTTTGTTTGTTGTTTATAGCACAACCGCTTGTTTAAGTCTCGTTTTTTGCCATATTAAACGCGTTTCTATTCGACATAGCCGACTTTTACGTGCGCAGGTCGAAGCAGTTTTCCGTTCAAAGTATATCCCTTTTGCAAAACCGCTATGACCTTGCCGTTCATCTCCTCGTTCTTTTCACGCTCAACCGCGTTCATAAACTTTGCGTCGAAATCTTTGCCTTCCGCTTCGACCTCTTCGAGCCCGAAACCTTTGAGCGCATTGAGAATTTGCGTCTCCATCATATTGAACCCGACGAGCGCCGCTTCGTCCGTCAAATACTTTCTTGCAAGGTCGCAGTTGTCGAGGACGGCGAGCATCTTCTCTATGACTGCGGACTGCCCTATCGCCTTGCTGTCCTCGTGAATAGATGCGTTGCGTTTTCTGTAATTGTCGAAGTCCGCTTGCAGACGTTGAGCAACCGATTTGCATTCGTTTGCCTCTGCGATTGCTTGTCCGAGTCTCGTTTCGAGTGCGGAGATATATTCATCGTCCGTCATTTCGTCGCGGTCGATTTCAAGGTCTTCGACCTTCGGCGCAGATTCCTCGCACTCGGGCGGGGTCTCTACGTCGAGATTTTCGTTTTTCTTTTTGTTTTCTTTCATATTATTCCTCGTCGTCGAACGGGTTCAGCGATTTTGTACCGCCAAGCACCGTCGAAAACATTTTTTTGACATAATCAAGGACGCTGATTACCTTTTTGTAGTCCATGCGTTCAGGTCCTATGACGCCCGCCTTGCCCTGCACCTCGTCGCCGACCTTGTACGCCGCCGTAATGATTGCGCATTTGTCGACGCCGCTATCCTCTTTGCCGATACGCACGGTAAACTCAATCGAGTTGTCTTCGCTCAAAATGATTTCGCTCACCGCGTCCTTGTCGCTGATGACGGACAGGAACTGCTTTGCGTCGTCTATATTTTGATATTCCGGATAGTCAAGCATCTTGAGAGCACCCTCGACGAATACGTTGTCAGAACTATGTTCTGAAATGTACATTCTAAGTATTCCCAACACCTCGTCGAAAATGTCTTTGAAGCCCTTTATCTCGTTGTCGATTTCTTTTAGGTCAAAATCCTTGATGTCCTCGATAGTCTTGCCCGCAAACACTTTGTTGAGCACCCTGCCCGCCGTCTCGATGTACTCGGGTTTTACGTCCTCTTTGACGTCGATTGCCTTGTCCGCGATCATCCCCTTGTCCGTGACGATGAGCACGACAGCCTTGCCGCGCTTGAGCGGGATGAGTTTTATCTCGTCAATCGTGACGTCTCCGTCTTGACTTTGGTCGACGACGAAGGACGTGTAGTTGGTGACGTCGCTGATAATTCTCGCCGCTTCCTTCGACAGGTCTTCAATCTGCCCAAGACGGTTAAAGAAATTGTTTCTGATAAACGCCGTCTCCTGATCCGTAAGCATATTGCAAGCATTCGAACCATCGATTGAATCGACATAAAACTTGTATGCCTCTTTAAGCGGGATGCGCCCCGCCGACGTGTGCGGTTGCTCGATATAGCCGAGTGCTTCGAGCGCGCTGAGTTCCGCACGTATAGTTGCCGAACTCACCTCAGGCAGATATTTGCTCTGCAAATCCGCGCTGGACACGGGTTGACCTGTCGCGATATATAGGTCGACAAGCGAATGCAGTATTTTCTTTTTTCTTTCGGACAATTCTTTTGACATCCTTCCACCCCACAAAGAGAACTCTTGCGGAGACCCCGAGAGCCCGCTTTACCGACTTCTTGGAATCCTCTTTTAATTTTTAGCACTCTTTTGCCCTGACTGCTAACAGTATATGTCTTATTGTGCCAAATGTCAATAGTTTTATGCAAAAAATCTTGCGATTTTGTGATTATATTTTTGGATTATCAATGTGTTATATTATTTATCATAAAAAAAGAAGGGCTTTCGCCCTTCCTTTATAATGCGTATAAATTTTACTTTTTGTTAACGTTGAAATAAAAATCTTTCTTTGGAATAAAATAGTCCATAAACTTGTGATCGGCAAAGTCCACTTTCAACACGCTGTCCTTAAAGTTTACCATCATTTGATCGTCGCGATAGTTGTCGATGTCTACGACGGGAATTATAAGTTTGCCGAAATCCATTCGAATTGTGTTTTCAAACCACTCGCCTATTCTAGGCGTTCTCAATTCAAAAGCGGTCAAATCAAACATCTTTGAAGTGATAAAACAGAGAGAATCTTGTGAGACAAACACAAACAACGGGTTGACGCCGTATTTGTTGACGACCTCTTTTATGCCCTTGTTGTCCCCGACTATGGAAATCGGCATTCTGATCTCCTGCGGAGCATAATACTCAACGAACTTTGCGACTATCGACTGATTGTGCTTTTTGAATTTATTCCTCAAAACCGAATTTATAATCAGCATATACAGAATTCCGACTGCGGAAATAACCAAAAACACCCAAGGAATGCTCACGCTATGTTTGACGAAAGTCAGAATCGTAAGCGCGATTCCCAGCAAAATCAAAACGGTCATCGGGAAATATGCTATCACTTTGTGAGACTTGATGATTTTTCTTACTGCTTCAACGTCATCGTTGTACGTTTCGCATTTCTTTTGAAATCTTGTCATAAGTGCACTCCGAAAGTTTTTTTATATTGTAGCATAAGGTCAAATACATCGTCAACACAATAATTTAAATATGCGTGCTACGTTGCAAATTATATATACTCGATTTTGACGTGTTTACTTGGGTTTTTCATATTTTACCGTTTGAAAACAATCACTTGAGCGGAGTGCAAAAAAAAATGCGAATTTTTATTGCTTTTTGTGAAAACCTTTGATATAATCATCAAGCAATCAAAAATTGCTAGTGTGGCTCAGTAGGTAGAGCAGCTGATTCGTAATCAGCAGGTCGCCGGTCCGAGTCCGGCCACTAGCTCCAAAAAGCGTGCCATTTGGTGCGCTTTTGTTTTTTTGCAAAAGCGCGACCTTTGATGACGCGATTTTTGTCGCCCTACCGCGCAAATGATTGTTTGCTGAACTCTAAAACAACAAAACAAATCAATCAACTTTTCCGCACAATCTTTTGCTTGGTGTGTCGCGAGTTCAAATCGGCTTGTAAAAATTTTTGCGTGCCATTTGGTGCGCTTTTGTTTTTTTGCAAAAGCGCGACCTTTGATGACGCGATTATGGTATCTATATTTTATGAATTAAAAAAGGCACTTAAGTTTAAGTGCCTTTTTGTCAAAATATGCAAACGCTTATAGTTTAATCAAACGCGATTGACGGAACTCCCGCCGCTGGTGTCTACGTTTACCGTTGCGGCGCCTTGGTATTCTACCGTCGAGCCTCCGCTTGCATTGCCGGTTATTCTGCCGCTACAAGATACGTTAACTCTGCTTCCGCCGCTCAAATCCACCGAAACCGTTTCGCCGTTGAATCTCGGTCCTGCAAAAGTGCTTGCGCCCGAAAACTCCAATGAAACGCTCTCAGACGAGCCGACGTCAAAAGTCGTCCTGCTTCCACCGCTGGCTTCAACACGTAAAGACGTTGACGTGACGGAAGACGATGCAAAAGTCGAGCCACCGCTCAAATCCACAGTCATATTAGAGCACGAAATCGAATCGAAAACCGCCCTGCTTCCGCCGCTGGCTTCCAATTCAAACGCGCCGCAAGTAGCCGTTTTTGCAGTCAAACGACTCCCACCGCTCAAATCGATGGAAAGATTGTCGCCAAGACTTGCCGCGTCCGCCGTTGCGACGCATCCGTATGAAAGGTCGATTTCGGTCAAAACACAGTTTTTTACCGTGATTTTTACATCGTAATCCGTGATATAAACGCATCCTTTTTTGCCTGAAACAACAACCGATTGACCGTATTGATTGAGTTTTACGGTGTCGAACATACTCTCCTGCATTGATAGTGAAATAGAAGGTTCTCCGCCGTCGCACACAAATTCAACCGTAGCGCCGAAAGTGCTTCCGTCCTTTTTTAAAGACAGATTCTCAACGCAGACAGTGTGTACGTCGCTTACCGAATAAGTCTTGGTGACGTAGTCGCCTCTTTGTCGCGACGTAGTACAACTCACGCATGTAATGGCAATCGCTATTGCGAATATTATAACGAAAGATGCGAAAAACAGACGTTTCATATATTTCTACTTCTCCGTCGATTCGTCGATTAAAGCAGATTCCGCAACGGACTCTTCAACCACTTCGCCATCGGTTGCCGTCTCTTCGATTTGAGCAGGTTCTTCGGGAATAGTCTCTTCCTGCAAAGCGGGCTCTTCGATTGCTGGCGCGCTCTTTGCAAAGAGGGCTTTAAAGTGCGAGCCGCGACACAAGAAGATTTCACGCGCGATAAGCATGCATAGGAAACCAATCGTTCCGCCGAACGTGACGTCGCTCATATAATGAGCGCCTGCTACTATACGGCTGATTGCGACGAGTCCCGTAATGAGAATCGGAGTAACCCAGCAGATGACTTTTGCAGCCTTTTTGTGCTTGAAATCGACTGCGTCGGGAAGCATAATGAGCACGTACGACATAGCCGCAGAGCAAGTGTGTCCCGACGGGAAAGACTTGAACGCATCCGACGCCCCCGGCCATTTTGCCGTAAACATAGCGATTATCTCTTGAGACGGTTGTCCGTTTGCAATATACCACGGAGTAAAGCCTTTGAGCACGCCGTCGTCAATGAGTTGCTTGCCAACGCTTGAATTGATTGCTCTGAATCTCATTCTGCCAATCGGCCCTTTGATGTTCAGCAAAAGCAATGCAACGACTGCACCGGCGACGAACGCCAGCACCATCCAACCGAGTTTTTTCAAGTTTTCTTCTTTTATGCCCTTGAAAGCAAAGACTGTAAGCGGAGCGACGCAAAGAGCCATCAACACCTCCGTGAGCCTCACGCCAAACGAATGACGGAACTCGTAGACAGCAGCGGCAGAGGCTTCGGCGTCTGCAACGTTTGCGACGTTTTCTCTTGCTTGATTGGCGGCGTGTTCAAAGAAATATCCGACGATGTCCTTGAAGAAGAACCACCAAGCAACGACTATCAGCACCGCGGCAACAATCGCGCCTATGACGGAAAGGACTTTCTTGGGAATTATCTTCAAACAAAACCAGAAGGCTATGCCCATTGAAAGCGCCGCAAAGATATAGAGCGGCGACGTTCCAAAGACCTCGCCCGCAATCGGGAAGAACCCGTGCGAAATATATTCGCCCTCGTCAAGCGAACCTTTGGTCAAAATTTGACTGATCTGGAAATCAAAAACGCTTGCCAAAGCAACGAGTATTGCAAATATCGCCACAAAACAGCAAATGGCAATAATCGTTTTTGTTTTTAAACTCATTTCTTTCATAATTTTCTCCCACATCACGCGCCAAACGCGCGCAATCAATTTGTTATACTATTATTTTACCACAAATTAACATTTTTTCAAGAGCAAACCCAAAATTTAACTCATTTTGTATGCTTCTTTGAAATCGGCATTCTAACCGCACTTTTATTTTTTGACAAAAACGGAATTATACTTTGAAAATCTCCCGTTTTTTGCAGTGCCACACGACCTCATAGCCTAAAGATTTGTATATCGCCAAAAAAATTGAGTGGGTTAGAATGCCGATTTTTGCCACTTTTGCAGATTTTTCAAAATTTGGTATTGCAATATTCGTCGGCGTGAGATATAATAATTGTAGAAATAAAGTTTCCTGCTACGTTCGTGATGGTGTCTCATATGAGCCACAACACTTATACGGGATTGCGGGTCCGAAATTTCACGGCAATGTCAGGCCTCATCATATCAGTGGAAGACAGATACCGTGCGGCAGCATTTTACCCACCGCTTATACACAGCGGGTTCTTAATGGACATCACACGGCGATGCGGGTGTTCAAAACAGTCTCAATCGAGGCTGTTTTTTCTTGCGAAAAACAAAAATATGGTTTCACACAAAAAATCGCTTGTCAACTCCGAGATTTTATGCTATTATGCAAAGGCTGACGAAATTCAGCATTTGCCCTCATGGTCAAGCGGTCAAGACGTCGCCCTCTCACGGCGGAATCTAGGGTTCGATTCCCTATGGGGGTACCATTTGCAGACAACAAACCCACTCTTTCTCGAGAGTGGGTTTGTTTTGTGTTTGTGACACCGAACAAACGTTTACGTTTGGAAGGTGGCGCAAATGCAAAAAGAGCACGCCAAAGGTGTGTTGTCTGCAAATGGCACACGTGCCCACGGCAGGGGTCGGGAAGTGCCATTGTGGCACATAGGGTTAAATTTGAAAAAGGTTAATGTAAGTAGTTTACGTTTGGAAGGTGGCGCAAATGCAAAAAGAGCACGCCAAAGGCGTGTTGTCTGCAAATGGCACACGTGCCCACGGCAGGGGTACGGAAGCACCCGTGCGGTGCATAGGGGTAAAACGCCAACTTTTGCCTACATACTATATGTATCCCCCTCCTCTCCTCTATTGCAATTTTTTCGCGCGTATGATATGATATGTTTATTGAGAGGTGCGCTATGGAAAGATTGACAATCACAAAGTTTTCGGGACAAATCGTCGGGTTCATCGACGTTGAAAGCAACGGTGACAAGACGGTAAGAGATTTTTACGGGAAAATTCTCGGTTATTACAGGAAGTCCAACAACGCCACCACCCTTTTCAGCGGAAGAATAATCGCATTCGGCGACGTTTCAGCCATATTTTTCAAAAACGACATTCAATTTTAAAGACATTTCGTTCGACATCTGCAAAATTTCAAAAAAAATTCAACTTGAATATTGAATTTGTTTTTTTAATGTTTTATAATACGTTTGTATTTATTTCTGCGCGCCACGTACGCGCAAGGGGGACTTTATGAACAAAATTTTGTCAAGACGTTTTGTCTGCATTTTGGCGATTTTAATGTGCGCGGTGCTTGTCGTAACGTTGAGCGTCACTCTGACCGGTGGCGTTTCTTTCGCACAAGAGAACGCGCCCACTCACGAGAGCACTCTCGGTGTGGGACACATCAGCGACGTGCACTATTTCCCGCTCAGCCAATGTTATACCGACGTGAAAAACGACGATTATGAAAAGAGCGATTTCTTCTATTCGATGACCGGCGACACGAAACTCGTGCTCGAAAGCGGCATGGTGCAGAACTCGCTCATTCATTCTATCATCGCGAACGGACTTGAAGGCACCGCCCCGCACTATCTCGTTGCGTCTGGCGACCTCAGCAAGAACGGCGAAAGAGTTGCGCTAATCGACGTTGCAAACTCTCTCCGCTATCTTCAAAACACGATGAGAGCGATTCCGGGGTATGAAGATTTCCAAGTCTTTGCCACGACGGGCAACCACGACCTCTACAACCCGGACGGCGCGGTATACGATCAGGAAGACGGCACGACGCAGTTTACGGACGTCGTAACCGCTATGCAATTCGCGCTCATATTTGCAGGGCTCGGCTATCCGGACGCAAACCTCACGGGTGCCGACGGCGCGATAAACCTCACGGAATATATGCCGGAAAGCTATTGGTACTCCTCTTTTACGAGCGGATACCAAGCGTCCAAAAATTCAACGCACATTGAAATCAATTATTATTCCGAAACGCTCCAAACAATCAAGAATACGGCAAACGCCGCAGACCGTCTTGCGCTGTATTATACGCTTGACGACAGCGAGATAAACGTCTTGTCGTTTACTGCAGAATTGCTTGACGAGGCAAACAAAGGTTATTCTTTCGTCATCATCGACTCTAGCGACAGAGTCGAAGGCAGCACCATCGTTGCGCTCGGCAAAGCAGAATACGAATTGATGCCGGAAACGAGCAAAACTCCAATCTATTTGATGAACAACGACGGAACGCTCAAAAAACTCAAAAAGAGCGTTGAAGAAGACAGAGCTTTACTTGACGACGATGCGTTTGCAGCGCAACGAGTTTATCGCTCAACGAGCTTCAAACACTTGACGGGCGGTCGCGTCACCGAAGCTTGCCTTGACTGGGCAGAACAATTCTGCGCAACTCAAACGGACAATAAAACCACTCTCGGCGAGGAGACCATAATCGCGTCCTTCCACCAAAACGTCCTCCCCCACTTCGACCAAGAAGACGACATTTTGAAGGACTTCACTCTCTACAACTGGGAGAACACGGCAAAGCGTTTGCTTGCTATGGGTTGCCGCTACGTCCTCACGGGACACATGCACGCGTCCGACGTCATGACCTATACGGACGCCGAAGGCAGGACCTTGTACGATTTTGAAACGGGCTCTTGCGTAAGCTATTCTTCTCCGTGGAGAAACATAACGTTCGAGCGCGAAAACTGCGACGGCAAACTCGGCGAAAAAGTCACCTCCGTATTGCACACGGTTGACAACCTCAAAGAACTCGCCTCCAACAACATTTACACCGCCGCTCCTTGGAATCAAGCCGCATACGACGCGGCAATCGCGGTCTACAACGCCAACCCAACCGACGCAAACTGGAACGCCGTGCTCGCCTCCAACGAAAACTACGAACTCTATATAATTGAGTACGAATGGCTGAGCAACCTGTCCTACAATACGTTTGCGTCCGTCGACATCTACTCGAGACTTATCGACAGAGTCCTCGACCACTTCGTGAGCGAGAGATTGATTGACACCTTGAAGAACACCGTAAAGAATTTGCTGGTCGGCGAAAACGCAAAACTACCCGATACGTTTGCGGGCATCGGAGCCCCGCTTGCAAAACTTGCGGAATATCTCATCGACGTTTTGGTCTACGACCTCTACGGTGACGCGGGCTACGTTTATAACAAAGTACGCTACGACAACGCGCTCGATTATCTGCGCGCCATAGTCGAAGGTTTCTTGGACATTGAATTTGGCGACGCAAGTTTGGCTTCCCCGACCAACCCCGCAAACGCAGGCAAGGTCAAACTCAAAGATATTGCTTCGTTCATCTCCGTCGCACATGCGCAAGGCACCGAAATAACCCTCTGCGGGAGCAAAGCGGAACTTGAAGCGGAATATGCGTATATCGACAAAATCTTCGACGACGAAGAAGACTCGTTTGCAAATATCTCAAGCGCAACTCAAGCGCAAAAGAACGCGGCGTTTATGCAACCGACCAACGCCACCTATCGCAAGCGTATGACCGCCGCAATCAAGGAATTGCACGAATATGCGGAGAGCGGACAACTCGTAGAGCGACTTTTGGACACTTTGCTTCAACCGCTCTACTATGACGACAACTCTCTGCTCAAAACTTTGCTCAACTACAGATTCGACTTCTCGAAGGGCAAAACCACCCCGATGCACGGCGACAATACAAAGATGTATTTCACCGACGAGGAATACGAGGCAATCGAAGACGTGTTCACAAACACTCTCAGTTCGCCGATCACGTTGAAATTGATTGAAAAACTCGTCGGCGCAAAACTCGGCAAGAAGAAACTCGAAACCATGGACCCGACGAACTTCGTGCTCAACACCACGATTGACGAAGTTATGCCTATGCTGAAATCCGCATTGGCAAACCTTATCGGATTCAACCTCACGGGCGACACGCTCGTAGAGTCTATCGACGACGCGCTCAACGGATACCTTACGGAGAGCTTCTACGTCGGGCTCGGCGGTATCGTCGACAAAATCATCGTGGCGTTTGCAACGGACGCATATCCCGACCTCGTCTTCCCCGACGGAAACAATGCCAACGAAAAGTTTGACATCTCCACCCCGTACGTTTTGCAACCGTACGCAGGCTTTGCTTATGGCGGACAGAAAGTAACCTATGCTTCGTCAAAGGTGACGCCGTCTAGCGTCGGCGCAAGCTTTAACCCCGCAACGCAGGACAACGGCAGAGTCCCGTCTCACGTGACGACCTCGTTTGACGTCGATATGCCGACCTCGACTTACGTCGTCAAATTCTACACGGCGGAGGACGTATACGCAAACTTCAAACTCCAAACTCCGGACGGCACTTGGCATACGGTGGGCACGACGATTGACGGCAGAACGGACACGGATTTTGTCGACAGCACCGCGCAACTGGTGTTTGACGGCATAACAATCGACGTTCTCACGCAAACCAAACCTCAATACGTTCCGCTCATCGACCTCGGTCTTGCTGCCCTCACACACGGCAGAGTCGACTACGACACGAAGGACGCAAACAACATAACCGTCACCGTTCCTTACATCTACGGCGAGCGCGACAAAGCGGAAGCAAACAGCATTATATACTGTAACGTGACGACGGTCAAAATCGGCGGTCTTGCCGCGGACACGACCTATAATTACGACATTGAAGGCGTCTACAAGACTTCAAAGGGCGAGAACGTGCTCTTCTCGTTGAAAAAGTTCTCCTCTGCGCCGCAAGGCTTTACGATAAGGACAGCAAAGGGTTCGGATGCAACCTCCTTCGAGTTCCTGACGATTGCGGACATTCAAGGTATGATTCAAGGAATGTACACCAACAGCTATAAGGCGGTTGAGGCACTCCTCGCGGACGAGCGCACAAAGAACTTCGACTTCATCATCAACGCGGGCGACATGGTGGACAGCGGTAAGAACTTCAATCAATGGGGCTATGCGCTCAACACGTATCAACCGCTCTTTGCAAACTATCCGCAAGTCTTCACCGCGGGCAACCACGAGGGCAACACCTACGGCATGACCAACTTCTTTGAATACTCTATCCCGAAGGATGAAAACAACGATCCGCTCATCGAGGACGTGCTCGGCGGCGTGTACTATTCGTTCGACTACGCCAACGCGCACTTCGTCGTGCTCAACACCAACGACACGACAGCGGACGGCCTCGGCGAGACTCAACTCGAATGGCTGACAAACGACCTCACGAACTCAACGAAGAAATGGAAATTCGTCCTTATGCACAAGAGCATATTCAGCGGCGGTTCTCACTCCTACGACGCAGAAGTCGTCTCTATGCGCGAGCAACTCGTCCCGCTCTTTGCAGAAACAGGCGTAAGCATCGTCTTTGCGGGACACGACCACACCTACACTTCCACGATGCTCGTCGACAAGGACGGCAACACGACGGACAAGTCCGACCTCAAAGGCTTGCAATATACGGGCGACGGCGTGCTCTACATCACGCTCGGCACTATGGGTACTAAATTCTACGAGTACGGCGAAAACGAAAACGTGACGCCGAAACTCGACAAGAAAAAGAGTATTCTCCACACCCTCGACACGCAAACCTTCGGCAAAGTAGTGGTCAGCGACGACAAGATCGAATACGTCAGCTACTACTACGACAGCGCGAGCAACAGCATCAAAGAAGTGGGCGAGAGCAAACTCGTCGACCACACCGTCTTTGACCGCAAGATTGCAATCGCCCTCATCGTAGTCATCCCGACAGTCGCCGTTGCCGGCGCAGTGACGGCTACCCTGCTGATACTCAAGAAGAAAGGCAAGTTAGGCAGAAAAACCGCATAAAACCGCGTGATTTAACGACCTGCATTGTCAACTACAACAAATACGCCCCGTCATGTACGTCAGCACATTAGGCGGGGCGATTTATTTTGTTTCCGCGCATCTCATCCAAATCGCGCGGTTTTAAAAAAAAACGATTTATTATATTACAATATATCTTTATATCCAAACAGTTCGTTTGGCGACATATCGAAAAGTTCACAAAGAAAGAGAATTTGAGAATAATTGAGTTCAAATACTCCGTTTTCAAATCTGCTGTACTGTTGCTGCGTCATATGAATTATATCGGCTACTTCCTTTTGTGTGTACCCTTTCGCTTTTCGAGCCATTTTTAAGTTTAATCCAATCTTCTTTGCTATTTCCATACTTAAATTATATAATTTTATGATGTAAAATACTTGACTTACATCACTTTATGATGTATATTTGTTTTATCAAACAAAGGAGGAACAACTATGGCTAAAGCTAAATACTGCCCAAACTGTCAAAGAATGGTAACCCCAACAAAAAAATTCAACTGGTGGTTATGTTTATTTGCAGGTGGTTTTTTGTGGTATCTACCTTTCTATTTCCTCAAAGGTAAAAAATGCCCTATCTGCAAATCAAAGTGCATGAGTGAAAAGAAAGCAATCAGAAAGGGACTACTCTCTGAATCCGTAACAGTAAAGTAATATCAATTTCAATATCCAACACTCTCTTTTGTAGTAGTAAACCTCACTTAACAGTGAGGTTTACGCATTAATTCGGAAAAAATTTTTAAAATAAAAAACCCGATATTTAAATGGATAACAAGGAAAAGCCCCTTTGGGAGAAGGGAGCGTACTGAGTCTTAAGTTACCGACAAAAAAAGCGACCTGACAAAGCAGGTCGCTCTCTTCACGCGTTTTTATTAAAAGCGCTTGCGATTCGGGTTGTAGTGCGTATGAAGGAGCTCGTGCGCAAGATGAGAGTTCGGTTCACCCAAGAACTCTTTGTAGAGGTCGAGGATTTGCGGGTTCTTGTGAGAGACGCGGATCGGCTTGGATTCGTCTTCTCTGTAGAGTGCCGCCGCACGTTTTGCTCTGTAGGTGTCGAGGATGTTGTCCTCTTCGTTTGGCAAGAAGCACGGTTTGACGTACGGTTGACCGCCGCCGCTGACGCAACCGCCCGGGCAGCCCATGATCTCGATGAAGTGATACGGGCTCTTGCCTTCCCTGATTTGGTCGAGCAAGACTTTTGCATTCTTCATGCCGTGAGCAACTGCGACCTTAACTTCAAGTCCGCCGAGGTTGTACGTTGCTTCCTTGATGCCTTCAAGACCACGAACTTCTTGAAGTTCGACGTGTTCGAGCTCTTGACCGTTGAGGACTGCCGCCGCCGTACGAAGCGCCGCTTCCATAACGCCGCCCGTTGCACCGAAGATGACGCCTGCGCCTGAATACTCGCCGACGATGTCGTTGTCAAACTCTTCGTCAGGAAGCTTTGTAAAGCGGATACCTGCACGTTTGATGAGCTTGCCGAGTTCACGTGTCGTCAAAACTGCGTCGACGTCTGCAAGGCCGTCATGACCGAGTTCCGGACGTTCCTTCTCAAATTTCTTTGCGGTGCACGGCATGATGGACACTACGAACATATCTTTCGGATCCACGCCAATCTTTTGAGCATAATATGTCTTCAAAATCGCGCCGAACATTTCGTGAGGCGATTTGCAGGATGAGAGGTGATCGAGGAGATCTCCGTAATAATACTCTGCATAGTTGATCCAGCCGGGTGAGCAAGACGTGATCATCGGAAGCACGCCGCCGTTCTTGACTCTGCCGAGAAGTTCGTTTGCTTCTTCCATGATTGTAAGGTCTGCCGCGAAGTTGGTGTCGAACACCTTCTTGAAGCCGAGACGCTTTAATGCCGCGACCATCTTGCCTGTTGCAAGAGTGCCGATTGGCATATCAAACTCTTCACCGATTGCCGCTCTGACTGCCGGAGCAGTTTGAACGACGACGTATTTGCCTGCCTTGAACGCAGCGTCAATCTTTTCGATTTCGGAGACTTCCATGAGAGCGCCCGTCGGGCAGACCGTCGTGCATTGTCCGCAAAGGATACACGGAGAATCTGCAAAACTTCTGTCCTCCGCCGGAGCGACTATGGTCTTGAAGCCACGTCTTTCAAAGCCGAGAACGGAGAGTCCGTGAGCGTTTTTGCAGCGAGCGATACATCTGCCGCAAAGGATGCACTTGGACGTGTCGCGCTTGATTGACGGAGTGAGTCTGTCAATGGAGACAGGCGTCTTGCTTCCCTCGTAGACGTTTTCTCTTGCGCCTGTGAGTTGTGCGACGTGCAAGAGTTCGCACTTGCCGTTCTTGTCGCATTCTTGGCAATTTTTGCTGTGGTTTGAAAGGAGAAGTTCAACGGAAGAACGTCTTGCTTCGGATGCCTTCGGAGAGGAAATCGTGATTTCCATACCCTCTGCAATCGGATATACGCAGGACGCTACGAGTCCTCTTGCGCCCGTTGCCTCAACGAGACATACGCGGCAGGAACCTTGTGAACATTCGCCGTGGTTGAAGGTGCAAAGTGACGGGATCTCGTATCCACAAGCCTTTGCCGCTTCAAGAATTGTAAGGCCGGCCTCTACTTGATAAGGTACGCCTTCGATTTTTATATTGACTTTAGACATAGTGAATACCTCCTTATTCCTTGCTGATTGCGCCAAACTTGCAACCGGACATACACGCACCGCACTTTACGCACTTGCTCGGGTCGATTTCCATTGACGGAAGTTTGTGACCGGGAGCCGTGTAGTCTGTCTTGTGAATTGCGTCTGCCGGGCAGTTCTTCGCGCAGAGACCGCAACCGATGCACTTCTCTTTGTCGATTTTGTATTGCATCAAGTTCTTGCAGACGTGTGCCGGGCACTTCTTGTCGAGGATGTGCGCCATATACTCGTCTTTGAAGTGAGAAAGCGTCGAGAGAATCGGGTTTGGAGCAGTTTGACCGAGAGCGCAGAGCGAGTCTGCTTTGATGTTCTCGGCAAGCGCGTTGAGTTTGTCGAGGTCTTCAAGGGTTGCCGTGCCGTCCGTAATCTTGGTGAGCATTTCAAGCATACGCTTCGTGCCGATACGGCAGGGCGAGCATTTTCCGCAGGATTCGTCGCAGATGAAGTCCATATAGAACTTTGCAACGTCAACCATGCAGTTGTCTTCGTCCATGACGATTGCGCCGCCTGAGCCCATCATTGATCCCTTTGCGACGAGGTTGTCGTAGTCGATTGCCGCGTCGAGGTCTTCCGCTGTCAAGCAGCCGCCTGACGGACCACCCGTTTGAATCGCTTTGAATTTCTTGCCGTTCGGGATACCACCGCCGATGTCGTAGATGAGTTCTCTGAGCGTCGTGCCCATCGGAACTTCGACGAGACCGACGTTGTTGACCTTGCCTGCGAGAGCAAAGACCTTCGTGCCTTTGGATCTCTCCGTGCCGTATTTTGCAAATTCCCCAAAGCCTTCGCGGAGAATGTACGGAACGCAAGCGAGAGTTTCAACGTTGTTGACGATTGTCGGGCAATCCCATAAGCCCTTGACTGCCGGGAACGGCGGACGAGGACGCGGCATACCGCGTTGACCTTGAATGGAGTTCAAAAGCGCCGTCTCTTCACCGCAAACGAATGCGCCTGCGCCGAGTCTCAAATGGCATCTGAATGAGAAGTTGCTTCCAAGGATGTTGTCGCCAAGGAGTCCTGCGTCTTCCGCCATCTTGATTGCGTTGAGCAAACGAGCGACTGCGACTGGATATTCCGCTCTGACGTAGAAATAACCGTTCTTTGCGCCGATAGCATAACCTGCAATCATCATACCTTCGATAACTGCGAGCGGGTTGCCTTCGAGAATTGCTTCGTCCATAAACGCGCCCGGGTCGCCTTCGTCACCGTTGCAGACGACATATTTTTCACCTTCGGGTTGAGCAAAAGCGAATTGCCACTTTCTGCCCGTCGGGAAGCCACCGCCGCCACGTCCGCGGAGACCGGAATTCAAGACCTCGTTGATGACGTCTTGTCTTTCCATCTTGAGTGCGCGAGCAAGACCTTGGAACGCTCCGCGAGCGAGTGCCTCTTCAAGATTCTCGGGGTCTATGCTGCCAACCGCGTGAAGTGCGATATGTACTTGTTTTTTATAGAACGGAATGTCGTCTTGCTTTCTGATCTTCTCTTTTGTGACCGGGTCGACGTAAAGGAGTCTTTCAACGACTTTTCCACCCTTGATGTCACTCTCCAAGATTTCGTCAACGTCGGAGACTTTGAGCATTCTGTAGAGCGTCTCTTCCGGGAAAATCTTGACGAACGGACCTTGCGAGCACATGCCGAAGCAACCGACTTGGTTGATTTCAACTTTGTCAGATAAGCCCTTTTCTTTGATGAGTCTTTCAAACTCTTCTCTGATTGCAGCGGAATTTGTTGACAAACAACCCGTGCCACCGCAGATGAGGATGTGTCTCTTGCCGTCTGCGCCTGCAAACTTTGCGTCAAGACATGCGGAACATTCTTTGCACTTATTTTGGAGTTCTTCAAAGTTCTTAATCATGCTTTTGCCTCCTTTTTGTACTCTTCGATGATGCCGGGAACCGCGCTGACCGCTACCTTCGGATAAACTTTACCGTTGATCTTGATAGCCGGAGAAATTGCGCATGCGCCGATGCAACGAAGTGCGTCGAGGGTGAACAAGCCGTCTTCCGTCGTCTCGCCCGGATGAATGCCGAGGATCTCGGAGAACTTGTCGATAACCTGTTGCGCGCCCTTAACGTAGCATGCCGTGCCGAGGCAACAGCCGATGACGAATTTTCCCTTCGGTTTCAAAGAGAAGAATGAATAGAAAGTGACAACGCCGTAGATTTCCGCGACGGAAATGCCCGTTCTTTCGGAAACGATTTCTTGCACGTCAAGAGGAATATAGCCATATTCCTTTTGAATGTCGCTCAAAATCATCATAAGCGGTGTCTTTTCACTTGCATACTTGTCGCAAATCTCATTGATTCGCTTGACAGCTGCTTCGCTTAATTGAGCCATAATTAGCCCCTCCTTTGTTGATGTTTATTATAGATAAAATTATACAGTATAGAAAATATAAAGTCAATATTTAATTTGCGATTTTTTGTTTAAAAAGCCTCGTTTTCCACCGCCGAAACGCGTTTTGTTTCAAATCTTTGAAAACCTGAAATATTTGTCATATTTTTTACCCCGATTTAACGGTCAAAAGGGCAAAATAAAAGCACGAGAATTATTCGTGCTTCTATGCGTGTTTTTTTGATAATTTCGATATTCTAACTGGGTTAATTTCGATTTTTGCTCTCGGCAAACGTTTGAGGCATCCGACGTTTGTGAGCGGTTGAACGATACGCCCTTTCAATCTTTGCTTTTACGTCGGGCGCGACCTCTTTTCCGCGCACGTATTTGTCCACGTCGGCGTAGCTTATGCCGAGTTCCTGCTCGTCCGTCTGCCCGGGGTATAGACCTGCCGACGGAGCCTTGTCGACGATGTTCTTGGGGGCGTCGAGGTATTTTAAACAAGCGTACACTTCTTCGACGTTCAAGTCGGAAATCGGGTTGAAATCGTATGCGCCGTCTCCCCACTTCGTAAAATAGCCGAGAGTGGCTTCGTCAAGATTGCCCGTGCCGGCAACGAGATAGCCTCTCGCCTGTCCCAAAGCGTAGAGCGTCGTCATACGAAGCCTGGGGTTGACGTTTACTCCCGCCATCTTGACGCTATGCTCCCCTGCGTTGTCCTTGGTCAGATTGTCGCCGAGCGCTTCAATCAAACTCTCCTTGGTCTTCGTGAGGTCTACGACTATTTGCGGAATATCAAACCTCTCGCCCGCGGCAAAAGCGTCCTGCATATCACTGCCGTAGTTTTGCGAGGACTGGCAAGGCATAATGACGCCGAGCACGTTCCTGGTTGCGAGCCTGCAGAGTGCGCCGACAAGGGTGCAATCTTTGCCTCCGCTATTGCCGTAAATTATGCCCTTTGCGCCTGATGATGTGAGCAAGTTCTTTATCCATTTGACTCTTTCTTCAATGGTTTTTGCAACGTCCATATCGACACCGCCATATATTTATTGATATTTCCATTATAATTATTTAGAAAATAATTACAAGCGTATTGCAAAATTTTGCTCTTGATTTTTTTAAATTTTTCGATTTTAAAAGATTTTTTGCTTAAAAACCTAAAAAAATCGACTTTTGAACGGAAAATTTTTCAAAAATTGTCATTTTTTAGCATTTTAGGTATTGAAATTATATTTTTAAAGTTATATAATATTCTCATCAATTAAAACTCATACAAGGAGAAAATTTTATGAGAAAAGCATTTATTTGTCCAACCAAGTATGTCCAAGGCGAAGATGAACTTCTTAACCTCGGCTATTTCGTCAAGACTTTCGGCAAGAAAGCCCTCCTCATCGGCGATCCGTTCGCGCTCGGTCTCGTCAAAGACAAACTCGAAGCAACGCAAAAGAAATACGGCGTCGAGTTCGTCACAAGCGATCTCTTCAAAGGCGAGTGTTCCAGAAACGTCGTGAAGAAACTCCAAGACTTCGCAAAAGCCAACAAATGCGCTTGCACGATCGGTCTCGGTGGCGGTAAAGCAATCGACACGTCAAAGTGCGTTGCAGCAGGCAACCCGCTCATCATCTGCCCGACAATCGCAGCAACGGACGCTCCGACGTCTCACTCCGCGGTTCTCTATACAGACGATCACGAGTTTGACGATTATGCCTACTTCCGTCAAAACCCGAGCGTAGTTCTCATTGACCTCAACGTCATTGCAAACGCTCCGTCACGCTTCTTGGTATCCGGCATGGGCGACGCGCTCTCCACATACTTTGAGGCAAGAGCAAACGTTCAATCAGTCTCCAACGTCAATGCGGGTCTCCCCTGCGGCGCAGACAGAAAGAAAGGCACGCTCCTCGGCTATGGCACGCACACGGCGGCAGCACTTGCTGAACTCTGCTACAGAAACCTCTTGAGCGACGGCGCAAAGGCAAAAGCGGCTTGCGACGAGAACGTTGTCACACCGGCACTTGAAAAGATTGTTGAAACGAACATCCTTCTCTCCGGTCTCGGCTTCGAATCAGGCGGTCTTGCAGCGGCACACGCAATTCACGACGGTCTCACGGTTGTCCACGAGATTCACAAATGCCGTTTCCATGGCGAAATCGTCGCATTTGGTACTCTCTGCCAACTCGTTCTTGAAAACAGCCCTGAAGAAGAACTCTACGAAGTTCTCGACTTCTGCTTGACAGTCGGTCTTCCGGTTTGCTTGCGCGACCTTATGACGGACGTCAGAGAAGGCAAAGTCCTCCGCGATTCCTTGACGGACGAAGAACTCAGAGCAGTTGCCGAAAAGACTTGCATTCCTGATGAGTCAATTCACAACATGCCGTTCCCTGTCACGCCGGATATGATCGTGGCAGCAATCAAGACAGCAGACAGACTCGGCCGCGAATACGCATACGGTCTCGAATAATTTTGAAAATTGATACTCTCCCTTTAGGGAGAGTATCATAAATTTTTGAGGGCAAAACGCCCTCGTCATAAGGAGAAATATTATGAAAAAAATCATGAACACCCCCGAATCTTTCGTGTACGATATGTGTCACGGCCTTGCCGCCGCACATCCTGAACTCGAATTTGTCGAGAAGTTCAAAATCGTAAAGAAAGTCGATATCAACGAAGACAAGGTTTCCCTTATCTCCGGTGGTGGTTCCGGTCACGAGCCCGCGCATGCAGGCTTCGTCGGCAAAGGTATGCTTGACGCGGCGGTCTGCGGCGACGTGTTTGCCTCCCCGTCTCAAGTCCAAGTTTACAACTCAATCAAAAAATGCGCGACGGACAAAGGCGTTCTTCTCATCATCAAGAACTACTCCGGCGACTGCATGAACTTCAACAACGCAATGAGCGATGCTCAAGAAGACGGCATCAAAGTCGACGCAGTTTACGTCAACGATGATATCGCAGTCAAAGACTCTCTCTACACCGTCGGTCGTCGTGGCGTCGCAGGCACAGTGCTCGTTCACAAGTGCGCAGGCGCGGCGGCAGAACAAGGCAAGGAACTCGAGGAAGTCAAGCGCGTTGCAAACAAGGTTATCGAAAACGTTCGTTCCTTCGGCTTTGCATTCACCTCTTGCACCGTTCCGGCGGCAGGTCACCCGACCTTTGAAATCGGCGACGATGAAATGGAATTCGGTGTCGGTATCCATGGCGAACCGGGTCGTTTCCGTGAAAAGATCGACTACTCCAAGGGCACGTTCAGTGATGACCTCTCAAGAAGAATCGTCACAGACCTCGAAGAAGATCTCAAGCTCAAGAAGGGCGAAGAAGTTGTCCTCCTCATCAACGGCTTTGGCGGAACTCCGCTTCAAGAGCTCTACATCCTCAACAACTCCGTCACAAAGGCACTTGCCGCAGACGAAATCAAGATTCACCGCACAATCGTCGGCAACTTTATGACCTCAATCGACATGGCAGGCGCTTCTATCACGGTGCTTCGTGTCGATGCGGAACTCAAAGCACTCATCGACTACCCTGTCTCCACTCCTGCTCTTACATGGGGCGCGGCAATGGATGCAAACGCAGAAGCAGCACTTGAAGCAATCAATGCAATCAGAAAGGCGCTCGGTGTTGTCCCGGCAGCTCAAGAAGCTCCAAAGAAAGCAAAGAAAGCTGCAAAAGCTGAAGAAGAAGACGCAAATGCTGTCTATGAAGTTGAAGGCAAGCCGGAAGTTGGCGAGACAATCAACACAGCGGCATTCGTCAAAATCGTTGAAAAGATGGCAGACGTCATCATCGAAAACGAAGTTCCGTTCTGCGAAGCAGACCAAATGGGCGACGGCGACTTCGGTATGTCCATCGCAAAAGGCTTCCGTCAACTCAAGGCAGATTGGAAGACAAGAAAGAAAGGCGACATCGGTGAATTCCTCGTCAGCTGCTCCGAAATCATCAAGGAGTACTGCGGCGGCGCATCCGGCCCGATTTGGGGCTCTGCATTCAAATACGCAGGCAAAGCAATGCTCGGCAAGAAAGAAGTCAATTTGACAGACATTGCTTTCCTCTTCATGGAAGCAAACCGCGGCGTCTACGAGACGGGCAAGAAGTCCTTCGGCAAGGGCGCTGAAATCGGCGACAAGACTTTGGTCGACGCATTGAAACCATGCGCACTCGCACTCACAAAGGCGGCTGAAGAAGGCAAGAAATTGCAACAAGGTCTCGACCTCGGCGCAAAAGCGGCACACGAAGGCGCAGAAGCGACAAAGACTGTCGTCGCAACACTCGGCAGAGCGGGCACAGTCGGCGAGCGCTCCATCGGCTTCCCCGATGCAGGCGCACACGGACTTGATGTTATCTTCAACGAACTCGCAGCTTATGTAAAAACTCTGTGATTTAGCGAATAGCATTGTCAAAGCCCTCTTGTGAGGCGGTTACGTACGACAAGTACGCGCCCTTCTCCCGAGAGGGCTTTTTCGCGCTCTTCATCTAAATCACAGAGTTTTTTATTTTGTAATATTTAACATTTTTTATTTTTTTACATATAAATATGTAAATATGTTTGACAATCAAAACGAGAACAGCCTTTCAGCACTTGCGAGTGCTCTAAAATGCGTTTGTGAAACACCTGAGAAGATGAACACGTTTGCAGTCGTACTCGCTAGCAATGTCGCGCAAAACGCCTCAAAAGAAGACCTCTTGAAACAAATTCAGTTTCTTCAAGTCCTCCACACTGCCCTGCGCTCCTATTTGTGAATATGCTCATTCGTGCATATTCGCATATGTCGGTAAACGATTTTTACAATTTGTTATATTTGCCCATTTTGTTTTGAAAAAATCCTTGACAACAAATGCAATAAATCATATAATAAGTAGGCTGTGAGCGGTCATGGCGGAATAGGCAGACGCGTACGTTTGAGGGGCGTATGGTGAACCCGTCCGAGTTCAAGTCTCGGTGACCGCACCAAAACAATAAAATACGAACCGAAAGGCTCGTATTTTTTTTGTTTGTGCGACCGCA
>JAFZMH010000008.1 GCA_017553325.1 Clostridia bacterium
ACAATCTTCATCTGAGAGGGCTTTTATGGAAAATACGCAACAACCACTTTGGTATGTTATTCACACGTACTCGGGCTATGAGTCAACCGTGGAGAACAACCTTCGCAACATGGTCGAGAACAACAGCTTGCAAGATTACATCTTTGATGTAAAAATTCCCGTTGAAGACGATATCGTCGAGAGAAACGGCAAGAAGAAACAAATTCAACGCAAGAAATTCCCGAGCTATGTTTTCATCAAGATGATTTACACCAACCATATTTGGTTTATGGTGACGCAAACTCGTGGCGTCACGGGCTTCGTCGGTCCTGCCGGTCATCCGCTTCCGCTCACGGAAGAAGAGGTCAAACGTATGGGACTCGAGGTTGTCACGCTTGAAGATTTCGACATCAAACCCGGCGACGACGTCAAGGTCATCAACGGTGCGCTCGAAAACTTCCTCGGCGTCGTGGACTCCATCAGCGCAGAGCGTCAAAAGGTCAAAGTTATCGTCTCAATGTTCGGCAGACAAACACCTGTCGAGCTCGATTTTTCGCAAGTCGAAAAATTGTAATTTCCATCACGCACCTACAGGGTGCAAGTCGCGAGACTATAAACCGTGTGGGAGACGGCAAATACTCATCCGCCGTCGCAAAACCACGTTAGTCAGGAGGATATATGGCTAAGAAAATTACAGCAGTTGTAAAATTGCAGTTGCCCGCGGGCAAAGCGACCCCGGGTCCGCCTGTTGGATCTTCACTCGGTCCTCACGGCATCAATATCGCTGCATTTACAAAGGATTTCAATGAAAGAACATCAAAAGATGCCGGCTTGATTATTCCTGTCATCATCACGATATATCAAGACCGTTCGTTTACGTTCATTCTCAAGACTCCGCCCGCGCCGGTTCTCATCAAGAAGGCATGCGGCTTGGAGAGCGCGTCCGCTGTTCCGAACAAGCAAAAGGTCGCAACTCTCAAGAAGGAAGACTTGGAGAAGATAGCGCAAATGAAAATGCCCGATCTCAACGCAGCGGATCTCGATGCGGCAAAACGCATGATTGCAGGTACGGCGCGCAGTATGGGCGTTTTGGTTGAGGAATAAGGAGGCAAGGCTTATGCAACGCGGTAAACATTATATTGATTCGAAAAAACTCATCGACAAGACCAAAGCATACGAGCTCGAAGAAGCAGTTGCTCTTGCAATCGAGACGGCAAAGTCCAAATTCGATGAAACAATAGAGTTGCACGTAAAACTCGGTATCGATCCACGTCACGCAGATCAACAGGTCAGAGGCGTCGTCGTTCTCCCCAACGGTACTGGTAAGACTGTGAGAGTTCTCGCAATCACCAAGGGCGCAAAGGCGGACGAAGCACAAGCAGCCGGCGCAGACTTTGTCGGTGGCGACGAAATGATACAAAAAATTCAACAAGAAAACTGGTTTGACTATGACGTCATCGTCACAACCCCTGATATGATGGGCGTTGTCGGTCGTCTCGGTAAGGTCCTCGGTCCGAAGGGCTTGATGCCAAACCCGAAGAGCGGTACGGTCTCCATGGACATCGCAAAGGCAATCCGCGACATCAAAGCAGGTAAAGTTGAATACAGAGTAGACAAACAAGCAATCTGCCACGTTCCGTTTGGCAAAGCGTCCTTCGGCACGGAGAAGCTGAGCGAGAACCTTCGCACCTTGATGGAAGCACTCGTCAAAGCAAAACCGGCAGCGGCAAAGGGCGTCTATTTCCGCTCAATCTACATCGCGTCTACGATGGGACCGTCCATCAAGATGGTCTATCGCATGAACTAAAAAACACACGAGAGAGCGACCTGCGTTGTCAGGTCGCTTTTTTTGTGCAGTCACGTACGTCAAGTACGCTCCTTTCAAACAAAAGTGCCCTTCCTAGCATCTCATCAAAATTGAGCGGTTTTTGGATTTTATATTTATATCGCATTTTTATGTTCATTCTGACCGCATTTAAACTTAGCGGTTTTTAAACGATGTCATTTCGAGCTTGTCGAGAAATCCCCTATGTAGGGATGTGAATGAAAAAAGCACTCAAACCGAGTGCTTTTAATCTTTTATACCAAGGAAGAAGTCGGCGGAAACGTTGAAGGCGAGAGCCATGCGCTTGAGCATATCATAGCCGGGTTTTGCCTTGCCCCTCAGCCACTCGCTGACTTGGCTTTGTTTTATTCCGATTTTTGCTGCAAACGCCGTCTGTGTGAGGTCGTTTTCAATCAAAAAATCATCTAAAATCTCTTTGAAATCGCGTTCTTCCATAAACTCTATTGTATAGAGTTTTCTATGTTTTTGCTTGACATATAGAATATTCTATATTATGTTAAAATTAGTAAGTGTTTATTTTGGAGAGAATAACAATGAAAAAAGCCAGTATTACACTTTTGTTAATAATAGTTTTGACGCTTTCTGCTTGTCTTTTTGTTGCGTGCGGAAAGAACGATTCTGCTCCGGCACCAAGCGGAGAAGTGACACCTGGCGGGGGAGACACAACCCCCGGTGGCGATACCCCTGGTGGGGATGATACACCAGGTGGCGGTGGAAACACAAACCCTGGTGGGGATGATACACCAGGTGGCGGAGGAGGCACTCCATCAACTCCGACAAAACTCGCTACGCCTGTTGTAAGCGTGGACAATACGGGTCTTGTAAGTTGGGCGGATATCGCCAATGCGAGCGGCTACAAGGTTGACGTCAATGGCACAGTCACGAATTATTCAAGACCGGTCTCATTGCTTGACGGCGAAACAGTCAAAGTCAAGGCAGTGGGCGATGGCACGAATTATAGCGACAGCGACTGGTCAAGAGCGGTGACTTATCATGCACCTGCGGCTCAGCCTACAAAACTGGGGGCTCCAACTCCAACGTCTGATAACAGCGGCAAGCTTGTTTGGACGGCAATCCCGGGTGCAACGCAGTATCAAGTGCACAAGCTTTCTTCCGGGTGGACGGATGAGCTAAAAATAAGCACAAGAGAAACGGGTTCGTTCAATTCTATTGTGACTGAGCCAGAATATGACGTTGTTTATGGTTATCACAATAACGGATGGTGTTATGAAGTGCGAGCAATCGGCGACGGCACACGCTATCTCGACAGCGATTGGTCAGCTGTTGTTGAATATACAGGACCTGAGCCTGCACATTTGGTATTGAGTTTCGCCAATGACACCGGACTTGCGACTTGGAATGAATGGCCGGGCGCAACGCAATACAGCGTAATGGTCTATGATTTGAATGGCAACTTTATCAAAATAGAAAATTTGCCTGCGACTCAAACAACTTATCAGATGGAAACCGGCACGAGTATTGTTGTTTCCAAGGACAATTGGTCGACGTCTACGGATAATTTTTATTATGTTATGAAGACGGCAAAACTCGCAACTCCTGAGTTCTTGATCCAATACTACGATGGAAGGTGGGATTTGTATAATATGTTCTCGGATGTATATGATACATTGGGTCAAACTTTTGAAATAGATGAGTATCAACTTGCAATCAATGATCAAGTTTATGACTGGTATGTATACATGCCTGATGACAGTAGAGAGCCTTTGAAGCACGGCGACGTCATTAGTTTGCGTGCTACTGCAAAACAGCTTTCTACGTATAGCGATAGCGATTGGTTTACGGTTGAACTGACGGCATGTGATCATCATGAACACTTGAGATACTATCCATACGTGGCGCCAACCGAACAAATGGGCGGACACTCACAATTCTTCAAATGTGAAGACTGTGGCGCTATTTTGAGCGAAAGCGTGGAAGATTACATAAGAATTGCGCAAAATGATGCGGAATGGAATGGCAGAGAGTATGACGGCAGTTTGTTCTCCCACCTTGAGTTCTTGGATTGGGATACGTATTTGCTTTGTGTTGAATATCAAATCGAACATACTTTGTTTAACTTTGAAAATGCCGTTGAAAATTGGCGCGCTTTCACAAGTCCGCTCGAACATCAGGAAATTCACGATTGGCTGTATGACGAAACAGGTCACTGGGAAATCGTATATTGCAACAATTGTGGCGAATACGAGATTTCTACTGAGAAACACGCACACACGTATGGGAACGGCGTTTGCTCTGTTTGTGGTTATTCCGCAAGCAAAGTGTTGCCGGAGAGCGTTGAGATTAAATTCGCAGATTCATATCAAGTTGAAATCAAAGCCATTTATGACCCCGTCCTTACAGATGATGAAGCATTTGCCGGCAAAGATGAATATATAGTGCTCGCGACAAAGCGCAGCACCTGGTTGCCAAAGGGATACGAGCCATTACCGTTTAGCACAGGCAAATACTTTGGCAGAGGCGCGTCAGAAGAGGAAGCGGTATACTACCATTTTGATGCAGATGCTTTCAATGAATACGCCAATGTTGACGGACTTGCCAGGTTCGTCGTTATCGTGAAAGATGGCACCATATATGAGACGCCGGAGATCAGTCCACCGATCATTTCATCCTTTGAAATTACCGAAGGGCAAGAAATTGCTGTTGGAGTGACTGCTCCGATTGATTACGAGATGAATTGCACCGACTGGTATTGGTTCGTGGATCGTATGCTCACTTGGACGTCTTCTGACGAAACAGTGTTGACAATTGATGACGCCGGCAATATGACGGCTCTAAAGCCGGGTAAAGTGCTTGTGAGCGTGGAAGTCCCTGCTGCTTATACAGGTGTTTACAGCGGTGGCGGCAAGTTGATGCCACAGCATTCAGGATATGATGCGCGTCTTAACGGGTATACGTATAAGGCACAAGAGTATATCACGGTCAAAGCCGAGGTCTTGCCTACGGCAATTGTGACACGAGAAGATGTGACGATGACCACCAAGAACCCATATCAAATCGAAGTGGCGTTCACGCCAAACACAAGCCTTGCGGGGCTCTCGTTTGAGTCAAGCAACGATGTTGTGGCAACGGTTAGTGCTACAGGTCTTGTGACGGCGCATTCTGCAGGCAATGCAGACATCACCGTGACGAGTTCAAACGGCTTGACAAAGGTCGTTCACGTGACGGTCGAAGTGTATGATCTCATCGACAGAACGGCACTTGACTATGACTATACAGATTTTTGGGACAAGAGCACTACGGGCAACAACACGCCTCTTGAAGGCGATATCAACTTGCTTATTTTGCCTGTCAAGTTCTATGAAAGCGAAGAGTGGTATGACTATGACAAGATCAAGGCAGACCTTGAGATTGCTTTCTTCGGCACCAAAGAGTTCAACGGCTCCGATACAGTCAAATCTTTCTACGAAACGGAATCCAACGGCGCCGTGACAATCAACGGAACCGTTGCGGATTGGTATACAGTCGGAAGCGTCAAAAAATTGACTAATGCATTCTCGACAGAAGTCGGGGTATTCGACGTTAGAAAAATGGCGACAATGGCTGTAAATAATTATCGCTCAGTCAATGAGGTTGATGGTGTTGAGCCTTCTCTCAAAGACTATGACAATGATGGTGATGGATATCTTGACGGCGTAGTCATCATTTATGCTTATCCAAACAAGGAAAATGCACAAACAGCAACGCATTATGTGAATGGCGAACCTGATCTTAACACCGACATGTATAGCAATTCATTGTTGTGGGCATCTGTTTGGTGGATGGAAACTGCAGGTGATGCCAACGTCGACAAACCGGTGCTGTCAAAGACATTCATGGTGGCGTCCTTTGACTTCATGTATTCCCATCAAAATATCCGCACTATAGATCATAATGGTCTAGAATATGAGGATGAAGTTCAAAGCGATGTTTGCTTCTACAAAGAAGGATATTTGAATGCCGATGAGTGTTTCATACATAGCGGATACAGCAACGGATTCCACAAATACGTTGCCCCGTCAACATATATCCATGAAATGGGACACATGTTTGGCCTCGAAGACTACTATGATACAAACCAAATTTTGGATTATATAACGGGTGGCTTCACGATGCAAGATCAGGACCTAGGCTCTCACGACCCATTCAGCAGAATCGCCTATGGGTGGACGGATCCGTATATCATCACGGAGGGCTGCACGATTGAACTCAATCCACTTGAATCAACTGGTGACGTAATCTTGCTACCGATTGCAGGACATACGGTCACTTCGCCGTTTGATGAATACTTGCTCATCGATCTCTACACCCCGGACGGGCTCAACGAGTTCGATAGTCAGTATAGTGATTATTTGCACGCCAATCTTATCGGGCCGGAAGTCCCGGGTTGCCGCATTTGGCACGTTGATTCCCGCATTGTCGACAATCTTGGCAACTGGATTGAAGGCGGCGTCATTGACGGCATTGACGGAAGCAAAACTGTTGTCCGCGCAACGTCCAATACGTTTAATGATCGCGAGAAATACTATCAACTCATGCTGCTCAGAAAGGATGCAGAAGCGGATGAAGACGCATATTTCGTGCAACACGAAATCGATAAAGGTTACAGTTACGGTGCCAGCAGTTTGGCCGATATGAACAATATCTATGAGAGCCCACTTACGGCAGGCAACCTCTTCGTCACAGGCGATACCTTCGATATGACGCGCTATGCAAAGGCGTTCTACAACGAGGGCTTGATGGACAGCGGTGAAGAGCTCGGCTGGGAAATCTCATTTGACTATGTGGACGGCGAGAGAGCAATCATCACATTCACAAAAACCATCTAAAAACCTTGATTTGATAAAAGCCTTCCCCTGCGGGGGAAGGTTTTTTTAAATTTATTGTGAAAAACGTTTGACATTGTATAATAATTTTATTATTATAGTAGCGTTCCAAAGACAGCAAGTGGCGAAAGCCGTAAGTGAAATATCGCTTGCCGAGGAGTGAAGTTGAATAGAAGGTTTATGCTTTGATTCGTCTTTTCTCTGTGGAATGACGATTTTTTTTCGTCAAAGGGCTCCCGAAAATATGCGTAGCAGATTTTTGGGACAAATCAAGGGTGCGTGAGAGTTCCCGACTCGCGTGCGACAGTCTATGGGAAATAATAGGAGGTAAAGATGAATCAAGAAGTTCTTGCAGCCAAGAAGCAACAAGTCGAAGACATCAAGGCGAAGATTACTTCCGCGAAATCCCTCGTCATCATTGACTACATGGGACTTACAGTTGCCGAAGACACGGCATTCCGTAAGGAACTCCGTGACAATGGCGTTGATTATGCGGTTCTCAAAAATCGTCTTGTCAAGATTGCTTTCAACGAACTCGGCTACACCGATTTTGACGAAGCGCTCAATGGTCCGACGGCAGTTGCGTTTTCTTCCACTGATGCAGTCGCCCCCGCAAAGTACATTGTTAAGAACATTAAGGCTCTCAACAAGATGAAGACAAAATGCGGCATGGTCGAAGGCAAATTCATGGATGAAGCTGGCCTTAAGAAAATCGCAGACATTCCGTCCAAGGAAGTCTTGCTCGCAAAGATGCTCGGCAGTATGCAATCACCAATTTCAAAACTTGCTCGTTGCTTGAAGCAAATTGCGGAACAAAAGGAGCAACAAGCATAACCCTTGCGGCATAGTGCCGTTCATACCGACTCGGTCGGAATAAAATTAATCGGAGAATAAAAAAATGGCAGATCTCAATAAACTTTTGGAAGAAATCAAGAGCCTCACAGTTCTTGAACTCAATGATTTTGTAAAAGCACTCGAAGAAGAATTTGGCGTAAGCGCAGCAGCAGGCGTTGTCGTCGCAGGTCCGGCGGCAGCAGGCGATGCACCGAAGGAAGAAGAAAAGACGGAATTTGACGTCGTCCTCAAAGAAATTGGCCCGAACAAGGTCCAAGTCATCAAGGTCGTCAAAGAAGCAACGGGTCTCGGCCTCGTCGAAGCAAAGGCAGTTGTCGACGGCGCACCGAAGACAGTCAAAGAAGCTCTCCCGAAGGATGCAGCAGAAGCACTCGCAGCCAAACTCAAAGAAGTCGGCGCAGTTGCAGAACTCAAATAATTTACCTTACTATGAAGAAAAAGACTCGAACTTGTTTCGAGCCTTTTTTCTTTTGCCCATCAAATTGATTTTGGATAGTATTTATATGGATTTGACTAGTTCTAAATCCTGTTCTTTTACGGGAATTGTCGCAATATTTGGTAGGTCACCAAATTGGTCAAAGCATACAAGCCAGTATCCATTGATATTGCGAGAATCCACAATTATACCTCCATATCTTTGTGCACGCCTTCCTTGGTGTATTTTTCCTTTTCAACTATAACTTCAACGTAATCATATTCTTTCATAGTCCACATTGCCTTTTTCTATGATTTCAAAATCTTCATTATCAACATAGAAAGAAGTTCTGTCTTCAAAAATCAACAAGCTTTGAGTTTTGCCAAGCTTCCAAAGTTCTCCAACCATTCCTTTGTGAACATTGTGAGACAAATATTCTTCATTATCGTTTATCAGTTTAACTTTGTCGTATTCTATCGCTGGTTGTATAACTTTCAAATCTACTTCTTTGATCGGTATGCCGATTGAGTCCGCATGAGTGATCGGATCGGAAAAATACACGAGCCAACATCCCTCGATATTGCGCGGGTCAAGGATTGTGCCACGCATACCTTTGTGCACGCCTTCTTTTGCGTATTTTTCTTTTTCAACTACAACTTCAACATAATCGTATTCTCGCATTATATTTTACCTCCATAAGGTGTGACAAGCAGGATTTCGCCATCTGGATAAACCATCCATATTGATTTGAACGTCACTGATTCCAATTTGTCTTTTCTTGGCAGAGTTATTTCAATACATATTTTTTGTCCGTATGTTGACAATGATTCCAAAGTGAAATTGTCTAAAGCATATTTCTCTTTTGCTTGTTTTTCATATTCGTTTTTTAACCATTCTGAATCACAGTATTGGTATCCCCAAGATTCAAACAATCCTTTTTTATCATCAACTATTTGATAGACAAAAATATATTTTGAAAACTTTGCCAATGAGCATTCAGCGACAAAGTTGATATTGTTTACAGGTTCAACCGTGCAATGACAGTTTGGATGTAGTGGATATTCAGGCATATTGTTTCTTGGGAAACAACAACCGTTTAGATTGAGACACGTTGGGCAATGCATCCCAAGACTTAGTGCTGATAGGACAATATTTACTGTTTTTGTCTCCGGAGTGTAAGCCGGGGAAGACCCTTCATGTATCCATCTGACCCAATTCGCATTTGAAAACAGCCGCAAAGTATCTCGTTTTGCGTCATCAAGACTTTTCATATATATTTTCTCCATATATTATTTTTTTGTCAATTATTTTTGGCATAATAAAAGTGAATGATATGCTCAC
The DNA here is from genome assembly GCA_017553325.1 of Clostridia bacterium. Classification (GTDB taxonomy): domain Bacteria; phylum Bacillota; class Clostridia; order Christensenellales; family CAG-917; genus CAG-475. The sequence continues at coordinate 9,260 of JAFZMH010000008.1, forward strand.
TCACTTGAATGTTGAATATTGATTTGACAACAAAAGTATACAACGCAGAAAAGACAAATTGCAATGTATTATGCCAACTTTTTTCTTTTGCCAAAAATCAAAAAGGGTATTGACATTATCCCGTTTTTAATTGATAATATTATTATCAATAAAACCTATATAGGAGATAATTATCATGAAAAAATGGAGATGCACCGTTTGTGGTGAAATCGTAGAATCTGACGTCCGTCCGGACAAGTGCCCACGCTGTAAAGTCCCGGGTGAAAAGTTTGTCGAGGTCGTAGAAGACCAACTCGACTGGGCGGCAGAGCACGTCCTCGGCGTCGCAAAGGGCGTTGACAAGGAAATCCTTGACGGACTCCGCGCAAACTTCGAAGGCGAGTGCAGTGAAGTCGGTATGTACCTTGCAATGGCAAGAGTCGCTCACAGAGAGGGCTATCCGGAAATCGGGCTCTACTGGGAAAAGGCTGCATGGGAAGAGGCAGAACACGCCGCAAAATTTGCGGAACTCCTCGGCGAAGTCTTGACAGATAGCACAAAGAAGAACCTTGAAATGCGCGTCGCCGCAGAAAACGGCGCAACAGCAGGCAAGACTCAACTAGCCAAGCGCGCGAAGGAACTCGGCCTTGATGCAATTCATGACACAGTGCATGAGATGGCACGCGACGAAGCCCGCCACGGCAAAGCATTAAAGGGTCTTTTGGAAAGATACTTTAAATAATATATAATATTATTTAGCATTAAGATAGTACTATTTATGATGTAGGAGTTTTTATGTGGCTCCTACATTTTTATTGTTAAATTTGACAGCTTTTATAGAGAATTAGTATACAATTTTTCATATTCAGTTCATTATTAATAAAACATAAATGTTAAAAAAATTAAAAAATCATTGCACGAAGGCAATGGTTTTAAATTTATGTTGATGGGGGAGGGGCTTTTTGACTGTGTGCGTTTTCGCCGATGCCCTATAAAAGGCCTTCACTATGGAATAAAGCCTTCTTGTTGATTAATATTGACAAAGTGGTTGCTGTTTAGTATAATGTGTTAAATTTTAAACAGGAGGGTTGTTATCATGCAATATAAAAAATGCCCTATATGTGATCTCAATTATATTAAAGATGGGCAAGAGATTTGTGATGTCTGCTCAAAAAAAGCGGTCTACGGAATTACAAATCCCCAGAGACCGCAACTTGGATTGGAATACTGCACGTGCACGGTCAAAAATGAACCCTCTATGCATAGAGGATTGTTTGGGTATAAAGCATATATTAATAATATATGCGTAGGAATTGTTTTTGCAACGGTAGACAAAAGAACCCCAGCCTATAATTGCTGCGAATTGTCATATTATCCTGAGTTTTTTAGCCAATTTGGAGAATGGCACAGAATTAAATCAAATGGAGAAAGAATTAGATTTGCTTATTTAGAAGACAAAATCAAAAAAGATAGAAGTTATACATTTATAATAGACAAATAAAATTGGAGTTTATAGTTATGACGGCAAATTATTATTTTCAGCATTTTGTTCTCAAAGAGGACATGGAAAAACTTGATCATGATACTTTAAAAAGTATTATTTTAAATAATGATGAAAAGAAGGCAAAGGATATTTTTATTGATGCTCTATGTAGGGCTAATTTAAGTATGTTTAAAGATATGTATAAATTCAAGTGTGAATTTATAACAAATAAAGAATTGCCAGTATTAGTTTATTATTTTGATGATGTTGTAAATGGATTTCAAGCAGTAAGTGAGTGTTATGCAGCAATTGTTGTTGTGGGAAATAAAATAGAGTATTACGGAGTAGAATATTCATTTGGAGATTCATTAGTTTTAGGCCAAATGAAAGGAAATACTCATTGTAATTATGGCTTTTATTCCATGTCAGATATGCAAAAGATTATTGAACGCGTAATTAAAATGGAGTTGGATAAAGACATAAAAAAAACTAATAATGTAAATAATGAGCCGAAGAAGAATAGCGTTGAGCAACAAGCTACTATTAGCCCACAAACAAGTAATAATTCTGGAGCGGGGATAAAGAGCAATAATAAAACAGTTGGAAAAAAACAAATGGATACTCCAATTGATGTAAAAAAACAATTTGGGCAACAAATTGTTTACATAAAAAAGATACAAAAGTCAATAATAGCTGTTTTTGTTTTATTATTGTTATTTACTTTTATTTTTTCAATAAGTGTGCCAGTTACTAAAAATAATTCGTTGCCTAAGGAAACTGATGCTTTATCCACAAAGTTAACAAGTCTTGATTCAACCGCTAAAACTTATTGCAATTATAAAGATAATCATTATTATATATATCAAAAAGTAGATGGATCAATTAAAGTTTATGAATTTTCCAATTTGTCAGCATATTCAAGTGGATCAAGCGTGGCAAGAAAAGGGTGCGCCACAAGTTCGGATATTAAAAAGTATTTTGGGAACAATGTGGTATCAGGTAAACCGAGTACAGCATTTGTATTGCCTGCTGTAATTCCTGTAGGAATAGTTTTTTATTTATTGTTTACAGGGATTATAGTTTCATTAATTATAGTATTACACAAGAGAGCAAAAGAATTGATTTTTAAACTAAATAAATTAGATAAACAGTTTGTTGATAATCTAAACAAATATAAGAATGGAGATATTATCAAGAGTGAATATAATAGAACAGAAAAGCTATTATTCTCACAAAACATAATGGATGATAGTAAGGCGAAAAGCTTGTTTAGGTTGTTCTATTGATTTAATAATGGTATGGTTTACAAAGGTTTAATAATACGCTATAATATAAAAAACGTTGTCAAATTTGACAATAGTTTTAATAAAAAAAGGAATAATTGTTAATACTTTGTCAAAGGTATTGTCAAAATTTTCCTAAAAAACTAATACATAAAATAGTGGAAAACCCCTACTAAACAGTACAATTTTTGACATGAGTATCTTAAGGAAGGCCTTGATGCAATCCATGACACTGTTCACGAGATGGCAAGAGACGAAGCACGCCACGGCAAGGCACTCAAGGGCCTCCTTGACAGATACTTCAAGTAATAAAGGAGCGGTGTTATGAAAAAAAGAATAGTAGTTTTTGTGCTCGTTGTGGCACTTATTGCCGTTGTAGCATCCTGCCTTGTGGCGTGCAATATGTTCAAAGAGATCAAACTTGACGAAGTCAAAGCCAATCTCGAAAACGCAGGCTACGAAGTGATTGTGATGAGCGGCAGTGAATATTGCAACAGCGACAAAAACGAACACAACTTGTATGAAACGGATTTGAACACATATCTTGAAGCGCACAAAGGCGGCGATAAGATTTTCATCTTCTTCTTTACGGACACAAGCACCGCTTCTCGTCAGAAAGAGTTTATGTTCAACTTTGACGCCGACGCAACGTACGACGGACAAAGCAACGAAGTCGTTTATTACGCCACAAAACAAGCTCGCAAAGACGCCGGTTTGGGCTAATAAACTTGACGAGAATTGAACTGTCAACAGTAAACAAAAGGATTTGGAGAAATTCCAAGTCCTTTTTTTTGCATAGAAGCGAGACACGGCAAGGCACTCAAGGGACTTCTCGACAGATATTTTAAATAATATATAATATTATTTAATTTAAAACATTGATTTTAAAGCGGAGGTTAATATGCCTCCGTTTTTTATTTTGATTTGAAAAATAATTATTGCGTATTTGTTTTCCGTTTGTTATCATAAAATAGTGGTGCGCAGATGAAAAAGTTTATTCTCATTGTTTTGACCGTATTGTTGTTTGCGGTGATGTTTACCGCCTGCGACTCCTCTTTTGATGGGGAGGATTTTGTCATGAGCAGTGGGATCGCATACAAGGCAAACGGTTATCTCCGCGAGCAAGACGGCGAATTTGAAATCGCAAACAATTTTGAAATGCGTTTTGACAAAAAGACGTTCAAGGCGAAGTTCAATCGCATTGTCATCAATTATTCGTCCACAAAACCGCTGAAAGTATCAATAAAATACAGGCATGGGCTGATTGACAAGACGGATAGTTTTTATTTGGAAGCAGGGGACAATGTTCCTTTTTGCGGGTTGATTGCAAAATATACAAAAGGCAAAAAGGCAAATACTCTGTACGGCATAGTGATTGATTCTTGCGACGGCTCAAGCGCAAAGATTCGCATCAACTCGGTCTCAACCGAAACAGTCTCAAAAATAAACGACAATGTCTACTATCTCGAAAACGAGAGATACAAAATCGGCATAAACCTCAAATGGGGCGGCGGAATCAGCTATATCGAGGACAAGGCGGAGCGTCAAAGCGGACTTGGCAATCTCATCAACAGCCACGACACGGGGAGACTTATTCAGCAATCCTATTATGGCACGCCCGGAAACGGCGCGTATGTGCCGGGAGAAGCGTTCAGTCAGAAGTGGCCGTACAATCCGGTGCAAGGCGGGGATCAATTTGGCAATTCGAGCAGGCTCATAGACTTCAGAATCGAAAAGGACAGAGTGTATGTCAAGTCGCAACCGCAAGATTGGTCCAAGAACAACAAATTGACTCCAAGCTATATGGAAAACACATATTTTATAGGCGACGACTATATCAAGGTGGACAACAGATTTGTGGACTTCTCAGGCTGGGAACATATAAAACGCGGACAGGAATTGCCGGCTTTTTATACCGTGAGTTATCTCGACAAGTTCGTTTTCTACAACGGAGACGAGAGTTGGACGGACGGAGAATTGACAATAAAAAGCGATTTGCCGTTTTGGGGGCCATACGTTGACCAATGCACTTTTGCATTTGATGATTCAAACACGGAGCGTTGGTGCGCCTGGATTTCCGACGAGATCAATTATGGGATTGGAATCTATGTGCCAAATGTCGAACAGGTGTGCGCGGGAAGATATGAGTATGACGGCTCAAAAGATGCAAGAGCCAACTCCACCAACTATGTTTCACCGGGGAGCAAACTGAAAATTGTCTCTTTTGTGCCTATTGAGTATAGCTATATGATTACTTGCGGAAGCGTAGGCGAGATACGCTCAATCTTCAAAGCCAACAAGGGTTTTGCCACCAACGCATCCCTCGATGAATTCGCGCAAGAATAATAAATCCGTTGGCACAATCATAAGCTTATCCAACAAAAAATCCACCGTACAATCGGTGGATTTTTCAATAACAAACAGATGAAGTCTGTGAAGTCTGTTATTTCAAGTTTATTGCAACTTGATAGACGTCGTTTTTGGGGAGGCTGCGCTCTTGGGCGACGGTTTTGACGGCGGATTTTTGATCGTAGCCGAGGGCGAAATAGTGGCGCAGGTGGTCTTCGACGTTCATTTCAAGCAGAGGATTGGCCTGTTCGCTTGCGTCAACGATAAGCACGATTTCGCCGCGCTCTTCCGCGTGGAAGTCTTTTAGAGTTGTATCTTCAACACATTCGTGGACTTTGGTGAGTTCACGGCATACGTGGACTGTTCTGTCGCCGAGTTCTTCAAACAGGAATCCCGCGGTCTTTACAAGGTCGTGCGGGGCGACATACATCACAATCGGAAGCCCCGTGTCTTTGACGCGCGAGATGAGAGCCTTCTTGTCGGCGGTCTTTTCGGGGAGGAAGCCAACAAAGGTGAAACCTTGTGCCTTTGTGCCACTCAAGGTTATCGCGCTCGCAAGAGCGGTAGGGCCGGGGACAAGTTCTGTCTCCACGCCGAGTTTACGGCATTTTGCAATAAGTTCCGCGCCCGGGTCGGAGATTGACGGCATACCTGCGTCCGTGATGATGGCAACGCTCTGTCCCGAGTGTATCATATCAACAATCTTGCCTGCCATTTCAACTTCGTTGAACTTGTGGTAGGCGACAAGTTTTGCCTTTATGTCAAAGTGGTTCAAGAGGGGCAGGGAGTGGCGCGTATCTTCGCACGCAATAACGTCCACGTTTTTGAGCGTGTCAATCGCGCGGAGAGTTATGTCGTTCAAATTGCCAATCGGCGTGCCAACGATAAATAGTTTTGCCATATTTCACCAAATTCAGCGATATAATTCATTGAACGCGTCGGTATAGTTTCCGCCGTCGTCCATGACGTAGAGCGTTTTCGTCTCGAGTCCCACTTTTCCGCCTTTTTTCGCCTTGACGACGACGGTGTCCACGTCGAGCGAGGGCTTTGGGTAGACAAGCCACATAAGTTTAGGTTCAAGTCTGTTTGCGCCGAGCGCGCCGAAGAGGGAGGAGAGCCTGTCCACTTTGATTTCGGTCCACAATTCTCCGCCGTATTTGAGCGCAAAGCCCGCCGCTTTCACAAAGTCGTCAAGGGACGCAGCCCCTTCCTGTCTTGCGATGGAGCGTTCGTCCGTCGCTTCCGTCTGCTTGAAATAGGGCGGATTGCACAGCACCTTCGAAAACGAGCCGTGCTTCAACAACTTTTTATAGTCCTTGACGTCCCCCGTGAGGATTTGAAATCTGTCTTGCAAATCGTTGAGTTCGACGCTCTTTTTGCACATATCGGCGAGCGCGGGTTGAAGTTCCACCCCAATAACCGACTTTGCGTGCTTCTTTGTGAGCGCGATAAACCCGAGAACCCCCGAGCCGCACCCGAGGTCGAGTACGTCGTCCTTTGGGGTGATTGCAGCGAGGTTGGCAAGAAGCACGGAGTCCTGCGTAAAGCCGTAGCCGTCCGTGTCTTGATAGATGTTTACACCGCGCCCGAGGTCCGTGAGATACAGGCTCATATCAGGCTCTCACAACCTCGAGTTTGAGCACTTGCGAGACCTCGGGGTAGAGACGGAGCAAAACTTCCGTCTTGCCGAATTCTCTTATGCTCTCCTTGATCTCGATCTTTTTTTTGTCAACTTCAAAGCCGAGTCCGTGGAGTGCTTCGGAGATCATTTCCGCCGTCACCGAGCCGAACATCTTTCCGCCGTTTTCTCCGCCCTTCGCGGACACTTTGACGGTGATGGGCTCGAGTTTGGACGCCAATTCGAGTGCTTCAGCGCGCTCTCTTGCAATCTTTGCTTCAAGCGCCTTTTTCTTTTGGTCGGCGACGTAGAGGTTTTGCGTCGTGCCTTCCTGTGCATAGCCCTTTTTGATGAGGAAATTTCTTGCGTAGCCGTCGTTGACTTCGATGATTTCGCCTTTCTTTCCCGTGCCTTTCAGGTCTTTGAGCATAATAACTTTCATATTGCACCTCAAAACTTGTTTTATATAGTGTAGCATAAACGCATTAGTTTTTCAACGGCATATTTGATTTTTGCAATAAGATTGCAAAAAATAGGGCGAAACGACGGTTTGCGACTAAAACCTCGCGTTTTGGACAAACTATTTTCGGAGGCTTGATATGAAAGAAATCATTTGCGAAACTTCAAATTGCGAACACAATCTAAAATGCAAATGCCTAGCCGGAGTTATTTCCGTCGGCGAGAACACCAAATGTATGAGTCGTATAAAGCGCGACGGCGGTCCGCTCGCTCAAAACTTTGCGGACGTAGAAGCCGCGGACGATGCGTTTGAGGAGGAGAAACTCGAAGCCCTCGTCCAATGCACCGCGCCCTGCTGTTTCAACAACGGCGGCGTTTGCGCAAATTCAAGAATTAAAGTCGAGGACGGCTTCTTTTCCGCCAAGTGCAAATCGTTTGTGAAAAAGTAAGACAAAAACGCACAAAAATCTTCTTTGAAATTCAAATTTCGCCTTGCCCCGTCGGTTATAATGTTTTGACAGCGAGGCGATATGGAAGAACAAAAATTTGATTCGCGCACTATCTCGAACACCGAAGTCATAGTCGGGAATGACCTATATGACGAACTCCCGACCAAGATTGCCGAAGTGTCGAAAGAGGGCGCGATTTTGGTGGCATACGACAAAAATCTCAAGCAAATTGCTCAAAAGATTGCGGACGCTCTGCGCGGTTTATCGCGCAGAATTTTTCTTTGCGAACTTGACAAAACCAAAGCGCAGGATGACGTCTTGCCCGACTATATACGCTATATAGTCGCCGTCGGTTGCGGGTTTGCAAGCGCCAAGGCGGACGCTCTGTCAAGAGGGTTGAACGTGGGGTGGTCGCTCTTTTTGACCGCGCCTACGACGGACACGATTTTGAGGGGCAAATCACCGAAACACGTGTTTATTGACGAAAACGTGTTGATAAACTGCCCTAAAGCGTGTATTGCGGCGGGTTTCGGCACGGTGTACGCTCGCAATTTAAAGACGTTTGAAAACGCCTTTGCAGGTAAGGTTTTGGCGAGAGAAGAACCGCCTTGTTTGCCGTTTGAAATCAAAGGTGAAATAAGCCCCGTGTCGCTTGCGATACTGCTTCTTGAAATCTCCGCTATGGACGAAAAAGAGGACGGAGCGGGACTGATTGCAAAGATACTCTACAAAAAGGCGATGGCGGAAGGCAAGAAGCCGAGGCTCGTAGGGGAATATATGTTTATTGCCGCGTCCTATCTTTTGGCGTTGTATTCTTCGCTTTTGTCCTCGCCTGCAATCGACGTTCTGTTGCCACCCGTTTTGAGCGTATCTACTTGCGAGCTCGAAAAAATCGGGTGCGCGGATATTGCGAACAGGCAAAAAAGCATTGACTTTTTTGACGTAAACAGTTATTTTAGAATAAGTTATATCCTCGCCGAATATCGTACGGATTTGCTTGAAAAGTTGAGCGCCGTCGATATGCACAAGTCGCAAAGGGTTTGGCGGAGAATATACGATGACGCGGGCTATTTTTTGAAGGACGCGCTCACGGCAAAGGACGTAAAGTACGCCGCGACGCTCGCAGGAAGTTTGAGCGACAATCTGCTCGGCTTCGCGTATGCCTGCGGAGTGCTGAACGCCGTGTAAAAAGTTTGAATACGAAAGATAGGTGCAATTATGAAAAACATCAAAGACGTGGAATTGTTTGTGTTTGACCTCGACGGGACCGTGTATATCGGCGACGACGAGATAGACGGTTCGTTTGCCGCAATAAACGAGCTTCGCAAGATGGGCAAACGCATCTGTTTCTTCACAAACAACAGCTCGCGTATGCATACGGACTATATCGCAAGGCTCAACAAACTCGGGCTTAGAACGTACAGCGACGAGATTTATACGAGCGGACAGGTCACCTGCGAATATATCCTCGACAACTACCGCGGCAGTCGCGTGTTTTTGCTGGGCAACGAGAGACTCAAGAGCGAATTTGAACTCTACGGCATCGAACTCGCGGACGAAGACCCCGACATCTGCGTCATCGGCTTCGACACCTCGCTCACCTACGACAGACTGTACAAATTCTGCGGATACGTCAACAAGGGGCTCCCGTACATCGCGACGCACCCCGATTTCTTCTGCCCAGCTCCCGGTTGCCCGATGCCCGACATCGGCTCTCTCATAGAAGCGATACGTCTCACAGTCGACAGAACGCCGGACATCATCATGGGCAAGCCGCACAAGACCGCGGGCGAACGCCTTGCAAAAAAATACAACCTTCCGCCCAAGAAGATTGCAATGGTCGGCGACAGGCTCTACACTGACGTCGCTTTCGGCAAAAACTGCGGGTTTGTGTCGATTCTCGTGCTTTCGGGCGAGACCACTCCCGATATGCTCGCAAAGTCCAAGATAAAACCCGACTATGCGCTCGAAAAGGTCAAGGACATAGTCTCTTTGATAAAATGATTTACAGACAAAAAATAAGGACCGAGTCATCTCGGTCCTTTTCTTAACTGTTTCGGGGTGCATCCCTTGTATTTTTTGAACACCTTCGTAAAGTGGCTCTGCGAGGAAAACCCGAGACAAGTGCTGATTTCGAGGATAGATTTGTTTGTGTATTCGAGCATTCTGCTTGCCTCGTTTATTTTTTCCGTAACGATATAATCTGAGAGCGCGACGCCGTTTTCCTTTTTGAAAAGTGCGGAGAGATACGGTCTTGAAACTGACAGGTGCTCTGCAACGTCCTGCGTCGTAATCGGGAACGTTAGGTTGTCGCGGACGAAGTTTCTTGCCTTCCTAGACGTGAGCGACAAAATGCGTTCATTCGCTTCGTTGATTTTTTTGATATAGTCGATTATCATCGTGTATTGCAGGTTGCCGATTGCCGATACGTCGCTTGAGAGTTCGCATTGACGAATATAATAGTCGGACAGGTTGAGCGCGTCGTCAACGTCCATGCCCGCCTGTATCGCCGTACGCGAGACGAGCGTCGCAGTGTTGATGAAGACATTTTTCATTTGGCGGATTTGATTTGTCGACATAGTGCCACCTTGCAAGGCGGGGTAGTTGCGAACAAAATCGTTGAAACCCTTCAAATCTCCGTTTTTTACGATTTCCAAAATGCGTTGTTCCGCGATATATGTCATCGTGTGCGTGTCTTGTTCGGAAAAATCCAACGCATCGTTTGCCTGCTGAGAATTGAGTTTATTCGTAAGTTCCGCTTGCGTTTTTTGTTCGAGTATGATTTCTTCAAGCGCAATTTTGTGCCCATTCAACAAATATTCAATCAAGCAAAGTATTTGAGCAAAAGCATTGAGAGACATCGTCTTTATAGACTTTATTCCGCTTTGAAACAGTTGCTTTTCCTCTTCGGATATTTTGAGCCCTTCGATCAAGGAACGAGCATTATCCACGTCAAACGAAGTCTCTTTGCTCGGGCCAATTATGACTGAATACGACGAAGAATTGACGTAGCCGAAATAACAATCGGTTTTCCCTAAAACGTAGCCGACTTCCTGCGTGCAGGACAAGAGCACGTCAAGGTCCAGAGACAGCGGGTCTATCGGCAAATAGACGGAAACGTTGGAAAAAATTTGGTTTCCGTTTTCAAAAACCCTGACGGGTATGCCGACGTTGTTTGCCACAAGTGAACATATATAAATCAAATCATCTCTGTTTTTGGGTTTCATAATAATACAAATATACCAAAAATATTACATATATGCAAGAAATTGCCGAAATTTTGTGTTAAAATTATGAAAAATAAAACTTTGAGGGGAAACTATGAAAAAAGAAAAGCAACAACTTGCACCTGAACAAAAGAAAAAACGTTTGCAAAAGAGCCTGATTATAGCGGGTGCAATCGTTATGGCGTTCGTGATTGTCATAGTTAGTCTAATCGGTGCGGCGGTCGCGGCGAGCAAGCGTGACGATACCGTTGCAAATGGGACGCTCTCTATGCTTGGCAACCTTTTGTGCAGTAAGAACAGCATACAGTATCAAACGTTTGAAAACGAAGGGCGTTATGCAGACGAAGGAACGTATCACGTGGAGAATTTCCGCGTGTCGATGTCCGCGATGAACCACTGGGAAGACGGTACGGACTACGCAACTTACGATTATACTTATACCGACGAACACGGACACAACGCAAGCACCCTCAAAGGTTTGCAGGAGATGTTCAACTATTACGGCGCAACCGAAATGTACGTGCGTATAAACACAACGAGATACTATCCAACAGACACAACCTTAAAGGACTATTATCATATCAGAATGCACTGCCTTGAGGAGTCTTTGAAGGCATGCGCGGTCGCAAAACAAATATCTGATGAAAGAGGAGAGGTTCTGCCAATAAACGTCGAACTCGGCGTATTTGAGGGCTACAGCGACGCCTTTGAGTCGCAATATCCTGTGTTTGACGAATATCCTGAACTCGATGGCGTATACCCGAAGGACGCAAATGGCAAACGCAAGGCGTGGGATACTATGAGCCTCGATGAAATTTGCGCGGTGCTCAGAGCCTACGGTACGCTTGTCGCAAACGAAATCAAGGCAACGGGTGCAACGGTTGAGATTTGGGACCTCGGCAATGAAACAAACTACGGTTTTGGTGGCGTTATGCTTCCGCTCAAGAGCGCGGTTTCCAAGGCCACAAGCAAGCAATTTTGGGTTACGTATTTGAAGAGCGGTTTCGGCGTGGACTGGCTTGCAAAGAACGTTTGGTGCTACAATGCAAAGATGTTTGCGGCACTCAAAGAGGGCATCCTTGAAGTGTATCCAACCGCAAAGTTCTCTTCGCACATAAGCACTGTTACCGTGGGTGAAGAATATGTCGTCAAATATTTTAAGACGCTCGCTGAAAACGGATATGAAGTTGACCAAGCGGGTATCAGTTTCTACCCAAACGCGACGAGCGTAATGCCGGACAAAATTGCTCAAATCAAAAAAATCGTGCTTGCGGTCAATCGCGAACTCGGCAAAAACGTTATGCTTGCTGAATATGGCTATGCAAACGAGTCTGGACTTGCATCAGGTACGTTTTCAAGCTGGAACAACAAAGTTCACGGTTATGAACTTACGGACGATGACGGCGCTAAGTTTTTGAAACAACTTATCAGTTGGGGCAAAGAGAACGGTATGGCGGGCATTCGTCCGTGGGCGCCCGAACTCGACTGGGCAAACCCGTGGTTCAATTTTGACAAGGAGCACAAGACCGCCGAAGCAAAACAATTATTGTTTGACGCATTGAAGGAAGCGACGGAACACTGAACAGCAATATCTTTATAATTGAAAAGGTCTGGAGCATAGAGTTCCAGTCCTTTTCTTTGGGGGAGATTATGAGTGCGTTTTAGAGCAAATTATTTTTCGTCTTGAAGGAAAACCTCCGTCGGGTTGATGAGTTCACTGTTTTTGTACATCTCAAAGTGCAGGTGATTGCCGTCGAGGCTTTCGGTGCCCTGTGAGGTTGACATCTTGCCGATGAGTTCGCCCTGTTTGACCTGCGTGCCTGCCTTCAAGGCGGGGAGCGTTTCGAGGCTCATATATTTCGTGACGTAGCCGTCGCCGTGCGTGAGCACGATATAGTTGCCGTCAAGAGCGTTTGTGCCCACTTCTTTGACCGCTCCGTCCGCAGAAGCGAACACGTTGCCGTCCTCGGACGTATAGTCGATGCCGAGATGTGTGGAATACTGTTTCAAGGTGCTCGACCATACGAGCGTCGTGTCCGAATAGTCGCGTATGATTTCGCCGTTGCAGGGGGCGATAAACGTGAGTTTGTTGGCGACAGGTTCGGGCGTCGGATCGGGATCGTGCGTCTCCTGTCCGCCCGTTTGCGTCTCGTCGATAGGCGTCGGGGCAGGATGTTCGTCTCCCGAAACGTTGAGTTCTTGCTCGGCGTTGTTCGCGGAATTGCGCGTCACGGCAAGTGCGATGACCGTTGCGATTGACGCTATGCACAAGATGATGAGAAAGTAGAAAGCGTTGCGTTTCAAAAATCCGCCGAAGCGCTTCATTGCAAGAGAGAATTTGTTCATGTAGTACCTCCGATTCGCCCTGATTATTGCCTGCCGACAAGTTTTTATACCTACGGCGACAATTTTGTGCAAAAAAACGTAAGAAGCAACTTTTATGGGCTGAAAAGTTGACGGCTTTTGACGATTATTGTATAATTCTTTGTATGAATATAAACACTTCAATACTGAATTTCATGCGCGATTTCCACAAAAAGGACGACAACAGACTTGCCGTGGTTCGTGGCACCCGCAAAATGCAGTATGAAGAGTTTTTCAGCGAGATTGACAGAGTTGCCGCAGGACTCTACGCGCTCGGCGTAAGGCACGGCGACGTCGTTATGATTGCGCTTCCCAACGTTATTCAAAGCGTGGTGGCGGTTTACGCCGTGGCAAAACTCGGCGCAATCGCCAGCATGATTCACCCGAAACTCTCCGCGGAACAATTTGAAAAATCCGTCAAAAAACAATCTCCGAAGGTTGTGTTTTTGTCCGAAGTCAATTTGAAGGAATACAAGAGCGCTTGCAAAGGCATCAAGACGGTTAATTGCTCGATGTTCAGATATTCCTATACGGGACTTCCGCGTGCGACGGAATTCGAGGCGTATGCCAGCAGCGGGGACGACGTTATGTTTATTATGCACTCGGGCGGTACGTCCGGCGAGCCGAAAGACGTCGTCATCTCCCACAAGGCTGCAAACGCTATGGCTGGCAACCTGCTCATGAGTTTGGGGGACAGGTTCTATGGTGACAACGCTATGCTCGTCGTGTTGCCGATGTTCCACGGCTTTGGGCTCTGCGTTGGCGTTCACGCCGCCGCTTGTACGAATATGGCGCTCGTCTTGGAGCCCGTGTTCAAGCCGAAAAAAATCGTGGAGTCGATTGTAAAGAACCACGTCACGACGATAGTCGCCGTTCCGCGTATGGTGCAACTTTTGTTGCAGGAAAAAGGTTTTGCAGGCAAAGCGATAGCGTCTTTAAAAGACGTCTTCGTGGGAGGAGACAGCGTCGGGCCGGAACTCGTCAAGGAGTTTGACGAACGCATGAAGGAAGCGGGCGCAAAGGCGACTTTGTCCCCGGGCTACGGTCTCACAGAGACGGTGTCCGTGTGCGCGCTCACTCTCGACGGCTACAGAGAAGGCTCTCTCGGCTTCCCGATAAAGGACGTGGAGACGAGAATAGTCGACGACGAATTGAACGAATTGCCCACGGGCGAAGCGGGCGAACTCTTGCTTTCAACTCCGCAGATGATGCTCGGCTATTTGAACGACGAGGACGCAACCAACAAGACGGTCGTCATAATAGACGGCAAAAAGTGGCTGAGAACGGGCGACGTGTTCAGGGTTGACGATGAGGGGCATCTCTTTTTCCTCGGCAGAAAAAAACGCCTTATCAAAATTTCCGGCATGAACGTCTTCCCAAACGAGATCGAGAGGGTAGCGCAGGAACCGGGGCTCATCAAGGACTGCGTCGTCATCGAGAGCAGAAGGGACGGCAAGTCGTATATCAAGTTGCTCGTCGAAGAGGACTTGTCTTTAGAAGACCAATCAAGAATAAAGGCGCATATCGGCAAACGCCTCTCGCATTGGAGTATGCCTCGCGTCATAGAGAGGGTGGAGAAGTTCCCGCGTACGCAGGTCGGAAAGGTGGACGTCGCAAAACTTCAGGAAGACGAAAAGAAGAATTGGCGTTAAAGCCTCGGTTGAAGATATTCGCATATTTTTGAATATTCATATTCACAAAGTTTCAAAAAAACATATACGGGTGCGCAACATATATGCGCATCTTTTCATATATTGAGATATGTTTGAAACGTTCTCGGATTTTGCGGACAAAAAAATTCATTTTATCGGCGTAAACGGCGTGGGAGTAAACGCGCTTGCAAAATATTGTCTTGATATGGGCGCGCGCGTGAGCGGAAGCGACAGACGCGCGGGCGATTTTTGCCGGGATTTGCAACGAAAAGGTTGCAAAATCACGGAGGGCGAGGACGCTGCGGGGGTGGACGACGCGGACGCCGTCGTCTATTCATCCGCGATAAACGAAAACAACGCCGAACTTTTGCGCGCAAGGGAGAGGAATATTCCCGTTTTTGAAAGGCATGAGTTTTTGAACATCGTCGCAAAAAGTTTCGATACCGTCGTCGGCGTTGCCGGTTCGCACGGAAAGACTACAGTCACCGCCATGCTCACGCATATTCTCAAAAACCAGAACGCAAATTTTGTGTCAATGATAGGCGGGGACGCTATAAATTTTTCAAATTACGTCAACAATACTAAGGGCGACGGGGCAAAGATTTTTGTCACGGAGGCGTGCGAGTATCGTCGCCACATGCTTTCGCTTGACGTCTCCGTCGCCTCGTTGCTAAACGTCGACTGGGACCATCCCGACACCTATCCTACGAGGGAGAGCGTGGAAAAGGCGTTCAAAGAATACCTCGACGGCGCGGACGTAAAAGTTTTTGCGGACGGAAATTTCGTCGCGGTCAAAATCGGCGAGTCGTGCGCTCGTTTTGAATGCGAGACGGGGAACGAGGCGAGAGTGTACGCAAGCGGAGAGTTCGCAGGCGTGTTCGGCAAAAACCTGCAGGGTGAATACAATCAAAAAAACGCGCTGTTTGCCGTCGCCACCGCCTATGCGCTCGGAATAAAACCCGCGGACTCCGTCAAGGCGCTCGCTTCGTTTTCGGGAGTGAAACGCAGATATGAAAAGGTGGGCGAGGTATTCAAAGTCCCCGTAGTGTTCGACTTTGCGCATCACCCGACGGAGATAGAGAGTCTATTTGAAAGGGCGAGCGCAGAGGGTAAAATTCTTGCGGTGTTTCAACCTCACACCTATTCGCGCACTCGAGCATATATGAACGACTTTGCAAACGTCTTTGCAAACTTCGGCGCGCTCGGGACGCTTATACTCTTGCCGACCTACGCCGCTCGCGAGCCGAAAGACGCCTCGTGCGACAGCGACGCGCTTATGCGAAAAATATTGTCGAAAAATGCAAAATGCGATGTTTATCTTGCAAAAGACAGCATATCAAGTGTCGAATTTGCGAAAAAACTGGCAAAAGACTACGGCATAATATTGTTTGTGGGCGCGGGTGATATTTACGATTTGAGGAAGTATTTTCAAATGCAAATGTGAACATATAATTATGCGTGCAAACGACGATAGAATCTGCGAATATTAAAATATGCGCACGCATCGAAACGGGAAACAGTGTTCTCGATTTCAAAATTGCGCATTCGTTTATATGCGGAAACGGCAAATCGAGAACACTTTCAGATTATATCAATTCCGTTGAAATCGAGCACGTTGTGAATATTGACAGCCATAATTTTTAACGACTCGCATTTTGAAAGCGCGTTCTCAAAATCTCCGCATTCGATTGAGCCTTTGGTTTCCGCAAGAGCGGTGGAGAAGGAACGCAGGTCCGGCGAATAGGCAAATAGTTCTATCTTTGCGCGTGTGTCTTCCCACCAGTTTGAAAAGGATATTATCGTATTTAGCGACGCTTCGTCCTGCGCCTTAACCTGTTCGGTCAAAGCGTCGAGGTCGTCGTCAATCTTCTCGAACGTCCTGTCGATATACACCGCTTCGAGTATGCCCGCGACGATGATTGCCAAAAGTATTGCGATTGCGACGATAACTTTTTTCATTCCTTCCTCTCGCCGACGTTTTCGTCGTTTGGAATATCATAGCCCTGTTTGTCGGGGTTCTTCTTCTTTGTGACGTGTACGGATACGCTCGCTTCCGTCGCTTCGTCGCTGCTGAGCGTTGCGGTCAAAAACTCTCCGACGTAAGGTTGCAAAAATACGTCCTCTCCTGACACGAGGAGAAGAAGCACGTCTTTCTGGGCTATATTGCGGTTGTCGAGGAATTTCATAACCCTTTCCTTTGTGACATAGGGTATCTTTGCCACGTTGTCCCCTATATAGTCGCCCTCCATAATCACCGTCACGGGCAGAGTCGAGGGCTCGGTTTTTATGCCCAAATCTTCGGGAGAGCAGGGACGATTTTGGCTCTTTGGCAATACCGTGAGATTGCCGTTCGTTTCAAGGATGGCGAATTCCACCTCGCTCGGGTTGAAATAGCCCGAGCCTCGAAGTGCTTCCATCACGTCGTCCACTGTCATATTGAGTTCCTTCATAACGGAGGGAAGCAGGTTGCCGTTTTCGATAAGCACGACGGGTTTGCCGTTTAAAAATTTCCTGAAACGCACGCTCTTCGTCGCGAGTTTCGTCGTCAGTATATGCACCAAAAACAGGGTGAAAACGGGGATAAGCCCGTAGATTATCGGAATGGATGCGTCTGCCATAGGAATGCATACGAGGTCGCTCGCCACCAAGGTTATGGCAAGTTCAAAAGGTTGCAGTTCGCCGAGCTGTCGCTTGCCCATAAGGCGCATCGCAATCAACAGAAAAGAATATAGTATGAGACATCTCAAAAACAAATTCAGCATAACGTTAGTTTGCCGAACGGGAAAAGAATTATTACGTTTTTTGATTTGCGCGCGAGATTTTTCGTCTGTTTTGCCGATTTGATACGCGACGTCTGCGCCCATACGGTTTCGAGGATATTTTGGCGGGGCGCATAAGGCGCAAAACCCCAACGACGTCCACTATGCCGAAGGCGTTCACTAAGAGGAATGCAAAAAAGAACGTATACACCGTCGTCACGACGAGCGAGACAACATCCCCCGCAATCGGACGAAGCAGACGGTTGCAAAAATAGCCAGTCGCGGCGAGCGGAATCGTCAAGGCGACGAGTACCGCGCACTTTTTTACGTCCGCAAAACCGCCTATCTCGCGGTGAAGAATTATTGCGTTCACTATCGCCATAATGAGGAAGCAAGTCCCGCTTGCAAGCGCCATAGCGTACGTCCCCACGACCTTCGTCAAAAAGAATACGATGGGGAGCATCACGACTCCGCCCGCTATCGTACTTGCGAGCGTCGCTCTCTCTTTGCCGAGCGAATTGAGCATAGGCGTAGTGGCTTGCGCGAGCGCAATCGGGAAGAGCATTGCCGAGCAGTAGGAGACGTATCGACCTGCCTCCGAGTCTTTGAACAAGAGTATTCCAAGTTGCTCGCCGAGCGGGAAGTACAGCGCGAAAAACATCGCCGCAACGAGGAGCGCGAACAAAGTGACGGTGGAGAGCTTGCCTTTCAGTTCTTCGATTTTGCTCTGCGCCTTTAGTCCCGCTACGTCGGGGATGAGAACTATGGAAAGAGAGAAAATAAGCGTGACGGGCGCCATAATGAGAGGGAGCGCCATCCCCGCGACTCTGCCGTATTCCGCGGTTGCCTGCGCGGTGGTAAGTCCCGTTGCGGTCAAAAGTTTGGGAATCAAAAGCGCTATGAGAGACACCGCTATGGACGACAACACCCGCGTCGCCGAGAGGGGAATCATACTCGTCAAAAGTTCTTTAAAACCCTGCGGTTTTGCGAGCCGTCCGCCGTTTGCAAAAAACAGCGCCGCAAGAATTATACAGCAAAGGCAGTCCGAAATCGTGACGGCGAGCGCTATGCCGTTCGAGGGGGAGAGCGTCGCGATAAAACCGCCTGCGAATACTACGGAAAGAATGAGTTTGGTCACCTCGTCCACCAGCTCCGTCGACGAGAAGGCGATAAAGTTTTTTCTACCCCAAAACCAGCTTCTGAGCGACGCGTAGATCGTGGAAGTGACGAGGGTGGGGAGAAGTATCAAAAATATGGGAATGCAGTCAGGATTTGAAAATATCAGATTCAAGCGGTCTTTGAGCGCAACGAACAGCACGACGAGCAATAGGGCGGTGACGAGTCCTATTATTACGGAAGCGCAGGCGAGCGAATTGCCACGCTTCGTATCTCCCTTTGCAATCGCCTCGGCGACCTTGCGAGACAGCACTGTCGGCGCTCCCGCCGTAAGGGTGAACAGCATAAAAATCACGCTCTGCGCTATGTGATACGCGCCGACGATTTCCGCCCCGAGCTTACGCGACATCCATATCTTGAAAAGAAACCCTATCGCCCTCGTCAGTATCGAAAACCCCGTGACGATAGAAAAAGCCTTTGCCGTTTTGTTCATACCAAAGCGTATGAAAATTTTTTTTGACATATTCTGTTTGTGGCGTTCGGTTGGGCGAGGACTATAAATCTTTGGGCTTTCAGCGCCGATTTGCGCGCGTTTTACAGGGAACTATAGAATATATTAACGAAACTTTATATTTGTATAAAAACTTTTGCTTGACCGCATACTAGCATACACGGTATAATTGTATACATAAATACGATTTTAAAATCAGGAGCAAAATATGGTAGAAATTTCCGAAAAATCTAACTTGTTAGAACAAAAGATCGTTCGCTACAAACTCCAAGACGTAAACGAGCCGAATCTTTATCGCGACGTTTTTCCATATAGCGAGGTGCCTAGAATTGCGTTCAACCACAGACACGTCAATATCAATATGCCCCGCGATATATGGATAACGGACACCACTTTCCGCGACGGTCAACAATCGGTGGAGCCGTATACGGTGAAGCAGATTGTCGATTTGTACAAACTTATGTCCAAACTTTCGGGCCCGTACGGCATAATAAGGCAGACGGAGTTTTTCGTCTACAGCAAGAAGGACAGAGAGGCATTGGACAAGTGTCGCGAACTTGGCTTGAAATTCCCCGAGATTACGACGTGGATACGCGCGAGCCGTGAAGATTTCAAACTCGTGCGTGATTTGGGCATTCGAGAAACGGGAATTTTGGTCAGTTGCAGCGACTATCATATTTTCAAAAAGATGAACAGCAACCGCAGGGAAGTTATGAACCGCTATCTCGCCACAATCAGCGACGCGTTCGAAGCGGGCGTAATGCCGCGTTGCCATTTGGAGGACATCACGCGCGCAGACTTCTATGGGTTCGTGGTGCCGTTCGTCAACGAAGTTATGAAGATGAGCAGGGAAGCGGGTATTCCCGTGCGTATACGCGCTTGCGACACTATGGGTTATGGCATTCCGTACACCGAGGTCGAAATTCCGCGCAGCGTCCCCGGCATAATTTACGGTTTGCAACACTATTCCGACGTGCCGAGCGAGATGCTTGAATGGCACGGTCACAACGACTTTTACAAAGCGGTGACAAACGCCGCAACCGCGTGGCTCTACGGGGCGAGCGGAGTCAACTGTTCGCTCCTCGGCATAGGCGAGCGCACTGGCAACGTGCCGCTTGAAGCGATGGTCTTCGAGTATGCGGGACTTCGCGGAAGTTTCGACGGTATGGACCCGACCGCCATCACCGAAATCGCAGATTATTTCCGTAAGGAAATAGGATATAAAATTCCGCCTATGACTCCGTTTGTCGGGCGCAGTTTCAACGTCACGAGAGCTGGCATACACGCGGACGGCTTGTTGAAGGACGAAGAGATTTACAACATCTTCGACACGGCAAAAATTTTGAATCGCCGCCCGACGGTTATGCTCGGTCAAAACTCCGGACTTGCGGGAATTGCATATTGGATAAACGAGAACTACAATTTGTCCGCAGCAGAAGCGATAGACAAGCATAACCCGTTGGTCGTCAGTCTCAAACAATGGATAGACGCGCAGTACGCCGACGGCAGACAGACGACTTTGTCCGTGGTCGAACTTGAAGAGAAGATCGAAGAGCTTTCAAACGGCGCGTTGAGAAGATTATAAGGAGGATAAAGTATGTTCGAGCACAAAACTATATCTTTGTCGGATCAGGTTTTCGAACGTCTTGAGGACGAAATACTTTGGGGCAATTATCAAAGGGGCGACACCTTGACCGAGATGAAACTGGTGACGGATTTGGGCGTATCGCGTACGCCTATTCGCGACGCCTTGCATAGATTGGAGCAAGAAAGGCTCATAGAAATCACTCCGCGCGGGATTCTCGTGCTTGGAGTGACGGGAAAAGATTTGGCGGACATTTACGCCATTCGTATTCGTATCGAAGGTCTAGCCGCGAGAGAAGCGGCAAAGTATATTACGGACGACCAACTCGCCGAACTCAAGGAGACCTTGGAACTTCAAGAATTTTACGTCGGCAAGCAGAACCCTGACGGCATAAAGATAATGGACAGTCAGTTCCACAGTCTTATTTGCCAGTTTTCGGGGAGTGCGATTCTCTATGATACGATAATTCCTCTTCACAAGAAAATTCAACGCTATCGTCGCGCGGCGGTTTCCGTCAACGAACGCGCGCAAGAATCGGTGCAAGAGCACCGCGCCATTTACGAGGCTCTCGTAAAACGCGATTCAGACGAAGCGGAACACTATATGGTCGAACACGTCAGAAAGGCTCGCGACTATACTTTGCAACAGGAGGATTGGCTCTGATGGGTTTTACGATAGCACAGAAGATAATCGGCAAACACTTGCTTTCGGGCGTTATGGAGCCCGGGCAGGAGATCGCTCTCCGCATTGACCAGACGCTCACGCAAGACGCTACGGGCACGATGGCTTATATCGAATTCGAGAGTATGGGCATCGAGCGCGTAAAGACAGAATTGAGCGTCGCATACGTGGACCACAACACCTTGCAGTCGGGCTTTGAAAACGCGGACGACCACAGATACATTCAATCTGTTGCCGCAAAGCACGGCATTCGGTTTTCTCGTCCGGGGAACGGAATTTGTCATCAAGTGCATCTCGAGAGATTCGGCGTCCCGGGCAAAACTTTGATAGGTTCGGACAGCCACACTCCGACGTGCGGCGGTCTTGGTATGCTTGCGTTCGGCGCGGGCGGTATGGACGTTGCGGTCGCTATGGGCGGCGGAGCGTACTATATCAATATGCCCAAAATGTACAAGGTAAATCTCAGTGGCAAACTGCAACCGTTTGTGACGGCAAAGGACATAAGCCTCGAGATTTTGCGCATTTTGTCCGTAAAGGGCGGAGTCGGCGCAATCATAGAGTGGGGCGGAGAAGGAATAATGGGGCTCTCCGTGCCCGAACGCGCGACCATAACGAATATGGGGACGGAACTCGGCGCGACGACGTCGATATTCCCGTCAGACGAGGTCACGCGCGCGTTTTTGGAAGCGGAAGGCAGAGGGGACGATTACGTCCCGCTGGCTTCGGATGAGGACGCGGTGTACGATCGCGTCATAGACATAGACCTCAACAAACTTGAACCGCTCATCGCCTGTCCGCACAGCCCCGACAACGTCGTGACCGTCGCGAGTTTGGCGGGAACGAAGGTGGATCAAGTTTGCATAGGCAGTTGCACGAACTCGTCTCTTTTCGATATGCTCAAAGTGGCGGCTCTTTTGAAGGGCAAGACGATAAGTCCAAACGTAAGTTTGTCAATTTCTCCCGGGAGCAAACAGGTTTTGAAGATGTTGGCGTCTTCCGGCGCGCTTGAAGATATACTGTCTTCCGGCGCAAGGCTGTTGGAATGCGCGTGCGGTCCGTGTATAGGAATGGGGTTCTCTCCGAATTCCGCGGGCGTGAGTTTGCGCACTTTCAATCGCAACTTTTTGGGACGTAGCGGGACGGCGGACGCAAAGGTCTATTTGGTGTCCCCCGAAACTGCGGTTGCGGCGGCGCTATACGGCGAAATCACGGACCCGAGAGTTTTGAAGTCGTTGCCAAAGGTGGATATGCCCGCTCGCTTCGCGATAGACGATAGCGCGGTATTGGCTCCAGCGACTCCCGACGAAGCCGCTTCGCTTGAAGTGTTGAGAGGGCCGAACATAAAGTCTTTCCCCGAAATGCGTCCGCAATACGACAGTCTAAAAGCGGAATTGGCGTTGAAGGTCGGGGACAATATCACGACGGACCACATAATGCCGGCAGGGGCAAAAATTTTGCCGTACAGAAGCAATATTCCGTTCTTGTCGCAATTCTGTTTTGCTGTTTGCGACAAGACGTTCGCGGAACGCGCAAAAGCGGCGGGGGAGAGCATAATAGTCGGCGGAACGAACTACGGACAAGGTTCTTCGCGTGAACACGCGGCGCTTGTGCCTCTCTATTTGGGGGTGAGATGTATCGTCGCAAAGAGTTTTGCGAGAATTCACCTTGCAAACGTCATAAACGCAGGCATTATGCCGCTCACTTTCGCAAACCCCGACGATTACGATAAAATCGAGCAGGGCGATATCCTCAAAATCGAGAACGTTTGGAGTGGCATGGACGAAGGCAATATGACTCTCGTAGACGAGACTAAAAACCTGTCCATAAAAGTTTTGTGTCAATTTACAGACAGACAAAAAGCCATATTGAAGGCGGGCGGTCTGTTGGCGTATACGAGCAAACAATAATAACGGAGAAACTTTATGAATAATCAAGTTGAACAAGCCGTACAAGCGTTTAGAACGCTTTTGGAAGAGCAAATTGCAAGAAGCGACGCTATGACGCGTTCACGCACGATCAGCGATTTTCACAGCGCAAAGCGCATAGTTGTCGGCGTATGTTTGGGGGACGGTATCGGACCTATCATCATGCGCGAAGCGCAGCGCGTAATCGAATATATGCTCGCCGACGATATAAAGTCGGGGCGCATCGTTATCAAAAAAATAGAGGGGTTGACGCTTGAAAACAGGGAGGCTTGCAAAAAGGCTATTCCCGACGACGTGCTTGCGGAAATCAAGTCGTGCGACGTCCTGATAAAGGGACCGACGACGACTCCGAAGGGCGGAACGCTGGAGAGCGCAAACGTGGCGTTGCGCCGCGAATTGGACCTCTACGCAAACGTTCGCCCCGTGTCGGTGCCCAAAGAGGGTATTGATTGGACGTTCTTCCGTGAAAATACCGAGGGAGAATACGTCTTGGGCAGTCGCGGAATAGAGATAGACGGCAAACTCGCCGTAGACTTTAAGGTGACTACGGACGCGGGAACGAAGCGTATTGCGCGAGCCGCTTTCGAATACGCGCGCAAGAGCGGAAAAACCAACGTCTCAATCGTCACGAAGGCAAATATTATGAAAAAGACGGACGGAAAATTCTCTTTGCTTTGCCATGAGGTCGCAAAGGAATATCCGGAGATGTTCGTCGACGATTACTATATCGACATAATGACGGCAAATCTTTTGAACGAGAACGTCAGAAGCAAGTATCAAGTCTTTATTCTCCCAAATCTCTACGGGGACATCATAACCGACGAGGCTGCGCAGATTCAGGGCGGAGTCGGCACGGCGGGTAGCGCGAATATCGGAGACAGATACGCGATGTTTGAGGCTATACACGGTTCTGCGCTTCGTATGGTGGAAGAGGGATTGAGCGAATACGCCAACCCGTCCAGCATATTGAAGGCGGCGGCAATGCTTATGCGCCACATCGGCTACGGAGAAAAAGCCGACGCGCTCGAAACAGCGCTTTCCGTCTGCAACGATACGGAAAGAAGACTCGTCGTCACCGGTGACAAGACCGGCGTCACGTGCGGGGAATTCGTCGACTATTTGATGGAAAAACTCAACTGAACGAAAAGTTTGCAAAAATAAAACTTCCTATGATTGCTCATAGGAAGTTTTTCTTTATGGGGAAATCCTATATTATTCTTTGTTGTCGTCGTATCTTGAACGCTTGTTTGCGAGGGCTTCTTTGGAGGAAGCGGAAGCGGTCTTCTTGGACGGCTTCTTGATCTTCTTAAAGAGGAATACGATGACGACGATGATGATGAGTACGCCGAGAATAATCGTCGGGATCATCCACCAGAGATATTCGAGGTTGAATTTCTTTTCGGGAGTCTTTTCCTCGTTGTTGTTTTCTTCCTCTCCTTCGTTGTTGTTTTCTTCCTCTTCTATCGTGTGGACGCGGACCGTATCGGACTCAACTGCGCTCGTGAATTCTGCTTCCGTCGCATCCTCAAAGGTCACGTCGTCGAAGAACGCATAGCCGGACGTAAGGCCGGTGGTCACGTCGTTTTCGGTGACGGAGGTGCCGAGGGAGAGTTTGAGCGTCACGCCGGACAAGCTTGTGGAAGCGGTCTTGACGTAGAAGGTGTACTTGGTCCATTCGCCGTTTTTCAACGCCTTGAAGATGAGCGCGTCGTCTTCCTTGTCTGCGGAGCCGAGGTTGAGTTCGATACACATACCGATTGTGTCGTCCTCGATTTCGTTGCCGTCGTCGTCAAGTTTTGCTTTGAGTCCGTACGCATAAGCGTAGACGGTGACCTTGTAATAACTTGACGCGGACATTGATTGAGACGTGCTCGTGAAGGTGTAGGAAGACGCCGTCATATTGTTGATGACAAGCATATTCTTGCCCGTTCTTGCGTTGACTGCGCTGACCGGGATCCAGTTGGCTTGTTTGAGCGCTTTGAGTTTTTGCTCTTCGAGCGCCGTGATTTCATCGTCCGTCAAACCTTCTTTCTCTTCCGGAGTGATCGTTATGTCGTCGGTAGTGTAGTCCTTGCCGAGAATGCCGACGTATTGGACGCCGTCCACCTCGTTCGTCGTGTAGTAGTTGGAGTCTGCATAAATTATGCCGTGCTTCGTGTCGGAAGAGGAGTCTCCGCTCCAGCTGTTCGGGTTGGAGAGGGTGCCTCTGGACTCAACCGTGCTGGACAACGAGTCGAAACTGTCGGTCATAAACGGAATGATGATCTTGTGCGTGTCGCCGCCGTCAATCGCTTCTTGCGCCGCTTGCAAATCGTCCTCGGTTATCGTCTCTTTGATTACGCCGTCAAAGAAGACCGCGCCGGAAGATTTTGCTTCTTCTGCGTCCATCGAGACGTATTCCGTGTCGTAGCCGAGCCACAAGTTGAGGCTCAACGATACGCTGGTTGAACCGACTTTGACGTAGTAGGTGTATTGAGTCCAGTCGCCCGGGTTCTCAATCAAGAAGTACGGGTTGTCGATAGAGGTCGAAGTCTCGCCGGTCAAGAACACGCTTGCCTTTTGAGCGCCGATACCTTTGACTTGAACGCTTATCTTGTACAAGCCGTTGGCAGAGAGCGTGAACTTGGACGAAGCATAGCCGACTGCGTATTTCGTGGCGTCTTTGCTCGCGATTGCAAGGATGTTCGGACCCCAAATCTTGTCGAAGTTTTCAACGGGGACGGGGTTCTCCGCTCCGTAGAACGTGTCGAACACGTCGTTGGAGTTGTCGATGTGCGCGAACACGACGCTCGTTTGATGGCTGTGGTTGAACTGAATCGTAGAACCGGGTTCTGCCGCGAGAGCCAAAACGCCTGCGAGGAGTTTTGATTCGTTCGAATTCGCCTTTATCGTGGAGTCGCTGAGCGTCCAGCTCTTGGGTTGACCGAGCACGTCTTGTTCCGAGAGAACCTTTGAAGAATCTTCAAACTTGTCGTCGTCTCTCTCGTATTCGTCGAAACTGCCGTTCGTGAACGTGTAGGTGTTGGACGTCGTTCTGTCAACAGACTTGACGTAAGTGCCCGTTGAGGTCGAATTGAACGTAGAGTAGTCGATTGCGGCAAGGCTCATATTCGTGACGTAGACCGCACCGCTCGTGAGAGTGGAAGCGGCCCAACGATCACCTGTGCCGAGCGTGAATTTGAGACGCATGCTCTCCGCTTCGTCGACTTTGCCGCGGATAATCAAAGTGAGTTCGCACCAGTCGTTGGCGTACTCGTCGAAATCCTCGGTGTTGATTTTCGTGAAGCTGGAAAGGGTGGTCGAATATTTTTCGCTGTCACTGTCCTTTGCCAAGAGGTAAACGTAGATGCCTGACGTTGATTTGACGTCGACGGTCTTTACCCAGAAGCTCAAACGATAGAAACCGTTTGCTTCAATCGTGAACGGCGCGGATTCAATCTCGTAGTACGTGTCTTTGGACGCGTGGATCATATACGCCGTCTTGGTTTCAATGTTGTAGGGCATATCCGGGTAATCGCCCTTGCCGAGAGAAGCGGTGAAGTTTTCAGCAGAGTCGATTTGCACCAAACCGTCCGTGATGACGCCGCCTGAGATAACGGGGTTGGAAGAGTCGGACGCATCGTAGTTTGACACCCAACCGTTCGGGATGCCGTATTGAGTCGTGCCGTTGCCTTCTTTGCTTGCGCCTGCCGTCGTGTGGGCAATCGTCAGGTCGTTGCCGTCCGCCACGAACAAGTTTTCGGTGGAGAGATCGACGACGAGGCCGGTGTAGTCGCGTTTTTCAAAGACGGAGCAATCGAGAGTCCAAACGCCCTCTTCCGCTTGAACGCCTGCCGCCGGAGCGGGGGCTGCGTCGAGTTCGTTAAGTCTGAGTTCGTCAACGAAAACCCAGCCGTTTGAGAAGGTGCCGTTTGCTCTATACGTCGTGCTCGTGCTGCTTGAAGTTGAAGTGTAGCTCTTGTAACTGACGGAATTGTTGCTGTTCGT
Source organism: Clostridia bacterium (assembly GCA_017553325.1). GTDB lineage: Bacteria > Bacillota > Clostridia > Christensenellales > CAG-917 > CAG-475. The sequence continues at coordinate 36,687 of JAFZMH010000008.1, forward strand.
TCCGTCCGTGCCGAGCCAAACGTACATATTGTAGCTGTAATCTTTGTATTCGTTGCCGAGGATATAGAAGGTGTAGGTCTTCCACGCAAGGGTAGATTCGCCTTCGATATTCGCGCCGCTCGCATAACTTTCGTCGTCCGGCTCGATAGGTCTTGAACCGATGAGCACGTCGCTTGAAGACGCGGACGAAATGCCTTTGATGACGATGTCTTTGCCGTTCGTACCGTTGAGGATGAGTGACACGCCTGCGCCGTGAATGCCGTAAGTGAATACGTCGATTGAAAGCGCGTAAATCTTGTTCTTTTCAATCGTGATCTGTTTTGACGATCTGATGCCTTGAGCAGTCATGAGTTGCTGAGAGAGCATATAGACTTGCGTGCCGATTCTCTCTCTTCCCACAGGGAAGGTGCCGATGAGGTTTTCAATCGCGCTGAGTTCGTCCGCAGGTCTGTATTGTTCCGCCGCCGTGTCCGCGTTGCGCTTCAAAGTGTACAACGAGGAGAAGCGTGTATAGTTTTCGGAGAACTTAGCAGCGTCGATGACTGCGTTGTAGCCGAGAGTGGACGGCGCCGGGTCGTCTTTCGTGCTGTTGCCCGTGACGGTTGCCCAACCGGTAGGCGCACTGCCGGAAGTAGGATTGATGGAAGCGGTGTCGTATTCAAAACGTCCGTTGGGGACTTTGTACGTTGCGGTTTGAATCTTGGAATTGTCTTCGAGTTCGTCCGCTACCGCTTGCGCGAAAGTTTCCGCCGCTTCGTCCGCGGGGAGTTTTTCAAGTTTTACGTTGTCAAAGAAGACGTAGCCGGTAGTGAGTCCTTTTCCTTCGTCCCCGTATTTGCCGAGGGCAAGTTGGAGACTGAGAGAATTCGAATTGAGCGAAGCGCCTTCGATGTAGAGTTCGTACGTTTGCCACTCGCCGTTCGTCTTTATTGTGTCAAACTCCATATAAAGCGTGGAGGAGACGTAGATTCTTGCGCCGGGGGTTGCGCCTTCCGTGCCGTCGCCCGCGATGTCGTAAGTGAGGACGTCGACGGAGAGTTTGTAGGTCGCGTGCGCCTGAATGGTGAACGTGTTGGACGTATAATGATAGGCAGTCGGTCCGTAGGTCGCTTCTTCATCGCCGAGGTCATCGTCAGATTTCGGCATATATATCATGAGGATGTTTCTGTCGCCGTCCGCATACCTGTTGTTCTTTGTGAGCTTTGCATACAAGTCTTTGTTTGCATCTTGCCACTTGGAAGCGTCTTGGGAATAGACGTCGGAGTTGGTGTTGACGGCACCCGCTATGACGCTCGTCGGATAATCGGACGTGGAGGACTTGCTGCCCGTCCAACCGGTTATAGAGCGCGGATACGCAGTCGACTCCGTGTCGATTGCCTTGAAATTGCTGTTCGTGATGAGCAGGTCCGCATCCGGTTCGATGGTTTTCGTTTCAGCCGCCGGTTCTTCAGCGGGGGTTTCCGTTTCGTTCTTGTTGCACGCGACGAAAATCGCGGAGGACAATACGATGATTGCAACCATCAAAATTGCTAATACTACAAATTTTTTCTTGTTCATACCAAACCTGTATATGATTTATTTTTGCTAAACTATCATTGATTTCGCTCGCCCAAGCCCGCTTGCGTATGCGCTCTCGTGCGGGTCATAAAATCAATATGCCTAGTTATTTTAATACAAAAACAATAATTTGGCAACAAAATGGCAACAAAAATTCATACTTTAAGCGAAAATATTAAAACTAACCCTGCAAAGGCAACGAAATGCGGTTTGAAAGAGAGTATTTCGGGGCGCGTTTTAAGACAAGGGAGGACGAAGTGAGTTTTGACGCCTATGCGAACGAGAGCGGTACGTTGAGTTTTGCAAGAACGAAAAGCCCCAAAGATTTTTACGGCAAGGACGACGCTGTAAAATTTGAGAGAGAGGACGGAAAATCGAAAGCAAAAAGAATCGCGCTTTTCGTGTTTTTCGGAACTCTCGTAGGGGCGGTAAACGGACTGTTCGGCGCGGGGGGAGGTATGCTTGCCGTGCCCGTTTTATGCTTCGTCGGAGGACTTGCGAACAAGCGCGCCCACGCTACGGCTATAGCGGTGATGTTGCCGCTTTGCCTTGCGAGCGCAGTCGTTTACGCGTCGTCGAACGCAGTGGATTATTCCGTTTTGATACCCACTTGTATAGGCGTGTTTTCAGGGGGAATTTTGGGTGCGAAGCTGCTCAAAGTTATACCTGCGATTTGGCTGTTTTTCATCTTTAATCTGACGATGTTAATCGTCGGATTCAAAATGCTGTTATGACAAAATACTGTGTTTATAATAGCAAAACAACATAATAAACGCGGTTTTATGCAAAATACGGAGAAGATATGAGATTTTTGTTTTTGGCTTTGGCAGGGGTCGCGGGAGGCGTGCTTGCAGGGCTTGGAATCGGTGGCGGAACACTGACCATACCTATACTTGTACTTGCGCTCGGAGTGGGGCAATTAACGGCGCAGGCGGTCAACCTGATTTCCTTTTTGCCGACGGGTGCGGCGGCTCTTTTTTTGCATATAAAAAACGGATACGTCAAGTTTGACGGCGTGCTTTTCTTTTTGTTTCCCGCGCTCGTTGCTTGCATCGCCGCCTCTGCGTTTGCGGTGGGGGTGAACGGAGAAATTTTGAAGAGGGTGTACGGAGGTTTTTTGGTGGCGGTTGCCATTGCCACTCTCACTGCAAAAATATTCGAAATCAAAAAAATTGGGTATTTACATTAGGCTTTTTTTATATTATAATATTTTAGAGTAAGCCCGTACGCGTCTGCGTGTGGGAGACAAAAAATTTCGAAGGTAGTATTTTATGGCACTCAAAACTTTCCGCCGCGGCGTGCATCCGCCGGCGAGCAAGTTCACGAAGAACGTCCCGCTTGAGGACTTTCCTGTTCCAGACAAGGTTTATATTTCGCTTTCGCAACACATCGGCGCGCCTGCAAAACCTATCGTAAACGTGGGGGACTACGTTTTCGAGGGACAAAAAGTCGGAGAGGCGGGCGGTTTCGTTTCCGCTCCCGTCTTTTCGTCCGTCTCGGGGACCGTCAAGAGAATAGTCAAGTTGCCGACGGCTATCGGGCAAATGGTCGACCATATCGAAATCGAAAATGATTTCAAGTATGAAAAATCGTATTTACCGAAACTTGAAAACCCGACCAAAGAGGAAATTCTAGCAAGAGTCAAGGACGCAGGTATCGTGGGTATGGGCGGCGCGACTTTCCCGACCCACGTCAAATTGTCTCCAAAGGACCCCGTTGACACCCTCATAATTAACGGCGCGGAGTGCGAACCGTACATCACCTGCGACTATCGCCTGTTCGTAGAACACGCGCACGACGTCGTGGAAGGTACGAAACTTCTTATGAAGGCGCTCGGCGTCGAAAAGGGATACATAGCAATTGAAAACAATAAGCCCGAAGCGATAAAGATTATGCAGGAAGCGGCGAACGGCGGAGTGGAAATCGTTCCGCTCAAGACGAAATACCCGCAGGGCGCGGAAAAGCAAATCATCTATGCCGTCACGAAGAGAGTCGTTCCCGCGGGCGGACTTCCCGCGCAAGTCGGTTGCGTCGTGTCCAACACGCATACAGCATATTCGGTTGCAAAAGCCGTCTACGAGGGCGAGCCTTTGTACAGGCGCGCGATGACCGTGTCCGGTGACGGCGTCGAAAAGGCGGGAAATTATTGGGTGAGAGGAGGCATTCCGTTCTCTTTCATATACGACACTCTCCGTGGCGAAGTGCCCGAGTGTATGACCAACAAGGTCATAAGCGGCGGTCCGATGATGGGGTTCGCGCAGGCGGATCTGCGTCCCGTCACCGCAAAGGGGTCTTCAAGTCTTTTGTTCCTCTCGCACAAGTTGTTCAGCGAGGTCGAACCTACGCAGTGCATAAACTGCGGACGTTGCATAAATCATTGTCCTATGAAACTTCTTCCTCGCGATTTTGAGAGGGCGGTTGTCAAAAAGGACTTTGAAAGGGCGGAAAAACTCGGCGTTATGAATTGCATAGAATGCGGTTCCTGCGCCTTCGTGTGCCCCGCAAAGCGTCCGCTCGTGCAGGCGATACGCCTTGCCAAAAAAGAAATAAGGTCAAAGGGGAGGAAATGACATGGCAAAATACATAGTTTCATCATCCCCGCATATTACGTCCAACACTACGACGCAAAAGATAATGCTCGACGTCATCATCGCGCTCATTCCCGCAACGATAGCCGCGTTTTTGATTTACGGTTTATACCCGATTTTCATAATGATTTTGAGCGTCGGTTGCGCCGTCACGGCGGAGTGGCTGTTTAATTTGATAACGAAGCGTCCGCAGAGCGTGAAGGACCTGTCGGCAATCGTCACGGGTATGATACTCGCGCTCAATCTTCCGCCGGTAGTGCCTTTCTACGTGCCGATGGTCGGCAGTTTCTTTGCGATCATAATCGTAAAGATGCTGTTTGGCGGAATCGGCAGAAACTTCGCGAACCCCGCTCTCACGGCGAGAATTTTCCTCGTACTTTGTTGGGCGGGCGTTATGACCAAATTCGTCTATCCCATCGACCTCTCAAACGGCATGAATCTGTTCTCCTATTTTGAGAACGTGGTGAATATCAATCTGCCCGTTGAAATCACGAGCGCGACTCCGCTCGCGGGCGTGAAAGAGGCAATCGAAAAGATGGCGAAGGGCGAAATCGTGAACCCTGCGGCAGGTCTCAACGCGCTCGATATGTTCTTGGGACGCATAGGCGGAAGCGCGGGCGAGGTCAGCACTCTCGCGATTCTCATCGGTGCTCTTTATCTATTGATAAAGAGAGTTATCGACTGGAAAATTCCGGTGCTCTACATCGGCTCAGTCGTCGTGTTCACCGCGATATTCTTTGCAAACAGCCCGTACGTCGGCGAATACGTTTGGACGTATCTTCTCGGCGGCGGTCTTATGTTCGGCGCGTTCTTTATGGCGACGGACTATGCGACCTCCCCGAAAGCGCCGCTCGCCGTGTGCATTTACGGCGTAGGGTTGGGACTTTTGACCGTGATATTCAGGAAATTCGGCTCTATGAACGAGGGCGTGTCGTTTGCGATACTCCTTATGAACGTCGTGACTCCGCTCCTCGAAAAACTCGTGCCTTGCACTTTCGGCGCAAAGAGCAAGTGGGAAACGAACGGCAAAAAGATAGCCGAATGGTTCAAAAAAGTCTTTTCAAAGAAGCAAAAATCTGAGGAAAAGGAGGCGCAAAATGGCTGAAGAACAAGTCTCCTTGACCAATACGGAAGAAACGACAGATAAGCAAAACACCGTTGCAGCTCCCGAAAAAAAGCCTAAGAAGGTTAGGACTTTGAACGATATTTTGAAGTGCGCTCTCGTGCTCGTGCTTATCGCGGCGGTTGCGGGCGTACTTCTCGGCGCGATAAACTACGTGACGTACGTCGACCCCGAAAACACCATAAAAGAAAAGGTGGGCAGTCTGTACGACGTGTCGGCGGACAGCATTTCAAACGTCACGAGCGAGTACACCGCGCTTGAACTCGACAAGAGCAAAGTCAACGCCGTTTACGAAGTAAACGACAACGTGACCGCGTTTTACGTGAAAGCGAGCGGAGCGTACAAAGGTACGGTTGAATTCGTCGTCTGTGTGAAGGACGGCAAAGTCGACGAAATCTTCGTCTATTCCGACAGCGAAACCGTCTCGATAGGCGGCAAGGTGTTGAAACAAAAAAATCTCGACCAATACAAGGGCGTATTGCTCTCGAGCGTCGATACGACAAGTCTTGCGGGAAGCGACGAGGCAAAAGCCTCTAACGTCTATATTTCCGGCGCTACTAAGACGACGAAGGCGGTTGTAAACGCAATTCGCGTCACGGCGAAAGCGTATGCAAGCAGGGGAGGTGAGACGGCATGAAAGGTCAATTTTTGAGCAATAAACTCGGCATTGTCAAAAACGGTATTCTCACGTCCAACCCGACGTTCAGGCTCGTGCTCGGTATGTGCCCGACGCTCGCCGTCACGACGTCCGCTTTCAACGGACTTGGCATGGGACTTGCGGCTACGATAGTGCTCGTGTGCTCCAACGCGCTCGTATCTTTGCTTCGCAAAGTGATACCCGACAAGGTGAGAATTCCCGCATACGTGCTCATCATAGCGACCTTCGTCACTATGCTTGAAATGCTTCTCAAAAAGTTCGTGCCGACGCTGTACAGCGCGCTCGGCATATACCTGCCGCTCATAGTCGTCAACTGTATCATTCTCGCCCGCGCGGAAGCGTTCGCGTCTATGAACAAGGTCGGCGACAGCATTTTGGACGGTTTGGGCATGGGGCTCGGCTTCACGCTAGCGCTCGTCGTTATGGGGTTCGTGCGAGAACTATTGGGCGCGGGTACGATTTTCGCGGGCTCGCTCGGAAGCGTTGAGTTCGGCATAACGCAGGACGCTTTCCCGAATTATAAACTCCCTGATTACGCGCTCGGCATCTTCGTGTTGCCGGCAGGCGGTTTCTTGACGCTCGGAATTTTGATGGCGCTCGTCAACTATTTGAGCGACAAGAGCAAGGAGAAAAAGGAAAAAGAACACGAAGCGAAACTCAATCGTGCGCTCGCTGTGGCGCAAGCGGTTGAGAGCGCGAACGGCGTGCAAAACGACGCCGCACCCGCAAAGGAGGAAGAATAATGGCTTACTTTCTGTTGATTATCGGCGCGATGTTCGTCAACAACTTCGTCCTCTGCCAATTCCTCGGCATTTGCCCCTTCCTCGGCGTGTCCAAAAAGACGGATACGGCGCTCGGTATGGGACTTGCGGTCATCTTCGTTATGGGCGTGGCGAGCATATTCACGTGGCTTATTCAGCTCGTGCTCGTCAAATTCCACATTGAGTATTTGCAGACGATAGCGTTTATTCTCGTCATCGCGGCTCTCGTGCAGATTATCGAAATGGTCTTGAAACGCTTTATGCCGTCGCTCTATTCTGCGCTCGGCGTATACCTGCCCCTCATCACCACCAACTGCGCGGTGCTCGGCGTTGCCATTCTCAACATCAGCGAGTTCGGTATCGCGGGAGCGGGAAGTTTGTTGCAGTCTTTCTTGAACGGCGTGTTCAGCGGCGTCGGGTTTACGATTTCAATTCTCCTGCTTGCGGGTATCCGCGAGCGTATGGACTTGGAACTTGTTCCAAAGCCTTTCAGAGGTTTCCCGATTACGCTCATCACGGCGAGCATTATGAGTATGGCGTTCGTCGCGTTCGGCGGACTCTTGGGCTAAGGAGGGAGATATGGTTTTGCTTTGTGAAATGAACGTAGATCCGATGACCATCCTTGCGTCAACCGTAGTCCTCTTGGTGCTTGCGCTCGTGTTCGGTATCGTGCTTGCCTTCTGCGGAAAGAAACTCGCGGTCAAGGAAGACGAAAGAATAGGGCAGGTTCGCTCGAAACTCTCCGGCGCGAATTGCGGCGGTTGCGGATATGCCGGTTGCGACGCCTTTGCAAAAGCCGTCGTCGAGGGCAAGGCGGACGTAAGTCTTTGCAACGCTACCTCGGCGGAGAACAAAAAACTCATAGGCAAGATTATGGGTGTGACAGTCGATACGCAAGCCACGAGAATAGTCGTCGCCTGCAACGGCGGAAACAACGCCGTCGACAAGTACGAGTATATGGGCTACGGCAACTGTCGCAGTATGGAACTGCTGGCAGGCGGAAGAAAACAATGTCAATGGGGGTGCCTCGGCATGGGCTCGTGCACGGACGCGTGTCCCACGCACGCAATCGAAGTCGGCATGGACGGCTATGCCGTCGTCGACAAGGACAAGTGCATAACTTGTGGAAAGTGTATCGTCGCTTGCCCGAAGGCTTTGACAAAACGTATTCCCGCCGACGCCAAAGTGTACGTCGCTTGCTCCAACTGCCTGCGTGGCGGTAAGGACGTGAGAGCAATCTGCAAGGTGGGTTGTCTCGGGTGCGGACTCTGTGCCAAGAACTGCCCGTCGGGCGCTATCGAAATGATAGACAATCTCCCGCACATCGACTATTCAAAGTGCGTAGGGTGCGGACTTTGCGCGGACAAATGTCCTGCGAAATGTATAAAGAAACTTGAAGATTAAAAGGCATAGCCTTTATCATAGACAACGAAATCAATTTTTTGCCCAAAATAGCAAGGGCTCCGGCGCAAGCCAAATAGGAGATATATATGGAAAAAATCGGAATTATCGACCTCGGATCAAACTCGGCGCGTCTCGTGCTTGTCAACGTGCTTGACGGAGGCTATTTCGTCGTGTTCGACGAACTGAAAGAGACCGTGCGCCTCGGACAGGATATGGACTGGGACGGCTTTATCAAACCTCAAAGAATTGCGCAGACGATAAAGACGCTCACGATGTTCCGTCGTCTGTGCGATGCAAACCACGTCGATAAGATTTTTGCATACGCGACGGCGGCGGTGAGACGCGCAAAGAACCAAAAGAGTTTCCTCGACGAAGTCGCTATGACCTGCGGCATCAAAATCAAGGTCTTGAGCGTTGAAGAACAGGCGATGCTCGTCTATCAAGGCGTCATCAACTCTATGGATATCCCCAAGGGCTTGATTATGGAGATGGGCGGCGGTTCGACCAATCTCATCTATTACAACCGCAGAAACCTCATTCACTACGAGACTTTGCCTTTCGGCGCGGTCACGCTCACCGACCTCTTCAAAAACGACGGTTGCGACCCGCAGGAGAGGACGAGAAAGATAGAGGAGTTCATCGGCGAACAACTAGATAAGGTGACTTGGCTTGACCAAGTCGAGCCTGACACCGCGTTCGTCGGAGTGGGCGGTTCTTTCAGAAATCTCGGCAGAATCAGCCGTATGATAAAGAAATATCCGTTCAATATGACGCACAACTACGAGCTTTCCATGGCTGAGTTTGACAACATCTACGGCACGATAAGGAAACTCGACCTCGACAGCACGATGAAGATAAAGGGCTTGTCGAGCGGGCGCGCGGACATCTTCCCAAGCGCGCTTGCGGAAATGAAAGCCGTGCTTTCGCGTTTTGAGTTTTCCAAGATTACGATTAGCGGTTGCGGACTCAGAGAGGGCGCAATGTTCCGCTATGCTGTGCCAAGCGTCAACGAGAGACCTTTGAGCGACGTGCTCGGGCATTCTCTCTATACGCAGATGAGATACTTCGACATCAACATCGCGCACGCGGAGCACGTTTACAACCTCTCGATTCAACTCTTCAAGCAACTCAAAGTCTTGCACAAGATGTCGAGAATGTACGTCCGCGTCCTCAAAATCGCCGCGCTCTTACACGACAGCGGAATGAGAATCAAATACTACAATCACCAACTCCATTCGAGTTATATCATTCTCAATTCCAACCTGTACGGCGTGCCGCACAAGGACATCATAGTGGCGTCTTTCGTAGCGTCCGGGCATAGAAAGGTCGAGTTTGCAAAGGAAGACCTCATAAAATTCAAAGACGTGCTCACCCTTGAGGACGTCGAGGCAATCAAGAAACTTTCCGTCATTCTCCGCATAGCGGAGAGTTTTGACCGCAGCATGAGCGGAGTCGTCACGGGAATCAGCTGCGACGTGCTCGGTGACAGCGTCATAGTGAAGACCGAGACGGAAGACGGCAGAGATTGTTCTCTCGAAGTCAAGGACGCTATGAGCGCGGCAAGCGATTTCAAGAACGTGTTCGGCAAGAATCTTGAAATTCTTTGATACCGCAAATGGGCGACAGAGAGCCAAAGTTTATACTTGCTTCATCCTCTCCGAGGCGCAAAGATATACTCGGCGCGATGGGGATAGAGTTTGACGTTGTTCCCGCGGACGTGGACGAGGCTCTCGTCGTTGAGAGCAACCCTAAAAAACTCGTCAAACGCCTATCGCTTTTAAAGGCAAACGCAGTAAAAGCGAACGACGCAGTCGTTATTGCCGCGGACACGATAGTCGTTAAAGGAGGCAAGGTTTACGGCAAACCGCTGACCGACGAACGCGCCGTGCAAATGATACAGGAACTCAGCGGCTGTTGGCATACGGTCTACACGGGCGTGACCGTCGAGTATCTCGGCAAGGTCAAGACGTTCGTGGAAAAGTCAAAAGTAAAATTCAACCGACTGTCCGATTCGCAAATTCGCGAGTACGTCGACGCGTATCGTCCGCTTGACAAGGCGGGCGCATACGGCATTCAGGACGAGACGGTTGTGGAAACTTACAAGGGGAGTTATACGAATATCGTAGGGCTTCCAAAGGAAAAATTGTCGAAAATACTGGAGAAATTGGGAGTTTATTATGGCATTCGTTGAACTATCCGTCGATCTCGGCAGCAAATTTATCACCATATATCAAAGGGGCATAGGACTCGTCTTGCGCGAGCCGGCAATCGCTATCGCGACGTCCAACCGCAATAAGCTCGAAATTCGCGAGGCAGGCTACCGCGCGGAGAGCATTATGAACGGGTCGCTCGGCGGAGCAAAGATTATTTCCCCGATAAAGGAAGGTATCGTCGTGGACGAAGAGATGGCGGCTATGCTTCTCGAATACTTTTTGAAACGTATTCTTCCGCAATCGGTCATAAAGCCGAGAGTCAAGGCAATCGTCTCAATCTGTTCTTCATCCTCAAATTCCGACAGACGCGCGGTTGAAAAATGCTGTTTGAAGGCGGGCATAAGCGAGGTCACCCTCGTTGAAGCGCCGCTTTCGCTTCTCGCCTACACGGGCTCTATCGGCGGACTCTTTGTCGATATCGGCGGCGGAAAGACGGAAATCGCGGCGGTCACCAATCACGGCATCGCCACGGGTTGCTCGGTCAATATCGCGGGCGACGCTTTCAACAACGCCATTATCGATGCTTTCTATATGCAATACGGCATCAAAATCGGCGACTATACGATGGAAAAACTCAAAAAGTCCGCGCTCTCCTTCTATCTCAACGACGAAGGCAGTTATGCCGTCAGCGGTGGGAGCAAGGACGGCACTCCGCGTTCGCTCTTCGTCACGGCGGAGGGTATGCGCGAAGCGGTTATTCCGCTTGTCGACGATATCATCGAGGTCATAATGTCCGTGCTCAATCAGACTCCGCCCGAACTCTCCGCGGAAATTTTGCGCAAAGGCATCTTCATCAGTGGCGGATCCCTGCATATCCCAGGCATCATCGATTACATAGAACAAGCGCTCGAACTCCCGGTCACGCCTCTTGAAGATATCGAAAATGCGATTGCAATCGGCGGAGCGAAGTTTTTTGATAATAGGGATCTTCTGTCCGATATGTTGGGTGTCAAACTTGCCTAAAACCGTGTGAGCGGGCGACCTGCTTTGTCAGCTACAACAAATAAACGCCACCATGTACGTTTTTGTACATTGGGTGGCGTTATTTATTTTGCTTCCTCGCATCTCATCCCGCTCACGCGGTTTTATAATTAAAATAAGTCGCGTTATTCATCCAAGCAGACAAGTTTTTAAAATCACACGGAGTGTGCGACCTTCTGATTCAACTACAAAAAATACGCCCCGTCATGTACGGTTTAGTACATTAGGCGGGGCGATTTTTTTGTTTTTGCGTATCTCATCTGAACTGAGCGGTTTTAAATGCTTAGAGATTAATGAGCAAAAAGTATATGGCAACTACGACAGGTATTACGACAATAAGTATCAAAAAAGCCCATATAGCAGGGGATAGTTTTTTCTTTTCACCCACGTGCCCATCAATAAGAAACATTAAATCAGAGACGATGTCATTTTTTTGGATGTCATCCAATTTTGAAGCGTTAACTATTTCGCAAAATGTCTTGGCAATGATTTGGCGAGATCTAAGCATGGAGATAGCAATGTTTTGTTTTTGAGCAGCCTCGTAGTTGTCCATCGCGGAATAAGTTTTGGTTTCGATCATTGAAACAATCCCGTTTATTTTTGAAAGTTTTGCAGAGGCGAGAACCTGATTAATGTTTTGTACATCTGCAATTAAAGTTGCTATTGTTTGATATGTTTCACAAAGGGTTTTGCTGTCAAGATTCTGTTTGGCCAAATTTATACAAATAAGGTATATCAATTTTTCCATATTGGTATCAGTTGACGCTTTTAATAGTATAGCCTTTAAAAATGTGATACTTGTCTCGACATCAATATTTCCACTTTCTTTTTCAATAAACTGTTGTAAAGGTTGTTCATCAAAACCCAAAAATACCAAAGATTGATATTGTTCTACGCAAAAATCACAATCATATATCATTTTTGCAAGAGAATTATCTGGGTTGACGCTTAGAACTTTCAACGCTTGTTCTTTTAAATATTGCAAGTCAAGTTTGTTCAAAAGCATCAAAAGCAATTTGCATTCCCTTTTTTCTTTTTCGAACAAATTTTCATCCAAATAGATATTTGTTTGATTTGCGACATTGGTTGTGTTGTGGTTGTGAGTAATATAATTGTTTATTGCTTTTTCTGTAATAAACGCCGTACCGCAACTTTCACAAATGCCTGCGTCTTTTGTGTCGTCGACATTCAAATTTGCTCCACAAGATGGGCATTTCGCAGCAACAATTCCCATTATCATCTCTCCTTTACCAAAAATTTAGTATGGTTTGATTATATATGCAAATAATTAGTGTGTCAATATTGTTTACCAAAATTTTGGTAAAATCAACTTAAATACGGGATGGTGATAGTCATGGAAAATAGAATTAGAGCATTGAGAGAAGATAGAGATATGAGGCAAATAGATTTGGCTGAAGCAACGGGTATTGATCAAAGAACGATTTCGAATTATGAAACAGGAAAATCAAATCCCGACAGTTATGCGCTAATCAAGTTGGCAGATTTTTTTAATGTATCAATAGACTATTTGGTTGGGCGTTGTGATTATGATTTTTATGAGTCGGACAGCAGAAAAACGGTGATTTCTCAAATACAAGATATGTTGGAAACATTGAAAAAGAGTTTTTAACAATTCGACAAACACGCACAAGTCCTTAATAAGCGCACTAAGTGCGTTTTTTTATGCTCAAAAAAGACGGAAACAGACAAAACCCGCCATCTATTTTTTTGTTGCATCATTTAAAATAATACTATGAGAAAAATCGTGATAACTTCCGGCAAGGGCGGGGTTGGCAAGACTACGATAACCGCAAACCTCGGGAGAAAACTGAGTGCGGACGGCTACAAAGTCGTGCTTGTGGATGGGGACGTGGGGCTCAACAATCTTGACGTCGCAATGGGCATAGAAAACCGTGTCGTTTACGACATAAGCGACGTGCTGGCGGGCAGGTGTCGTCCCTTTCAAGCGCTTGCGCTTGACGTTGAGACGAGCGCGCGCATACTTCCGTCATCTGCAAACAGCGCCGACATCAGCGCACAGGCGTTTAGAGGCGTTGTGGACAGCCTTGCGGAGACTTTTGACTTCGTGCTCATAGATTGTCCCGCCGGCATAGAACACGGCTTTCACAGAGCGGTGTCGTCTGCGGACGAAGCGATTGTGGTCACAACGCCGTCCGCTTCCGCCATACGCGACGCGGACAAGGTTTTGAGGCTACTTTCAACCTATCCGCTCAAGGACGTTGCGCTTGTTGTCAACCGCACGCGCGCTGATCTCATCGCAAGAGGTGAGATGTTGTCCGCAAAGGAGACGGCAAACATTTTGCACGCGACGCTCATTGGTATTATTCCAGACGACGATTATATCACGGTTTTTCAACAACTCGGCAAGACTGCTGATTTTGCTCCGTCCAAGCGAGCGTTTGCCACACTTTCACGAAACGTGGCAGAAAACACGCGGGACGTTGAAGTGCCGAGACGCAGGTGGTGGCGAAGATGAGATTTAAAGACAAAGTCTCCGCTCGCATACGCGATATGTTGACAAACGACAAACTCGGGCTCAGCGACGGGTTTATGACGGCGTTTCAGGCGGACGTCACCCATCTCGTCAAGGACTATTTTGACGTGAGCGGACAGATTGACGTCAAAATTTTTGAAAACGAGGACGGAAAATATGGGATAAAAATCTCCGCTCTCGCAGACAAAATCAACACTTTTGAGACGACTTTCAAAAAGAAGTTTTGACCATACGGCATATTTTGGACGGGTGTGCAATACATTGTACGGTGAGGTGAGTTATGGAATTTGATGAAAACAAAAAACTTGAAGTGACCGTCACTGAAAACGAGTTTGTCGAAAGTAAGGTTGAAAAGAAAAAGAGAAGAAGACAGTCCGGTTTGGACGCTTTGGACGTTGCGATCATCCCCGTCGCAATCGGCGTGTTTGTGTCGCTCGGCTTTCTTTTTGCCAATTTGTTCCGCGCAACGACGGTTGTCGATACGCTGAGCCAAATGTTTGCAAATATCACAAACGGCATTTTATGATATGAAACTGAAAGTTAATCCCTTGTTCTTTGCATTTATACTGATTTTGGTATTGATGGGACAAGGGATGAATTTTCTATTTGTGTTCATTGCTCTTGTCGTTCACGAGACGGGACACGCAGTCGTTGCAAGACTGCGTGGTTTCGTTTTAAAGAGCGTATGCCTCATGCCGTACGGAGCGATGATGAGCGCCGAGGAAAACTTCGACAAGACGTCCGGCGTGCTCATAGGACTTGCGGGACCGCTTGCCAATTTCGTCTTTGCGCTTCTGCTCGTCGGGGTGTGGTGGCTCTTTCCGTCCGTCTACGGCGCGACAAGGTTTTTGTTGTTTGCGTCCGTGTCGCTTGGCATTTTCAATCTGTTGCCCTGCTACCCGCTCGACGGTTCGCGCATAATTCTGTCTCTAAGCAAAAACAAGTTGCAAGCGATAAAGGTATTGCGCGTGTTGGGCGTGGTGTTCAGCATCGTTTTGCTTGCGGGGTTTATTGTCACGCTCTTTTTCAATGTGAATTTTTCGCTTGGAATTATGGCAGTATTCCTGTTTTACGGCGCTGCGTTCGGCTCAAAGGACGAGACCTATATCCACGTTTTGAACGCGCTTTCAAAGGACTATTCCTTGGGCGTGGAGAGAAAAACCGTCAAAATTTCCGCCGACGCCCCAATCGTCAGATACTATCATCACGAGAGCGCGCTCAAAGAGATTGTCTTCGAGGTCGTGGACGACGAAGGCGAAGTGATAAAAACTTTGACGGAGGAAGACGTGAGGGCGATGTCTTTAAAAAACAAATTGTCAAAAAGTTTTAACGATATTGCAAAACCGTAATTCTAACCAGGTATTTTACCGTGTTTTCGGGTTTTTAAAAACTCCTTTTTCCGTTTGACTTTTCCATATAATTGTTATAAAATACTTCTACTAAAATAATACCCGCGTATCGCGGGTTGAGGTTTTTATGAAGTATATTGGTATTGATATAGGCGGTATGAGCGTAAAGGCGGGCGTCGTCACTGAGGACGGGGCTATTCTTGCAAAGAAGACTTGCGAGACGAATGCGAACGCCGAGGACACGATAATCGTGAGAGACATCGCAGATTTGATTGACGGCTTACTTGAGGAGAGCGGCGTTTCAAAGGACGAAATAGTTGGTGTGGGCATAGGCTCGCCCGGTTCCGTCTACGATGAAAAGGGCGTCATAAGATATTCCTGCAACATAAATTTCAAGAATACTCCGATAACGAAACTCCTTGCCGAATATACGGGCATTAAGAACGTCAAGGTCTCCAACGACGCAAACTGCGCCGCGCTCGGCGAGACTATGTTCGGCGCGGGCAAGGGAGCAAAGAATACCGTCATGCTCACCTTGGGCACGGGCGTCGGCACGGGTATCGTCGTCGACGGCAAGTTGCTCACGGGCAACCGTTCTGCTGGCGCAGAGGGCGGTCATATCACGATAAACCTTGGCGGAGCGACTTGCGGTTGCGGCAAGAAGGGACATCTCGAAGCATACGCTTCGGCGACTGCGCTTATGAACCAAATTCAAGACGCCTGCAGGAAGCATCCCGAGAGCCTGCTTGCACAGCGAGTTGCAAAAGAGGGCGTGAGCGGAAAGATTGTCTTTGACTGCAAGGAGCAGGGCGACAAGGTTGCCGAAAGCGTCGTAAAACGCTATCTCAAATACTTGGGCATCGGGCTCGTCAATTATGCAAACATCTTCTACCCCGAAGTGCTTATTTTGGGCGGTGGAATTTCAAATCAAGGGGACAATATCGTAAAACCGCTTCAAAGATACGTTTCGAGAAACGTATACGGCGCGGAATACAACCCCAAAATCAAGGTGGCGTGCGCAACGCTCAAAAACGACGCCGGAATCGTCGGCGCAGCCTGCCTTGTAATGTAGTATGCAAAGTTTCGACGATAAACTCAGTTCAATACTTTTGAAGGTCGAAAAGCCTGCGCGCTACGTCGGCGGAGAGTGGAATACTCCCGATATGACCAAGGAGCGCAAGGGCGATTTTTGCTTTTGTTTTCCCGAAGTTTACGAGATAGGAATGAGCAACTTGGGAGTTGCCATTCTTTACGATATAATCAACAAAGAGCCGGATTTCGTGGCGGAGAGATGCTATGCTCCGTGGGGAGATATGGGAGAGGAGATGAAAAAGAACTCCATTCCGCTCTTTTCGCTCGAAACCCGCAAACCGCTCAAAGATTTCACCGTCGTGGGGTTTTCGGTTGGCTTTGAACTTTTGTATACGAACGTGCTCTATATGTTCGACCTTGCGGGCATTCCGTTCAGGGCAAAGGACAGAGACGAGTCGTATCCGATTATATTGGCGGGCGGACCTTGCTCCGTCAACCCCGCTCCGTTCGCGGACTTTTTTGACGTAATCGTCTGCGGAGAAGGCGAGGTCGCAGACCTCGAAATACTGAAAATCGTTGCGGACGGCAGAGAGAAGGGGCTTTCAAAAGTTGAGATTTTGGAAAGAATTAAGGGCGTGCAAGGCGCATACGTCCCGTCTCTTCACAAAAACGGAGAAAAGGTCGTAAAGGCGGTCATCCCCGATTTTGAAAACGCACCGTACCCGGAGCATCCTCTCGTCCCAAACATCGAAGCCGTGCACGACAGAGCCACCGTCGAATTGTATCGCGGTTGCGCGAGCGGTTGCAGATTTTGTCAGGCAGGTTTTTGGTATCGCCCGATAAGAGAGCGCAGTGCGGAGCGCTGTGCCAATCTTGCAAAGGAGATGGTAAAGAGCGCGGGTTTCGACGAAATCTCACTCTGCTCACTTTCCACGAGCGATTATACTGGACTTGAAGAACTCGAAGGGGAACTCTCCGCGTTTTGCAGAGAGAAAAACGTCAATCTATCCTTGCCGAGCCTGAGAATAAGCAGTTTCAAACCCGAGATGGCAAAGGACGTCAAAAAGAATTCTTTGACTTTCGCGCCCGAGGCGGGGACGCAGAGACTCAGAGACGTCATCAACAAGAACGTCAGCGAGGAAGAGATAGAAAAGATTGCGGTCGCTTTCGAGGCGGGGTATGAAAGCATAAAGTTATACTTTATGATGGGGCTCCCGACCGAGACGGACGAGGACCTCGACGGCATTGTCGAGATATGCAAAAAACTAAAATGGCTATACTATCAAAAGAGGCATAAACGCGGGCTGAATATATCCGTCAGTTGCGCGGTGTTTATTCCGAAACCCTGCACTCCATTCCAGTGGGAGGCGCAAATTTCGCTTGAAGAGATGCACCGTCGTCAAATGTATTTGAGAGAAAAACTGCGCGCAGTCAAAGGCGTGAGTTTCTCGTATCACGGGGCGGAGACTTCCGTGCTTGAGGGCGCGCTCGCACGCGGAGACGACAAGCTCTCCGTCGTCATCGAAAAGGCGTATGCTCTGGGCGCAAAATTCGACTGCTGGACGGAGCATTTCAAGTGGGACGTGTGGCAACGCGCATTCAAAGAATGCGGACTCGATATGCCGGACTATACGGGTGCAATCGACACCGAAAAGCCTTTGCCGTGGGACTTTATCGACACGGGCGTAAACAAGAAATATCTGCTTGCTCAGCGCGCGCTTGCGTATAGCGCCGTCACGACCAAAAATTGCCGTGAGGGGTGCAACGGCTGCGGAGCAAACAAACTCGGGCGGTGTACGATATGTTAGTGTTAAAGTACGAAAAAACAGGCAGAGCCTGTTTCATATCTCACATCGACCTCTTGAAACACACGGCGAGGACGATACGCAGGGCGGAAATTCCCGTAAAGTTTTCAAACGGGTACAGTCCGCACGCGCTCCTGTTCTTTTCAGCACCGCTTGCGCTTGGAGTGAGTTCGAAGGCGGAGTATCTTGCAATCGACGCGGATATGTCAAAAGATGAACTGCTTGCGCGCTACAATGCATCTTGCGCGGAAGGGCTCAAAGCGAGCAAGGTCTTCGAGTGCGAAAAGAACCCGAATTTGCAGGGCAAAATCGTCTGTTGCGACTACGTCTTTCCGACGGCGTACAGACCGATAGATTTGTCGAACGGCTTTGAAATCGAGTACGCCAAAAAGGGCGAAATCGTAAAGGAAGAGGTTTCCGGCAAAATTTTCGGAGCGTTCGATGTCGACGGCAAACTTGTTTTGCGACTTGCAACAGGCAATACCAATCTGCGCCCCGACAGACTGCTTCCTACTTTGAACGATATGTTCGGCGAAGATATGTCGACGACTTCAATCGTCAAGGTGGCGCAATACTTCAAACAGGAAGACGGACTCGTTGAGGCGGACGAGTATCTCAAGATACTCGAGACAGGCGTTTGAAGCCAAATTATTTGAAAAAACGTAAAAAGAGATAGATCAAACAATGAAACAACTATTACTTGACTACACGCCGTACTGCACGAGGGCGGCTCTCGTCGAAGACGGAGAGCTCATTGAGTTTTCGATTGAAAAGACGGCGGTCAGAGGTATCGTAGGCAACATCTACAAAGGCAAGGTGGAGAACGTGCTTTCGGGAATGGAAGCCGCGTTCGTCAATATCGGTCTCGAGCGCAACGGCTTTTTGTACGTGGGCGAGACGCTCGTGGACAGCAAGGGGCTCGGAGCGCTTCCTCCCAAGAAGAAACTCAACGTGTCCCCTGGCGACGTGATTATGTGTCAAGTCGTCAAAGACCAATTCGGGCAAAAGGGCGCAAGACTTACGACGGACATCACGCTTCCCGGCTATTATCTCGTGTTGCTTCCCACCTCAAGTTTTATCGGCGTATCGAGAAAAGTCGTGTGTCAAACAAGGCGCGAATACCTCGAACAACTTGTCACGTCTTTGTGCCCTGAAGGAATGGGCTTTATCGTGCGTTCCGCTGCGGAGAAGGCGAAGGACGAGGACATTATAGCGGAGGCAAAGGACCTCATCGCGCTTTGGGAGCAGGTTCGAGAAGATTTCAAAAAGTCGAAGGGAAAATCTTTGATTTTCGAAGAGGGCGACCTGTTTGACCGCGCGCTCCGCGATACGTTCGGCGAGGACGTGGAGAGAATCGTCGTAAACGACGAGGACATCGCAAAATCGTTGAAGGGCAAGGTCGGCGACGCGGTCATCGAGGTCTACAAGGGCGAGCGCAATATTATGGCGCACTTCAACGTGTCCGAGCAGATAAACCGCATTTGCGACAGGCGCGTGTATCTTGAAAACGGCGCGTACATTGTCATCGACAAGACGGAGGCGCTCACGGTCATCGACGTCAACACGGGCAAATTCGCGGGGACGAAGGACCTTGAAGACACCGTTTACAAAACGAATATCGCGGCGGCGGTCTGCATCGCAAAGCAGTTGAGGCTCAGAAACATAAGCGGAATAGTCGTCATCGACTTTATAGATATGCAGAACGAGGAACATCAGGCTCAGGTCATCGAAACCTTGAAGGACGCGCTCAAAAATGACAGATTGAAGACCTCGACGATAGGTATGACACCTCTTGGACTCGTCGAACTCACGAGAAAGAAGACGAGACTTCAAAACGACGAGTATCTTTTGCAAAACTGCAACCACTGCCACGGCGGTTATACGATAAGCAACCTGCAAGTCGTGTTTATGCTCCGCGACGAGCTCATAGATTTCTTGTTGTCTCACAAGGGTGAAAACGTGTACGTCGGAGTGAGCCAAGTCATCTACGACACAATTTTGGAATGCGGAATAACCGCGAAGCACTTGGGCGGTAAGTTGGCAAAGAGAAATATCTTCGTATACAAAGTGGAGCATTTCCCTCGTCAAAAGCACGTCATCAGCGACGTCGCCCCCGAACCGCTGCCTGCGAATATGTTCCAAATCTTGAACGGCGACTAAATTTTGACGCACAGACGACACACGGGCGGAAAAAGATACAGATGTGGCTTTATTGTGCCCAAATTGCGAATAAGTAGTATTTTTGGAAATGTAGTCCGATTTATATTGCAATAAATTTCTCATAGTGATAAAATAATATAGACAAACAAAGGTTTGTCTTGGGAACAAAATATGAAAGCATGGCAAATTGAAAATCTCAAAAACGTGAAACTCGAAGAGTCCGTTCTGCAAAGAAAAGACGGTGAGGTCAAAATCAAACTCGCAAAAGTTGCGATGTCTTCAACCGACCTCTTGTTCTTTGCCGACGAAAAACACACGTTCAACATCCCCGGGCACTCCGCAGTCGCGTACGTCAGCGAAGCGGACGAGGACAGCGGCTTGAAACTCGGCTCGCGCGTCGTCGTAAGCCCGTATCTTAGCGCGGTTGAACACGGCGTGGAGACCATAAAGACTATGGGCGTCGACGTAGATGGACTTTTGCAAGATTTCGCCTGTCTCCCGCAGGAAAACGTATTTGCGCTTCCTGACGGCATCTCGGACGAAGAAGCGATTTTTGCAGAGTATATCGCGATGGGCAACAAGGTGTTCGCGTCGCTCGACTCGGAAAAGGGAGACTATATCGTCATCGTGGGCGCGAGTACGCTCGGACTTATTCTCGGTCAACTCGCAACCTATTATCAGATGGTGCCGATTCTCGTGGATATGGACGCCGAAAAACTCGCCATAGCCGAGAAGTGGGACATCTATTATACACTCAACCCCACCTACGACAACCTTGAGCGCAAGGTCGAACAAATCACGGGCGGCAGGATGAGCGAAGTGGCGATTATAGCGGGGGAGAGCGTCCCGCTCAACACCGCGCTCCGTCTCGTAAAGAACGAAGGGCAAATCATTTTGGCCGGCTACGTGCTCAAAGCAAAACAACCCGTCGATACGGATATGATTTTGAAGAAGCAACTCGTTATGCGCGGCGTATGCAACGGCGACGGCGAAATGTCCTCTGCAATCAACCTGCTTGCAAACAAGGCGATTCATACCGAGGGGCTCATCGACCATCAAATCGACTTTGAGGACTTCCCGAAATTCGTGGACGAGTGCGTCAAGTATCCGCACAAGTTCAACAAGGTCCTCGTAAACTTCGACTGACACACTTTGTGTGTTTATATCTGTTGCGCGGACAGCGTTCGCGTGCAAATAAAAAATATGCGGAATCGTCCGCATATTTTTTTGTTCGATTTTTCGTTCTATCAAAGATTTGCCACAGTCATCTGCAAGAAATCGAGGGTGTGGTTTATTATGTTTGCAATCTGCGTCTTTTGCTCCTCAGTTAGTTCTACATCTTGCCCCTCTTGCGTCGGAAGCGGCAAGGAAAACCCTTCGTGCGTGGCGTTTTCAAGGACGTAGTGTATTACGTTTTCAGGCATTCTTTCGCGCGCGTCCTGTTTTATTTCGTCGGTGAGCACGCGGTCTGTGTCCGGCTCGAGCAAGAGCGTCGGCAGAGTAGAGTCTGCAAGCGTGTCGAAAACGGTTATCTTTTCGCCGTTTTCATCGCGGACGTATTTGTCTGCGTCGGGGTCATACTCGTCGTAGTCGTCTTTTAAAAGTTCGCGAGTATTATAGAGGAGTAGCGGGGCATAGAATACCGCGCCCAAGACGTGGTCCATATCTTCGCAGATATAGCGCAGAGCCGCGCCTCCGCCTTGCGAGTGCCCTCCCACGAAGAATTTTACGTCGGGGAAGAGTTCCAAAGCCTTTTGCGTTATGGGGAGAGTGATATCGTCGTATTGCCAATAAGACAAGAAAGAGTTGGGAATAATCACGACGTAGCCCTGTTTTGCAAGCGCCTCGCCGAGATACTCGTAGTTTTCGACGCGCATAAACGTCCCCAGGAAAAACAAAAGGCCGTATTTTGGGGCGACGTCTTTTGGTTGATACACCCTTGCGAAACAGCGGTTTCCTTGTTCGGATTGCGTTTGGTAGTCCGTGACGGTTATTTCATAATCGTTTGAGACCATATAATTCACGGAAAGGTCGTCCTTTTTGTCGCAGGACGCAAGCACGAAAACGCTCGTCGTCAAGACGATGAGCACTATGAGTATCGTAAAACATTTGCCTAACGTTTTTTTCATATACGTATCGCGCCTGATATCCGTTGTTTTTATTATTATAACATATTTAACGGATATTTCCATAGCAAATTTTAAAAAGTGTGATATAATCAACTTATGAGCAGTAAAAAAGACGGCAACAAAATAGGGAAATCAAGGGATAATCGCGACGAAGTCACGCTCTTTTCCGCGTTGAAAAAAAACGACAAAATTCCCTTCCACATGCCGGGGCACAAGAGGAACGAGGAGTTTGAAGGTCTCTTCGGCAGAGAAATCGACGTGACGGAGATAGCGGGCACGGACAACTTGCACGACGCGCAGGGAATTTTGAAATCTGCGATGCAACACGCAGCGGACGTTTTCGGCGTCAAGGCGACGAGGTTTTTGATTGGCGGAAGCACCTGCGGAGTTTTGGCTACGATGCGCGCTTTGACAAGGCGCGGAGACGCCGTCGTCGTCGCAAGAAATTGCCACAAGTCCGTCTTCAACGCTATCGAACTCTTGGGGCTCCAACCCGAATACGTTTTGCCCGAACCCATAGATAGCGTCGGGGTTTACGGTTCGGTGAAGGCAGACGACGTAAAAGCCGCTCTTGAAAGGACGGGAGCAAAGCTCGTCGTCTTGACAAGTCCCACCTACGAGGGAATAATCTCGGACGTGCAAGCGATTGCAGAGGTTTGCCATAGCCACGGCGCAAAACTGTTCGTCGACGAGGCGCACGGCGCGCATTTGGGGCTCTGCTCGGGCTTTGAAAAGAGCGCGAGAACGCTCGGCGCGGACGTGGTTGTAAACAGCCTGCACAAGACCTTGCCGAGCCTCACGCAAACCGCGCTCCTGCACGTTTGCAGCGACGACGTGGACGTTCAAAGACTGGACGAGAGCCTTGCGATTTTTGAAACGAGTTCGCCGTCCTACGTCCTTATGACCTCTATCGACGAGTGCGTGAGATACGTCGAACAAAACGAAAATGTGCTTGAAAACTGGGCGGGAAACGTCGACGATTTGAGGGCGAAGTTTGCGAGCCTAAAAAGAATTAAACTCTTTGACGCAAGTCGTCTGCCTGTCGCAGGTAGGGAAAAGATCTTTGCGACGGACAAATCGAAACTCGTGTTTTTGCTTGACGGCGTAAATCTTTCGGGCGTAGATTTTGCGGACGTATTGAGAGACGAATACGGTATCGAGCTTGAAATGGCAAGCAAGAATTATGCGATAGCGATGACGGGCGCAGGCGATACGAAGGCTATGTATTCGGCGCTCGAAAGAGCCGTCAAAGAGATAGACGAAAGAGCGTCGACGTCTTGCAACGAGCAAGTTTGTGTTGACGTATCGGTTTTGCATGAATTGCCCAAAAAGGCATTTAACCCGTGTGAAATTGACGGTTTAACCCTCGAATATATGAATATAAGCGACTCAGCGGGCAGAGTGTCCGCCGAGAGTATATGGGCGTATCCGCCGGGTGCGCCTATCGTAGTGAAGGGCGAAATCGTCGACGAAAAGACGCTTGCGTATATAATAGAATTGAAAGAAGCGGGCGTAAACGTCGCGAGCAGTCTCAAAAGTTTTCCAAAAAAACTCGCCGTAGTCAGGGAATGACGGCTTCTTCTTTGAAGAAAGTTTTGTCGGTTTTCGTTGACAAAGACGGCTTTTGTTTTTATAATAAATACATCAATGAAATTTTAAGGAGCATTACTATGAAAAGAATCGTCACCTTGAAAACTCGCGACCTCGATGAGAGCAAGAAAAACGGCGGCTGCGGTGAGTGCCAAACTTCCTGCCAATCTGCCTGCAAAACTTCTTGCGGTGTAGCAAATCAAAAGTGCGAGAAAGTTTCCAAATAACTTTCAACTCAATTTATCGACAAAGACCGCCTAAGTTTCGCTTAGGCGTTTTTTGTGAGAAGGCTTATGATACATCAATTCAAACTCGGTGGTTATAATATCGTGCTGGACACGGCGAGCGCGTCCGTGCATTCTGTTGACGACGTCGCCTACGACGTCATTTCGTCGTACGGCAAAAAGTCGGCGGACGAGATAGCGGACGAACTCGTGTCGAAATACGCGAGCCAAAACCTGACGAGGCAGGACGTTTTCGATTGCATAGCCGACGTCGAGGAGTTGAAACGCGAACACAAACTGTTCAGCGAAGACGGGTTCAAACCTTCCGTCGACGTGCTTGCAAAAAGGAACACCGTCGTCAAGGCGCTCTGCCTGCACGTGGCTCACACTTGCAACCTAAACTGCGAGTATTGCTTTGCCTCGCAAGGCAAGTATCACGGGGAGCGTGCGCTCATGCCGTTTGAAGTTGGCAAACGCGCGATTGATTTCCTCGTTGAAAACAGCGGGACGAGACATCACCTCGAAGTCGACTTCTTCGGCGGCGAACCGCTCATGAATTTTGACGTGGTCAAACAAATCGTTGCCTATGCTCGCTCGATAGAGAAGGAGCACGGCAAACTCTTTCGCTTTACTTTGACAACGAACGGAATGCTCATCGACGACGACGTGATTGATTTTGCCAACCGCGAGATGGACAACGTGGTTTTGAGCCTTGACGGAAGAAAGGAAATCAACGATCATTTCCGCAAGACTATCGGCGGAGTGGGGAGTTTTGATATCATCGTGCCGAAGTTCCAAAAACTTGTTGAGGCGAGAAAGGGTGAAAAATACTATATGCGCGGTACGTTCACGCACAGAAACCCCGATTTCACAAACGATATTCAAACTATGCTCGACTTAGGCTTCAACGAACTCTCGATGGAGCCTGTCGTGTGTCCGCCGACGGACAAATACGCGCTCGACGAAAACGACAAACAAATCATATTCAAAGAATATGAAAAACTTGCCGATATGATGATTGCAAGAAGAAAGGCGGGCAAGCCTTTCACTTTCTATCACTATATGCTCGACCTCGAGGGCGGTCCTTGCATCTACAAGCGCATTTCGGGGTGCGGAAGCGGCACGGAATATATGGCGGTGACGCCGACGGGCGAACTTTATCCCTGTCACCAATTCGTCGGCAACAAAGATTTCCTCATGGGGGACGTCTGGCAGGGCGTGGTGAGGACGGACATCCGCGACAAGTTCAAGAGATGCAACGCCTATTCGCGCAAGGAGTGCGACGAATGCTGGGCAAGGCTCTATTGCTCGGGAGGATGCGCGGCAAACGCGTATAACGCGACGGGGGACGTGAACGGCGTATATCCATACGGTTGCGACCTCTTCAAAAAGCGCATAGAGTGCGCGTTGATGCTCAAGGTCGACGAGCAGGGCGCGAGGTTTGACGAGTAGTATGTTTACACCGCTGACGGACGAGTTGAAAGAGAAATACACGGCGATTATCGGCAAAAAAGCGACTGTGACGATGGACCGTCCGATAGGCGCGGAACACCCCAAGCACCCGAACGTCATTTATCCCATAAACTACGGCTATATCGCGGGGCTTTTGGGCGGAGACGGCGAGGAGCAAGACGTTTACGTCTTGGACGCAGATTTTCCGCTTGAAAAGTGCGATGCGACGGTCATTGCCGTCGTGCACCGCTTTGACGACGACGAATGCAAGTGGGTGGCGTCATATACCGATGCAAAGCATACGGAAAAAGAGATTGCAGACGCGATACGCTTTCAAGAGCAGTTTCACGACAGCATAATTATTTTATAATTATATTGGAAAAGACAAAATAAAAACCGCTTCGCTTGAAGCGGTTTTTTGTTGTGGTTTTTGATTAGTAGGCGAGTTGCTCTTCAAAGTATTTGACGAGACCGTCGATGGGAAGTCTCACTTGCGCCATGCTGTCGCGCTCGCGGACTGTCACGCAACCGTCTTCAAGGCTGTCGAAGTCGACGGTCACGCAGAACGGAGTGCCGATTTCGTCTTGGCGGCGGTATCTCTTGCCGATAGAGCCGGAGCCGTCAAACTCGCAGGCGAAGTGTTTGGAAAGTGTTGTATAGATTTCTTCAGCTTTTTCGTTGAGTTGTTTTTGAAGTGGAAGGATTGCGACTTTGACAGGAGCAAGTGCCGGGTGGAAGTGCAAGACGACTCTCGTATCTCCCTCGCCGACTACCTCTTCGTCGTAGGCATTGCAGAGGAATGCGAGGAGCACTCTGTCCGCGCCGAGAGACGGCTCGATGACGTACGGGACGTACTTTTCGTTGGTGACGGGGTCGATATAGCTGAGGTCCTTGCCGCTCGTGTTGATGTGTTGATTGAGGTCGTAGTCCGTGCGGTCGGCAACGCCCCAAAGTTCGCCCCAGCCAAACGGGAAGAGATATTCAAAGTCCGTCGTGGCTTTGGAGTAGAAAGCGAGTTCCTCTTGTTCGTGGTCGCGAAGACGAAGTTTGTCCTCTTTCATGCCGAGGTCAAGCAGCCATTTGTGGCAGAAGTCTTTCCAATAATGGAACCATTCAAGGTCGGTGCCCGGCTTGCAGAAAAATTCAAGTTCCATCTGCTCAAACTCGCGGATGCGGAAGATGAAGTTGCCCGGGGTGATTTCGTTTCTGAAACTCTTGCCGATTTGCCCTATTCCAAACGGGATTTTCTTTCTGGTTGTACGTTGGACATTGCGGAAGTTGACAAAAATACCTTGTGCTGTTTCAGGGCGGAGATAGACGGTTGAAGTGCTGTCCTCTGTGACGCCGATGAAGGTTTTGAACATAAGGTTGAATTTGCGAACGCCTGTAAAATCACTGTTGCCGCAGATTGGGCAGGGGATTTTGTGTTCGGCAATATACTGTTCCATCTGCTCGTTTGTCCAGCCGGCGATGTTTTCGTCGATGCCGTGCTTTGCCATATAGTCCTCAATGAGGTTGTCCGCGCGGTGGCGAGCATGACAAGATTTGCAGTCCATAAGCGGGTCGGAAAAACCGCCGATATGTCCGCTCGCTTGCCAAGTTGTCGGGTTCATGATGATTGCGCTGTCGATGCCCACATTGTAGGGGTTTTCAACAACAAATTTCTTCCACCAAGCGGCTTTGATATTGTTTTTGAGCGCAACGCCGAGAGGGCCGAAATCCCAAGAGTTTGAGAGTCCGCCGTAAATCTCGCTACCCGGATACACAAATCCGCGGTTTTTTGCGAGAGCAACAAGTTTGTCCATTGTGAGTTCTGCCATAAAAATCTCCTTTGAATGCACTTGGAATAGTGCACCAAAATATTTATTTCCAAATAACTATATATTATTGGAATAGCATTGTCAAACAATTTTTGCGGTTTGAATTAATTTGCCATAAGTATGGCAAGCGTTGATATAAAAGCATATACGTTGAAAAGGAGTATGGGCAAAAAAATGACGGCAAGCGTCACGTCCTTTGTCAAAAACCGCACGAAAAGAATATATGCGAAGGCAAGTACGATTGTAATAAACACGAATGCGAGCAGAACGTGTTTTAAAGTGAAAAAGGCATATACAAACAGAATTACAAACACGCCGAGCACGGCAAAGAATATCATTGACGGGAAAATATGTTTGTGCTCGACAAGGCGCGTTATGGACAAAATTCCCGACAAATAGGATACTACAACAAACGAACTCCAATAACCCGATGACAGCACAAACGCAGGTTTTTCAAGTGAATTGTACCATATAAAGTCGGTTTTGAAGCAATATGACGACAGTCCTGCAACAAGCAACGTCGCAAAAAGAGCCACCGTCATACCTATCATCCGTTTCAAGTGTTCCACACAAAAGTATATTTGAATTTGCCCTCATATATCACCAATTGTCACTTGTGTGCGTAAGTTAAATTAGGGAATAACAGCCCGAATAAAATAGGAGGTATGGTACATAATGAACTTCTTTACAAACGGCGGTCCGAACAACGGATGTGGCACTTGCGACATCATCTATCTCTTGCTCTTGCTCAATTGCTTCGGTGGCATGAATTTCTGCGGTATGGGCGGATGCGACATCATCTGGCTCATCCTCATCCTCAATTGCCTCTGTGGCAATAATACCCCTTGCGGCTGCAAGTGAGCAAAACCGCGTGATTGAGCGACTTGCATTGTTGATTTGCGTGCATCTCATCTCAATCACGCAGTTTAAAAGTATCTAAAAATCTACACGAGTAGAAGAAAAAAGGCGATGTCAATCGGCATCGCCCTTTTGTTTTTGAAATATCACTTGAAAAAGCGCGGGCGATTTGGTATAATAAAAAATTGAACGACAGATGTGCTGCCGTTTGAAACATTACTGAAACATCAAGGTGGTTGAAAACCATGATTCTCACTCTTGACATCGGCAATACCAATATAAAAATCGGCGCGTTTGACGGCGACAATATGGTGGCGTCCTGGCGTGTATCTACCGCCGCGAGCAAGACGGCGGACGAATACGGCATGGTGATATACGACCTGCTTCTTCAAAAAGGTATAAGTTTTGAGGATGTCGAGGCGTGCGTGATGTCATCTGTGGCGCCCGCACTGAACTATACGATAGAGCATATGTGCCGTTTCTATACGGGCAAAAATCCGCTTTCCGTCAATCACGAGACCGACCTTGGTATATCACTCAAATACGACAACCCCGCGGAACTCGGTTCGGACAGAATGGTGGGGGCGGCTGCCGCGTATCATCTCTACGGCGGACCTGTTATCGTCGTGGACTTTGGTTCTGCCACCACGTTCAACCTCGTGACCGAGGACGGCGAGTATATCGGCGGGGCAATCGCTCCAGGCATCAAGACCGCAACCGAATCGCTCGTGACGACGGCGGCAAAACTCCCGAGAATCGAACTTACTCCGCCTGCAAGCATAGTCGGCACGTCCACAAAGACCTGTATGCAGAGCGGTATAATTTTTGGCTATACGGGACTCGTCAAGTATATGCTCGAAAAATACAAGGCTCTCCCCGAGATGAAAGGGGCAAAGGTCATAGCGACGGGGGGTCTTTCCGAACTCGTCGAAAACACCGAGCCCAATATCATAGATATCGTAGACCGCGCACTCGCGCTCAAAGGGCTCAAATATATATATGACCGCACGAAAAAATGATACTCTTTTTTGCAAAAGGCAAATGCGATAGCGACAAATTCATCAAATACTGCTACTCCCACTATCGCAGTATTATGACCTCGCTCGGCAACGAACTCCCCGCCACGGTTGAAATCGTGAGGGAGGAGGGCGCAAAACCTCGCTTTGACACGGACGACGCCTATTTCAACCTTTCGCACTCGGAGGGTGTTATGCTCGTCGGCATTTCGCACGCGCCGATAGGGGTGGACGTCGAGAAGGTGAGAGAAATTGATTTTGCCAAGTTCGACTTCATAGACGCGGAGGACGAACAGGACTTCTTTGAAAAGTGGACGGAAAGAGAAAGCTATCTCAAATTCACGGGAGAAGGAATAAGCGGTTTCAGAAAGGAAATTCCCGGGGACGCGCACTTTGAGCACTTCGACGTATTCGACGGCTATCACGCCTGCATTTGCGCGGAGCCGCAGAGTATAAGAGCCTACGAACTCGACATAAACGCTATCGAATAGCGACAAAATAGTAAATAAATCGGAGGGTACGAATATGGTACTTGATAAAGTTAAATCATTGATTGCAGAGCAAATGAATATCGACGAGAGCAAAATCACTCCCGAAAGCGATATTATCAAAGACCTCGGCGCGGACAGCCTCGACATCGTCGAGATGCTTATGAACCTCGAGAGCGAATGGGGAATCGTCATCGACGACGAGGACGTCCCGAAACTTCAACGCATAAAGGACGTAGTCGCGTATATCGAGGAGCACGCCAACTGATCTTTTAGGACAAAAAAGCCGACCGTGGCGCACAGGACACTACGGTCGGCTTGTTTTTTATTTTTTCAATTTTATTCGGTTAGATTACCGATTTGATCCTTCCAAATCGCATTTAGAGCGGGCAGGTCGAAGGAGTGTTCGAGCATCTTTTCAATCGCCAAAAAATCGAAATATCTGTTGAACGTTGCGGGGCGTTCCGTGCCGTAAACTCCAACGGTCGTTTCGCCTAGATACGCGACTGTCGCCGTCCCGTCTCCCAAAGGACTGAAAGTGTCGAGCACTCCGGACAGGGCGTCGAATTGAGTGGACATCGCAAGTATCACGTCGTATTCGCAAGGAGACGTCGAGAGTTTACTTGCAGTCGTATACATTCTTTCAAAATCGAGGTGAACTGAAAGATAGTCCTCGTTTATGTCGCTCACGATTTTGCGCCACAAATTCGCGGTTTTTAAGGGGGCGGAGGTGTCCGCAAGCGTAAGCTTGCCGTTTCTCGTCTCGGCAAGTTCGTAGGCTATTCTTGCGGTGCGCTCGATTTCGAGTTCGCTGTATCTAAGCGTGTCGAAAGTCTCTCTGCCAAAGTCCTTGTTGAAGGCAAATTCGTCGTGCGTTTCCTCTGCTACGTCCGTCACCAAAACCACGTCCTTTTGTGCCGAACGGGAGTTTTTTATAGGTTTGAACGCGCACTTCGCATAGAGATTTAGTTTTTTTGCAATATCGGTAGCGGCCTTTTCCGCCACGTCCGAAAAACTTCCGACCACGACGGCGTCGAAAGAATTCAGGTGCGAAACCGACGAAATTTCGCTCGCGTTTATCGTTTCCACGCAAAAATCCACCCCGTTAGATTTCGCAAAATTCGCAAATTCGGTTGCGGGGTTGACGCTTAAAAACTTGTTTGACTTGATATACGCAATCTTGTACGCCATAACGCAGATATGATATACGAAAAGTCGAGAGTAGTCAACTTTTTCAAATTCTGTTTTTCGATTTTTTCACCGAAAAGCGGGTTGAAGGAGTGAACTTTCGTTTTTTTAGCGCGGGTTTAAAACCCAGGGAAAATCTTCGTTTTTGTTATTTTTTTGGGTTTTAAGGTCAAAATACAACTGTATTTTGCATTCTCGCTTTACATACAAACGAATAAGTGCTATCATAATATATACGATTTTGCGCGGTGCGCGCCTCGTCGCGCGTACGAGAGCGGAAAGAGGCAGTTTTGAGATACGTCGAACTTGAAAATCATATTCAAAGCGTGTTGAACGGCGGAGAGGAATTTGCGCCGCTCTATATCGTCGCGGGCGAAGACGATTATCTCAAGGAACTTGTGCTCAAACAGTTTTTCGGCGCGCTCGACAGGGATTATGCCGATTTCAACTTTTCAAAGCTCGCAAGCGATACGTCCGTCGACGACTTGAAGGACGCGCTTGACACCTATCCTATGTTCGACAGCGTGAGAGTCGTGGCGTATGAGGCGGACGAAAAGACCTCGGAAGAACTGAGAGCGTTTGTGGAGGAATACGTCAAATCGCCGTCGCCGACTTCCGTGCTCATAGTGAGCGTGGACGGGGACGCGAACAAGGTTTTCAAACAGAAAAAAGCCACGCTTGTCGACTGCTCTCGTCTTGAAGACGAGGAACTCGTGTTTGAAATCAACAAGATTTTGGCGGTTGAACCCTCCGTGCCCATTTCCCGCGACGCCTGTGAGGAACTCATACGACGCACGCAGGGCAGTATGGCGAGAATAGTCAGCGAGACCAACAAATTAAAAGCCTATGCGACGAACACGATAACCGTCGCCGACATAGAGGAAATGGTCGTGCCCGATATCGACTATCAAATCTTCGAACTATCGAACGCACTTGCCGAAAAGGACGGCGACAAGGCTCTTGAAATCACGAATCTTTTCTTTGCAAACGGCGTGCGCGGAGTGACGATTTTGAACCTCGTCTACGATAAGTACCGCAAAATGCTTCACGCAGAACTCAACAAGGACAAGACCAACGACGAACTCGGCAAGATGCTCGGCATGAAAGGGGGCGCGGTGTATTATCTCCGCAAGACCTCAAGCAAGTATTCTCAAGTTCGTCTCAAAAAATGCGTTGACTATCTGCATTCGCTCCAATGCGACGTGCTGTCCGGCAAAAGGCTTGAAGCCTCCGCGCTTCAAGAGGCAGTGTTGCAACTGCTCATCATTTGACCTTTGTCTCATAGGCTTTGCCTATGAGTTATGGAGAATATATGGCAAAAAACATTGTTGACAGAAAGTATTATGCTCTCATTTGGGCGTCGCTTATCGTTGCGTCGTTGGTTGCGAACGTATACGGAATATATTTGAGTTTTATCGAGATGGAGAGCATCACTCGCGCGAGTGCCATACTCGCCGTTTTGCGCGCTATCTTTATAGACGGCGCGATTCCCGCGGTAGTATGCTATTTCTTGGCGATGATAGTCTATTCGATTGGCCTAAGACGCTACGTCGGCGCGATACCGAGAAACGATTTCGTCTATACGGTTATGGCGTTTACGGCGGCGGTGCGCCTCGTCTGCGGAATAGTCGAAGCGTTCTGCATTCTCGTCCCGCGCATGTACGTCATCACGTCCGCGATACTCTCTCCGCTTCTGCTCACCGTTGCGTACGGGGTTATGTTCTTCTTCGTGTTCGCGAGACGCTACAATTTGAACCCAGTCGAAAAATACAATTCCTTCCGCCTTTGGGCAACCGTGTATCTCGTCGTCCTCGGGCTCGGTATGGTCTTGCAAAACGCGCTGTATCTCATCGTCTTTGACGATGAAGAGTTTCTTGCTCTCGTCAACAGCGCCCTTGCCGACGTCGCGGGATATATTCTCGTCAGAGACGAATTGCAGATTGTGGCAAGCGCGCTCGCGCTGTCGCTTTACGCGGTTTTCGTCACTATCGCCGTCGTGCTCGGCGAGATTATGCGAAAGCAAGCAAAGGGGTTTCAGGACCCGAACACAAGGGGAGACTATTTCGACGCTCACCCCAACAACCCGTACTCTATGCGCGACGACGTGCGCGATACGTACGTGGGTTTTGAAGAGCCGAACGACGCTCGTCAAGGCGACTCTCAAAACGGCAACGACAACGACAAAAACTCGGGAGACGGAAACGTCTTTGACGAGTTCGATATTTGAAACAATAATTTCGGGAGAAGTTTATGCAATACAATTTTGTTGACTTTGTAAAGAACATCAACCTTTACGCCATTCTCGACGGCTTGCTCTTGCTCGCGATACTCGTGATTATGATTACGTTCTTCGTGTACAAGCGCAACGTCAAGATGTTCATCTTTTTGATTGCGGCAATCGTGCTCGAGGTGCTCGTTATGGTGCTCTCCGAACTCAACGGAGGGACGATACTCGTCGTGTCCAAGTACATATTGCACTACGCGGTCATTTTCAATTTGATAGTGACGGCTGTCGTCTATCAAAACGACTTCAAGAATATCTTCCAAAAGATTTCGACGTCGAAGAGTGCGGACACTCACACTAGCGACGACGATTTGAGAGACGCTACGGCGGAGATTTTGACCGCCTGCCAAGATATGGCAAAGCAGGACGTCGGCGCAATCATCATTATAGACACTCCCGGCGATATTCACGAGAACATTCTCGACACGGGCACGCGGCTCGGGGCGGTCATATCGGCAGGGTTGCTTGAAAGTATCTTCAACACAAAGGCGCCTCTCCACGACGGCGCGGTCATCGTGCGAGGGAACAAGATCGTGGCGGCGGGTTGCTTCTTGACGCTCACCCAGCGCAACGTCAACAAGGAGATGGGCACTCGTCACCGTGCGGCTATCGGCATCACGGAAGAGACGGACGTGCTCTCCATCGTCGTCAGCGAAGAGACTGGCATCATCTCCGTCGTCAAACACGGCGAAATCAAACGCTATATGACGATGGACAAGTTGAAAGACGAAATCGAAGAGGCATACGGCATCTCCCCGACGGCCCTAGCAAGACGTGCGGAACAGAACAGCAAGAAGAAGAGATTTGGCAGGAAGGACCGCTTCGACATCTAAAACCGTGCTATTTGGCGACCTGCTGCGTCAGGCTTGCGGGTGCTCACCGTCATGTACGTATTTGTA
Source organism: Clostridia bacterium (assembly GCA_017553325.1). Taxonomy (GTDB): domain Bacteria; phylum Bacillota; class Clostridia; order Christensenellales; family CAG-917; genus CAG-475. The sequence goes on from JAFZMH010000008.1 coordinate 70,781, forward strand.
CATTAGGCGGCTCGCGTACGCACCTTTCTTGCAGTTCATCCAAATATCCCGGTTTTACAAACTGAAAGGTGTGTTTGCATCTCTTCCAACCGAGCGGTTTTGAGGTAAAATAAACTCCACACGCAAACGAGCTGAAATTCATATTATAAACCATAGGTTTATGGGGATAATATGAAGGCATGCAAATTCGGTGGAACGTCTATGGCAAACGCCGAGACGATAAAACAAGTTGAAAGTATAATACTCGCGGACGATACGAGACGTTATATCGTGGTGTCCGCACCCGGCAAGCGAGAAAGAGAGGACGCAAAAGTCACCGACCTCTTGTATCGCTTGAAAAGAGTGTTCGACGAGGGTTCAAACTTCAAAGAAGTTTTGAGCCTCTTGCAGGACAGGTTTTTCGAGATTTGTCGCGGGCTTGAAGTCGATATTGACGTTCAGGCGGAACTTGACGATTTGAAGGAAAAACTTGAAGGCGGGGCGAGCGAGGACTTCGTCGCGTCGAGAGGTGAATATCTGTCCGCGAAAATTCTCGCGAGAAAACTCGGGTTTTCGTTTTGCGACACGCAAGAACTCGTACGCTTTAAAGGGAACGACCTTGCGCTCGACGAGACGATAGACAATTTGAGCAGTACGCTCAAAGGTTTTAAAAGAGCGGTCTTACCCGGGTTTTACGGCTCGGACGAGAGAGGAGTAAAGACCTTCTCCCGCGGAGGTTCGGACATAACCGGCGCGCTCGTCGCAGCCGCCGTATGCGCGGACGTGTATGAAAACTGGACGGACGTGGACGGAGTGTACACGGCGGACCCGCGCAAAGACAAAAACGCGAAATTCATTGAAAACCTGACTTACGACGAGATGTTCGACCTCGCAAAAAGCGGAGCGAACGTCTTGCACAAAGACGCGGTATATCCCGCCCAAATAGCGGGAATAAAGATAAATATAAAAAACACGTTCAACCCGAGCAGCATCGGGACAACAATTTCAAACTGACGAACAAAGGAGCAACAAGTGTTAAATCCCGACAGTCAACTGGTATATGACGTACTCCGCTCGATAACGGGCGACGACGACGTCTACAAAATCATTGAAGCGGACGAGGTGCTCGAGAGATTGCCAAAGGACAAGCAATTTTCAAAGGTGCAACTCTCCTCAATCGTTCGCGACCTCAAAGACAGAGATTACGTAAACGTCAAGTATTTTACTCCTGACGAATACTGCATTCTCACGCTCAAGCGTTTCGAGGAAGCCGAGGTCGTGTCTCAACCCGCGAAGCGCGTTGAGAAAAAAGAGAAAGCCGAGAGAGTCCCCTATGAGACCAAAACGGAAAAACCCGTCAAACCCATAAAGAAGGGCGTGGTCTTTCTTATGGCGTTTCTCGGCGGACTGCTCGGCAGCGCGATAGTCGCGGCGGTTGCTATCGTACTTATCAAATTTGCTCTATAAGGTGAATTATGGCACTCGAAAGACAACACGTTCTCACAAAAAAAGAAAAAGCGGTCATGCGCGTAGTGTATCAGGAAGCCGAAAAACAGGGAGGGGCTTGTCTTCTCACGCCTATTGATATATTCGAGCAAATTCCGCTCGACATAGATATCGAAGAAAACGAACTCGAAACGACGCTTCGCAACCTCGAAATCGACGAGTATTTCGACCTCACGATGTCTGACAGAAAGGGCGAGCTCGTCTATTGTATCAATATGCAAAAAAAAGGACTTCAATTTGCCCGCGTCGAACGTGCGTTCAAGAGCAACATTATGTTCCGTCTTGTCTTTGCAATGTGTACGGCAACCGTCGGCGCGTTGGTCGGCTGGGGCATACGTCTTCTCATCGCTTATTTCCAAAACAAATGAGATTTGAACTCGTTTCAAAATACAAGCCGACGGGGGATCAACCTCAGGCAATCGACAAGATTGTCGAAGGGCTTCAAAACGGATTTAATACCGAAGTTTTGCTCGGAGTCACAGGTTCGGGCAAAACTTTTACTATGGCAAATATCATAGAGCGTATTCAAAAGCCGACTCTCGTCATAGCGCATAACAAGACGCTTGCGGCTCAGCTTTGCAACGAACTTAGAGAATTTTTCCCCAAAAACAGGGTGGAGTTTTTCGTCTCCTACTACGACTATTATCAGCCGGAGGCGTACATCCCTCGTACGGACACCTATATCGAAAAGGACTTGTCCGTCAACGACGAGATTGACAAACTTCGCAACTCCGCAACCGCCTCTTTGTGCGAGAGAGAGGACACGATAGTCGTGGCGTCCGTGTCCTGCATCTACGGACTCGGCGCGCCGACGGAATATTTCAAGCAGTGCATATCTCTAAGGGAAGGGGACACGATAGACCGCGACGAACTTGCGAGAAATCTCGTGGACATCCAATACAAGCGCGCGGACTTCGATTTCGTGCGTTCGACCTTCCGTATGCGCGGGGACACGGTGGACATCTTTCCGGCGGGCAATTCCGAGATTGCGATTCGCGTAGAGTTTTTCGGAGACACGATAGAGCGTATATGCGAGATTGACGGCACGACGTCCAAAATTATAGACGAACTCAAGCATACCCTTATTTTCCCGGCGACGCATTACGTCATCAGCGGTGAAAAAGAGGAAATTTTGGGCAGAATATTAAAGGACAAAGCCGAACGCGTGGAATACTTCACCCGCCTTGGCAAACTCTTGGAGGCTCAGCGCATCGACGAGAGAGTCAACTACGACGTCGAGATGATAAGGGAGATGGGCTATTGCAGCGGTATAGAAAACTACTCCCGCTACTTTGACGGCAGGGAGATAGGGCAAGCGCCGTATACTCTCCTTGACTTCTTCCCGAAGGACTTCATCACGTTCATTGACGAGAGCCACATGACGATACCTCAAATTCACGGTATGTACAACGGCGACAGGGCGCGCAAGACCAACCTCGTCGAGTACGGTTTCCGTCTCCCGTCCGCCTACGACAATCGCCCTCTCACTTGGGAGGAGTTCGACAGCCGTATACGCCAAGTCGTGTGTATGTCCGCAACGCCTGCGCAGTACGAACTCAACCGCGCGGACGACGTGGCGGAGCAAATTATCCGTCCGACGGGACTGCTTGACCCCGAGATTGAGGTCAAAAAGATTGACGGACAGATTGACGACCTCATCGGCGAAATCAACAAAGTCGTGGCAAACAAGGGCAGAGTGCTCGTCACCACGCTCACGAAAAAAATGGCGGAAAACCTGACGGACTATCTCAAAGAGGTGGGCATAAAGGTCAAGTATATGCACAGCGACATAGACACCTTAGAGCGCATAGAAATCGTGCGCGGGCTCAGAGAAGGTGAGTTTGACGTGCTCGTCGGCATCAACCTTTTGCGCGAAGGTCTCGACATCCCCGAGGTGCAACTCGTGGCGATCTTGGACGCGGACAAAGAGGGCTTTTTGAGAAGCGCGTCCGCACTCATCCAAACGATAGGTCGCGCCGCAAGAAACGCGCAGGGCAGAGTCGTGATGTATGCCGACAATATGACGGACAGTATGAAGACCGCAATCGGCGAGACCAATCGCCGTCGCAGAATTCAGGACGCTTACAACAAGGCAAACGGCATAGTGCCGAAGACCATCGTCAGCAGCATCAAGAATTCGCTTGAAATCACCAAAAAGGACGTTAAACACGAGAATTTGTCAGTTAAAGATATGATTCAGGAGATTGAACGGCTGAAAGGACTTATGCAAACCGCATCGGCACAACTCGATTTCGAGAAGGCAATACTCCTACGTGACGAGTTGAACGAACTGAAAAGACAAATCAAAAAATTAAGTTAAGACCATGGATAAAATTATTATCAAAGGCGCAAGAGAGAACAATCTCAAAAATATCGATTTGGAAATTCCGCGCGATAAACTCGTGGTGTTCACGGGGCTTTCGGGAAGCGGAAAGTCTTCGCTTGCTTTCGACACCATCTTTGCCGAGGGGCAGAGACGCTACGTCGAGAGCCTTTCGTCGTACGCTCGTATGTTTTTGGGGCAGATGCAAAAACCTGACGTCGACTATATCGAGGGGCTTTCTCCCGCGGTTTCGATAGACCAAAAGACGACGTCGCACAACCCGCGTTCAACCGTCGGCACGGTGACGGAGATATACGATTATCTCCGTTTGCTCTATGCTCGCATCGGCAGACCGCATTGCCCAAAGTGCGGCAGACTCATCGAAAAGCAGACCGTCGACCAAATCGCGGACAAGATTATGGCGAGAATGGGCGCAAAGGTGCAAATTCTCGCGCCAATCGCAAGGCTGAGAAAGGGAGAATACAGGAAGGAATTCGAGCAACTCAAACGCGCAGGCTACGTGCGTGTGAGAGTGGACGGCATAAACTATACGCTTGACGAGGAGATAAACCTCGACAAGAACATAAAGCACACGATCAGCGTAGTCATCGACCGCATAGTCGTCAAGGATGGCGTCGAGCGCAGACTCGTCGACTCGATTGAGAACGCCGTGAAACTTGCCGAAGGGCTTGTAATTGCGGACTTCGACGGAGAGGAAGTGCTTTATTCCACCAAATACGCCTGCCCGAACTGCGACCTCAGTTTTGAGGAACTCGCGCCGAGGCTCTTCTCGTTCAACAGCCCGCAGGGCGCTTGCCCCGAGTGCGACGGGTTGGGGTTCAAGTCCGAAATTGACACGAATCTTCTCGTCACAGATTGGAACAAGTCTCTCCGAGAGGGGGCAATCAAGGCGAGCGGTTGGGGAATAGACCCGGGCAATATGACGGGGATGCAATTTAAAGCGCTTGCAAAGGCATACGGCTTTTCACTTGACGTCCCAATAAAAGATCTCCCGAAGGGAGTGCTCGACATAATCTTTTACGGCAACGACGGCGACAGAATAAGAATGGAATACAATTCCCGCAGTTTTTCGGGCTATTTCAACGCGAGTTTCGAGGGACTTGCAAACAACCTTATGCGCCGTTTCAAGACTACTGAGAGCGAGATGGTCAAGGCGGAGATTTCAAAGTATATGAAGAACGTGCCTTGCTCTGCTTGCGGAGGGAAACGCTTGAAACCCGAGGCGCTTGCCGTGACGATAGGGGACGTCAATATCTTTGAAATGACCGAGATGTCAATCGGCGCGCTCTCGCAATTCCTCGAAAGGCTTGAACTCACGGATACCGAACATCTCATCGGAGACCGTATAATAAAGGAAATTCGCGCAAGGCTCGACTTTCTCGTGAACGTGGGACTCGGCTATCTCACGCTCTCGCGTTCGGCGACGTCGCTCTCAGGCGGCGAGTCCCAACGCATACGCCTTGCCACGCAGATAGGCAGCGGACTTACCGGGGTGTTGTATATCCTCGACGAGCCGAGCATAGGTTTGCACCAAAGGGACAACGCGAAGTTGCTTGACTCCCTCAAAAATCTGCGCGACCTCGGCAACACGCTCATAGTGGTCGAACACGACGAGGACACGATGAGAAACGCGGACTATATCGTAGATATAGGACCGGGAGCGGGCGTGCACGGCGGACAGGTCGTGGCGGCGGGAAGCGTTGAGGACATCATAGCGTGTCCCGAGTCTACGACGGGCAAATATTTGAGCGGAGAACTCAAAATTGAAGTCCCGTGGGCGAGGCGCAAGGGGCAAAGCTTTTTGACCGTCAAGGGCGCGAGACAAAACAACCTCAAAAACATAGACGTCAACATTCCTCTCGGCACTTTCACCGCGATAACCGGCGTGTCGGGAAGCGGAAAGTCCAGCCTCGTCAACGAGATTTTGTACCCCGCGCTTGCAAACCGCCTTATGGGGAGCAGACTTTTGGAGGGACAATACGACTTTTTGAACGGCATTGAAAACCTTGACAAGGTTATCTGCATAGACCAAAGCCCGATAGGGCGCACTCCGCGCTCCAACCCCGCGACGTACACGGGGGTATTCAGCCATATTCGTGATTTGTTTGCGACGCTTCCCGATTCAAAGGCGAGAGGTTATACGGCGGGACGCTTCTCATTCAACGTCTCGGGCGGAAGGTGCGAGCATTGTTCTGGCGACGGAATAATCAAGATAGAAATGCACTTCTTGCCCGACGTATACGTCCCTTGCGAAGTGTGCAAGGGCGCAAGATACAACCGCGAGACCTTGGAGGTCAAATACAAGGGCAAGAGCATAAGCGACGTCCTCGATATGACGATCGAGGAGGCGACGTCCTTCTTTGAGAACATTCCGCGCATAAAGAACAAAATCAAGACGCTCAACGACGTCGGGCTGGGCTACGTCAAACTCGGGCAGTCGTCCACGACGCTCTCGGGCGGCGAGGCGCAACGCGTCAAACTCGCAACCGAACTTTCAAAACGCGCGACGGGTAGGACGCTCTACATCCTCGACGAGCCGACGACAGGGCTCCACTCCGCGGACGTGGCAAAACTCATCGCCATACTCCAACAACTCGTAGAGCAGGGCAACAGCGTGGTCGTCATAGAGCACAATCTTGACGTCATCAAGGTCGCCGACCACATCATAGACCTCGGCCCCGAAGGCGGCGACGCCGGCGGAACGATTGTCGCCGAAGGCTCCCCCGAAGAACTCGTCGAAAAGCATCTCGCAGACAGTTTCACCGCCGAGTTCTTAAAGAAAATGCTGTAAAATAAAATCTCGCAACCGTTTGGTTGCGAGATTGCTTTTTCAATACATTTTAGTAATTTCTTCTGCCGATAAGATAATCGACTGACACTCCAAAGAAGATGCTGAGTTCAATCAGGGTATCGTAGTCGGGCTGATTTCTGCCAACTTCCCAGCCTGAAACAGTGGACTTTGCAACTTTGAGATGCTCGGCAAGGTCCTGTTGAAGCATATTTCTTTCTTGGCGCAGAGATTTGAGCCTTTCAGGGAAACAACTTTTCAGCATATTTTTCTCCTTTGAAGATTTGTACGATGTAGTATAATACACGCAATGTGTTTTGTCAACAGAGATTGTCGAAATTTGTAAAGACAAAATATCTTGTTGTGTTCGAGGCGCAAATGGTGTAATATATTGTGTAGGTGACGATATGGAAGAACTATATGAGAGGACAAATTTGCTCCTCGGCGACAAAACCGAGAGGCTGAAAAAGGCAAAGGTGCTCGTGTGCGGGCTGGGCGGAGTCGGAGGTTATGCTCTCGAAGCGCTCGTGCGCGCAGGAGTGGGCAGAGTGGACGTTTTGGACAGCGACGTCTTTGCTTCAAGCAACTTGAACCGCCAGATCCTTGCGACGACGGCAACCGTCGGTAGACGCAAGACGGAGGTGGCAAGAGAGCGTGCGCTTTCAATAAACCCCGATTGCAAGGTTCAAACCTACGACTTCTTCTATCTGCCCGAAACGGCGGACAAAGTCGATTTGAGAGAGTACGACTATATCGTCGACGCAATCGACACGGTCACCGCAAAACTCGAACTTGTCACGCGCGCAAAACGCGCGGGCGTAAATATTGTTTCCTGCATGGGCACGGGCAATAAACTCGGCACGCACTTTGAGGCGGCGGATATATACAAGACTTCCGTCTGTCCGCTTGCCAAGGTCATGCGCAAGGAACTCCGCGCAAGGGGTATCGAGCATCTCAAAGTCGTCTATTCAAAGGAAGAACCGATAATTCCCGAAAACACTCCGACAGAGGGCGGACGCCATATCCCCGGGAGCATATCCTATGCCCCTGCGATTGCAGGGTTGGTTCTCGCAGCAACAGTTATACAAGATTTGACGAAATGAGCATTTTTGACGGACAACTGAAAATCGAGGTTGCAACCGCGAGCGGTATTGAGGCGGTGACCAAGAGGGAACTCTTGCGTCTCGGCTATGAGCCGAGCGGGGCAAACTTTGGGCGTATCACGTTCGACGGCACTTTCAAGGACGTGCTCCGCGCAAACGTGTTTTTGCGCACCGCAAATCGCATTCGCATAGTGCTCGGCTCATTCAAGGCGGAAACCTTTGACGAACTCTTCGACGGCGTGAGCGCTATTGATTGGAAAGAGGTTTTGCCACGCGATGCAAAGATTGTCGTGGACGCAAAGTCCAAAAACAGCAAACTGTTCGCGCTGTCTGCCACTCAATCCGTCGCAAAAAAGGCGATAGTCAACTGCTTGACAAATGCATATCATACGGCTCTCGACGAGAGCGGGGCGGAATACGACGTGGAAATTTCGCTTGTAAACGACGAGGCAACCGTCACTCTCGATACGTCGGGAGATGGTCTGCACAAGCGCGGTTATCGCACCTATCTCGGCGACGCTCCCATACGCGAGACGCTTGCCGCCGCTATGATTGAACTCTCCGTTTGGAACCCCGATCGTCCTCTAATCGATCCGTTTTGCGGTTCGGGCACGATACCCATTGAGGCGGCGCTTGTAGGGCTCAAAATCGCGCCCGGGATGAGCCGCAATTTTGCGTGTGAAAAGTTTTCAAACGCTCCTGATGTCAGAGAAGTGGTGCAGGACGAGGCGGAATCGCTCATTGACCGCGATAGAATGCTGAAAATCAGTGGTTTTGACATCAACCCTGAGGCAATCAAGCTCGCCGTAAAACACGCAAAACGCGCCGGGGTTGAAAGCAAAATTCACTTTCAAACCATGGATATGCGAGACGTATCGTCAAAACTCTCTCACGGCGTCATAATCACCAACCCGCCGTACGGTGAAAGGCTTATGAGCGAGGCGGAACTCAAAGTCCTCTACGCAGATTTCGGCAAGATGACGAAAGGACTGGACGAGTGGTGCGTCTATGCCATATCGTCATACAAGGCTTTTGAAAAATATTACGGAAAGCGCGCGGATAAGACGAGAAAACTTTACAACAGTGAGTTGGAGTGCAATTTTTACACCTATTTGGGAAAAGCACCCGAAAAGAAAGAGAGCAAACTATGAGAGCATTAATACAAAGAACGTTCAGTTCAAAACTATACGTTGACGGCAAACTCATCAGCGAGATACCCAGCGGACTCACGATATTCTTGGGCATAGAGAAGGGCGATACGGACGAACAGGCTGACTACCTCGCGCACAAGATACCGAAACTGCGCGTTTTCAGGGACGAAAACGACAAAATCAACTTGAACGTCCTGCAAGCGGGCGGAGAGATTTTGCTCGTGTCGCAGTTTTCGCTTGCGGGCAAACTCGTCAAGGGGAGCGGCAACCGTCCAGACTTCGGCGCGGCGGAACTTCCAGAGCGCGCGAAATATCTCTATGAGCGCATAACCGAAACCATGCGCTCTGAAGGCGTCGTCGTCAAGAACGGCGTGTTTGGCGCGCATATGTATATAGAACAGCAACAGGACGGACCTTTGTCGTTTGTGTTCGAGTGCTAAAACACGAATCGTGTTCAATTTTCGGCGGTTTTGCAAATCAATTTGCAATGTCGTCTTATTTTTTTACTGTTTAGTACGGTTTTTGCAATGATTATGCCAAACGGGTTGCAGCGTGATTATTGCCTTAAAATACGATAAGTGTTTCAATTTTCAAAACTTTTCAGCCTCGCGCGCAGTTTAAGCATATTTGCGGTTTTTGAGCGAAGGTTTTTAATAATCGCGTTTTTGTGTGATTTTATGCGTACAAAAAGCGTCAATTTGCTTATTATCTCAAAAATTTGCTATACATATTGAAAAAAAAGTGGTAAAATATTTTACTGTTGTAAACTACTAAGTGTTTACAAAGGGGTTTAGACCTCACCGTTTTTAGAAAAAATATGAGCGAATATGGGTTTAAACTCAGATTATTTGCCGAGGCGAACTTGGCAAAAATACGGAGATATTAGAGTCAGACTATGCTTAAAATTATAGATATTACAAAGGCTTATGCCATCGAAAAAGACAGCGTTCTCGCCCTTAAAGGCGTGACGATTGAATTCAGAAGAAACGAATTCGTTTCGATTCTCGGTCCGAGCGGTTGCGGAAAGACCACTCTCCTCAACATCATCGGTGGACTTGACAGATACACGAGCGGCGACATTCAAATCGAGGGCGTTTCCACAAAGGAATACGACGACGTCGATTGGGACACCTACAGAAACCGCAGAATCGGCTTCGTTTTCCAGTCCTACAACCTCATTCCGCACATGAATATATTGAAGAACGTTGCGCTCTCCCTCACCCTTGCGGGCGTTGAGAAGGAAGAGCGTTATCGTCGTGCGCAAGAGGCTCTTGAAAAAGTCGGTCTCGGCAGCGAGTCCAAAAAGAAACCAAATCAACTCTCAGGCGGACAGATGCAGCGCGTCGCAATCGCGCGTGCGCTCGTTAACAATCCGGAAATCATCCTCGCGGACGAACCCACGGGTGCTCTCGACAGCGAATCGGGCATTCAGGTTATGGACCTCTTGAAGGAAGTGGCAAACGACAGACTCGTCATTATGGTCACCCACAACCCGAATCTTGCCGAAGAGTACAGTACCCGTATCGTATATCTCAAAGACGGTCAGGTGGACGGCGATACTATGCCGTACGACTCGACGGTTGAGCCCGAGGGCGCACTTCCCGTCGCAGGCGACGTTTCAACCGCGGAAGATAATGAGCAAGTCGAAGAGCCAAGGCAAGACGTGAACGCCGAAGTTCTTGAAGACGAAGAAGGTGGCAACGAACCGAGTGTAAAACCGGAAAAGAAAAAATCGAAATTCAGAAACCTTTTCCGCAAACGTCGCGCACAGGGCAAGACGTCGATGAAACTCAGGACGGCAATCAGCCTCTCTTGGAACAACTTGCTCTCAAAGAAGGGCAGGACGATAATCACGTCGGTTGCAGGCAGTATCGGTATCATCGGCATCATCCTCGTCCTCTCGCTTTCAACGGGCGCAAAGGCGTACGTCAGTTCGCTTGAAGAGAGCGCTCTCTCCAATTATCCTATCACGATTTCCCGTTCGAGAGCGGATATTTCGCTCATTATGTCGATGTTGATGGAAGAGGATGGCGAGGACAGAGAGAAAAACCCCGACAGCACGACGATCTACATCAAGAAATTCCTCGGCAAAGTTTTGTCGCCGGAGATGGTGTCTATGATAGCGGGCAAGAACGACTTGAAGAAATTCAAAGCGTATATAGACAAGAATTTCAACAACGACCTTGCAACCGTCAAATACAATTACGGCATAAATTTCAACGCGTTCATTCAGGACCCGAGCGTTGAAGACAGATATATGAAAGTCAACCCGTATACCGAGGTCATGCAATCGGTCATAGATAATATGCCGAGTGATTGGCTGGATATGGATTTCGGCGGAATGACGCTTAACGATATGATAGGGCAAGCGACGTCAAATACGGGTATGTCGAGCGTGGCGAGTATGTTTATGTCCACGGGCAATCTCATGAACGCTTGGGACGAGATGTCTTCCAACCAAAAACTTCTCGAAATGCAATACGAACTTGTCGGCGACGACTCAAAGTGGCCTTCCGCCGCGGATGAAATCGTGGTCGTGCTTGACAACAGAAACCAACTCGTCGACTTCCAACTCTTTATGCTTGGTCTTAAATCTCAGGACGACGTTATAAACGCGCTTGAAAAGAAGAGCACTTTTGCCGACGATACGGTTTACGACGTGTCGGATATTTTGAGTTTGAGATACAAAGTTTTGACCGAAATCGACTATTTTGAAGAAGACTTGGACGAGGAAGGCAACGGTCTCGGCACTTGGACGCAACACGTTCACGGCGAGCAAAACAAAGATGCCATCGACAGAATTATCGCCTACAATCAAGTCAACTACGGCATTGAACCGCTTGAACTCAAAGTGGTCGGCGTAGTACGTCCGAAGCCGGGCGTGGAGTCCACGTCCATTCAAGGCGTTTACGGTTATACGCCGGCACTCACGCAACTCCTAATCGAGAGAGCGAAGCAACACCCCGCAATGAAAGAAATGCTGAAGCGCGTGAGAGAGGACGACGCGAAGGGCGATTATTCGACGGGCCGTATCGTCAGCCCGATTACGTTTACAAACGGCTTCTACATGAAGGTTAACGGAAGCACCTCGGACATCGGATATATCAAAACCAACGAAGAGTCCGACAAGAAAGTCTTGTCCGCAGGCGATACCATCCTTTGGTACGATACCGCCACGCAGGGCTATAACGCGGATTATTTGACGATGCTTCGCAACCTCGGCGTAGCCGAGAGGGAAGATCCTCTGTCAATAGAATTCTATTGCACGACCTTCGAAGCAAAGGACAAAATCGTCGAATTTATCAATCAGTACAACGAGGAGACTGACGAGGACATCAAATACAGCGATTTGCTCGCTACGATGATGAGTTTCGTCAACACGATGGCAAACACGATTACGGGCGTGCTCGTGGCGTTTGCGGCAATCTCCCTCGTGGTGTCGACGATAATGATTGCAATCATAATCTACACCTCCGTGCTCGAACGCAGAAAGGAAATCGGCGTGCTCCGTTCAATCGGCGCGAGAAAGAAGGACATCTCCCGCGTCTTTATTGCGGAATCCGCAATCTTAGGCGCGTACTCGGGACTTATCGGCTTGCTGGTCAGTTATCTCATATCCTTGCTCGGCAGGTTCGTCTTGAAGATGGTGTTCGAGATTGACGGACTTATGGACGTCAAGTGGTGGCACTGTGTGATGATGCTCGGCATAAGCATTTTGCTTTCTATGATCGCAGGCTTCATTCCGTCGCGTATCGCGGCAAAGAAAGACCCTGCGATTGCATTGCGAAGCGAGTAACTCCTCGGTTGAGTGATTTTTATGCACGCCTTAATTAAAGGCGTGCATTTTTATTACTCAACCTCGTCGTTGCTTCGCGCACGAAATCGTACGATAAACCATCAAAATAATTTGGTGTCAAACAAGTTTTTCGCACAAATTTTGTGCTTGAGTTTGTGCCAAAGGCACAAAAAAAGGTACTCAAACGAGTGCCTTTTTGATTGTTTTATTCTAGAATAATTCTCCAATTATCAACGAGTTTTTCAAGAGTCCAAGCGGCATTGGCGGGACTGGTGGAGGGCAGAGGCGTTGCCGTCAAATTAGGGTGATATTTGACAAAATATTTGTAGGACGTCGCGCCGTTGCAAAATATCTTTGATATTTTGGTGCCTGCAACGATACTTTCGATATCTGCAGGGACGACGTTTTTGACGTGAGCGTCGCTACTGCCGAGCAGGTCGCATTCCTCCACGCTGTCGTAGAGCGCGACGTGGTGTTTTAGCAGCAATCGAGTTTTCCCGTTCTTGTCGGTTGAGCAAAAGTCCTCTCCAAAGAGAAGAGAGAGGACTTTCCAAAATCTGTTTTGCGGATGCCCGTAATAGAAGTTTGCTTCCACCGATTTGACGGACGGCACGCTGCCCAATATGAGAATCGAGCAGTCCTTGTCAACGACGGGCGGAAACGGATGTTTGACGTGCCTTGCTTGCATATTATTTTACGATATACACTTTGCTTGCGTTCTTTTCAAGCGATACGGCAAGACGACCGTTCGTCTCGACATCTTCGCCCGACCATTGCTCGGTAGCCTTGTAGGACGTCGCCTTTTTCATTGCCACGTACTCGTCGTCGCAGAGAGTGTTCAAATCGAATTCCGCGCTTGCGTTTTTGGACGATTTGTTGAAGAAACACACCGCGACGCCACCGTCCGCAAGCGGTTTTGCGAGCACGTCGACTTTGCCTTTTTTCACTCTCTTCGCAGCCTTGCAGAGGGGGTCTTGGTTGATTGCGATAAGCCCCTTGTTCGTGACGATTTCTCTCACTTGGTCGGACATCTCTCTTATATCGTTGCCGAGGATAAGAGGGGAGTTCATCATACACCAGAGGGAGAAGTGCGAGACGTTTTGATTGTAGGAGAGTTTGCCGTTGCCGACTTCAAGCATATCCGGGTCGTTATAGTGTCCTTGGCTGGATTTTTGATAGAGTTTGACCGTGTGCCCGTAGATGAGTTTTATCCATATCCAAATCGGTTTTATGTCGGGGGTAGTGCGCCACAAATTGCCCGCCTTCGCGCCCCAGTTGTACGGTCTGCCCCAGCCCCATTCGCAGATGGAGAAGGTGATGGGTTTTTCCGCGCGCTTTTCCTCTTTTGCGACTCTCTCCGTCGCGCGTTTGAGCGCGTAGCCCATACGGCGGTATTCGTACATTTCGCTGTCCGCCTTTGAGGTGATTGGGTTGTAGAGTTTTATGGTATTCTTGCCGGCTTTCAGGTCTACGATGACTTGGAACCTTGCCGTCACGTTGAATTTCTTTTGCGGCGGGAACTCGATTTCGTATTCCTTGTCATCGTTTATCTTTGCAACGAGGAATTTTTCAAATTGACCGCTCTTTTTAATGTTGATTGTGAGCACGTATTTGCCGTCCTCGTCGACTTCGATGTTGTTGTAGGTGATTGCGCCGAGATTTGCGTCAAGTCCCGACACGAAGTGTCCCGAGGGGAGTTTCGTGTCCGTCATAAACTTCGCAAGTCCGCTAAGCACCGCGTTTTGCACGGAATACTCGATTGGATGACCGTCGAATTGCGAAATGCTTATGCTGTATACGAGGGGCGCGTTTTTGGAGAGATACTCGTGATGACAGAAGTCGTATTTAAAGTATTCCACTCCCCATTTTGCGAGAGTGTAGGCGTCCACAGATTCTCTGTGCAGACTGGCGGGCAGGTCCTCGCAGGTGAGGGTGCCGTTCGAGGTGTACGCGCCGAGTTTGAAGCCGAGTTTGTTGATTTCTTTGACGAGATACGGCATACCGCTCGGGAAGGTCTCGTAGTCCGCCACAAGTTCGCCTTTTTCGGTGCGGAGAGAAGATTGCCAGCAGTCGTCGAGATTGACGTATCTGTATCCCGCGTCCAAAAGTCCCTTTTCCTTCATAGCCTTCGCCGTGTCAAGAATGAGCTTTTCGTTTATGCGGTTGGCAAAGGTGTTCCAGCTCGACCAACCCATAGGGGGAGTCGTCGCCGCGCCGATTGGGTAGTCTTCAAACGTCGGGTTGACGCTCGTCGGTTTCTTTTTCATAAAGAGTTGTTTTATGTAGCAGAACGGACACATATTGTTTCTTTTCATAATTATCTATCGTCTCCTTATCAATTTGCAATATAAAAGAGTATGGGAGCCCCATACTCTTATTTTGGCTTGTTTTTGGCGATTTTGCAAGAAAAATTTTTGAAAATCGAAAATGTTTTGTTTTTTTGCTTAGAAGGCAAACCCCAATGCGAAAACGACGACCACGCTGGCAATCGCAACGACAAAGAACGGGAGTTTTTTGACGAAGGACAGAGCGAGCGCGACGACTGTTCCCACCGAGGCGATTATGACGTTGCCGGTAGTAAAGAATATCGCGGGGAACACCATCGCCGAGATAATCGCGCTCGGCATATAGTGCAAAAACGACCTGATGAACCTCGATTTCACTCTATGAGTGAAAAACGTAATCGGGATAACGCGGGGGATGATTGTGACGGCGCACATAATGAGGGCGGCGTAAATTGCGTTTTGAAGAGTCATGACGCCACCTCCTCTTCGTCGCTGTCGTTTGCAAGCGGAGCGCTTATAGGTTCGCGCACGTACACGGAGTCGTCGTCAAGATATTCGACGGGGAAAACGAGCGCGGAAATCAGCGCGGATACGACTGCGGATATAACTATGCGTATGCCAAACGACAAATCTTTTAGATACGGGGTGAAATAAAACAGGCATGACACCGCGGCGGCGAGCAATATCGTGAAGAACAGGCGTTTGTCGCGCTTTGCGGGCGGAATTATGAGCCCAATGAACATACAGTAAAGCGCGATACCCATTGCGACCTGCACCCTTTCGGGGAGGAAAGAGTCCGTCACTGCGCCTATCACCGTGCCCCCGACCCAAGAGACGTAGGGGATGGGACTTGCGCCCATATAGTATTCAAACGTTATTGTCTTTTTGCTTGAGACGACGGCGTACATTTCGTCGGTAATGAAAAAGCCGATGAGCGCGCGTTTCCACTTGCTCTTTGTGTTGAGTTTTTGGGAGAGGGAAATACCCGTCAATATGTATCTAAAATTGACTATGAGGACGGCTATGCCGATTTCCAGCAGTGAAGTCGACGCTTCGGCAATCATTTTCAGCCCCGTGGCCTGCCCGACCGAGGTAAAACTCGTAGCGGAAAACAGAGCGGCGTACCAAGCCGGATAAGCGTATTTTGCGATAGTCACGCCAAGCGTAAACGAGACGATA
Organism: Clostridia bacterium; assembly: GCA_017553325.1. Lineage (GTDB taxonomy): Bacteria > Bacillota > Clostridia > Christensenellales > CAG-917 > CAG-475. Next base: position 86,912 of record JAFZMH010000008.1, read on the forward strand.
AAATATACTATCGCAATCGGGATACTGTCACGCATCCCCGCCAAAAATGAGTTGTCGTTTGTTTTTTTCATAGTTTCGTACGTTTAGAGTATGACAATATTAGCACATTACGTGCTAAAAGGCAATCAAAATCGCAAACGTGCCCAAGAAAAATTTTTTTGCAAAAATACGCGGTTAGAATGCCTGTTTTTGAGAATTATCATATCGGTGGCATCATTTTTTTGTTGACTTTGACCGAATTTGAGAATAAAATAATACCGTCAAATCTTTTTTGGAGATATTTTATGAAAATCGACAAAAATTTCGGTTTTTCCCGCGGTAGCGGAATTCTGATGCCGGTCAGCGGTTTGCCCTCAAAATACGGCATAGGCTCGTTTGGCAAAGAAGCGTTCAAATTTATTGACTTTTTGGCGGAAACGGGTGTGAAAGTATGGCAGGTTTTGCCGCTCAACCCTACCTCTTACGGCGATTCGCCGTACCAGTCGCCGAGCGCGTGGGCGGGCAACCCCTATTTTGTAGATCTCGATTTATTGAGAGAGGACGGACTGCTTACTCCCGCAGAATTGAAGACGCAAAAGCATGACGCAAAGACGGTGGACTACGGCTGGCTGTTTGAAAACCGTTATTTGGCTCTGCGCACGGCGTATTCACGCTTTGTGACGGGGCTGAAATACTTTGAGTTCATTGAGAAAAACGCCTATTGGCTCGACGACTACGCGCTCTATATGGCGATAAAGGTCAAAAACGGGTTCAAGTCGTTCGTCGAGTGGGAAGACAAGGAAAGAGATTACGAAAAGGCGAAAGAAAATCTCAAAGAATACAAAAAAGAGATGAATTTTTGGAAATTCGTGCAATACGAGTTTTTCAAACAATGGGCAGCCGTGCTCGACTATGCGCACGCAAAGGGCGTGAGCGTACTTGGCGATATACCGATTTACGTCGCCTACGACAGCGTGGACGTGTGGAGCAAGAAGGAAAATTATCTGCTCGACGAAGACCTCTCCCCGAAACTCGTGGCGGGCTGTCCTCCCGACGCTTTCTCCGCAGACGGGCAACTTTGGGGAAACCCAATCTATGATTGGAAAAAAATGAAAGAGGACGGTTTTGGCTGGTGGACGGCGCGCATCAGGCACGCAAAAGAACTCTACGACGTACTCCGCATAGACCATTTCCGCGGATTCGCAGGCTACTATACGATTCCGTACGGCGACAAGACCGCGAGGAACGGGTGGTGGAACAAGGGCGTCGGCGAAGAACTTTTTGAAAGGGTGAGAAAGGACGTTCGTTCCGCAAAGATTTTGGCGGAAGACTTGGGCGTCATAACCCCCGACGTGCGCGCGCTTTTGAAATCTACGGGTTATCCCGGGATGAAGGTTTTGCAATTCGGTTTTTCTTCGAGCGAAAACGAGTATCTTCCAAAAAACTACCGCTCGGCAAACTGCGTAGTGTACACGGGCACGCACGACAACGCGACCACGCGCGAGTGGGCGGCGGAACTCAAAGGCAAAGAACTCTCCGTATTCAAGAAAGAGTGCCCGCGTTCAAGGGGCGAGTCGAGAGTGGACGCAATGATTTCTCTTGCTATGAACTCGAAAGCCGCGCTTGCGGTCATCCCGATTGCGGACTATTTGAACCTCGGCGCAGAGGCGCGCATAAACCGCCCGTCCGAACCTATGGGCAACTGGGGTTGGAGACTGGGTGCAGACTATTATAACCGGCAACTCGTGGCGCGTGTGCGCGACTTTGTGAAAAAAGCGAACAGATAGGAGAAGTATATGAAATACAATTTTTGGGGCTGGCAAAACGCAGATTGCAAGCCGTTGACGGACGAATTTAAAGGAATAAACAACCCGCGCGATATGTACGATGCTATGACGCACGTCTGGTGCGAGTATTCCTGCGCTCCAAGATACAGGGCGGAGTGGTCCAAGGACAATATGACGGTGGGACAATGCTCTATAACCGCTTTCCTCGTGCAAGATATATTCGGCGGAGAGGTGTACGGCGTTCCGCTTGAAGAGGGCGGCTATCACTGCTATAACGTGGTGAACGACTGCCGATTTGACATTACGAGCGAGCAGTTTGGCGACAAGGTTTTAGTTTATGACGAGAAACATCCGCAGTCCCGCGAAGAGCATTTTGCCGTTCAGGAGAAATACGAGCGTTATCTCTATATCAAGAAGGCTTTGGAAGAGTATTGCCAAAACCGCTGACGAAAAACGATAAAATAAAACCCTCTCATTAGAGAGGGTTTTTTGTTATGGTTTTAGGTTTTATTCCTCGGGTTTATCTTCCTCGGGAGCAGGCTCTTCAACCGTTTCTTCGGGCTCTTCCGAAACTTCTTCAATCGGTTCTTTTTGTTCAAGAGCAGGTTCTGCGCTTTCGCCTTCCTCTTTGGAGAATTTGTCGAAAGCGGATTCTTTTTCAACCGCCGCCAAGAACTCTGCGTCGCTGTCCTTTGCGATAAGTTTCATAACCTTCTTTTCACGATAGAAGAAGAGTATGACTGCGCCGAGCACGCAGAATACGATTGCCACGATTGCCACGATGCCGAGTCCCAAAGTCGTTGCGACTATATCGTTTGAAGAGGAGTCTTGCACCGCGCCGATGATTGCAAGCGATGTGAACGCGAGCATTGCGATTGATTGACCGAGTTTCATTGAGAACGTACGCGCTGCAAAGAACATGCCCTCGCGATTTTCACCCGTCGTGACTGCTTCCGCCTCTGCGATGTCAGCAACGATAGATTGCGGAATAATGCCGAGAAGCGCCATCGGGAACGCGGCGACTATACAAATCAAGAAGCCGAATATATAGCCCATTGCGGGGATGTCCGCAATGCCAGGTAAGTTGGTGAGACCTGCGATGACGTAGGCTATCGAGAGCCCCAAGAAACCGATTATGACGAGTTTCTTTTTGCCGAACTTCTTGACGAGTTTGGTGACGAACGGATATATCGCCGCCGACAACACTGTCATCGTGCCCATGAGGACCATGACCATCATTTGGTCCAAGCCCATAGAGACTTTGACGAAGAACGGAAGTCCCGTTTGGAAGAGTGTGAGACCTATCCAATACATAATATCCGAGCCGACGAACACTCTGAAATCTTTGTTCTTGAAAGTGGATGCGAGCGATTTGAACATATTGCTCTTGGATGGCTCCGTGTCCACGAATTCCTTCTCTTTGAGAAGGAAGGTCGGGAGAAGCATAGCGACGAGCGCGATGACCGCAAGCACTATGAACGGAATTCTGTACCCCCAAGCAAAGGCGTCTTCAAGATTGGACATCGCACTTTGAATAGGCGCTTGCAACACGAAGGGAACGTATGCGAGAAGCGTACCGACAAAGAACGTCAAAGAGATTGCGGTTGAGATTGCCATTCTGTCTTCCTGCGTCTTGCCGAACTCACTGATGAGTGCGTTGTACGGCGTGCAGTACATCGTCATAAACAGATAGAACAAAATGATAAATACGGCGATCCATGCCACGTTGCCACCGCTTATAAACTTGTCGGGAGTGCAGAAGAGCAAAATCGTAATTGCCGCAAACGGAACCGCAGACCATTGCATAAACGGAATACGGCGGCCGCGCTTTGATTTGCACCTGTCCGAAAGGGACGCGATGAGCGGGTCGGTGACCGCGTCAAACAGACGACTGGCGGCGGTGATAATGCCGAGTATCGTCAAAACCCAAAAGATATAGCCCGGTTGGATATACTGAATTGCACCGTTTGCAATATCGGTTGCCGTTGGCAGGTAGAACGTGACGAGCCAAGTGTTGACGATGCCGCCCAAGATTGACCAGCCGAGTTGACCTACCGCAAATATCCAAATCTGCTTTTTGCTCAGGCGCTTGCCAATAGGTTTTTCAAGAGTGTTTTCCAAAATTTTCCTTGAATACTGTGCCCAAATAGTATTCTTCTCCTTATCAATTTTGAACTTGCGTTGGGCGCGCAAGGGCGGACTTAACCGCCAAAAACTATTATACCATACTAAAAATCATATTTCAACCTCAACATTTTACAAAAAAAGCAACCTTTTCAGGTTGCAATTATTTGGTGGAGATGAGGGGGGTCGTAGGAGGCGACCTTAGACGCTTCCGTAATAGCGTCAGCGTCAGCCCGCAAGGGGTTCACACGGCAGAGCCGTGCCACAACTTTGTTGTGGTGACTCCTCTCTCTACAGAAAAAGCAGGCTAATGTTCGTTTTAGCCTGCTTTTGGTGGAGATGAGGGGGGTCGAACCCCTTACCTTTTGAATGCCATTCAAACGCTCTACCAGGTGAGCTACACCCCCACGGCGTGATTTATTATAACACAAAGTTTAGACTTGGCAAGTATTTTAAGTCAAATTTTAAAAAAGGATGAGGTGTTCTTGGAAGGAATAGAACGCCGGAAGGTCATCCAGAGTTATGACGTAGGGGTCGTTGTAGAGGGCGTTTAACGCTTCGACCGTATTTTCATCGATGAGGTAGGTGGTGTGCCAAGTCATAAAGTACGCCCACGGGACTTCTTTGAATTGTTCAACCGTCGGGATAAGTCCAGTCTCGTGGAACACGATAGGTTTTGGAGCGTCGGTGACGCGCACAAGTTTTTTGTAGAGTCTGTTTTCCGCTCCGTAAAGATTGACGAGGTAGGAGTCCGCGCCTATTATATCGCAGTATTCGTCGCCCGGGTAGAAATTGGGTATCATTCCTCCGCCAAACGAATAGCCGAGCACCCAAATCAGGTTGTTGAGCCCAAGATCGTCGGTGAAATGGCGGTACATTATTTTCCAAATGGCTTTCAAATGTTCGTTGGCGTTTTCGCCCTTGCCCCACCAAAACCAATTACCGTCAAATTCGTGGAAGGGACGCCAAAGCACGGGGATGCCTTCTCTTTGCAATTCCAAAAGCGCGTTGCCCGCCTTGTCCATACCCGCGAGCATAGCGCGGTATTCGGGGGTGCCTTCCGTGAGCATTTGCTCCCATTGCTCGTCCGTCAACTTGTCGGCTTGACATTCTGTAAAGCCCTTATCGAAATTGGAAGAGCAGTGCCAGCAAATTGTGACGATACCGCCTCGGTGAGCCCATTTTTTTGCGCGTTCGACAACACCTTCGAAGTCGTCGTTTATAAAGTCCAAACCGCGAATAGCGGGGTATTTGCCCGTGTGTTCGAAGATATAATCAAATTCGTAGTCTTCGGCGATTCCCGTCGATTCCTGTTGCCCTGAAATAATATTCTGCTTGTAAACTGTGCAAATATAGTCGTAAAGATTTTTCGTCTCTGCGGTGGCGTTTGCGTTCGTCAACGACGGGACTTGAAGCTCCTCATCGTTTTGTGCCAACATAACGGACGGAGAGAGGTCTTTTGAGTCGTTTTTCGAACAACCGACGCACGCAAAAAGTATGCAAACCGCAACTACCGAGACAAATATGTTCAAAAATATCTTTTGTGCGCGTTTCATCACTCTAATCCCCATTTTTATAATATCATTAACATATAAAATTTGCAATATGAAAATTGACAAGCGTTCGATTTCTTCAACCGCCGGTTGAGAAAGGAAGAAAAATGGGTTGTTGATATTGTTCAAAAAAGATGGTATTATTTTTTTGCAAGCAACTTGAATACGAATTTTCGGAGGAATATATGGAACTCGGGAATAAAATAAAACAATTAAGAAACAAATTCAGCCTCACGCAGGAACAACTTGCGGACGAACTCGGCATAAGCGCGCAATCCGTGTCGAAATGGGAAAATTCGATTGCGATGCCTGATATAACTTTGTTGCCGAAAATCGCCGAGAGGTTTGGCGTAAGTATCGACGAACTCTTTGACTTGACGGTTGAGCAAAAGCTCAATCGCATTGAAAACCGTATGGACGTCGAAGAGGAACTTCCGCACGACGTATTTTGGGAGTACGAGGAGTTTTTGAAGGAGCAAATGGGCAAAGAGGAGTATAAACTCCGCGCGACTACGCTCATCGCAAACCTCTACGGCAACACTATGCGCGCGTTAGCCAAAAAAACGAGCAAGTACGCGAGAGAGGCGATACGACTTGACCCCGCGAAGAAGAATTGCCAATGGCTTCTCAATATGGCGGAAGGGCATTATATTTGGGACTGGAATCTCTCCAATCACAATGGCGCGATAGAGTTTTACAAGGACGTTATCGCAAACGACAAGATTGAACCGCACACCTCGTTGCCCTATTATTATCTTCTCGACAATCTTATCGCAGACCACCGCGTGGACGAGGCGGAGAAATATCTTGCGGAGTTTGCAAAACTGCCGTCTGCCAACAAGGTTATGGTTGATGTCTATCCCGCGTATATCGCGCTTGCAAGATACGACGAGAAAAAGGCGGACGAGATTATGGAAAACCTCGTGAAAAAGGACGGCAAAAACAGCGACGCGCTTTTTGAAGTGGCGCAATATTACGCAAGAAAGTGCGACTACAAAAAGGCAATCGAATGCTACGAACTCTCCTATGAGTACGACCAAAAAAAGCCGCGCTATATAGACGCTCCGCACGCAATCGCGGAAATCTACGAGATTATGGGAGACTACAAAATGGCGGCAAAGTCATACGAGCGCATCGTCGAAAGCCAAAGGAACGAGTGGGGCATGACGGAGGAGTGGGAACTCAAAGACGCCGAGAAGGAACTCGAAAGGCTTCGCGCTCTCGCAAAATAACTCGTTTTGAGTTGCAAACAACCTCGATTCGTTCGGGGTTGTTTTTTTTGTTATAAATTTATTTATAAACTTTCGATTTACATCTTGTTATTGCGGCTTTTATTTGCTATAATGTGCGTGAACGTTTTTTGGAGGATTTTATGGACAAGAAAAAAGTTCTTTTCACGGAAACCGTGTTGCGCGACGCCAACCAATCGCTCATCGCAACGCGTTTGCCGTATTCCAAGTTTGCAGACATTTTACCGACGATGGACAAAGCGGGCTACTACTCGGTTGAGTGCTGGGGCGGAGCCGTGTTCGACGTGTGCCTCAGGTATTTGAACGAGGACCCGTGGCAGAGACTTCGCGACCTTCGCAAGAATTTGCCGAACACAAAACTTCAAATGCTTCTTCGCGGACAAAACCTGCTCGGCTACAAGCATTATCCCGACGAAATCGTCAAGATGTTCGTTGAGAAATCCGTTGAAAACGGCATTGACATAATTCGTATCTTCGACGCGCTCAACGACCTCAGCAATTTGGAGACCGCCACGAACGCAGCGCTCAAAGCGGGAGCAACCGTCTCCGGTACGCTCTCCTATACTCAGAGCCCCGTGCATACGCTGAAAGCGTTTGCAAAGCAGGCGAAAGAGATGGAAAGTATGGGCGTCGCCACAATCTGCATAAAGGATATGGCGGGCGTTATGACTCCACAGGAGTCATACGACCTCGTATCCGCAATCAAGGCGGAAGTCAAAATTCCCGTCGTTTTGCACACGCACTGCACGACGGGTATGGCGTTCCTTACGTATCTCAAAGCAATCGAAGCGGGCGTGGACGTCATCGACACGGCGACCTCCTGTTTCTCGGGCGGTACGAGTCAACCCGCAACCGAAACTCTCAACTACGCCTTGAAGCAGATGGGCTATGAGACGGGGCTTGACGACGCGGTGCTCAAACAGGTCAACGACTATTTCAAGCCAATTCGCGACGAGTATATCAAGGACGGACTCCTGAACCCGAAGATGATGGCGACGGATACGGATGCGCTCAACTACAAGGTCCCGGGCGGAATGCTCTCCAACCTCGTGTCCCAACTCAAGGCACAAAACGCTATGGACAAGTTTGAAGAAGTGCTCGTCGAGACGCCGAAGGTGAGAAAAGATTTGGGTTATCCGCCTCTCGTCACTCCTATGAGCCAAATGGTGGGCGTGCAAGCGACCAACAACGTGCTCGCGGGCGAGAGATACAAAAATATTTCCAAGGAAGTCAAGGCATATTGCCGCGGCGAATACGGCACTCCTCCCGCGCCGATTGACAAAGAGGTTATGAAAAAGGCGCTCGGCGACGAGAAACCCATCGAGGGCAGATACGCCGATACGCTCGAACCCGTCTTTGAAAAGACGAAAGCGGAACTTCAAGGCATCGCAAGAAGCGACGAGGACGTACTCTCCTACATTCTGTTCCCGCAAGTGACCGAAAAGTATTTCGCGGCGAGAAAGGATAGAGAGGAAAAAATCGTCAAATACACGATTTCCCCGGTCGAGGGCTAAGGAGTTTTTATGAACGATTTGATTTTGTCGAGTGTTTTGGACAAAAACGCGGCGCTGAATCCGCTTGACGCATTGCTTCTTGCCGTAATCGGCATAGTGGTCGTCTTTGTCGTGCTTATCGTGCTCATGTTAATTATTTGGCTCATGGGCAAGATTTTCGACGGCTCGGAGAAACTCAAAGAGAAACACCCCGAGCTCAACAACAAACTGCAAAACGCAAAGGCGAAGATTATGTTTTGGAAGAAGTCGCAACCTGCGAAGCAGGTTGCTCCTGAAACGCAAGAGACTGCGAACGGCACTTGCGGAGAGTTGAAACTCATCAACGTCGAAGAGCGCGACGCCGCTATGATTATGGCAATCGTCGCGGACAATATGGGCGCACCGCTCAACGAACTCAGGTTTATTTCCATCAAGAAAGTGGAGGATGAAAAATGATTTACAGAGTGACTTTAAACGGCAAAGTATACGAAGTCGAAGTCGAAAAGGGCGAGGCGATGATAAAGTCGGAATTTGACGCGGCGGTTCCAACCGCGACGCCCGCTCCCGCACCTCAACAAGCCCCTGCGGCACAACCCTCAGCACCCGCTTCCGCAGCAGGAGGCAACGCGAACAGCGTGGTCGCTCCTATGCCGGGCAACATCAACGCCGTAAAGGTGGCGACGGGGCAAGCGGTCAAAAAAGGCGACGTGCTCGTCATCCTCGAAGCAATGAAGATGGAAAACGAAATAGTCGCTCCAAAGGACGGCAAGGTCGGTCAGATCTTCGTCCAAAAGGGCGCGACTGTATCAACGGGCGCACCGCTCGTCGAGGTTTTGTAAGAGGGCAGTATGAACATAGGCGAAATTCTTACTAATCTTTGGCACAGTAGCGGCTACTATCTCTTCGGAGAGGCGCAGGGCTGGAAGTCGATTATAATGATAATCGTCGCTTTCTTCTTCCTTTTCCTCGGCATAAAGAAGAAGTTTGAACCGCTGCTCTTGGTGGGCATAGCTTTCGGCATGCTTCTCACCAATCTGCCGGCAGGCGTCAGCGACGCGCTCTTCCACCCCGATTATTGGACGGGGGAGGCGGCGGTTGCAAACGGCGTAGATTACGTCTACGTTTTGCAACACGGCGGACTTCTCGACATACTCTACATAGGCGTAAAGACGGGCGTATACCCCTGTCTTATCTTTATGGGCGTCGGTGCGATGACGGACTTTGGTCCTATGCTTTCAAGACCGAGTTCTTTGATACTCGGGGCGGCGGCGCAGATGGGCATCTATCTCGTGTTCATTCTCGCCGCGTGTATGGGAATGCCGGGCGGTCAAGCGGCGTCCGTCTCCATAATCGCAGGCGCAGACGGCCCGACGGCTATCTTCCTCACAAAAACTTTGGCTCCGGAAATTCTCGCGCCGATAGCGGTGGCGGCGTATTCGTATATGGCGCTCATTCCGCTTCTGCAACCCCCGTTTATGAAATTGCTCACCACAAAGAAAGAGCGTATGGCGGTCATGCAAGCGACGCGTAAGGTCTCAAAGAAGGAGAAGATCATATTCCCGATTCTCGTCACGACGATAGTTTGCTTGCTCTTGCCGAGCGTTGCTCCGCTCCTCGGCAGTTTGATGTTCGGCAACCTGCTCAAAGAGTGCGGCGTCACCGAAAGACTTTCGGACACGGCTCAAAACGCGCTTATGAACATCGTCACGCTCTTCCTCGGCATATCCGTCGGCGCAACTGCGGTTGCCGCAAACTTCCTGACTCTCGATACGCTCAAGATCGTCGTCTTGGGACTTGCGGGCTTTATCCTCGCAACGGTCAGCGGTCTGCTCATCGGCAAACTTTTGTACGTCGTGTCAAAGGGCAAAATCAACCCGCTCATCGGTTCTGCCGGCGTCTCCGCGGTGCCGATGGCGGCGCGTGTGTCGAATACGGTGGGACTCAAATACAATCAAGGCAATTATCTGCTCATGCACGCAATGGGACCGAACGTCGCAGGCGTTATCGGTTCGGCAGTTGCCGCAGGCTTCCTGCTCGCCGTGTTCGGCTGATGAGCATACGTTTTCAAGAAAAATTATGCATAATTTGCGCAACCGAAAAGGTTGCGCTTTTTATTGATACAATACTAAATATTTGTAAAAATATTTATAAAAAAATTTTTTTATACATTTTTATGCAGTTTTTAAAGAGATTTCGCAGGCATTTTTTATGTTTAATCATAAGGCGGAATTTTATGCATAAAATTTGTGCATAATTGTATAAAATCGCAAAAATGCGAGTATTGACAAATTCACAAAAGTATTGCAAAATGTTTAAACTATAAGTAGATAGTGGAGTTTTGGCAAATGTCTTTGGTCTCGCCGAAAAAGAAATTTATGGGAGTCGTGATGCTCTCTTTGTGCGCCGTGATATGGGGTTTTGCTTTCGTTGCGCAGAGCAACGCGGCAAACACTTTGTCGGCGACGGCTTTCAGCGGACTGAGATTTGTGTTTTCGTTTTTCGGACTTTCGGTAGTCTATTTCATTTACGACGCAGTCAACCATAAGCGCGGGTATAGGACGACGCCGTGGTCTTGGCAGACGTTGCTCGGCGGGGTTATGTGCGGCGTCGCGCTCTATTTTGCCATGCTCTGCCAGCAGATGGGAATTGCGCTCACCACCGTCGGCAAGACGAGTTTTATAACCGCGATGTACATCGTGTTCGTGCCGATTGTCGGCGTTGCGGCAAGACAAAAACCGAGCGTGTTTTCGATTCCCGCAATTCTGATTGCCGTGCTCGGGTTCTACTTTATGTGCATTACCGGCGACTTCAAAGTCACGATGGGCGACGCGTTCGTGCTTATGTGCGCTATTATGTATTCAATGCAAATTTTGTTTATCAGCATATACGTCAAGTTCTGCGACCCCGTACGTTTGACGCTCGTCCAGTTTGCAACGGCGGCGGTTATGGGCGTAATCGGTATGGCGATAACGGGTTTTCCGACGGGACTCGCGATAAAAGACACGATTTTCGAGATACTTTATCTGGGGTTGCTCTCCGGTGCAGTCGGGTTTACTATGCAGACGGCAGGGCAGAAGCACGTCGCTCCGTCCGTTGCGACGCTAATAATGAGCGTGGAGGCCGTCATCGGATTGATAGGCGGCGTCATATTCTTGAGACAGATACCGACTCCGCGTGAAATCTTGGGCTGTATGTTCGTTATGTTCGCCGTCGTGCTCGCACAGTTTGAGTTCAAACATAGATTTTTGCAACTAAAAAGCAACGAATATTTTTTGCAATAACTTGATTCTGATTTGTTTTTGACCGCTTTATGCGGTTTTTTTCTTATTTTTGTATTGTATTTGACAAATAAAAGTTGTATTATATATGTATAAACCGAAATTCGATTGGAGGGAGAATTATGGAAAAAACTTACGTCGGGTGGCAAGAACTCGGCTACAAACGCAATCAGGTTGAATATACCGAACCCACCAAGCTCTTGGCGGACGACGGAGCACTCTTGGTGAAAGGCGGTTGGGCGCGTCACAACGTCTTTGAATACAAGCGCAATTTGGCGCATCCGCAATGGAGAGGCAAAGAGTGGGACTTCTATCAGATCTGCAACGGCAAATATATGGTGCAAATCTCGTTTGCAAACATATCAATCGGCGGATACGCTTCGGCGGTGCTCGTCGACGTCAGCGGTGAAGAGAAGAAAATGATTTCCGTTATGTCGCTCTTCCTTGGCGGCAAAAACAAATACGTGCTCCCCGCAAACGGCGAGAGACCGAATATGTTTATGTACAAGAAGGGCAAGTATTATTTCAAGGAAGAGACCGTCGAGGGCAAACGCACCGTCGAATTCAGCGGTCCGTTCAACGGCGAGATGATTGAGGCGAGATTCCAAATGGACATTATGCCCGACCACGAGAGTTGCGTGACGGTCACCCCGTTCAAGCGCAACGGCGAATATCTGTGGGACAGATTCTTCCTCACGATGAAACAGAACTCAATGCCGACGGAAGGCACGTTTAAGGTCGGAAAGGAAGTCTACGGCTTCAACAAGACCGACACGTTCACCGTGCTCGACTGGGGCAGAGGCGTATGGCCGAACAAGGAAGTTTGGTACTGGGGCAACGGCTCGGCCTATATCGACGGTCCGGACGGTAAGAAACACATCTTCGGCTTTGAAGTCACCTGGGGCATAGGCAACGAGGACAACGGCACGGCGACCTGCCTCTTCTACGACGGCAAGGCGCACAAGATCGGCTCCGTCGACGTCGAAACTTTCCCGAAGCCGGACAAGTATATGGAACCGTGGCACTTCATCAGCGAGGACGGCAGATTCGATATGGTGATGACACCTGTCTACGACCATCATTCCGACCTCAACATCGGCGTCGCGAGAATGCACTCTCACCAAGTCCACGGACGTTGGAACGGCACCGTAGTGCTTGACGACGGCACCAAGCTTGAAATCAAAGATATGTACGCTTTCTGCGAGTACGTCGAGAACAAATGGTAAGGCATTTGGCGTGATTGCGACAAATGACTAAAAAACAGATAAAAACACTCGGTTGTTGCCGAGTGTTTTTTGGTTGTAAAAATTGTTGGGCGGTTGTGTTTTAGTCCACTTTGACGTCCGCACCGTCAATGCGGAGAGAAGTGTCGAAGAAGGCCCTCACGCACGCTTGCATCTTTGCGACGTCAGATTTGCCGACGGTCTCGATTGCGGAGTGCATCGCAAGTTGGGCAAGACCTATGTCGCAGGCGTTCATTTCGAGTTGACGGCTCGTGATGAGCCCGATGGTGCCGCCGCACCGTATGTCGGAATTGTTGTAGTAATCTTGATGCTCGACGCCAGCCTTGTCGAGTATAGTTTTGACGATTGCGCTCGACAGACCGTCCGACGAATAGTTCGTGTGGTGCTTGATGACGACGCCCCTGTTGAGATAGACGCGCTCGAGCGGGTCGCTCTTTTCGGGGTGAGCGGGGTGAACGGCGTGTCCGTTGTCGATTGATAGTGCGAAGCCGTTGCGGCATGCGGTGTCAAAATCCGCGTCGTTTTTGCAAAGACCGCGGTTTATCATGCGCAAAACGTCGCATAAAAGCGCGCTTCCGGCACCTTGCTTCGTGCCGGAGCCTATCTCCTCGTTGTCAAAACACGCGGCAATCGCTATGCCTTTTGGGTTGCTGTCCTTGATTGCTTTGAGGGAGGAATAGACGCTCGTCAAGTTGTCAATTCTCGGCGAGCAGAGCAGGTTTCCGCTCTCGTACGCTTTGACCGCAGGGGAGACGAAGAGGTCTGCGCCGACGACTATGTCGTCGGCAACAAAACTGTAAACGTCTTTGCCTTCGCCGACGAGCGGACACATATCGTTTTGCGTCGTGAGCGTCAGTCCCTCGTTCGCGTTCGGGTTGTGGTGTATGCAAAGGCTCGGAACGTTGAATAGGCGGTTGCTCTCAACAATCTGTTCCTTGACTCCGCTTGCTGTCTTGACGAACACGCGCCCCGCAAGTTTCAAGGGGATGTCGAGAAAACTGTACGCAAGCATTCCGCCGTACTTTTCCACGTTGAAACGTTTGCCCTCTGCGCTGTCAAGCAAGAGATTGCCCTTTACGCGGTAGCATGGGGAGTCCGTGTGACTGCCCGCGATCATAAACGTATAGTTTGAGAGGTCGCCGACCTTAAACGCAATGACTGCGCTCGAGTTTTTGGTGAGGTAGTATTTGCCGCCGACTTTCAAGTTAGGGTTGGGAAGGTCGACCTTTTCAAACCCCCAGTCCTCGAGCATACTGACTGCGTTCAAGACCGTATGATATGCTGTGTAAGACGTGTTCAGGAACTCCTCGACGGTAGCGTCGCCCCCGCAGCCATTGGACAAATAGTCGTTTGGCTTTGCGCCGAACAGGGTGTGGAGTTTGTCAAGGGTTTCCTCGTTTGGAGCGACCTGTCCGCTTTCATACTTTGCGTACGCCTGTTGAGATACGCCGAGTTCCTTTGCAACATCGTTTTGCGTGAGTCCTTTTGCTTTTCTGAGTTGTTTTAAGTCTTGCATACTGCACCTTTTTGTTGTAAAAACACAGATAAAAAGAATTGTACAATCATTATAAAACAAAATATAAAAAAATACAACACAATTTTTTGATTTTGTGTTGTATTCTTTGATTTTTCTACTGTTTTGATTGTAAAATCGTCTACAACCAGACAGCCAACGTTTTATCTGTTGGAATTGTTGAGTTTGTCAACCCAGTTGTCGAATGCGATAACGAGAGCGATGAGGAACGGCGCTTGCTCCGTAAGCGAAGTTGACAAGACAAACGAATCCTTGACGAGATTGAAGTTTCTGTGAACTTCCGCAATCGGGAGTCCCGCTTGCTTGATTGTGAAGTTCCAGGACAAGAAGTTGCCTTCAATTGAATATGCGGAAGGCGTTTTGTCCGGGTTGAGAATCTCGAAGTCTTTTCTCAAAGAGAAGAAGCTCTTTTTCTTGATCATGAGCAATTTTTTGCCTTCTGCGTCACAGACGAAGATCTTTGGCAACAGGATATGGAAGAATTTGTTGCGCACTTGATAAAGCGGTTTTTTTGCCAAATCCATGATGATTTTCTTTTTTGTGAAAGTGAAGACTCTGCCTCTCACGATAAAGAGGTCGTTGCCGTCTTTTGCCGCGTCGCGCACGGTTGAGCTGCCGCCAAAAGATATAATTTTATTTTTAATCCAATATTCCATAAACGTTCTCCTTGCATTTATTTTTTTCATCATACTATAAAAATTGCATTTTTACAACACTTTTTTCATTATTTCAAAATATAGCAGTAGTTTCAGCCAAAAAGTTTTTGATCAGAAAGCGCATTATACGTTTTACAACAGGTTTTTTTTGCGGTATAATATTTGCAGAAAAACATTATGCGACAATCGCAATAGGAGAAAATATGGAAAGAAGAATTGTTCCGATCACTCTTCTCACGGGCTATTTGGGAGCGGGCAAGACCACGCTGCTCAATCACGTACTCAACAATCAACAGGGCTACAAAGTGGCGGTCATCGTCAACGACATCGGCGAAGTCAACATAGACGCAAGCCTTTTGGGCGCAGGCGGAGTCGTCACTCAAAAGGACGAAAACCTTGTTCCGCTTCAAAACGGCTGCATCTGCTGCACCTTGAAGCAGGATCTTATGGATCAAATCGCAAAACTTGCGCAGAGTGGCAAGTATGATTATATCCTCATCGAGGCGAGCGGCATCTGCGAACCGGTGCCTATCGTTCAAACGATAGAATATCTTGCGCAGGGGCTCAAGGACGCAAACTATGATTTTGGCGTCAAACTTGACAACATAGTATCCGTGGTGGACGCGGCAAGGCTCGTCGAGGAGTTTGGAAGTGGCAAAGACCTCATGAAAGAGGAGATCGAGGACGACGACATCGAAAACCTCATCATCCAACAAGTGGAGTTCTGCACCAAGATAGTCATCAACAAGGTCGACCTCGTATCACGTGAAGACCTTGACGAAGTCAAGACCGTGCTCAAAGCTTTGCAACCCGAGGCGGAGTATATCGAGTGCGAGCAGGGCAAAGTGGACCTTGACAAGATCCTTGCCACCAACTGCTTCGATTTTGACAAGGCGTCCGGATCAGCCGCTTGGATAAAGGGGCTTGAAGAGATCGAGGAAGAAGGGGACGAGCCGGAGGGCGAAGTGCTTGAATACAACATCATGACGTTTGTATACAAACGTCGCCGTCCCTTCAACACAAACAAATTCCTCGATTGGGCAAACCACAGATACCCCAAGGAGATCATCCGTTGCAAGGGCGTGCTTTGGATCACCAAGGACACGAGGGATATGTTTATGTTTGAGCAAGCGGGCAAGCAAAAGCAACTTGCCAACGCAGGTCCGTGGGTTGTCAGTATGCCCAAGCGCGAGCAAAAAGAAATCTTGCTCTACAACCCCGACGTCGCCGCCGAATGGGACGAAACAGTCGGCGACAAGATGATCAAGTTGGTGTTCATTGGAAAAGACATGGACAAGGATGCGATTATTAAAGATTTGGACGCCTGCCTGAAATAACAGCGTGAGAGAGCGACATGCATTGTCAGGTCGCTTTTTTTGTCGTTTACGTACGCTCAAGTACGCGCGCTCCAAAAAAAAGCGCGCCTTCCGCGCATCTCATCTCACTCACGCTGTTATTTACGATTATCAAATATAGTAAAACAAAACACACCGAGTTCGGTGTGTTTTTTATAAAATCAAATAGTTGTTTATTTTAAGTGTTTGTTATTTTTTTGGTTGATAGATAAAAACATCCCCATCTTGCCAATTATATTTGCTCTCCTCGGCTCTTGTTTGCAGAGGATGAATGACAATTCCGTCATAATCAATGTCTATGCCATAATTGTCTCTCAAATCCAGCATGCCATCAAGCGCACTTTTGATTTGAGCGTCATTATATCCAAAACTTTTGGCTTTTTGGCAGAATTCGTCTTTAGTCATTATTGTCCATTTCGTTGATTGCTCTCATGATTTTTGAGACGGTCAATCTTGTGGGGTTTGATAAGTCGTTTTCAAGATTGTATATGGTTTGGGTTGTCACTCCAACTATTTTCGCCATCTGTTCCATGGACAAATCATGTTTTGCTCTAAAATTCAACATGACCGCTTTCAGGTTGTCTTGTGCAGATGTTTTCTTTGCCTTATCATTAGCCTCGCCAAACAAATTGATAAGTTTGCAGGATGTGCATTTAAACTCCATTTGCACAGAACCCGATAAAAACGGTTTGCCATTATAATTGATAAGTTTTGCAAGTTTATGGCCGCAGTTTTGACAGCAAAGCCAATATGTGTTGTCAATTTGTTTAATAACCGGTGACATAATTAACTCCTTGATGGTTCTATCCATATTGTATCATTTATGATGGGACGTTTTTGGTGCAAAAAAAGTGTCGTCCCCATACGAGAACGACACTGTAGAATATACGTCTCGCATAGCTACAACACTATTTTCGAATAATCAAAAATAATGTGGTAATGATAGTATAAAACAAGTTTGATTATAAATCAAGCAAGGATTTGCAAAACTTAATAAAACCGCTCAATTTGGATGAGATGCGATAAAGGGCGCTTTTTTGGATACGAGCGTACTTACTGTACGAGACTGACTAACAAAAGTGCGCTGACAATGCAGGTCGCCGAATTGTGCGGTTTTAAAGTTTTATGCGTTTTTCAATGGATTTTGTTAGCAGCAAGGCACAGGCGAGTTTTAAGGCGTCGACGGGGATGAAGGGTACGACGCAGGTGGTGAGGGCGGAGGCGAGTGAGATTTCGCCAAAACTGTTGCCGTAGACGAGCACGAACCATGCCGTGCCAAAGGCATAGCATACGGCAAGCCCTATGACGAGGGACGTGATTTGTGCAAAAAGGCGTTTGCCGAAGATTGTTTCGGCAAGCCAATAGGCGAGTCCCACAAACAAGAAGCCGATTATATAGCCGCCTGTCGGTCCTGCCAGCACGCCGACTCCGCCTGTCATATTGGAAAAGACTGGTGCGCCCGCAAGTCCGAGCAGAATGTAGCACAGTATCGCAATAGTTCCGCGCTTTCCGCCGAGGAGCAGTACGCTTGCGAACACCGCAAACGTTTGCAGTGTAAACGGCACAATCGTCGGCACGCTTATCCAAGAGCACACGGAAATCAGCCCCACCGTGAGGGCGATATACGTCAAATCTCTTGTATGTTGTGCGGCTTTTGCCACCGTTTTGTTTTGATAGGTGCTTGCCCCTTTCATGCTTTATTTCTTCTTCTCTTTTCTGCGTTTGTCATTGATAATGACAAGTGCCTGTTCGTCAATTGTCGTGATGCCTTCTCCCTTGGCGATTTCCACCATCTGCGTCAAAGCGGCTTTCAAGAATACGCGAGGAATCTTGACGAGTTTTTGGCACGCTTCGGGTGTGAACTTTACAGTTGGGTCTATGCGTTCAGCGCAGTAGATGACCGATTTGACGTCGCCCTCGTGTTCGGGGATCTTTTCTGGGAAAGGCGCCTTGAACGACGAACACCAGAAGTTTGTGCTGTCGCGATAGCCGTAGTCCACGGGGACGGGCGGGAAGTTGTTTTTCTTTACGCCGTTGATGATGGAATCATAATATTTGTCTTGCATCCAAATCTTGTCGATTTTGAGGATGAAGTGCGCGCCGAACTTGCTTGTTATGCCGTTGAAATTGCGATACGGTGGCTCGTAGCCTTCAAGACAGCCGGGTTTGTCAAGGTAGGCGTCTTCAAGTTCGCTCACCCAAGTGCATTCAAACACCTGAAACGCTTCTTCCACAATCTTTGGTCTGTCTTCTCCCAAGGGGCTGTCCTTCAAGGTGAAAATGCAGTTTTTCATCTTTTCTGCAGTCGTGTCGCCCGGGAAGCCGAGTCTCACAGCCTCTTTGAAATACTTGCGTTTGTCGGGTATAAAGTTGAGCGCAACTTTGCCCGTGCGGAGGATATTTTGCGCCGTGTTTGAACTGTTGCGCACTTCAAATATCATTGCATAGTAGTCCTTGCCAGCGATATAATACGGGAAGCAAAGCGAGTACGCGCCGAGGTTTGTTTGTCCGCTCTCGGATACCGTGCTTGCCAGTATCGTCGGCATGGGGAAGAAGGACGATGTTTGATAGAAGTTGTCGACTATTCGTAAGTCTTTAAAGCTCATAATACACCTTAGATTGTTTTAGAAATTGTTCAATTGCTATTATATAGCAATTTTTTGTTAAATGCAATATGAAAATCAAAAAATCACACCGCAAAAGCGGTGTGAAAATCTGTGGTTTCAAAACCAAATCAATAGTTTTCAGCGTGCACTTCAAAGTACGCCTGCGGGTGAGCGCACACTGGGCAGATTTCCGGTGCCTTCGTGCCGACGACGATGTGTCCGCAGTTGCGGCATTCCCAAACCTTGACCTCGCTCTTTTCAAAGACTTGCGCAGTCTCAACGTTGTTGAGAAGTGCGCGGTATCTCTCTTCGTGGCGCTTCTCTATGGCTGCGACACCGCGGAATTTTGCCGCGAGTTCGGGGAATCCTTCTTCCTCTGCCGTGCGAGCAAACTCTTCATACATATCCGTCCACTCATAGTTTTCGCCGTCTGCAGCTGCTTCAAGGTTTTCCGCGGTTGAGCCTATGCCGTTCAACTCCTTAAACCAGAGTTTTGCGTGTTCCTTTTCGTTGTCTGCCGTCTTTAAAAACAGATCTGCAATTTGCTCGTAGCCCTCTTTTTTTGCTTTGGATGCAAAATACGTGTATTTGTTTCTTGCCTGAGATTCACCGGCAAATGCCGCGAGCAAATTTTGCTCCGTCTTCGTGCCGGAATACTTTGTTTTTTTGTCTGCCATTTGTATATCCTCCAAAACTGAATTTCAAATAGTATAGTCGTTTGCCGACCAAAAAATATTATAGCACACATTGCGACATATTGTAAATATAAGAAAAATCAAAAAAAGTATTGAAAAAATATCATACAAGTGTTAAAATATTATCATAAAAAAATAACCCAAGGGGGATCTAAAATGGGAGAATACAGCAAATTTATATCTGAAAAGAGACGCGCTGTTCCGGCGCCACACGATCTCGTTGATGAAAACGGCAAAGTGGTTTTCGGAACTTTTGAAAACGAGTTTGAAACGATGGAACTTCTTCGTGCCAAACGTCCGACCAAAGCACCTGATTTTATGAACAAATTCAAACTCACGCTTTGGGAAGCAACAGAAGTCCATCTCAAGAACGGCGTGTTGCTTGCGGTCGTATGCGATATGGGCATCTTTGGCAAACAACTCAATATGTTCTATGACAAGCGCACAAAGAAAGTCTATTGCTGGGACACGCAAATCAAGTCCAAAGATACGGTCATTGCTCCAAACCTTTTGAGAGGCGCAATCGCAGAGGCAAGATCCGACGTCGGTTTTGTCAAATACGTCAACAACTTTGAAGAGGGCAGAGCGGACTTGAGTGGCAAACATACCGGCAAGTGTCTTATCACGACTCCTGGCGAAAAAGTCTGCGCAGACCCGAAGGTCATCAAGGAAAACTACGGTGAAGCGAGCATCGAATACGATTTCAAACTCACCCGTATCAGCAAACCGTGCGTCGTGTCAATTCCGTTCCCGTACAGCGACAACCGTACGCTTTACAGCCAAAAAGACTTCTTCAAGGCGGAAGGCAAACTCGTCATCAACGGCGAAGAGATGCTCACTGACGAGGAATCAACGGCAATCATCGACGACCACAGAGGCTATTATCCGCGTCGCGCTCATTATGACTGGGTGACAACGATGGGTATGTGCGAAGTGGACGGCAAAAAGGAATATCTCGCATTCAACCTCACGCACAATCAAAGCACGGACGAGGAAGCATACAACGAGAACATCATTTTCTTGAGCGGCAAGACCTCGATTCTTCCGCCTGTCAAGTTTGAGCGCTCGGTTGCGTCCAGCGATTTCACCAACTACTCCGAATGGACGGTCAAGGACGAGCACGACATGGTCAACCTCAAATTCAAAGTCTACGGAATCAACCCGATGATTTTGCACGCAGTCGTCGTCAACATCGACTATTTCGTCACGTGGGGCGAACTCGAAGGCTATCTCCGCGATGAAGACGGCAAGAAGTATGTCCTTGATGGGATGATGGGTATGGGCGAAGACAAAACCTTGCTTCTGTAAACCGCACATTTTGGCGACCTGCTTCGTTAACTACGACAAGGCACCCAGTCATGTACGCTTATGTACATTAGGCCGAGTGCCTTTTCTTGTTTCTTTGTATCTCATCCAAATTGGGAGTTTACAACAATAGGGAAGTTTTATATTGTTTTTTTGACAGACAAATAGTATAATCAAATCTATGAAAAAGAAAAATACCGGCATTATAGTATCAATCGTTATCGTTTTGGCGTTCGTCGCGCTGGTTGTGGGGAACTGCCTGCTATTCGTGCGCAATCAACAAAAGTTGCAAGCGGAAGCGTGGGCAAGGATGTTTCAAGAATACTATGACATGAAGGTCGCAAATTTCGAGGAAGAAAACAAGACCTTGACCGACGTGGACGTTGTGTTCTTGGGGGACAGTCTCACGGACGGCTATGACGTCAACGCGTATTATCCTCAATACAACGTCGCAAACAGGGGCATAGGAGGGGACACAACCTACGGGTTGGAAAGACGCTTGCAAGTTTCCGCGTACGACCTGAATCCAAAGGTTATCGTTATGCTCATCGGCGCGAACAACTTGTCCTCTATGCTCGAGAATTATGAAAGCATCGTCACGAATTTGAAACAGAATCTGCCGAACGCCAAGATTATTATTCTTTCAATCTGTCCCGCGGGCGGCGACCAAATATGGCGCAACCCTCATGCACTTGAAAACAACGTAGAGCTTCAAGCAATAGCGGAGCGTCAAGGTTGCACCTACGTCGATATGTTCCCGATTCTTCTCGACCCCGACGCAAACGAACTCCGCGCCTCCTACACGATTGAGGGCTTGCACTTTACCGCCGAGGGCTACGAGGCAATCACCGCCGCTCTCACTCCAATCATTGAAACCGCACTAAACTAAATCCCACTTTGTCATAAAAATGCAATCAAAAAGCGCACAAAGTGCGCTTCCACCAAACGAGAGGTTGTGCGGAACAGCGGCTCACAAGTATTTAGGAGTGTTTAGCAAACAACCTATCGTGCGGTAGATCACCCAAAAGTGTGTCATTTAGGCTACGCTTTTTTTCATTTATGAAAAAAGCGCGCCACATAGCGCACTTTTTGGTGGAGGTGAGGAGAGTTGAACTCCTGTCCAGATGCCCGTATTCGGGACTTTCTACACGTTTAGTTTATGTTTGGGTTTTTCGCAGTCGGGCACACAAACAAGCCGTCGATTGATGAGTCCCTGGTGACAACAACCTTACGAGACGATGGGGTTGCGTTGTCTGTTTTTCTGATGCCGCTTGCCGAGGGAACAGAAAACCTCGGGGCGACATGCTGACTGATTATGCAGCAAGGGCGAGACCCATTGCAGGTCTCTCATTATTATTTTTTGCGTTTAATTTTAGGTTCCGTTTTTACGTAGCCGAGCCTACGACGTGCTTATACCGCTTCAAGACAAATGTCGAATCCAGTACACCCCCTTGGCTTTTCGCACGCAAGGACGAACAGCCGAGTAAGTTGTATTATAGCATATTTTTGCTTTTTTGCAAGTGTTTTATTCAAATCTTGCGGTCAATTCTTCGGGGCAACCTGCCTTGAACTCGGCGAGCAGGGCGGGTTGGATATTGTCGTAGCCGAGATTGAGGACGAGAATTTCGAGGCACTTTCTTGCGCCGAGATAGTCGCGCATGACGATGTTGAGTTGATGCTCACTGCAATCGAAGGTGTTGAGATATTCGCTCATATTTTTGTTGTGCAACGCTTCAACCGCTTTCGGCCCTACGACAAAGACGGGGTCGGTGAGTTGTCCTTGCAGGACGAAGAGCCCTGCAGACTTTTCCTCGCGCAATTTCCAATACTTTGTGAGACCGTGCTTTATGTAGTCCTTTGAGGCGAGGGTGTTGTAGACGCGATAATAGAAAGAGCGCAGAGCGGCGTTTTCTCTCGTGCCTTTGTTTTTGTCTCTGAGGAAGAGATAATCGCCGTGGTCGACGGTCTTGTCATCTCCCCAAAACACGAGGCATTTCCCTCTCATTTCGCCGACGGTCAAACTGTCGATAAACGCAATATCGCTACTTGAAGTGTTGTTTTGCACTATTTTATCCCCGAGTTTGGTCGCAAGGATGTTGATGACGTCGTCCTGACTCTTGCCCTTGAACTTTTGCATATCGAGTATCAAAAACTCGGTTGGATGCTCGTCCAAAAACTTGTTTATGTCTTCGACGATAGGGATGAATTTCTCGCCCTTGATGATTGCGTGGAAAATATAATACTCGTTTCCGCTCTTCCAAACTCTAAGGTCCAAATAGCGCGAACCGCATGCGAGCTGTTCGGCTATCGTGCGGTTTTGAGTTTCCGCCGCCCACATCATACCTTTTGAGCCTGCGTCGTGCGAGCCGGGTATAACGGTGTTTTTGACGAGCACGTCGTCCTTCAAATATTTCATCCAGTTTGCCGTAAACACTGTTGCGTCCTCCTCATCCAGCGCCTTTGGACTGTTCAGCCCGAGTCCCAAACCTATCGCGGTGATAGAGACCGCCAAAACTACTGTTATGATAATTGCGATTTTTGTCTTCAACTTCATAATTCTTTCCCCAATTACCCGCCCACGGCGAGCAAATCATTTGTATAAAAATATTTTACTATGAATTTTTGATTTTGTCATCACTCAATTTATTTTTTTCTTGCGAACGCGCGTATTTAATGATATACTTTTATGGAATATAAAATTTTTAGGAGGCAATATGTTATCCAAACAAGTTGCAAGAAAGGTCTTGGATGCTTGTCTTGAGACGGGCGCGGACTTTTCCGAAATATTTTTTGAAGATACCTACGAGCATTCTTCGAATATGCTCTCCGGCAAGATGGAGACCGTGTCCGAAAAGCATCTTTTTGGCGCGGGCGTTCGCATACTAAAGGGGCTCGAGGAGGCGTACGGCTATACGAGCGACGTGTCGGAAGAGGCGCTCGTCAAGTTTGCAAGAAACCTCGCGTCGTCTTTCTCCGGCGAGAGAGTGGCGGAAGTCGCTCCGTTTGAGGAGAAGGACGCAAGAGACGCAGGCATCGTCAAGATAGTGCGTCCGGACAGCGAAGTGGACGAGAGCGAGAGAGTGGCGTATCTGCGTGAAATCGAGGGTTATATCAAAGATTATGACCCGCGCATCGTCCAGCGTATCATCACGTTTATGGGCAGGACTCAAAACGTTGACATCTTCAACAACAAGGGCGTATGCACTCACGATTTGCGCAATCAGACGAGAATAGGACTTCAAGTCGTTGCAAAGGAAGGCGACAAGAGTCAGTCCAGCCATTCGACCATAGGCGGACAATTCGACATAGACGGCTACAAGAATAAGGACCTCAAGAGTTTTGCTCTTGACGTTTGCAAATCCTGTATCGCGATGCTCACCGCTCCCGAGATGGTGGGCGGAGTGTATCCCGTCATCATTCACAACGGTTTCGGCGGAGTGCTCTTCCACGAAGCGTGCGGACACTCGCTTGAAGCGACGAGCGTGGCAAAGAATGCGTCCGTATTCAGCGGCAAGCACGGGACGAAGATTGCGTCAGACATCGTCACCGCAATCGACGACGGCACGGTGTACAACGAGTGGGGATCCTTGAACGTCGACGACGAGGGACATCCGACTCAAAAGAACGTGCTTATCAAGGACGGCGTGCTCACGAGCTATATGATAGACTACGCAAATTCCCGCAGAATGGGTATGGAGTCGACGGGCAACAGCAGACGCGAGAGTTATCGTTTCAGCCCGACGTCGCGTATGACCAACACGTATATCGCAAACGGAAAGTCTACGCTTGAGGAGATTATAGCCACAACCGAACTCGGCTTGTTTGCCAAAGAGATGGGTGGCGGTTCTGTCAACCCCGTGACGGGCGAGTTCAACTTTGCCGTCAACGAGGGCTATATGGTGGAGCACGGCAAGATTACGCACCCGGTCAGAGGGGCAACGCTCATCGGCAACGGCGCGACGGCGCTCCTCAATATCGATATGGTTGCAAACAATCAATCGTTTGGGCATGGCATGTGCGGTTCGCTTTCAGGTTTTGTGCACGCAAACGTCGGTGAACCAACCGTGAGAATTCAAAATATGACCGTCGGCGGAAGCGGAGGTAAAGAATAATGGACTTCAAAAAATTTGAAAAGGTGTGCAATGCGCACGGCATAAAAGAATTTGACGTTTATCACGTAAGTACCAACGGTTCGGCGGTGTCGACTTTTTGCGGACAGACGGACAAGAACGTCACGTACGAAACGAATGAGATTTACATCCGCGCCGTCGTGAACGGGCAGGTTGCAAATATATACGTTGAAAAAGACGACGAGAGCGAATACGAAAACATAGTCAAGCACCTCATCGCAAGCGCGAAAGTGCTTGAAAGCGAAGAGCCGTATTTCTTCTTCGAGGGCTCGAAAAAGTACCCCGAACTTAAAAAGGTCTCTCACGACTATGCGGAGTACAGTCAGGGCGACAGGCTCGACCTCTGCAAAAAGATGGAGGCGTACGTGCGTGAAAAATGTCCGTACGTCGCTTTGACGCAGGCGCAAGTTGACGTTGCCACCACTCGTCTTTCCATTGAAAACACGAGCGGATTGCATGTCGAAAAGGAGAACAACGAGGCGGCGGTTGTCTGCGTTGCAGTCGTACAAAAGGACGGGGACACGAGACAGGGCTTCTATTTCGACTTTGTCGAAAACCTCAAAGACATCGACTACGATAAACTCTATCGCGTTGCCGTCGAACGTCCGCTGTCTATGATCGGCGCAAAGGCGTGCGAGTCAAAGCAATACCCCGTAGTGTTTGAAAATCAGGCGTTTGCAAGTTTGCTCGGCTGTTTCGGCGATATGTTCAGCGGGGAGGCGGTTGTCAAAAAACTCTGTCTCTTGGACGGCAAACTCGGACACAAAGTGTTTGGCGACAACGTCACTTTGACGGATGACCCGTTTCTTGAAAAGTCTCCGTTCAGCACTACGTTCGACGACGAGGGCGTTGCCACGAGCAAGAAGAATATCGTGGAAAACGGCGTGCTCAAAACCTATTTGCACAGCCTCAAAACCGCAGCTATGCTCGGCGCAGAGCCGACGGGCAACGGTTTTAAGGGGCAGAGCGGCGCGATTTCCACAAGAGCCACAAACCTCTGCCTCAAATCAGGCGAAAAGAATCTCGATGAGATTCTTGCAATGATTGACGACGGCATTTTCATTACGGGTATGATGGGACAACATGCAGGCGTAAACGAAGAGTCCGGCGCGTTCAACCTTCAGTCAAGCGGTTATCGCATAAGAAACGGCAAACTTGCCGAACCTGTCACGCTTATTGTTGTCAGTGGCAACATTGTTGATCTTTTGAACAATGTTGTGGAAATCGGCAACGATTTTGAGATTTCAAGATTAGTGGCATGCGGTTCAGTTTATGTGAAGTCACTCGCAGTATCAGGTAATTAAAATAAACAAACAAAAGTTCTAGGGGAATTATGACAAACACAACAAGAATCGCCGTTATCGGTATGGGGCAGGGCGGTATGGTCGCCGCAATCAAACTCGCGCAAGCGGGTGCAAAGGTCACGGTCTTCGAGAGAAATCTCGAAGGCAAAGTCGGCTATCCTTGGCGCGACGACATCACGGCAAGCGTATTTGACGTCTGCGGACTGCCTCGTCCCAATCAAGACGTCTATATTCAAAAGGCAAAATGGCTCTTCGTGTCTCCCGATGAAAAGGGTGCTCTTCGCGTGCCGCAATTCAGACCTTTTGTGGAGATATCTCCCAACCGCCGCAAACTCACCGAGTATTTTGCCGACCTCGCTGTGAAAGCGGGCGCGACAATCAACTACGGCGTGAATGTGGAAAAACTTGTCGTCGAGGACGATAGGGTTATAGGCATAGAACTGGACGGCAAGCTCGAAAGGTTCGACCTCGTCATCGACGCGACTGGTATGTACTCCAAACTCCGCGGGCAACTTCCCGAAAAATTCTGCGTGCAAAAGGAACCGAGCGAGCAGGACACGATGTACGCCTATCGCGCCTTTTTTGAAAAGAACGATGGGGCGGAAACGTTTTTCCCTGACGTTGACAATACGATGGTGCTTCGCCACATGGACAGAGACGGCATAGGCTGGTGCAACTTGAACGACGAGGGCAACGTCGACGTGCTTCTTTGCAACATCGCGCGCCCGCTCACGGACGAGGAAATCGAGGAGCGCCTTGCGGATTTGCGCAAGATGAACCCGATTCTCAGCGAAAAGAAACTCAGCGACCGCAAAGTGCCGTTGAGCGTCAGGGCGGGTATAGCGACTCCCGTTGCGGACGGCTACGTCGCGCTCGGCGATTCCGCGTTTATGACCATTCCCGTAATGGGCAGCGGTATCGAAGCGGGCATGCAGGGCGCGGCAATTTTTGCCGACTACGTCATCTCAAACGACGTGCAAAACTTTACGGCATCCAATATGTGGCCGTTCTACGTCAAATATTTTGAGAAACTCGGCAAGGGCTTTGCCTTCCTCGACATAGTGCGCCGTCACGCGCTCCGTTTCAAATCGAAATATATCAACTGGGCGCTCTCGGGCAAGTTCGTCACGGACGACACTCTCAAATACATAATGCTCGACGGCGAAGATTACAGACGCCCCAAATACAAATTCGGTATGTTTTCTGCGATACTTTGGAAACTGATTTTCAACCCGTCCTTCAATCTTGCCATACTCAAAATGGCGTTCGAGGGCATACACGCATCAAACGTGGCAGGACGTATCCCCAAGAAGTATTCGCTTGAAGCCATCGCCAAGTGGGCAAACAAATATGACCGTCTGATTGCAAATTGCGAAAAGAAAGCCGAAAGAAGACCAGCAAACAAAAAATAAAAAGTATAATGTTTAAGATAGCGAGAGTTGGTATTCATAACTACGAAGAGCCGTGCCTTTCCGGGAAAAATGGAAGTGGCACGATTTTCTTTTCGGGGTGCAATCTTCGCTGTCTGTTCTGTCAAAACTATGAGATCTCTCACGAAGGAAAAGGGCTTGAGGTGAGCGAGGACGAACTCATATTCAGCATGGAATACCTGCAAGATTTGGGCGCTCACAACATCAATCTCGTCACTCCATCCAATTATACGAATTTGCTTCAATCGGCACTTAAAAAGGCAAAACACACCGTTAAACTGCCGATTGTGTGGAATAGCAGTGGCTATGAGACCGTCCAAAATCTCAAAAAGATGGAGGGGCTCGTCGACGTCTATTTGCCGGATTTCAAATATAGCGACGACAATCTCGCATGGGAGTATTCGCACGCAAAGGACTATTTTCAAGTTGCCAAAAACGCGATTTGCGAGATGCGCCGTCAGCGTCCGAAAGACGTATTTGACAAGGAGGGTATGATGAAAGAGGGCGTTATCGTGCGTCACCTAGTTTTGCCGAGCGCGCTTGGAAATACGAGGGGAGTGCTCAAAGCGATTGCGGAGATTGACAAAGGAATGTTCGTCAGTCTTATGGGGCAGTATTTTCCGACGCCCGCAGTTCAAACTCATCCGATACTTTCTCGCAGGTTGACGTCAAGGGAGTACGACGTGGCTACGGAGATGTTTTTTGAAGCGGGGCTCAAAAACGGATTTTCGCAGGACCTTGACTCCGCAACCGAGGAATACGTCCCCGACTTCGACCTTGATTTATTGAGGAATATATTAAATAAATAAATTTATACCATATATTGCGCTTTGCAAAATGCAATTTCCACAAAATACGATTAGTATATTTTTGAAAAAGTTGTCGAAAACGGTTGCCAAATTCGCGTGCGTGTGTTAGTATAAGGCGAAAAATGCGGGTCAAAGCGCCCGCGAGCAGGAAAAGAGTATGAAAAACGTTTCTGTACAACTTCAACAAAACATCGAATTCGCATGCCTTGGAGTGGCGCCGATTTTGTTTTTCTTCTCAATTCCTCAAAGTATTATTCTCTAAAATTGAAGTCCCTGTTGGACTTCTTTTTTTTGAGCAAAAACGGTAGCAAACAAAATTTAAAATAAATTAAAATAGGAGAGAAAACGTATGAACAATCAACTTATCTACAACGTTGAAGACAGACCGAAACTCCCAAGACTCTTGGTTTTGGCGCTTCAACAAGTTCTCGCAGTCATGGCTGCAACGATCGCTGTTCCTGCTATCATCGGTTTGCCGACACAAATGCCGGCGGCAATTCTCGGTGCTGGTGTTGGTACAATAGTTTACTTGCTCTTCACAAAATTCAAGAGCCCGGTCGTTATCTCAAGCTCGTTTGCATTCTTGGCACCGCTCTCTGTGGCGCTTGCATTCGGTTATTGCGGTATCATCGTCGGTGCGATTCTCGCAGGTCTCGTCTACGTCGTGCTTGCGATCATCATTCACTTTGCGGGTACGAAATGGGTTTCCAAACTCATGCCTCCGGTCATCATCGGCCCGACGGTCGCTCTCATCGGTTTGAGCCTTGCAGGATCTGCAATGGGTGACATCGTCAAGGCAAGCGGAGCAGCAGTCAATGCAAGCTACAACCTTGTCGCACTCCTCTGCGGTCTCATCACTTTCGTCACGGTCATCCTCTGCTCTTGCCAAAAGAGATTCAAGAGCATGAAGCTCATCCCGTTCATCATCGGTATCGGCGCAGGTTATGCAGTTGCGGCAATCTTCTCCGCAATCGGTTATGGCGCGGACGTTGACTATCTCAAGATAATCAACTGGCAACCGCTCGTCAGCAACTTTGTTGACGCAAACGGCAAATTCACGGGCGTCACGGCATTCCTCAACTATCCTGACTTTGCTCTTATCGAAGCAATCAAAGAAATGGTCAACGGTAGCGTTGGTCCGGAAATCTTGACTGCAAGCAAAGGTGCAGGACAACTCCTCACCGGTGCGGGCTTTGGTGAAATCGTGCTCGCATTCGTTCCGGTTGCACTCGTCGTCTTTGCGGAACATATCGCAGACCACAAGAACCTCGGCTCAATCATCAATCGCGACCTCGTTGAAGGCGAACCGGGCCTCAAGAGAACACTCCTTGGCGACGGCGTCGGCTCTATCGCTGGTACAGTTCTTGGTATCTGCCCGAACACAACTTACGGCGAGTCCGTCGGTTGCGTGGCAATCACAAAGAACGCATCTGTTGCAACGATCCTCACGGCGGCACTTATGTGCATTGTACTCAGCTTCATCAGCCCAATCATGGCACTCCTTCAAACAATCCCGAACTGCGTCATGGGCGGTATCTGCTTGACACTCTACGGATTCATCGCAGTCAGCGGTCTCAAGATGTTCAAAGAAGTTGACCTCAACGACAACAAGAACCTCTTCACGGTTTCCGCAATCCTCATCGCTGGTATCGGCGGTCTTGCAATCAAGATTCCGTATCACGTATTGGCAGAAGATGTCATGGGCTTGGCAGTCAGCGAAGATGGAGCAAGCGTTGTCAGCGTTCTTGTCTCACCGGCAGGCACAGTTGATAAGGTCATCACAATTACATCAATCGCAACAGCACTCATCCTCGGCATCTGCACGTACGCAATCCTCAATGCTCTTGAAAAGAAACAAGGCAGAGAAGATGACGGCGCACCCGAAAGCCTCGTTGCTGGCGCAGTAGCACCGGATGCAAACTTCGAAGTCGGCAAATCTGTCGTCAAAGAAGAAGAATCTGCAGCGGAAGAAGCTCCTGCAGAAGAACCGGCAGAAGCACCCGTCGAAGAATAATCAATTCAAAAACGAAAAAGCAAGGGCAGTCTTTGACTGCTCTTGCCACTAATTGAGGTAAAAAAATGAAAGAATATCCAAACGTTACAATATTTGATCATCCGCTCATCAGACACAAAGTTGCGATTCTCCGCGACGAAAACACGGGTATGAAGCAGTTTAGAGAACTCGTCGAAGAAATCACGACCCTCATGGTTTACGAGGCGTTCAAGGACGTCCCGACCAAGAAAGTTATGGTTCAAACTCCTCTCGAACTTTGCGAACAAACTATGGTTGCGGACGACGCCGTGACAATCGTTCCCGTTCTTCGCGCAGGTCTCGGCATGGTGAACGGTGTGCATACTCTCTTCCCGACGGCAAAAGTCGGACATATCGGTATGTATCGTGACGAAGAAACTTGCGAACCCCACGAGTATTATTGCAAGCTTCCTGTTCATACGGACGACACAGTCGCAATCGTGCTCGACCCGATGCTCGCAACGGGCGGCAGTGCAGTAGCGGCAATCGACCTCTTGAAGGGCAAAGGCTACAAGAATATTCGCCTTATGAACATCATCGCGGCTCCGCGTGGCGTAGAGGTTGTCTCCAAAGCGCATCCGGATGTCAAAATCTACATCTCCACGCTCGACAGAGAACTCAATGAGCACAGCTATATTTTGCCGGGTCTCGGTGATGCCGGCGACCGCCTCTTTGGCACAAAATAAGGCTATCTATTAGGCGAATAACTTTGTCAACGCCCTCCCGTTGTACCTCATGTACGATTTGTACATTAGGGCTACCCCGAGAGGGCGTTTTCGCGTTCTTCATCCAAATATATAGCCTTCTTTTGTGCCAAACTAATGAAAACTGGTTCGAAGACGGAATTGGAGTCGCAGGGCGACGACCGCGTGAGTGCCAAGCGATACGGACAGTGCGAGCATTTGGGACATTCTGTTGGCTTTGCCGTCCCACAATGCGAAGTGGCATAATGAGGGGACGATACTTTTTCGCGCGTGCCGACGGGTCTGTCCAAAGGTGGTGGGACCCGCTTGTGGGGTAATCACTTTGGAAAGAACCATACAAAGGAGAAAGGCAATTATATTTTGGGATTAAGTGGTGAAATATTTGCAAAAAAACTATGTTTTTTCTTAAAAAAACTTAATTTCACAATTGCATTTTGAGATTATAAGTATTATAATATTATCAAAGGCAAAAGCCAAAAATATTGGAGGACTATAATTATGGCAAAAAAGAATGACTACTTTGGTCTTAGTTGGATCGTCAGCTTGATCCTTGCAATCTTCCCAATCACATCTTGGATTTGCGGTATTATCACCCGTATCTCCGAAGGCAAGATCGTTGCAGGTATCTTGAGAATTTTCCTTGGTTGGTTGACCTGGATCGTTGACCTTATTCTCATGATCGTCAACAAGTCAATCTGGCGTCTCCTCAATTGCTAATTGCAATGAAGATCGTTATTTTGGGCAAACAATTTGAAGATAAAAAGCAGGCTCTTGAAGAGCTTGCTTTTTGTCACTATCCAGTCACCATTGAGGTGGACGGAAAGACGTATACTTTTGAGTGGTTTTCAGAAGTTGAAAGGTTTTTTGAAACACTGAATGACTGAGTGAAAGATGAAAAAGAAAAGAGGGCAAAGCCCTCTTTTTTATTTTACCTTCTTTATACGTTTTAGACGAGACTTGTTATACCCCTGTGCTAGACCTGCCTCGGCGGTTTCACGGTATCTGCTGTTGATGTCCTTGCCCGTTGCGTACATCGTCTCGACGACGGCGTCAAAAGAGATTTGACGGGACGACGTCAAAAAGTTGGCGAGGGAGGCGGCGTTTATGGCTCTCATGGCGCTGACGGCGTTGCGCTCTATGCATGGTATCTGTACGAGTCCGTCCACGGGGTCGCAGGTGAGTCCCAAATGGTGTTCCATAGCAACCTCCGCCGCGTATTCGATTTGGTCGAGGCTCATTTCAAACAAGGAGGCGAGTGCCGCTGCCGCCATACTGCACGCCGTTCCGCACTCCGCTTGGCAACCGCATTCCGCGCCGCTTATCGAGGCGTTCGTCTTTACGATATTGCCGATAATTCCTGCTGTCGAGAGGGCGCGGAGTATGTCCTCGTCCTTGAAGCCGTGTCTCTCCTGCGCGTATCTCAGCACCGCGGGGAGTATGCCGGAACTTCCGCAGGTCGGGGCGGTGACGATCGTTCCGCCAGCAGCATTTTGTTCGCTGACGGCAAACGCGTAGGCGCAGACGATACGGTTTTCTCGCGTTTCGGGGGTTTCATATTCGTCGACTTGGCTGAATAGATGTTGCGCCTTTCTCTCGACGTTCAAACCGCCGGGGAGCGTCCCGCTCTTTTCCAGTCCTTTCCAAATCGATTTTTGCATACGCTCCCAAACGCGGAGAAGATACTCGTCGATGTCAGGCTCAAAGCGTTTGACGTATTCGTAGATAGAAAGCGAGTTTTCCTCGCAATACTCTTTAATCTGCTCAAAAGTGTTGTGAGGATAGACGTCTTTCGGCGCGATACTCTTTTGACCTTCGACCTCGATTGCTCCGCCACCCACGCTCATAACTCTCCATCTGCAAACGGTTTCTCCCGCGTCGTTTAAGGCGTAGAGGTCGAGAGTGTTTGGGTGTGGAATGTCTTTTTCATCAAGGTTGAAAATGACCTCGACGGTTTTTTTGAAGGTCTTTTTGAGCACGACGTCCGTGCCGTGTCCCTTTCCCGTCTGTGCGAGCGAGCCATATAAAACCGCTTTAAAAGACGAGGCGGACGGGTTTTGTTCTTCGAACAAAAGCGCGGCTTTTTGAGGTCCCATAGTGTGTGAACTCGACGGTCCTCTGCCTATTTTGTAAAGCTCCTTCAAACTTTTCATGCTCGCTCCAAAACTTTTGATTACTCTCAAATTATAGCATATAAGTCGACTTTTACAAGATTTTTTGTGGTTTTGTCAAAAAATATTGCATATTTTTTTCAATACGCCTCTCAAAAATTTGCCAAACGCAAAAGAAATATGCTATTATACACTCGTTTTTATGGCTTAGATACTCAAAAGCGAGGCATTTATGGTTAGAGAAGATTTGAGAAACATCGCAATCATCGCGCACGTCGACCACGGCAAGACAACGCTCGTCGACGGTATGCTCAAGCAGTCGGGGACTTTCAGAGAAAACCAACAGGTTGCAACCTGCGTTATGGACTCGGGAGACCTTGAACGCGAGCGCGGAATTACGATTCTCGCCAAAAATACGGCAATTCATTATAACGGCGTCAAAATCAACGTCATCGACACTCCGGGGCACGCGGATTTCTCCGGCGAGGTCGAGCGCGTCCTCAAAATGGTCAACGGCGTGTTGCTTTTGGTCGACGCACAGGAAGGACCTATGCCTCAAACCCGTTTCGTCGTGGAAAAGGCTCTCGCTTTGGGACTCAAAATCATCATCGTCGTCAACAAGATTGACAAACCGGACGCGCGTACGAGCGAGGTCGGCGACGAGGTGCTTGAACTGCTCCTCGACCTCAACGCCAGCGACGAGCAACTCTTGAGTCCGATAATCTATTGCAGCGGCAAGCAGGCGACGGCAACTCTCGACTACAACGTCCCCGGGAATGACCTAAAACCTCTATTTGACACTATTCTCGACTATATTCCCGCTCCCGAAGGCGACGAAAACGGCGACCTTCAACTCCTCGTGTCCGCAATCGACTACAACGATTACGTCGGGCGTATCGGCATAGGCAGAATCGAGCGCGGGGAAGTGAGTATGGCGCAGGAAGTCGTCGTGTGCGACTATCACAGCGGGATTTCACCCTACAAGAGCAAGGTTGTCAATTTGTTCCAAATTGAAGGGCTCAAACGCGTACCCGTCGAAAAGGCGCAAGTGGGTGACATCGTCTGCTTCAGCGGAATTGAAAACATCACGATTGGCAACACGATTTGCTCTCCTCAAAAGATAGAACCCGTCCCCTTTGTCAAGATCGGCGAGCCGACGATTGAAATGAACTTTATGGTCAACGACAGCCCGTTCGCAGGCAAGGAGGGCAAGTACGTCACGTCCAGGCATCTCCGCGACAGACTTTTCAAGGAACTTTTGAAAGACGTGTCCCTTCGCGTGTATCAGACGGAGAGCCCCGACACCTTCAAAGTGTGCGGCAGAGGCGAAATGCACCTCTCCATCCTCATCGAGACTATGAGACGCGAAGGCTACGAGTTTGGCGTCGGCACTCCGAAGGTCATTTTCAAGACGATAGACGGCGTAAAATGCGAGCCTATGGAGAGATTGTACATCGACGTCCCGACGG
This sequence comes from Clostridia bacterium, assembly GCA_017553325.1. Classification (GTDB taxonomy): domain Bacteria; phylum Bacillota; class Clostridia; order Christensenellales; family CAG-917; genus CAG-475. The sequence continues at coordinate 121,757 of JAFZMH010000008.1, forward strand.
AATGCACGGGCTCTGTCATGGAGCGTATGGGCGTAAGAAAGGGCGAACTTGTGTCAATGAACCCGCAGGGGAGCAGAATAAGAATGGAATTCGTCATTCCCGCGCGCGGACTCTTCGGCTTCAAAAACGAGTTTTTGACGGACACGAAAGGCGAAGGTATAATGAACCAACTTTTCGACGGCTATGCGCCTTTCAAGGGTGCGATACCGAGACGTTTCACAGGTTCTCTCGTGGCGTTCGAAACGGGCGAAGCGGCAACCTACGGACTCTTTAACGCACAGGAACGCGGAGTGCTGTTTATCGACCCGCAGACTATGGTTTACGAGGGTATGGTCGTCGGTATGTCGCCAAAGGCGGAAGACATAAGAGTCAACGTCTGCAAGCGCAAGCACGTGACGAATATGCGTGCCGCAGGCTCGGACGAGGCGCTCCGCCTCACCACTCCTCGCAAGTTTAGCCTTGAAGAGGCTATCGAGTTTTTGAACGATGACGAGATGCTTGAAGTGACGCCCAAAAACATCCGTATCCGCAAGAACATATTGTCGGGTTCGGAGAGGTTGAAACTTCAGTATGGCAACAAGAAGGTCGACGAAGACTGAACGTTTTGAAGGCACTCCGCGGAGTGCCTTTTTGATATAATGAAATATTTTTCAATTTGCTATTGAAATATTGACGATTTGGTTTTACAATCTATTTGTGATCTTTTTCACGACAGGGGAGAAGTTATGTCAAACGAACTTTCTATGAACGAGCCGAAACAGCGCAGACTCTTCGGGTGCACGGGCAATATGTGGATATATGCGCTCGGCGTTATGGGTATAAACCTTGCAATCGGACTCGTCAACAGCTATCAAGCGGAATTTTTCAATAAGATTTTGCACGCCGACCTTATCGCCATTGCAATCATAATATTGGTGGCAAAAATCGTGAGCATTATCGCCGACTTCGTCATCGGCAACCTCATTGACAGAGCAAGATTTAAATCGGGCAAGATGAGACCGTGGATACTCATATCCGCGTTTCCGCTTGCCGTTTTTACGATGCTGTCGTTTGTGGCGATCCCGTTCGACAATATTCAAGGTGCGGGAGCGGACGCCGCAAGATACGTCTATATCGCGTTCATCCTCATCGTCTGGAACGTGTCGATGACGCTCGCGGACATTCCGTCGCAGGGTATGTTGTCCTTCGTGTCCAAGGACCCCGCCGACACGAATAACGCCGCGGGTATCGCAAACACCTTGAAATCGGGCGCGCTTGCCATCTCCGGCATTTTCATCACCGTTGTTTGTATGTTGACGGGCAGTGGAGACGTCGGCACAAAGGAATATCTCATCACCGCCGGCATAATGTGCGCAATAGGACTTGTGTTCCAACTCCTCATGTATTTCAAGTGCAAGGAGATGGTCAAGTCCACGACGTCATCCGCGATGAGTTTCAAGGAGATGTTCAAGGAACTCAAAAACAACAAGATGATCCTCATCGTACTCGTGACCTATCTGCTCGGTTTTGGCAGAAACATCGGTCTTGGTATTGCGGTGCAGGCAACTTGTATTCTCCTTCGAGACGGCGTAAACTTCTCGGCAATTCCCGTCATCGGCTCGATATTCCCGGAGACGATGTATGGTGACGCCTGTTCTTGGGCAATCGGTATCACGTCCGCGCTTGCAAGCACGGTGACGATACTTTTGAACCCCGTCATAAACAAGAAACTCGGCGAAAAGAATTATTTCATTATCGCAGGCGTTTACGGATTTATTTTGAGTTTTACCTCCTTCCTGCTCTATGCGCTTATTCCGGTTCCCGCAGGTGCTACGAGCACTGCGTGGACGGCAAGAAGTTTGTGGGCGATTTGGATCTATCAATTCTTCTTCAGCTTCTCGTATGCTCCAAACGCATATCTGCCTATGGTTATGACAGCGGATATCGTCGACTATCAAGAGTGGAAGACGGGCAAACGTACCGAAGGTACGCAGTTTGCAATCCTTTCAATGTCCAACAAACTGTCCAACGCGCTTTCTGTTTCGCTTGGCATCTTGCTCATCGGCGCAATAGGGTACAGTTCAAGTGAGTACAACGCTGCTGTTCAAGCGGGAACGGCGGCAATTCACAACTACGTCACGGACGATATGCAGGTGAAGGCTTGGGCAATCTACTTCTTGGTGCCGGGCATCTGTATGCTTGCGTCGTCAATTCCTATGCTCTTCTACAAGATTGACAAGAAGACCAAAATCGAAATGCGCGCGGAACTTGCTCGCCGTCATCTCGCCTTAGAAGGTGCGCAAGGTGAAAGCGTAGAACTTGCGGAAGCTCCGATTGAAACGGCGGAACAACCTACGGCGCAAGAACCCGAGGTCGAAGAGAAAGAAGATAAACAGGAATAAACTTTGAAAGACAATAAAAAAGGCACTCGTTTGAGTGCCTTTTGTTTTGGTTTTTATTTTTGTTCCGCTTCGGTTTCTTTTTTCGGTTGGTCCTTGCCCACGGGGGAGAGTACGCGGAATTTTCTCAAAATTTTGGTCATATTGCTCTCGTCCTTTCGGTTGACGTTTCTCGTCACGAATACGGTTGCAATAAACAGAATTAGAACTATATAACAAATGAGTGCGATGGTCTTCAAAGAGTTTGTTGAGAAATCGCTTGTGAGCCCAAAGAAATCTTGCAAGCTGAGATTGAGACCTGGAAGCTTGAAATGGCTGAGATTTGTGAAATAACATCCCAAGAACAGTCCAATCATGCCAACAAAGTTGAGCGCGTGAATAATCGTGAGCGGAAGCGAGACTTTCAACAAATAGATGAGTCCCACAAATGTCGTCACGATGAGGCAGGCATTTTGGAATTGCTCCTTTGTCAAATCGGTCAATATCCACGTCTTTGTGATAATGACCGCCACTATGCCGATGAGCACGGTGATAGAACCCGCGAGCGCAGAGGATAGAACCTTGGGCAGGAAGTGCCCCGTTACTCTTTCATTGCTCGGCTCAAGCGCAAGCACGACGGACGGGATGCCGATTGTCACCATGCCGATAATCGTCAAATGTCTCGGTTCAAACGGAAATTCCGTCGGGATGCAGAGGAAGAGTATGGCAAGCAAAATGCTGTACATCGTCTTCATGAGATATAGGGAAGCGCTTCGTTCAAGGTTGTTGATCGAGCGTCTGCCTTCGGCAACCACCTTTGGCATTGACGCGAAGTTGCTGTCGAGGAGGACGAGCGAACTGACGTTCTTTGCCGCATCCGAGCCTGACGCCATTGCGACGGAGCAGTCTGCTTCCTTGAGCGCGAGCACGTCATTGACGCCGTCGCCTGTCATCGCAACGGTGTGTCCCGCAAGTTTTAACGCTTTGACGAGCATAAGTTTTTGGTCGGGAAGCACGCGCCCGAAAATGGTGTATTTTTCCGCAGCTTCGTAAACTTCTTGTTCGCTGTGCAGGGTGGACATATCAATGATGTTGTCGCAATCTTTGAGCCCTGCGCGGAGTGCGACCGCGTGCACGGTCTCCGGGTTGTCGCCGGATATGATTTTGACGGTGACGCCTTGCTCTCTGAAGAATTTGAGAGTGTCGGGGGCTTCTGGACGAATTTTGTCCGTGATGTAGATGTACGCCTCGGCTTCAAGGCTCTTTGGCAGTGCGTTGTTGCCGAAAGGTTTTGCGGAAGATGCGAGCACCATGACGCGGTAGCCCTGTTTTGCCATATCCGCAACCTTTTGTTTCATCTCGTTTGTCTGCTTTGCAAAAACGAACTCGGGAGCGCCGATGACGTAGGATTTGCCGTTTATTCTCACCCCACTCCATTTGCGTTGAGAGGAGAAAGGAATTTTGGCTTCTGCTTCGCCTTCTGCCGTCAAGTCTTGGACGTACGTGCGCAAAGCGTTTGCAGTTGCATTGTCGTCTTCAAGTGCCGTGAAGATATTTTTGAGTTCCTGTTTTATACAGTCGGCATCGTTGTCGCCGATTGGCTCTATGCCGTTGACCTCCATAGTGCCTTCCGTGATCGTGCCCGTCTTGTCGAGGCACAAAACGTCAACGCGCGCGAGTGTCTCCACGCAATATAGGTCTTGCGCAACGGTTTTATGTTTTGAAAGACGAATTATGCTCACGCAAAATACGGTCGTTGCAAGTGCAACGAGTCCGTTTGGAATCATACCGATAATCGAGCCTATCGTCGTGACGACGGTATTGTTGAGGTCGTTGCCCTGCCCAAGCCACTTGACAAGAAGGGTGGCAACGCCGATTGGGACGATGATTATCGACATCACTTTGACGACAAACATGAGCGAACGCCAAATCTCCGAGGTTGGTTTTTTGACGTATTTTGCGCCCGAGGATATCTTCATGACAAAGTTATCTTGCCCTATATGTTCGACTTGACATTTTGCCTTGCCGGACACTACGAAACTGCCGGACAGCACCTTGTTGCCGACTCCCTTTTGAATTGCGTCCGACTCGCCGGTGATGAGGCTTTCGTTGACTTCGATAGAGCCCTCGACGATTATGCCGTCAGCGCAGATTTGTTTGCCTGCGGAGAGCACGGTTATGTCGTCAAGCACGATTTGTTCAAGAGGGATTTCAATCTCTTCGCCATCACGGATGACAAGCGCTTTCGGAGCGGAGAGCAGAGCAAGTTTGTCCATAATACGCTTTGAGCGCAATCCTTGGAAAATGCCTGCGGCCGTGTTGAATACTATGAGGAGCAAAAAGCCGAAATTGCCGATTTTCGGATTGAAAAACGCGAGAATAATCGCAAGGGCGACGAAGATAAAGTTGAAGAACGTGAAGATGTTTTCACGCAAAATTTGCCATACGGACTTTGTGCGTATGGTCTGTTCGCCGTTGATTTTGCCCGCCGCGACACGCTCGTCGACCTCGCCTTTCGTGAGGCCGGTTTGCGAGTCCGTCACGTGCGGTTCAACCGTCTCCGCCTGCTCGGGTGAGACGGGTTGCTCGATTGTAGTGACGTCTTCAGTGTCTTTCTTTTTTTTCAGCATAATCTTTGCCCTTGTTTTCTCATAGTTTCAAAGTAAATTTTATTATAACATAATATTAACCGAATTTCAAAGCATAAAGCGATTTTCGCTCAAAAATATTGCAAAACGGTGCTAAAAGCGGGTGCGAAGGCATATATTTTGCGTATGAGAAGAAAAATTATCGTTTTTGTGTCGGCAATTATGCTCATAGTTTTGTCTTTGGTGTGCTTCGTCGCCTGCAACAAGAAGGGGGAGGAGCAGGAGTGCAAGGACGCCGTCTCGCGTATCACGCGTGAATACTACGTAGGGGAGAGCGAACTCTTTGCCGTTACCGTCGAAAAGGGAGAGAGGGAAAAGAATTTTATTGCGGACGGAAAAGCCACGGACGTTCAACCCTTTGCCCAAATCACGATTACGCCTTTGAAGACGAACGACTACGTCGAGCTCGGCTATACGCTGGACGCTGAAAACGACACGCTAAACGGTTCGATTGAGAAGAGCGAATACGGCGAATACACGGCGACTTTGACTCTCGATTTCGTCCCCGCAACCGTTACCGTGACCGCGGGGGAAGAGACGAGTGAGATAGACCTCGTTTCCGTGCTCGACGGCGCGCTCACCCCCGAGGACGTCATCAATATCGCAAAGGAGGAGTTTAAAGAGACGCTCGACAAAGAGGAAACCACGGGCAGAGAGCGCGAAATCTACGTCAAAATCATCACCGGCGACAGGGAAACCTATTACTATTACGTTTCGTTCATCGGCGACGGAGTGGACTATCTTGCCGTGTTGATTGAGCCGAAGACGGGGAAAGTAGTAAGCAAGAAATAAAACCGCGCTATTTGTCGAACAACTGCGTCAGCGCGCTCTCGCTGTCAACTCATGTACGCTCGTGCACATTAGGGTTGTCATCAAGAGTGCGCTTACTTGTACTTAATCCAAATATTGCGGTTTTTATGATATAAAGCGTGAAAATATGCAAAAATAAAAACGCACTCGGCTGAGTGCGCTTTTATTTTGATTTTTCAAATTAGTTAAACAATTCTTTGAAGCTCTTGCCGAATTTGCAGACCGGTGCTTTGGACGCTGCGATCGTGATCGGTTGCTTTGTGACAGGGTTGAAGCCTTGACGTGCCGGTTTCTCTTTGAGTTCAAATGAACCAAAGTTTGCAAGTGCGACTTTGTCTCCGGATTTGAGTGCTTCCGCGATAACTTCGACGAGTGCTTCGACTGCCGCTGTTGCGTCTTTTTGAGAGAGTTCTGCCTTTTGGGCAACTGCTTTGATAAGTTCAGTTTTGTTCATATTTAGCCTCCTTAGGATTGTACCAAAATTATAACTCATTTTGTCGTATATTGCAATACCTATTTGCAAAAAACACACTAAATACTGCGGTTATTTGCGAGATACAATACAATTGTCGGGCAAAATCGCGGGGAAATACGCAAAGCTTGAGAGGAAGATTTTACTGCAACATAAAAATTGCCGTGACTATAAACAAATCGTCTTTGCGTTCAAACGAGGCGTCTCCGTCGTATTTTTGAGCGATTGACTTTATGCTCTTTGTGCCGAATCCGTGATAGCCGTTGTCTTCTTTGGTGGTTTCGGGCAGTCCGTTAGAGCGGAATTTGAGGGCGGTTTCGCAATAGTTTTCAACTCGTATCGTGAATATGCTGCCGTTTTGTGCGGACGATATGCGGATAAAACGCTTGTCTTCGTCCACTGACATAAGGTATTCTACGGCGTTGTCTATCGCGTTGCCGAAGAAGGAGTTAATCTCTTGCGCGGACATAAACGCCAATGCTTCGCCGTTCAACATTATTGTGAGTTGAATTTTTTGAGAATCGCAAAGTAGGGACTTTTGAGTGAGCAAAGTGTCGAGCGTGTCGTTGCCTGTCTTGACCTGCGCGTCGAAGATGGAGATTGCTTTTTGCGTCTCTTCGATGAACTCGCTGTCAAGGTTTTGTCCTTCGAGCATGGAGCGGAGTTGGTGCTTCATATCGTGGCACTTGAGATTGATGAGCTCCATGTTTTGCTCTTGAAGTTCAACCTTTTCTTTGTAACTGTCGTAGAAAGCTTTTTCCGCTTCCTTTTCCTGCGTGGTGTGCGCCCAAACGAGAATAAAGCGGAGCGAGAAAATTATTATAATATAAATAAGTGCGACGATTCCGTTGAAAGTGTAGGAAACAGCGTCAATCGCTGAGCCGTTGTAGGCGGTGTTGAAAAGATTTGAGCCCTGAATGCCTGTCATAATAAAGGTGAAGAATGCGAACATCCAAATGATTGATTGCTCCACCTTTTTGTCCATGCTCTTTATAGTCTTGGCAAACGCGCGTGCGCAGGTGAGAAACAGCACGAAGAAAACGATTGCGTGCACGACGAAAAACAATGCTTGACTCAACGGGTCATAATCGTTGTAAACCATCATAAATATACTTTCTCGATTTATGACTTTGATCAGCATTTCATAGAAGTTCGTTCCGAGTCCATTGCAGGCATAGCCCATTATTGTTGCAAACAGAATTACGCTTGGCTTTTCTTCGAAGCATACGAACAATACTCCGACGCCGAGCAACAGAGAAAGAACGTTGGACGCCATTCGGATAAGCTCGATGTTTCTCAGGCTTGTTTCAACACCGTGCGTAAAGCCGAAATAAAGTCCGTATGCCATGGCGTTTGTGATACTGCCCATAAATATAAGAGAGAGAATCAGCCGCAAGACAAACAACTTTCTGCGTTTGAAAGAATAGGAAAACATCCCGCAATAAATCACCACGCCGAGCGCGCTTGTCATAAACATTGTAAGGAGAGCGAGATAAAGGGTTCTGTCTTCCATATTATCTCCTTGTGCTCATAAAGTTGAGCAGGCTTTGCATAAACGCGGCTTTCTTGTTGCGGGAAATCGGCAGGGAAGTGTCGCCGACGTAAACTTCGCCGTCTTGCACCTTTTTTACTTGCGCGAGGTTGACTATGAACCCGCTGTTGCATCTTACAAACCTGTCGTTTGGCAGGCGTTTTTCTTCGTCGGACAAACTGCCGAAGAAGCGCACTTCGCCCGTCACCGTGTGATATATAACGTAGTGATTGAGCATTTCAATATAATAAATATCATTGATATTGACATTGAAAGTGCCCTCCGCCGTTGAAAGCGAGAGTTGTTCCTCCTTTTTGGTGGAGCGGCGCACGACTCTTTCCATCATCGTGGCAAACGAAGCGTAGTTTACGGGCTTGACAAGAAAGTCCATCGCTTCCACCTCGTAGCCTTTCAAGGCGTATTGTTTGAGGTCCGTGATGAAGACGAGCGGAACGTATGGGTCGACCTGTCTCAGTTTCCCCGCCGCTTCCATGCCGTTCATAAGCGGCATTTCAATGTCCATAAACACGACGTCGTAAATCGGCTTGTAGTTTTCAATGAAAAACAAACCGTTTTCAAAAACGGTGTAGTGGCATTCGATACCCTTTTCCATTTTGAGTCGTGCGATGTGATTTTCAAGGTTGAAAACGGCCTCTTTCCTATCTTCAACTATCGCAATTTCAAGCATTTTTGCATCCTTCAAACTTGATAATTCAATTATAACAAACCTTAAAATTTCTGTCAACGTTTACATTTTCGGTAAAAAACGTGCAAGTTAAGTAAAATTTCACACCAGTTAAGAGACGCCCGTTTTCTTTTGCGAATTTTTATATTACATTACGGGTGCAACCGACGAAAGTGCGGTTAAAACAATGGTTAAAATTCAGGAGATATAAAAATGGAAAACAAAATGATTACAGTCGCAATGACAGGCGCAAGCGGAAATATGGGACAGGCAGTCGTCAAAAAAACTATGGAACTCGATTACGTTCAACTCAGATTATTGTTTGTCGAAGGTAAGCGCGAACGCAAACTCGAAAAGGCTTGGAAAAAGCAATACGGCGAGAGAGTGGAAATCTTCTTCGGCAATATGAAAGAGTTCGAAGATTGCAGAAAACTCGTTGAAAATACCGACTACGTCGTAAACATGGCGGCAATCATTCCGCCGATGGCAGACAAATATCCGGAACTTGCAAGAGACGTAAACGTCACGGGCGTTAAGAACGTCGTCACGGCAATTGAATCTCTTCCAATTCAGCCGAAATTCATCCACATCTCAACCGTCGCAATCTACGGCAACAGAGATTACAATCATCCGTGGGGCAGAGTGGGCGACCCGCTTATGCCGAGCGCATACGACGAGTACGGCACCGGCAAACTCATCGGCGAAAGATACGTCCTTGACAGCGAAATCAAAACTTGGGCGGTCTTGCGTCAAACTGGTATGCTCTATGAAAAGCTCCTTATGGCAAACATTTCGGATGGTCTTATGTTCCACACCTGCCTCAACGTTCCGATTGAATGGGCAAGCGACAATGACAGTGGTGTGCTCCTAAGAAACATCATCGCAAAGGACTATGAAGGCAAAAACAGAGGCTTCTGGAAGAGAGTGTTCAACATCGGCGGCGGCAAGGCATATCGCACAACGGGTTATGAAACCTTTGATATGGGCTTCGGCATGATCGGCGGCAGCGTTGAAAAGTTTATGAAACCAAACTGGCACGCAACAAGAAACTTCCATTGCATGTGGTTTTCGGACAGCGATGAACTCGAACGCAAATTCCATTTCCAAAGCAAATCATTGGCAGAGTTTTGGGACGACGTCAAAAACAAAAATAAATATTTCGCTCTAGCGAAAATCTTGCCGGCATCTGCAATCTCAGCAATGATCTTCAAGCCACTTCTTAGAGACAAGAATTCTCCGTATAGATGGATAAGAGAAGGCAACGAAGGACGCACCAATGCATTCTTCGGAAGCAAAGAACAATGGGAAGCAATCGGCGAAGACTGGAACAACTTTGACGTCTGGAACAAGAACCAGGTCAAAGGACACGATTATAATAGAGAAATCCGTCATTCTTACGCAAGAAAATGCAGATTGTCTCACGGCTACAATGAAAACAAACCAATGAGTGAACTTTCACTCAAAGATTTGCAAGATGCAGCAGCATTCCGCGGTGGAAAGTGCCTAGCCAAAGATTTCAAGAAAGGCGATTGGTACACGAAAGTAGAGTGGGAATGCGCGGAAGGTCATCGTTTCAAAGCGTCGCCGTACACGGTTTTGAAAGCGGGTCATTGGTGCCCGCACTGCATCCAACAGAGCCATTGGGATTTTGACCGCCTTGCAAAAAAGAATCCGTTCTATGCGCAAATCTGGTACGACACCCACAGCCAAAAGGAAGACGCACACTACTATATCGACAGAAAAGGCAACTCCATGGTTGCTTGACGAAAGAGATTTAAGAGGACAGCACAATGAAAAAGATTGACATATACGTATTCAGCGCAACGGGCAACACCATGAAATGCGCGGAAGAACTCAAAAAGAACCTTATCGAACTCGGCGCGGACGCACAAGTCAAGCGCATTGAGAACGGTGAAGAGCAGATTGAAAGCGTAAACGATACAATCCTCGTATGCTATCCGGTCCACGGGTTCAACGCTCCGACGAACGTCATCAACTTCTGCAAAAACTTGCCGGAGTCTACAGCCGAAGCCTACATTCTCAAAACCTCGGGCGAACCGCTCTCAATCAACGACGATTCTTCTTTGAAGGTCGTCAAGAGTTTCAAGAAAAAGGGCTATGACTACAAGGGCGAATTCCATTTCATCATGCCGTACAATATGATATTCCGTCACACGGACGAAATGGCGGCAAAGATGTATCAAACCGCAAAGAAACGTATGCCGATAGCGGCAAAGGTCGTGTTCAACGGCGAAGAACATATTAAGAAGATACCGGCCAAGGCAAAACTCGTCCGCGGTATCGTCAGCATCGAGCACTGGGGCGCGCGCTTCAACGGCAGATTCTTCAAAGTGGACACCGACAAGTGCGTCAAGTGTATGCAGTGCGTCAAGAATTGCCCGATGCAAAACATTACCTACAAAGACGGCAAATTCAAATTCGGCGGAGATTGTCTGCTTTGCACGCGTTGCTCCTTCAACTGCCCGACGGACGCTTTCAAAATCGGCATAATGGAGTTTATGCACGTCAACGGCAAATACGATTTCAACGCGGATCCCGAGAAGGCGGAAATCGGAAAATACTGCCGCAAGGCGTACGTCAAATATTTCGAGGAAGATTGAAACGTCCGAACAAAATACAAAAAATGTTGTTTATCATCAAATCTGCTTTTTTGTGCAGATAACGCGCGCGCACTTGCTATTTACAAGCCGATATTATGAGGTTATAATATTATCATAAAAGAAAAATTTGCCTTTAAGGAGGAAAATATGGCAAACGGTTATGGCATTTCAAACTGGCAAGACGCCCATGAAATCAACAGAGAACTCAAGGCTCTCACAGACAAGCCGATCTATTGCGTGTCTGAGGACGCGTTGAAGGACGTTCTCAATCACTTTGAAACAAAGTGCAAAAAGTCCAAAGAAATCACGACGGAAGCAAAGAAATACATCCCGGGTGGCGTTCAACACAACCTCGCATTCAACTATCCGTTCCCGATGTGCATGGAGAGAGCAAACGGCGCATATCTCTATGACCGCGACGGCAACGAGTATATCGACTTCTTGCAAGCGGGCGGACCGACTATCCTCGGCTCCAACTTCCCGGCGGTGAAGGAGAAAGTGTTTGAGCTGCTCAACAACTGCGGTCCTGTGACCGGTCTCTTCCACGAAGGCGAACTTCTCCTTGCAAAGAAGATAAATGAACTTATGCCAAACTGCGAAATGTTCCGTATGCTCGGTTCAGGCACGGAGTCCGTTATGGCGGCAATTCGTGTTGCGCGTTGCGCCACAAAGAAAAAACGTGTCATCAAGTGCGGCGGTGCATATCACGGCTGGTCAGATCAAATGGTTTACGGCTTGAAGATCCCTGGATCTCGTCAATTCCTCGAATCCCACGGTATTCCTGGTTCATACAACAAGACGGACGAAATCAGACCGAACGACCTCGCCATGCTTGAGAAGATGCTCAAGAAGAACGCTCTCCGCGGCGGTACAGCGGCGGTCATCGTCGAGCCGGTTGGTCCGGAATCCGGCACACGCCCGATTGACATGGACTACAACCTCAAGGCTCGCGTCCTCGCCAAGAAATACGGCGCACTCTTCATCTTTGATGAAGTCGTCACAGGTTTCAGAGTCGGCATTCACGGCGCAGCAGGCTATTTCTTCAAAGAGAACTACGGCTATGACTACAACGACGAGAAGGCTCTCGTGGACGGCAAAGAATGGATCATCGAGGACAAAAAACTCGAAGACGGCAAGGTTGTCAAATTCAAACGCCCTGCAACAAACAGAGATATGTATCCGGACCTCACAGTCTTCGGCAAAATCGTCGCAGGTGGCTATCCATCAGCAGGCGGCGTCGGCGGCAAGAGAGAATATGTCAGCCTTATGGCGGCAGGTCTTGCAGGCATGGGCAAAAAGGCTTATGTCGGCGGCACACTTGCTGCAAACCCACTTTCCTCCTATGCAGGCTACCTTGCAATCTGCGAAATCGAAAAGAACAACGCTTGCGAAAAGGCAGGTCATGCAGGTGACAGACTCGCAGCTGGTCTCAAGGAACTCATCAAGAAATATGATCTCCCATACGTTGTTTACAACCAAGGTTCAATCGTTCACCTTGAGTGCACAGGCGCAATGAGTTTTGACTTCTCCAACATGAGCTTGCTCGGTTCCGTCATTCCGATGCTCAAGAAGAAACCCGAAATGCTCCGCAGAAAAGTTGCTATGGAGCAAATGGGCGCCGCATATATGGCAAACGGCATCGTCACCCTCGCAGGTTCTCGTCTCTACACCTCAATGGCAGACACAGACGAGATCATCGACGAGGCACTCCGCCGCTTTGAAAATGTCTTCAAGACCGTTGTAAAGTGTGAGAACAACGAAAGATTTGAAAAGAAACCACACTAAGAATTTAATAGCAAAAAAAGCACTCTCGGCGGAGAGTGCTTTTTATTTTAATTATTTTCAATAATTACTTTGTCAAATAGTCCTTGCAGGCGTCTTCCAAAGCTCTGCAAATCTTGAAGGCATCTTCGAGGTCTTTGCCGCGGACGATTACGCCGTGGTGAGCGAGGAAGCAAGCAGGGGATGCGCCGATGGACGCGCCGACGTTTTTGATGAGTTTCTTTGTGCCGGGGAGTGCTGCGGGAGCGCAAGGGATCTCGTCGCCGAGGACAGCGCGATATGCTTCCGGCACGGGCATTGCTTTGCCCATTGCGGCGAGGATGCAACCATAGAATGGATGAGAGTGAATTGTTGCGTTAACATTTTCATCGCCTTTCAAGAGCAGGGCATGCAAACCTTTTTCGGAGGTCGCCTTGTTGGAGCCTGTCCATTCGAGGGTTTCCATGTCGACCTTTGCCATTTGGCCGGGTTCGAGCATGATATAGTCGAGCGCGGACGGGGTGGCAAGCATGGTCTTTTCGTCGAGTTTGACCGCGATGTTGCCCCAAGTGCCTTGCACGAGGTTTTCGTCGAGCATTCTGACGCCTGCGTCTTTAATGTCCTGAGCGATCTTCTTTTCTTCGTCCGTGACGATTGCGGAGGGTTTTTTTTCCGCTTTCTTTTCTTCGCCGGCTTCCGCCTCTTTGTGTTGCTCTTGATTCTTCTTCGAATATTTGAGTTTGAACACAACGTGTTCAAGAAGAGCGTTGCATACGTTCATAGGTGACGTTCCGCCTTTTTGTTCGGCAAGTATCTCGGCGTTGCAAGCCTTGTCGAGAACGAGGGTTGCGGTGAAGACCTCGTCAAGCGTGCGTCCCGTTACTACCGCGCCCGCGTCCGGAAGGAAGCAAGCGTTTCTCTGTCCGTTGATTGCGCTGACGACCTCTGCCGCCGTATTCTTGCTTGCGCACTTGATTGAGATGCCGCACACTTGCGCCATATCGTCGAGAATAGGTTTCAACGTCTTGCGCTTTGAAGAGAAGGCGAGTATCTTGTCGCTGTCGACGATAGCCGCCGCATTTGCGTTTTTGTCTTGGCGGATTGCGCAGAACAGGATGACCGCCGCGGCTCTGAAATTGCCCTCGAGCGTCTCGACGTTTTTGTCGTTGACGAAGACGAGGTTTTCGTCCTTGAGTTCCAAGAGGTTTGAGGTCACTTTTGCGACGATGACGCCGTCCTCGTGGCGGGTTGCGATGAAGCCCGATTCGATATACTTCTTTTCAACGAGCAATTTTGCATATTTGTTGAAGTTGGCGAGTGTAAGTTCGTTCATAACAAATCTCCTTATAAGGAAAATATAATCTAACTTATATAATAACAAATATTACCAAAAAATAAAAGCGGTTTTTGAAACTTTTATTATTTGGCGATAAAAATTGCGAACGGGCGGAATATTCGGTTTACAAGTAAACTTTTTTCTCGCGCGAAAACGACAAAAATTTTGCACAAAAACCGCCCAAATTCGTCCGCAGAATTTGCAAAAAATACAATTAGTGTTTTCGGCGGTAAAAAATTGATTTTTTTTGTCATAAACGACGATTTTTGTTTGACTTGAATTTTCAAAACAATTATAATTGTGGTATCAAATGTGAGCAAACCCAAAGTTTAGCACAACCTAGTGGATAAAGATGCCACGCGAACCACAAAATATGGTGGTGGAGGAACTGTATGCAACTGTTGGAAGAGCGTATTTTGAGAGACGGCAAAGTTTTGCCGGGAAACGTTCTCAAAGTAGGCGGTTTTCTTAATCATCTCATTGACAATGAACTTCTCGACGAGATTGGCAAGGAAATCTCTGCGCTCTTTTGCGGGGAAAAGATCACAAAGATTTTGACTATTGAAGCATCGGGTATAGCGATAGCCTGCGCAGCCGCGCACTATCTGCATGCTCCGGTGCTTTTTGCAAAAAAAGACAGAACGAGCAACATCAACACGGATTGCTACTCCGCGGAGGTCAAATCTTATACGCATGGCAACGTCGCGCACGTCATCGTTTCAAAGCAATATTTGAACCCGGGCGACAAAGTGCTCATCGTCGACGACTTCCTTGCTCACGGAGAAGCAATTAGAGGTCTCATCTCTCTCATCAAGCAGGCGGGGGCGGAACTCGTGGGTTGCGCAATCGCGATAGAGAAGGGCTTCCAAGGCGGTGGAGACGCGCTCCGCGCCGAGGGCGTCAAGGTTGAAAGTCTTGCCGTTATCGAAAGTATGACCGAAAATTCGCTCACTTTCAGAAAATAAGGCGACAGTCGCCACATTAAATTCAGCAAAACCTAAAAAATAAAACCCAAAACGGGCAAAAGGAGAAACTATGAAAAAGAAAATCATCGCAATCGTACTCGCACTCGTAGTCGTAGCGGCAATCACCGTCGGTCTCGTTGCTTGCAACAAGAATAACGGCAACAACAATAATGGGAATGATGATGCACTCGTGATCCCGTCTGATTTCAAGATCGGTCTCATCACCTTGCACGATTCATCCTCCACTTATGACAAGAACTTCATCGACGCAATGAACAGTGTTAAAGATGAACTTGGTCTCACCAGCAGACAAGTTATGATCGCAACCGGCATTGAAGAAGATGAAACATGCTACGCAAAGGCATGCGAACTCGCAGAAGCAGGCTGCAAAGTCATCTTCGCAGACTCCTTCGGTCATGAGCCTTACATCCTCCAAGCAGCAAAGGAATATCCGAACGTTCAATTCTGCCATGCAACAGGCACGCAAGCTCACACTGAAACAACAGTTTCCAACTTTGCAAACGCATTTGCTTCAATCTATGAAGGCAGATACCTCGCAGGCGTTGCAGCAGGCCTCAAACTCCAAGCAATGAACAAGACCAATGCTCCGAAAATCGGTTATGTCGGTGCATGGCCGTATGCAGAGGTTATCTCCGGTTATACCTCCTTCTTCCTTGGCGTTCGCTCCATCGTTCCATCTGCAACAATGGAAGTCACCTACACGTATTCTTGGTTTGATCCTGTGGCAGAAAGAGCAGCAGCAACATTGTTGATTGGCAATGGTTGCGACCTCATCAGCCAACACGCAGACTCCATGGGCGCTCCGAATGCTTGCGAAGCAGCACGTGTCCCGAACGTTTCTTACAATGGTTCTACGGCTGAAGCTTGCCCGCAAACCTTCATCGTTTCTTCCAGAATCGATTGGGCACCTTACTACAAATATGCAATCACTCAAGTTGTTAAAGGTCAACCGGTTGCAAAAGATTGGGTCGGCACACTCCAAACCGGCAGTGTCCAACTTACGGCTCTCGGTGCTGCAGCAGCAGCAAACACCCAAACAACTCTTGATTCAGTGAAAGCTCAACTTGAATCCGGTGCTCTCAAAGTCTTCGACCTCAGCAAATTCACGGTTAATGGCGAGCATCTCACAAGCTACAGAGCAGACGTTGACGATCATGGTCAAGCTGACCTCTGGGCAAAAGATACGGAAGTTGTCAAGACAGTTGGCGACGTTAAGTATTTTGCAGAAAGCGAATATCGTTCCGCACCGTACTTTGATATCATCATCGATGGCATCACGGTTCTTGCTGATGCTAACGACTAATTGAAACATTAGTTAAGGTTTGCGTCTTGCCCATATTGGGCAAGACGCAAATACACTTTACAACAAAACCCAAAATCATCTACGGACTTTTATAGTCCGTAAATGTGTTTTTAAAGACACATAACGATCCCCATTTATTTCAAATGAAAGCAATAGAACTTGTTGGAATCACAAAGACTTTCGGCTCAGTCCACGCCAACGACGACGTCACTCTCGACGTCGAAAAGGGCGAGATTTTGTCATTGCTTGGTGAAAACGGAAGCGGAAAGACGACGCTTATGAATATGCTCGCAGGCATCTATTTCCCGGATGCGGGGCATATTTTTATTGATGGCAAAGAAGTGCTCATCAAATCGCCTATTGACGCGTTTAAGCACAAAATCGGCATGGTGCACCAGCACTTCAAACTCGTTGATTTGTTCACCGCCGCAGACAACATTATCTTGGGCGAAAAGATGCCGCGTTTCAGCATAAAAGAAAAGTCGCAACAATATAAACATCAAGCCGCAAACGAGATTTCCGCACTTGATGCAAATCTTGATGAAAAGGCAAAAAAGAAGGCTATCGCAAAGATAAACAACAAGCGCAATCTCAAAATCTGCGCATTGCCGTTTATCAAATTCGTAAAAGCAGTGGCTTTCAATTATTTGCCGCGAAATCGTGCGAAAAAACTCCAAAAAATCGCCGATCAATACGGCTTTGATATCGATTTAAAAAAGAAAATTTACGAAATGTCTGTTTCCGAAAAGCAGACGGTCGAAATCATAAAAGTTTTGTATCGTGGCGCGGACAAACTCATTTTGGACGAGCCGACCGCAGTTCTCACTCCACAAGAGATTCAAAAACTCTTTGCGGTCATGAGAAAGATGCGTGAGAGCGGCAAATCAATTATCATAATCACTCACAAACTCAACGAGGTTATGGAGATCTCCGATAGAGTCGCAGTCCTTCGCAAGGGCAAATATATCGGCACGGTAAAAACGAGCGAGACGAGCGAGAAGGAGCTCACCGAAATGATGGTTGGCGCAAAGGTTGACCTCAATATAGATAGACAACTTCCTGTTGATCCTCAACCGCGTCTCGTTGTCGAAGGGCTCACCGTCCGCAACAAAGATGGTTTGCATGCAATCGAGGACGTTTCATTTACAGTCAACGGCGGAGAGATTCTCGGTATTGCGGGTATCTCCGGCAACGGTCAAAAGGAACTTCTTGAAGGTATTGCAGGGCTACAACACGTTGAAAGCGGGAATATAATCTTCTACAACCCGAAGGAAAACAAGCCCGTCACTTTCTTCCACAACGATTTGAAGCAAGTCAAGAAGAAGGCGGAGATTGGTATGTTCCACTATCCGGACGGCACTCCCGTAGACCTCAAGGGCAAGTCGAACAAAGAGATAACAAAACTTGTAAACGACGAACAAATCCTTTACTACGAAAACGAAGTCATCGACTTGAAGCACAGAACCCCGAGAGAAATTCAAGAACTCGGCATAAAGCTTTCGTTCGTCCCGGAAGATCGCTTGAATATGGGGCTTGTCGGCAATATGAGCATAGTGGACAATATGATGCTCAGGAGCTACAGAAAGGGCAAGAGCGTGTTCGTCAATCGCAAGAGGCCGAAAGCCCTTGCGGACAAGATTATCGACGACCTCGGAGTCGTCACTCCGAGCGATATGACTCCCGTCAGACGCTTGTCGGGCGGAAACGTGCAAAAGGTGCTCGTCGGACGCGAAATTTCCTCGTCGCCGAAAGTGCTTATGTCGGCGTATCCCGTTCGCGGTCTTGACGTAAACTCGTCGTATCTCATCTACAATCTGTTGAACGAGCAAAAGGCACGCAATACCGCGGTCGTCTACGTCGGTGAAGACCTCGACGTTTTGATTGCCCTTTGCGACAGAATTTTGGTGCTCTGCGGCGGAAAGGTCTCCGCAATCGTGGACGCAAGAAAAGTGACGAAAGAGCAACTCGGTCTTCTTATGACCAAGATGCCGGAAACGGTTGAGCGTTATGAATATGCCATCCCAAAAGATACAAAAACAGAAACTGTTGAAACGAATACAGAAGCAGAAGTAAAGGAGGAAGAGTCAAATGATAAACAATAAAATACATGAACCTCTTTTCCACTTGACAAAACGCACAAGCGTCAATGCAAAACGTGCATGGGCACTTCGTTGCGGGGCATTTATTGTTTCAATATTATTGTGCGCAATTATCACACTTATCATTGTTGAATTGAACAATCAAAGACTCGTTTCAGAAGGTAAAGCAGTTGATCCGTATAGCATAGGGCAGTATTTCGATGATTTTTTCACCGGTGCTTTCGGTACGCCAAAAGTAGTTTGGGGTTTGTTCCATGAAACCGCAATTTTGCTTCTCGTAGCTCTTGCGGTCACACCTTGCTTCAAGATGAAGTTTTGGAACATCGGCGGTGAAGGTCAAATCCTTATGGGCGGTCTTGGAGCGGCAGTTGCAATTCAGTTTATGAGTGGCAAAGCCAGCAATGCTTCCACGATAATTGTATCTATTATTTTGGCGATTGCGTTCGGCGTCGTGTGGGCGGTGATACCCGCGCTTTTCAAAGCAAAATGGAACACGAACGAGACGCTTCTTACTCTTATGATGAACTATATAGCAATATGTCTTGTCGATTTCTTCATAAGTAGCGTTGCCGTTCGAAACCAAACGGGCAAACTCAACTTCCTCAATTGGCCGGGCACAGTTCCGCCAATTGGACCTGCTGATTTCGCGGGAAGAACGTATATATTAAAAATCGTAATTGTCGCTGTCATCACGACAATTATTGCGATATATATGAAATACAGCAAACACGGATATGAAATATCCGTCGTCGGCGAGAGCCCCAACACTGCGAAATATGTCGGCATCAACACAAAGGCGGTCATCATAAGGACGCTTGTGCTCTGCGGTGTAATGTGCGGTATTTGTGGGTTCTTGCTCGTTAGTGCTACCAGTCAAACGTTAAACACCGAATCAACAGTCGGCGGACGTGGCTTTGTCGGCGTGCTTATTTCGTGGCTGGCTCAGTTTAATCCGATATTTATGGTGCTCGTTTCCTTCCTCGTTGTATTTATACAAAAAGGATCTGCTGGCGTCGCATTGTGGCAAGATGGCTTCAACGCCACGTCTTATTCAAGTGTTATGACGGGTATTTTCTTCTTCTTGATTATTGCCGTTGAGTTCTTCGTCAATTATAAGTTGATTTTCCGCTCGGACATCCAAGCAAAGATTGACAATTTCAATGGAAAAATCAAATTTGCTTTTACAAAGAAAAAGAACGCGGAAGGCTCGGCGATTTTACAAGATACAAACGGTGAAGAACAGGTTGAAGAAGCGCAACCTCAAATTGTCGAAATCGAAAGTCCTGCGAGTGATGAAACAGAAGCAAAGGAGGAAGAATAAATGTTTATTAAACTGTTAAGCGATGCAATAGGTTTTTCAGCTATTTTCCTCTATGGATCAACGGGCGAAACGATAATCGAAAAGTCCGGTCACTTGAATCTCGGCATCCCCGGTATTATGTGCTTTGGCGCAGTCGGCGGTTGTATTGGAGCAGATATGGCGTATAAAGCAGGTATGGGAGCGTTTGGCACGGTATTCTTTGGAATATTGTTCGCCATGCTGTTTGCCGGTGCTATGGGGCTCTTGTATGGTATCTTTACCATCAGCCTTCGTTGCAATCAAAACGTCACCGGTCTTACCATTACGACTTTCGGCGCGGGCATCTTGAACTTTTGGGGAGCAATCGTCGGTAGTATCGGCGTCTTTGCAAAGCCGAGTTTGTATTTCACAACGTCTATTTTCGGAGAAGTAGGAAACGATTGGTTCTCACAACTTTTCCTTTCCTATGGTCCGCTCGTGTATCTTGCAATTATTATAGCAATAGTCGTTTCAATCGTATTCAAAAAGTCGAGAACGGGTCTTTCGCTCACGGCAGTCGGTGAAAACCCTGCGGCGGCGGATGCGGCTGGCATCAACGTCATCAAATACAAATACGTCTCCTGCGTACTCGGCGCGGCTATTGCGGGTATAGGTGGTATGTGCTACGTTCTTGACTATTCGGCAGGTAGCCTTGAGTATATCGTCGATCAACTCGGCTGGCTTGCGGTTGCGCTCGTCATCTTCTCGCTTTGGAGACCGGGCATCGGTATTTTGGGTTCATTGATTTTTGCTTTCTTGTATCTGTTGCCCGATCAATTCCTGCCGAAATATGTGTCTATGAACGCCGCAACTTCAGCAATTATCAAAATCATTCCTTATGCCGTCACGGCACTCGTGCTTATCATTATCTCATTCTTCAACAAGCGCGAGACTCAACCGCCTACGGCTCTCGGCGTCCCGTACTTCAGGGAAGACCGCTGACAACACGCGATTACGCATACAAAAAAAACGGACTGCTTGCAGTCCGTTTTATTTTTGCGTTTCTCAGTTGAGCCTCAAATCTTTTCCGTCGATTTTGAATATGCGCGAGTTCTGTTTGCTCGCAAGACGGGAGTATACGCGCTCGCCGTAGCGGTTCAAGATTCGCGCAGGGCTTAGGTTGGTGGTTATGAGAGTGCAGAGTCCCTTGTTCTCTCTCTCCTCAAGCACGAGAAGCAGATACGGCTCCGTCACGTTTTTGAGAATCGGCTCCGTGCCGAGGTCGTCTATGACGAGAAGATCCGCCGTGAGATAGTCGCTTATTCGCCCGAGCTTTTCATCCGTCGGGGATGTGTGGCTGTTGAGCATCGCCGTGTCAAACCCGTAGGCGGACACAAATTTGACGCTCTTGCCTCGCTCCACCGCCTCGCGCGCCACCGCGGACGCCAAGGACGTTTTGCCCGTGCCCGTTCCGCCGCAGAGCGTTATTATCTTTGCCTTCGTGTTCGGCAGTTTTTGTGCGTACAGTTTGAAATATTCATAGAGCTTTTCGAGTTCTCGACGGAGGTTTTCGTTTTTGATGCCGTCAAAATCTGCGTCCGAAAACGCAAACGGCGCGCAAGCGTCTATATCGCATATCTCTTTTAGGGCAAGAATATACTCGTCCCAAACGCACTTGCACAGCTTTCCGCCCGCGTTGCCCGTGTCTTTACAGATGGGGCAGGCGGGAGTGTAGGTCATATCGCTCTCGTCGTAGCCGTGGTCCTTCAAAGCCTTGATATAAGCGTCTTTTGCCGCCTTTTCTTCCTTTTCAAACCCGCCGAGCGCGTTTTTGAACGCGGCGTTGACGTATTTTTCATGCGCGGTCTTGATTTCGGGGACAGACAAAATCAGGGCGGTGTTTTTTGCGACCTCGTCCTTCTTTTTTGCCACTTCTGCGCGCTTCTTTGCAAGCGCTGTTTCAATCGCTCGTTTTTTCATTAAATATCGTCCACGTTGAGCCCGTCGATGCTCGTTATGACCGACCTGAGCTCATCTTTTGAATACGTTCTTTCGTCGTAGTCGCGCACGACCTGATTCACGCCCGAATTCGGGAGCGTGACTTTCATCGCCTCTTCAACCGTACGCACGTTTTCCGCTTTGAAAGCGGAGAGAATTTGATTGACGTAGGGGAGAGGGTACGTCCTAGAAGACGCTTGCTCTGCGGCGTACAGTATCACGCTGTCGTCAAACAGCCATACCGCCGACCAAGTGTGATAATACTCTCTGTCCTGCGTAGTGACGTTTCTCGTCCTTCCCGTCGCCTCTATGACCTTTTTTATTCTTTCGTCGAGGCGAATCTGCTCCTCGATATAGGCGTCTATGCTCTCGCTCGTGAGGAGTCCCTGCGCATAGAACTTGTTCACGACGTTGTTCATGCCTTCGAGCGTCCTTACGTTTGACAGGAAGCAGTGATGCGCAATCTTTTTGAGCGCGTCTTCGTCAAAGCCCTTCGCCGTCCACGGTGAGACGTAGACCTCGATCTCGTGCTCGAAGGATTCGTAGAATACGCCGAGGTTTTTGTTTATCGCAACCGCGAGGTTGCGCAAATCTTCCATGTGTTTGTTGAAGTCCTGCATCTCTTCGGCTGTAAATATCGACATACGATAGAACTCGTCGAGTTTGCTGTCGAGTTTCAAGAATGTCTTGGAGCCTTTGAGCGTCTTCGTCGCCGCGAGAATCGCGTCCAGATTGTAGCCCCAACTCCTCGTCCACTTGAGAAGCATTTGCTTCTCCTCGAGTTCCGCTCCGCCTTTTCTCGAGAGTGCGGAGAGAACTTTCGTCATATCGTCGTGCTGACGGTTGTATTCCTCAAGGCGTTCCTCAACGTCGCTTACCGTCTTGACGCCTTCCTGCGCCCAGTTTTTGGCGACTGTAAGGATATATGGGTATCTTACGCTCATGCCTTTTAGATTTATGCAGTACTGTACGACCATAAGCATAGCGTCAGGGTCGAATTTGGTCGCGTCGATAAACGAATAGTATTCGTTATACTCGTTTGGGGTAAGCATACGCTCGGGGAATAATTGTTGAAGGTGCGCGTTGAAATCGTTCCACTTTTCGGACTTGTATTTCTTTGGCGGTTGATTTGCGCGCTTCAAGGAGAGATACTTTATTTCAAGCGGCTCTTTTGATACTATTTGCACGAGCCCCATATCCTCGAAATACTTGTAGCAGGAGAGTATCTCTGCTTCGCTCAAATTGAGATTGCCGCAGAGTGCGTCGAGCGAATTGTCCTTTGCCGGGTTTGAGCAAAGATACAACCCGTAGAGATACACCTTGATTTGCTTTTCGTCGCATTCGGGAAGATACTCGTTGATAAAAAGATTATCGACGAGCGTGAAAGTTTCCATCAAGAAATCGCTTGAGAATTTTGCGAAACTCATTTGTCTTCCTCCGTGCGCAAAAATTATTCTGCTTTACAAGATACTCTTGTAAGTCGGTAGGCATAACTATATCACAAAACTCTCCTTATAGCCAAAGAGTTTTTCGGTTTTTTGAAAAAACACTATATCTTGTGTCCGTCGTCGCGTTTATCACGACAAAACAAAACCTTGTCAAAACTTTTGACGGAGTGTTGCCGTCCTTTAAAGATTGTGCTATCATATATACGACCAAAACGGTAGGAGCGAGTATGAAAGTTTGGGCGAAGATAACGAAGGGCGACAAGCTCGTCAAAGATTTGATTTTTGAAGGCGACTATACGTTGAAGCCTGCGGATTATCAAAGTATGCTTCAGGAGATAGCGTATCGCCTCGATATTGCCACGCCCATATCGCTTGAGAGCCATTTGAAACATTTTGAAAAGTTTAATCGCACCAAATATCTCCCAAGAGATTTCGTTGAGGAAGTCGATTTCACGTCCTTCATATTGGAGAGGGTCCTCGACGAAAAGAAAAAGCCGAACCAGTTTTATATTTGACGAGAGAAATATCAAAAACGACACTTTATAAGTTCTAAACGCGCGGATAAAACGCGCGTTTTGTGTTTTTTAAATACGATTATCGTTTGTTGCATAGAAGCTTTCAATCTTCAAATACTACAAATTGAAAATCGGAGGAAGAATGGAAAGCGGTGGAATCGTAAGAAGAATAGATGAACTCGGGCGCATAGTTATTCCCAAAGAATTGAGACGAACGATGCGACTTCGCTTCGGCGACGAGATGGAGATTTTTGCAACGAACGGCAGCTTGATCTTGAAGAAATTCAACGGCTATGAGACGATAAAAAACGCTGTGAGCGCAGTGACGAAATCGCTTGCCGAGAGCGTGGAGGCCGACGTCGTTGTCCTTGACTCTTCAAACGTAGTCGCCGCGGAAGGCGAGAAAAAGAAAAAACTTGTCGGGGCTCAAATCGGCGGAGAACTCCAAAAGGCCGTATCGTCAAGAAGAGCGGCGGTTTTGCACGGAGAAGATTTGAAGGGGGTTTTTGAAGACGTCGAATGTGAGTGTTGTTATCTGGTGTTCGAGCCGATTGTCAAAAACGGAGACAGTTTCGGCGGAATTGCGTTGCTCCTGAACACTTTGCCGAGCGACGTCGCGCGCGCGTATTTGAAATTCTGCGCAGACCTTATCGGCGCGACTCTTGAATGAAAGCGGCTGCTTTTAAAAAGTCGAGAAGCGCAAACGGCATAAAGTCAGGCGTCGGAATGCTTGCCGTCGGCAGCGTAATCGCAAAATTGCTCGGGGCTCTATACAGAGTCCCGCTCACGAATATTTTGGGTGCGGAAGGCATGGGGCTCTACCAACTGGTTTTTCCCGTGTACGCGCTTTTTATGACTCTTTCGACGATTGGAATTCCAACCGCGCTTTCACGTATAGTCGCAGAGCAAAAGGCGAAGAACGACGGCGCAAAGAAATACTTTTTTGCATGTATGCTCATTCTTTTGGCGCTCGCGACCATGGCGGCTATTTTGGTGTTTTCGCTTGCGGAATATATCGCGATTTGGCAGGGAAACGCGGTAGCCTACAAGGGGTTTTGGATAATCGCGCCTTCGCTTATATTCGTCGGTGCGATAGCGGGGTTCAGAGGTTGGTTTCAAGGCGAGATGTATATGCTCCCGACTGCCGTTTCAAACATAATCGAGCAACTCGTTAAACTCGCGCTCGGACTTGCGCTCTCCGTCGCGTTTGCAAAGCGCGGAGTGATATACGCGGTGTACGGCGCGCTTGCGGGCGTGACGGTCAGCGAATTCGTCGCGCTCGTCTATATGTTCGTGACGTACGTCGTGAGGAACAAAAATCGCGAGAGTGAGTCTCTCAAGATTTCCCGCGAGAATATGACGGGCGTTTTCAAAACGGCGTTTCCCATTGCAATCGTGTCCGTGCTCGTCCCGTTGTCCAACTTTTTCGACAGCGTCGTCATAGTCAATATGCTCAAACTCTTCGGCTTGCAAAAGGAAGTTGCAACCGCGGAGTACGGACTGTTTTCCGGTCCCGTCAATTCGCTCGTCAATATGCCCGTCGTGCTTGCGTTGTCGCTTGCGATAGTCATAGTCCCGTCGGTGTCAGTATCGCGGGTGGAAAGAGACGTTGACGCGATAATGCAAAAGAGCAGAATCACTGTCAAACTCACCTATCTTTTGGGAATACCGTTTGCGATTTTCTTCATAGTGTTCGGCGAGCGTATAGTGGGCGCGATATACCCGCGCTTGAGCGGAGAACAACTAATCGTTGCAGGCAATCTGCTCAAGATTTCTTCCTTCAACGTAGTCACGCTCTCCTGTATGCAGATATACGTCTCTTTGCTTCAAGCGGTTGACAAAACAAAAAAGGCTGTCGTGAGCCTTGGTTTAGCCGTGGTTTTGAAGACGTTGTTGCAGATAGTTTTGACGAGGTATATGGGAATAACGGGAGCGGCAATAGCAGGCGTGGCAATGGGTTTCGTCGCACTTATGGCGACGGCTTTGAGTTATTTTCAAGTTTGCGGACTACATCTTGAAAAAAGTGTTGGCATAAACCTGCTTGTTGGTGTTATAATGGGACTGGCGGGAATCGTCGTCACAACGTATATCGCAAACGACGTGCTTGCGGTGGCGCTCGGCGCAGTGGTCTGCGCGTTCGTCTACGTCTTTTGCGTATTTCTCTTCGGGCTCATCGGCAAGGAAGAGATTGCAAACTATCCCGCCGGCAAACTTTTGTTTAGAATACACAGAGTCGTAAGGTTTTGGGAGTATAAAGATGCTTGAAAAAGAGTTTGGGAACAAGTCGTATCAATGCTACATAGCGCGCGATTTTTTGTCCACGCTGTTTTTTAATAAGCGCATTCCGCTCGTGATTTTGGGCGGAGAACAAAAAGAGGCGGTAAAGCGCAAACTTTTGGACGTATACGGCAATGTGGACGTCCGCCTTTTGGGGAAGACGGAAAGAGTTTGCAAGGTCGAAGACGTTGACGGCGACTACGACGAAATCATCGTGGACGCTATCCCGCTCATAGAGGCGGAGAGGTTCGATTTTTCCGATTTCGTGCAGATTATGAAACGTCTGCGCGCGGACGACGGTTGCGAGTGGGACAGGGCTCAAACGCATGAGTCAATAAGGATAAACCTTATTGAAGAGGCCTACGAACTCTTGGAAGCCATTGACGCAAAGGACAAAGATATGATGAAAGAGGAGTGCGGCGACGTGCTTATGCAGGCTATCTTCCATACGGAAATCGCAGAAAAAGAGGGCGATTTTGACTACGTTGATATGCTCACCACTCTTTGCAGAAAACTCATTGACCGCCACACTCACATATTCGGCGCAAATCACGCCAACACCCCCGAAGAGGCTCTCGCATTTTGGAACGAAGCCAAAAAGAAGGAGAAGAAGTATTCGTCTTATGCGGACGCGATGGACAAGGTCCCAAAAAACCTGCCGTCTCTTCTGTATGCGGAAAAACTGCAAAAACGCGCTAAAAAGTCCGGTTTTGACTGGGACGAGGTGGACGGCGCGCTCGAAAAGGTGATAGAGGAACTTGAAGAACTCCGCACCGCTCCCGTAGAGCATAGAGCGGAAGAGGGCGGGGACCTCCTGTTTGCAGTCGTCAACGTGCTCAGGTTTTACAAGGTCGACCCCGAAATGGCTCTGCACGACGCCAGCATAAAGTTTTTCAACAGATTCAAAGAGGTCGAGCGTCTCGCAAACGAGCGCGGAATAGATATGCCGTCCTCTTCGCTTAAAGAACTCGACAAACTTTGGGAAGAAGCAAAAAGGACTTTGGCTGACAAATAATCGAACGAACGGTTTTTAAAAAGCAAAATGACGTTGAAAATCGGAAACGTAGAACTCAAATCAAATCTGCTCTTTGCCCCAATCGCAGGGTTTAGCGAGGTGGGGTATCGTCATTTATGCTCGAAATTCGGCGCGGGATTGACTTTTACCGAGCTCGTGAGCGCAAAGGGACTCGTATACGGTAACAAGGGAACGGAAGAATTGCTTGCGACCACGAGCGCGACGACTCCATGCGCCGTGCAGCTGTTCGGCTCCGACCCCGAGTTTATGTTCAAGGCGGCAAAGGACGAGAGACTCGAAAAATTTGATATTATAGATATCAATATGGGTTGCCCCGTCAAAAAAGTGTACAACAACGGCGAGGGTAGCGCGCTTATGCAAAACCCGTCGCTCATAACCGAACTCGTGCAGGCGGTGAGAGAAGGAAGCGGAAAACCCGTCACTTGCAAAATGCGCGCGGGCGTCGTTATGGGCAAACCCGTCGCCGTCGAGTGTGCGCTTGCGGCGGAAAAAGGCGGAGCGAGCGCAGTCACCATCCACCCGAGATTTAGGGAGCAATTTTACAGCGGAACGGCGGACCATTCTATCACTCGTGCGGTAAAAGAGGCTGTTAGAATACCGGTTATTGCAAACGGAGACATCTTTGACAAGGCGAGCCTTGAAAGAGTGAAAAACGAGACCGACGCGGACGGATATATGCTTGCGCGAGGGGCTCTCGGCAGACCTTATCTTTTCAGCGAACTCGCAGGACTGCCTTTTGAGTATTCTCGCAGAAAGACGATACTTGAGCATATCGGGGTTTTGAGAGAGTATTTTGCCGACGGCACGGTTGCAAACATAATGAAATTGCACCTTTGCTACTATGCTCGCTGTGAAAATTTTGCAAAGCAAGTCCGCGTCGCCGTCGGCGAAGCCAAGAGTATTGATAATTTATTTGACGTTGTTGACAAGTTTTTTGTTGAATAAAAGGATTTTATTATGAACATAGTTTTAGTAGAACCTGAAATCCCGCAAAACACGGGCAATATTGTTAGAACTGCGGCGGCAACGGGCTGTCACGTGCATCTTGTCAAACCTCTCGGTTTTGACATAAGCGACAAGGCGCTCAAGCGCGCAGGGCTTGACTATTGGCACTTGACAGATTTTCACGTATACGAAAACCTTGCCGATTTCTTTGAAAAGAACGCAAACGGCAGAGTTCATCTTGAAAACGGCAGTTGGCATATAGATGGCAACGATATGGAAAGCGACGAGCCTCACTTCTATTTTTGCTCGACAAAGGCGCAAATCAGATACGACAACGCAAAATTCAACGAAAACGATTTTCTCTTTTTCGGCAAGGAGACGAAGGGGCTTCCCGAAGAGCTTTTGCATGACAATTACGATATGACCGTGCGCATCCCGATGATTGCAGACGCAAGAAGTTTGAACCTCTCGAACAGCGTAGCAATAGTCGTTTATGAGGGCATGAGGCAGCTCGGGTTTGAAAATCTACTTGAAAAAGGTCACCTAACGAAATTTTAAGCATCACAACAAAACACGAATAGTGTTTCATAAATGCCGATTTTTCCTGAAATCGGCATTTATTGTGCCCAAATAGGGGCTATTTAGTATTTATAAAACACAAATCGTGTATCGCATAATTTTGAAAGCTTGCGACAACAAAACACGTATCGTGTCGTAGCGATAGCGGGGTACTTTTGTTTTTTCAATATGAAATAACCGTCATTCTTGCGATATAGTATTGATAATTTGGTATTGCAAAATTTATTATATTGTGGTATAATATTTGTCGGTAAACTGAAGATTGCGTATGGGCGCACGTGTGAAACTCTGCGCGGTCAAATTTTACAAAAATTTGTAATTCATTTTCATAAGGAGAATTTTATGGCAAAACTTACAATTCGCGATGTCGACGTAAAAGGCAAAAAGTGTCTCGTTCGTTGTGATTTCAACGTCCCTATGGTGGACGGCGTTATCACGGACGAAAACCGTATCAACGGCGCACTCCCGACAATCTCATATCTTGTCGAGCACGGCGCAAAGGTTATTCTTTGCTCCCACATGGGCAAACCGCACAACATTTTCACGGAAGGTTTCGGCTTGAACAAGAAGGAAAAGAAGGCTGTCGAGGCTCTTCCTGTCGAAGAACAAGCGGCTGCAAAAGCGGAATATATCGCAAAAGCATTGAAGAACGACCCCAAGAAGTTTACGCTTCGACCGGTCGCAGAGAGACTTGCCGATCATTTCCCCGGCAAAGTGACGTTTGCAACCGACCTCGTCGGTGAAGACGCACACGCAAAGGTCGCGGCAATGAAGGACGGCGAAATCGTGCTTCTTGAAAACACTCGTTTCGACGCAGGCGAAGAAAAGAACAATGAGGAACTCTGCCGCAAACTCGCAGACTTCTGCGAAGTCTACGTCAACGACGCGTTCGGCACGGCGCATCGCGCGCACGCAACTACCGCGGGCATAGTTCAATATGGTTTTGCCAAAGTCGCAGTCAGCGGTTTCCTCATCGAAAAGGAACTCAAATATCTCGGCAACGCGGTTGAAAACCCCGTTCGTCCATTCCTCGCAGTTCTCGGCGGCGCAAAGGTTGCCGACAAACTCAACGTCATTGA
Source organism: Clostridia bacterium (assembly GCA_017553325.1). Taxonomy (GTDB): domain Bacteria; phylum Bacillota; class Clostridia; order Christensenellales; family CAG-917; genus CAG-475. The sequence goes on from JAFZMH010000008.1 coordinate 151,522, forward strand.
CAATCTTCTCACAAAGTGCGACGCACTCATCATTGGCGGCGGTATGGCGTACACCTTCATCAAGGCGAAGGGCGGTTCAATCGGCACGTCCCTCGTTGACGAGGAAAAACTTGAATACTGCAAGAGTATGCTCGAAAAGGCGGAGAAGCTCGGCAAGAAGATTTATCTTCCCGTCGACACCGCTGTCGCACCTGCATTCCCCGATCCTATCGACAAGCCGATTGAGGTCGAATACGTCGCTTCAAACGAGATTCCTGCCGACAAGATGGGACTCGACATCGGACCGAAATCTCAAGAACTCTTTGCAAACGCAGTGAGAACGGCAAAGACAGTCGTGTGGAACGGACCTATGGGCGTCTTTGAAAACCCGACCTGCGCGGCAGGCACAATCGCAGTCGCAAAGGCTATGGCGGAGACGGACGCAACCACGATTATCGGTGGCGGCGACTCCGCGGCGGCAGTTGCACAACTCGGTTTTGCAGACAAGATGACGCACATCTCCACTGGTGGCGGCGCATCCCTCGAATTCCTTGAAGGCAAGGTGCTTCCGGGCATCGATTGCTTGAACGACGCAAAATAACGACAGATATTAACGCCATATCTATGATATGGCGTTAAAACTATAATAATAAAATTAGGGGTATACATTATGGCAAGAAAACCAATTATCGCAGGCAACTGGAAAATGAACAACACGAAAGCCGAATCCAAGGCTCTCATTGAGGAACTTCTTCCTCTCGTCAAGGATGCAAAGTGCGACGTCGTCATCTGCACGCCGTACACGGACCTTTGGACTGCTGTCGAACTCACGAAGGGTTCAAACGTGCACGTTGGCGCAGAGAACGTCCACTGGGCGGAAAAAGGCGCGTTCACAGGCGAAATCTCCGCAAAGATGCTCGTCGAACTCGGCGTCGAATACGTCATCATCGGCCACTCCGAGAGACGTCAATACTTTGGCGAGACGGACGAAACGGTCAACGCAAGAGTCAAAGCGGCATTGGCGGCAGGGCTCAAACCCATCATCTGCATCGGCGAAACTCTTGAGGAGAGAGAAGCGGGCAAGGTCGAAGAAGTTCTCGTTCGTCAAACGAAGGGCGCGCTCAAGGATATTCCGAAGGACGAAATCGATAACCTCGTCATCGCATACGAACCCGTTTGGGCAATCGGCACAGGCAGAACGGCAACCGCGGAAGTCGCAAACGAGACGATTGCAATCGTTCGTCGTACGCTTGCCGAAGTTTTCTGCCCGCACTGCGCAGAGCGCATCCGCATTCAATACGGCGGAAGCATGAACCCGAAGAACGTCAAGGAACTCATGGCAATGCCGGAGATCGACGGCGGTTTGATCGGCGGAGCGTCGCTTAAGGCACTCGATTTCTCCCAAGTCGTGAATTATTAAACAGCACAGGATTGCGCCTGACTTTGTCAGAGCCCATTTGCTCGAGGGTCACGTACGCTTTTGTACGCTCATCTCTCACAAATAGGCTCTTTCGCGTCATCCATCAATCCTGAGCAGTTTAAGTTTTATTATAATATTTTCAATACGACAGCAAAGCTGTCGTATTGATTGAAGGAAAATTACTATGAACAAATTGGTTTTAGTTGTTATGGACGGCGTGGGCAAGTCCAAGACTGGACTCGGCGACGCGGTCACACTTGCAAACACTCCGACGCTGGACAAACTTCTTGCAGAGTGTCCGCACACCTATATCAAGGCGCACGGCACGGCGGTCGGACTTCCGAGCGACGACGACATGGGCAACAGTGAAGTAGGGCACAACGCTCTCGGTTGCGGACAAGTCTATTCGCAGGGCGCGAAACTCGTTGAAGAGGCAATCGAATCGGGTGATATTTTTGCGTCCTCCGCTTGGCAGGAACTCAAAGATAATTGCGTGGCAAACGGCTCGACGATGCACTTTATGGGGCTTTTGTCCGACGGCAACGTACACAGCAATATCGGGCATCTAATCGCCTTAATCAAGGGCGCAAAGAGGGACGGAGTCAAGAAGGTGAGAGTGCACGCACTCCTCGACGGACGCGACGTCCCCGCAACTAGTGCGCTCACATATATCGATATGCTCGAGAGCGCGTGCGCGGAGTTGAACGACGCAAGCTTTGACGCTCGTATCGCTTCGGGCGGCGGTCGTATGAAGATCACGATGGACAGGTATTTCGCCAACTGGGATATGGTGAGAGCGGGCTTTGAAACGCACGTCTACGGCAAGGGCAGACAATTTGCCAGCGCGACGGAAGCGATTGAGACCTATCGTGCGGAAACCCCCGGCGTCATCGACCAAGATTTGCCCGCCTTCGTCATCGCAAAGGACGGCAAACCTGTCGGCACGATAAACGACGGAGACAGCGTGATACTTTACAACTTCCGCGGAGACCGTGCAATCGAGATTTCAATGGCGTTTGACAACGCAGATTTCGACAAGTTTGACAGAGGCAATATGCCCAAAGTCAAGTATGCCGGAATGCTCCAATACGACGGCGATTTGAAGCTCCCAACAAGATTTCTTGTTGAACCGCCCAAAATCAAATGGACGCTCAGCGAATACCTTGTCAACAGAAACGTCAAATCGTATGCCGTCAGCGAGACGCAAAAGTACGGGCACGTCACGTATTTCTGGAACGGAAACCGCTCGGAAAAATTCAGTGACAAACTCGAAGACTGGGAGGAAGTCCCAAGCGACAAAGTCTCCTTTGACGAGCGTCCGTGGATGAAGGCGGCGGAGGTGACGGACAAGGTCATCGCTGCCATAGAGGGCGACAAATACGATTTCATCCGTTGCAACTATCCAAACGGGGATATGGTCGGCCATACGGGCAACCTCGACGCGACGAGAATAGGCGTAGAAGCCGTCGATTTGGGGCTTGCAAGATTGCTCCCCGTCATCAAGAAAATGGGCTACGTGCTCATCGTCACGGCGGATCACGGCAACGCGGACGAAATGCTTGAGAAGAACAAGAAGGGCGTCATCTCCGTTCGTACCGCACACAGCCTCAACCCCGTTCCGTTTATCGTCTACAATGCGGACTGCGAAATTGCAGAAGGGGAGTTTGGGCTCTCGAACGTGGCGGCAACCGCTGTCAAGTTGATGGGGCTTGAACCTGACCCTCACTGGGACAGACCAATAATCGTCTGATTGAGCGACCTGCGTTGTTAGGTTTGCGTGCGTTCGCCGTCATGTAATGGTTTGTACATTAGGCGGCTCTCGTGCGCACATTTCGCGTATCTCATCCAAATCAAATGATTATAATAAAATTTGTTTTGTATTGAAAAAACGGCACTCAAATGAGTGCCGTTTTAATTTATAAATAAATAAATTAAATATTATTCTTTTTCGTCCATGTCTTCGATGATGTCTGCGTCGCTGATGATGTCGGGCTCGACCTGCCATTGTTTTTTCAAGCCGATTGCGGATTGGGCGGCTTCGGCGGAGAGAGGTTCGCCTGTTGACGAGGTCGCGAGAGGTTGGAGCGGATCGTTGATGATATGGTCATGCGCCTTCATTTCCTTGCGGTAGGAGAGCTTGAGAAGCATTGGCGTGACGAGCGTCGAGATGATGATGAGGATGAGTACAAACGGCATTATGTTCGGGTCGACGATGCCGCTGTCTATGCCCTTTTGCGTGCAGACGAGCACGACTTCGGCTCTGACCATCATGCCGAGTCCCACGCGGACGCTGTCCTTTATGCCGTACTTGCAGGCGAGAGCGCCGAGTCCGCACCCCACGACTTTGCCGATGAGTCCCACGGCGATAAACGCGAACCCGAAGCCGACGATTGCTGGGCTTATCGTGGAGAAATCGGCATTTATGCCGATATTGGCAAAGAATACGGGAGCGAAAATCATATAACTGGACACTTCAACCTTGCGGTCTATATAGTCGTGTTCTCTGACAGTCGCCATGACGAGCCCCGCGATATATGCGCCCGTGATGTCCGCAACGCCAAACCACTTTTCCGCGGCGTACGCGAAGAAGAAGCAGATTGCAAAGCCCAAAATCGGGAGACGGCGTGTGTGAGGATATTTCTTTTCGATGAAATTCATCACGAAATGCAGAATGATGCCAACGACTGTCGCAGCCGCAAAGAAGCCTATCATCTTGCCGACGACTATGCCGACGTTGCCCGTACCCGTGCCGTTTTTGAGGCTTACGAGCAAGGAGAGGAGCACCACGCCGATTATGTCGTCGAGAATTGCCGCCGCTATAATTGACGTGCCGACTTTCGTGCCGAGTTTGCCGAGTTCTTTTAGAGCCGCAACCGTGACCGATACGGACGTCGCGGCGAGAATAGTGCCGTAAAAGAGGTTTTGAATTGCTTGGTCTTCCGTCATACCTTTAAAGCCTGTATTGCAGGCGGCTGCAACGACGAAGCCGAGTCCCACGGGGAATATCACCCCGAGCAAGGTTATGATTACGGAGGGAAAACCGCAAGTTTTGAACTGTTTGAGGTCGGTCTCTATACCCGCCGAGAACATAATCAAAATCACGCCGATTTTGGCAAGGAAAGAGAGCCCTTCAAGCGTTTCGCTTGAAAAGACGGTTTGTCCCGGGATAAGTTTGATAAGCCCAAGCAGTATGCCCGCCACGAGCATACCCACGACCTGCGGTAAACCTATCTTTTTGCCGAGTACGGAAAAAAGTTTTGAGCATATCAAAATAAGCGCCAACGGCAGCAAGATTTCGAAATATGCGATTGAACTCAAAGTTTGATTTATCATTTTTTCCTCTTTTGCAAGAGCAGTTATACGCTTTTTGTCTTGCTAAGTCAAGTATATTTTGATTGTATTGTTTTTATTTTTTGTCGTTTATTTGTACGATGAATACCGATATATTGAGCAAATGTACAATTATAATTATTATAATAATACGCGTACGCGCTATTTCATTTGACATAGTTTCCGCTAAATGGTAAAATGCTAAGGATGTTTGCTTTTGTAATAAATGAAAATATCAATATACGAAAGCAGGGAGAAACAACATGTTAACAGTAAAAGATTTAGTCAAAAAATATCCAAAGAGCGAGAGAATCGCGGTTGATCATATTTCGTTTGAATTGAAGCCGGGAGAAATTTTCGGTTTCTTGGGGCAAAACGGCGCGGGCAAATCCACGACCATTAAATGTTTGACGGGTATCCTCCCGTACGACAGCGGCACGATTGAAATCTGCGGCTATGATATGAAGACGGAGCCGATCAAGGCAAAGATGAATATGGGCTACGTCCCCGACAACCACTCGGTATACGAGAAACTGACGGGCAGAGAATACGTCAACTACGTCGCCGACCTCTACAAGGTCAGTTCGGCGGACAGAACCGAGCGTATGGACAAGTTTGCGAAACTCTTCCGTTTGGAATTTGCAATGGACAGACAAATCAAGTCTTATTCACATGGTATGAAGCAGAAGATCTGCGTCATCGCCGCGCTCATTCACGACCCGAAACTCTGGGTGCTTGACGAGCCTATGATGGGACTCGACCCGCAGTCCACTGCGGAAATCATCGCGTTTATGAGAGAGCATTGCGCAAAGGGCAACACCGTCTTCTTCTCGAGCCACAACCTCGACCTCGTCAAGAAACTTTGCCACAGAGCCGCAATCGTCAACGACGGTCATCTCATCGACATTCTCGACCTTGCCGGCAACGAAGAAAACAAGCAAAAACTCGAAGAAATCTTCTTCAAGGCGACGGGAACCTACGACGCGCGTCTGTTTGAAGACTACGCTTCGCAAGAGAGCGCGGACGTCCGTCCTGAATTGCCCGTTGAGGACAACGCTTCAAATAGCGACGAAAAAGTTGAGGAGGAAAAATAATGAAGAGCGACTTCTCTTTTCAGAGTGTGAAGACGCTTTTCAAGCTTGACCTCAAGTCTCGTTTTGGCACGACGCAAAAAATCGGCGTAAAAAACAGACTTATGCAGGTCTCAAACTATCTCTTCTTTGCGGTAGTTTATGCGGTCCTCATACTCGGCATAGTATATCTCAGCAAAATATTTATCAACAAAGCAAACCTTGAAATAGGGTTTTTGACGCTTTCCACGATGGTGACGATGTTGCTCGCCACCGCGATTTCCACAGGCACCGTCATCAAAAACTTGTATATGAACGGCGACAACGAACTGCTTCTCAGGTTCCCCGTCAGCGGAACGGAAGTTTTGGTGTCCAAGTCCATTTATTGCTATATCCACAACCTCGTGGTGTGTTTTGCGACGATGCTTCCTTTCTATATCACCTTTGGCGTCGAGACGCACGCGCCGGTGGGAGACTATTTCAGTTATATCGCCGTCATACTCTTTTCGTCGCTCTTGCCGTACTTTGTGGCAAACATAATCGCGGTCCCCGTGATGAAGGTGATGAATTACGTCAAAAATCAATTTTTGCTCGTTCTAATCTTTACGATAGCGGCGGTCTGCGGTGCGTTCGTACTCTATATGTCCGCGCTCAGCAGCATCGTTGATTATTTGACGGAGGCAAACAAAAACATCTTCTCCGCAGAGGTCATCGAGGTTTATCAACATTTTGCGGACAACGCATATCCCTTCAACTTCTACGCCTATTTGATAAACGGCAAGAGATATGCCGATATGTCAAGCGGACAGATGGCGCTCAATTTCCTCTATCTGCTTCTCATCAACGGCGGTCTCGGCGCTTTGGCGTTCTTTATCACCACAAAGGCGTATTACAGGACCATCCTCTATGGAATAGAGACGGAAAAGACTTCTTTCAAAAAGAAAGTGAGAAACCGCAAACGCAACGTGTTCCACGCGATTTTGCACAAGGAGTTCTTCCTGATTTTGAGAAGCTTCAACTATTCATTCCAATATCTAGCAATGGCGTGCGCGGCTCCGTTTATGGTGTTCTTCTGCAGCCGTCTTGCGGTCAGTATGGGAACGAAGAGCATAGGCGCGACGATTATGCCGGGACTTATGCTTATGATAATCATCATTTTCGTCACCATCATCGTGTCGTTTGCGTCCACGTCCATTTCTCGCGAAGGCAACTGTTTCTATCTCACGAAGGTCATTCCAGTCAGTTATACGAAACAGGTGCTCACGAAGTTCTTCCTTTATTCTATCGTGGCAATCGTGTCAGTCGCGGTCTGTTGCGCGGTGACGGGCGGCTATTATACGCAACCCGATGAAGAGGGAATTTCCGTTTTGTCAAAGACGGACGTGCTGTCCATCTTCGGCATCAGCGAGATGGTCGTTATGGCGCTCACTTGCCTCAGTATGTGGGCGGATATAAAGATGCCGACTTTCAACGTCGCAGGCGACGGCGAACTCGTCAAAGCCAACAAGAACGTTGCGCTTTCGATGATCGTCGGTATGGTTGTGGCGGTTGCCTACGGTGTGTTTGCTATGGTATTCAGTTTGCTACCGTTCAACATCGGGGAATGGCACATAGTAAGAATGAACAACGTGAGCGACATCTACGTCGCGCTCTCGGTGGTTTCCGCGGTTTTGCTCGCGGCAAGCGCCACGCTTATGTTCGTAAAGCTGAACAAGCGTTATCAAAATATTGCGCCGTAAGGGGAGGGACTGATTATGAAAAAAGTTATGATTGGTATTCTCATCCTCATCCCTATTATCGTACTTCTCGTCATTTTGCTCGTCGGTGCGATTATCTCTATGGACGCGTATATCGCCGTGGAGAGCGTGTCTCTTGAAGACGCGGACGGCAATCCCGTCAAAACCATAACTCTCAACACCGCCGAACTGGACGACGGAGCCATCGTGTTTGACGTCAACGACTATGCGTATCTGAAAGTCTTGCCTGCAAAGGCGACTGATAAGACCGTGTCTTGGTCAATAGAGGGACTGCGTTGCTTCGACCATTATTTCGAGAGCATTTCAAACGATGCGGCGGCGGTCCTGATAAACAACAAAGGTACGCCCGTCGAAACAAACGACAGCGGCAAAGTCTTGATTCGCACCTACTGCACGTTCGACCTGAAGGTTTCCGCAGGTTTCCACTCGGCTTCAGTAAAAGTCACCATCATCGGATACGACGTACAGAGAATTTCCGTGGCGAACGTGACGACTGAAACCAATACGATTACAGTCGGCGAATCTATCAGGCTCAGCGCAAACTATACGCCTATCGACAGTATCGTTTCCGGCGTCATTTGGCAGAGCGACAACGCGGAGGTTGCGTCCGTTGACAAAAACGGCGTAGTTATTGCTCACAAAGCCGGCACGGCGCATATCACGCACAAGGCGAGCGTATATTCAAGCGAATCGACTTCGTCTATAAGATACGTCTCGTCCGACCCGTATACGGTGAACGTCGTAGGTGGCGCAAGCGGAGTCTATGGCAACGCGGTCACGACGTCGCAAACGCTACTCAGCCTGCACAGCCTCGGACTCGATGAATTTGTCGTCGAGGGAGGCGGCGGAACTATAGAGGGCGACACGCTCACCGTAACGGGCGAACAAGTCGTGCTCAAAAAAGACAATCAAACGTTTGTCGTCACGATTTGCGATGATGACGCTATCGCAATAAGAAACGAAGAACTCTTCGATTATACAAACGAAAACAACACCTTTGTTCTTGAAGTGGACGGTGCTCCGCTCACTTTGGACGTGGTATGGCTTTCGCAGACAAAGGCGGGCACGCCCACGGGAGTGACCTGGTCGTCCTCCAACACGGAAATCGCTACGGTCAGCGACAGCGGTGCAATCGAAGCAAAGGCAAACGGTATCGTCACAATAACCGCGCATCTCGGCTCGAAGTCAGCAAGCATTCAGCTTGAAGCGCACGAAAAGGTCAAGATGTTGAGTCTTGAAACGTCAAATACCGCTTTGGCGTCCGCAGGTATCGCAAGAGAGACAGTCTTTGCAAGCGACAAGTTTGTCAACGTCAACGTTGACACAAGCAAAGAAGCCAACAGCACTCTCATTCACATTTTGGGTGAGCCGGAAGACGAAAGATATCTCGTTGATTTCTATTCCGTCTACAACTTCGAAGTCGTTGAAGGAGAGGAGTACGCTCACTTTGATAACGTCGTCGCAAACAAACTCGTGTTCCACGGAGAAAACCTTGAAGGCAAGGGCAAACAACAAGTGGTCGCCCGCGTTTCCGCAAAGTATCCGAGATTTGAAGCGTTCACGCACTATACGACGGAAGAAGTCACTTTGAACGTGATTTACGGCGTTGAAGTGTTTGATGCCTACGAATTCAAACTCGCGTCCCTTGACCAAAAGGATTATGCCTACAACAACGCTGTCCCGACGAAGGACTACGCAGGTTTTGACATCTACGTTTCAAGTTCCAAGACTATGGCAATCGTAATCGGAGACGACTTTGAGTTCGACGCGGAGTATTGCACAATATACAATTCCGCCGGTTTGTTCAACTGGGACTGTATAATCAGGTTGTACGGCGACGTCTACGGAAACGGCAAGACGATTTCTTCAAAGAAGGAATTGATTGACGGTCAATACAGAGAACTCACGCACATTTGCTGGAGCAACGTGACGATGAGCAACATACACATCAGAGTCAACACGCTTGACGAGGACGTGACCTCGTTCTCAGCCAACGACACGCAGACGCTTTGGGGCGATTGCGTCGATATTGAGGCAATAGAGGACGACAGTATGCACATCAAACACGGCAGCGCAAGACTTACCAACGTTCTCATTGAATTCTCTTTGCTTGAAAACGGCAAGAAGGCATCAAGCATCTACAATTCGGACGTCACTTATGACGGTTGCGTAATGAGAAATATGGCGCAGAGCGGCATTTATTCTCCGACGAGATTCCGCACGTTGACGATTGAAGGCGAAGAGTATCTCTATCCCGAATACGTGCATCTCTATTTCAACAACGTGTTTGCGTCCAACCTGCTCGGTACGCTCGCGAATATCACGTACGACTATTATTCGATTGAAACCTATGATAAAGACGGCGTCGGAGTTCCGCGCTTTGGTCAAACGCGCGAGACGATTGACGAGTATATGGAAGAGCACTATATCAGCAAGGGCTACAACTCCGAGTTTGTTCAAACCGGTTTCCTTGACCTCTACAACTGGCAACCTGCTTCTGCGACGAATATGCTCAAGACTGGCAACGACGACGCGGACGCACTGTTGCAAACCGCATTGGGCGCGCTCGTCGACAAGCATCCTGATTTGGAGCCTTTCAAATACGTGTGGCAGAGAAACAAGATAACCGAGAGTTATTTCCACATGGGATTCGTCTCGCTTGGTCTTAACACGCCGAGAGGCACTCCTTGCAGCGAAACCGTCTATTTGAAACCGCAACTCGAAGACAAACGCTTCACGTATTTCTTCTCCAGAAATTTGAGAAGCACGTCTGAGTTCCCGGAACTCAAAAAGGATCTTACGCTGGGAATTACCGTTAGGATGTTGCAGAACTTGGATTTCTACATCTATCTCTACGACAACACCTGCGAAATCAACCCGAAGACGCAGGATCCGGAGTCGGGATATATGCCGAATGGGGCGAGGCTTATTGATCATCTCCACGGCCTCGTTTAAAACCTTGTGAGTTAGCGATCTACGTCGTCAGCTACAAAAAATGCACACCGTCATGTACGTTTTAGTACATTGGGCGGTGTGATTTTTTTTGCTTTCTAGTATCTCATCTCACTCACAAGGTTTTATTAAATTGTGCTGTTTGGCGAACAACCATACAACTTTTAAAAAATAAGTCTATTTTTTATAGAAAAATTTCGATATATATGGTAAAATATATATAAATCAACGTTTAGAGGACAAAAAATGGAAAAAATCGGGCTTGTGCTTGAGGGGGGCGGAGTAAAAGGTGCCTATCAGGTCGGTGCACTCAGAGCGATAGAGGAGTGCGGAATACGCTTTGACGGCGTGGTGGGCACGTCTATCGGCGCGGTCAACGGCGCGCTATATATCGAAGGCGGTTATCAGAAACTTTACGAGATGTGGAAGACCGTCGATACGGACACGATTTTCCCTATAAGCAAAAAGTATTTGCAAAATATTCGCCAAAAGGACATTGACCTTGACACGATCATCTACGTGGGCAAGTGCGTATTTACTGTGAGCGATATTCTCAAAAAGACTCACGAAAAATGCTCGGAATTTTTGAGCAAGCACGTAAGCGAGGAAGACCTTCGCAACAGTCCTCTCGATTACGGTTGCGTGGCGTATGATTTGAGCGACAGAAAACCCGTTGAGGTGATGAAAGAGGACGTCCCGCAAGGCGAACTCGTGGACTATATTATCGCGTCCGCGTCCTATCCCGCGCTTCCGCCCAAAGTCATAGCGCAAAAGAAGTATATCGACGGCGGTGTTTGGGACAATATGCCCGTCAACCTCATCGCGCGACACGGCTACAAAAAAATTCTCGTCATACGCACGAACGTCAAGGAAAAACAACCCAAGCGCAAATTCGAGTTCGGCGACGACGTGGAATTGCGCTACATAACCCCGCAGGTCGATTTGGGGCAGGCTATGGCGTTTTCAAAGAGCCGAGTCGTGTCGTTTATGGCAAAGGGCTACGGCGACGCTATCGTCGCTCTTGACAACGGACTCGCAGATTTTTTGAAAAAGTGATTTGACGGAGTATTGAATCTCCAAAAGGATAGCAACAATAATAAGGAGACGCTATGGAAACCAAGATTTTGCTTTTAGACTCCAACAGTTTGATGCACAGAGCCTATCATGCGCTCCCCAACCTAAAAACGTCGAAAGGGCAGTATACCGGTGCGATATACGGCTTTTTGAACATACTTTTGCGCCTTATCAAGGAGCAGAACCCCACGCACATCGCCGCCGCGTTCGACCTTCACGGACCTACCTTCCGCCACGAGATGTATTCTGACTACAAGGCGACGAGAAAACCCATGGACGAGGAACTCCGCCAACAGGTTGAGCCTCTCAAACACCTTATAACCGCGATGGGAATAAAAATCGTCAGTCTGCAAGGCTACGAGGGCGACGACATCCTCGGCACCCTCTCAAAGCGTTTTGACGAGCCATGCATTATCGTCACGGGAGACAGAGACAGTTTCCAACTCGTCGGCGACACGACCAAGGTGTTTTGGACGAAAAAGGGTGTGAGCGAAATCGAGGTTTACGACGAAAATCGCCTTCTCGAAGACGGGTTTACCGTCAGCCAATTCATAGACTACAAGGCTCTCATGGGGGACGCCAGCGACAATATCCCCGGCGTCTCGGGCGTGGGAGAGAAGACCGCAAAGCAACTCCTTCAAGAGTACGGCTCGCTCGATAGCGTACTTGAACACGCAGGAGAGATAAAGGGCAAACTCGGCGAGAAGATCGCGGAGGGCAAAGATATGGCGATATTGAGCCGTAAACTTGCCGTCATCAACCGCGACGTGCCGATTGAATGTACGCTTGACGATATAAAGTTTGAACCCGTCTATACGCAAGAGGTCAGGAGCATTTTGAACGAACTCGAAATCTCCTCGCTTGCAAACCGTATGACGTTTGAAGAAGGGGAAGCACCGTCTCCCGTCGCCATAGACAAGCAGACGATAACGCTCAAACAGGCGGAGGAGATACGCCGTGCGCTCGTCGGAGACAAAGTCGCCGTCGTCATAGACAAGGACGTAAGATTTGCCGTGGACGAAAGGACGGAGTACGTCATCGAATGCACGGAAGATCTTTTCAGCGAAGGCATGAACTACGACGAGGCAGTCGAGGCGGTCAAGGATGCGGCAAGGGGAAAAGAACTCGTTTGCTACGATTTCAAGTCGCTCTCAAAGACCTACGGTTTTGACAATGATAAGTTCTTTGACGTGATGATAGCCTCGCACCTTGCGCGCGAGAGCGCACCGATAAAGTCAATAGAGCAGGTTTTCGGCGCGGACGGACTTGAAGTGGGCGCGGTTGAAATGCTCGTTGAACGCGAAAAACTTGTGGCGCAAATGACCGATAAGCAGGTTTACGACTTGTTTTTGAAAGTTGAACAGCCCCTTTGCGTCGTTCTCCGCAATATGGAAGAGCGCGGGGTCAGCGTCTCCGTCGACGTCTTGAAACGCCTTGAAAAGGAGTACGGCGACAAGATTGACGCCGTCACGACAAAGATATACGAACTTGCGGGAGAGCCTTTCAACATCGCGTCTCCCAAGCAACTCGGCGACGTATTGTTTGAAAAACTCGGACTCAGGCACGGCAAAAAGACCAAGACGGGTTATTCCGTCAGCGAGGACGTACTTTCAAACCTTGCCAACGCTCACCCGATAATTCCGCTCATACTCGAATACCGTCATTATGCCAAACTGCAATCGACCTACGTCGTAGGGCTTCAACCGCTCGTCACGAGAGGGAAGATACACACGGAATACAATCAATGTATCACTATGACGGGCAGATTGTCCTCCACCAATCCGAATCTTCAAAATATACCGACGAGAAGCGAAGAGGCAAAGGATATTAAATCCGCGTTTATCGCAAGCGAGGGTTGCACTCTCGTTTCAGCCGACTATTCGCAGATAGAACTCAGGCTCCTTGCGCATTTCAGTGGGGACGAACAACTCATAAACGCTTTCAAAAACGAAGAGGACATCCACGCGCTCACCGCGTCACAAATATTGCACAAGCGTATTGAGGACGTCACCGCAGGCGAACGCAGGGACGCAAAGGCAGTCAACTTTGGCATAATTTACGGCATAAGCGGTTTTGGACTTGCTGAAAACCTGTCTATTCCTCGCTATCAGGCGACGGAGTTTATCGACAAGTATTTCGAGAACCACCCGAAGGTCCGCGAATATATGGACAAGTGCGTGGCGGACGCAAAAGAACTCGGCTACGCGAAGACGATGCTCGGCAGGCGCAGAAATCTTTCGGACCTCAATGCGTCCAACTATATGGTGCGCACGGGGGCGGAGCGTATGGCGATGAACACACCGCTCCAAGGCTCGGCGGCGGATATCATCAAACTTGCCATGCTCGGCGTAGAAAAGCGTCTTGAAAATACGAAATCGAAGATGATTTTGCAAATTCACGACGAACTCGTCATCGACGCGGACAATTCAGAACTCGACGAGGTCAAAAAGATACTCGTGGACGAGATGGAACACGCAGTGTCTTTAAGTGTACCGCTTACCGTTGACGAAGCAATCGGTAAGTCTTGGGACTTGCTATAAATACACGGTTAGAATTATGAAAATCGCAGTCGTAGGCGGAATAGGCTCGGGAAAGAGCGAGGTCGTAAAAGCGGCGGAAAGTTTGGGTATTGCGTGTCTAAGCGCAGACGCTATAAACGCCGCGCTTTTGACGTCGCCGTCATACGTTTATGAGATTGAAAAACTGTTTCCGTCGGCGGTTGAAAAGGGAGCGGTGAACAAAAAAGAACTTGCCAGAATTGTTTTCAACGACGAAACTGCGAGGGCAAAGCTCAACGCGCTTGCTCATCCGCTCGTTTTGAAAAGGATCGAGCAGGACGCACGCAGCCCTCTCGTCGTGGAACTTCCTCTCATTTTCGAGAGTGGCGCGGAAAAACTTTTCGACGTGATAATTGCCGTCGTCACTCCTCTTGAAAACCGCATAAACAGGGTCGTCGCAAGTCGCGATATGACGAGGGAAGAAGTCCTCGCACGCATTAATTCGCAGGTGGAAGAGGACAGATATTTGAAGGCCGCAAACGTCGTCTTGGAAAACGACGGCACGCTTTGCGACTTAAGGAACAAGGCAAAAGAGGTTTTTGAGTCGCTTTGCCTTTAATTTTGTTCAAAAACATTGATTTTTGTATTGAAATACTTATTTTTTGGTGCTAAACTTATTCTATAGTAATTTTTGCGCGCGATGCGCGTTTGATAAGGAGAAAACTATGATTACTGGCAAAACAATCGTTCTTACTGGTGCAAACAGCGGTATCGGTCTTGAGACTTTGAAACTTCTCGTCCAAGGCGACAACAAAATTCTTGCAGTCGACCTCAACACGGACAAACTCGCAGGATTTGACCAAAACAAGGTTATCCCTATGCAATGCGACGTTTCGACCCCTGAAAACGTCGACAAGATTTTTGAAACCGCAATCGAAAAACTCGGTTCAATCGACATTTTCTATGCGAACGCAGGCTTCCCGTATTACGAGCTTATGGACTACGTAAATTGGGAAAGAATCGAAAATATTTTCAAGGTCAACGTCTATTCTCCGATTTATTCCATTCAAAAGTACATAGAATACTTGAACGGCAGACCGGGACACATGGCGTTCACGGTTTCCGCAATCGGCAAGTTGGCGATGCCGGGCTATACGCTTTACAGTGCGTCCAAGTTTGCTTTGCAAGGTTTCCAACAAGGCTTCCGTCTTGAAATGCCCAAGAACGTCAAACTCACTTGCCTCTATCCCGTCGCAACGGACACAGGCTTCTTCAAGAAGGCAGTTGAAGGTCAAGAGGACAAGGTCATAAAAGAAAAACCGTTCCCAGTTCAAAAACCGACGGTTGTCGCAAAGAAGATGGTCAAGGGGCTCGAGAAACAGAGAAAGAGCGTCAACCCCTGCGGACTCTTTACGCTCGCACAAATTCTCTTTGCAATCTGCCCGCCGCTCAGAAACTTCTATTGGCACCTCGAATATAAGAAACTTGAACGCTACGAAGCGCAAAAGGCAGAAAAATAAGACCTATACAGGGGGAATATATGTCAAAACTTCAAAAGTTGATTGACAAAAAGGCGCAGAGCGCCGACTTTATGGCGCAGGAAATTGCCCATATTTGCAACGATATGCCAAAGCGCGATCCGGGCAGTCTCGGTGAAAAGATGGCGTGCGAATATATGGCGGACTATATGAAAAACAAGTGCGGTTGCGAACGCACGGACATCGAGGAGTTCGTCGAACATCCAAACGCCTTTTTCGGTTGGATATATTTTACGATTACGTTTGTGCTTGCAAGTTTGGTATTGTTTTTCTTCGTTCCGCTTGCCGGCGCGCTCATCAACATACTCGGCTTTGTGATTTTGGTCATACAATTCGGGTTTTACAAGAAAGTCGTCGACAAGTTTTTTCCCAAAAAGATAGGGCATAGCGTCACTGCGATAAAGAAATGCACGGGCGAAGTCAAGGGCAGAGTCTTTTTCAACGGACACCCCGACGCAGTGTGGAATTGGCCTGTCAACAACAAGTTTGGCGGGAAGGTGCACATGGCGCATCTCGTGTCCAGTATGCTGGGCGGACTTATAATTCAAGGGCTCAACATCGCGGCTGCAATACGTTTGCCCCTTGTGACAGGCGCGCACTACGTTCAAAACTTTGTGTTTGCGGAGATGGTCAACGCCTATTCGCCTGCGCTTTTGTATCTCGGGTTTGCGGTGATGATTTTCGTGCCTTGTCTTGTCGGCATGTATTTTATGTGGGACGAGCACACGATTGTCGACGGAGCCAATGACAACTTGACGGGTTGTTATATGGGCATCGCGATTTTGAAGGCGTTGAAGGACGAGGGTATCGAACTTGAACATACCGAGGTCGGCGTCATAATATCCGGCAGTGAAGAGGCGGGACTTAGAGGCGCAATGGCTTGGGCAAAGGCTCACAAAGAAGAGTTCAGCGACGTGCCGACTTGGATATATTCCTACGACACTATCCACGAGAGCAGATTCTTGGGTGTCAGCTATCGCGATTTAAACGGCACGGTCAAGAGTGACAAAGAGGTCTCGGACAGTTTTATCGAGGCGGCAAAACAACTCGACATACACTGCATAAAGTCTTGGGTCCCACCGTTTGGCGGAGCGACGGACAACGCTGCGTTCTTGAAAGCGGGCTTTAAGTCCACCGGTATCACCGCGCTCGACCACAATTTGCAACCGTACTATCACACGATGAAGGACAATGCGGACAACCTGAACAAAGAGTGCCTTGCGGACTGCTATGCGGTTTCCGTCAAGTGCCTTGAAAACTTTGACAGGATGGTGTCGGCAAAATAAATCAAACAAGCTTTATAGTTGAAAACTATAATTCATTGCAAAACTGCCTTTGCGCAGTTTTTCAATATAGGGGAAATCTATGTCAATAGACGAAAAATGCTGTTGTTCAAAAGAACCTTTGGGGACTATACCTATCGGGAGAATAATCGACAAACTCGACATACTCTTTTCGCACAACCAGATGGACGAAGTGGGCGAGGTTTTGCGCTACTGGGAAAAGGAAGCGCGAACTCTCAACGACGACAAGGGTTTGCTTGAAATCTTGAGCGAGGAAATCGGCTATTACAGGAAGGTCGGCGATAAGACGCGAGGACTCGGCGCGGTGGACGAAGCGCTGTTTATGCTGGACTTAAACGACAATACGAACAGCGTCAACAACGCGACGATATATCTCAACTGCGCGACGACGATGAAGGCGTTTGGCAAAGCGGAAGAGGCACTCAAATACTATGAAAAGGCAAAAGAGACCTATGAACGCCTTTTGCCCGCCGACGATTTCCGCCTTGCGGGGCTGTATAACAACTATGCAACCGCGCTTAAGGACCTCGAAAGATACGACGAGGCGAGAGAGAACTACGTTAAGGCGATAAAGCTCCTCGAGGCGAAGGAGGACGTATACGGTGAAATCGCCGTGTCCTACGTCAATCTCGCGCATCTCGAATACGACGCGGCGTACGCAAGGGGAGAAGGCGCGGACGAAAAGGTGGACGAGTGCCTCGATAAGGCGTATAAGTGCCTTGACGACCCGAACATAAAAAGAGACGGCAATTATGCCTATATCTGCGAGAAGTGCGCATCCGCATACGAGTTTTTCGGCTACTTTATGCAGAAGGCGGAACTCGAAAAGCGCGCGAACGAAGTATATAGCAGACAATAGAGGCAAAATGAAAGGACTTGAAGAAGCGAGAAAGTTTTATGAGACCGCCGGCAAAGCGATGATTGCCCGTGAGTTTCCCGACTACGAAGCAAGAATTGCGGTCGGGCTAGTAGGACACGGCTCGGAGTGTTTCGGTTTTGACGATGAGCTTAGTCGTGACCACGATTTCGAGACGGGTTTTTCAATTTGGCTCACGAAGGAAGACGAGGAGAAGATAGGTTTCAAACTCACTCGCGCCTACAACAAACTCAAAGCAGAGTATTGCGGGACGGGGCTTTCTCACACGAGCGTCATCGGCGCAAACTCGCAGGGGGTGTCAACGATAGACGACTTCTATCGCAGATACACGGGCAGAGACGGTGCGCCGGAGAACTGGCGTGATTGGCTCTACACTGAGAGTTCATACTTCGCGGAAGCGACCAACGGTGAAGTGTTTAGAGACGATCTCGGCGAATTCAGTGCGGTTAGAAACACAATTTTGATGGGTATGCCTGAGGACGTGCGCCTCAAAAAGATTGCGGCAAGGTGCGTAAGAATGGCGCAGACCGGCCAGTACAATTTTGCCCGCGCACTCGCTCACGGTGAGGATGGGGCGGCTATGCTTGCGCTCGATGATTTTGTGAGAAGCGCGGTGGAGACAATCTTTCTCTTGAACAAAAAGCATTGTCCGTACTACAAGTGGATGTTTAGAGCGATGAAGAGCCTCGACAAACTCTCCGACCTTTCCGCACCGCTCGAGTTTTTGCTCACTGCGGACAACGATGAGCAGGGTAAGAAGGTCAAAAAAGAAATCGTCGAGGACGTCTGCCTTGCGATATCAAACGAACTACGCACCCAAGACCTCAGCGACGCAAAAGAGAGTTATCTCGAGCCGCACGGTTTTTCCGTTCAAAAGCGCATAAAGACGGCAGAGATACGCAATTTGCACATATTAGTTGGTTAAAAATGTATAAAATAAAACTCCGCTCAGCGGAGTTTTTGTTTTGTTAAACGAGTTATTCAAACAGCCCAACGAGAGTGGTTTCAACAATCTTGCGGAATTCGTCGTAGTCAATATAGTTGTGGTGGTCGTAGACGCATTCGTGAGCGAAGGACTGCGCGATGTCAATGGCAAGGTGGACGCGCTCAACGAGGTTGGGGGCGGTTATGCCTAGGGACTCAAATCGTTTTGCTATACGCAAGGTCATTTCGTCCTCGAGCGCGATGAAACGGGAGTTGACTTCCTCGTCCGTATGGCACATGGAGTGGAGCGCCTCGTGAATCTTGGCATTGTGCTCGTGGGTGCACACGGCAAGTTCGACGGATTGAGAGGCGAGCGACTTCAAGTCGAGGGCGGGTATATGGTCTATGGTGTGCAAAAGGGGCGCGAAAACCCTGTCAACGTACACGGAGAGCACGTCGAGCAATATATCGCGTTTGTCCTTGAAATAGCCGTACACTATGCCCGTTGACACGCCTGCGCGTTTTGCGATTTGGGCGGTGTTCGTGTTGTAGTAGCCGACCTCGCTGAAAAGTTCGAAACCGGCCTGGATTATACGGTTTTTCTTTTCGATTGCTCGTTCCTGTTTTGGGACTCTGACGTCGTTAGCCATACTGCTCCTTAATTGCGTCAATTTTTGCCACGTTTGCGTGCAAACGTGCCTATGATTGCCGCAATACGTCGCTGCTCCGCGCACAACATTTTTGCTAAACCGCAAAAGAGCATAAAGGCTCAAATCGGTATTTCACACAAATCTCGCGTTTGGAGTTAAGCGGATTATCAAGTATATTATAACCCCAAAAGTCTCTGAACGCAAGCAAAATATGAAACGTTTTTCACATTCGTAATAAAGAAAAAATATGTTAACAATTTGAAACGAATATGCTATAATATTCATATCTCAAAAGAAGAAGGAGAAAAATATGAAGAAATTTTTGCTCGGCTTTTTTATTACGATATTGATTATCGTCATTTTGGTCGTGGTGGCGGCGGTGATTGTCATCAATCTCACTCCTCGTCAACTTCATCTTGAGCAAATCAGCCTCGGAGAAAAGACTGTTGAGGAACTGGGGCTTGCAGACACGAAAATCATTGATATATACAAAGGCATAAAGAGCATTGGCAACACCAAAGAAGAGGACGTTGTCGATAATCCCGTCAATCAAGAAGAGGAAAAAGCCAACGCAGAAGACAATTTTGAGGGCAGTACGCTTGGCAACACCGATGATTATTCGTCGGTAGCCATCGAACCTGTTGTGTACGTTGTGCCAAAACTTATTGAGTATGACGATACGACGATCGCCTATATTCTTGACAACATCGTTCAACACGCCGATGCTGATTCTTCCGAGGAGATCAAGGCTCTTAAGGATGCAAATCTCTCCGTCAAGGAACTTTCCATCACAAAGGACGGTTCAACCGGCAAGATGAGAGTCGTATCTTATATGGATCTTTCAAACTATCAAGACGACATCAAAAACGCGCTCGGGGCGGCGGCAAGCGTATTGCCAATCCCAAAGCAAGCGTATCTTGTCAGCGAATTCACGTTTACCGTCAATTCTCTCACGGGCAAGATGGAAACGACCCCCGTCAGCATCTCCGTCAACGGCAACAGCGACGATCCTGTGTCAAGAGCAATTCTTGAAGTTATGGGCAGTATGGCGGACGGTGAGGACGTCGATTCTTTGAACGGCAAACTCGGCGAGGCGATCGCACGTGTTGTGGGCAACCTCGGCAGAATAGGCTCTTCGCTATTGCCGCCTTATGGCATGAATGGTGTTGCGGATCACAAACTCACTCTTGTCACTTATTGAGTATAATAACGCACGGAATGTGCAGCGCATTCAATTCTGAATGCACTGCAACGATATATATTCCGATGGAATATGCGATATATCACTTGCGTGATGCGATATATCTTTGACGCGATATGTCTCTTGCGAGACGAGATAGAAAATATATCATATCGCACACGAGCACAGCGCGCGTATATCGCGCAAATATTAATATTTGCATATCGTATTTGCGGAGCAAATATATCGCAACAAAAAACACGGCAATCGCCGTGCTTTTTTGTTATTCCAATTGACAAATGCCCATGCTTAATATACAATACTTTTGCTTGCGGACGTGGCGAAATTGGCAGACGCGTAAGATTCAGGTTCTTATGAGCAATAGTTCATGTGGGTTCAAGTCCCGTCGTCCGCACCATCAAAGAAACCTCTTTTGTCTGCCAAGGCAGGAGAGGTTTTTTTGTTGTTATCAACGAGAAAACCTGTTATAATAATGAAAATTGATTGGCAGAGGGCAATCGCTCCGCGGAGGCAAATAAACATGGGCATTATTGTTCGGCAGTACAGAGAAAACTTCATAAAACGCTATGATTTGGATGAAGGCATTCCATTCCCCGGGCTTTTCGATTTTCCGGGGCTCGTCTGCGAACCTGGGTCGTTCCGTAATTCTGACGGGATCGATATTCGGTACTTCATGTATTATTATGAAGGCTTCCGAACGGATAAGCTGATCCTTTTTTGCCACGGACTCGGTCCCGGGCATACTCCCTATACGGCTGATATTGAGCAGCTGTGCCGTGCAGGCATGAGAGTTCTGACTTTTGATTATGCGGGCTGTGGCGCATCGGGCGGAGAGCGCATGACTTCCGTCAATGCTCCGGCAAGGGACGCTGTTGAGCTATTGAAGCTTCTCGATCCGAAGGAGGAGATCATTCTGGTAGGTCATTCGCTCGGAGGCTATACGGCGCTGACCCTTTCGAATTACCTTCCGCGTATAAAACGCGCGGTTATCATTTCAGGATTTGTTAGCATTTCGGACGAAATGATGGGTTTCGTGAAGCTCAGATTCCTTGCCAACCGCGTGAAAAGCTATGAAAAGAAGCTCGTCCCGGGCTTCGGTACTTTGAATAATCGGGCATATCTTTCGTCAACGCAGGATAAACTCCTGTGGATCCATTCGACGGATGACCCGGTTGTCAGTTACAAATACAATGCTTCGCAGGTGATCAAGCTCGGAAACCAGAATGTGCGAGTCATTTCGGTTGAAAACAAGGGACATATGCCTCAGTATACGTGCGAAGCGCTGGCTAAGATGCACGCCTGGCTTGGAGAATACTACCGGGAGATCAACGAAAAGAAGCTCAATACGGCAGATGAGAAAAATGCTTATTTCAAAGACAAACCTGCCTTGCAGATGCAGGAACCTGATCCCGCTATATTTGGAGAGATAATTCGCTTTCTCGAATAAATCGCGTCACAGCTTTGATCTGACCGCGATATAAAACATATGTCTTTATTAGGCGTTTTTTCTATGGTTTGGCGCACTTTTACGCGCTCTTTCACAAACAAAAGAAATCCGAACTTTTCGGATTTTTTTGTTGCAGTATTTGGCGGAATGGGTGGGTTGTATCACTATATTTATATATATAATAAGAAATCTTGCAAAATCGTTTGACAAAAATGCGGGGTTTTGGTAAAGTATAACCCGAGCCGCTCGAAAGTGGTTTTTTAAGTCAAGCGGAAAACCGTTTGCACCTATGTCGGCGAGACTGGTTAGAGGAGGTAAAACAATGTACGCAATTATTGAATGCGGAGGCAAACAATACAAAGTTGCAAAGGACGAACTCGTCAGAGTCGAAAAACTCGATGCCGAAGTCGGAGCAAATGTCGAACTCAAAACTTTGTTGGTTGCTGACGACAAAGGTAATGTGAAAGCGGGCGAGGCGGCAAAGAACGCAAAGGTTCTTGCAACCGTCAACGCACAGGGCAAGGCTCCCAAGATTTTGGTTTTCCATTACAAATCAAAAAAGCAAATCAGAAAGCGTCAAGGTCATCGTCAACCGTTCACCGAGTTGAAGATAGTCTCAATCGAGGGCTAATATGACCAAAATAAGGTTTCAAAAATACGACGGAAAGTTCGTAGGAGTGGAGTGCTCAGGGCACTGCGACTATGCGGACGCGGGCGAAGACATCGTGTGTGCGTCTTTGAGTTCGATAGTGCAAACCGCCGTTCTCGGCATAATGAGCATTGTGGGCGTAAACATCGGCTACGAGGTCGACGAGAAAGAAGGGTATCTCAAAGCGATTCTCCCAAAAACTCTCACGGACGAGCAAGCGCACGACGCGGACGTAATTTTGAAAACCGCATATCTCGGGGTGTCCGACCTCTACGAAAATTTTTCGGACTTCATTTCATTGGAGGTAGAATAATATGTTTATCAACATTCAATTGTTCGCTCATAAAAAAGGTACCGGTTCTTCTCACAATGGTCGTGATAGCGAATCAAAGAGACTTGGACCGAAGCGCGCCGATGGTCAATATGTCCTCGCCGGCAACATTCTCGTTCGCCAAAGAGGCACAAAATATCATCCGGGCAACAACGTCGGCATCGGCAAGGACGACACGTTGTTTGCACTCATCGACGGCACTGTAAAGTTTGAGCGTGTAGGTAAATTGCGTAAGCAAGTCTCTGTGTATTCTGACTGAAAGAGCACAGTTTAGCGAATAGCATTAAAAGGCACTCGTTGAGTGCCTTTTTGATATGCTTTACGTCGTAAAACTCTAAAATGAAATTACCTTGCTCCTTCGTATGGTTCTTCCCAAAACGGTCACCCCTAAAAGGGAACCCACCGTCTTTGGGACGCACCGTCGCCACTCTCCATATTATCGTCCCCTTGTTATACCACGTCGCGTTTTGGGGCATTCGCAACTAGTTCCCAAAACGCTCGCACTTTTGTAAATTCGAGCGGACTCACGCGGTCGTCGCCGTTGCGACTCCAGTTCTGTCTTCGAAAGAGAAAGTCGTGACTCCTACGCGTCTTCGAACAAATGAACGTTCAAAAACCGCGCAATTTGGATGAGATGCGCGAAAACAAAATAAATAACGCCACCCAGCGTATTGGCATACGCGATGGCGTTTATTTGTTGCAGTTGACAAAGCAGGTCGCCAAATTGTGCGGTTTTTAGTCTGATTTTTTTTGATTGCAGAGTTCCCAATAAGCAGCAACGTCGTGTTCATACTCGCCGTAGTATTCATACCAAACCGGCATCATAAACGGTCTTGGTTTGTGCTCGGGGAGTTCGCGTGCCAAAGAGTCAATGCCGTTTTGAATGTATTCCGCAATCACGCGACGTTGTTCGCGATTGGGGAGTTCGGGATCGTAGACAATCGGTTCGCCAACCGCAATAACGCGGTTTTTCTTTTCGCAATAGACAGGGTAGAATTTGACACATTTGCCAGTTTCTTTGTAGTAAAGTCTGCCGATATCGGCAAAACCGTCGTATATTGTGCTGACATATTCGGTTGCGCGAACGGGGGATTCGGGGAAGATGACAAGGTCTTTGCCGTTTTCAAGCACTTCCACGCTCTCTTTAAAAGTCTCCATTATGCGTCTGTCGTGATAAACGATGAGCGGATCGCCCGCGGAGAGCAATCTGCGGAGAAGTGGCATAAGCAACTTTGAAACCAACCTATAAAACCATTTGCACTTTTTTGAGCGTCCAAAGAACCCGTCGTGGAAGAAATAGTTTGGACCAACCTTTTTGTCCATTGCATACGAAATCACCCACGTTTTGTGTGGGCGCTTGAAATACAACGTCATAAGCGCAGGACCGATTGCTCCGGAGTGGTTGCCAAGAAACACTGCAGGTTCATCCTCCGGCAATTCTTGTTTTGAAACTACCTCGCTCTTTTTGAAAATCAATTTTGCGAGCGGAGCCATAACTCTTGCAAACAAACTTACTTTCATATCTTTATTATACTATTTTTATGCGTTATTCGCAAACATAATTCGACAAGAAACGTCATTTTAGTCACAAATAAATATAACCGCACAAGTGTATTGTTTGCAGTTTATCGTCGTATGCTATTGAAAAGCGGAGATAATGTTGCTATAATATAAATATTATGAAAGTAATTTTTACGGTAGACAAAACGCCGACGTTTGACGTTGGGCAGACGCTTGATTGCGGACAGGTGTTCAGGTTCAAGGCGATAGAGGGCGGTTATAGACTCATAGCGGGCAGGCACTGCGCGGATATTTTCGACCTCGGCGACAAATATCGTTTTGAGTGCGACGACGCTGAGTTTTTTAGGTCCTATTTCGATTTCGACACGGACTACGCTTCGTTGCAGGCGGAGTGTCGGGACGGCGGAATGGTGTCGGACGCCATCGAATACGGCGGAGGCATACATATATTGCGTCAGGACCCTGTTGAGACAATCTTTTCTTTTATCATTTCACAAAACAATCACATTCCGCGCATCAAGGGCATAATAGAGCGCGTCTGCGAAGCACTCGGCGAGAATATGGGCGACTACTATGCGTTCCCGACAGTCGAGGCGCTTGCGAGCGTGGGGGAAGAGTTCTATGCAAAAATCGGCGCGGGGTATCGCGCGGCGTACCTCGCAAGGGTTGCAAAATCACTCGTCGGCGTGGACGTCAAGGCTTGGAATGCGCTTTCAACGGACGACATTCGCGCAAAACTTTTGTCCCTGTACGGCGTAGGGCGAAAGGTCGCGGATTGCGTGCTTCTTTTCGGGTTCAACAGATTTGACGTTTTCCCCGTCGACACTTGGATAAAAAAGGTGTTTGAAGAGGAGTACAAAAATGTGCCTGCTGACAAAATGGCTACTTTATTGATACAAAAGTATGGTTATTACGCGGGTTTCGTGCAACAATGGTTATTTTTTTACAAAAGAACGAAAAAAAGTTTTGACAAAGTATAGACAAATCAAAAGTTTTATTATAAAATATATTTTAGTGATTAAAAAGATAAACACCGGCATACAATTGGTGTCGGGGAAAGAGGAGAAAATTTATGGCAAACACGAAGAAATATGTTGTTCTCGCAGATATCGAAAGTGTCAGAGTTCCGTTTAGCGTATTCGCAGCCGCTCTTGAAGAACTTTCCCGTATCGGCGAAATCGCAGCGTGCAAATTCTACGGTTATTCAGCAAAACGTACAAAAGACTACGGTGAGTTCATCCAAGAAAACAGCTACGACGCACTCTCCGCACTTCCGAAGAAGAGAAAAGGCAAACTCGACCTCCGTCAAGTTATCGACGCGGCAAGACTTGCTCAATTTCCGAACATCGACGGCTTCTTCCTCATCTACGGCAACGGCGACATCACTCCGCTCATCGCATATCTTAAAGCGTACGGCAAGGACGTAGTCGCAGGCGTTTTGGAACCGGACAAGAACTCCGTGCTCTGCAACAAGGTCATTATGCTCGACGCAAACGCAACAACTCAAACCGTCCTCAACGCAGGCTACAAGAGAGTAGGCGCAGCAGCACCGGCACCAAAGAGAAGACCAGTTCAACCGGCTCCTCAACCAGCCTATCAACAACCGGCACCCGCACCCGCTCCGGCTCCAGCGCCAGCACCTGCACCACAACCGGCACCGGCTCCTGCTCCTGCACAAAACAGCGAAGACGATGCTCAAATGAAACTCTTGCTCGAGCAATTCAACAAGATTCTCGCGGGCGACTAATTCAAAAAACAAGTCAATCTTATGTGCGTATCCAATTAGGATGCGCACATTTTTTATGACTTGCTTTTTGAATATCCTTCGCGCACAAGCTTGTTTGCTGAACCTTACGGCAACAAAACTACTCAATTCGGTGTTTCGTGGCAATCTTGCGCTTGAAAAAAGAGTGGCAATTTACCACTCTTTCTATTAAGGGATGAAATTCATCAGAACGCTTTTACGTTTGTATTAAGATAGGTGCAAAACCTTATTGTATAGCCGTTGTCTTCTTGCGGTTCGCCCTCTTCAATCAGTTGCCAGTCGGGGAGAAGGTCGAGATTTTCGTGGAAGACTTCCGCGCCGCCATCTGCGTCCACCTTCGTCACGTAGGCATATTTGCAGTAGGGCAGGAGCGTGCGATACATCATTGCCCCGCCGATGACGTAGGTGTTGTCAAGGTCTTGTGTGCGCAGGAGTTCGAAAAGCTCGTCAAGAGACTTTGCAAGCACGTAGCCCTTTTCATTGGCGTCCTCGTCTTCTCCGTCGGGATTGAGCACGATATTCAGACGATTTTTGAGGGGCATACCGTTTGGAAAAGAACGAAGAGTGTTGCTCCCCATAACAACCGTCTTGCCCTTTGTGTGTTCGACAAAGTGGCGCATATCGGCTTTAAGGTCAAACAGCAATCCGTTTTTTTTGCCAAGCCCCCATTTTGAATCTGCAGCGAAAATTGTATTCATAATTTCTCACAAAACAACCAAATCAAGTTTGGTTATTTTGTGGCTCCTTTCGCAAGCGTTGAAGCGAACAACGCTTGATAGT
Source organism: Clostridia bacterium (assembly GCA_017553325.1). Taxonomy (GTDB): domain Bacteria; phylum Bacillota; class Clostridia; order Christensenellales; family CAG-917; genus CAG-475. Next base: position 178,589 of record JAFZMH010000008.1, read on the forward strand.
TTTCGTATTCCCTCAAGCGACAGTTTCTGTCATGTGGTGGAATAATATGGTTGGTGTAGAGTGCAATTTTACGTCAAAATTGCAAAGTGTTATCTCGGGGTCCCCAAATAATTGTAAAACAATTTTTAGGGGCAATATCTCGGGGTCCCCAAATAAACGTGAAACGGTTGTTTGGGGTGAATTAGATTGCGACTTCTATCTTTTTGTCGAGTTTGTGATATTGATAGTTTTCAAGTTCAAAGTCATCTACGGTGAAATCGTAGAAGTTTTTGACGTCGGGGTTCATCTTGAACGTCGGGGCGGGATACGGCTCCTTCTTCAATATTTCTTCCACAATCGGTATGTGTCTGTCGTAGATATGCGCGTCGCTTATGACGTGCACAAACTCACCGACTTGAAGCCCACTCACTTGCGCCATCATGTGCACGAGCACGGAATACTGCACGACGTTCCAGTTGTTGGCGGTCAACGTGTCTTGGCTTCTTTGGTTGAGAATTGCGTTGAGTTTGCCGTCCGTCACGTTGAAGGTCATAGAATACGCGCACGGGTAGAGGTGCATCTCGTGCAAATCTTGGAAATTGTAGATGTTGGTCAAGATTCGACGAGATTGCGGATTGTTTTTGAGGTCGTAAAGCACTCTGTCCACTTGGTCGAATTCGCCCTCGGGGTAGATGTGTTTTATGCCGAGTTGATAGCCGTATGCTTTGCCGATTGAGCCCGTTTCATCCGCCCAGCTGTCCCAGATGTGAGAGTTGAGGTTGTGAACGTTGTTGCTCTTTTTTTGCCATATCCACAAAAGCTCGTCGATTGCGGACTTGAATGCCGTGCGGCGAAGCGTGATTATTGGAAATTCTTTTGACAAATCATAGCGGTTTACCACACAAAATTTTTTGATTGTGTGCGCAGGGGTGCCGTCTTCCCAAACGGGACGGACGGGCAGATTGGCGTCGCTGACGCCATTGTCCAAAATATCTCTGCAAGTTCTGATAAAAATCTGGTCTGCAATACTCATAGGTTCACCTCTATTCTTCGATTTTCAGTTGTTCGTTGAGTTCGCGCACGAGGTCGATAGGCAGTTTGACGACGGCTCTGTCGTAGGTGACGAGACCGTTGATTTCGTCCTCGACGTCGCTGACCTGCGTGTATACAGTTGCCGAAAGTCCTTTTGCGATGTTGGGAATGATCTTCTTTTCATACAGTTTCTTGTATGCGCTTGTGAGTGCCTCGGGGGAGTGATAGATGCGATAGCCGAAAGGCTTGTCGTTGAATGTGTGCCCCTTGGTCTTGTAGGCGTAGCCGCCGAACTCGCTGAGGAGCAAGCATCTGTCGTCCTTTGGCATTCTTATCGGTGTGAAGTAGATGTGCATACTCTTGGCTTCGGAAGAGCCTTTGATATATTTCTCTTGGTCGTTCCAACCGCTGACGGAGTCTATCATACGCGTCGGGTCGATCTTCTCCATACGGCGAGTGATGCGGACGGAGTCAAATTGTCCCCAGCCCTCGTTGAACGCTACCCACGTGTTGATGCACACGCAGTTTTTCAAATGATTCATCGTGATTTCGACTTCGTTTTCAAACTCCTCTCTGCCTTCTTCGTCGGCGCGAGCGAGGCGCTTATATGCGACTTCGTTGTCGTCTCTTATGTGCCAGTTGAGCGCGACGGAAAGGAAACCGATATACAGGAAGTTGTATTTCGTGCCGCCGGTCACCATGTCTTGCCATACGAGCAAACCTTCCTTGTCGCAGTGATAGTACCAACGGAGAGGTTCGATTTTGATGTGCTTTCTTATCATATTGAAGCCCATCGACTTGACGAGTTTGACGTCCCATTCGAGCGCGGCGTTGGACGGGGGAGTGAGCATACCGTCCGACCAATAACCTTGGTCGAGCACGCCCGTATTGAAATACGGCTTGTTGTTGAGTCCCATACGTTTTACGCCGTTTTTGTCGCGCACCCAACTGAATTTGCGCATGCCGAAATACGATTTGACGACGTCCGTGCCGACTTTGAACGCTAGGTCGTAAAGTTTTGGATGCTCGGGCGACCAAAGTTCGTACTCGTCGAGTTTGAGACTTGCCTCGTTTCCTTCAAATTGTCCCTGCGCGAGCACTTTGTCTCCGTCGAGGATGACGACGTCGACGGGAGCGTCTCCGACTTTGTCGAATTTCAAGTTGAGGCAATCGTTGTCGATGTCCGGCACGATTGTCACGTCTTTTAGATATTTTTCCGGCATACTTTCGAGCCATACGCTTTGCCAAATGCCCGATTGCGGGGTATACCAAATATTGCCGCGCTTCAAAGATTGCTTTGCGCGAGTGTGGTAGCTAGTGTCCGAAGGGTCCGTGACGACGAGGGAAATTGAATTTTCGCCCGCTTTGATGGCGTCTGTTACGTCGAGTTCAAACGGCATATAGCCGCCGCTGTGCTCGCCGACTGCGATACCGTTCAAGGTCACTTGACACTCAAAATCGACGGCGTCAAAGTGCAATACCGTGTGCGCCTTCAAAAAACTTGCGGGCACGTCGAAGTTGCGGTGATAGTAGAGCGCGTCCTTCGGGGTGACCATGGTGCCCTCGGGAAGCCCCGAAAGCAGACTCTCGGGAGAGTAGGGGACGAGGATCTTGCCTTGATAGCGTCCGGTAAACTTTTCGCTCTTTCTCAAGATGGCATAGTCCCATTTGCCGTTCAACGTGATATAACTGTCCCTTGCAAATTGGGGACGCGGATATTCTGAAAGTGGTATTTCGCTCACTTCAAATGGTGTGCGAAGACGTCTGGTTGACATATTAGCCTCCATATATTGTTATAAACTTTCTATTATTATACCATATATACCATATATCTTCAAGTGCCAATTTAAAAAATAAGGCGAAATTTGCAAATAATCGTACGGTTGTATGCAAAAGCACGATTTTTTACGAAAAAATTTGCAATGATAAAAAATTCGGTTGCCATCGCGGACGATTAGTGGTACACTAAAACCACATAGGAAGTAGTAGAATATCGTGCGTTAAGTGCCGGATGGACGCGGGGTGCCAACGGACGAAAAACCAAGGTTTGCGATACGATATTCACTCCGGGCTTGCCGATATACGACAAACTTTTTTGGGGACGCTTCCGTGGGAGGCGTCTTTTGAATTATATCGAGGCAACAAACTGGATAAAGAATATCGAGCGGGCGGGGAGCGACTACGGCATCGAGCGTATGCGCGAACTCCTTGTGCTTCTCGGCGAGCCGGACAGGGCACTCAAATACGTGCACGTTGCGGGGACGAACGGCAAAGGCTCCGTATGCGCGTATCTCACCTCGATTTTGAAGGAAGCGGGTTTGAAGGTCGGCACCTACAATTCTCCTTCCGTATTTTGCTACAACGAGAGATGGCTTATAAACGGAGAACCCTTGAGCGACGAGCTCGTTGCCAAGTATCTCACAGTCGTAAGAGATACGATTGAAGCGGAGCAAAAACTCAGAGAGGCGTTTTCTCTCGACAAGTTTCAACCGACGGCGTTTGAGATAGAAACGGCGGTTATGTTCCTTGCTTTTTTCGAGGCGGAGTGCGATATATGCGTCTTGGAGACGGGACTCGGCGGACGTTGGGACGCCACGAACGTCGTCTACGATAAGGAACTTGCGGTAATAACTCCCATCGGTCTCGACCATTGCGGAATACTCGGCAACACGCTCGGCGAGATAGCAAGCGAGAAAGCGGCTATAATAAAAGACGTGGGAGTGACGCTGGAACAAGCCCCCGAAATCATGGAGCAAATTCGTCATCCGTACGTCTTTGAGGATGGTAAAAAGACGGTGAGAAACCCGCGCATAGAACTTGCAAAAAAAACTGAGTTTTTGACTGCTTCAAAGGACTGGCAAAAGTTTTTGTACGACGGCGAAGAATATTTTATTTCAATGCTCGGCAGACACCAAATCGACAACGCGTCGCTTGCAATCTGCGCCGTGAAAGAACTCGTCAAAAAGCATTGGCAGATAAGCGATGACGCAGTAAAACGCGGGCTTGCAAACACCGTATGGCACGCAAGGCTTGAAATTGTAAAAAATGCAGAACAGAGGTTTAATATAGTCGTTCCCGCAGGAAAAACCCTCGTTTTTGACGGTTCGCACAACCCGCACGGCGCAAGAACTTTGGCGGACGGAATTGCCGAATACTTCAAAGGAGAGCGCGTTGCACTTGTGCTTGGCATACTCAAAGACAAGGACTACGAGGGGGTTGTAAAGACGCTTTTGCCACGTGCGGACGAGGTCGTTTGCATCACTCCTCCGTCTCCGCGTGCGCTTGAAAAAGAGGCGCTTGAAACGACGGTAAAAAACGTCTGCAAACAACAAAACAAGGATATAAAAGTTTGCGTTGCAAACGATATAAAAAGGGCGGTGCGGGACGCGCTTGACGGCGACGCTCAAGTCGTCGTGCTCTGCGGTTCGCTCACACTTTTCTCCGCGCTTTAAGGAGAAAGGAGGCAGATATGGTTGACAAGAAAAGAATTGAAGCAGCGGTGAAACAAATTCTCATCGCAATCGGCGAGGACGAAAACCGCGAAGGGCTCAAAGACACGCCCGAGCGCGTCGCCCGCATGTACGACGAATTGACGGCCGGCTACGACGATGACGCAAGCGTGCATCTTTCGCGCACGTTCGCGGAGACGAGAGGAGAACTCGTGCTTGAAAAGGACATCGCGTTTTCCAGTATGTGCGAGCATCATCTCATGCCGTTTTTCGGCAAGGTGCATATAGCGTATATACCAAACGGCAAAGTGGTGGGGTTGTCCAAACTCGCGCGCGTTGTCGAGGTGTATTGCCGCAGGTTGCAACTTCAAGAACGTATGAACGCCGAGATTGCGGACGCAATATGGCAGGAACTCTCTCCCAAAGGCGTGTTCGTCGTCGTCGAGGCGGAGCATACCTGTATGACCGCGAGAGGCATAAAGAAAGTCGGCTCCAAGACCGTCACTATGGCGGTGCGCGGTGAGTTTTCGGAAGAACTCAAAAATCAAGTGCTTGCACTCGTCAAATAATATGAGAAAATCATACGATTTTGAAATAAGCGGAAGACGCTTTGAGAGCGGAACGCACGTCATGGGCATTTTGAACGCCACACCCGACAGTTTTTTTGCGGCGAGCAGGTTGCAAGACGACGCGGTAAAGCGTGCGGGCGATATGCTGAAAGAGGGCGCAGAGATCCTTGACATTGGCGGACAATCAACTCGCCCGAACTCCAAGCCCGTGAGCGCGCTTGAAGAACTGTCTCGCGTCTTGCCCGTGGTGGAAGCCATACGAGCGGAGTTTAAGGACGCGCTCATTTCCGTCGACACCTACTATCCCGAGGTTGCACAGGCGGTTATTAGAGCGGGCGCGGACCTCATAAACGACGTGAGTTGCTTGAATGACGACGAACTCGCCCGTGTGATTGCGGAGGGAGGAGCGTCCGTCTGCGTTATGCACAACAGAAGGGACAGCAAGATTGCCGATATGTTCCTCGACAAGGAGATAGGACTTTCTAAGGCGGTGAAAAAACTTTTGAATGCCGGCGTTGAAAAGCAAAAGATTTTGCTCGACGGCGGAATCGGTTTCAACAAGTCCAAAGACGAGGACTGGGCGCTGCTTGAAGGCTACGGCAAACTCGTGGAATACTTTGACGAATATCCTTTGCTCCTCGGCACTTCGAGGAAGTCGATGTTTGGCGGAGAACCCGAGACGAGGCTGTCCGCAACTCTCGACAGCACCGCGCTTGCGGTGAAACAGGGCGTATTGTTTGTGAGAGTCCACGACGTAAAAGAGAACAAAGCGGTTATTACCGCTTTGGAGTGAATTCTCACTGCGTTCGGTTATGGAAAGGAAAATATGAAAGGTACGATAATTTTGAAAGATTACGAGGTCGTGGCGTGCCACGGCGTGAACCCTGAGGAAAAAGCGGCTCCGCAGAGGTTTTTGTTTACCGTAAAAGTCGATACTGACTTTTGGGCGTCAAGCGCGAGCGACGACCTGAATGGTACCGTGAGTTATAGTGCGGTCAAAAAGGTTGTCAAAGCCGTCGCGCAGGAAAACTCTTTCGACCTCATCGAGACGCTTGCCTGCACAGTGGCAAAGAAAGTGCTTCTTGCGTTTCCTCTTGCCGACGGGGTGAGCGTCAAGGTCAAAAAGCCGGACGCGCCCATGAGCGGAAACTTCGACTACGTGGCGGTTGAAACTCGGCTTGAATGGACTGAGGCGTATTTTGCGCTCGGCTCGAACGAGGGGGACAGAAACGCTTATCTCGACATTGCAATCAATATGCTTGAGGCTGACGACAATTTCAAAGAAGTTGTTGAGAGCAAGAGAATAGAGACTGAGGCGTACGGCGGAGTGGCGACGGGCGAGTTTGTAAACTCCTGCGTCAGGCTCAAAACCCTGTATTCCGCACGCGAACTCTTGGCAAAAATCGGAGTGATAGAAAAAGCGGGGGACAGAGTCCGCACCGTGCATTGGGGAGACAGAACTCTCGACGTCGATATTATCTTTTTTGGCGACGACGTGATTGGAGACGACGACCTCGTCGTTCCGCATCCTGATATGCAAAACCGCGAATTCGTGTTGAAACCTCTCCTCGAACTCTGCCCGAACAAAGTGCATCCTCTCTTCAAAAAGCGCGTGAGAGAACTCTATTTCGACCTTACGACAAAGAGACTTTGATGTCAAAACGGCAAAATAAAAGGCACTCAAACGAGTGCCTTTTTCGATATAAAACTTTTAGAAGATTGCGATGACGTGCAGTGTGTTGAGCACGAGCAAGGTGATATAAGTCACGTAGCCTGCAATCAACAGTCCGCCTTGCCAACGCTGGAATTTGCCGAGCGCGAGAGCGGGGAGAAGCGCAAGTCCTGCGACTGCCAAGCAGAAGGGGAAGTCGAGCGTCAAACTCTGCGGAGAGACGGGGAGTGGCGTGCTGAATTTGCCTGCCGAAATAAACGAGCAGAGAGGCAAGATGAGCGAAATATCAATGATATTCGCGCCGATGACGTTGCCGACCGAGAGGTCCGATTTCTTCTTTGCGATAGCGGTGATTGCGGTGACGAGTTCGGGCAGAGACGTGCCGACTGCGAGTATGGTGACGCCGATGAGGTCGTCGCTGACTCCCAAAAGGCTTGCAAATTCCGAGCCGTTGTCGCACATAAGTTGCGCTCCCACGACGATTGCGCCCGCACCTACGATAAAGAGAATTATGTTTTTGACGAGGGTGGACTTTTCAAACTGTATTCCCGTGCGTTTTATCGTAAGCATTGATTTGGAGTTGAAATCCTTTTGGATTTCAAACTCAAATTCTTCTGCGGTGTACAATTGAACGCCGTCTTTTGAGATGTCGTCTTGTTCTTCAAGCGCGGAGAGTTTTGCATGACGTTTTGCGCTCAACAAATTTTCAACCATAAAGGCGAAGAAGAACGCAATGACAATGAGACCTTCCCACCATTCAAGCACTTTGCCAGTCGAACTGAGTGCCCAAAGGACGGAAATGACGCCCAGGAGCATACATATCTTTGCTATATAATCTCTGCGCTTCAAGATGCCAGGCATAAACAAGAGCGAAAGTGCCATAATAAGCGCGATGTTGCAGTTGACCGAGCCTACCGCGTTGCCGATTGCCATACCTGCGCTACCTTCGGCGGCGGACAGGCTGGACACCAAAACCTCGGGCAGGGTAGTTGCAACGGATACTATCGTTGCGCCTATGATAAAAGTGGGGATGCCGCTGACCTCGGCAAACCAACTTGCCGCGTCGACAAACCAATCGCCACCCTTGACGACGAGTGCGATACCGACAATAAGCAGGATGATACATCCTGCCATCGTCGTTGCTTCCATAAGACTTAAAACCGAAAAAAACATAATCTATTTTGTTGGCATTTCAAGGCGCGGAACTTCGCAAATTTCCCTGAAAATGCAAAAATTGTGCCTTCCGAATAATGGAAGGCACAAAAACTTATTCTTCGTCTTTCTTTGCTTGCGCTCTCAAAAGGTCGCGGATCTCGCGGAGCAAATCGTCGGTTGTTTCGACAGGTTCTGCAGGAGCAGGTTCTTCTGCCGGCGCTTCCTCAACTGCCGCTTCTTCTGCCGGTGCTTCTTCAGACTTCTTGACGAGTTTTTCTGCTTCGAGTTTTGCCTTTTCGCCCGCAGCTTTCAAGGTGTTGATGACCTTGATGATTGCAAAGAGAACTGCCGCAACAAGCAAGAAGTTGATGATTGCCATGATAAACGCGCCCCAGTTGATATAGACCGATTGAGTGAGGTCGATTTCCTGGATGCCGTTGACCCAGCCGTAGTTGTAAACTACGACGCCGTCCGCGTTCTTGCCGACGAGCATAGTGATGAGTCCGTTTACGCCGTCGCCAATCGGAATTGAGTCGATGAGAGGCTTGAAGATGTTGTTGACAAGTGCGGTCACGATAGCCGTGAACGCTGCGCCGATAATCATACCAACGGCAAGATCAACGACGTTGCCTTTGGTGATGAAATCCTTAAACTCTTTCAAAAGTTTGAATTTTGGTTTTTTCATAACGTATCTCCTAGTTTGGTTATACAATAAATATAATACTATATTTAGGTTTCGTCAAGAGAAAGATTTTTTTCCTATCAAAAAGTGCGTGCAAACGGCAAAAATTCTCATTTTTTCACGAGATATTGACATCTCGTTTTGATGATGCTATCATAGAGTCGCTAGGGGTGCCGAGAGGCTGAGATTATACCCTTCAACTTGTGAGATAATCCTCGCGTAAGGAAGCCGATTTTCTATTTGTTGAAGCTTGAAGCACTCCTAGAAAGGAGTGTTTTTTATGACTGAAAAAGAAGTGAAAAAGGCGATTTATTCCAAGGTTAAAGACCTTATTGATGGTACTTCTATGACCGCGCTCTATTTGACGATAGGGCTTGTTGTCGCAATTGTTGTGATTGGGCTTTTGATTTTCAAGTTCAAGCGCGACAAGTTTGAGACCTTCAAAAAATGCGCGATTGGCGTTGTCGTCGGCTATGCCGTTGCGCTCACCGTCGTATTTGCCTATCTCGTCTCAGAAAAGAATATGTCAAACCCGAGCGTGGATATGGATATGTATGCGGTTTTGTTCTATCCGATTCTCGCGACGATACTTGTGATTGTTGCGGGCGCAATCGCAATGCTCGTCGCGTCCGTGTTCTCCAAAAAGGCGATGAAGGTGACGGGGTTTGTGACGCTTGCGCTGACGGCGGGCGGATTTGTCGCCATAATGGTGGAGATGTCAAAATATTATAAGGCTGTTGCGGATTGGTACCCCGACACCAACCTCACAGGGCTTATCGTGTCCGCAGTCGTGTTTATTGTGTTGACGGCTGTCGTATATTTGCTTGGAGACAAACGCAGCTTTAACGACACGAAATCTCTCGTCTACGGCGCGGTCGCGATCGCGCTTGCCTACGCGCTCTCCTACGTCAAGTTTTTCAGGATGCCGCAGGGAGGTTCGGTGACGTTTGCGAGTATGTTGCCGCTTCTCATCTATTCTTGTATGTTCGGCACGCGCAGAGGAACGCTCGTTTGTCTAATATACGGCACGCTTCAAGCAATGCAAGACCCGTGGATAATTCACCCTATGCAGTTCCTTTTGGACTATACGCTCGCCTATGGAATTTTGGGCGTCAGCGGGCTTTTTATGGAGAAAGGTCTTTTCAAAAACAAAAAGATTTTCGCCTTCCTGACAGGCGGTGTGTTGGCGGTGTTTTTGAGATACGCGTGTCATGTCTGCTCCGGCGTTTTCGCATTTGCGGACCTCACGGAATATGGCTCATACACGGGCGCGCTCGTGTATAGTCTCACCTACAACACGACGGTATTTGTGGACATGGTGATTGCTCTCGCCGCAGGTTCTACGCTCTTCCTCTCGAAGTCCTTCTCGGCGCAGATGCAGAGAAGCGCGGACGACCAAAAAGCCGAACCGCTACCGTATGACGAACATCACGACCACGGCGACGAAGAAGGAATCACACCTTTCATTGTTCCGATTGAAAACAAGGAAGATAAAAGTGAAGAGTGAAAACGAATAAACGGATAAAGGAATGGTCGCGGAGGCGACCTTCCTTTTTGCTCCTTTAGATCTCAAATCAAGCATACGCCTTGTCGGCGTATTCGTTTTTTATGCCCAAACGCCTTTGTATGCAAGCATCCACGCCGATTGCACATAAAAAAACACTCCCAACAAAGTTGAGAGTGCTTGATTTGGCAGGAGATATAGGAATCGAACCTACACAGTGGGAGTCAGAGGCCCAAGTGCTACCACTACACCAATCTCCATCGCAACAACGATTATATAACATACGCAAAAAAAATGCAAATAAAATTTTAAATATCAACACATTTATTGACAGAACCGAAATATCTTGCTAAAATATACCACGCTGACTAAAAAATTATACCAACTATCGGGGTGTAGCGCAGTTTGGTAGCGCGCATGGTTCGGGACCATGAGGCCGCGAGTTCAAGTCTCGCCACTCCGACCAGACGAAAAGACGTGCCAATCGGTACGCCTTTTTTCTTAAAGGCGCGACCTTTCAACCACGTCTTTTCGTCTGCTTCGCGCGCATAATTGTATGCTATATCACCACAATGACACAACAACTCAAACCAGTGTTCCGCACAATTCTGCGCTTGAATGCGCTGCGCGCGTCCACAAAAAAGTGCTTTGCACCGAGTTTGTGCAGTGGAACCTAGCAACATAGTTGCAACGGTACCACAAAAAGCAGCGCACAATTTTCGCCACAAAAAAACCGTCCGCAAATGGACGGTTTTTCAACTGATTAAAAACAATTATTCTTCTGATTCCTCGTCGAACTCGATTTCATATTGAGCGGAGGTTGACACGGCGTTGACGATAGCTTGCATAGTCGCTTTGACGACTGCGCTTTCAAGAACGGCGAAATTGACGACGGGGACTTTGCCGTTTGACATACAGAACATAGTGTCTCCGTCATAATCGGTATGGACGGGGCGTATCGCGCGGGCAAGTCCGTCGTGGGAGACGCTTGCGAGCTTGGTTGCCTCGACCTTGTCAATCTTTGCGTTGGTGAGGATACAGCCTATCGTGGTGTTCGTGCCAAACAGGAGTTTTGCAAATTCTCCGTCCGCGAGCACCTTTTCCGTATCGAGGAAAGAGCCGTCGGCTGCCTTTGCGCCCGCGATGATTTTGTTTGTGCTTGGGTTGACAACGTCGCCCATAGCGTTGACCGCGACGACTGCCGTGACGGTGAGCCCCGCAACCTTTACCGTTGCCGCGCCGATGCCGCTCTTCGTGGCGTATTTGAGCCCTCTTATCTTGCCGACTGTCGCGCCTTTGCCGACGCCTATATTGCCAAAATCGGGGGTTTTGCAAGCGTTTTCGCACGCTTTAAACCCAATTTCTGCTGTTGGAAAGTGATATTCCTTTTGGTTGAGGTCGTAGATTACGGCACCCGTGACGATGGGGACAATCTTGCCCAAAACCTTGTATCCTATGCCGTTTTGACGGCACCATTCCATAACGCCCGTCGTGCTTGCGAGCCCGTATGCGCTACCGCCCGTGAGCACTACGGCATTGATTTTTCGCATGGCTTTTTCGGGGCGGAGAAGATCCGTCTCGCGTGTGCCGGGGCCGCCCCCTCGACAATCGCAACCTGCTACCGCACCCTTTGAAAGAATGACGGTGACGCCTGTGTAATCGTCGTTTGCGTGCCCGATTTTGAAGCCGCTTGGAATTGTAATTTTCATAATCACTCCAAAACTCGTTTTTTTTATTGTACCACAAATTGAAAAACTATCAACAGTTTTTTGAGTTTATCTTTATTGACAATTTTCGCGTGCAGGCAGTATAATACACGTATCAAATTTCAGGAGCACGTTATGTATTGTCCATATTGCGGGAACAAACTTGACGACGGAGCAAAGTATTGTTCAAACTGCGGCGCGGAAGTGAAGTCCCCCGAAAACAGTTTTGAGCCCACCGCCGTCGCGGATAAAAAGGACGAATTTGAATTTGATTTCAACTCCGTCCCAAACTCGAACCCTTATGAAAACGGTTATCAACCCCCAAAGAGAGAAACGGACGGGGACACGAAGCCGGGGCTTTTCGGACTGTTGGGATTTTTCGTGCCTATCGTCGGCATAATCTTATTTGCGCTTTGGAGGGTGGACCGTCCTCAACGTGCGAAAGCCGCTCTCACGGGCGCGATAATAAGCATCGTAGTTTACGTTCTTATTTCGATTATATATGCGATCGTCGTTGTTGTCTCCGGCGTTTTGTACGAGCCGACTTATTATGCCATCCTGCCACTAATCGCTCTTAGATAAAAATCACGCCTCGCAGTAAGCGAGGCGTTTTTCTTTTGTGTTTCTTGTGTGCATAAAGACTTTTTCTTTTGTGCAAAAATAGTTTTTGCAAAAAACGGGAGATTATTCCTTTATAAGGTCTTCAAGGGAAGGTTGCTCGTAAACGATGAATCTGTCAAAGAAGTCCGCAACGTCCTCTTGGCATTGTTTTGCGGAGCGGTCAAGGAGCGCTTCGTGACGAGAGCCTTCGTAGAGGTGCAAGTCGGTGGTGATTCCGAGGTCGCGGTACATCTTGTCGAGTTTCTTCACTCCCTTCGAGTTGTTGCCGACCATATCCTGCGTCCCCGAGAAGATGCCGATTGCTGTGGTCGGGTTGAGTTTCGCGAGATTTTTCTTGCTATAGAGTTTTGAGGTTTCGCTCATCATGTAGAAATCAAACCCAACGCTCATATCAGTGTGGCAATACTTGTCCTCGTTGAACGTCTTTCTGCGCTCAGGCAAACTGTTGACCCATTGACCTTTGCCCGTGTCGCCCTTGTATTTGAACATATTGTCGGACATCCAGTTGACCATCTTCGGACGCCAATTTCTTGCAACCAAGAATATGGGAGCAAGGCAAATTTTGCCGAGGTTGAAGAGGTCTCTCATGTGTCCTGAGCCGACGAGCGCAATCGCTCTGACGTCCGTGCCCGCCTGCGCAAACGCCTGTGACAGGAAACTGCCGTAGGAGTGCCCGAGCAGGAAGACGGGGAGGTCGTACTTTTCTTTGAGCCACTCGCGGAAGAAGAGTTCGTCCTGTAAGGTCTTTTTGAAGATATTGCCCTTGTGCCTGCCGCGGTTTTCATCCGTTTCCGTTCTGCCGTGCGCGCGATGGTCGTCTGCAAAGACGATATAGCCGCGAGTATTCAAGTATTCGGCGACTTCTTGGTAGCGTCCCGCGTATTCGGACATACCGTGCACAATCTGCACGACGCCTTTCGGAGCGTCAACGTCGTCCCAAAGCGTGCAAAAGATTTCGGTTTCGTCAAAGCTTTTGAGTTTAAATTCTTGCATATTTCCTCTCCCAAAAAAGATTACTCATATATTATAAACCTTAAAAGAGCACATTTCAATATGCGCACGCAATTTTTTTTGACAAATTCCGCCAAAAAACAGAATAAAAAAATGCTCTTGGAGCGCTTTTAATCTTCAAGTCCCAAGAGGTAATCGGCGGAGACGTTAAAAAATTTGGCAAGCTGATAGATATAGGATGCTTTCGGCTCATTGATGCTAGCCTCCCAAAAACTAACAGCCCTGTGCGTCACGCCGATTTCTTTGGCTAATTGTTCTTGCGACAAACCTGCTTCTTTTCTTAATTCATAAATTCGTTCTGCAATTTTCATAGTAAAGACATATTAGAAGAAAACTACCAAAATATCTTGACCTGGAAGAAATCTACCAGTAATATTATAAATATGGGCGATTATTATTTTAGGACGGAAAATTTCAACGAAGAAGTCATGCAAAAGTTTGCGGAGTTTTTAAAAGCAAACGATTTTTACGTTATAAAGAGCAGACCGCACACAAAAGAAGTCTTTACGTTGCCTTCCGAACCCGAAAAGAGAGAGGAACTGCTTGTCAAAATCACGAATGCCTTGAACGACGGGTTTTACAGCAACGACTCTTGTATCGCATATTTATATGAACTTTTTAGGAGTTATCAGGTCGAAATCGAAGAAAAAACCAAAAAAGAAAATATTTTTTTAAAAAATTTCGATAAATCCAAATAAAACTCAAATCAGGTTTGTATATATTGCGAAAACAAAATCAAACCTTTCTTTTATCTCTCTATGAAAATACGTACCGATGCGACGGTGCGCTTTTTTCTTTTATGAAACTATTATTGTATTTGCAAAACGAAAAATTTCAGGTATTGCGTTTCGTCGGCGAGAAGCAGGGACGGATGGTCGGGGGCTTGCGATTTGATTTCCACCGTACGGACGCGACGTCCGCTCTCTTTTGCGGCTTCGCCAAGCATCTTTTCAAAGAGAGGGAAGGTCATATAGTGAGAGCAGGAGGACGTAATCAAAAACCCGCCTTCTCGCACGAGTTTCATGCCAAGGATATTTATATCCTTGTAGCCACGATAGGCGTCTTTGACTTCGTCCGCGCTCTTGCAGAATGCCGGTGGGTCGAGAATGACAGTGTCAAACTTTCTGCCTTCCGCTTTGAACCTGCGCAGAACTTCAAAGACGTCGTCAGTCAAGGTCGTCACGTTTTTATAGCCGTTGAGCACCGCGTTTTTTTGGACGGTCTCGGTTGCAAGGCGTGAGATGTCCACCGCTAGCACGGACTTTGCCACATTTGCCACGTTCATGCTGAACCCGCCGCTGTTTGAAAAACAGTCGAGGACGTCCGCGCCAACCGCATATTTTATTGCGCACGCGCGGTTTTCTTTTTGGTCGAGGAAGTAGCCTGTCTTTTGCCCGTGCTTTACGTCCACGGACATTTTGACGCCGTTTTCCTCAATGATTATTTCGTCGGGGACTTCGCCGTAGAGCACGCCCGTCTTTTCTTCGAGTCCCTCTTTTTGGCGGACGGCTACGTCGCTGCGTTCGTATATGCCTTTGGGGGAGAAGAGATTTGCGAGAAGGCGCACTATGCGTTCCTTTTGCTTGTCAATACCGAGCGAGAGAAATTGCACGACAAGATATTCCGAATACTTGTCGACGATGAGCGCGGGCAGGTCGTCCGCCTCGGCAAACACCAGACGGCAGGAGTTGTCATAGCCGAGTTTCTTGCGATAATCGGCGGCGGTTTGAAGTCTTGAAGCAAAAAGTTCATCCGTGTCCGTCTCGTTTTCATCATAGATGAAAATTCTCACCAAAATTTTGGACAGGTGATTGATATAGCCCTTGCCGACAAACTTGCCCTCATACGAGTATACGCTTGCAAGCGAGCCGTTTTTGTCCTTGCCTTCGATTTTTGCGACCTCGTTGGCATACACCCAACTGTGGCCGGAGAGGAGGCGCTTCTCCTCATTTTTTTTGAGATAGATTTGATATGGCATAAATCTTTGCCCTCGCATTATTGATTGCTTTGATTTTATCACAAACAAATAAACAAATCAAATGTATATTTGAAGGGTGAAAAAGAAAAATATGAAAAATATTTCACATTTTGTTGACAACCGCCGAAAAAGTGATATTATAGTAGTAGAAAAACGAGGAGAACGCTTATGAAGCGCAACGAAAACCCGAGCAAAAATATGCACGGTGACGAAAAACTGAACAAACTGAAACACGACCTGCCCGAAAACGAGGGCGGGGCTTGTTGCTGTCATAATGAGCACAAAGAAGACGATTACGACTGCTGTGGCAACGCGGTCAAAACGCACAAGCACGAGGATGACGACTACGATTGTTGCGGAAACGGCGTGAAGCACAGTCACGACGACGATTGCTGTTGCGGTGGTGAAGAACATCATCACGAAGAAGGTTGCTCCTGCGGTTGCGGCGGCGAAGTGTCCAAAAAGAAAAGAAAAGGACGTTTGAGCGGAGTCGCAGTGAGAATTATCGTCCTTGCCGTGTCCCTTGTGTTTCTCGTCGTCGGCTATTTCAACTGGCATCAAATTTCGATGGACAGCGGTCAAAAGTGGCTGATGGCGTTTTACTACGTCAACCCCGCGTGGGTGGCGGTGCTACTTTGCGGTATCCCAATCGCAATAACCGCGGTCAAGGCGCTTGCCAAAAAGAAAGTCAATTCTCCGCAACTTATCACGCTTGCTATGCTTGCGTCCATAGTGCTTGAAATTATGTGCCTTGCGGGTATTAAAATGGAGACGTCGGGGCACAGCCACAGCTACGTCTTTGCTGCGGGCGAAATCGCATTCCTCATGCGTCTCGGCGGACTGCTTGAGAGTTTGACGGTGGCAAAGTGCCGTTCGGGCATCGAAAGGCTCATAGCCCTCGTGCCGAAAGAAGCGTTTGTCAAGCAAGCGGACGGAAGCCTTGTCAAGACAAGGCTCAGAAACATAAATATCGGCGATATCGTGGTAATCAAGACGGGCGAACTTGTCGCGGTGGACGGCGTTATCGTCAAGGGTGAAGCGTCCATCGACCAGTCTTCGCTCACGGGCGAATATCTCCCCGTGGACGTCGGAGTGGGCGACAGCGTTTTCGGCGGTACTATGAACAAAAACGGCGTGATCGAAGTCGAGGTGACCAAGCGCGAAAAGGATATGACCATCGCAAAAATGGCGGAACTCGCCGTCGAAGCGGAAGGCAAAAAAGCGCCTATCGCAC
This sequence comes from Clostridia bacterium, assembly GCA_017553325.1. GTDB lineage: Bacteria > Bacillota > Clostridia > Christensenellales > CAG-917 > CAG-475. The sequence goes on from JAFZMH010000008.1 coordinate 195,181, forward strand.
GTTTGGCGGACAAGGCGGTCAAAATCATATTGCCGATAGTACTCGTCACGTCGCTTATCGTCGGCATAGTGTCCGGCTTTGCTTTTGAACTCAGCTGGGTGCAGGCGCTCGTGAGAGCCGTGACGGTGCTCGTCGTGTTCTGTCCTTGCGCTCTCGCGCTCGCAACTCCGACTGCAGTGGCGGCGGGACTCGGCAACAGCGCAAAAAACGGCGTGCTTGTCAAGAGCGGTGAAGCACTTGAAAACCTCTCGCGTATGGACACCGTCTGCTTTGACAAGACGGGCACTTTGACGGAAGGCAAAATTGCGCTCGACAAGGTTGTGGCGCTTGATCGCACGGAAGACGAACTCGTAAGGCTCGTCGCAAGCGTGGAAAAATTCAGCGAGCATCCTCTCGCTGTCGCAGTGCTCGAAAGGGCGAAAGATATGACGCTCCTTGACGTTGAAAACGTCAAAACCTTGCAGGGCATAGGCATTTGCGCGTTTGTGGACGGCTATGAGGTTCTCGTCGAGAGCCTCAAAAACGCAGTGGCAAACGGCATAGATTTGCATGAGGTGCAAGCGGAAATCGACGAGCAACTCTCCGTCGGCAAGACGGTTGTCGTCGTGCTTGAAGACAGCGTGCTTGCAGGTATTCTCGCGTTTTCGGACACGGTCAAAGAGGACGCAAAAGAGGTCGTTGAATCCCTCAAGTCCTCGGGGCTTGCAACTATTATGCTGACAGGCGACAACGAAAAGAGCGCAAACTACATCGCGGAAAAGTGCGGCGTCGGTGAAGTGCGTCACAGTCTGCTCCCCGCGGACAAATTGAAAGAGATTGAAACTTTGCAAAGCGAAGGGCACAAGGTCGCTATGGTGGGCGACGGCGTCAACGACGCACCGTCTTTGCGCCTTGCGGATTGCTCTTTTGCGATGGGCGGTATAGGGAGCGATATTGCAATCGACAGCGCAGATATAACCATACTTGGCGACGACGTCAAAAAGGTGGACGACACGATAAAACTGTCAAAGCGCGTAATGTTTGCAATAAAGCGCAATATCGTGATTGCAATGGGCATAAACGCGATTGCCGTAGTGCTCTCATTCCTCGGGCTTTTGCAACCGTGGAGCGGCGCGCTCGTGCACAACTTTACGTCCGTGCTCGTCGTGGCGTCATCTGCGTTGTTGCTGTACGATTTTAAAAAGTCAAAAAAAACGAGCGGTTAGATGCTCAAAAACAAGATTAAAAATGCAAACCTCTCCTTTTTGTTTATATCAAGAAAGCGCAACCGTTTGGCTGCGCTTTCTTTTTGGAGAGAAGGGGACTTGCCCCATTGTATGATTATTTTTCTTTTACACTCACGGTGATTGCGCCGTCCTTTGCGTCCACTACTATAGTGTCGCCGGTGTGCATATCTCCGCCGAGTATCGCCTTTGCGACTGCAGTTTCAACGTTGTTTTCGATAAATCGCTTGAGTGGTCTTGCGCCGAAGTTCACGTCGTAGCCGCCTTCTATTATGGCGTCCTTTGCGCTGTCCGTCACTTCGAGGTGGAGTTCCTGTTTTTCAAGTCGCGCTTCAAGCTTCTCGAGGAGCAATCCAACGATATCTTTGATATTGTCCTTGGAGAGCGGAGTAAAGAGTACGGTGTCGTCGAGACGGTTCAAGAATTCCGGACGGAAGGTGTTTTTGAGCAGAGCGTCCACTTGATGTTTTGCATCTTCGCTGATATCGCCGTTCTCGTCTATGCTGTCGAGGATGACGTTGCTGCCGAGGTTGGAGGTCATAATGATTATCGTATTTTTGAAATTGACCGTTCTGCCTTGGCTGTCCGTTATTCTGCCATCGTCGAGGATTTGGAGCAGAATGTTGAAAACGTCGGGGTGTGCCTTTTCGATTTCATCGAACAGGACGACGGAATAGGGCTTTCTTCTCACTGCTTCCGTGAGTTGTCCGCCCTCGTCGTAGCCGACGTATCCCGGAGGCGCGCCTATAAGGCGCGATACGCTGAATTTTTCCATATATTCCGTCATATCTATTCGCACGATGTTTCTCTCGTCGTCAAACAGATATGCGGCAAGCGTCTTTGCAAGTTCCGTCTTGCCCACGCCCGTCGGCCCCAAGAACATAAACGAGCCGATAGGACGGTTTTCGTCCGATATGCCCGCACGGGAGCGGAGTATCGCTTGCGCGACTGCCGTCACCGCTTCGTCCTGACCTATAACGCGCTTGTGCAATTCGTCGCCCAAGTGCAGGAGTTTTTCCTTCTCGCTCGCCATAAGTTTGGTGACGGGAATGCCCGTCCACTTTGCGACTATCTTTGCGATTTCGTCCGCAGTCACTTCGTCGCGGAGCAGAGTGGTCTTTGCGCCGTCCTTTTCTTCGGCGGCTTTGAGCTTTGCTTGAAGCGCGGGGAGTTTGCCGTATTGGAGTTCCGCCGCTTTGCCGTAGTCGCTGTTGCGCTTCGCCTCTTCGATTTGAAGGTTAATCTTGTCGATTTCCGCCTTCGTGTCCTGCACGGAGTTGATTTCCTTCTTTTCGTTTTCCCACTGCGCTTTCATCGTATTGAAACTGTCGTGAAGTTCGGCAAGTTCCTGCTTTATTGCGTTCATGCGGTCGATTGAGAGTTTGTCCGTCTCCTTTGACAGTGCCATCTCTTCGATTTCGAGTTGCATGATTTTCCTTGAAATGACGTCCATTTCGGTGGGCATACTGTCGATTTCCGTTCTTATCATCGCGCACGCCTCGTCCACCAAATCTATGGCTTTATCCGGCAAAAAACGGTCGGTAATGTATCGATTAGAAAGAGTTGCCGCCGCGACTATGGCTTGGTCGTGAATGCGTACGCCGTGGAAAATCTCGTATCTTTCTTTGAGACCTCTTAGAATCGCAATCGTATCTTCAACCGTCGGCTCGTCCACTTGGACGGGTTGGAAACGACGCTCGAGCGCGGGATCCTTTTCGATATACTTGCGGTATTCGTCAAGCGTCGTCGCGCCGATACAGTGCAGTTCGCCGCGCGCGAGCATAGGTTTCAAAAGGTTGCCCGCGTCCATACTCCCTTCCGTCTTGCCTGCGCCCACGATGAGGTGCAGTTCATCAATGAAGAGCAGAGTTCTGCCGTTTTGCTTTTTGATTTCGCCGAGCACGGCTTTCAAACGTTCTTCAAACTCGCCGCGGTACTTTGCGCCCGCGATGAGCGCGCCCATATCAAGTGCAAATACATGCTTGTCTTTGAGACCTTCAGGCACATCGCCTTTGACGATACGTTGCGCAAGACCTTCCGCGATTGCCGTCTTGCCCACGCCCGGTTCGCCGATGAGCACAGGGTTGTTTTTGGTTTTACGAGAAAGAATACGGATGACATTGCGGATTTCCTCGTCACGCCCGATTACAGGGTCAAGTTTGCCTGTCGCCGCGCGTTCGACGAGGTCGTGACCGTACTTTGAAAGCACGTCGTAGGTGTCTTCGGGGCTGTCCGTCGTCACACGGTTGGTCTTGACCTGAGCAAGCGCTTGTTCAAACGCTTTCTTTGTCAAACCGACTTTTGCAAACGCACTTTTTAGCGGCGCGGTGGGGGAGTCGAGCACGGCTGAGAAGATATGTTCGACGCTCACGAAATCGTCGCCGTCTTTTTGCGCCTTTTTCTCTGCGGAAGAGAGCAAAAGTGCGGTTTCGTTGGCGATATATACGCTGGGACTGCCCGTGCCGGTCACGGACGGGAAACCGCCGATTATACGGTCAACCTCTCGCAAAAGTTGAGGTGCGTCCGCACCGCATTTTGTGACGAGTTTGGGGATAAGTCCCTCCTCGTCGTTCAAAAGAGCATATACAATATGCTCTGGAGTGATTTGCTGATTATGTCTTTCGAGCGCGAGAGTCTGCGCGTCATTTATAGACTCCAATGCTTTTTTCGTGTATTTGTTGGTATCCATAAGTCGCTCCTTTGAGAGTTTGGCAATCAATTTGAAAGATTGTTAGCACTCTCATCTATTGACTGCTAAAATTATAACACGCAGAAAAAATTTGTCAATATATTTTTGCCGTATTTTTGAAAAAATATAGAAATATTTTGTTTTAGGGCACAAAAAAAGCGCGGCGAGTGCCACGCTTGTTTTTGTGAATATTTTTATCGTTTTACAAAATAATGGTCGATATTTACGAGGTTCGCATATGCGAGCAAGTCCTCTTTCGTGTGCTTTTCGGGGTTGTCGAGGCAGTAGAGCGCGCTGTTTATGAGTCCGCCCGCGATGAAGCTCGCAAGGATGTGAATCGGAATTTTTATCTCATAGTTCTCTTTGTACTTTGAGAACTGATAGCGAAGCGACTGCGCGATAGAGTCTTGAACGGTGGAGATGACTTTGCCGTTGCGGTTGTTGATGAGTATGCGGGAGACGTGTCCCTTTTCTTCATAGAAGAATTCAACCGCCATCGACACCAAAAGACGCAGAGTGTCGTTTGGGCACGTTGCCTTGCTGTCCTTGGTGAATTGCTCGTAGAGTTCGTCCTTGAGTTCCTCAAGAGAGTAGGAGAGGAGATGATATTTGTCTTCAAAGTGTGCATAGAAGGTCGCGCGGTTGACCATCGCTTTTTGGCAGAGGTCTATGACGCTGATTTTTTCGATTGATTCATCCTCCATCATGCTGAGCAGGGTATTGCTCAAGAGCTTTCTTGTTCTTACGATTCGTAAGTCTTCTTTGTATGCCATATTTTCTCCTTATCAAGTGCGTTTATCATAGCACGAATGTTATTATGACACACATTCGCTTTTTTGTCAATATACCACACACCTGTTAGTTTTGAACGCCACCTGCGCGAAATAAAGTTTTATCATCAAAAAAGCATATTTTGCGCGCAAAACAGTTGACATTTTTTTGAGCACAGTGTTAATAATATAGTGTTGCGCTCCGCGCATTTGCGGGTGAACGCGCACGCGATAAGAACATTTTTCGTTCCGTTTCGCATATAATGCGAACTTGGAGCAGTGGGTATAATATGGAAAAACAAAAAGCACCGAGAGCGAAGGGAGGACTTAGAAAACTCGCAACCTGCGTTGGCGAATTCAAAACCGTGTCGATTATGGCGTCGGTTTTCGTTGCTATCGAAGTGTTGTTCGAGGTCTTTATTCCGCTTATAATGGCGCAACTCATCAACGTTGGTATGGATGCAGATTCGACGGAATTTACGTTTATGCTCGACCTCGGCAACTTGCGCGAGCCGCTCTTTACGATGTACAACCGCGTACACTTTATCATCGTCTGCGGGGCGATGATGATTGGCATGGCGATTTTGTCCTTGCTCTGCGGGGCGATGTCCGGCAAGTGCGCTGCGTCGGCGTCCACCGGTTTTGCGATGAATTTGAGGAGAAAAGTTTTCTACAAAGTTGAAAACTTCAGTTTCTTGAACCTTGACAAATTCAACACCGCAAGCCTCGTCACGCGTCTCACAACCGACGTTGCCAACATTCAAAACTCATATATGGTCATAATCAGGTTGCTCGTTCGCGCGCCGTTTATGCTCATTATGGCGCTCTGTATGGCGATTTCAATCAGCCCGAAACTCTCGATAATCTTTGGCGTCACGCTCCCGATATTGCTCGTCGGCTTGCTTGTCGGCGTCAAAGTCGTCTTCCCGAGATTTGAGAAGATGTTGAGAAAATACGACGACCTCAACGAGTCCACGCAAGAAAACTTGATTGGCATTCGCGCGGTCAAAGCGTACGTCAGAGAGGACTACGAAATCAAACGTTTCAAGTCCGTCAGCGAGACGGTCAGAAAGTTGCAATTCTCCGCAGAGAAGGTCATAGTGTTCGTCTCGCCGTTTATGCAAATCTTGGTGCACGCCTGTATCATCTGCATAGTTTGGTTCGGCGGAAACGACATCATCGAAGGCGGAATGTTGCTCGGCGACCTCAGCGCGTTTTTGAGCTACGTTATGCAGATTTTGATGTCGCTTATGATGGTGGCGGTGTCCTTCCTCATGATAGTGCTTTCGCGCGCGTCTATGGACAGAATTGTCGAAGTTTTGGACGAGAAGATTGACATCGAGGACACGGAGGGCGCGACGGACGAACTCCCGATTGACGGCTCTATTGACTTTGAAAACGTCAATTTTTCATACAGCAAAAACCCCAACAATCTCAACCTCTCGAACATTGACTTGCACATAAAATCGGGCGAGACTGTTGGTATCATCGGCGGTACGGGCTCGGCAAAGACCTCGCTCGTACAACTTATCCCGCGCCTTTACGACGTGCTGGACGGTTCCGTTAAAGTGGGCGGCAAGGACGTCAGAGAATACAAAATCGAGCCGCTTCGCGAGGCTGTCGGTATGGTGCTCCAAAAGAATACGCTGTTCTCGGGCACGATAAAGGAGAACCTCTTGTGGGGCAACAAGGACGCGACGGACGAGGAGATTTACGACGCGGCGAAGGCGGCGCAGGCTCACGACTTTATTATGTCCTTCCCAAAGGGCTATGAAACCGACTTGGGACAGGGCGGCGTCAACGTGTCCGGCGGACAGAAGCAACGTCTTTGCATAGCGCGTGCGCTTCTCAAAAAGCCGAAGATTATGATTTTGGACGATTCGACGTCCGCAGTCGATACGGCGACGGACGCGGCGATAAGAGCGGGGCTCAAAGAAAAATTCGGCGATACGACGGTGCTCATCATCGCACAGCGTATCGCGTCCGTGCAGGAAGCGGACAAGATAGTCGTCATGAACGACGGCAAGATTGACGCCGTAGGCACGCACGAGGAACTCCTCGCGCACAACGAAATCTACCGTGACGTGTATATGTCTCAACAGCACGGCTCGGACGAAGGGGAGGTGAAGTGATATGCCGGGACCAAGAGGAAATGCGGCAATTCAAAAAGGCAAAGGTTTCCGCGCGGCAAGTCCGATGAAGACCTTCAAACGTATTCTCACCTATCTCAAACCGTTTAGAGTCAGGCTGATTTTTGCCGTGCTCGCGATGATTGCAAACGTCGTCACGAACATAGCGGGGACGTTTATGCTGTCCATCGCCATAAACGACTACATTTTGCCGCTCTTCAAGCACGAGTACGTCAGTTTCGGCGCGCTCACGGGCATAGCGGCGCTCGGCGGTTTTGTCGCGGTTATGGCGAGCATATATCTGTTCGGCGCGTTTTTGCAATATATTTCGCACTACGTCATAATCGGCGCGACGACGAAAGTGCTTGAAAACGTCCGCAACGAGATGTTCGAAAAGATGGAAAAACTGCCCATCAAATACTTCGATACGCACACGCACGGCGACATTATGAGCCTTTACACCAACGACACGGACACTTTGCGCGAACTTCTGTCCAACGGTTTGCCCAACCTCATCACCAACGCGTGCACGATATTGGGTATGTTTATTGCGATGCTCATTTTGTCTCCGCTCCTTACGCTCGTCTCCGTTGCGATGCTTGCAATCATGCTTCTCATCACAAAGACGATAGCGGGCAAGAGCGGGAAGCACTTTGTGCTTCAACAGCGTCAAGTCGGTGCGCTCAACGGGTTTATAGAGGAGCACATGGACGGGCTGAAAGTCGTCAAAGTGTTCTGCCACGAGCAAGAGGAAAAAGCGGACTTTGACAGCCACAATCAAACGCTCCGCGGAGCGTCCAAAAAGGCGCACACCTACGCGAACGTACTCATGCCGATTATGGGCAATCTTTCCTACGTCTCTTATGCGATAACGGCAATCGTGGGCACGATACTCACGATAAACGGTTTCGGCGGTATGAACTGGGGCAAACTCGTGTCCTTTATGCAATACTCCCGTCAATTTTCCAACCCGCTCTCGCAGATTGCGCAGCAGATGAACGGAATTTTGATGGCGCTTGCAGGTGCGGAACGTATCTTTGAACTCATAGACCAAGAACCCGAACAGGACGAAGGCTACGTCAAACTCGTCAACGCGAGAGAGGACGAAGACGGCAATATGATAGAGTGCGAAGAATACACGGGTATGTGGGCGTGGAAACACTACCACAAAGCCACGGACACGACCACTTTCGTCAAGTGGCGCGGGGAAGTGGAGTTTGAAAACGTATCCTTTGGATACGATCCGGAAAAGACCGTGCTCAAAAACGTCACGTTTGAGGCAAAGCCGGGACAAAAGTTTGCTCTCGTCGGCTCCACGGGCGCAGGCAAGACCACGATTACAAACCTCATAAACCGATTCTACGATATAAACGAAGGCAAGATACGCTATGACGACATCAACATCACCAAGATAAACAAGCAGGATCTCCGCCACTCTATGGCGATGGTGCTTCAAGACACACACCTGTTTACGGGCACGGTCAGAGACAATATCCGCTTTGGCAAACTTGACGCTACGGACGAAGAAGTGGAGAACGCAGCAAAACTCACAAACGCGGACTATTTTATCCGCCACTTGCCGGACGGCTACGACACTATGCTCACGGGCGACGGCACCAACCTCTCGCAAGGTCAACGTCAGCTCCTCGCAATCGCAAGGGCGGCTGTTGCAAACCCGCCTGTGCTCGTTTTGGACGAGGCAACCAGCTCGATCGACACTCGCACCGAGAAACTCATCGAGCAGGGCATGGATGGGCTTATGAAGGGCAGAACGGTGTTTGTCATCGCTCACCGTCTCTCCACAGTCCGTAACGCCGACGTGATCCTCGTGCTTGAACATGGCGAGATCATCGAACGCGGTAACCACGATGAGTTGATTGCCCTCAAGGGTAAGTATTATCAGCTTTATACTGGTGCTTTCGAACTCGACTAAACCGCGCTATTTGGCGACCTGCTTTGTCATGTTTGCGTGCACTCGCACACCGTGTACGCTCTTGTACACTGGGTGGCTCGCGTGCGCACCTTTCGCGCATCTCATCCAAATAATCGCGGTTTAGCAAACTGTAGTTGATATGGAATAAAAAAATAAAACCTTCGCATTTGCGAAGGTTTTTTAATTTTCAAGTCCAAGTATATAATCTGTTGTTTCGTTGAAAAACTTTGCGAGGGCAACGATTGCTGATGCTGTCGGCTCAGTTTTGCCGAGCTCCCATTTTGCAATCGCCGATTGGCTAAAGCCAATTTCTTTTGATAAATCCATTTGACTTATGCCTTTGGACTCTCTCAACTCTTTCAATCTTTCCTTGAATTCCATATTTTCATTATAGCCGTGTCAAGTCTAAAAATACTTGACAAGTCTTATAAGACTTAATATAATTAAATTCAAGTATTAAAAGACTTGAAGGATCTCTATGCCAATTTCTACAAAAGGTCAAAATCCAAACAATAAATATAAGGCTAATTTCAAAAACAAGGCAGATGGTCTTGACCTTTTAAGGCATATTGATGACAAGTCAATAAAGGTTGTTTTTTTTGATCCTCAATATAGAGGGGTTCTTGATAAACTTAAGTATGGGAATGAAGGTGTTAGTCGAGGAAAGGGAAGAGCAGAGCTTACACAAATGAGCTTTGAGACTATACATGAATTCTTGTTTGAAATACAAAGAGTTTTAGTGCCCAATGGTTATTTGTTTTTGTGGGTTGATAAGTTCCATTTGGTTGAAGGTGTAAAGCAATGGTTTGCTGATTTGAACGAGTTAGACACCGTTGATATGATAACCTGGAACAAAAAAAGAATGGGAATGGGTTATAGGACAAGGAGAATTAGCGAGTATCTTGTTGTTGTTCAAAAACAACCTCGGCTTGCAAAATCTACTTGGTCAATACACAATATTCCAGATGTTTGGGACGAAGAAGTAAAAAAAATACATCCGCATACAAAACCTATTAAACTGCAGGCAAAACTAATTTCTGCGACAACAGAAGCAGGTGATTTTGTTTGTGATCCAGCAGCGGGTGGATATTCAGTTCTTGAAGCATGTAAGTATACAAACAGAAATTTTATTGGTGGAGATATTGAATTTGGGGAGGAATAACAATGGCGAAAATTGCTAATGCACGTGGGCGTAGTGATGGTGGTTCAGGATATACGCGTGTACTGAAAAATGATGAACTTGGTGTTTTGGTCAGTCGCGTTCAAGCAACCGTTATTTCTAATGGCAATGAACTCGAACGATTAATTTTAGAACGCACAAATAATATTGATAATTTGGACAATTTTATTGATGAAACAATTGACGCAAAAACGGTCGACGGTGTTTATTTGTGCCCCAAAAGAGTATATGCAAAATCAAGATACTTGATTTACGATAACCAAAACAATAAAATCGAACCTGATTTACTTATATTTATAGTTGAACAACGAAGAATTTGCAAGGTTGTTGAACTTAAAGATGGCGATGCTTTTGATACTAAAAAATCGGCAGGAGAAAAGCAACATTTGGAAGAGTTTGTTTTAAAATTTGGCTCTCAAATACCGTTTGTTGCAGAATACTATATATGCTGTTTTAATCAAACTGATAAAAACATTATTTTTACTGGCTTTAAAGGAGCATTTGATATGGCTCACATTTTGACTGGTAGAGATTTGTGCAATATATTAAGAATTAACTATGATGAGATAGTTGAAAAAAGAAAGGCTGACGCAGAAGACAATTTTGAATACTTTTTGAACCAACTTATTGCAATTGATGAAGTCAATAATTATTTAAAGAATAAATTAAAGGCTGTTTAATTTATTTAACGCTTTGATTTAGATGAGATGCGCGAAAACAAAATAAATCACCCCGCCCAATGTACTAAAACGTACATGACGGGGTGCATTTTTTGTAGTTGACAAAGCAGGTCGCTAAATCAAAGCGTTAAATCACGCCTTTTTCCAAGACTTATAGTAGAACAGCATAAGGATAGGTATAATCTCAAGTCTGCCGATAAGCATATCGAACATAAGGACGATTTTTTCCAGTATGCCGTAGTTTGCAAAGTTGCCGAGTGGGCCGACTGCGCCGATGCCGGGACCTATGTTGTTGAGGCAGGAGATGACGGCGGAGAGGTTGGTGGCGATGCCCTCTGCGTTCTTGTACGGGGAGAGGATGGCGAGGATGAGCGTCGAGAATATCAAGATGAGGATGTAGATGATAAAGAAGTTTTGAATTTCCTCGACGGTTGAGTCAGGCAGAGCCTTGCCGTCCATTTTGACCGTTTGAACCGAGCGCGGAGAGTTGAGTTTGCGCACGTGGTTGATGGACGATTTGGTGAGGATGATGGCTCTTGACATCTTCATACCGCCTGCCGTTGAACCTGCCGAACCGCCTATGCACATGATGAGGAGCATCATGACCTGAATTATCGTCGGCCAAGCGGCAAAGTTGCCGAGTTCGCCAGTGCCGTAGCCCGTTGTGCTCATCATACTTGCGACGTTGAAGGTGGTGTGTCTGACCGCCTCGGCAAACGTGTAGGTGTGTACGGTGCCGTCCTCAAGCACTATGGACGTATGGCTGCCCATAAGTATTGCGACGATAGTCGCACACGCACCGATATAGAGCCCGATAAGACAGAACAATTCCTCATTTTTGAGGGACTTGAAGTGCCCGATGAGTATCATATAATAGAGGTTGAAGTTGACGGAGAAGAGAAGCATAAACACGGTGATTACAACTTCGATGCTGACCGAGTTGTATGCGCCTATGCTTGAACCCATAACCGAGAACCCGCCTGTCGATGCGGTTGAAAACGCGTGGCAGAAACTGTCAAACACCGGCATCCCACAGATGCAGAGTATTGCGACCAAGATGAGGGTGAGCACGATGTACATCGCGTAGAGAATTTGCGACGTGAAGCGAAGTTTGCCCACAAGTTTACCAAATTGATAGCCGGGAATCTCCGCTTTTGCAAGCGCGGTGGACGCCTTGTCGTTTTTCGGCAAAACCGCAATGACGAACACGAGCACGCCCATACCGCCTATCCACTGTGTGAGCGCACGCCAGAAGAGGAGAGATTTCGACATATCAAAATAGCCGTCAGGTCTCACCCGCGTCAAAATGCTCGAGCCTGTGGTTGTAAAGCCGGAAATCGTCTCAAATAGCGCGTCGATATAGTGGGGGATCGCTCCCGAAATACGGAATGGGATCGCGCCGATAAGTCCAAGCAATATCCACGCAAGTCCGCACATAACGAAACCGCTTTGAGGTCGGAGATTGCGTTTGTCCTTTGGCGGGCGCACGATAACGCCGACCGCGCCGAGTACGACTGCGATTGCGATTGCGATGCCAAAGGCGAGTATTGTTTTGTCCTCGTGATAGCCAAGCGCCATAAACATCGGGATGCACATGAGCGCGCCGACGATAAGCAAGATTTCTCCGAGAACGTATGCTGTCAGTCTATAATTCATAATTCCTTCACGGCAGAGCCGATTTTTAGAAGTTCAAAATGTCGTTGAGGTTGTCAAAACCTTCTTCGAGCGTCACGATGATGACGCTGTCGCCCTCTTTGATGACGTCTTGACCTGTCGGCGTGATGAGTTCTTCATCACGAATGATGCCGGCGATGAGAAGGTCGTCTTTCAAGTTGATGCGAAGGTCTTGGAGGGGTACGTCGAAACGGCGGAAATTTTTGCCCGCTTCAAATTCGAGGATTTCAGTCGTCTCGTCGATTATGTGGAAGAGACGTTTGACGCCGCTTCCTTTCTTGTTACCCATAAGTCGCACGAATCTCACGATTTGGTCGGCGGCCGAGGTCTTTGTGGAGACAACGCTGTAAATTCCGCTCTTTTGCAGGATGTCGTGATAACTGAGTTGGTCGATTTTTGTGATGACTTTCGGCACGTTTCTCGAGGACGCGAACATACTCATTATGATATTCTGTTCGTCGATATTGCCGAGGGTGACGAAAGCGTCGCAAGAGTCTATGCCCTCGTCGATGAGCAAGCTTTGATCCGTGCCGTCGCCGATGATGACTTCCGTGTGATTGAGGTCTTCGCTCAAGAAGGTGGCTCTCGCCTTGTCCTTTTCGATGAGTTTGGTGGAGATGCCCGCCTTTGCTATCTCGTTGCAGAGATATCTGGCCGTCGTCGAACCGCCCACGATGAGAACGTTCTTTGCCTGCTTGTTCCAGCCGAGTTCCTTGAAGAAGGAGGAAATATTCTTCGTCGTCGCGGTGAGGAAGAGTCTGTCGTCCACCTGAATGACGAAATTGCCGTCGGGGATGATAGCCTTGCCGTTTCTTTGCGCGGCGCAGATAAGAATTTTCGACTTGAACGTGTCTTTCAGATTTTTGAGGACGAGCCCTTGAAGTTTTGAACCTTCCTCGACTCTGAATTCAATAAGTTCGACTTTGCCTTCCGAGAACTGGTCGACTTTGATTGCGGAAGGGAAGCGAAGCATACGACTGATTTCTCTCGCCGCTTCCTGTTGCGGGTTGACCATCATGTTGAGCCCGAGTTCGCTGTCGTCGGAGAAGAGGTCGGCGTAGACCGCTTGAGAAGTACGGGCAATCGTCTTTTTGACGCCGAGCTTCTTTGCGATGATACAGCAGAGAATGTTCATCTCGTCTCTGTTGGTCGCGGCAATGAAAAGATCCGCGGACGCTACGCCCGCTTCGTACAACACGTCGTTGCTTGCTCCGTTTCCGACCACGCCTTTGACGTCGTAGTTGTTGACGGAATTTTCAACTTTTAGAGCGTCTCTGTCGATCACGACGACGTTGTGTCCCTCTTCGGTGAGTTCTTTGACCAGCGTCATTCCGACCGAGCCGAGCCCTGTGATAATAATATCCATATAGCCTCATTGCAAATTTGATGTGGCAATTATAGCACTTTTTTTCGATTTGTACAACTAAATTTTATATCAAGCGTGTGCGCACCGCATTATGCACGTGCGAAATTTAGAATAGTACGGCGCAAAAATACGCAATAATTTGCCGCGCAAGCCGCAAACTATTACAATAAACGCCTAAAATTAGAATAATTTTAGATATTTTGGCATTAAAGGAAAGAGATTATTGACAATCGCAAAAAATCATAATAAAATATGGTTGTCGAAAATATTCGTATAACAATTTTTGTTATGAGGTGAAAATATGCTACTTGATTTGCTTGATGAAGAGGCAAACGAAGTCGCGGCGGAAGCGGCGGAGACTCCAACCGCTCAAAACTTTTTTGAAGCGTTTTTGGAGGATGTGAGAGCGTTCTTTACGAGAGCGGGGCTCAATATCGTAATCGGACTTCTCATAATCATTGTCGGTCTTATAATCTGCAAGATTATAAAGGTCGTCATCACGCGCATTATGCGCAGGACCAAAAAGGACGAGGCAGTCGTCCACTTTGTCGCGTCACTGGTTGACATAGTGTTGAAGGTCTGCGTGCTCGTCGCGGCGCTTGCAACGATGGGCGTCAATACTGCGTCGATAATCACAGTGCTCGGCACTTGCGGTGTTGCAATCGGTCTCGCGCTCAAAGACAGCCTTGGCAACGTTGCGGGCGGGATGATGATAATTGTCAACAAGCCTTTCAAAAAGGGCGATTATATCAGCGGCGCAGGGCAAGAGGGTATTGTGCAGACAATCAACCTTTTCAACACCGTGCTTCTGTCGCTCGACAACAAGGAAATCGTCATTCCAAACGGCTTGCTCTCAAATTCAAATATTGTCAACTTCTCGGCAATGCCAACTCGTAGAGTTGACATAGATGTCAATGTCGCGGTGGACACCGACCTTGTCAAGGCGCAAAACGCAATCTTGTCCGTCTGCGGTGCGCACGCCAAGGTTCACAGCGACCCGGAGCCATTCTGCCGTATGAACAGGGTGGAAAACGGCGCAATCATCATCACCATCCGTGCATGGTGTGATACATCAGAATATTGGGGAGTCTATTTTGACCTTCAAGAGCAAATCCGCGAGAAATTTATTCAACTCGGAATTGTTGTGCCGTATCCGCAACTCGAAATTCACGTTGAAAACCGCACGGATTGAGCGACTTGCGGTGTCAGAGGCACTTTTGCCGTCGGTTGCGTACGTCTTTGTACGCGCGCTCCGTCAAAAACACCTCTTCCTTGCATCTCATCTCAACCGCACGGTTTTGAGTCACTTATTTTGAGCAGTTGTGAAATTCTATTATAAAAAAGGTAAATTATGTTAACCAGCAGTGAAAGAGCCAAGCTCAAATCTATTGCGCAAAACTTAAGTCCAATATTCCAGATTGGAAAGAACGGCGTAGGGGACAATCAAGTGAATGACATACTTGATGCACTTAGCGCGCACGAACTCATCAAAATATCTGTGCTTAGAGGTGCGGAAACGCCCACAAAACTCATTTTGGACGAAGTGTGCGAGCGCACAGGTGCAGAGCCAGTGCAAGCCATCGGCAACAAGATTGTCATCTACAAACGTAGCAACAAAGAAGGAATTGAACACGTCCTCGATTGAGCCATGTTGTATGTGCCAATAAATTGTGGCACATGACATGTATGCCTCAATCTCGTCGTTTCTTCGCGCAAATGATCGTGTGCTAAACTTTAAGAGAGATTGCAAGTCAAACAATGTTTCGCACCAATCCTTTGCTTGATTTGTAAGCGGAATAATACAAATTATGGATTTTGAAAAGGCAAAACTAACACCAATCAATGAGCCGAAGCCCAAAAAGGACGAAACCCCTGCCGAGAAAGCCGCGAGGGAAGAGCTCAAGCGCGCTCGTCAGCAAACTCAAAACTTTAAGCAAAAGTATTTTGAGTTATATGATGATGTAAAAATTAACCATAGAGAGGATTGGTGAGCGCGAAGCGGTCACCAATCCGCATGTTTGTTTTATCTATAAAATAAAAACCGACTCAAACGAGTCGGTTTTTAATATGGATTTAAAATTATTCTTTTTCTTTTGGCTCGGCAGATTTAATAACTCTTGGTCTATACCTAAGCGCCTGCACAATGAAGTAAATGGCAATGGCGAGTCCTACTGCGCCGACGATGCCGAGCAAGCACCACCAAAGCGCGGGGGAGACGCCGTTGCCGGATTTGGCGCGTTGCCACATACCGACGAGTGCTTCTCCGCGTGTTCCGAAGTCGCGCATGACGCCGAGACTTTCGTTGATTTCGGGGTATCTGCCTTCGTCTTCAAAGTATTCGTCCGTGTCATACTCGTTTTCTTCGAGGATGGCGAGGACGTCCTCGTCCGCCATAAGTTTGTCCTTTGCGACAGCGCAGGTATAGCCGATTTCCATAGAGTTGCTGATTGCCGACGTGGGCTGGCACATAAACTCGATGAACATCATAGCGGCGAGTTTGTTGTTGACGGATTTGGGGATGCACCAGCCGTCATACCAAATGTTGCTGCCGATTTCAGGGACGTAGTAGCCGAGGAGATATTCGTCCGTGTCCTCGTCGTAGCTTTCTTCGACGGCCCAAAGCGCGTCGCCTGACCACGCGAAGTCAGCATAGACGATTTCGTTGAGCATATCGTCCTTGCCGAAGTCGACTTCGTAGCCGGAGATGTGGTCGCGTTGTTCTGTGAGCACCTTCTCGGAGGCCTTGAGCATTGCGTCGTCCGTGCAGTTGATAAGATCTCCGATTGAGTAGTTTTGATAGCCGTCGGGGAGTAAGTCGTATTCCTTCATATAGAGCACGGAGGCGGCGTAGGTGTCGCGGACGCTGTCCTTCATAAGTATCTTGTTTTCGAGGTCCTCGTTTTGCTGAACGTTCCAGAGCACGCCCCAGCCGTATTCTTCGAGTTCTTCTTCGGATACAACGTTTACGTTGTAAAGTATGCCGAGAGTGCCCCACATATACGGCGTCATAAAATCGGTGTATGGTTTGCCGTCCTTTGATTTGACCTCGCTGAACGTGTCTGATATGACGTCCATAACCTCGGCGTCAATGTTGCCCCAGTTTGCATTCAAAGAGGACATACCCGAAAACTCAAAGTCAATATCGTCGAGCGTGCCGTCGTTTTGGAGTTCTGCGTACACGTCCTTTTGGCTGAGCAGGCAGTCCGCAAGCAAGAGTTTTTCAATGGCGTAGTCGCTCGGGCAGATGAGGTCGACGTTTGCGTCGCCTTTTAAGACCTTCGTCATCATCGTTTCGTTGGTGTCGTAAGTGGTGTAGGTGATGTCAAGGCTTCTGCCCGTTGTAGCCTTGTAGAGTTCGGTAAATTCGTCGAGGAGGGAAGAGTCGATATAGTCCTCCCAGTTGTAGATGACGAGTTTGTCCGTTCCGCTCGCACCGTCTTCCGACTTGTTGCAGGCGGAGAGAAGCGGAAGGAGTAGGCAGGCGATTATTGCGATAACGAGAATGAGTTTCAATGACTTTTTCATTATTTCGCCTCCTTTTCCTTTGCTTTCGCCTTGCTGACCTTGTAAATATTCGTGCCGAATACCGTCGCGAGGATGATTATAAAGATGATGCTGAATATCGCGTACCAGAAGGGTTCAAGCCCTTGAACGCGCGCGTCCGAATAGATGTAGGTGGACAGCGTGTTAATGCCGGTTGCGGCGCCTTTGTTGATTTGGGTGATGATGAAGTCGTCCATCGACATCAAAAACGCCATCACGAAACCGCTGAAAATGCCGGGGGTGATGATGGGAATCATAACCTTGGTCATTGCTTTCATCGGGTTTGCGCCGAGGTCGAGCGCCGCCTCGTAGATGTTCGGGTCCATAGACTCTAGTTTGGGGAGTACGGAGAGCACGACGTACGGAGTGCAGAACGCTATGTGCGCGATGATGAGTCTCAAATAACCTTCGGGGAACGCGAACGTGACGAAGAATATCATAAGAGACACAGCCATGACGATTTCACTGTTGATAATCGGGAACTGGTTGACGTTTTCGACGATTCTTCTCGTGCGTCTGCCGAGGTTGAAGATGCCGATTGACGCAAACGTACCCATTACCGTTGCGACCACGGACGCGATTGCCGCAATCAAGAACGTGTTGCCGATTGCCGCCCACAGTTCGGGCGATTTGTCCGACGTGAATATCGCTCTGTACGCCTCGAACGTGAAACCTTGACTGAAATTGAAGTTGGAACTGTTGGAGAAAGAATACACGATGAGCAGTACGATAGGAGCGTACAGTATGACAAGAATTACAAGCAGATAAAACTTCTCGAAAAAGTTTCTGATTTTCTTCACCATAACGACCTCCTTACCGCATTCGCATTGCTGTTGAACGCGTTCATAATAAGGTTGGAAATAAGCACGAATGCAAGCATGACGAGGGACATAATAGAGCCAACGCCGTACAGTCCTTGCTCAAAACTCAGTTGGATAGAATCACCGAAAAGGAAGATTTTTCCGTTTGAGAGGAGTTGTGAAATCGCATACGTCGAGATGGTTGGAATAAACACCATAGTGATACCGCTGATGATACCGCTCGTCGAGAGGGGAAGCGTCGTCTTCAAAAATACCGTCGCCTTTGACGCGCCGAGGTCCTGCGCCGCTTCCGCATAGCACTTGTCTATGGACGATATCGTCGTGTGAAGCGGGAGTATCATAAACGGCAGATAGTTGTAGACCATGCCAAACAGCACCGTGCCCATGCCGAGTTCCACGCCGATTGCGATGAAGATTGCTTTGGTCGCGAGCGTGCGGATGAGGAAGTTGACGAACATCGGCAGTATGTAGAGGAGCACGAGTATTCGTCCGCTTGACATCTTGGAGCAGAAATACGCCACGGGGTAGCCTATGATGAGGCAGAACGCCGTGGTAATCACGCCCACAAGCAACGAGTTGCCGAGTACAATCAAATTCGCGCGAGAAGTGAAGAAAGTCTTGAAATTCTCGAGCGTGAGATTGTTGTCGCTATCAAGGAACGCGTTGACCAGTATCAACACGAGCGGGATGACGACAAAAAGCAACAAAAAGAGGATGTAAGGCACGCTAAACACCTTTTTTGTCAGCCTTAGTTTTTTGAACTTGATTTTTGCCACTCTTATTCGCCCTCCTTTTCAGATTCTTCGGAAAGGAGAGGAGCGGACTCAGCCTCGACGAGGATTTCTTCCACTGCGTCGAACTCTTCGGGTTCTTGCTCGCGAATTTCCTCGATGTAGGCTTGTTCCTCTGCGGTCAAAGTTTCGTCCACGACGACGTGCTCTTGCACGACCTCGTTTACGTCGCGTTTTTCGATGAGAATTTTGTCCGGCGCAATCTTTATGCCGACGCGGTCTCCTTTGAACCAGTCGTAGTCCGTGTCCGCAAAGAAATTGTAGTGGTCGTCCGTTGACAAAATCGCCTGATAATAACTGCCCTTATAGATGGACGATACGACGGTTGCGGAGATGACGCCGTCGTTCTCGTCGTCCGTGATTTCCACGTCGTCGAAGTCGATGGAAACGCGAACGGGGGTGTCGACGGGAAGGTCTGTCTTGCACTCGAAGTCCGCTCCGCAAATCTCTACGAGATTTTCACCCGTGATGACGGTGTCGAGTTCGTTCATAAGGCGAGTCTTGTGCATGATGTGAAGGTCGAACGGCTTGATGTAGAGTCCGACGGTTTCGCCGACCTCGTAGTTGTTTGTGTCGTGCGCCATAAGTTCGTTGCCGCTCGCAAGCAAGGTGATTTGATAGTGGTCGCCCTTGAACACCGACGAGATGACCTCTGCGGTGATGAGCGTCTTTTTGTCGTCCACAGCCTTGATTTTGAGATCCTCGGGGCGGATGATGACGTCAATCGGCTCGTTCTTTTTGAAGCCCTTGTCCACGCAGTCGAAGACGTGGTCGCAAAATTCGACTTTGCAATCGTCGAGCATGACGCCGGAGAGAATCGTGCTTTCGCCGATGAAGTCCGCAACGAAAGCGTTTGCAGGCTCGTCGTAGACCTTTTCCGGCGACGCGATTTGTTGAATCTCGCCGTATCTCATGACGACGATCTTGTCGCTCATCGTGAGCGCTTCTTCTTGGTCGTGCGTGACGTAGATGAAGGTTATGCCGAGACGCTTGTGCATATCCATAAGTTCGAGTTGCATATCCTTTCTCATCTTGAGGTCGAGTGCGCCGAGAGGTTCGTCAAGGAGAAGAACTTCCGGTTCGTTAACGAGAGCGCGCGCGATAGCGACGCGTTGTTGTTGTCCGCCGGAGAGGGAGGACACGTTTCTGTGACCGTAGTCCTCGAGGTCGACGAGTTTCAAGAAGCGGTTGACTTTCTCTTTGATTTCCGCCTTTGTGTATTTTCTGAAAAGTTGAATGGTTTCGCCCTTCTTGTTGACTTTCGTTCCGTTGGGGATGACTTTGAGTTTCAACCCGAACGCGATATTGTTGAACACGTTGAGGTGGGGGAACAGTGCGTATCTTTGGAATACGGTGTTGACGGGGCGGAGGTGCGGCGGGACGTTGGTGATGTCCTTGCCGTTGAATATGATTTTTCCGCTCGTGGGCATTTCAAAGCCGGCTATCATACGAAGAGTGGTGGTTTTGCCGCAACCGCTCGGACCGAGCAGGGTGACAAACTCGCCGCGCTTTATGGTGAGACTTGCGTTTTTGACCGCGTCTTTGCCGTCGTACGTCTTGTAGACGTTGCGAAGTTCAATAATGTTGTCAACGGGTGTGATGTTTTTCATAGGCGTTTCCTTTTTTGATTTTCTATGCGTATGTTATTTTATATTTAATTAAAAGGTTGGTGGAGCTGCAATCCACAACACTACCACTTTCTCATTCGTGCGGTTTTCGAGGTGGTGTGGTTTTTCGGAGGAGTAATAAAACACCTCGCCTTTTTTCACGTTGTAGGCAGATTTGCCGAGGTGGAGAGTGAGACTGCCTTTTAGCACATAGCCAAATTCCTCGCCCTCGTGCGGAACGTCCTCTTCGAGAGAGGAGTGAGGTTCTATCGTGACGAGAATCGGCTCCATCTCATTCTTTTGCGCGTTTGGAACGAGCCATTCAATCTTGTGCGTCGGGGCGAGTTTTTCAATAAATTCCGCCTCGGTGAACACGACTTGCTCCTCGTTTTCATCGCGGAAAAACTCGGCAAATGTCGTGCCGAGCGCCTTCAAGATGTCTTCAAGCGTTGCGATAGAAGGGGAAGTAAGTTCGTTTTCAAGTTGCGAGATATAGCCCTTTGTGAGTTCGCATCTGTCCGCGAGTTCCTCTTGGGTGAGATTTTTTTGAAGTCTCAACCTTTTGATTTTGATGCCGAGTTCCATACTCTCTCCAAAACACATATCGTGTTGTATGTTTAACTTGTCTAAACTTTCGGCTCGGTTTAGCAAAAATCAACGCTTCGTTTAGCAAGTTTCGCAATTTTAATCTCGAAGTTTAGCAAAACTAAACTTAATTTATAGTTGCATTATATAAATTTGAAAGAACAATGTCAAACATATTCCATTATATTTTTAAAAAAATAATTCACAATAATTTCTTACGTTTTGTTTAGAAATTTGCACTTGGAAATAAATGGTGCTATAATATGCTTGATTTGAGCAAAACTCAAAGATACGGGGCGGAATTCCGTCCCAAGGAGGCAATATGAAAAGAAAAATCTTGATGGCAAGTTTGGCGGCGGTTTTGGTGCTTACGATGTGCCTCGCAGTGTTTGTGGCTTGCAATCCGGAGGACATAACGTCTTTCAGGCTCGACCTGAACGACAAAAACGCGGACTATACGCAAGAGTATAGAGAACTAAACAGCATCGAGTCCCGCAACATCGTCAAAGTGGTCAACAAAGACCTCTACAAAAACTTCTCGACAGGGCTTCCCAATGCGACGAATATGATTGCGCCAAGCGGAAAGGCGTTTGCAGGTTGGTATTTTGACAACAAGACCTACGAGGGCACGGAGTTTTCCGAGTACAACTGGAACCGCTTCCAACGCGATGCGGAAGAAGGACAGAAGAAGTACGTCCTCTACGCACGCTGGATCCCGCAAGGGCAGAGCGTCATATATTTTGACCTAAACAACAAAGACGCGGATTATACGCAAGCATATCGTGCGTCGCACAACAATTTTGACCATCGCACGCCCGAATTTATCGTGACGAGAGACAGCGCGGAAAATCAACTTGCAAAGATGCCACTTTTGCCAAACGTGTCTTTCACAGTTCCCGCCGACGTCAATTTTGACGACTGGTATTTGGAGGACGGTTCAAAGGCTACGCTTGCAAACTTACTTGCAAAAATAAACGCGGGCGAGGCTCAAATCAAGGTCGAAGCGCACTGGGTGGCAAAACCAACGATAAATTATTATTGCTCGTTGCCTGAATCTGATTTTGAAAACGGAAAGTGGTTTGAATTTGCATCAGGGGCGAAATCAGGCGGCACTGTTTTGAGAGAGTCCTATGCTGATCTCATCGAGGCGCTCCCAACCAAAAGCGACATCGTATATCACAGACTCAACGCGCCGGAAGAGAAGTATCTTGATTATTCGGGCGAAGAAGCGTTTGCTACGTTTGATTGGGCGATACCCGTCCGCGATGAACACGGTGCGCTCGTTCGCACTATCGAACTCACGGAAGACAATTGGAATGAGTATATAGAGAGTTTTGACGCCTATTATCCCGCCGAACTCACAATGGTTTACACCTTGAACCCCAACTACGAACCGATAAAAGAATAAATGTTTGTTATATATAACAAAACACCGAGCAATGCTCGGTGTTTTAATTTTTGTTTTAAATAACCGGTCAATTAATCCCAGTTAGTTAAAAATTTGCCTTCTTTGTCTGTGAAGGATCCGCAGAGGATCATGATGAAATCAACGAGTGCTCCGATTCCAAAGAGTCCGCCTGTGAAGAGGTAGAGGATGCCCGTGCCGACCTTACCGACAAAGAAACGATGGATACCGAGTCCGCCGAGGAAGAAGCAGAGCAAGCATGCTGCAAGTCTTGATTTTGGTGAAGATGATTTTTCTGTCATTGTTGTTTTCTCCTATATACAATTTTTATTGTTCGTCTTTCAGGTCATCGTACTTTTGCACGAGGGTGCCCGCTTCGGCAAAGAGTTGCATGGAGAACTCGTCCGGATACGGATATTTGTAGATGACACGCTTTATCCCGCTGTTGATGATGAGACGGGTGCAGATGGTGCAAGGTTGATGCGTGCAATAGAGCGTTGCTCCTTCGAGCGTGATGCCGAGTTTTGCCGCTTGGCATATAGCGTTTTGTTCCGCGTGCACGGCGTAGCATTTTTCCGCCTGCGTTCCGCTGGCGATACCGAGGCGATCACGCATACAGTAGCCCTTGTCGCGGCAGGGCATAACCCCCGCCGGCGCTCCGTTGTAGCCCGTAGTCAAGATGCGTTTGTCGCGCACGATGACCGCGCCGATTGCGCGTCCCGCTCTTGCGCAGCTCGTCCACGTTGAAACGAACTCCGCCATATTCATAAATCTTTCATCCCATTTGTTCATAATTCACCTGTAGTTTGGGTTGATAAACTGATTTTAACATATAAATAAACAATATTCAACACCGACGGCGAAATTTTGTGTCAAAAAATTCAAAATATTTGGCATAATATATTGACATTTCGAGGGGTATGGGTATATATTATTAGCAGTCAAGCACCGAGAGTGCTAAAATTCTTTGAAAAATCATTACGGAGGCATAGATATGGCAATCAAACCATTGTTTGACAAGGTTGTCATCAAGGCAATCGAGCAAGACGAAAAGACGGCGAGCGGTATCGTTCTCCCGGGCGCGGCAAAAGAAAAACCGCAACTCGCTACTGTCGTAGCGGTTGGCCCCGGCGGTATGGTCGACGGCAAAGAAGTCAAAATGCAAGTCAAAGTCGGCGACACCGTGCTGTACAGCAAATACGCGGGTGCCGAGTTCAAAATCGACGGCGAGGAAGTCGTCATCGTAAGGCAAGCGGACATACTTGCTGTGGTTGAATAAGGAGGCTCATTATGGCAAAACAATTCAAATACGGCGATGAAGCAAGACGCGCACTTGAAGCGGGCGTCGATACAGTTGCAAATACAGTCAAAATTACGCTCGGACCAAAGGGCAGAAACGTCGTTCTCGACAAACCGTACGGCGCTCCGCTCATCACGAACGACGGCGTGACAATCGCAAAAGAGATTGACGTCAAAGACCCGTTTGAAAACATGGGTGCACAGATTATTCGTGAAGTCTCCACCAAGACGAACGACGTCGCGGGCGACGGCACGACGACAGCCGCGGTACTTGCGCAAGCTATCGTGAAAGAGGGACTTCGCAACGTAGTTGCGGGTGCAAACCCCATCGTCCTCAAAAAGGGCATCAAGGTTGCAACCGACGCCGCAGTGGAAGAACTCAAAAAGATCTCCAAGGACGTCGAGGACAAGACGGCAATCGCACAGGTTGCAAGTATCTCGGCAGGCGACGAAGAGATTGGCAGACTCATCTCCGACGCGATGGAAAAGGTGGGCAAGGACGGCGTCATCACCATCGAAGAAGGCAAGGCGATGGACACCGAACTCACGGTTGTCGAAGGGATGCAATTCGACCGTGGCTACGTTTCTCCTTATCTCGTCACCAACACCGACAAGATGCAAGCCGAACTCGACGGCCCCGTCATCCTCATCACTGACAAGAAAATCAGCAATATACAAGAACTTCTTCCGCTTCTTGAGCAAGTGCTCAAAAACGGCTTGAAACTCCTTATCATCTCCGACGACATCGAAGGCGAAGCTCTCACGACGATTATCGTCAACAAATTGAAAGGCGTGTTCAATGTCGTGGCGGTCAAGGCCCCTGGCTTTGGCGACAGAAGAAAGGCGTATCTTGAAGACATCGCAATTTTGACAGGCGGAACCTACGTTTCAACCGATCTCGGCTATGAACTCAAAGACGTCTCTCTCGATATGCTCGGCAGAGCAAAGAGCGTCGTCGTCGACAAGGACAAAACCACTATCGTCGGCGGGTTCGGAGACCAAGCCGCAATCGCGTCTAGAGTCGCTCAAATCCGCGCTCAAATTGCGGAGAGCACTTCGGACTACGATAAGGAAAAATTGCAGGAACGTCTTGCAAAACTCGCAGGCGGCGTAGCGGTCATCGGCGTAGGCGCGGCAACCGAAGTCGAGATGAAAGAGAAGAAGTTGAGAATCGAGGACGCTTTGAACGCAACTCGCGCGGCAGTCGAAGAAGGTATCGTCCCGGGCGGCGGCGTTGCGCTTCTCTCCGTCATTCCGGCGGTAAAGAAGGCAATCGGCGGTCTCGCGGGAGACGCGCTCACGGGCGCAAATATCGTGCTCCGCGCTCTTGAAGCACCGATTCGTCAAATCGCAGACAACGCAGGCGTGGACGGCGGAGTGGTCGTCAGCAATATCGAAAACGCAAAGAAAGCCAACTACGGCTACGATGCGGCAAAGGACGAATATTGCGATATGGTAAAGTCGGGCATTCTCGACCCGACCAAGGTGACGCGTTCCGCGCTCCAAAACGCAACCTCCGTTGCGGCAACGTTATTGACGACAGAAGCACTTGTCACGGACATTAAAGAGCCGACACCTGTTGCACCGCCAAACCCTGAGATGTATTAAGTTTTGGCCTACTTAATATGTTTAAGAGATAATAAAACACCGACGCTTAGAAGCGTCGGTGTTATTTTAATTTTATAACTCAACTTAATATCGCGATAGAAATAGTGCAATAAATAATAAGCGACAGGGCGTCGACTATGGTCGTGATGAAGGGGCTTGCGACGACGGCAGGGTCGAGTTTTATCTTCTTTGCAAAGAGGGGGAGAATTGCGCCGACGAACTTTGCAAGTACGATAGTGATGAAGAGCGCAAGCGATACGACAGCGGACGTGATGACGTCGTAGCCCTCGAAGCGGAAGAGCAATCTGTCGATGAGTTGGAGTTTGGCAAAGCAAGCGATTGCAAGCACAAGTCCCAACAAAATGGACACTCGTAGTTCTTTCCACAGCACTTTAAACACATCGCGTGGCACCAAATCGCCGATTGCGAGCGAACGAATTACGGTGACGGACGCCTGCGAACCAGCGTTTCCGCCCGTGTCCATGAGCATAGGCACGCAGGCAAAGAGCACTGTGGAGATTGCGGCAAGTTTTGACTCGTACGTGTTGATGATAAGTCCCGTAAAGGTTGCCGACACCATGAGCACGAGAAGCCACGGCACGCGGTTGAGCCATATTTGCCAAACGCTTTGTTCGAGATAGGGCTTGTCCGACGGACGGATAGCCGCCATCTTCGCGATATCTTCGGTTGCCTCTTCTTCGATGACGTCGATAGCGTCGTCGATGGTGATGATACCGACGATGCGGTTTTCTTGGTCGACGATTGGCACGGCGGTCAAGTCGTACTTGGAGAGCAGGGAGGCGACGTATTCTTGGTCGGCATAGGTGTCGGCGGAGATGACGTCCGTCTCCATTATGTTTTCAATCACCGTGTCGTAGTTGTTGAGGAGCAAGGTTTTGACGGATACGACGCCGATAAGTTTGCGCGTTTCGTCCGTCACGTAGCAGTTGTAAATCGTCTCCTTGTCAAGCGCCTGTTTTCTGATACAGTCAAAGCACTGTCTCACCGTCCATTGTTTTTTGAGGCTGATATACTCGACGGTCATGACGCTGCCCGCGCTGTCCTTCGGGTATTTGAGAATTTGGTTTATGAGTTTTCTAGTCTCAGAGTCCGATTGGTTGATGATACGTTTGACGACGGTTGCGGGCATCTCTTCGATGATGTCGACGGTATCGTCCAAAAACATCTCGTCAAAGACCGATTTAAGTTCCGCATCGGAGAAGGCGTTGATGAGATACTCCTGCGTGTCGCTGCTCGCTTCGACAAACGCTTCCGCCGCGTTTTCCTTTGTGAGCAGACGGAAAAGTATGAGAGCTTCTCTCTCGTCGTTGCCCGCGACTTCGTCGAGCAAAAGAGCGATATCCTGCGGGTGCATATCGTTGAGTTGCGTCTTCAAAGCGACGTAGTTTTTTTCTTCAATCAAGGTTTCGAATTGTTCAAGCATATCGCACCTCCTTTCGCGGCAGGGGAGATACAAAAAAACCGCGCTTGCAATAGCACGGAAACAATACACGAAAAATGCAAATCCTACCATTACAAGCTTTAGCATCATCGGGCGATGAAATTGCGTTAGACGACGCCTTGGTTTCGACGTCACCTGCTAACCGCGCGGTAATGTGTCTCCACATTATTGTCGGTAGCAATCCGTATCCCGATGGTAGCCTCACCTACCGGAGATTTAAACTACTGTTATCTTATGCCAATTTTTTTTTCGTGTCAACGATTTGAAGACATTTGTTTGATATTTTTTCAAAAAGTTTTTTTGCCGTTTATTATAAATAATAAAGTTATGCTTTACAAGTTTTGCGCATACAATTTGTTATGCGCAGACAAATGGAGTCGAGGTACGGACGCGACGGCAGACAAAATCTCTTCGTCGTAGGCGTGATAGTTTTGTGTTTCATCGTCACGCTCGGGTTGTCGTTTATCTTTTCCGGCAAAGGTTTTTTGAGCCTTGCCGGCGTCTTCGGCAAGGAAAAAACGAGGACAATCTATGCGGTTGCCGTGGGCGGCTACGATGATATGACGCTCGCCCGTGGCAGTGCCGAACTCATAAGAAACAGGGGCGGCGCAGGGTATATTCGACAAAATGCGGATGACGACAACAACAAAATCGAAATAATATTTGCGGTCTACAAGGACGCGAATTCCGCGGAGAAAGTGCTGTCGTCCCTTGAGGACAGGTCGGCGTACGTTCAAGAAATCTCCATAAAAGAGAGCAATCTCGACTGGTGCGAGGGGGACTTGAAAGTAGCCTGTCAAAACGCGATGACCTACTTTGATATTGCGTTTGATGAGATGTACGACGTGAGCAATTCGCTCAATGACAACGCAATCTCCGTAGGGGACGCAAAGACCAAAATCAGGGTTTTATACAGTCATATTGAAGATATAAAGTCCGTTTTTTATCAAAAAGTACAAAATCAAGACAAGCCTCAAATCACCGAAATCAAGCTTGCTATCATCACTGCGCTCGCGCTTTTGGACAACGTCGAATACGGCTCGTCCGCCAAGTGCGCGTCGTCCGTTCGCTATCAAATTGTGCAACTCGTATACTGCTACAAAAGTTTGTGTGCCAACGTTTGAGTATGCCGTAAAATTTTTCTTGCTATTATAACTGAATTAGTTTATAATATCAAATATGGCATACACATCTTTATACCGCAAGTATCGTCCGGACACCTTTGACAAAGTCATCGGTCAGGACCATATCGTGCGGACTCTCAAAAATCAAATAGAGACCAACTCCATCGGGCACGCCTACATTTTTACGGGCACGAGAGGGACGGGCAAGACGTCCGTCGCCAAGATATTCGCTCGCGCCGTCAACTGTTTGCACCCCGAAAACGGCTCGCCCTGCGGAAAGTGCGAAAACTGCGTCGAACTTGCAAAGAGCGGCAATTTTGACATTCTCGAAATCGACGCGGCGTCCAACAACTCCGTCGACCAAATTCGCGAACTCACGGAGAAAATCAATTTTCCGCCCACGATAGGCAGATACAAAGTTTACATCATCGACGAAGTTCACATGCTCTCGAAGGCGGCGTTCAACGCGCTCCTCAAAACTTTGGAAGAGCCGCCCGAACATGCGATTTTCATCCTTGCGACGACTGAGATTCATCAGATTTTGCCGACTATTCTTTCGAGATGTCTGCGTTTCGACTTCAAGTTGGTGCCCAACTCCGTTATTGCGGAGCGTATCCGTTTCATCTTTGACGACATCGGGTGCAAGTATGAGCCCGAGGCGGTTGAGCTTATCGCGTCTTCCGGCAACGGCAGCGTGAGAGACGCGCTCTCGGTTGCCGATATGTGCGTGAGCTACTGCGAAAACAACGTCACGTACGGCGGCGTTTTGGAAGTGCTCGGCGCGTCCGACCCTCAAAAACTGACCTCGCTCTGCACGGCGATTGCAGACGGGGATATAGACAAGACGTTGCAGGAAGTTGCAAATCTTTGCGACCTCGGCAAGAGCGTGAACATTCTTGCAATCGACATAGCGACGACTTTTAGAAACGTGCTCTACATCAAAAACTGTTCGCAGGCAAAGAGACTTCTCGCGCTTCCAGAAGGCATATATGCATCTCTCAAGGGGATGGCGGACAAGTATTCCACGGAGAAGTGCCTGTCAATTATGAAGATTATGTCAGGGCTTGAAGGGGAACTCAGATATTCCTCTCAACACAGGATAATCTTCGAGGCGGCGGTGACGCTTGCGTGCCTCGGCGGAGACAGCGACACAAAGTCCGAAGAACTTGCTCTCAAGGTGGCAAGGCTTGAAAAGGTCGTAGCCACGATGAAGAAATCGGGTTTTGAGCCCGCACCTGCAGCCCCGGATGCACGGCAGGTGTGGAAGCAGGTTGCATCCGGTCTCGAAAAGAGCAATATGAAATTTTTGGCTTTCGCGGCGCTTGAAGCGGAAGTTGAAATGACGGAAACCGAATTTATAGTAAAAATTGCTTCGCCCGCGACGCTCGGGCTTTTCCTTGACAAGAACAATCGCGACGTCATCAACAAGATTTTCCAACCCTTGTCAAACGGTAGGAAGCTCGTGTTCAAGGACTTCGTGCATCTCGATGAGGACAAGGCTCTGCCGTACGTCAAAGAGATGTTCGGTCAGTGGGTAGAAATCAAATAATAAATTATATAGGAGACAACAAATGGGATACGGCGGATTTGGCGGCGGCAATATGCAGCAACTGATGAAACAAGCACAGGCAATGCAACGCAAACTTCAAGAGGCACAGCAGGAAATTGCCGAAACGGAACTCGTGGGTAGCGCGGCAGGCGGTATGGTGGAGTTTACGATGATGGGGGACAAGACTCCCGTCTCGATAAGCATCAAACCCGAAGCGGTTGACCCGGACGACGTTGAAATGCTTGAAGATATGATCCTTGCGGCAATCAACGACGCAAACGCTCAAGCGGACAAACTTCAAAAAGATTTGATGGGGCCGCTCGGCGGAGGCATGGGACTTCTATAATGAAATATATTGAACCACTTGCCCGCCTGATTGGGCAACTCACCAAACTTCCGTCCGTCGGCGAAAAGACGGCGGCAAGATATGCCTATGCGATTCTCAATGCACCCGACGAGGATGCGGAAGAACTCATAGCGGCAATCAAGGACGTCAAAGAGAACGTCCACTTTTGCAGTGTGTGCGGCAACTACACGGAGGACGACGTCTGCGAGATATGCAAGACGCGCGAGCAAAAAGTCATCTGCGTTGTCAAAGAGCCGCGAGACATCGTCGCGCTCGAAAAGGTCAAGGACTTCAAGGGCGTATATCACGTGCTCGGCGGAGTTATCTCTCCAATGGAACACGTCGGCCCCAACGACATTAGAATAAAGGAACTTCTTGCCCGTCTCGACGGAGTGGAGGAGGTCATCCTTGCCACCAACCCCGACGTGGAAGGCGAAGCAACCGCAATGTATATCGCTCGTCTCATCAAACCGCTCGGCATCAAAGTCACGCGTATTGCCCGCGGACTCCCCGAAGGCTCAGTCATTGAGTATGCCGACGAAAGCACATTATCAAGGGCTATGTCTTCACGAATCACACTGTAAAACCGCACTATTTGGCGAATAGCATTGTCAAAGCCCGTTTGCTCGGGGGTCTTGCGTTTCACGCATCGTCCACATCGTTGTTTACAGTCCTTGCAAGCAAGTTGTAAACGCCTCGTGGTCACGTACGCTCAAGTACGCTCCTCCGTCACAAACGGGCTTCTTCGCGCTCTTCATCCAAATATTGCGGTTTTACAGTGTGATTGAACAAACGCCCTTTCTTGCATCTCATCTCACTCACGCACTTATATCACTATGTGTTTTTTATTATTATTCTTATTTAAACTAATCAATATTGACAATTTGGCGGTTTTGCCGTAAAATAAAAGTGCTACAAACTTTATATCACAAATTGACGCCTATTCACTTGGTAACAGGTGTGTTTTGCGTTTACATAGTCAGTTTGTGATGTTGTAAAGGTTTGTAGCAGAATCAGCAAGATGCACTTGTTATATTTTTACGCTTTTTATGTGCGTTTTGCAAAAAGGAGAATAGAAGATGAAAACAAAACGCACTATTCTATTTGTCATCGTAATAATTTTGACGATTGCGCTTTTGACGTGTGTTCTCACAGCCTGCGATTTATTTAAGTCAAGAGACAACGAGAATAACAACAATGACGGCACAGTTATAGGCAACACTGGGGGCGACCAAGGCGGTGACTCCAATATAAATCTTGATGACAACCAAGGTGGAGATAATCAGGGAGGCAACAGCCAAGGCGGAGGCTCCAATATTAATCCAGATGACAGCCAAGGAGGGGGTCAAGGCAATCAAAACCAAACCAACGTAAACGATGACGCTTTGAACAAATTTGTCGGTTTGGCTGTTCAGTCAATCCAATCTTCAGAAAGCAAATCTGACGAGATTAATATAGGAGACAATAGTTATGTCGTTTCAGTTCGCGTAGTTGACTCAGTGAGTGCTTCTGATTTTGATAGTCAATTATCTTCTACAGAAAGCGGTTATAACGGCGGAATATATGTAGGCGAAGATTGCGATATCAATTTGGAAGACGTTACACAAATGAATTTTGGCGACGTATTGTATGTCGCAATAAACGTTGGAGACCAAGTGTATGTTTGCGAAGTTGTTGTGTATGAAGAAGCAACCGTGGATGAAAACCATGAACACTCTTACGGAGATTGGGTTGTTGTGAAAGAGCCAAGCTGCTTGGGACAAGGCACTCGCAGAAGGGTTTGCCCAATTTGCGGAGAAGTTGAAACTGAAAACATAAACGCACTCGGGCATGATTTGGATGAAAACAACGTTTGCAGACGTTGTGGAGAAGAAGAGATTAGAGTTGAAGGGCTCACGTTTGAACTGCTTGAAAACGATACATACTCAATAATAGCATATAGCGGAAGTGAAGCGGAACTTGTCTTGCCGGATTCATATCTTGGCAAACCAGTGACAAGCATAGGTGGTAGCGCATTCCGTGGTTGCGCGGGGGTGACATCCGTCACCATCACAGACAGTGTGACAAGTATAGGAAACGGTGCATTCAAAGGTTGTTCATCACTTGTCAGCATAACAATCCCATTTGTTGGTGCAAAAGTAGGGAAAACAAGCAGTGACACCTATCAATATCCATTTGGTTATATCTTTGGCACAAGCAGTTATACGGGAGGAACAGCGGTATCACAAACATATTATGGTTCAAGTACATCAAGTACAACCAGCACAACATACTACATTCCATCATCACTCCGCAGTGTTACAGTGACAGGTGGCAACATATTGCGTGGTGCATTTTATGGTTGTTCAATGCTTAAGTCCGTCACCATCCCCGACGGTGTGACAAGCATAGGTAATTATGCATTCAATAATTGCAGTGGTTTGACATCCATCACAATCCCCGACGGCGTGACAAGCATAGGTGATGATGCATTCCGAGATTGTACCGGCTTGACGTCCGTCACCATTCCGGACAGTGTGACAAGCATAGGCGAGTATGCATTCTATGGATGCACCGGTTTAACTTCCGTCACCATTGGCAACGGTGTGACAGGTATAGGCTATCAGGCATTCTCCGGGTGCACCAGTTTGACATCCATCACAATCCCGGACAGTGTGACAAGCATAAGCATGGGTGTATTCAATGGATGCACTGGTTTGACGACAATCAATTATACAGGGGATATAATAGATTGGTGTGCAATGAGCCGCTCATCCAGTTTATTGTCATCTTCAAGAACATTGTATATAAATGGTGAGGCTTTGACAGGCGATTTGGTTATTCCAAGTGGTGTTGCAACAATACCTAAATATGCATTCTCTATTTGTACCGGATTGACATCCGTCACAATTCCCGACAGTGTGACAAGCATAGACGGTGAGGCATTCTATGGATGCACCGGTTTAACTTCCGTCACCATTGGCAACGGTGTGACAAGCATAGGCGGTTCTGCATTCAGTGGATGCACCGGTTTGACATCTGTCACTATCCCAGACAGCGTGATAGGTATAGGCTATCAGGCATTCTATGGATGCACAGGTTTGACATCCGTCATCATTGGTAATGGCGTGACAAGCATAGGTGCTGATGCATTCTCAGGTTGTACCGGTTTGACTTTCATAACTATTCCTAACAGTGTGACAAGTATAGGTGAGCGTGCATTTTCTGGGTGCTCATCACTTGAAAGCATAACCATTCCATTTGTTGGTGGATCTGCAACAGCAACATCTGCAAGCGGTTCAACTTTGTTTGGCTATATATTTGGCACAACCAGTTATACCGGTGGGACAGCAGTAACGCAACTCTATTACGATTCATATGCATTATTAGGCATAAACGAAACCTACTATATTCCGACCACGCTTCGCAACGTGACGGTGACAGGTGGCAATATACTGTATGGAGCATTCTCTGGATGCACCGGTTTGACATCCATCACGATTCCCGATAGTGTGACAAGCATAGGAAATTATACATTTGATGGCTGCACCGGTTTGACATCCGTCACAATCCCAAACAGCGTGACAAGCATAGGCATGTATGCATTCAAAGGATGCAGAGGTTTGACGTCAGTCACCATTGGCAACGGCGTGACAAGCATAGGCTATTATGCATTCGATGGCTGCACCGGTTTGACATCTATCACTATTCCAAACAGCGTGACAATCATAGGCGATCGAGCATTCTATGGATGCAATAGTTTGACATCCGTCACCATTGGCGACAGCGTGACAAGTATAGGCTATGCTGCATTCTCCGGATGCACCGGTTTGACATCCATAATAATTCCAAACAGTGTGACAAGCATAGGTGGGTATGCATTTGCTGGATGCAGCAGTTTGACGTCTATCACTATTGGCAATGGTGTGACAAGTATAGGCTATGATGCATTCTCTG
Organism: Clostridia bacterium; assembly: GCA_017553325.1. GTDB lineage: Bacteria > Bacillota > Clostridia > Christensenellales > CAG-917 > CAG-475. Next base: position 228,901 of record JAFZMH010000008.1, read on the forward strand.
GATGCACCGGTTTGACATCCGTCACGTTTGAAGAAAACAGCCAATTGATAAGCATAGGCGATCGAGCATTCCGTGGCTGCACTAATTTGACGCATATCACAATTCCAAACAGTGTGACAAGCATAGGTGCTGATGCATTCTCTGGATGCACCAGTTTGACATCTATCACTATTCCAAACAGTGTGACAAGTATAGGTAAATATGCATTCCGAGGTTGCACCGGATTGACATCTATCACCATCGGCAACGGCATGACAAACATATGGGATTATACATTTGATGGATGCACCGGTTTGACGTCCGTTACATTTGAAGAAAACAGCCAATTGATAAGCATAGGCGATTATGCATTCCGTGGCTGCACTAATTTGACGCATATCACAATCCCGAACAGTGTGACAAGCATAGGACGTAGTGCATTCTCCGGATGCACCGGTTTGACATCCATAATAATTCCAAACAGTGTGACAAGCATCAGTTTTTCTGCATTCAATGGATGCACCGGTTTGACATCCATAATAATTCCAAACAGTGTGACAAGTATAGGTGAGGGTGCATTTTCTGGGTGCTCATCACTTGAAAGCATAACCATTCCATTTGTTGGTGAATATGCAACAGCAACGTCTGAAATCAGTTCAACTTTGACTTTGTTTGGCTATATATTTGGTAGAAACAGTTATCAAGGGGGAGCTGCAACACAACAGAAATATTATTCTTCTTCAGGCGGTTCATCAGACACATACTACATTCCAGCCACGCTTCGCAGCGTGACGGTGACGGGTGGAAACATCTTGTATGGGGCATTTTATAACTGTTCAATGCTTACGTCCATCACAATTCCTGACAGTGTGACAAGCATAGGCTATTATGCATTCCGAGGTTGCACCGGATTGACGTCCGTTACATTTGAAGAAAACAGCCAATTGACAAGCATAGGCGATTATGCTTTCTACAACTGCACCAGCCTGACATCAATCACCATTCCGGATAGCGTGACAAGCATAGGCAATCGGGCATTCTATGGATGCGGTTTGACGTCCGTCACAATCCCCGACAGTGTGACAAGCATAGTTGATTATGCATTCTATGGCTGCACTGGCTTGACATCCATCACCATCCCGGACAGTGTGACAAGCATAGGGAATTATGCATTCTCTGGTTGCACTGGTTTGACGTCCGTCACTATTCCAAACAGTGTGACAAGCATAGGAAACTATACATTTGATGGATGCAGTAGTTTGACATCCATCACTATTGGCAATGGTGTGACAAGCATAGGCTATTATGCATTCGATGGCTGCATCGGTTTGACAGATATCAATTTCAATGGAACGATAGAACATTGGAATGCAATTTCAAAAGGTTATTGTTGGAACGATCAAACAGGCAATTACACTATTCATTGCACGGACGGAGATATCGCAAAATCAAAATCATAATCAAAAGCAATAATTGCTCAATAATAAACAAACACGCAATTGTGCGTGTTTGTTTTGTTTTATACTATTTATCCGCAATTGAGCTGACTTGTCAGCGAACATTCATTGAACAAAAAATCTCGGAATCAAACCGAGATTTTTTTGAACATTCATGACGCAATGCGTCCATTCATTGAGCGTAGCGAACATTCATTTTATTCACACACAGTGTGAATAAACTTGTCAAACGCTTTCTGTCCTTCGTCCGTGTTTTTGAAGACTGCGGTGGTGTCGAGGATGGTTTCGCAAGCCTTGTTGATATAGTCGGTGATGGCTTCGCTTGCCTTCTTTTCGCTGATGCCCGTGCCGTAGTCCACGACGAGTTGGGTTATCATGCCGAGGTGCTTGTGCAGAGGATGCGTTTCTTCCGCAATAGCCTTGAAATCGAGGGGAGTTTTGCCCGTCAAGATGTCGCGCATTTGATCCGCTTCGGCTTTGAGTCTGCCGGGGAGGATGAATACGCCCATGACCTCGATTATGCCGATTGACTCTTGCTTGATATTGTGGAGTTCAACTGCGGGGTGGAAGATTCCAAACGGGTGCGCCTCGTCCGTCCTGTTGTTGCGGAGGATGAGATTAAACTCGTATTCGCCGTCCTTGTTGACGGAGGCGATAGGGGTGATTGCGTTGTGTTGCACGCGCTCGCCGTTCTGCTCGGTGTGCGAAAGGACGTTCATTGCGGGTTCGTCCCAAGTGTCCCAAGCACTGTAAAAGCGATTGACCGCTTCGAGCACTTGTTTTCTGTTTTTGCTTGCTATGCGCACGATTGAGTTGTACCAATCGACGATGGAGACGTCAACGTCTTGAAGCCCCGCCATCTTAAAATGCTTTCTCGCAGGACGTTCAAAGACGGGGAGTACCTTCTTTCCGCCTTGATAGTGGTCGTGCGCAAGGATAGACCCGCCCACGATGGGGAGCGCGGCGTTTGATCCGATAAAGTAGTGTGGGAACATATCGAGAAAATCGAGCATGCGTCTGAACGTCGCGTCCGTCACGCACATAGGTCTATGCTCCTCGCAGACCGCGATGAGGTGCTCTTCAAAGTATTGATATGGGCTATACTGCATAAACCACTTTTCGCCGTCTAGTTCAAAGGGGACTATGCGGATAGTTTGACGCGGAGGTTTTGCCGCGTTGCCCGCAAAGCCGAGGTTCTCGATGCAGAGCAGGCACTTCGGGTATCCGCCTTTGGCGAGTTTTGCAAGGCGCACTTGCTCGGGAGTCTTTTCCGGTTTCGCGAGGTTTATCGTCACGACAATTCTGCCTCTTTGCCCTTCGTTCTCCCAAATGATGTTCTTGTCAAGGTCGGGGCGTCTTAGATACGCGGAGTCCTCGCCGAGTTTGAAGAGCATATCCGTTGCCGCCTTCGTGCCGGAATACCTTGCGACGTCGTCAAACATCTCAATCGTTTTGGACGGCGACGGCATGCAAAAACCGATGAGTTTCGTCTCAAAAAGCAGTTTGTCCGTCTCCTCGATAAGTCCCTTTTTGACGGCGTAATCGGAGAGGGCGCTCATAACGGAATAAAACTCGTATTCGCCGACCTCGTTGTCGGACGGTTCGGTGAGTTTTAGAGCATCTAACAGGATATTTTGCACGTAATAGGTGTCGTAGTCCTGAAGATAAAGCTTGCGCACGGCATAATCAACCAAGCGCTTAACGTTCAGTTTTGCAGTTTCTTCCGCTGATAATCTCGGCATAAAACCTCCAAAATGAGAAAACAAAAATCGACTTTATTTATTGTATCATATTCCGTTTGCACTTTCAATATGAAAACCGAAAATCGTCGCGATTGCCGATTCGTTTTTGAGATTAAATATGCGTCCCGCATATTTATTCCGTTTTCAACTTGCTTTTGAGAAAGAGATATGATACAATAACTATACTTATTATATGATTTTGGGGGCAATATGGCAACTGATAAAGAAAAATTCTTTGAAAATAATTTGGCTTTCGAAAGAATGTGCGACGACGTATACGGTATGCCGTCTTCCGTGCAGAAGCCCAGATTTTTGGAACTTCTTGAAATGCACGAGGAGATATTCGGCACTGACGAGGTGAATTTTTATTCCTCTCCCGGCCGCATTGAGATCGTCGGCAACCACACCGACCACAACGGCGGAAAGGTGCTGTGCGCGGCAATCAATTTCGACACTCTCGCCAGCGTTTCACCCCGCAAAGACGGTATAATCGAAGTCAAGTCAAAGGGTTATCCAATGCTCAGAGTCGACACGTCGAAAGTCAACTTTATGGCAAGCGAAATCGGCACGTCAACCGCGCTCATCAAGGGCGTCGTGGACTACTTCCTTCACACGAACAAGAAAGTCGGCGGGTTTTCCGCTTGTATGACTTCGTCTGTGCCAAAGGGAAGCGGCGTTTCGTCTTCAAGTTCTTTTGAACTTGTCATTGCCGAAATCTTGAACGTTCTTTACAACGACGAGGCGCTTGACGCAATCTACAAAGCCAAGGCCTCCCAATATGCCGAAAACACCTTCTTCGGCAAGCCCTGCGGACTAATGGACCAAAGCGCAATCGCACTCGGCGGAGTCAACCTCATCGACTTTGCCGATTTTGAAAACCCTGTTGTCGAGCGCGCGAACTGGGCTTTTAAAGACCTCGATATCTACGTCATCGCGACGGGCGGAGACCACTCCAACCTCACGGACGACTATGCGGCAATTCCATACGAGATGAAAGAGGTCGCAACTTTGTTCGGCGTAAAACTCTTGCACGAAATTCCGCGTGAAAAGTGGGAGGACGAAAAGTATTTCATAAAGGACAAGGTCAGCGAAAGGGCGTATCTCAGAGCCGAGCACTTCTTCGAGGAGAACACGCGCGTCGAAGACGCTGTCAAGGCAATCGACAACCGCGACGAACGCGCCTTCCTCGACATAGTCAACGAGTCGGGACTCAGTTCGAGATACAAACTTCAAAACACGTATTCGCCGGCAGGCAAAAACAAGAACCTCGAAAACGCGCTCGACAGAGTCGTCAAAATAGACGGCGTCGTAGCAAGCCGTGTTCACGGCGGCGGTTTTGCCGGCACGATACTCGTCTTCGCAAGAAAAAACGCATTCGGCGTGAATGCAGCTCTCAACGTGATGTTTGGCGAACACAACGTGTTCAAAATGGCGATACGTCCTTGCGGCGCCGTCAAATTGTTCTAAATCGCGCTATTGGGCGAATAGCCGTGTCAACGCGCTTTGCCTTGTCAACCGTGTACGCCTATGTCACCGGGGTGTCAATTCGAAGCACGTTTCCTTGCTCTTCATCCCAATATCTCGATTTATAAACGATTTTCATAATAATCAAAAAAAAACCTTTTTGAGGATAAGTATATGTTGTTTTCAGCAGTAAACCCCGTAGCGTTTGAAATCGGCAATTTGTCGGTGAGATGGTACGGTATAGTAATTGTGCTTGGCATGATAATCGGGCTCGCTTATGCCTGCCGTCAATCTCACGTTATAAAACTTACGATTGACGACACGATAGAGCTCTTCTTGTGGATAGTTCCGCTTGCCGTCGTGTTCGCGAGACTGCTTTACGTCATCGTCCGTCCGAGCGCGTATTTTGCGCCCGAACTGTGGGAGGACTTCGGCAAAGGCTTTATCAATATGATTGCCGTTTGGGAGGGGGGTCTCACGATAATCGGCGGTATTTTGGGCGGTATTTTGGGCGGTATATTCTTCACCATCCGCCACAGAAAGCAAATCAATTTCGGCAACGTTGCGGATATCGTCATCGTTCCGCTTCTCACGGGGCAAATCGTCGGCAGACTCGGCAACTTCTTCAACCAAGAAGCATTCGGCATCCCGATTGACAATCCGCATCTTCAAACTTTCCCGTTTGCAGTCTATATCGACAGCCCAAGCGGTGTAGAGACAAAGCATCAGGCAGTTGTTGACGCCGCACTCGATAGAGGTCAAGAGCTGTTTGGAGAGAGAGCGTATTGGTTTGCCGCCACCTTCTTTTACGAGATGGTTTGGAACACGATTGGTTTGTTCATCTGCTATGCGTTTTGGAAGAAGGGCAGCACGAAGAAATACCCGGGACTCCTGCTCATATTCTACATGTTCTGGTATGCGCTCGGCAGAGCGTGGATAGACTCGATTCGTATGGACGGTCTGCTCGTCACGCAAATCGCTTGCGGTATCGTCGCTCCGCTCGGCTTGATTGCGATGATTTGCTACGTGCTCCTTCGCAACAGTCAACTCTCTTACCGTCGTATTCGCGCGCTCAAAGAGGCAAACGAACTAGGCGGCGCAATGCTCACGGAATTTGATGTCAAAAACTACGTTCGCATAGGCAATATTTTGAAGAACGAAAAGAACCCGCTCCGCATCTTGTATGGCGCAAAGAAGCCGTATCTTGATGTTGACTTTGACAGCCTCGACTACTATCACGTCCCCAAGGACTACAAAAAGATATTCAAAAACGCAAAGAACGAGGTATACGTCCTCGCAAAATAATACGCACACAATTTTTCAAACTATGTTTGAAACACGGTGGAAAAATGAGTTTTGATTATACGACCGAAAGGGTAAAAACGAACAACCTGACGCTTCTCACCGACCTCTATCAACTCACGATGATGAACGGCTACAAGATTTGTCATCTCGACAAGACGAGGGCGGTGTTCGACGTGTTTTATCGCGGAAACGGCGGGTACAGTTATGCAATCGCCGCAGGACTTGAACAGGCGATAGATTACATCCTCAACCTGCACTTCGACGAGAGCGACGTATCGTATCTGCGCTCCCTCAAAATCTTTCCGGAGAGTTTCCTCGAAACGCTCAAAGATTTCCGTTTTACAGGCGACATAAAGGCGGTGCCGGAAGGGACGCTCATCTTTCCGTACGAGCCTATTTTGACGGTTTCAGCACCTCTTTTCGAGGCGCAACTCGTGGAGACCGCGCTCCTCACGTTCATCAATCACCAGACGCTCATCGCAACGAAGGCGGCGAGGCTCAAAGAGTGCACGAAGAACAAGATAAGCGAATTCGGTCTCAGAAGAGCGCAGGGCGCGGACGCAGGCATCTACGGCGCGCGTGCGGCGTATATCGGCGGAGTGAGAACGACGTCCAACGTCGTCGCGGGCAAACTGTTTGACATCCCGGTCACGGGCACGCATTCGCACAGCTGGGTTATGTCCTTTTCAAGCGAACTCGAGGCGTTTGAAAAGTATGCGGAGATATATCCCGACAACTGCTTGCTCCTCGTCGACACCTACGACACGTTGAAGAGCGGCGTACCCAACGCAATCAAAGTGTTTGACAAACTCAAAGCCGCGGGGCACAAGCCTATCGGTATTCGTCTCGACAGCGGAGACCTCGCGTATCTCAGCCGTAAGGCGAGAGCGATGCTGGACGCCGCAGGTCATCAAGACGCGCTCATATTCGCGACGAACGACCTTGACGAAGACATCCTTCTCGCGCTCAACAACCAAGACGCAAAGATTGACGTCTACGGCATCGGAACGAAACTCATCACAAGCTATCAAAACGCCTCTCTCGGCGGAGTTTACAAACTCTGCGCAATCGAGGAGAACGGCAAGCTTGAACCGCGTATCAAGGTTTCAAACAGCCACGAAAAGACCACAAACCCGGGCGTCAAAAAGATTGTGAGAATTTTGAAGGACGGGATGGCGCAGGCGGACCTTATATGTCTCGAAGACGAAGTCTTCGACGCCTCGAAACCCCTCACGATTTTCCACCCCGAGCAGACGTGGAAAAAGACTACGCTTGAAAACTACGAACTCGTTGAACTTATGAAGCCGATTTTCAAGGACGGCAAACTGGTCTACGACAAGCCGTCGCTCAAAGAGATTGCAAAATACGAGGACGAGAGTACAGGGCAATTCTTCCCGGAATACAAGCGCGTCATCAATACGCAGGAGTACAAGGTCGACCTCTCCTACAAACTTTGGAAACTCAAAAACGAGCTTCTCAACAGATAACGTTGATTTGCAAAGATTTGCACTCGGCAACGTCCGAGTGCTTTTTGTTTGCGCTCATTTGCCGTTTTCAGTCAAAAACCGCCTTTTAAAAGAAAATATTTTCGCGGCGCGCGATTTATTTTTAAAGAAAGGAGTTTTTATGAGGGAACGTACGCGTTTTAGAGTGAGATACAGAGGTTATGACAAAAAAGAGGTTGAGAGTTTTATAGTCGAGACGCAGTCGAAAAACGAGACGACGCTCGCATCGCAGAGGGAGAGAATAGCCTCTCTTTTGCGGGACAACGACGATTTGAAGGCAAAACTTGCCGTGCTTCAATCGAGGGAAGAGCAAATAAAGCTCACGCTTTTGAAAGCCACCAAGACAGCGGACGAACTCGGCGAGCAGATAAGAAGCAGATTTAAAGAGGAACTTGACAGGTTGCGGTTTTTCCGCGCAAAGTGGACGGCCGCGTACGAGGAACTCAAAGACCGCTATCACTTTTCAAAGGACGCGCTCAATATGGAGAGCGTCGCCGTGCAGACGGAACTCGATTTGACGAGATATCTCACGCAGGAGTTTTCTTTGAACCGCGGAGACGAGACGGACGATATGGAGGCGTATTTCAAAAAGGAGGTTGAGAGACTCACGGCGCTTCAACAGACTATGCAGAAGGAGACGGAGAGCAAGTCGAAGGACGTCAAGGAAAAACTCCGTCTTGCAAGCAAAAAGGCGCAGGAAAGCGTTGACGAGGGAGCGTTCAGCATGGATGAAGCCTTGCACCCGACGGAGAGTCTTGAAGAAATCTGTCAATCGCTTGGACTTTCAAATATGGAATAAAGATATAATATAATAAAACAATAAATAAAAACCGCGATTTTGCATCGCGGTTTTTAAATTTTTGAATAATGCTTAGTCGCTCAAAATCGTTGCGTTTTTAAGCGTGTAGACGACGTAGTAGGTTTCGCCGTCGCTCGTGATAGGTTCAACGAATTTGACGAGTACGTTCTTCATCGTGAGCGCGCTGTTGGACGCTTTCATCGGGTCAACCGCATAGTAAAGCGTTTGGCTGAGCCCCGCGACTTTGGTCGAGCGGGAGAGAGAAATCCTGTAGCAACTGACCGCGCTTTGGTCGAGGGTTGCGGTGTAGGCAGTTTCGACGTTTTCAAGAGCAGAGCAACTTGCGTTCAAGGTGACGGCGGAGATTTCGGTTTGAGATACGAGGGGTACCGCAAACGAAAAACTGAAATTCGTGGAGAAAGTTTGCACCGTACGCAAAGATTGATGAAACTCGTTGTTGTCGAAATAGGTGCCCGAAAGTTTTATCGTGCCGCTATTTGATATGCCGTTTATGACTCTTTCATAACTGAAATTCGCGCCGTAATAGGTGCCTTGCATACGGAAAACTTCTTCGCCGTTCTCTTTCTGCACGCGGGATGAGCTCGCCGGAGTCATAAGGGAAGTGCCGTCCACTATGTTGAAATAGCAAGCGGTTGTGTATTCCGTCGTGCCCATAACGAGATGCCCCGTGACGAGCATGCCCTTTGGAACGTTGACGAGCGCTTCGCGGAAATAGTCGTGAATGGTCGAGCCGGCGGGATACTTTTTGATGCTGACGGTGTAGGTGCCGTTTGTGTTCGTGAGCCCGTTTGTGACGTCGTAGACGAAGACTTCTTCCTTGTGGTCGATGAGGAAGTCGGAAAGTTGTCCCTGAGTGGTCGCTCTGTTGCAGGCAACGAGCGTCGTTGCCAAAATCGCGAGAACGAATATTGACAATACCAAAATAATAAGTTTTTTCTTCATAATACGTTTATTATAGCACAAAACAAAAATCCTGCAAGAAAAACGAGCACAATTTCGAAAAACTGCGAATTTTTTTGTTCTCTCTCCGCGTACCGAAAACGGGACGCCTCGTTTGCTATAATTGCCTATGATAGGCAAAAGAAAAAACCAATACTCTGTTTTTTCAACTCAAATATATAAAATATAATTATATTTTATATATTTGCAAAAAGCGCTTGAATTTGAAACGATACGGACGTATAATCAAACTATGAAAATCGTAATTTCCAACACGTCGCACGGCGCCTACAAGGGCGTGGTGCAAGAAATCAAAAAGCATTTGGACGCTCAATCTGAAAACGTGGTGCTTGCTCCCGACCGCTTTACGGCGTTCGTGGAGAGGGGGCTTATTTCCACGCTCGAACTCGAGAGCACTTTCGGCATCGAGGTTATGTCCTTTACGCGTCTTGCGAACAAACTCATCGGTAAGGACATCAAAAAGTGCCTTACGCCCGAGGGTTCGGTCATGTTGATAAGCAAGGTCATTTTGGACGTCAAGGACAAACTTTCCTACTATAAAAACGTGACCAAAACCGACGGTTTCGCAAGCGAACTGTACGCCGCGCTCACCGCGCTCAGGAACAGCGGAGCGACTGCGGAGTCATTGCGTGAAAAGGCTCAAAAAATCGAGGACGGAACGCCGCTCAAGGCAAAACTCCTCGACATATCGCTGATTTACGCCGAGTACCTCGTGCAACTTGAAGAGAACCACAGCGACTCCTCTACGCGACTCGTTGCGCTTGCCGAGTATCTTTCATCTCACCCCGAGTCCGTCGCAAACAAGCGGTTTTATTGTACGGACATATACGAGTTTTCCTCTCCCGAGCTTGAGATTTTGAGAAGTATAGACAAATATGCGTTGTCTCTGACGATAGGCGTCACGAGTGGCTACGATAACCCGAACAAGCGCATTTACCCGGATAGGGTTATTGCAAAACTCAAATCTATCTGTGACGGCAAAGCGGAAATCGTGAGAAACGACGAGACTTTGTCTCCGCCTATCGAAGCGGTGTCAAGGTGGCTGTTCTCCTATTCGTTGCCAAAGGCGAGAGTGGAAAATCGCGACGAAAACGGAAACGAAAAGATTGTTCTCCGCGTGGCGAAAGACCGCTACGACGAGATATTGAAGCTCGCGCTCGACGTGTCACGCCACGTGCGCGAAGGCGGGCGATACAAAGATATAGAGGTGTTCGTCAGCGATATGGACTCCTATCAGGCGGAGATAAAAGCCGTCTTTTCAAGATACGGGATACCATTCTTTATCGACCAAAAAGAACTGTTGTCCGAGCAGACGAAAGTGCGCTATCTTCTCTCTGCGCTCGCAGTAGTGCGAAGTGGTTTCAGATGCGCGGAAGTCATAGATTTCGTCAAAAATCCGCTCTTTTTCGAGTGCCTTGAAAACGGGGAAGAAGAGGTGTTTTTGTTTGAAAACTACGTGCTCAAATACAACGTCGACCATTCGAGGTTTTTGTCTCCTTTCGAACTTGACGATAGATACGGCAAATCGCATAATCAAGAGTTTAAGTTTGAAGAATTGGATGAAAAAACCCGTTTTATGCTTGAAAGCGAGGAGAACGTCGTCCCAGAGAGAGTGCGTCAAAAACTCGTTGAAACGCTTGTGAAAATCAACTTTAAGGGCGTCGTTCAAACGTCTGAAATCACGAGTGGGTGCAAGCAACTTTTGATTGGCGTGAACGAGGCGTGGAAAAAGCACGTCGAAAAACTTGCCGAGATCAGTATGTTCTATGAGAAGTGCGCGGAGCAAGTCGACCAAAAGATCGACGCCGTGCTCGACGAAATCGACGACGTCATCAAAGGGGCGCGCATCGTGAGCGAATTCGAGGCTATTTTGAAGTCGATGATAAAGACTTTGAAGATTGCGCTCGTGCCGACGTATCTCGACTGCGTGTTCGTCGGGAGTTTCGACAGCAGATTTATGGGCGGAATGGACGTCTACGTTTTGGGCGCGGTCAGCGGTAAGTTGCCGTCGTCGCAGGGTGGTGGCGTCGTCATCAACCCGAACGACGAAGAAGCGCTCGAAAGTTTGGGCGTCGAAGTTTCGCCAACGTCCTATCAAAAAATTATGACGGGGATGTACGCCGTGTGCGACATTATGAAAAAACCGCACGGCAAACTCGTCGTGTCGTATCCCGAAATCGCCGACGGGGCGTTTATGAAGCCCTCCGTAGTGATAAGCGAACTTATGGGAATACTGTCGCTAAACAGCGAACCGATAAAGCCCGAACGCATAGACTTTGAACATCTCAGCAAAATTTACGGGGACGAAAGGATCAAACTCACGGCTGATTTGTTCGCGACGAAGCGCGGGACATATCACGAGGTTTTGAGGAGCGCGCTCCCGAGCGTGTCGCCGTCCTCGTCATCATCCAAGGTGTTGCCGGAGGAACTTTTGACATACGGCACGGCGTTCGATACGCTTGAAGTGGGCGACAAAACTAGATTTGAGAGTTTTGGCGTGGAGCCTGAGAGAATAAACGTCCGACGCAAAGCATTGCCGACTACGAGCGTAAGCAGGCTCGAAAAGTTTTATTCCTGCCCGTATCAGCATTATTTCGCCTATATTCTTTCTTTGAAAGAGCGTCAGGAAGGCGAGTTTTTGGGGACGGAAAACGGCACGATTTTGCACTGTGTTTTGGAACAGTTGTTTACGGACATTCGAGACGGCAAAGTGGACGACGAAACGCTTGACGGAAAGTGCGACGTATATTTCGACCTCGCGGTAAAGGAAAAGGGATACGAATATCTCTATGAAAAACCGCACACGAGGCGCGCGCTCTTGAGACTTAAACGCGAGAGCGCGACCATGGTGAAAAATATGTTCGAGTTGAGCAAGCGTTCGAGTTTCAAACCATACTTGCTCGAAGCGAAAATAGGCAAAGAACCGATACTTCCGCTCTCGATAATCGCGGGAGAAAAGAAAGTCGGGTTCAAAGGCGACATAGACAGAATAGACGTGAAGGACGACGATTTTCTCATCGTCGACTACAAGACATTCAACGCGACGAGCGATTTAAAGGAATTGTATTACGGACAAAAAATACAACTTTATATCTATATGAAAGCCGTTGAGAATAGCCTGAAAAAGCGTCCCGTCGGCGTTATGTACTTGCCGATTTTGGACGGTTTCGTCAAAAAGGACGAGCGCAAATACGTTTATCAAGGACAGTTTTTAAACGACGACGCCGTACTCGAAGCACTAGACGAAAAGTATGCGACTTCAAAGACGGAGACGGTTTTGCCTTTGACGCCTACGGGAAAACTAAGCGCAAACGTCTTTCTTGAAGACAACGTTCTCGATAAGCTTGGCGATTATGCGCTTGCAGTTGCCGCCAAGGGCGAAGAGGCAATCGAAAACGGTTTTATCAAGCCGTTCCCCGTCAGGAACAAGTGCAATAAATGCGACTATAAAGATATATGCGATTACTATATGTCGAAGGAAAGAGCGAAGGGAACCGTCGGGCTCGGAGCCTTTGACCTGACCGAAGAGGAAGAGGAGGAAACGATATGACGAGCGCGCTTGACGTAAAAGATATTTACCTGCCCGAAGAACTCACCGACGCTCAAAAGCGAGCGGTCACCGAGGACGGAGAGATAATAGTCTCGGCGTCGGCAGGCTCGGGAAAGTCCTCCACGATGATAAAGCGTATTTTGAGGCTACTCCTTGAAGGCGTTTCGTTGAAAGATATGCTCGTTCTCGTCTACAACAACGCCGCGGCAGACGAATTGAGAGAGAAATTGCACGACGCGCTCTTTGCCGTCGCTTGCAGATTGGACGGAGAAAAGCAGGAATTTATAAAGAAGCAACTTGATGAATTGTCGTTTGCGCATATAAGCACGATACACGCGTTTTGCCAGTCCCTCATAAAGGAAAATTTCAGCGTGCTCGGAATATCGCCGACTTTTGAAGTGCTTGACGAAAACGCCAACGACGAATATATGAACGAGGCGCTGGACAACGTCTTCAACGCGTACGGCGAGGAAGAAGACGAAACTTTTGAGCGCATATCCGAGATATTCTCCCGTCACAGAAAGGACGACAATCTCAAGGAAAATATAAAACGACTCTTTAACACCATAGACATTCAATCTGACAAAGATGCGTTTTTCGACAACGTGCGCGAGTGCTACAAGGACTTTGAAGACAGCAAATTTTTTGACATAATTCTTGCGTACGAGCACGATTTTTTCGGCAAAGCGGCAAAAGTTTTGAAACCTTGCAAGGAACTGTTCGACAACTGTGAAGAAGTAAGTTCTCTCCTGAGTTATCGCGCCAAAATAGCAAACGCCTATGATACGGCGGTCAAGATTGCAACCGCAAACAGTTTCACCGAAATGTGCAATGCGGCGTACGAGTTTAGAGATACTACCGTTAAACTGAATAATTGCGACGAAGCGTACACCTCGGTCGTGCCGACAGCGAGGTTGTGCATCAGCGATATGAAAGAAGAGATGACGGAACTCAAAATGTTTTTCGGCAATGCGGAAACGATAAAAAAGGCGCACGAACAGAGCGGGAAGATAGTCGAAAAACTCATCGAGATAGTGGGGCGTTTCGGCAAAGAACTCGCGCGCCTCAAAGAAGAGGACAACGTGCTCGGGTTTGAAGATTTACAACACAAGGCGGTTGAACTTTTGACAAACGAAAGCGTGAACTTGAAAAAGTACAAGCAAGTGTTCGTCGACGAGTATCAGGACGTAAACCCGACGCAGGAGTTTATCATCTCGAAACTTGTGGACGGCAACTGCTTTATGGTGGGCGACACGAAACAAAGCATCTATGCTTTCCGCCTCGCGGACCCGACGAATTTTTCAAACAGGCAGGCGAGATACGAGCGAGGAGAGGGTACGGCAATATATTTCAATCGCAATTTCAGGAGCGCAAGGCAGATACTCGAAGCGGTAAACGGGGTTTTCGACGTGATTATGACGGTGGACTCCGCCGGCGTCGATTACAAGCGTACCGCCAGATTCGAGCTTGAAAACGCAGTGCCGGACGGAGACGTCGAATTGCACCTCTTCAAACTTGAAAACGCTAAGGAACAAAAGGACGGTCCCCACGGCGTATACGACATAACCACCGACGAAGAGAGCGCCGAAACGCTGACTTCGGCAGACGCGGAAGGAATATTTATAGCAAACAAAATCAAGGAACTTTACGGCAGAGCTATCGGCGACGACGGCTATTTGAGATACGGAGATTTCTCCGTATTGTTCCACAGCCGCTCCGCAAACGCGCAGAGGGTTATAAACCGTTTGAGACAGGCGGGCATACCCATCGACGACAGCGGTTTCGAAAAGACAAAGTCCGCGCCCGAGCGCGAGTTGATGCTCATTTTGAACGCGATCGACAACCCGAGACAGGACATCGCTTTCGCGGGGTATCTGCTCTCGTTCTTCGGTGGATATACGGAGGAAGAACTTGCACAAATAGCCGCTTTGGACGCGGGCACTTTTTACGACAAGTTTTTGATATATTCAAAAAAGGACGACGCGCTCGCAAAGAAAATTCTTGCCACGATGAGCGTCCTTGACCGTTATAGAGTCAAGGCGAGTTTCAAAAACGTCAAGGAATTGGCGGGCGGTATCGTCGCGGACTTCTCCTACGACGCGTATTTGATGAAGAACGGCGAAGCGGACGTCTACGGACTCAAAGCCTTTATCGCCGGCATCTCGGACAAGGACAACGAGTCGCTCGGCAGATTTTTGCGCGAGTACGGGACGGAGACTTCAAAGAGGTCGGCGCAGACAGAGTGCGATAGGGTGCACGTCTCCACATTCCACGGTTATAAAGGACTTGAAAACGAGGTCGTATTCGTGAGCGATTTGGGCGCGACTTTCAACAGTAAGGACGTTTCGGGAGACCTTACAATAAACCCAAAGGGCTATCTGGCGCTCAACTATTTTGATTTTGACAGGAATGAAAAGAGCGAGTATACTCTCTCGAAATTCGCGGTCAAAAAACTTCATGACAAAAAGACCGTCGGCGAAGAGATGCGCCTCATGTACGTAGCGATGACGCGCGCAAAGAGATATATGTATTTGACTTCGTCGATAACCGAAACGAAACGCAAAAATAACTTCGGCGAGATAAAAAGAATAGCGTTGCCGCATAGTATGCTCGATTTGATTGGCAACGCGCTCGCAGATGGGTGCAACCTAAAAACTTATAATCATACCGAGGAGGACTTTTCGAGCGCGTCCGCAAACGCCGTCAAATACGTCCTGCCCCCCGCTGACAAAGTGCTTGAAAGGGAGATACTTGCGGCTCAAACCTTTGAATATCCGCACGAAAACGCTACGAGACTTGCAATCAAGTACAGCGTGTCCGCTCTTGACAGTTTGGACGAGCAGGCGGTTTCTGCGTTTGCGGAGGGCGAATTCAAAAACGTCGGCACGATATATCACAAGGTCATGCAACACGTCGACTATTTCGCAAAGGGCGTCGACGGAGTGAAACGCGAGATAGAAAGACTCCTTCAAGAAAAGCTTTTGACCGAAGAGGAAATCGCGACGATAAGGGAAGTTGACGGCGAGAATTTCGAGCGCAAGATAGAGACCTGCCTTGCAAGCGATATCATGGAAACCGCCCGCAAATTTGAAAAGCAGGGCAGGTGTTTCAGAGAAAAAGCCTTTATGATGTACAAGCCCGCAAGGGAGATAAAGGACGATTTCGACGCGGACGAAAAGGTGCTAGTGCAGGGCGTTATAGACCTCTTTATCGACGGCGACGAGAAGATAATCGTCGATTTCAAGAACTCGAATCTCAAAGATGAAGAAACGCTCAAAAAGTACGAAAAGCAACTTAATCTATACAAAATGGCGGTTGAAAGTGCGATTTGTGCAAAAGTCGACAAGATTATGCTCTACTCATTCAAGACGGGAAAGACGGTTGAGTTTTGAGATTTTCAAGGCGATTCGATTTTGATTTGAGGGCGCGCTCGTTTTACGGGACGCGCCCTAATTTTGTTTTGTTATTATTTTCAATAAAATTAATTTAAATAACTATTGATTTTTTCGGCGAAAGACTATATAATTACTTTTATAAGTACGCTCTTTAGGAGGACGACAGTGGAATTCTTCTCCAAAGCCTTTACTTGGCTTGCAAATCTATCTTCCAAATTGCCGCAAATTGATTTGAAGGCATACTTTATCGTTGTCCTCGTAGTCATCGCGGCGGCGGGGTTGATTATTGGGTTTACCTATCTCGGCTCAAAGGCGCACAAGCTCAAAGCCGCTTGCAAAAAGGTTTTGAAATATCTTTCGGGCGTAGACAGTATCGACGACGACAACGTCGGCGATTTTACCGCCGAATGTTTCTCTCAAAAGGCTCCCGGTTCTTTGAGAGACAGTTGGGTTGAATACTTGGGCGTTCGCTTCGGCTATCCGAGCGACCTTTTGAGCGAGAAAAACGTCTACGAAAAGGAAGTAAAAAAAGTCAAAGATTCGAGAGCAAATCTCTTTATCGGTATCGCGCTAATCCTCGTCGCGATTTTCGCATTTTGGGGGTTTGGCACTCTCTCCGCTATCGAGATGAGCGTCATTCATTGCGCGGGACTTTTGCTCAGCGCGGTGATATATCTCATCCTCGTATTTTTGAACAGAAAGCAAATCAAGACCACTCGCGACAAATTCTACGATATGCAGGACGAATTGGACGCGAAAGTCAATTTCCAAGTTGAAAAGAATTTCTCCACCGATTCCTCTCCGCTTGCGGAACTCGCCGCCATGGTCGACGAGATTATCGCTCGCAACACCGCAAAGGATGTGAACTTCGAAGAGGAAGAGCAGGAGCCGACGCCGATTGAAGACCTCATTGAAGAGCTTGAAAACAAGCGTTATGCCGACGAGGCTGAAGAAGAAGTCGCAAAGGTCGTAGAGGAAGAACCTCAAGAAAAGCCGGCGGAAGCACAAGAGCCCGAAGAGGTTCAAGAAGAGCCCAAGGAAGAACCGTCAGAAGAACAAGTTCCCGAGGAAGAACCCGAGGAGCCCGAAATCGAAGATGAAAAGAAAGAGCCTTTGGCTCTTAAAGACAGTTTGGCGGCGGCAAGAAAGGCGGGACACTCCGTCGTGGGCAAGAAGTTCTTCGGCGAGTATTTGAAGGGAAAATACGGCGACGGCGTCGAGGTCAACGAACGCGAGAACAAGACGTCCACGGGACTTCCGCTTGCCGATACGTATTTCGCGCTTGACGAAAACAACAGAAAGTGTTTCGCGTACGCCTACGAGGTTGACGGTGCGTCTTTGCTTCTCGTCAATGCGGACAGCGAGTTTGAAGCGGTCATCAAGCAGAAACACAAGAATATCAATTTGAGCGCTTTCCCGAAGTCCAAGGACGAGTGGTACAGTTTGCCGCTCGACGACACGTACACCGAGGACGAGCTCAAAGGTATACTCGATTATTGCTATGCACACGCGCTCGGTAAGGAGCTCGAAGAAGAGCCCGCCGAGGAGCCTGTCGAAAAACAACCCGTTGAGGAAGCCCCTCAAGAAGAGCCCGTAGAGGAACAAGTCCCCGAAGAGACTCAAGAGGAACCCCAAGAGGAACAACATGAGGAGTCGGAAGAAGCCCCCGAAGAGACGGAGGAAGTCGGCGACCCTTTTGAAAATAATCAAGAGCCTTCCGAAGAGGAGGTCGTAGAGGAGTCGGAAGAAACTCCCGAAGAAGAGGCAACCGAAGAAACGCAGGAAGAATCGGAAGAGGAAGCAGAGGCGCCTGAGGAGGAATCCGAAGAGGTCGAAGAGATCGAGGAAGAGGAATCCGAAGAGGAACCCGAAGATAGCCAAGACGACGAGACCGTCGTCTACGTCGTAGACGGTGACGAGGAAGAAGAGGAGGACTACGTCGCTCAGTCCAAGCTCTCGAAACTCTCCAATCTTACCGATTATATGCTTTCGCAGAATATGTCGCGCAAGGTGAAAATTCAGGTTGCGACTTTGCTCATCGGCGTATACAACAAGTTCAAGGAGAACCCCGAGGACAAGAAGATTATCGTCGATTGCTTGAAGAAGATTATTTTCTCCTTGCAACAAGAGAGTATAAAACCCGTAGAGTATATTGAGGACGAACCGGAAGAACAAGACGTCCAAGAACCCGAGGAGACCGAAGAGGAACAAGCTTCCGAGGAGAATACTCAACAAGGACCGCCGGTCTTTGATTGGAAAATTTAACAAAAAATACTTGTGATATAAAAGAGGTAAAAAATGTTCGGCAAAAAGAAAAAACTTGCGGAAGAACAAGAGCAACAAGCGCTACCCGTTGACCAAGTGACCGTAGAGGAAGAACCGCTTCCCGCTGACAGCGTGCCCGTTGAGGAAGCACCCGTACAGCAGGACGAAATTGTTTTTTTGGAGAGCGAGCTTTTGCCCGACGAAGACGAGGTCGAGGCGGAGGTTTTGACAGACGACGAGGCTGCTCAACTCGAAGAGTTGCAGGCGGTACTTATGGGCGACGAACCTGCCAAAGAGGCGGAGAAAGAACCTGAAGAGGAAGCCCCGGCGGAAGTCGAGGACGAACCTGCAAAAGAGGAAGAAGCACAAGAGGAAACGCCTCAAGAAGAGCCTGCTCAAGCGGAACCCGAAGCGGTTGAAGAGGAGCCCGAAGAGGAATCTGAAGAGGTCGAAGAAGCAGAGGAAGAGGGCGAGGAAGCAGCGTCTGAGGACGACGAAGAAGTCGTCTACGTCGTGGACGGACCGGAAGATGACGACGAAGTCGTACGTCCCGCAAAGCTCGTAAAACTCCCGCACCTCGTCGATTATATGATTGCGCAGGGTATGTCCAAGAATATGAAAATCAAGGTTGCCATGATGCTCGTTCAAACTTACAAGAAGTTTAAGGACAGTCCGGAGGACAACAAGATTTGTATGCAATGCCTTGCAAAAATCATGCAGGAACTTATGAAAAAATAACCTCGAAAATATTGCTTATTAAAAAATTATCCCACGCAAATCGCGTGGGATTTTTTGTTGTCAAATTTGAATTTGCGCGGTTAGAATGCTGAAAACCACAAATATTATTTGAGCAATTTTTTCTTCCAGAAAATGATGATCATGATGATCAAAATGACAGCGTTGATGCCAAGAACGATCCAAAAACCGATGATATTGTTTTGCCACGGAACACCGGTGTTCATGCCCCAGATAGAACCGATCATTGCAGGGGTATCGATGAGGAGCGTGAGGACGGTGAGCGTCTTCATGACGACGTTCAGATTGTTGGAAATGATTGACGCATAGGTGTCCATTGTGCCGTTCAAAATGTCGCGGTAGATGTTGGACATCTCGATTGCCTGTTTGTTCTCGATGACCACGTCGTCATAGAGGTCTTCGTCTTCTTCAAAAAATTTGATAAGGCGCGGGATCTTGTCAAGCACGGCGCTGTTTGCACGAAGTGAAGTGGAGAAGTAGACGAGTGCCTTTTCAAGCGAGAGCATTTCGCTGAGGCCTTCGTTCTTCATCGCTTTTTCAAGTTCCGCCTGAACGCGTTGGCTTGCCCTGTCGATTTGTTTTAGGTATTGCAAATATTTTTTTGCGATGACGTATTCGAGTTGCAAGAAGAATCTCGTGCGCTTGTGTATGTTGAAGTCCTTGACGTAGCGCCCCGCCATCAAGTCGTAGATTATGGACGTCTCGTTCAAGCAGACGGTGACCACGCACTTTTCGGTTGTTATACAACCGAACGGCAGGGTGGAATAGGAGTATTTTTCGTCGTCGTCTTCGGTGATAGGAATGTCGGTGATAGCGCAGATGACGCCGTCTTCCTTGTCGATGTGAGCGCGTTCTTCGGAGTCGAGCGCGGCTTTTATCATATCTTCCGGAATTTCCGCCATGGACGAAATGAGTTCTATCTCCTTGTCCGTCGGGTTGGACATGTGTATCCATTGATCGGCAAAATCGTAGCCCTCGACGATGAGTTCGGGGTCCACTTCCACAACCGATTTGTTAATCTTCTTGTAAACTTGGAGCATATTCGCCTCCACCGCGCTATTTAGCGACCTGCTGCGTCAGAGCGCTTTGAAGAGTCGGTCACATACGGCAAGTATGCTTGCATCCTAAAAACACTCTTCCTTGCGTCTCATCAAAATATCGCAGCGAAAAAATCAAATCCGACTGCGACAATTTGAAATCGCATAAACTATAAAATCAGTTTATCAAAAAAAAGCATTCAAATCAAGAGAATGCCATATTTTTTTTGAGTTTTTTAGTCAAGAAGCACGACAGATGTGCAGTTATCTTGAAAAATTGAAATTTTCCTTATAGGAAAATATCGAATTTACATTTTTTTCTTGCAAAAGGCGTTTTATTTTGTTATTATTATATTAATATTCAAAGATATCTTTTAGGAGGATTTTCTAAATGAGCAAAAAATACGTTTATCAGTTTGCCGAAGGCGACGCTTCCATGCGTGAACTTCTCGGTGGCAAAGGCGCAAACCTCGCAGAAATGACCAAGATCGGACTTCCCGTTCCTTACGGTTTTACCATTTCAACGGAAGCCTGCACCCAATACTACGAGGACGGCAGACAAATCAATGACGAAATCAAAGCAGAAATCATGGAACATATCGCTCTCTTGGAAGAGAAAGCCGGTATGAAGTTCGGCGACAAAGAGAACCCGCTTCTCGTCTCCGTACGTTCCGGCGCAAGAGCGTCTATGCCCGGTATGATGGACACGATTTTGAACCTCGGCCTCAACGAAGAAGTCGTCGAAGTTCTTTCCAGAAAGTCCGGCAACCCGAGATGGGCATGGGACTGCTACAGACGTTTCATTCAAATGTTCTCAGACGTCGTCATGGAAGTTTCCAAGAAAGATTTCGAATCTCTCATCGACGCGATGAAAGAGAAGAAAGGCGTGCACTTTGACGTTGACCTCACGGCAGAGGACCTCAAAGAACTCGCAAATCAATTCAAAGCCAAATACAAAGCGGCTCTCGGCAAAGATTTCCCGTCCAACCCGAAGGATCAACTCTTCGAGGCAATCAAGGCGGTCTTCAGAAGCTGGGACAACCCGCGTGCAAACGTCTATCGTATGGACCACGACATCCCGTACAGCTGGGGCACGGCGGTCAACGTACAAATGATGGCATTCGGCAACATGGGCGACGATTGCGGCACGGGCGTTGCGTTCACACGTAATCCCGCAACCGGCGAACCGGGTCTCATGGGCGAATTCCTTATGAACGCACAAGGCGAAGACGTCGTCGCAGGCGTTCGTACTCCGATGCCGATTTCCAAAATGGCGGAAGTCCTCCCGGAAGTCTACGACCAATTCAAACAAGTTTGCAAGACTCTCGAAAATCACTACAGAGACATGCAAGATATGGAGTTCACGATTCAACAAAAGAAACTCTATATGCTCCAAACAAGAAACGGCAAGCGCACGGCTGCAGCGGCAATTCGTATTGCGTGCGACCTCATCGACGAGGGTATGATCACAGAGCAAGAAGCTTTGCTTCAAATCGACGCAAAGACTCTCGATATGCTCCTTCACCCGCAATTTGAACCGAACGCGCTCAAAGCGGCGGACAAGGCAAACGTCGTCGGCAAAGGTATCGCGGCGTCTCCGGGCGCAGCGGCAGGCACAATCGTCTTCACACCGGAAGACGCTGTCGAACTCGGCAAGGCAGGCAAGAAGGTCGTTCTTGTGAGACTTGAAACTTCTCCTGAAGATATCGAAGGTATGAAGTATGCACAAGGCATTTTGACGGTCCGTGGCGGTCAAACCTCTCACGCGGCAGTCGTTGCGCGTGGCATGGGCACGTGCTGCGTCTCCGGTTGCGGCGACATCAAGATGCACGAGGAAGAAAAGTGGTTCGAACTCGGCGGAAAGGTCTTCCACGAGGGCGACGAACTCTCACTCGACGGCTCCACCGGCAACATCTACGACATCGCAATCAAGACGGTTCCGGCAGATCCGAACAGCGGATATTTCGGACGCATCATGAAACTCGCGGACAAGTATAAAGCACTCGGCGTTCGTACGAATGCGGATACGCCTGCGGACGCAAAGCGCGCGGCAGAGCTCGGCGCACAAGGTATCGGTCTTACGAGAACAGAACATATGTTCTTCGGACCGGGCAGAATCGACAAGTTCCGTGAGATGATTTGCTCCGAGACAGTCGAAGAGAGAAGAAAAGCTCTCGACGCTATCGAGCCGATGCAACAAGCAGACTTCGAAGGTCTTATGGAAGCACTCGAAGGCAATCCTGTCACGATTCGTTTCTTGGATCCGCCGCTCCATGAGTTCGTCCCGACCGAAGAGAGAGATATCGAAGAACTCGCAAAGGCACAAGGCAAGACCGTAGAAGAAATCAAACTCATCTGCGACAGTTTGCACGAGTTCAACCCGATGATGGGTCACCGTGGATGCCGTCTCGCAGTCACGTATCCGGAAATCGCGGTTATGCAAACGAAGGCAGTTATTAAGGCCGCAATCAACGTACAAAAACGTCATCCGAGCTGGACGGTAGTTCCGGAAATCATGATTCCGCTCGTCGGCGAAGTCAAAGAACTCAAATACTGCAAGAAGACGGTCGTTGAAACCGCCGACGCAGTTATCAAGGAAGCAGGCGCAAACCTCAAATACGAAGTCGGTACGATGATCGAGATCCCGAGAGCGGCTCTCACAGCGGACGAAATCGCTCAAGAAGCAGACTTCTTCTGCTTCGGCACGAACGACCTCACTCAAATGACCTTCGGCTTCAGCCGTGACGACGCAAGCAAATTCTTGCCGAGCTACTATCAAGCCAAGATCTACGAGTCCGATCCGTTTGCAAGACTCGACACAGTCGGCGTCGGCAAGCTTATGAGAATGGCGGTCAAACTCGGCAGAGAGAACAACAGCCACTTGCATTGCGGTATCTGCGGCGAACACGGCGGCGATCCGTCATCTATCGAATTCTGCCATGAAATCGGTCTTGACTACGTTTCCTGCTCACCGTTCCGCGTACCTATCGCACGTCTTGCTGCGGCACAAGCCAACATCAAGCATCCGAGAAGCCTCGCAGGCAAGGTCGAAAAAGCAGGCGAGAGCCTAGCAAAAGGTCTCAACAAGCTTGGCGACAAACTCAAAAAGTCATTCAAAAAGAACTGATTGACACATCGTTCGTTTGAAACGCAATGCCCCGATTTTTCGGGGCATTGCATAACTATTTAAGCAAATAGCAATCATAAACTTGAAGACCGCGCGATACGGCAAGGTTTATGGTTTGCAAGGGAAAAGAGTAATTTTGGAAAAGTGTTTGCTCATCGTAAATAAGAGTTGCGGAAACTTTGAAAAGTTCGATACCGAAAGCGTCGAGGCGGTGCTTGGCGGGGAATATGCCGTCGAGTTTGCCGATATCGACGACGATTATCGCGCACGCGTTGAGCAAGAAGGTTTTAATGCCGTGGCTATTCTCGGCGGAGACGGCACGCTAAATTCTGTGCTCAACAAAATAAAAGGTCTTGAAATCAAGGTATTTTATCTTCCGTACGGCACTCTCAACGAAAAGTCGCACACTCTCGACGGAGTGGACAGCTCGGGGGAGATTTTGGTCGGCACGGTTGGAGGTCAAGTGTTCACCTACGTCGCTGCGTGCGGGACTTTTACGCCGATTGGCTACACCGCCGACGTGGAGCGCAAGAAACGTCTCAAATCTCTTGCATACCTGCTTGAAGTCCTAAAAGAGTACAAAGTCCATAGCGTTCACGCCAGACTTTCCGTCGACGGCGAGATTCTGGAAGACAATTATACTCTCATAATGGTCTTGAAATCGCCGAGATGCTTCAAATTCCGCTTCAATCACCTCTACAATTCCGGAAAGAGCACGGGACATATTCTTCTTATCAAGTCGCCGGGCAAGAATAATTTGTGGAACAAAATTCGCATTTTCTTCCCATTCTTCCGCGCGTTTTTCATCGGGTTCAGAAGGGAAGTCAAGCACAAAAATTTGCTCTTTAAAGAGTTTAACAAAGTCAAACTCCATCTCGACGCGCCAACCGATTTCGACGTTGACGGCGAAAAGAAGACGCTTGAGGGCGACAACACTTTCAGAGTCAGAAAACTCCCGCACGACTTTATCGTTTGCGATACGAAAAAGGCAAAACGCCTTGCTCTCCGCAGGGAAAAACGAGCCATAAAACGCATAAAAAAATAACGCCGTAAATAGGCGTTATTTAAAAACTTTTATCATAAAAACCGATATTCTAATCGGCTTTTTTTGTTTTATTTGAAGAGGAAGAATTTTTTGTCGTTTCGTTCTGTTCGCGGATATAACTCACTACCATACGGCGCATATTCTTTTCGGAGACGTGGCGGATGAATTTGTCCTCTCCGCCGAACATAACGACTATCGTCTTGAAGAGGATTTCCGCGTCGAGTTTCAGCGTGCGAACCTTCGTGTATTCGACGTCGTAATAACTGCGTTCTTTGGAGGACAGATGTCCGTTGCCTCTGATTTGCGCCAGTCCGCTCATGCCGGGCTTTACGGAGAATTTTTGTAGCTCCCACGGCTCGTAATGCGCAAGGTATTCGACCTTCAATGGACGCGGTCCTATGAGGCTCATATCGCCTCTTATGACGTTAAAGAGTTGCAAGAACTCGTCCAGTTTGAAACGTCTTATCCACTTGCCGATTCGCGTCAGGTTGGCGTTGTCGTTTCTGATTACGGGGTGGTTTACGTCAAATGGCACGTCAATCGTTTTCATCGTGCGGAACTTGTACATTTTGAAAATCTTTTGGTCCTTGCCCACGCGCTCTTGTTTGAAAATGATGGGACCTTTGCTGTCAATCGCAATCAATATGCCGACGATTATAAAAAGCGGGAACAAAAAGATTATTCCGAGCAGAGAAAAAATAAAATCGCAGACGGCTTTGCAAAACTTATACATTCTTTGCCTCCGCTTGCGATTTAACGTTTTCGGGTTGGGCTTCTTCAGCTTGGACAGGTACGCTCTCAGGCTCTTGATTTGGAACCAAAGGTTCCAAAACGTACTCCTCGTTCATAAGTCTGTCGTCAAGCAGGAGTTGTTCCTTGTGGTGCTTTTCTATCGTTGCAAACATGATGAAAACTATCATCATGGTGGGGAGAGGAACGAAGGTACCCGTGTCTATCATCGAGTAGAGTTCAAACCCCAGTAGCGACAGGAAAGAGAACAAAATGAACGTGTCCTTGAAGATGTTTTTGAAAATTACTTTCGCGCGTTTTAAATAGTTCCAACCGTATGCGATGATGCCGACGATACCCATGCTTCCCACGACTTGGAAGAAGGTGGAGTGGAACCAATAGAACACGATTTCTTCCACGTGGTTTTCGTAGTCGGGACCGTCGTAGCCTGTGCCGACGCCGAATATCGGATGAGCGGCAAATTGATGCAAAGCGTCTTTGTAGAGGAGTATACGGCTGGAAGATTTGAGCCCGTCCTCGAATATTCCGCTTATTATCGCTTTGATTTTGTCAAAGACAAACGCAAGGGCGGTGAGGGCAACGATTATGAGACATATGATGATTATCAAACTCTCGGACTTGTTCTTTGATTTCAAAATTGTGGCGACGAGAACTATCGGCGCGGTGACAACCGCAAACAGCAACCCGCCGCGGGAGTATGCCGAGACTATTCCCAAATAGTGTATGACGCCAACAAGGATATACGGAGTGGGGTGTTCTTTTTTTGTCGCGAGGTAGAAACACATGGGAGCCGAGAGGAGCAAAAGCGTCGCGACGTTGTTGTCTATGCCCCAGCCCAAGTCTATCCACTCGTGAGAGGACCATTCCTCGATAGGGGTGCCTATGCGGTTTCTGATATAATACGTAATCATTTCACCGACCAAGATGAGCCCCATCCACATAAATATCTTTGCAAAATACGTTGATGTCTCGCCGTACGGGGTGCCTCTCGTATAGTTCGTCCACGCAAAATAAATGAAGAAAACTCCCACGCCGAGGAGGAGCGAATATGTGAGCGCGCCCGTCCATCTCGCAAGCGAGATGCAGGTGCAACCGCCGATGAGTAGCGCAATCGAAATGAGTATCTGAGACGCGCCGAGTTCTCCGAGAGAAAAGCGTCTCGGATGATAGAAAATCAAATGGAATACGATTGCGAGTATGAGGGGTATCAGGCAGGGGAGATACGGATAATAAACCGACAAGTCGGAGGTGTCCGAAATGCAGAACGCCACGTAAAAAAGAATGGGGATGAGCGGTTTGATGTCGTCCATTATGACGAGCAAAACCGTCGCGAAAATGATTATGGCAAAAAACCCGATAAGCATAATTCCGCTTATCCAAGAAGCGAGTATCAGCGCGGCAAGCACGGCAAGATACAGGTCCGAATAAAAGAATTTTGTCAGCCACTTCGGTCTTTTTTCGAAAGCGGCAATCATTTTGGCTCGTAGATTAGTTGTGCTCATTTGTACGAATTATCTGCATATATTTCAAACATTATATCATATATGTATCAATAAAGCAAATTCTATTTACATTTTTATACATACTTTAATTCTATATATTCCTTAAGATTACATAAATTGACATATTCTGCGCGCGTATGATAAAATAAACAAAACACTTGCTTGGTCGAGCGTGTTTTGGACATACTACTAATGACCGAGCGTGTAAATCGTATGGCGCAAAATATTATCGCAAAAAGACAAATAAAAGCCAACGCGCTTCAATTCAAAAAATCCGTGGTCATAATGTGGGCCATGGTGAAGAAGAATATCAAAAACCAGTACCGCAGGTCGGTGTTGGGTATTTTGTGGACCGTTCTCAATCCGCTTCTCACCATGCTCGTTATGGCGTTTGTTTTTGCGAATATCTTTGGGCGTGGCAATATAAACATGGATTATCCGGTTTATATTCTTTCGGGAACTATCGTATTCGGACTCATGAGAACCGCTACGGTGACCGCGCTTCCTTGTATGGTCAACAATCACGATTTGCTCACCAAGACGCGCGTTCCGTATTTTGTATTTCCTGCGTCAAACGTGGTTTCGTCTCTGGTGAATTTCGGGTTTTCGCTTATTGCGCTTATCGCCGTTATGCTCATACGTTTACCGCACGGCGTCGAGTTCCACTGGACTTTGGTCATGATTTTGGCGTGGTTGCCCGCGATATTCCTGTTTTCGTTGGGGCTCTCTCTCGTGCTATGTTCAGTGTACGTGAGATTTAGAGATATAAAACATTTATATAATGTTTTCCTTACGCTTTGGTATTATATCACGCCGGTTTTCTATTCGATAACTCAGTTGGAAGATCCAACCGTCCAAAAAGTGTTGGTTATCAACCCAATGCTACATTATTTGGAATATTTCAGGAGTTTGATTTTGGGCGTTGTGCCGAGTTGGCAGACGCACGTTCTCATATACGCAATCGGCATCGTGACGATGTTGCTCGGCTGGCTCGTCTTTAAGACGCAGAGAAAGTCGTTTATTATCTACATTTAAGGTGAGTATGGAAGAAAGAGTTTTGCCGGAAGAAATAGAATCGTTATCCTTCCAAGAAGACAAGGATCTCTTGGTCGACGTCCACGACGTGTCGATCAAATTCCGCATGCCCACCGAAAAGATTGACAATCTCAAGGAATTTGCAATCAAGTTTTTGAAGCGTCAAATCAAATACGACGATTTTTGGGCGGTGAAGAACGTAAGTTTGCAAGTAAGGCGCGGCGAGAGCCTTGCGCTTATCGGCAGAAACGGCGCGGGCAAGTCTACGCTTCTCCGTATGATAGCCGGCATTCTTGAACCGAACGAAGGCTATATCGAGACGAAAGGCAATATGGTGCCTCTTTTGAAACTCGGCGCGGGCTTCGATATGAACGCCACGGGCAGGGAAAACGTCTTTTTGAACGGAGCGATGCTCGGTTTCAGCCGTAAAGAGATGACGGAAAAATACGACAGTATCGTCGAGTTTTCAGAGCTTCAAAAATTTATGAACGTTCCGCTCAAAAACTACTCGCAAGGTATGCTTTCCCGTCTCGGCTTTTCTATCGCCGTCGACGTGCATCCCGACATATTGCTCGTGGACGAGATTTTGGGCGTCGGAGACATCCCGTTCCAAAAGAAATGCTCGAACAAGATTCACGAACTCAAAGACGAGGGCGCGACGTTTATCGTCGTATCGCACAGTATGAGCGCGATAAAAGACCTCTGCAACAAAGCTATATGGCTCAAAGAGGGCAGCGTTGTGATGAACGGGACAACGGACGACGTGGTTGCCGCGTATCTCAAAGAATGCAACACTTTGTAAAATGATTTGCGATTTCACAAAAAATTATGATTATCTTGTAGTCGGCGCGGGTTTTTTCGGCGCCGCTTTTGCGCGCATTATGACGGACGCGGGCAAGACTTGTCTTGTGATAGACAAGAGAAATCATATCGGCGGAAACGCATACACCGAACAAGTCGACGGAATCGAAGTGCACAAATACGGCGCGCATATTTTCCACACCTCAAACGAAGAGGTTTGGGGTTTTGCGAACAGATTTGCAAAATTCAACGATTTCGTAAACACGCCGTTGGCATTTTTCAAAGGCAAGTATTTCAATCTTCCTTTCAACATGAACACTTTCCGCGAACTGTGGGGAGTTGAAACCGCGGAAGAGGCAAAGGCTAAGATTGCATCTCAAACGATTGACGTCGCCGAGCCGAAAAATCTCGAAGAGCAGGCTTTAAAACTTGTCGGACGCGACGTTTACGAGACGCTCATCAAGGGTTATACGGAAAAACAGTGGGGCAGAGACGCAAAGGACCTTCCCGCTTTTATCATCAAGCGCGTGCCTTTCAGATTTGATTTTAACAACAATTATTTCAACGACAAATATCAAGGCGTTCCAGTCGGCGGGTTTACCGCTATGATTGAAAAAATGCTCGACGGCATCGACGTTCGCCTTGGAGTTGATTTTGCAGAACTCAAGGTTTATGCAGACAAAATCGCGCGAAAAACCGTTTATTCTGGTATGATTGACGAGTATTATGATTTCTGTTTCGGGCATCTTAAATACAGGACTTTGCGCTTTGAAACCGAGCGAGTCGAGGTGAAACGATATCAACGGTCCGCAGTCGTAAATTATACCGAAAGGGCGATTCCGTATACGAGAATTATCGACCATAAGCAGTTTGAATTCGGCAATCAAGATTACAGCATAATAACAAAAGAGTATCCTGCCGAATGGGGCGAAGGCACTATCCCTTATTATCCGATTAACGACGATGAAAACAATGGACTCTATGCCAAGTACCGCGCAAAAGCCGATGAGGAACCGCGCGTGCTGTTCGGTGGACGTCTTGGAGCGTACAGCTATCTCGATATGGACAAAGTCGTGTTGATGGCGATGAATCTTGCAAAGAAAGAATTGTCCGAGTGAAAAATATTGATTATAAAAAACGCATCAAACCGATGCGTTTTTGTTTTTGATTTTTGCGGTCTTGCGCTTGCGCTTTAACAGGATGAAGTTGGGGGTGAAGAAAACGATAAGAGGCTTGATTTTGAACAGAAAGCCGGAAGTGTTTTCTTTGAAATTCCGCTTGCATTCGGCAACCGACTGTTTGAAAGACGGTTTTTTGCCGATATAGAGCACGGGGAGCAAGAGCGGTTTTTTGCCGTTGTTTATGAGGTGAGCAAAGAATATGCCGGTCAAAATTTCGCTTATAAAGAAGCGCTCCGATTTGTGCGTGGTTTTTTGCTCATATTCCTCCATTACGGAGAATAAAAAGTTGCAGTAGTCAAAAAAATCGCTCTTTTTTAAGATGAACATGTTGTAAAAGAAGTCCGCTTGACTGCTGACGTACTCTTTTGCGGTATCATAAAAACCTGGGTGCTTGTTTGATATGATTTCAAGAGCGAGGTCTATATCTTCTTTGTGGTGCGATGCGGAATAGCTTTGGTAGACAGATTTTCTCGGATTTGGCATGGGAGCAACGAAATCGCATGCGTCGAGCAGATCTTCCGTCAAATTGTTTGCTTTGATTGCATTTTCGATATTATCGAAATTCTTTTGCTCGTAGTAGGCATATTTGCGAGGCTCGAAAATGAAAAACCGCCTATAATGCATGAGCCCTAAATAATCTGGATCGCCGAGTTTCTCGTAATTTTTGTATGCCCAGTATATCGCCGTCAGTTCATTGTAAGTTGGGTTTTTTGCAGATATATTCTCACCGTCTGCATCGCTCAAAACATTATCGTCAAAGTCATTCGTTTCGGTTGACAAAGCGGCGCCTACGCGAATAGGCGTGAAGACGTCGTTTTTGAGAAGTTGAGTTGGTTTGTGATGAACAATGAGTATCTTTATCATAATTTTTTTATATCAAAGAATACTTTTGTAGTATTCTTCAAGACGTTTTGTTTCGTTTTCTATGTCGAAGTATGAACCGATAAGGGTGTCGTGGATGTCAATTGTCGGACGGTCGTCATAGACCATTTGCATAGCGTCCGCCCAGGTTTGCGGGGAGTCTATGTTCAAAAAACCATAGACGCCACCGACATCCGCCTCGTGAGGCACGTGTTTTGACAGAAGCGTTGGCAAATTCATTGCTTGAGCCTCAACCGCGACACGTCCCAAACCCTCGTAGCGCGAGGGGAGTACGAAGCAGTCAAATGCGGAATAATACTTTTGCACGTCGTTCACTTCGTCCAAAATCGACACTCTGTCGCTGATTCCGTAGGAGTTGATGCGGTTTATTATGTCGTTTCTTTCCTTGCCGTCGCCGACGAGCAGAAGCCTGCCGTTTGGGTTGTTTTTGGCGTATATTGCAAATGCGTCAATCAAAAATTTATAGTTTTTTTGATATACGAAGCGACCTATCGTTCCAAAGACAAATTCTTCGTCTATGCCGAGGGTGCGCCGCGTCTTTTTGCGTAGTTCGTCATTTGGCGCAAACGCTTCGAGATTTATTGCGTTGTGCAGTACGAACGAAGTCTTTGCCGTTTTTTCGCCAAATAGCCATTCAATTGCGTGCTCGCTGCATCCTGCGGTGTGCGTCGCAAACGTTTTGGAGAAAGGACGAAGCATATCTTTGACAATCTTCGTCTTTTCATTTTTGCAGGTGGTATTGTGCGCGTGGCACACTCTGACTTTGACCTTCGCCTGTTTCGCGGCGAGCAAAGATACCGCCGAGAGGGTGGTGAGGTGGGCGTGAACAATATCGTAGTCGCCTTGTTTCAAGAGCTTTTTGAGTTTTGAAATATGAGAGAGGGGACGTATGGCTTTGGGGACGTAAAATACGTTTCCGCCCAGTGCTTTTATCTCTTCGTCGAATTTGGACGGAGCATAGGAATAAAAGTCAAATTGAAAATCGTCCCTATCTATATGGCGATAGAAATTGAGCACGCAACTGATAACTCCGCCCGTCGTGGCGTCGCCAACGATTTGGGCAACTTTAATCTTTCGTTCCTGCATAGACACCCCTTTTGATACTAATAGTTTATCACATTATGATTGTAATAGCAAACCCAAATTTATTAAGTTATATTTATATCGAAAAACCTTTTAACGCGCGCGGTAAAGGTACGCGCGGCGTTTTTCTTTGCGGAAAAATTAAAGAACAATTAAAAGATTTTTTTCAAACTTAAATGTGTTTTTAAGGCTTGACGTTTAGACTGAAGGCAAGAAAAACGAAAAAGAGGTGATATTTATGAAGTCTACTACCAAGAAAATTTTGACGCTCATAGTTGCAATGATGCTTATCGTTGCGCTTGCTGTGACGTTTGCGGCGTGTGATTCAAGCACGAACACGACGACGGAAACTGCCGAGCAGACGGAAGACTCGAACACTCCTCCGACACCACCTGAAGGCGGGCAACCAAACGGGACTCCTCCCGAAGGAATGACGCCTCCGAACGGTGGTTTCCCCGGACAACAGGGCGGAGCGCAACCGGGACAACAAGGTGGCTTTCCGGGAGTTCAAGGCGGAAGCGACGCATCCGCAAGCACGGTGACGACAACCGCCGTTGATACGAGCGCACTCGAAGCCACTATTGAATCATTCGATTTCGATGTAGAGTTTGACGACGAGACGTCATATGAAGAGCATGACGTCGTTGAGGTTGACCTCTCGACGCTTGAAGATAACTATACGATTACGTCTTCCGGCAATTACGTGTTTAGAGGTGAAACCGAATATCAGGTCGTCTTGAAGTCGTCCAACAAAAAAACGAGCGTTCATATCTGGCTTGAAGACGCAACTCTTGACAGTATTGTGATGGATGCGGAATCCAAAAAGTTGACAACAGTCATAACTCTCGTCGGCGACAACGAACTTACGGGTGTTAAATCTTCGGCTGATAATGACACAAAAGGCACTTTATACCTTAAAGGTGATGCGTTAATCAACGGAAACGGTAATTTGACCATAACAAGCGGCGAGGACAAAAACGGCGTGCATTGCACGGGCAAACTCGTCATCGAAGACGCGACGTTGACTGTAAATTCAGGAAAACACGGTGTGCGCGGAAACGACGCCGTGGTGGTCAAGGGCGCAACGCTCAATATCACTTGTCTTAAAGACGGTGTTCAAAACGACAACGAAGTCGACTATGACGATATTCTTGAATATGACGATACGACCAACGATAAATCATTGGACGTGACATTCAGATATATCTATATCGACGATGCGAATATCACGATTGTGAGCGGCGACGACGGCATAAATGCGGCGACCTTGCTCTATATAAATAGCGGCAATATCAATATCACGACCAACGGTGGCGCACCCGCGAGAATAACCGAAACCTCCAGCGACAACGCGGACGGCAAAGGATTGAAAGCGGGAAGCCTTGAATACGCAGTGAGCGACGACCTCCTCGCGACGGAACTCGAAAAGGGTGACCGCGCGGATACCGGTGAAGACGACGAAGAGGGCGTGAATATCGTCGAACTGACGAACGCAGAATATTATGCAATCGTCATCAAGGGCGGAAACATCACAATAAACGCCAACGACGACGCAATTCATTCTGACGGCAATCTCTTCATCGGCGGCGGAACGTTCAACTTAACCAGCGGTGACGACGGCGTGCACGCGGAAGACGTATTGAAAATCACAAACGGCGTGTTTGTCATCAACAACTGCTACGAGGGTATCGAGGCGGCAAAACTTGAAATCTCGGGCGGTGACGTCACTTTGACCGCGCAGGACGACGGCTTGAATGCTGCGGACGGCTCGAATGCTCAAATGGGCTACGTCAATCAAAACTGCTATCTCATCATCTCGGGCGGCACAATCAGAATCAACGCTCAAGGCGACGGTATCGACAGCAACAACGCGGTGTATATCTCAGGCGGACAAGTCTACGTCGACGGCCCGACAAACGGTGGCAACTCCGCGCTCGACAGCGAAGCAGGCATAGTGATTGACGGCGGTACTGTCGTAGCAGTCGGCGCAGTTGGTATGGTTGAATACCCCGCGAGCGGCAGCGCGCAAAACGTAATTTGCTATCAATCAACGACGACGCTTGCCGCAGGCACTACCGTCACGGTCAAAGACGCAAGTGGCACTACGGTTGTCGAGTTCACGACGGCAAAGACCGCTCAATCCGTCATAGTGTCCAGCCCGTCTCTTGGCAAGGACGCGACCTACACGCTCTACGTCAACGGCACGAGCGTAGGCGAAGTGACTCTTTCGAGCACTATCTCCTATCTCGGCACACAACAAGGCGGTCAACCCGGCGGTCAACCCGGCGGTCAACCCAGCGGTCAACCCGGTGGACAACAACCGGGCGGAAGAAGATAAAAACAATCATAATGTTCTCTCTAAACAGGGACGGCATCCTACGGGGTGTCGTTCTTGTTTATTGAAAATAATTACTATAATAAATATTTTATTTTATTTTTTTTTTAGGAGTTGGCGTAAAATCTCCGTATATATAATTGAATACGTTTTTTCGCGCGAAGATTTGACGCGCGAGATGGAGCAAAAGATAAGTATGGCGCAAGGTTTGACTCCGGAATTCTTGGAAGAGTTGAAATTCAAGTGTGACATCGTAGAGGTCATATCAACATACGTGCCCCTGCAAAAGAAGGGGGGACGCTATTTCGGTTGCTGTCCTTTCCACAATGAGAAGACGGCTTCCTTCTGCGTAAATCAACAATCCGCCTACTATCATTGCTTCGGGTGCGGAGCGTCGGGAGACGTCGTCAAATTTGTGCAGGAGATTGAATCTGTGTCGTTTGTCGACGCGGTCAAAATTCTTGCGGAAAAGGCGAATATGCCTATGCCCGAGTTCAAGCTCGACCCGCACTATCAGGAAAAGAAGGACAGGAAAGATGTTTTGAAGCAGCTTATGCGCGACGCGGCGAGATATTTCCGCAACAACCTGCTCGACGAGACGAAGGGCAGAGAGGCGAGGGAGTATTTGGCGAGCCGCGGCATAAACGACGAGACGGCAAAACGCTACGGGCTTGGACTGTCCGTCGATTTCGACAGTATGCCCGCATATCTCCGTCGCAAAGGCTACAAACTGCAAGACCTTTACGATTGCGGACTCGTCAACAATATTCAAAACCCGCGCGACGCTTTCGGCAACCGCATAATAGTTCCTATTATGAACGGTATGAGCGAGGTCGTCGCCTTTGGCGGACGCATCTTCCACGGTGAGACCGACGTCGCCAAATACAAAAACTCCACGAACACGACGCTCTTTGACAAAGGGCGTACCCTCTACGGCGTAAACTTCGTCAAGCGCGACAAGAAGGAGAACGGCGCGGCGTACAAGTCGCTCGTGCTCGTCGAGGGCTATATGGACGTCATCTCTCTCGGGGCAGTCGGCGTCAAAAACGCAGTCGCAGGTATGGGCACCGCGCTCACGGAAGGACAGGCGAGAGAACTCAAGCGTCTCGTCGACGACGTGTACGTCTGCTACGACGGCGACAATGCAGGTCGTCACGCCACCGTCAAGAACGTCGAACCTCTCCTTGAAGCGGGTTTGAACGTGAAAGTCATATCTCTTGACGACGGCAAGGACCCCGACGAGACCGTGCGAGAAGGCGGAGAAGAGGCGTTTATCGAAAAGATGAAAGCCGCGCTTCCGGTCATAGAGTACAAACTCAAACTCTGCGAGGACGCATTCGACCTAAACACCGTGGACGGCAGAGCAAAGTATATCAACGCCGCAATTCGCGTCTTGAAGGGCGTGGGCAGTCGCGCGGAGAGAGAGGTCTATTTCGAGAGAGTCTCCTCTCTTTCGAGAGTTTCAATCTCGACGCTCGAGGAGATGCTCTCGTCCGGCGTCAAGGCAAAGGAAGAAAAACCGAAAGCGGACGCCGAAAAGAAGGAGAACACCGCTCTCGATTCCTCGCGTTTCGTCATCAACAGAATTATGGAGAACGCAAAGTGCGCAAATCTCGATCTCGTCAAGAGGGAGTGGCTCGCGCACCCGAAGCATCAAGAGATTTTCGACTACGCGAAATCGCTTGGGGACGAGCCGTTTAGCGTGGGCAAGATGTATTCTCGCGTCGCGGACGACCCCGAAATCAATCAGATACTCAATATCAACATAGAACTCAATACAACGCAGGAGAAAGGCTATTTTGAGGACTGTCTCGTCTTGCTTGCAAACGAATACATACAGGGTAGGCTTGAATATTTGAAGAACGCCTACAACGCTATGAGCGACCAAAACGAAAAGCGAAACGCAGTCCAAGAAATCGCCGTACTCGGCAAAAAACTCAAATCAAAATCCATTAGTGAAAAACTGTAATCACCAAGGAGGAACAACTTTGGACAGAGAACAACTTTTAAAACAGGAAATCGACAAAATTATCGCGCTCGGCAAGCAGAAAGGCAGCGTCACCGAAGACGAGATAATGCAAAAACTCGAGCACCTTCAAGCGACGGCTGACGATATGGAAAAGGTTTTCAGCGCATTGAAGGACGAGAATATAACCGTCGAAGAGACCGCTGTCGAGGACGATACGAGCGACATTGACAGCCTTATCGACGGCAATATCGACGACTCCGTCAAAATCTATTTGAAAGACATAGGCAGGGTCCCGCTTCTCACAGGCGACGAGGAAATCGAGCTCGCAAAGCGTATGGAAGAGGGAGACGAAAACGCCAAAAAGATTTTGAGCGAAGCAAACTTGCGTCTCGTCGTCTCAATCGCAAAGCGCTACGTCGGCAGAGGGATGCAATTCCTCGACCTCATTCAAGAGGGCAACCTCGGTCTTATGAAAGCGGTTGAAAAGTTCGATTATACGAAGGGCTTCAAGTTCTCCACTTATGCGACGTGGTGGATACGTCAAGCTATCACCCGCGCGATTGCGGATCAGGCGAGAACGATTCGCATCCCCGTCCACATGGTTGAGACAATCAACAAACAGGGTAGGGCAACTCGTCAACTCCTTCAACGCTTGGGACGCGAGCCGTCCGCCGAAGAGATTGCCGAATATTTGGGTTGCAGTGTGGAGCGCGTGAGAGAAATTCAAAAGATAGCGCAAGACCCCGTGTCGCTCGAGACGCCGATTGGCGAGGAAGAGGACAGTCATCTCGGAGATTTCCTCGAGGACGACAAGGCTCTGTCCCCGTCCGAGGTCGCGGAGAGCAAGATGCTCAAAGAGCAACTCATTCAAGTTCTCAACACATTGACTCCGCGTGAAGAGAAGGTGCTCCGTCTCCGCTACGGTCTCGACGATTCTCACCCGAGAACGCTCGAAGAAGTCGGCAGAGAGTTCAACGTCACCCGTGAGCGTATTCGTCAAATCGAGGCGAAAGCACTCCGCAAACTCCGTCATCCCAACCGCCTTAAAAAGCTCAAAGATTTCGAATAATGCCGATAAGACTTGACGAAAGACTTTCAAAAATCGCCTCGCTTGTCGATTACGGCAAGGTGGCGGACGTAGGGTGCGACCACGGTAAACTCGGCTACTTTCTCGTGAGCACGGACAGAGCGTCAAAGGTTATCGCGACGGACGTCAGCGCCCCCAGTCTCAAAAAGGCGAGAGAACTCGCGCTTGAAAACGGAGTTATAGACCTCATCGATACGAGACTCGGCGACGGACTTGAACCCTTATCTTCCCGAGAGGTCGATACGGTTGTCATAGCGGGGCTCGGCGGGGACGTGATTTCCGGCATTCTCGAGGGCGCGAGGCAGGAAGGCAAAGAGTTTGCGCACTATCTCCTTTCGCCCAACACTCATCCCGAAAAGGTGCGTGCGGAACTTGCAAGGTGCAAGCACACAATCGTCTACGACGACGTTCTCGTCTGCGCGGGCAAGGTCTACACGATAATCAAGACGCAAGAGGGCGAGGAAACGCTCGACGCAAACGAGACGAAGTACGGCAAGTTCTATCTTACGAGCGCAAATTTCAAGGCGCAACTTGAAAGAGAGATACAAAACAAAAAGAACATTTTAGACAAAAATTTCAGCGAGGAGCTGATGGGCAAGGTCAAAGACCTTGAAGCCTTGCTCGAAACGCTGAAAGGATGAAGATATGAAGATAAGAAGAATAACCGACGAAATCGAAAAATACGCAAAGCCGGAACTTGCGGTAGAAAACGACCGCGAGCGCATCGGCTTGCAAGTCGGCTGGTTGGACGCGGAGTGCACGGGCGTCGTCGTATGCCTCGACTGCACGCTTGAAGTGCTTGAGCAGGCGGTCAAAGAGGGGTGCAACCTCGTCGTCGCGCATCATCCGCTCATCTACCATCCGATGCAGAAGATAGATATGGAGGACGGGCACGCGAGGATTGCGATTTTCGCGCTCAAACACGGCATAACCGTCTACTCCGCGCACACGAATATGGACTGTTGCGAACTCGGTATAAACAGAGAACTCATCGACCTGTTCGAGGCCGATTTTTCGGAACAATCTAAAGAGGACGCCTGCCTGTTCTTTGCAAGGCTTGAACCCATCACTCTCCGCGCTCTCACCAAGCGCATAAGCGAAGTCCTCAAAGACGACAGCGTAAAATACGTGGGCAACGGCAACAAAATCATCTCCAAGATATGCATTTGCAGCGGCGGCGGAGGAGGCTCCCAAGAAATCGCGGTTGCGATGAAGGGAGGAGCCGACGTCTATATCAGCGGAGACTTTTCTCATCACGATTATCTGTTCGCGCTTGAAAACGAGTTTGCAGTAATAGAGTACTCGCACTTTGCAAGCGAGATAATCGTCGTCGACCTGTTTGAAAAAATATTGTCCGCAATCGAAGGACTGAAAATTGTAAAATCAACCGAAAAACGTCCGTTTAGGACTATGGAGGAATTATGAACTTTAAAAAAATACTCGAATATCAAAGGATAGACCAAGAAATCTTGGCGCTCGAGAACGAAGTCTATAAGAGCAAAGAAAGGACCAATCTCGCAACCGCGAAGACCAATATCGCAAAGTCCACCGAGATTATCAACAAACTCAAAGACGAAGCGACGACTCTGCTCGCGTCCTACAACTCCGTGCAGGAGAAGATTGACGAACTGAAAGCCGAACTCGACGAATACGAGGGCGTGCTCGACGGCGTGCAGGACATCGCGGAAACCGACTATCACATCAAGAAAGTCAGCGCAATCGTCGACCGTATTTCCGCGCTCGAAAAGGAAGTCGCGCTCGGCTCCAAACGCATTGACGAAATAAACGACAAGTACAAAAAGACGTGGGACCAAGGCGTAAAGGACACGGTGTTTTTCAAGACGGCAAAAGCGGATTACGACAAGCTCGTCGAGGACTATCGTCCTCAGGTCGTCGAAAAGGTCAACGCTCGCGACGCATTGAAGGGAGACATCCCCGAGAAGATACTCGAGTTGTACGCGTCCCTTCGCGCGGCGAAGAAGATGCCGGCGTTCGTCCCGTACGACCAAAAGTCTTCGGGTTGCTGCCCGAGATGCGGTATGGAAGTCGCAAACGATACGCTTGCAAAACTCAAAAACCCGGGAGACTATGCGGAGTGTCCAAACTGCCGCCGTATTCTCTTTATACCGGAAAACTGACTCTGAAAACTCAATTTTGATTTTAATCAAAATTTTCAGAATAGTCGACCAATGACGAATATCAAATAGGAGGAGTTATGGAAAACTGTTTCAACAATCCGAACGTATATCAGGTGAACGTGTGTCAAAAGCACGGCGCGGGGTTCCCCAAGACCGAAAAGGGCAAAACCCGCACTGTCCTACTCAACGGAGATTGGAATTTTAAATATTTTGCGTCCACGACGATGCTCGATTTGAACCCCGCTTCGTGGGACGTTATTCCCGTGCCGTCCAACTGGCAATTAAAGGGGTTCGGCAGACCGATATATGCGAATATTCGCTATCCGAAACCTATAGCGACGGGAATGTTTGCAAAACCGCACATCGACGAGGAAATCAACCCCTGCGCAGTGTATATGAGAAAATTCAACCTTGACGAAATCGAGGGAAGTTTGCATATCAATTTCTGTGCGAACAGCGGCGCGGAACTGTATATAAACGGCAAATTCGTTGGATACAGCGAGGACACTTTCGATTATCAAGAGTACGACGTCACGCCGTACGTTGTAAAGGGCGAAAATGAGGTCAAAATCGTGGTCTATCGCTATACGACGGGCAGTTATCTCGAAGACCAAGATATGTGGCGCATCTCAGGACTTTTCCGCGACGTCACTCTCATCGAACTGCCGACTTGCCGTATAAACGACGTCTTTGCAAGAGCGGAATTCAACGACGATTTCTCCGAGGCGAAACTCCTCATCGACGCGGACGTCTACTGCATGAAGGGCGTTGAGGTCGGTG
Source organism: Clostridia bacterium (assembly GCA_017553325.1). Lineage (GTDB taxonomy): Bacteria > Bacillota > Clostridia > Christensenellales > CAG-917 > CAG-475. Next base: position 268,851 of record JAFZMH010000008.1, read on the forward strand.
AAGACGCATTTTTAAAAGCCGAACTGCTCGACAGAAACGGCAACCTCGTCAGTGAGAGCGCGTTTTCGATTTTGGGGCTCGACGAGGACGAAACCAAGTCGGTCAAGATTACCGAAAAAGTTTCCGCGCCTCGTCTTTGGAGCGCGGAGGACCCGTATCTTTATAAACTCCGCTTGACGCTCACCTCAAAAGACGCAAAAACGCAGAAGGACGTTTTCCACGACAGAAGGGAACTCGACTTCGGCTTCAGAGAGATAAAGACCGTTCCGTCCATAGACGGGAAAGAACCTACGATTTTGTTGAACGGCAAAAAACTCAAAATCAGAGGCGTCAACCGCCACGAATTCCATCCCGATTTCGGACACGCCGTTCCAAAGGAATACACCGAAAAGGATATTCTTCTCCTCAAGAGAAACAACGTCAACAGCATAAGAACGAGCCATTATCCGAATTCGCGCTTCTTCTACGAACTTTGCGACAAGTACGGAATTATGGTTATGTGCGAAAACAACTTGGAAACGCACGGGCTCGCGGGCAGCGTACCTCATTCCAACAAGCGTTGGATAGAGCAAGTTTGCTGGCGTATGCAAAATATGGTGAGAACCTATAGAAATCACGCCTGCATACTCTTTTGGTCTCTCGGCAACGAGAGCGGAAACGGCAAGGCGTTTGCCGAGATGAAGAAAGTTGCGAGAGAACTTGATACGACTCGCCCGATACACTACGAACCGGACGCGCACATGAGAGTCACTGACATCATGAGCGAAATGTACGCCAAAGAGGAGAATATGGAAAAACTCTGCAAAAACGGGTTGTATATTCACACTCTCGCAACGGTTTGGGCTCCGTTTGGACATTGGCTCACACCAAAGATGTACAAAGATTTGCCGTATATTCAGTGCGAATATGCGCATTGCATGGGCAACAGTCTCGGCAATTTCAACGACTACTGGGTGCATTTCAGAAAACACGACAGACTCTGCGGCGGTTATATTTGGGACTTTGCCGACCAGTCGATCAAGCGCGTGGCGGCGGACGGCACGATAGAGTACACCTACGGCGGAGACTGGGGAGACAAGCCCAACGACGGCACGTTTGCCTTTAACGGTATCGTGCGCGCGGACAGAAGCCCCAACCCCGCGTTCTACGAGGTCAAAAAGGTCTATCAACAAGTCAACTTTGAATTTGCGGACGGCAAACTTGAACTCATCAACGAATATATGTTCACAAACCTCGACGCGTTCAAGCTTCGTTTCGAATTGCAAGTCGACGGAAAAGTCGCAGACGCAAAAGAACTCGACGCTCCGAGCGTTGAACCGCTCTCACGCGGACAAATGCCGCTTCCGTTCCTGCTTCCCGACAAGGGCGAAATTTGCTTGAATTGCTATGCTATCGTCAAAAATGAAGACGAAGTCTTCAAGGCAGGCGACGTCGTGGCGGAAGAGCAGATTGATTTCACTGGCTATAAGGCGAGAGAATTCAAGAAGGCGCAGGGCAAGACGGTGTTCCGCGAGGACGGCAAAATCTTGCTCGAATGCGGCAATATGGTGGCGACTGTGGACAAGATTTCCGGCTATATATCGTCAATCGTGATAGACGGCAAGGAGAGACTTTCCGCTCCCGTCCGCCCGAATTTCTGGCGCGCGCCTATCGACAACGATTTGTCTCCACAACTCCCGTCGTTTGCCATGAAGATACTCGGCAAAAACTATTTCAAGTGTTGCGACGACAAACTCGTCAAAGCAAATATGACCTTCACGGACAAGACAGTCGAAATCGATTGGTCGTGCGGTTTACAACTCAGCATGCTCCACACGACCTACGAAGCGGGTGAAGAGGGAATAAAGGTCTCTATGCGCGTCAAACCTCACAAGTTCGGACTTCCGCGCTACGGTTTCAGAATGGGACTCGATGTCGGAGACAGCGTGGAATTCTTCGGGCGCGGTCCTCACGAGAACTATTGCGACAGAAAGGTCTCCGCAAAACTCGGCGTATACTCCGGCAAGATTGCGGACTTCGAACACGACTATCTCGTACCGCAGGAGAACGGCAACCACTGCGACACCCGTTATCTCGTAGTCGGCGGAAAGGACGGGCTCAGATTTGAAGCGACGGACAAGCCGTTTGAATTCAGCGTTCACGACTACACGAGAGAGGAACTCGAAGCGGCGACGCACGCGCACGAACTCGTTCACGGAGGAAAGATTGAGGTCTCAATCGACGGCAAACAACGCGGTGTGGGCGGCGATATTCCCGCGCTTGCTTGCGTCAAACCGCAATACAAAGTTAAGGCGGGCAAGGTGCACGAACTTGCCTTCGTCATCAAGTAAAACCGCACGGTTTGGCGAATAGCTTTGTCTATTCAAAAATCGCAACGATTTAAAAGCGTTCCCAATATGGGAGCGCTTAATTTTTTGTCGCAATTCTTTCATTTCTTCGCACGCAAGTTTATTTTTTAAACATTAATTGTGATTTCTTGTTTTAAAAAGTATTTCGCAACAACCTTGCGTTTGAGTGGAAAGACGCGAAGCGTCCGCTCATCCCTCGCAAACGGGCTTTTTCGCGCTCTTCATCCAACCTGAGCGGTTTTGTTTATTTTGCATTTCAAACTTTGTCGCTCACAACAATTGTGTGCAAATCGCTTGCTCTTTTCGGAGAGCATATTTTTCATATTCAATATATAGTATTTAATCAGATTTACATCACAAAATAAATTGAAATAAAATATTATTTTTTCCTGCTTGACTTGCGGGCATTTTGCAATTATAATGCCCTTACAATTTGTGTGCGTACGGCTGTCGTTCGGCTGACTGCGCGGAGGATATATGAAAGTTTTTTTTGAAGACAGAACATTAGAATTTGACGCGCCGATTTCGGCGTTTGAAATAGCCAAAAACCTGAAAATTGAAAACAACATTCTTGCCTGCAAACTTGACGGCGAGTGTTTTTCTTTGATGCACTTAGTCGACAGGGACTGTAGGTTTGAACCCGTCACGTTTGCGGACGATTTGGGCAAGCGCGTATATCGTTCGACTGCGGCTTTCGTGCTCGCTCAAGCGGTGAGAAACGTCTACCCGACGGCACAACTCGCAAGCGGAGGAACGGACGAAAGCGGGTTCTACTACGATTTTGATTTCCGTCTGCCTATCGCGCAAACAGATTTTGAAAAAATCGAGACGGAAATGCGCAGTATCATAAAGGCAAATCTGCCGATAACTGAGGTCGTGGGCAAGCGCAAAGACGCCGAAAAGTTCGTTGCAAAGTCCAAAATGATATACAAGGCGGAGCATTTGGCAAGTTTGAAAGGCGAAACGATAACCGCTTATAAGCACGCGGAATTCTACGATACGAGCGAATATCCGCTTTTGAGGTCTGCAGGCAAGGTCAAGGCGTTCAAACTAACCTCGCTGACCGGTGCATACTGGCAGGGCAACGAAAAGAATAAGATGCTCACGAGAATATACGGGACCGCGTTTGAGAAAAAGGCGGATCTCGACGCCTATCTCAAAGAACTCGAAGAGGCAAAGCAGAGAGACCACAACAAGGTCGGCAGAGAAATCGGCTTGTTTATGACGGACGAGAACATAGGGCAGGGATTGCCATTGTTTATGCCGGCGGGCGCGCGCGTTTTGCAACTTATGCAACGCTTCGTCGAAGACGAGGAGCAAAAGCGCGGATATCTTCTCACCAAGACTCCCATCATGTCCAAAAACAATCTGTTCATCACTTCGGGGCATTGGGACCACTACAAGGACAAGATGTTCTATATCGGCGAGGAGGACGTGGACGACGAGATACTCTGTCTCCGTCCGATGACCTGTCCGTTCCAGTTTACGATATACAAAAACGGGCTCAAGAGTTATCGCGATTTGCCGATACGATACGCCGAAACCGCGACCTTGTTCAGAAAGGAAGCGAGCGGTGAAATGCACGGACTTACGCGCATTCGCCAGTTCACTTTGTCGGACGGACATATCGTTTGCACGCCTGAACAACTCGAAACGGAATTTGCGGGCGCAGTCGAACTTATCCGCTATCTAATGGGGGTTTTTGGCATTCAAGACGACGTCACCTATCGTTTCTCGCGCTGGGACGAACATCACCCGAGAAAGTACGTCGGCACAAAACGCGACTGGACGAGAGCGGAAAACGCAATGCGCAAAATTCTCGACGACCTCGGCATAAACTACGTTGAGGCGGAGGGAGAAGCCGCTTTCTACGGACCGAAACTCGACGTACAGGGCAAGAACGTACACGGCAAGGAAGACACGTTGTTCACCGTGCAGATTGACTTTGCGCTCGCGACGCGTTTCGACATGATTTACATCGACGAAAACGGCGAAAAGGCAAGACCGCTCATCATTCATCGTTCGTCGATTGGGTGCTACGAGCGCACGCTTGCGATGCTCGTCGAAAAGTATAACGGCGCGTTCCCGTTGTGGCTCGCTCCCGAACAGGTGAGAGTGGCGTCCTTGACGGACAGAACCAACGAGCAGGTCAACGCCGTTCGCAACAAATTGCTTTCTTTAGGTTTACGTGCGGAAGCGGACGTGAGAAGCGAAAAACTCGGCAAAAAAATTCGCGACGCTCAACTTGCAAAGGTGCCGTACGTTCTTGTAATAGGCGACAAGGAAGCAGAAAACGGTACAGTTGCCGTGCGTCATCGTTCACTTGGAGATTTGGGGACTATGACCGTTGACGAATTCGTTTTAAACGCATTGAAAGAGGTTGCCGACAAGTCGATAAAATAAAAAAAAAGCAAAAATAAAAACCGCTCATATGAGCGGTTTTTTTGTTGCTAATCATATTGAATAATCACTCAAAACCTCGTGCTTGCTGTTTGTGAACCGCACGTTGATATTCGAGTCGTCAATCAAAACCGCAGTCCCTGTAAAACGCGTACCGCCGAGGCTCTCGTGGTCAGGGTTGTCGTCGCTGCGTATCGAGCCTATGACGAGGGGGAAGGACGCGACGTTTTCTTGCGTGTTCGGCTCGCAGAAGAGGATTTTGTGTCTATGCCCCGTAAGCATAAACTCGGTGCCCATAGTTTCTAGTGAGTGCATCATACTTCCGCTGACGTCGCCGAAATACTTTTGAAGGTTTATGGGGAAAGGTATGTGACATACGGCAATCACGTGATTTATACCGTCCGCCTGCCAAGTATTGTTTGCTGCTAGGTTTTCAAGCCATGCTTTTTCGGTGCGTCTATACTCGTCAAAGTCGTACGTCGTAGACATGACGGGGCTTGAACTCTTTTGGTCGTTGCCGAGATCGAGCACTACGAACATCGTATCGTCAAAGCGCACGGTATAGTAGAAATTCCCATCGTACGAGCCGAAATAGCGGGGCAAATTTGCGAGGTCAGAACCGTATGCTTCGTGATTTCCCCTCGATATGACTACGGGACGAGAACTGCCGGTTATTCTTGCGAGGACGTCGTACATATTTGCAATTTGCCACTCGTCGGACACGTCGTTTATTAGGTCGCCGTTTGCGATGAGCAAGTCAAGTTTGTCTCCCCAGTACTTAGAGGCTCTGATTGCCGCGCCCTTGTAGAGATGGTTGTCGCTCATATTGTAAATTTGAAACCCGTCAGACGTATCTACGGGGCGGAAAGCATACTGTTTTTGAACCGTTGAGGTTTTCAAAATGAGATACGCCCTGTTGGTCGCGACGCCCGACGATACGACGGTATACGCCTTTGCTTCGTCCAAAACGGCGCGGGGAACGACCACTTTGTGGGTTTTTGCGACGTGTAGCGCGCCTGCGTCCGAGTCTGAGTACACTTTGTCGCCGATTTGCACGCAGCCCGTCGTCGTGGTCGAAGTGCTCCAGCAGATTTGATATTCGTCCTCGACGGCAAAAACCACCGCGTCGGACTTGTAATATACGGGTTGAAGATTGAATATCCCAAATATCGAAGTCACGATAACCGCCAAGGTGAGAATAATGCAGAATATGCGATAGCCGATTTTGTTGAGGTGAAAGCGTATGCCGCCGCGCCACGCGATTATCGTGCAGACAATCAAGAATATGCAAACAAAGTACGGCATTCCCGCGATAAAGAAATATGAGAATTTTGAGAGTGCGACTGCGAGCAGGGTGAATATGCCGACAAACGACAGCGCACCCCATACGAGACTCAGCCACAAAACGAATCTCTTGTGCCACCAGATTACGTCCAAAACCCAAATGATGAACGCTATAAAGACGCCCGCTCCGACGAGTGCGGGCATATAAGGCTCGGTATAATACATTTTTTCAAAGAGGAAAAACCAGCTCGCAAACAAAAAGACAACGGGAGAAAGCGCAACGATAAGGCTCACTGTAAACAGAACCTTTTGCGCTCTAAAAAACTCTTTTAACTCTTCAAAAACCTTTGTCATAAGTGCGATATTCTTTGAAATTTTTGTTTTATAGTATCATTTTAACCTAACCCCTGCGCCAAGTCAAGATAACAATTTAGAATATTTATTATTCGCGCGAAGAAAAAATTGCGGTTTTTAGTTGACATTGAAAAATTTTTTTGATAGTATAACGAGGCAAGCAAAGGTATCCGCCTTTCACCACCGGCTAACGCCAAGTGGTCACGAAGTCAAATATATACTTGATTTTTGTGTGTCGGGACTTTTGTTGCCGACATTTTTTATGCTCAAATGAGCAAAGGAGTAAGTTTGAAAGAACTACAAATCAACGAACAGATCAGAGAACGCGAAGTGAGACTTATCGGAGCGGAAGGTCAGCAATATGGCATTATCTCCATTCAAGAAGCGAGAAACATTGCCGAAGAACAGGGCTACGACCTCTGCAAGGTTGCCGACTCCAAAAAGACGGACAACGGCTTCACCCCCGCAACTTGCAAGCTTATGGACTACGGCAAATACCGCTACGACCAGCAAAAGCGCGAGAAAGAGGCGAAGAAAAACCAAAAGATAGTCGAAATCAAGGAGATTCGCTTGTCCGCAACGATTGACATCGGGGATACGCAACGCCTTGCCAAGCAAACGGCGGAATTCATTTCGGACTCCAACAAGGTCAAAGCGTCGATACGTCTCAAAGGTCGCCAGCAAGCGCACCCGGAAATCGCAGTCAAAATCGTCGAGGATTATATTGCGATGGTGGCGGAAAGAGTCGCCGTCACAGTTGAGAAAGCCCCGACGCAAGAAGGCAGAATGATATTTGCGATTCTCGCACCACAGGCAAAAAAATAATTGTAGCCCTTTGGGCAATGCAAAATAATAGAGGAGGCAGTCTTATGCCAAAACAGAAAACACATAGCGGAGCAAAAAAACGTTTCCACGTCACTGCGAGCGGACTCTATAAGAGAGGACATTCCGCACACAGCCACATTCTTACAAAGAAGACCAGAAAGAGAAAAAGAGAACTTCGTTCCATCGAATACGTCGACGAGACAAGATGCGGCGAAGTCAAGAAACTCTTGCCGTACAAATAAGGAGGACGTGACGTATGAGAATTAAAAGAGCAGTCAGCGCAATCAAAAAGCGCAGAAAAATAATGAAACAAGCAAAGGGTTATTATGGCGGAAAGCATGCCCTTTATCGTGTTGCAAAGCAACAACTTTTGAAGTCCGGCGTATACGCATTCGTCGGCAGAAAGCAAAAGAAACGTGATTTCAGAAGACTTTGGATCGCACGTATCAACGCGGGCGCACGTCTCAACGGTTTGTCCTATTCGAGACTTATGCACGGTTTGAAACTCGCGGGTATCGACCTCAACCGCAAGGTTTTGAGCGAAATCGCAATCAGCGACCCGAAAGCGTTCTCCAGTCTCTGCGAAGACGCAAAGAAGGCTCTTGCCTAAAAAACATCGTGAGAGAAACGCGCGAGCGTTTCTCTCATAGTTTAACCGTAAGCCAAATGGAAATCGTTTCTTCCGCAAAGAACCAATACGTAAAGCTTTGCAAGTCTCTTGCCGAAAAGAAAAACAGGCGTGAGACGGGGCTGTTTTTCGCGGAAGGGAAAAACCTTTTGAAGGACTTATCCGCAAGCGTCGAAATAGAGTTTATCTTTGCGACTGCCGAGCGTGAAGACGAGGCTCGCGCCTTATCCCTTGCACACGCGGACGCAAAAATATTGTTTGTGACCGAAAGCGTTATGAACACTCTCGCGGACACGACGACCCCGTATGGAATCGTCGCGGTGTGCAAAATTCCAAGCGCGGAGTTTAAGGCTCCGACTGGAAACGCACTCTTGCTCGACGGTATCGCGGACCCGGGAAACGTGGGTACGATATTCAGGACGGCGGCGGCTTGCGATTTTAAGGACGTATATCTCGTCGATTCCGTCGACGTGTATTCGCCAAAAGTCGTGAGGGCGACGCTGGGGGGACTTTTCAAGGTGAACGCCTGCGAAATCGACGCAGAAACCGCAAAAAGGCTCATAAAAGAGTCGAACAGCGCGGTGCTCGATATGGATGGGAAGAATATTCTCAAAGAGAATATCAAGTCGCCCGTCCTCTTCGTGGCGGGAAACGAGGCTCACGGTGTACGCGACGAATTCAAGCGCGTCGCCCGCACGGTGTATTCTTTGCCGATGAAAAACGGCGTGGAATCTTTGAACGTGGCGGTTGCGACGTCCGTCGCGATGTATAGGACAATATAGGAGATTTATTATGAGCGGACACAGCAAGTGGCACAATATTCAACAGAAGAAAGGTAAGACCGACGCGGCTCGCGCGAACGTCTTCACAAAAATAGGCAGAGAAATAGCGGTTGCAGTCAAAGAAGGCGGCGCCGATCCGAATAGCAACAGCAAACTCGCCCAAGTTATCGCGAAGGCAAAAGACAACAATATGCCAAACGACAACATCATGCGTTCGATCAAGAAGGCAAGCGGCGAACTCGGCTCAATCAACTACGAAGAGATGATTTACGAGGGCTACGGCGTAGGCGGAACGGCAATCATCGTCGAAGCGCTTACGGACAACAAAAACCGTACGGCAGGCGACGTCAGACACATTTTCGACAAGTTCGGCGGTTCAATGGGCACGACGGGATGCGTCTCCTTTATGTTCAAGAGAAAGGGCGTCATCACCATCTCCAAAGAGGACGTGACGGAGGACGATCTCATGCTCTACGCTCTCGACGCAGGCGCGGAAGACATCAACAGCGACGACGAAGAAGTTTTTGAGGTTTATACGGATTCTAACCAAGTGAATGCGGTCAGAAAGTCCCTCGAAGAAGCAGGCGTGAAAGTGCTTTCCGCAGAGTCGTCGATGGTGCCGGACAACTACGTTAATCCGACCAAAGAACAACAGGCGACAATCGAGCGTATGCTTGATATGCTCGACGAAAACGACGACGTGCAAAACGTCTACCACAACGCCGTTTTAGAACTCGACGACGAGGAATAAAAGAATACAGCCTATTGACGCCCGAACGTTTGTTCGGGCGATTTTTTTGCCTAAACCAAAATAATTCATTATTTTGACGGACAAAATGACGTTTACGCTTGACTTTACGATTGGTATATGTTATAACTATTTGTAGAAAATATGAAAGATGTTTCACATTTTTCAGCCGCAGATTCGGCTAATAAGATGTGATTTGGACAAAATATAAGAGGAATTATGCAGAGCATTTATCTTGATCACGCGGCGACCACTCCGCTTTCACCCAAGGCTTTTGAAGCGATGAAACCGTATTTCACGGAGATTTTCGGCAACCCGAATTCTCAGCACGTTTACGGCAGAGACGGAGCAAAGGCGGTCAACGACGCGCGTCAACTCATTGCAAAATGTATCGGAGCGAAGCCGAGCGAGATATACTTTACCTCTTGCGGCACAGAGGCGGACAACTGGGCTGTCAAAGGCGCGGCGCTTCAATATCAAAACAAGGGCAAGCATATCATCACGAGCATTATCGAGCATCCGGCAGTCTATACGACTTGCAAGCAACTTGAAAAATACGGCTGGGAAGTGACATATCTTCCAGTCGACAACGAGGGCTTCGTAAACCCCGCCGACCTCGAAAAAGCAATAAGAGAAGATACGGTGCTCGTGAGCGTAATGTTCGCAAACAACGAAATCGGCACGATTGAACCCATCAAGGAACTTGCCGAGATAGCGCATAGACACGGCGTATTGTTCCATACGGACGCGGTTCAGGCGACGGGTGCTGTGAGATACGACGTCAAAGATTTGGGCGTCGATATGCTCTCGATGTCCGCTCACAAGTTCTACGGCCCAAAGGGAATGGGTGTTTTGTATATCAGAAACGGAGTGAAGATGGAAAAATTCTTGTCCGGCGGCGAGCAAGAGCGCGCGCACAGGGGAGGAACGTCCAACACTCCGGGTATCGTCGGTATGTCCGTCGCGCTTGAAGATGCGGTGAACAACTTGGAGGAGGACGCCAAGTACGTCGCGTCCTTACGCGACCATTTCGTGGCGAGAGTCAGAGCGGAAATCGACGATATTATGTACAACGGCGCAAAGGACACCTCAAAGAGATTGCCCAATAACGCAAGTTTCAGTTTCAGATATATAGAAGGCGAGTCGATTTTGTTCTCGCTCGATCTTGCGGGCATTTCCGCGTCGTCGGGCTCAGCCTGTTCGTCGGGCTCGCTTGAACCGTCGAGAACACTCTTGTCTATCGGCGTCCCCGTCGGTACGGCGCACGGTTCAATCAGATTTACGTTTGGAAAACACAATACGATGGAGCAAGTCGACTATACAGTCGATGAACTCGTCAAAATCGTGAAAAAATTAAGAGCCATGTCTCCGCTATACAAGAAATAACGGAAGATTCAAAAAAATACACAAAAACGCAGAGTTTTAGGAGACAGATTATGTACAATGAAAAGGTTATGGAAGTTTTCAAAGACCCGAAGAATATGGGCGAGGTTGAAAACTACAACGGTATAGGAACGGTTGGCAACGAGGTTTGCGGAGATATCATGCAAATTACCCTTCGCATTGAGGACAACGTCATAAAGGACGCGAAGTTTAAGACGTTCGGGTGCGCGGCGGCAGTCGCGTCAAGTTCTACCGCGACGGGAATGATAATCGGCAAGACCGTCGAAGAAGCGCTCGCGCTCACAAACAAAGAGGTCATCGAGGAGCTTGAAGGTCTGCCTCCGCAGAAGATACATTGCTCCGTGCTTGCGGAAGAGGCAATAAGAGAAGCTGTCAACGATTATAGAAGACGCGTTGCCGAAGGCACTGCAAAATAATATCGTTTAGGACGCCCGAAGAGGGCGTTTCTTTTATTCATTTAAAACACGATAAGTGTATCATATATTTTCTTCTTTCAAAACAAAAAACCTACTGAACAGTACGGTTTTGTCAATATTATCTGCTGTTTAGACAAATATATATCAGCATTATTCGACGTATGTACCGTGAATTATAGCACGATACGTGTATTAAATATTTATTATAAAAACACGTATCGTGCTTGAAAGAGGACTCGTATTACATAATCGTATCTTCAAGTTTGCGAATAAAGGCGCGTTTTAGTCTTTTGACGGAATTGTTAGACATACTGCTGTATATCGCTGTAGCTGCGACAACTCCAAGTACTGTGCCGATAAGCATTGATTTTTTCATAACTTCATCCTCCTGTTATTATCGTGTGAGCGATTTCCCGTTTCATACGATACAGATTTTGCCAATTTGAGTTTTGTATAAAACAAAACTATTGACATATTTGCCTTCAAGATTTATCATTAAACTATGAAACACAAAAAGAGCGTCATCTTAATAGTCGTTGCCGTATTGCTCGTCGCAGTTTTGACGTGCATGCTCACAGCTTGTCTCAAAATCGGGATGAGGAAGGACAATCTCAAGAAGAGAATGGAAGAATACGGCGCAACGGTCACGTATTCTCGCACCTGCCCTGTCATAACAGGCTGGCAGTCGAAGGGCATCAATATTAAGGACATTTTGGTCGTGACTATGGGTGCTTCTGAGGAAGAGAACGGTGATGAGGAGTCCGAGGAAAATGGCGGAGAGACCGTAAATACGAAGTTGCTTTACGTAATCTATGCCTCCGACAAGGACGGCGCAAAGTGGATTATGGAAAAGTGCAAAGCCTACAAGAGCGCCGAGGAAAACGCAGAATTGTGTGCAAATTGGGCGCTCTACGAGTACGAAGACGATTATATCATTATGTTCGGAGATCGTGAACTCTTGGCGGTTGCAAGACAATATTGAGTAGTCGGAAATTGCATATTAAAATGCGCTACTTTGTAGCGCATTTTAAATTTTGGAGAGAACTAAAATAAGAAATTCGTTTGGTTTTTATACAAGGTTTAAAGTGATACTGTTTTCGGTTTCCGCCCAGCCGAGGAAATCATGCAACGTTCCCGCAGAGAGCGCGAAGCCCATATTTTCAATCTTTTCGCTGACAATCTTTGATTCGACGACGCCGACTACCGTGCCGAGGCCGTTGACCATAGGACCGCCGGAGTTTCCGCCGTTGATTGCCGCGTCCGTCATGACGAATTTGCCCGAACCCCAACTTGAAATCGTAATACCCGTTTGAGACACGACGCCGATTGCTATGCTGTTGCCGTCTCCCATGCCTTGCGGGTTGCCGACGAGCGCAACGTCCATACCGCGCTCAACGACAGAGTCGTTGTAGGCTATCTTCAAAGAGGGGTGCTCCTCGTTGGAGGGTTGATTGGTGTTCACGACGGTTGCCTGTTGTTGAACGCCTACGATTCTCAAGAGAGCAAGGTCGGGCTGATCGTTTTCCGCCGCGAGATAGTCGCCCGTGTATGCGCCGTACGCCACTATTTCAAGTCTGTACACGTTGTTGTCGCCCTCGAAGATGCATACTATCGTGCCGTAGCTTGCCCAAGAATACGTCGTTTGCGTGCGCCAAAAATCAATTCTCGTTGATGTCGCGCTCTCGTATCTCACGCAGTGGGCGTTTGTGACGAGGTATCTTTGAAGCGTGCCCGCTTCGTCGGTGTCCGTTATGAGGAAGCCGCTTGCAAGTCCCGCGTACGCTTCGTTTGAAATGTTCGCCGTGGACGAAGTGTACATATAAAGTCTTGCGACGGACGGAGCGACCTGTTGATTTGCAATAGTGCCGATTGAGTTTTCAAGCACGATTGCCGCGTTTGCTGACGCTTGGTCCACGATATTGTCCACGATATCGGAGTTTTCAAGCGCGTCGTTTATTGCCTGAGAATACTGTTCTTTCATATTCTCGGTCAAACTCTCGGCATATTGGTCCGCAATCGATTGCTTGAGCGTTGCAAGCACGAGTACGTTGACGATAACCACTAAGCACATCACGATGCCGAAAACTATGCTGACGATGACCGCCACGTTTGCTTTCGGGCGTCTCGGCTCGGGGGTATGATATATCGGAGTGTTTGGTTGTTCTTCCGGTCTTTGGTCGTCGAAGAAATTGTTGAAGTCGTCGCTCATAGAGACACCTCTTAAATGGTTTTTGTTTTATGCTCAAATATTATTCGCCAAATCTTAAACGAATATTAAAACTTTTCGTTTTTTGAGGTTTTTTTATTTTTCGTTTCTTTCATCGGACAGGGAAGTCGCGCGGTATTCCTTGACAAAACAACTTATTTATAATAGAATTAAACGGTATTGAAGCGCGTATACGCGCACAAAAGGAGAGTTTAAATGGCAATTTTGTTTTGTGATACCGATTGCGAACTTTGGTATACCCACGCAAACGAATACGATCTTAAAGTTATAAGAATGCCGTACTTCATCGACGGCGAAGAAAAACTTGCGGACCTCGGCGAAGAGACTGACATCGACGATTTCTTTACGAGAATGAGAAACGGTGCGAGCGCATCAACCGCGGGACTCAATCAAGCCAACTATTATGAAATTTTAAAACCTTACTTTGAAAAGGGTGAAGATATACTATATATGACGTTTTCAAACGCGATGTCGGGGACTTTCCAATATCTCGAACTTGCGCTCAACGATTTGAGAGCGGAATATCCAAACGTCAAATACCTGCAATTCGACACGAAGAATATCTGTATGGGCGCGGGACTCGTCGTCTACATGGGCGCAAAGTATTGCCGCGAACACGGCGACGACATCGAAGCGACCTACAAGTATCTCGAGAGCATCGTCGACCATATCGGCATCTATTTCGTGGTCGAAGATATGAAATATCTTGCCCGTGGCGGAAGAATTTCACCAGCAAAGGCAAAGATCGGCAACTTTATGCAAATCAAGCCGGTTTTGTCCGTTGATAATAGCGGAAAACTTGACCTCTGTTCCAAGCAGAACGGTATGAAAAAGGCAATTCGCTATATGCTCGACCAATTTGACGCTGAGTACAAGAATATCGACGGCGCACCGATAAGCATTCTCGACGCGCAAAACGGCGATGCGGCGGAAGATATGCTTGCAAAACTCAAAGAGAATCATCCCGACCTCAAAGTTGAGATATGGCGTCAACCAGTCGGTCCGGTTATAGGCGCGCACGCAGGTCCCGGCACAGTCGGCATAATCTTCACAAAGGCATAATCTAAACTCGTCCGTTTGAACCCGTATGGGGCAGACGGGCGAGGTTTTTTCAATAGTGAAATACGCAAAAATCTTTTTCGTCTTAATAATTTTGTCAGTGTGTATCGCCTCGTTTACGGCTTGCTCGTCAACGAGGTATTATACTGTATTCAACACAAATCTCACCGTTGACATAAAATCGTCTTCTACTCCCAAGCAGGACGCGGACAAGATTTACGAATATATGAACGATTTGGAGAGTATACTCTCTCCAACCGTCGAGAACAGCGATTTGTGGCGAATAAATTCGGCGGAGGTCGGCGTTCCCGTCTCCTGCCACACCGAGACGATGGAGATTATGCGTATCGCGGAGTACGTGTTCGACAAGTCAAACGGCGCGTACGACCCGAGCGTATATCCGCTCGTGCTGCTTTGGCAGTTCGGCGGCGGACAGTTTAAGGCCGTGGGGAGCGACTTTACCCCTCCGTCCTCAAGCGATATTTCAGACAAATTGTCGCTCGTGGGACTGAATAGGGCGTTTAATGCGGACTACGACAACAATACGATAACGAAACTCATTCAAGGGGCAAAACTCGATTTCGGCGGAATTGCAAAGGGCTACGCGGGCGATTTTGCGACAGATACGGTGTCCGCGAAAAAATTGCTCGTAAACCTCGGCGGAAACATCTCCGTAAAGGGTAAAAACTATACGATAGGCGTTGCAAACCCGACTAGAAGAGAGGACAGGTCTTTTGGCACCGCATATTTCGGCACGCTCACCCTCGGAGACGGGGAGTGCATATCGACGAGTGGAGACTACGAACGCTATTACGTCGTGAATACGGAGAGCGGAAAAGAGTTTTATCACCACATTATAGACCCCAAGACTGGACGCCCCGCAAATACGTCGGGAGAGGGCGGAATAGTGTCCGCCACCGTCGTGTCGACAAACGGCGCTTTTGCCGACGCGGTTGCAACCGCCGTCGTGGTTTTGGGCAAGGAAAAGGGGCTTGACCTCTTGAACAGACTGTCGCAAGAAGGGCGCTACCCCGTGTCTGCTGTCCTTATTGACGGCGAGTTTGGGTATACGACTTTCAACCTCGATGATTTTAAGCCGGAAAGATAATTTGATTTTCAAAGGGCAATATGAAACGGACGGAAACGACAAGCGGGAAGGGCAAATCCATGCTCAAATCAATGTTTAAATGGGGAGACGCTCTGCTCCTTGTCGTTGTTATTGTCGCAGTCGTTTTGACGATAATTTTGGCAACGGGGCACAAGTCGCAATACGCCGAGGTCTATATCGACGGCGAACTCAAATATCAACTTGATTTGAACGTCGATACCACGCTTGAAATTCTCGACGGCAAGATGACCGTCAAGGTCGAAAACGGCAAGGTTTTCGTCGAACACAGCGATTGCGACGAGCAACTTTGCGTGCATTCTTCGCCGATAGGGAAGGACGGCGGAATGATTGTCTGCTTGCCCAACAAGGTCGTCATAAAGACAGTGTCGAAAAAGGTGGATGCGATAACGTGAGAAATTCTGCAAACAAAAAAATGCGGTTGAACACGTTCACCGCCAAAAAGATTGCGCTGTCGGGACTCTTCCTTGCGCTCGCGCTCATAGTCGGATTGATTGAAAATATGCTTCCTCCAATCGTGCCCGCGCTCCCGTACGCAAAACTCGGGCTCGGCAACGTCGTGTTGCTTGCCTGCTTCTTGCTCGTCGGGGTATGGCAGGGCTACGTCGTGCTCCTGCTCAAATGCTTTTTGACAGCGGTATTCTCGGCAAATTTCGCGTCTATGCTTTGGTCCGTCCCGTCCGCGCTAGTTGCGTACACCGCCATGGTTTTGCTTGCAAAGAGCGGGTTTTTCAGCACTACTGGGATATCCGTTGCGGGGGCGATGCTCCACAACGCAATGCAGATACTCGTCGCCACTTTGATAATAGGGCAAAGCGTGCTCGTCTATCTCCCGTATATGCTCGTCGCAGGGGCGATTGCGGGGTTCGTCACAGGGCTCGTCTGCCACTTTGTCGTGGAGGGACTCAAAAACAAGACCAATCTCCCGCCCGTCAAGAACGAGGAGTATTTCAGGGCTCTCGACGAAGACGAGGACGAAAGTCAAGATTTGCCCGCCGAAACGACAGAGTAGTTTTTTGGTTGAAACTTGAAACCTGAATTTAAAATAAAAATACGAGTTTGAAACCGAAAAGACAAAATAAAAAAGCGCACGATTTCGTGCGCTTTTCAATTTGTCGATTCTATTGAGCGAGTCTTTGCATAGCCTCGAGAGGCAATAGCGTATTGAAGAACAGCGATATGACAAGCAACGCAGCCCCCACGATAAACGCTACCGTGCCGAGGAAAAACGTCAAACGCGCAAGCCCTTTCATCGTATTCGCGCCCGCAACGGTAAGGACGATACCCACGAAGCAAGCGCTCAAGCCGGCAGCCATAAGGTAGATAAGTTGTACGATAGGACGCATATCTTTCAGGACGTTCATCCCGGGCACGAAGAGCACGAGTACGCCGAGAAGCACGCCGATAAAACCTATAAGCGTGATGACAACTCCCAAAAGAAGCACGATTTTTCTCGCGCCCATATTGGTGTACGGCTGTTCCTGTGCTTGTGCCTTTTTCTTGCTCATACAAACATTATAACTCCAAAACCTCACGCTGTCAACAGACAAGTGAGGCGGTTTGCAGGAAATGTATCGCCGTCAGGTTGCGAGGTCGACCATAAACGCGTCGTAGCCGCCGAAAGCCATATACGTCAAGACGTCGTTATTTCTTGCTTCGTAATATACGAGAAGCCTTTTTGAAGTGGAAAGGGACGTTTGCGAGTAGGTTTTAAATTCTGCCCGAACGCCTTTCCCTTTTGCGGAAAACAATACGTTCAAATCTAAATCGACGACTTGAAAAGATATTCCGTCCGTGCGCACGAAAAGGGAAGTCCCTTCCAAGTTTTCAAGCCGAATATCAAATACGAATTGCGAGTTTTGGGCGGCATAATCTTCCTGCGACACGAGTTCCAAATGCGAGCAGAATTTGTATTCCTTGTCGGGGGTAAAAAGCAAAATCATATCTCCGTCCTGCTTCAAAACGCCTTCGTTTACGTCCTGCAAATTGCAATATGAGATTAGAGTTCCGCCTGCGTCAAAGGTGCAAATTCTGCCTGAAGTTTCGCCCGAAGTTTCGCTTGAAACGAGCGTTGCAAAAGAGAATATTGAATTGTTTGTGTTGGGAAGAACTTGCTTGAACGAGCAGTTTATCTGCACGTTTATGGCGGTAAAACCGCTGTTTTGCGAATAACTGACAATCTCAACGTCGTTTCCGTTTTGCAGAAAAAGCAGTTTATGGCTTTGAAAATCAAGGAGATATTCAATGCTTCCGTTTTGCGTTTTGTAGGCACAGTTTGATTTGTTGACGGCAAAATCGTCGTCAATCGTCAAAGTGCCGAGATACCCGTCCGCGATAAAGAATGCGCGTGCGTTTTTCGCGGGTTGGTCTATCGTGAGTTTTGCCTCGTCGACTTTTTCGCATATCGCTTTTTTGGTCGTCTCACCGCTTTGAGAGATTTGCCTAAATATCGTTTGCGCGGAGTTTTTGGTCGCGAGGAGTATGCCGTCTTTAGTTAGAGTGGAGGACAGGTATTCTTCTTCGCTCTCCGCAACTTGTTCGATCCCCATAAGATAGTCGTTCAAAAAGACGGCAAGATACAGCCCTTGTCTCTTTACGTCGTATTCTTTCGACGACGACGAGAAAAAGACGTAAGTTTTTTCGCCCAAAACGTAGGACGTCAAAAACTTTTCGTCCGCCTCTCCGCCAACGTGTTGGACGTTTGCCGTTCCTATCTGTTCCGCGCGTCTTGGGAAAATAGAATATACGGGAAGTTTCTGTTCGGAGACGGAAGGGGATGAATCGTTTGAGATTTGAGTTTCCGTCTTGTTTTCCGCGCTCGCGGGCGTTCCGTTTTGCACGGCGTCCTTTTTGAAGAGCGCATTGAGTGCCACGTAGCAGGCAATCGCCACCATAAGCAGTAGCACGACTGCCAACCATTTTGCCAAAGTTTTTTGTTTTTGCATATAGTCCACCTACTCGGCAAGACTATCACATACGAAGTTTACAATCTTTCCGTTCGTGTCGTTTGAGATGGGGCGCATGGGCGGATTTGCAAGCGCAACGTCGACGGCGGGGACAAGATTGTCGAAAAACGTCTTTTCGTTCTCCGTTTGAAGCACTACGGTTGCCCCGTAGTTTTGCGCGAGCTCGGCGTTGTAGATTTGGTCGCCCCTTGACGCGCCTTTGGGTAAGGGGACGAATACGGCGCGCTTTTTTAGGGCGGAAAGTTCAAACGTGGCGGTTGCCCCCGCGCGGGACAGCACGACGTCGCTCACGGCGTAGAAATCCGCAATATTGTCCGCGTATTCGAAGGGGAGATAGCCGGCTCTTTCTTCCGGCTTACCTTTGCCCCTGCCCACGACGTGCAATACGAAATACTTGCGAGTGAGTTCGTCGAGTTTCGTTTCGACGAAATCGTTGAAGATCGTCGCCCCGGAAGAACCGCCCAAAACAAGCAACACGTTTTTGCCGTCCGCGTTCTTTTCCGCGAGGCTTAGGCGTTCGATTGAGGACGCTTTTTCCGCTTGAAAGAGTTCCCTTCTCAAGGGTATACCTACGTCTTCGCCTTGAAAAGTTGCGGTTGGGTTGCCTTTCAAGATTTTCGCGCCGCAGAGTTTGGCGATTTTGTTTGCGAGTCCGAGCGTCCTGTCCGATTCGTGAGCAAAGACGGGTATGCGGAGTTTTTTTGCCGCTATCACCACGGGAAGCGAGACGAAACCGCCCTTTGAAAACACGAAAGCGGGGGAGAGGTTTTCAAGAATAGCCGTTGCTTCGCGCACTCCCTTTTTCAAGGTGGACGGAATCGTGAGGTTGTTCTTTATCGCCCCGAAAGATTTTGCCCTTGAAAACTTGACGGTGGGGACTTGAAAGAAAGGGATATCGTTCAGTTTTGCAAGTTCGCGCTCCTGCGTTTTGCCCTGTCCGCCGACGTATACGGGACGGAAACCGCGCTCTTTGAAATCAGGTATTAAAGCGAGGTTCGGGTAGATGTGTCCGCCCGTGCCTCCGCCCGTGAACACTGCGGTTTTTGAGGTCATAAGGTCTCCTTTTTCATATATTTATATGATTGTCACAAAAAATTGTTTGCAAACGAAGATTATGACTTGAAATTTGAATCTCTATGTGATAAACTAAATCTATATAAAGAAATTCACGTCGCTTATGCGGCAGGGGAGAAAAACATGAAAAACGAACAATTCACAAGTTTTGACGGCACAGTCTTGCAATGCTATCTTTGGGACGATGTCAAAGACGCAAAGGGCGTTGTCCAAATTTCACACGGCATGGCTGAACACGCGACCCGCTACGACGATTTCGCAAAGTTTTTGAATGCAAACGGCTTTATCGTATTTGCGGACGACCACCGTGCGCATGGCGCGACGAGCCCGCTTTCTCCAAGGGGAAACAAGGGCTATCATCCGGGCGACATCTACAACGACACAGTTAGAGACGAGGTCGCGATTACGAAGGCTCTCAAAGAGAGATTCGGTTTGCCCGTCGTATATCTCGGACACAGCTACGGCAGTATGGTCGGCCAAAGATATATCGAGGAGGACCAAGAGCACGTCGGCGCAATTCTCTGCGGTTCCGCTTGCCAAAAGGGCGCGCTGCTTTCAGTCGGTTGCATGCTTGCAAACTGCTTGTATTCCAAGGACGGCGACAAGAGAGCGGATTTACTTGACAAAATCACGTTCGGCGCCTACAACAAACCGTATCAAGCTGAGGGTGATTTCGGCTGGCTCTCGAGAGACAGAAAGCAAGTTGAAAAATATATTGCGGACGACGAGTGCGGCTACGTTATGACCGTGGCGTTTTTCAAGTTCTTCTTGAACGGCTTGAAAGCGAGCTACAAGAAAGCAAATCTTGCCAAAATCGACGTCAAAAAACCGATTGCTCTCTTCTCGGGTGACCACGATCCCGTCGGCGGAAACGGCAAACTTGTTGAAAAGCTTTACGAGCAGTATCACAAACTCGGCGTTGAAAATCTCAGCATAACTCTCTATGAGGGTGGCAGACACGAGATTCTCAACGAAATCAACAACAAAGATGTGTATAATGATTTCCTTGAAAAACTCAACGAATTCATAGCATAACTGCGTGTTTTAGCGACTAACTTTGTCAACACCCTCTCAGTTCAATTCATGTACGTTTGTGTACATTGGAATTGCCCCGAGAGGGTGTTTTCGCGTTATTCATCTAAATCACGCAGTTATGTTTTTTTCGTTATTCTATTTGCAAAACCATAAAAAAAGGCACTCAACTGAGTGCCTTTTAGTTGTGACAGGTTGTTTTACAATTCCAATTCTTCAAACAGTTCTACAAGCATATACAAAGTTCCGTTTTCCCAAACGTACCAGTGCCCGTTGTAGAAGAAAGGCAAGTGATCGTTTGAAGGAGTTGCCATCATTCCGTCGGGTAAGGTTATTGAAAGAGGCTCGATGATATGCAATGCGATAGCTCCGCATTTGGAGCAATGATACTTGTTGTTTGCAAAATACCAGTCATGCGGTTCGGAAAACGTTTGCGAACAAACCGTGCAGGTTGTTTGGTGCCCCAAATTGACGCCCATATTGACATAGTTGTTTCCTGCCGTATGATTGTAAATCTGGTGCCCGCAAACGCTACACGTGCCGTCGTGTCCGTTTTGCGAATACGTATAAGTGTGTTGAGCGCTACTTTGAACATAATTGCAAACGGAACATTTTGTAGTGTGATAATAACTCGATATTTCCAAAGTCAAATTGTGTGCTTCTGTGTATGCAAAACCGCATGTAGTACAAGTGGGGTGTGCTGCGAGCTGGTGTGTGAATATGAATATGCGTGTGCATTGTTTGCAATATGACCAACGGATGTTGCGGCGTTTAACTTTTTAATGTTGTAATTGGTGTTGTTAATATTCCAAGTGGTTGTATTTGCACACCCAAGGATTGCAACTTTGAGTTCGGCAACAGACATAGTGGGATTTTGTGAAAGCAACAATGCGGCAACCCCTGTCACAAATGGAGCAGCCATAGACGTTCCCGACATCAAATGATATCCGTCTCCAATGTGATAGCCGTAACCGGGTTCTGATTCGCAAACGCCTGAGGTGCATAAACTTGTCGGGAAAGTGCTGATGATTGAGTCGCCTGGGGCATAAATTTGCACACTGTTTGCTCCATAATTCGAGAACGTGCATTTTGCATTGTAATAATCATATGCGCCGACAGAAATGACGTTGTGTATGTTTGGGAAAAGCGTAGAGTTTGAATATCCGGCGGGATATTGTGGACTGACGTCCGTATTGACTCCGCTGTTTCCTGCGGCGGCAATTATAATGCCTCCATTTTGTTCAAAAGTTTGTATAGCAGTTATATGATTAGGATTTGATTCCGCTATTAAACCATTTGAATATGTAAAATGGAAACTTGCGTTAATGATTTTTATACCATTATTTGTTGCCCAAGTTAAGCTGTTTTCAAAGTCAATGCCATTTAACAAATATATTTCTACTTGTGCTATGCCGGCAATACCTCCCGTGTTGTTTGCAATAGCGCCTATTATACCGGCAACGTGTGTGCCGTGGTGTGCGTTGTTGAGGTTTGTGTTTGCCATCAAATTGCCTGAATATGCATCCAAATCGCTGTGATTGACATCAATATTATTTTCAAAAACCCCAATTTTTATTGTGTTGGAAGATTCTGTCGTATATTGCCAAGCCCTTTCAACGTTTATTCCATTTGTAGAACTTAACCCCCATTGTGCATAATAGTAGTAATCATTTGGAGGGACGTCTGATGGCGCAAAGTCATCAACCAGTATTTGGACGCCAATTGGTAGTAGTTCTTTTACGACATCCAGTTTGGACCATTCTTCTAATGCAGTTATTATTTGTTGTTTGTTTTGTTGTATAAATCTGACCTCATAATATGACTGATAGAAATGGTATATATAATCTATTAGATATGGCTTATTGCAATCTTGCGGATCGGATAAAAAACCTATTTGTTCCGTTTTCAATATGCTTTGGTCGGTAAGTTCATAACCATCTTGGAAAACTATTTGAAGTCTATGAGCTTCAAGTGGGTAGTTTAGCCTGTCCGGATCATATTTTAGTGCGGTTGGTTCAGGGCTTGGCGGAATCTGCTCTTGCGAAGGGGAGGAAGTGTTGGAGCATCCCACAAGTGTCAAGACCAAAACAGATATTATGATAATCAGCATAATCAAAAATCTTTTTTTCATATTCTGCCTCCTATATCAAAATTTATTATTTGCATCAAAGATTGTTTTCAAAAACCCCAATTTTTATTGTGCCGTTAGATCCTGTCGTATATTGCCAAGCCCTTTCAACGTTTATTCCATTTGTAGAACTTAACCCCCATTGCGCATAATAGTAGTAATCATTTGGGGGAATATCATTTGTTGAGAAAAGATCAGTAGTGATTGAATAAATCGGGTAGAGGTATTTCACAACATCCAATTTGGACCATTCTTCTAAAACGGTTATTATTTGTTGTGTATTGTGCTGCATAAATCTAACTTCGTATTGTGATTGGACTACATGGTTAATACTCTGTACAAGTATCTCTTTATTATTATCGCTTGGATTTGAGACAAGTCCAATGGAATCAGTCCTTAATATGTTTTGATCAACCAATACGTAATCATTTTGAAAAATTACATTAAGCCTATCATCTTCATATGGATATTTATGAAGCCAATCCTGGTTATATTTTAGTGCGGTTGGTTCAGGGCTTGGCGGAATCTGCTCTTGCGAAGGGGAGGAAGTGTTGGAGCATCCCACAAGTGTCAAGACCAAAACAGCCATTATAATAATCAACATAATCAAAAATCTTTTTTTCATATTCTGCCTCCTATATCAAAATTTTATTTTTTGCATCAAAAATTATTTTCAAAAACGCCAATTTTTATTGTGCCGTTAGATCCTGTCGTATATTGCCAAGCCCCTTCAACGTTTATTCCATTTGTAGCATTTAGTCCCCATTGATAAGAATAATCATCATCATTTGGCGGAATTTCTTCTATTGAGAAAGCATCAAAAGGAACTTGGACGCCAATTGGTAGTAGTTCTTTTACGACATCCAGTTTGGACCATTCTTCTAATGCAATTAATATTTGCTGTTCGATTTCTTCTACAAACACAACCCGATAATCAGGGGTGTTTGGGTGCCCGATATAGTCAATTAGATATGGTTTATCGCAATCTTGCGGATCGGATAAAAAACCTATTTGTTCCGTTTTCAATATGCTTTGGTCGGTAAGTTCATAACCATCTTGGAAAATAATGCCGAGTTCTTTAGAATTTAAAGGATAGTTAAGTATGTCCGGATCATATTTTAATTCGGGTGATGTGGGTTCAGGGTTTGGCGGAATCTGCTCTTGCGAAGGGGTGGCAGTGTTGGAGCATCCCACAAACGTCACGGTGAGGGTTAGCGCAACGAGCAACAGCAACGCAAATAGAATTGATTTTTTCATTTTATCATCCTCCTGAATTCATTTTAACAGCGGTATTTGTGACTGTAACGTTTTTTACAGCAGAGCGTTGTCATGTCCTTTTTATATGCTTCTATATAATAGTGACAAAAAAATGAGAAAAAGGTGACAACAATTTAAAAAAAGTTCAAATAGTTTATAAATAAGCCTATTATCGAACAACCGTCACGGGTTTCCAAGTCAAAATTTTCACGTTTTTGGGGAAAGTGCGGCGATAGAGTCGGCGAATCTGTGAAATTTAAAAAAATCAAGAATTTGTGCTTTATAAGGGTTGAAAAAAACAAGATATTGTGTTAAAATTGATTTGTTATTGTTATATTGAATTATTTGATATAAGATAATGCGAGCAAGCGCACGCCCATACGCACGTGGCGTCGTCCCGAAAAGAGTGCGAAAGAAGTGTTATACTGCGCTTGTCGTTCAAAGATTTGAAAAATAATAAGGCATAAAGGTAAAAAATGGCAAAACAAGAAGTTAGCAAGTACACTGCCGGAGGGCTCGAAGTTTTGGAAGGGCTCGAAGCCGTCAGAAAACGCCCAGGTATGTATATCGGCACGACAGGCTCGAAAGGCATGCACCACATACTTTGGGAAATCATCGACAACTCTATCGACGAAGCGTCCAACGGCTACGGCGATACCGTCCGCATCGAACTCCTCGACGACAACGTCGCACGAGTGACGGACAACGGACGCGGCGTCCCCGTCGACAAGCACCCGAAACTCAAAATCAGCGGTGTGGAAGTCGTCTACACAAAACTCCATGCAGGCGCAAAGTTCAACAACGCGCAATACAGCTATTCCGGCGGTCTTCACGGCGTCGGCGCGTCCGTCACGAACGCGCTCTCCGAGTGGCTCACGGTAGAGGTCAAAAGAGATGGCAATCTCTACAAAATGGAGTTTTGGTCTCCGCAAGTCGGCGGCAAAATCAAGAGCGGTATCGTCAAAAACCCGCTCACGGTCATAGGCAAGGCAAAGGGCACGGGCACCACAGTCACCTTCAAGCCGGACGAGAGAGTTTTCGGCAAAGAGAAATTCGACTATTCCGTCATCGCCGAGCGTATGCGCGACGTCGCATATCTCAATAAGGGCGTGACAATCATAATCGACGACAACCGTATGCCGCTCGCAGGGGGCACGGACAAACACGACGTCTTCTGCTACAAGGGCGGTATTGCGGACTACGTCTGCTACCTCAACGAAGGCAGAGCGGTGCTTTACGACAAACCCCTTTACGTTGAGGCGCAGGACGACCACTTTGAAGTGGAGGTCGCAATTCAACACACGACCGCCTATACGGAAAACATTTATTCCTACGTCAACAACATCCCAACCGCCGAAGGCGGAACTCACGAAATGGGCTTCAAGAGCGCGGTCACGAGAGTTTTCAACGACTATGCGAGAAAGAACAATATCTTGAAGGAAAAGCAAGCGAATTTGCTCGGCGAAGATTTCAGAGAAGGCATGGTCGCGGTCATCACCGTAAAGATGCAAAACGTCCAATTCGAGGGACAGACCAAGGGCAAACTCGGCAACCCCGAGGTGCGCCCGAAAGTGGAAAACCTCGTCGTTGAAAAATTGTCCGAACTCCTCTTGCAGAGGGGCTATAAAGCGACGGCGGAAAAGATTATCGCCAAGGCTATGGGGGCTGCAAAGACGAGAGAGGCGACGAAGCGCGCAAAGGATCTCAGCCGTCAACAGAACAAACTCAACAGTTTGAACCTCGTGGGCAAACTTGCTTCCTGCTCGGGCAGAAACGCGTCTATAAACGAACTGTTTATCGTCGAGGGCGATTCCGCAGGCGGAAGCGCAAAGCAGGCGAGGGACAGAGGTTTTCAAGCGATATTGCCACTGCGTGGCAAACCGCTCAACGTCGAAAAGGCGAGCCTTGAAAAAATTCTTGCCAACGAAGAGTTTGCAACGCTCATCAGCGCGCTTGGCACGGGCATTGACCCCGACTTTGATTTGTCCAGCTTGAAGTATGATAAAGTCATAATCCTCGCGGACGCCGACCAAGACGGCGCGCACATAAGGGCGCTTCTTCTCACGTTCTTCTTCCGCTATATGCGTCAACTCATCACCGAGGGACACGTGTATATCGGTATGCCACCGCTTTATCGCCTGCAAAAGAAGGACGAAACCCTCTATTGCTACGACGACGCGGCCCTCATCGAAGGGCAGAAGAAGATGGGCAAAAACGCTCTGCTTCAACGCTTCAAAGGTCTCGGCGAAATGAACCCCGAGCAACTTTGGGACACAACGATGAACCCCGCAAAGCGCACGCTCACACGCGTGGAAATCGACGACGCTGCAATGGCGGATAAGCGCATAACGATCCTTATGGGCGACGACAGCAACATAAGAAAAGACTATATCTACAAGTATGCCGATTTCAACAAGATCGACGACTTCAAGATAAGCAAGAACACGGAAGACTGAGGCGGAGGAGAGATTATGGCAAAGAAACAGATCCAAGAAATTGAATACAATTCGGTGGTGCTGAATTCCGTCTTTGAAGAAGTCATGCACAACTCCATGATGCCTTATTCCGAGAGCGTCATTTTGGACCGTGCGATACCTCGCGTCGAGGACGGTTTGAAACCCGTTCAACGCAGAGTGCTTTTCTCTATGCACGAGATGGGGCTCACGCCTGATAAACCGCACAAAAAGTGCGCCAAAATCGTTGGCGATTGCCTCGGCAAATATCATCCGCACGGCGACAGTTCCGTCTACGGCGCGCTCGTAAGACTTGCTCAGCCATTCGCTATGCGAATGAAACTCGTCGACGGCCATGGCAACTTCGGTTCGGTGGACGGAGATTCGGCTGCGGCTTATCGTTATACAGAGGCGAGAATGAGTCCGCTCGCACTTGAAATGCTCCGCGACATAGACAAGGAGACCGTCATATGGCAACCCAACTTCGACGACAGCGCGGAGGAGCCGACGACGCTCCCGGGGCGTTTCCCGAACTTGCTCGTCAACGGCGCAAACGGCATTGCCGTCGGTCTTGCAACCAACATCCCGACGCACAATATGGGGGAGTGTATCGACGCGGTCATAATGCAGATAGACAACCCGAACGTGACGACGAAGGAACTGCTTGAAGTCTTCCATGGCCCCGACTT
Organism: Clostridia bacterium; assembly: GCA_017553325.1. Taxonomy (GTDB): domain Bacteria; phylum Bacillota; class Clostridia; order Christensenellales; family CAG-917; genus CAG-475. The sequence goes on from JAFZMH010000008.1 coordinate 296,051, forward strand.
TCCAACAGGCGGTTTCATCATCCCCGTCGACAGTATGGAGAGCATATACGAGACGGGCAAGGGCAAAATCATCATCCGCTCCCGTCTGCATATCGAAAACGACGACAACGGAAAGAAGAATATCGTCATAACGGAAATTCCGTATCAGGTGTCCAAGGCGGAACTTTTGCAACGTATCGCCGACCTCAAAGAGCAGAACAAGGAATTGCTCTCCGGCATAGCCGACGTCGTGGACGAGAGCGACAAGAACGGCACGCGTGCGGTTATAAAACTGAAACGCGACGCCGAGGTCAACAAAATCGTCTCTTTCCTCATGAAGAAGAGCAATCTCGAGATGGGTTATTCTATCAACATGGTGGCAATCGCAAACGGCAAGCCCGAGCAGTTGAGCCTGAAAGCCTATCTCAAATATTACGTCGAATATCAACGTCAAATCATCGTCAAGCGCGCGACCTACGACCTAAAAGCCGCAAAGGCGAGAGCGGAGATCGTGAGAGGACTTCTCATCGCCATCCGCAACATCGACGAAGTGATACGCATAATAAAGGAGAGCGAGTCCACTGCAAAGGCGAAAGAAGCCTTGCGCGACAAATTCGATTTAAGCGACGTTCAGGCGCAAGCGATTCTCGATATGCGCTTGAAGAGCCTCGCAAAACTCGAGGTGGGCAAACTCGAAGAGGAACTTGCAACCCTCGAAAAGACGATAGCGCACTTGCAAGCCATTCTCGACAGCAAGAGGAGACAACTCTCCGTCGTCAAGGAAGAATTGCTCGAAATCAAAAAGAATCAAAGTTCCGCGCGTATGTCGGTTATCGTGTTAAACGATGAGCAGGCAGAAAACTACCAAGCCCCGTCCGAAGCGGAGGCAATTCCTTACCGCGACGGCGTTATTTGTTTGAACAACGACGGGCTTTTGAGGTTTATGTCGCAAAAGAGTTTTTCGACGGCGCAAAAAGACTTCGCGTCCATCGACCAAGAAGCATTGCCCCTGCAGGCGATTTCCGTCAACAACAAGGGCAACCTCTATGCGTTTACGAACCTCGGCAATCTTGTAAAGATTGACGTCACCAATCTCCCCGAAAAACGCTTCAAGGAAAAGGCGTACAAAGTGGGCACGCTCAATCAGGACGTCAAGACGGGAGAGAAAGTCGTCAAACTCATATTCTTTGACGGCGCGCCCGTCGGAGAACTCATATTGTTCACGAGACTCGGCGCGGTTAAGAGGGTAGATCTAGGCGAATTTACGGAGACGAACAAGTCGTATTTGCAAGCCATAATCATTGCGGACGGCGACGAACTCATAAACGCCGAAGTCGTCAACGACGACCTCTACGTCATGGAGGTCTCGACGGACGGACAAGTGCTTATGTACGGCGCGGTTGAAGTGCCGATTCAGGGCAGAAAGGCGGCGGGCGTCAAGGGTATGAAACTCAACGACGGCGCAACCGTAGCCTTCGGCGGACAGGTTGAAGAGGAGGGCGAAATCGTCGTCGCAACCTCGAACGGCTATTTGAAGCGCGTAATTACGTCCACGATTGACGTCTCGTCGAGGTATCTCAAGGGCGTCAAACTCGTCGAACTCGAAAAAGCCACCGTGAGATACATCGCAACCGTCAAGATGCCGTACGATTTGGCGTTCGTTTCGGGAGAGGAAACTAGAGTTATCAACACGGAAGACATTCGTCTCGACACCCGCACCACGAAGGGCAAACAGGTGTTCAAATCTGCGCCGATAGACTTTGTCGCGAGAGTGCCGAACTAAAAACGCGAACACATATTGTGTTCGACGTTGACAAATCTGATTTAAGCAATAAAATAGTAGCATAAAACAGTATCACTCGTGATACTGCAAACAAACGAGAAATCACTTATATACACAAAGAGGAAACTATGGACAGGATAGGTTTTGACAGCAACATGTACATGGAAAAGCAGTCCGAGCACATACTTGAACGCATCAGCCATTTCGACAAACTCTACCTTGAGTTTGGAGGCAAACTTTTTGACGATCTCCACGCGGCGAGAGTTTTGCCCGGCTTCGACAAGGCGGCAAAAATCAAACTTTTGCAAAAACTCAAGGACGAGGCGGAACTCATCATCTGCATAAACGCAAACGCAATCGAGCGCAACAAAATTCGCGCGGACTACGGCATTACTTACGGCAGTGAAGTGGAGCGCATGATCGACAACATCTCGCGCATGGGCATCTACATCAACTGCGTCGTCATCACGATGTTCACGGACCAACAGGGAGCGCTTGCCTACAAGCAGAAACTTGAAAACCGCGGAATAAAAGTGTACATTCACCGTCCGACGAAGGGCTATCCTCACGAGATAGACACGATAGTCTCCGACGAGGGCTACGGCGCAAACCCGTACATCGAAACCTCCCGTCGACTCGTCGTTCTCACCGCACCGGGACCTGGAAGCGGAAAGTTGGCAACCTGTCTCAGCCAACTCTATCACGAGAACAAACACGGAGTCGAAGCAGGCTACGCAAAGTTTGAAACCTTCCCGATTTGGAACCTTCCTCTCAACCATCCCGTCAACGTCGCGTACGAAGCGGCGACTGCGGACTTAAAAGACGTGAACAAGGTGGACAACTTCCATCTTGACGCCTATGGCGTCATCACCGTCAACTACAATCGCGACATAGAGGTTTTCCCCGTTGTCAGCAGTATTCTTGCAAAGATTACCGGCAAGGAATGCATCTACAAGTCGCCGACTGATATGGGCGTCAATATGGCGGGCTATTGCATAACGGACGACGAGGCGTGCCGAGACGCGTCCAAGCAGGAAGTTTTGAGAAGATATTACAAGGCGCTTTGCGACCTCAAAACGGGTGCGGGCAATGAGGACACTGTGTCTCGTCTCGAATTTTTGATGTCCCGTCTCGGCATAAGCCCGTCGGACAGAAAGGTCGCGCTCGCGGCAAAAGAGAAGAGCCTCAAAAACAACAACTGCGGCGCAGTCGCAATCGAACTTCCCAACGGTCAAATCGTCACGGGCAAGAACAGCGACAGAATGAGCGCGTCCGCCGCTTGCGTGTTCAACGCAGTCAAGGTGCTTGCGGAGATTAAGGACAGACAAAAACTTATTTCCCCGTACGTCATAGGTCCTATTCTTGACCTCAAAGCCTCGATACTCAACGAGCACAACAGCACGTTGACGCTTGAAGAAGCCTTGCTCGCGCTCTCGATTTGCGCGGCGAGCGACGCAAACGCTTCAACCGCTATGGAGCAACTCAAAAACTTGCAAAATTGCGAGGCGCATTCGACGCATATGCTCTACAAGGCGGACGAGAACCCGTTCAGAAAACTCGGCGTGCGCCTCACCTGCGAGCCGGAATTCTTGGACGACACGCTCTTTATCGAATGACGTATTAAAGCGCGAAACGGCGGTTTATCCGCGGTTTTTGCTCTGTTTAAACTTGAAATCAAATTTTAGGAGATAGATTATGGTTTATGAAAGAAAGGACGTAGAAGCAAAGTACAAGTGGAAACTTGAGGATATCTTCGCCACGGACGACGCTTGGGAAGAGTGTTATTTTGCCGTGGACGAGTGCATACCGCACGTCTTGCAATATCAAAACAAGCTCACGAGCGACGACGAAATCTTCGAGTGCTTGGAACTTTCGAGCCACATCATTTACGACATAATGAAGATATTCTGCTACGCAAAGATGCGCAAGGACGAAGATTCGAGAGTGGAAAAATATCAAGCGATGACGGACAGAGCTCAAATGCTCTTGGTCAAGTACGTTTCGATCTCGTCCTTCATTACGCCGGAACTCTGCGAACTCTCGAAGGAACGTCTTGAAGAACTCAAAAGCAACAAGCGTTTCAAAGATTATACCGTCGAACTCGAGCGTCTCATTCGCGACAAAGATATTGTGCTCTCCAAGAAGGAAGAGAAACTTTTGAGCGAGGTCCAACTCTTTGCGGATACGAACGCGGAGGTCTTCAATATGTTTGACGACGCGGACATCAAGTTCGCTCCAGTCGAGGACGAAAAGGGCAACAAGGTCGAGCTCAGTCACGGAATTTACAGCTTGCTCCTTCAAAATCCAAATCAAGAGGTGAGAGCAAGAGCGTTCGACAGTATGTTCACCGCATACAAGGACCACATCCACATGATAGCCGCCAACTATGCGGGCAACGTCAAAAAGGACTGGTTCTTTGCAAAAGTTCGCGGGTTCAAGACCGCGCTCGACTATTCGATGTACAAAGAGAACGTCCCGCCGACTTGTTACAGAAAACTCTTGGAAGCAGTCGACAAGGGCACGGAGCCTTTGCACAGATATATCGCGCTCCGCAAGAAGGTTTTGGGAGTGGAAACTCTCAATATGTACGACCTCTATCTGCCCATAGTCAAGGAGCAGAAGGTTGAGATGCCTTTCGAGGACGCAAAGAAGACGGTCAAGGAAGCGTTGTCCGTTATGGGCAAGGACTATCAAGAGACTTTGGCGTCAGCGTTTGAGGACGGTTGGATAGACGTCTACGAAAACAAGGGCAAACACAGCGGCGCGTATTCTTGGGGTTGCTACGGAGTACACCCATTCGTGCTCTTGAACTATCAAGAGACCGTTCACGACGTCTTCACTTTGGCGCACGAGCTCGGACACGCGATGCACTCATTCTATTCCAATTCAAATCAACCCAAACAAAAGTCGAGTTATGAAATCTTCGTCGCGGAGATAGCCTCAACCGTCAACGAGGTCTTGCTCTTGAAGCACCTGCTCAAAACCGCTACGGGCGAACTCAGAAAATATTTGCTCAGCTACTATCTCGATATGTTCCGCACGACGCTGTTCAGACAAACTATGTTCAGCGAGTTCGAGGTCGTGGCTCACACCAAAGTCGAAAGGGGAGAGCCGATTACCGCGGACAATCTTTGCGAGGAATATCTTGCGCTAAACAAGAAATACTACGGAGAAGCGGTGGAGCACAACGACCTCATCAAATACGAGTGGGCGAGAATACCGCACTTCTATCGCAGTTATTACGTCTACAAGTATGCGACGGGAATTACGACGGCGGTGTCGATTGCAAGCAACATACTTGAAAAGGGCGAAGCGTATTTTGACAAGTACAGAAAGTTCTTGTCAGCGGGCGGAAGCCTTGCTCCTCTCGACATCATACGTCTGGCGGACGTGGATTTGGAGACGGACGCTCCGTACGAGAAGGCGATGAAAGAGTTTGCAGATACGCTTGCCGAACTCGAAAAATCTTTTGAATAATCTATGCAAACAGGTGGCAATATGTCAGGGCGCAAGGGCGGAAGATACTTTGTTTTGATATTGGCGATTTTCGTCATTCTTTCGTCATGTCTTTTTATGACTGCCTGCAACAAGCAAAGCGTAGAGGGCGACATAGAATACTCGTTGTATATAAGGCGCACCTACTATCACAAAGAGTCGCAGACGATGACGGTCTATCTCTCGTTGTCCAACGACGAACGTATGACGATTGAGGGAACGAGCGCGAATTGGCACTACAAAAAGAGAGATTTGGACGCGTTCTACTATTGCTACGATTATACCGTCACATTTTCGCCGTCGACGATATTTAGTGTCGTCGAAAACAGCTTGACACAAGAACAGCGAATTATCGACGGAACCGAATATAACAACTTGAAAGTTGTTTTGGAGTATGCTACAATCTATAAATCAGTCGAAGGAAGCGAAAAAGTCGTGAAATCCGACGGCTATTATCTGCACGATTTCCCATTTGAAGAGACGGACGAGAGTTTTCAAGCAACCTTGACTCGCCGTATCTACAATGCCGCAGTTTGGTACGGCGTGTTAGTCGCCGCCGCGGTTGCGGTTTTTGGTATGATTTTGGCAATAGTGCTTTTGAGAAGGAAAAAATATGCCAACGAAAGACAGGAACGAACAGAGAGTGAGTAGGGGTATGCCCAACAACATCAATGCCGAAAACGCAGTTCTCGGCGCGATTCTTATCGACGACAAAGCCGCCGATATGCTTATTCCTACTTTGAAAAAGGACGACTTTTATCTCGCCGCCAATCGCACGATTTTCGGCGTGATGAAGGAATTGCAAGAGGCAAGCGTGCCAATCGACACGGTGTCGGTTTCCGATGCGCTTGACCGCGCCGGCAAACTCGACGAAGTCGGTTCTATCTCTTATCTTTCCGAACTTGCCGAAGGCATTCCGTCCGCCGCAAACTGCGAATATTATGCGGACATAGTAAGACGCGACAGCCTTTCAAGAAGGGTTATCGAAGCGGGCAACGATATCGCAAAATTCGGTTATGAGAGCGAAAACGGCGTCGCCGCGCTTGAAAAAGCCGAGCAAATCGTCTACGGTATTGCGGAGCAAAATTCCCCGAAGGAACTCTTGCACGCAGGCACCGCGCTCGCAGAAGCGGTCAACAACATTCAGGAACTCCAACAAGGGCATATCGTAAAGAACGTCATATACACGGATTTCCCGCACTTTGACCACATGACGCACGGTTTGAAACCCGGCGAGATAATTTTGCTCGCCGCGCGTCCGTCCGTCGGCAAGACTGCGCTTGCGCTCAATATCGCGGCAAACTCCGCGCTCAATCACGGGAAGCGCGTAGCGGTATTCTCGCTTGAAATGCCTGCCGATTTGCTTGCAAAACGTATGCTTGCATACGTTTCCAAAGTCGAGTTCGACAAAATGAACGTAGCGGGCGGTATGAACTCGGGCGATTTTGCAAAACTGTTCAAGGCGTACAACGCTCTGCTTGCTTCGGAGATTTATCTCGACGACTATTCGATGAACTCTCCTTCGGACGTGCTCTCCAAGTGCCGTCGTTTGAAACGCGAAAAGGGACTTGACTTTGTTATCATCGACTACTTGCAACTGATGTCCAGCGGGGCAAGGGCGGAGAGCCGTCAAAACGAAGTCAGCTCTATGTCGAGACAACTCAAAATCTATGCAAAAGAACTGAACTGTCCGATTCTCGTGCTCTCGCAGATGTCGCGCGACGTCGAAAAGAGAGACGCTCACACTCCGCAACTCAGCGACTTGCGTGAATCAGGCGCAATCGAGCAGGACGCGGACGTCGTTGCGTTTTTGAGCAACCCGTCCAAGTACAACAATGCGCTCCCCGAAGATCAAGTCATTCTCGACGTAAAGAAAAACAGAAACGGCGCTATCGGCGAAGTCAAACTCAAATGGGACGGCAACACGACCTCGTTTATGGAATACGAGGATCAAAACGCCGACTTCACGAAGCCGAAAGACGAATACGTTTCGGTTGAAGACGCGGAGAACAAGGCGAAGAAAGCGGCAGAGAAGGGCGCAAAAGAGGCAGGCGTCGCATTGACGAACGGGGCTGTCGAAGTTCCGAAACCTCAAAAATCGCAACCTCCGGCGATTGAAAAACCGATTGAAAATGCAGATTTCGGCGAGAATAAAGAGGGCAAACTCGAAAAACTCGACGAGGTCGCAGGAGATATGCAAGAGGTACTGTCCGCAGAGGAACTTCCGTTCGGAGACTTCGACGACGTGCCCGCGCCGAGCGATGAAGACGTTCCTTTTGACGTTGACGACGAATACGTAGATGAGGGAGACGGCGATATCGAGTATTAACAATTATTCTTATAAATCGTTTTGAAAGTCCGCATTATGCGGACTTTTCTTTTTTGTCTGCATTATTTATTTTCGTTTTTCATATTTATTAGTATGTTTGTTGACGAGACAATTCAAAAACTTGATTTGAAGGACGGAAATTTTCCGTTTGCAATCACGATTTTGGGAAGGAGCGACGCAATCTTGAGCGGAGTCAAAACCGTGCTTCTAACCACGCCGAATGAGATAAAAGTCAAGGTCAAAAACGGCGGAATAAGGGTGCTTGGCGAGTCGCTTAAAGTCCTGCAAATGGGCGGTGGAGATATGTATCTCAAAGGAGATATAAATAGTGTCGAAATCATTTAAAGAGAAAAGTGAAAATCTTCTCGTCGACGTCGTTGACGCAAGGAATTCAAAGCGCAGGACGGAAAAACAGCCAAGGGTTTCAAAAAAACGAAAACACCCGAATAGATTTCGGGTTTTTGCAAGTAAATTCGGCAAAACCGTCATAAAAATCAACTCTAAAAACGCACGTAGAGTCCTTGCGGAAATTTCAAAGACCGCAAAGGTCGACATGCTTGAAAACGATGAAAAAGCCGTCGTCGTGGCGGTGAAATCAAAACATTTGAGCGAAGTTATTGCAATATTAGACAATTTATGTTATGATTATAAAATAATTAAGATAATGGGCGTAGTGCCGACGTTTTTCGCTCTTGCCGAAAGATTGGGCATAGTCGTCGGGCTTGCGGTAGTTGTCGCAATTTCAGTCGTGTGTACGAGTTTTATCACGCGCGTGAGTGTGGACGGCGTACGCGACGCGGCGCTCAAACTCGAAATCTCCGCGCTCCTTGAAGAAAGCGGAGCAAGACGCGGCGGAAAGGTCTCGAACGTCGACGAAGGAAGCCTTGAAAAGGCTTTGCTGTCATTAAACGGAGTGGCGTTTGCTTCCGTCAAAAAGAACGGCGGTCATATAAGCGTATACGTCAAGGAAGAACTTCCTTCCGCCGAGTTCGAGGAGATTTCCGGCTCGCAAGTCGTTGCAAAAAAGCGCGCTGTCGTCACCCGCGTCATAGTGGACGGCGGGACTGCTGTCGTCAAGTACGGCGACGTCGTAGGCACCGGCGACTTGCTTATAGACGGCTACACGGAGTACGGCGACCAAAGGATTGCCGTGCAGGCGAGCGGAGAAGTTTGGGGCAAGGTCTATTATCAAAAAAAGTTGTATTTTGCGGATACTACTCTCAAAAAGGAGTACGGCAGAAAGAAAACCGTGACGAAACTCTCCTTTTTCGGCATAGAGCCCAAAACGCCGAAGTGCGATTTTGAAAACTACGAACTTAGAGTAAAGATTTCGCAAAACGGGTTCTTCGTCCCGTACAAGACGTACGTCTACGAGTTCTTTGAGATAACGGGCGTCGAGGAGACGAATTCGCTCACGGACGAGGAAATGAAATTGAGCGCGTATTCACAGGTGCTCGAAGATATTGATACGGCAGTCAAGGTGCTGGACGTATACTACGAAATCGAAAATTCGGCAAACGGCAAATACCTGACCGTTACCGTCGAAGCGGAGGAAAGAATAAGTTGAGAACAACAGTCGAAAAGAAGTTTGAAAACTACGAGGCATTGATGGACGTTTTCGGAGAATTGGATTCCAACGTCGACAAAATCAAAGCGGAATTTTTCGTTGAGATTTTTGCATCCGGCAACAGCGTAAAGATAGTCGGGCAAGAAGAAGACGTCAAAAAGGTGCTTGAAGTGTTCAATGCGCTTGAAGTCCTTTCAAAAAAGGACACCGTAAAGCCTCAGCAGCTTTCCACCGTAATTGATTGCGTTAAGAGCGGAGAAAAGTTTGACGTTTCAGATTTGCTCAGCACCGTAGCCGTCACCGCTCGCGGGAAAATCGTGAGGGCAAAGACCTTCGGGCAGAAGAAATACGTCGACGCGATAAAGAAAAACAACATAGTTTTCGGCGTCGGTCCCGCAGGTACGGGCAAGACGTATCTTGCCGTCGCGCTTGCGGTCTCCGCTATGAAAAATCACGAGGTTGACAGGATTATCCTCACTCGTCCGGCTGTCGAGGCAGGGGAGAAACTCGGCTTTTTGCCCGGCGACCTCAGCGAAAAGGTCGACCCGTATCTCCGTCCTCTCTTCGACGCACTACAAGAGATGATGGGTGAAGACAACTATTTAAGACATATCGAAAGCGGAAAGATTGAAATCGCCCCGCTCGCATATATGCGCGGGAGGACGCTCTCCAACAGTTTCATTATTCTCGACGAGGCGCAAAACACTACTAAGGAACAGATGAAGATGTTTTTGACGCGTATGGGCGACAACAGCAGAATAGTAGTCACCGGCGACGTCACGCAGATTGACCTTCCGCACAACGTTGAGAGCGGCATGAAAAACGCCCTCGAAGTCCTCAAAGACGTAGACGGCATAAAGATAGTCAATTTGACGGCAAAGGACGTCGTTCGTCATGAACTTGTCACGCGAATAATACACGCATACGAGGCATACGAAAGCCGCACATGATTGCGGCTGACTTTGTCAAAACCCATTTGTTCGAGGGTCACGTACTACTTGTACGCTCATCTCTCACAAATCGGTTCTTCCTCGTCATCCGTCAATCCCGAGCGGTTTTGATGGTACAATTATAAAATAAATTCAAGCCATCTATGGTTTGACAAAGGGAAATACATATGATTGATGATGTAAAAGATTTATCAAGAGTGGAAAAAGCGAAGCAACTTGCGAGAAAAGAGTTTACAAACTATCTCGGCAAGACTTTTATCGCAGTCATCGTTGCGTCGGTGGCAGTCACGGTCTTCGCGCTGTTTATCGTAAACAGATTTTTGAATGCGTTTACGGCTGAGCGCGCGCTGATTACGACGGGACTTTTCGTGTCGTCGCTCGTGATTTTCTTGCTTTTGCAAATCGGCGTGTACAAGTACACGAAGCAGAACGGTTCGAGCATACGCGACTTTTGGCTGACGACGATTATGACGATAATCACGTTTATCGCGACGATGGCGGCCTGCACGCTTCTAGACAACGTGTACGCTATGCCGATTGCAATCGCGACGCTCGTGCTCATCGAACTTATTGACAGAAGGACGGCAACACTTGCAACCGCCGTTCTCTGCGTGCTTATGATGGTGTTCTTCCTGTTCTCGGACGGGACGAAGGTTTTTGACATACCCGTCGTGTTGTCGGCAATCGTCTGCAACTGTATGTGCGCGGTGCTCATAAACTTTTTGGAGCACAAGCATTATTCGCGACTTAAATTCTTGATTGCGGCTATGCTTACGCCGCTTGCAATGCAACCGCTCGTCGTCACGCTCACTTTGGCGCACAGCGATATTTCCATAACGATTTTGTGGAACGTCGTGTGGTGCTACGGCGCAAACGTTGCGGCAGCGCTCGTGTTTATGCCTCTCGTTGCAATATTCGAGGGTATGTTCAACATAGCGGACGATTTCAGACTCAACGAACTCTGCAATCTTTCAAACCCGCTCCTCAAGCGTCTTGCAAGCGAGGCCCCCGGCACTTTCAACCACTCGCTCGTCGTCGGCAACCTTGCCGAAGCTTGCGCCTCCGCGATAGGGGAGAACCCCAATATGGCGAGATGCGCGGCGTATTATCACGACATCGGCAAACTCAAAGCGCCGATTTATTTCAGCGAAAACCAATCTTCCTACAACCCGCACGACGAACTCATTCCGGAAGTTTCCGTTTCAATGATTACGTCGCACACGCTGTTCGGTGAAATTCTCGCAAAGCAGAACAGACTTCCAAAGGAAATCGTTGCGATTTGCCGCGAGCACCACGGCACTTCTCCCGTCGGCTATTTCTACAGAAAAGCGTTGACGCTCAAGGAAGAGGGCGACCTTGCGGTTGACAAATACACGTATGCGGGACCGAAACCGCAGACCAAGATTGCGGCGATAATTATGGTCGCGGACACAATCGAAGCGGCAATGCGCGCGTATATGCCGGACACGAGGGAGGAATACGAGGCGAGAATAAACAAACTCGTCGACGAAAAACTGGAACTGCGCCAATTTGACGAATGCCCGATTACGATGGGCGATATCGCCATCATCAAGCAGACGATAATCGAGGTTCTCCCGTCCATTCACCACAGCCGTATTAACTACGATAAGAAGAGAAAATCTTCAAAATAAGTTTAAGCCCTACCGCAAAAGAGGAGTATGATAAGAATTTCAGGCGCGACTTTCCGCGAGAAAAACCTCATAAAAAAAGTCGAAAAGGCAACCTTTAAACATCTCGGTCAGCCCGACTTTTTCGTAATAGACATGACGATAGCGGATGAGGAGACGATAAAGTCGCTCAACGCCTCCGCACGCGGGGTGGACAAGGTGACCGACGTGCTCAGTTTCCCTTGTTTTGAAAGACTTGAATTGCCGGTTTCAAAAGAAAAATTTTCTTTTGACGACTACGACGGGAACAAGGTGCTTTTGGGTTCTGTCATGATTTGCAAAAAACGCGCGGAGGAACAGGCGCAAGAATACGGGCACTCGTTTGAGCGGGAACTCGGCTTTCTTGCCTGCCACGGATTTTTGCATATTCTCGGGTTCGACCACATAGAGCCGGAGGACGAGAAGATTATGTTTTTGCATCAAAAGGCGATTATGGACTCGGTGGGGCTCAAAAGACTTTCGCAAGAATAAAAACAACTGTGTTGTTTTGAAAGGATAAATATGTACGAAAATTTCAAAAGCGGTTTTATTTGCGTCGCAGGACTCGCCAATGCCGGCAAGTCAACTTTAACGAACGCGCTCGTCGGCGAGAAGGTGTCAATCGTATCTTGGCGTCCGCAGACGACGAGAAATAAACTTCTCGGCATCATCAACAAAGACGATTACCAGATGGTGCTCATAGACACCCCCGGCATTCACAAGGCGAGAAATCATCTCGGCGAGTATATGATGCAAGCGGTGGAGAAAGGGCTCAAAGACGTCGACGGCGTGCTCTACGTCATAGACGGCGCGAAGGGGCTGCAAAAAGAGGACTACGAATTTTTTGAAAAGAACGCCAAGAGCGTCCCGATTATCGTTGCTCTCAACAAGGAAGACGCAATCACGAAAGAGACGGTTTTCGCCTCTCTTGAAAAACTCAGCGGCATAGAAGGACTTCAAGCGGTTGTTCCAATCTCCGCAAAGAGAGCGGAAAACCTTGAGCCGCTTTTGGACGAACTAGTCGCGGTTTTGCCGTACGGAATGCCGATGTATCCTACGGATATGTTCACGGACAGCACTATGCGTTTTCAGGCGACGGAGATTATTCGTGAAAAAGCGCTCTATCTTCTCGACAAGGAAGTCCCTTACGGAATAGGCGTTTATATCAACAAGTTCGAGGAGAGAGAGGACAAACCGATCTGCGAAATCGACGCTGATATCATCGTTGAAAAACAGTCTCACAAGGCTATCGTAATAGGCAAGGGCGGTGAGATGCTCAAACAGATTGCCACGAAGGCGAGGAAGGACCTTGAAGAGATGATAGGCACGCAGGTCTTTTTGACGCTCTACGTGCGCGTCAAAAACGAGTGGCGCAACAACGATGTGTTGATGAAAGAACTCGGCTATGACCTGAAAGCCCTCAAAAAAGACTAAAACCGCACGATAGAGCGACCTGCTTCGTCAGGTTTGCGTGCATTCGCCGTCACGTACGACGAGTACGCTCGTAGCTCGTGTTCGCACCTTTCTTGCATCTCATCTCAATCGAGCGGTTTTGACCGCACGACCAAGCGACCTGCTTCGTCAAGTTTGCGCGCACTCGCAGTTGTGTAGGATAAGTGTGCTTATAAAGTGCTAATAAAAAATATCGGTTGGCGCAAACTAACTCTATGAGAAGTCAAGATTTTTGGGAATACTTTGCGGCAACCGGCGACTTGGAACTGTACTCTATGTACAGAACCTTGAAGGAAGAAGAACGGGAAGATTTGAAGGAAAAGGACGATGCCTGAAGAGTTGAAGACAAAAGCGATAGTCGTTAGAGCGGTTCCGTATCACGAGACGGATATGATTATCACGCTCGTATCGCCCGAGTACGGCAAACTTACCGCGACTGCAAGAGGGTGCTTGAAACCCAAGGCGAAACTCCGCTATGCTGCTGAACCGATGAACTTTGGGGACTACCTTTTGAACGGCAAGGGCGAAAGATACATAATCGTCGATTGTTCTCAAATCGAGTCTTTTTCTTCCGTCACCTACGATATAGAAAAGTTTTACGCCGCTTCTTTGGTGCTTGAAGTGCTTGCGAAACTCACTCCCGACGAGCCTGAGCCCGCGCTCTTTTTGGACGCGCTCTCCGCGCTCAACGACCTCACGTATTCCAAGAAGGATACCGACGAGGTCGTGACGGACTTTTTGCTCGCGGTTTTGAAGGACAACGGGAGCGACCTCGACTTTTCACATTGCAACGTGTGCAAATGCGATTTGACTGGCGACGCATATTTCGACGTTGCGGACGGCATCGTGTGCGAACATTGCAAAAACTTCGGTGCGACCGTGATTGACGGCGTGTCAAGAGCGTATATCGGCGGTGAAAACCGCGATATACCGCACGAACTCAAGGCGAGGGCAAATATGCTCGTAGCCGAAATACTGTACAGTCTGTTGGGAACGAGAATCGGTTCTCACTATTTTGCGGAGCAACTATGAAAAACGCAATCATAAAAAGAATTATACTCGGTTCTATCGCCGCTTTGATAGCGGTGGTTTCCGTGGTTTCGCTCTTTGGGTGCAACAACGATAAACCCAAATCGTCCACGTTGTCCGATATCTTCAAAGAAACGACGAGTCCCGCCGAATTCACGTCCTCTCGACGCGAATTCACTCTGCCTATCGGTTGGACGGTGACGACTGAGGAATCTTCGGACACTTTGAGCGCAAATAGCGACGTGGGCTATATCAAGTCGATGAACGCCTTTATCGTCACGAACGGGAAGGCTCTCACAATCATCAAGTGCGGAGATTCGAGAGTCTACGTCAACAATTCGAAAGAGGTCGGCATGGCGGGACAAATCTTGCCGATGTATTACGGCACGACCGCGATAAGGGTGAAGGACGGCATAGTCGTCTGCAAATTTGAAAACGGAGAGGCTGGTGCGTACGATTTCAACGGAAACACCTTGCTCTCGAGAAAGAAAATAAAGAACGTCGGCTCGACGGTCATCGACAAAGTGATAAAGGTTTTGGACGGCGGATTGATTGCCGTTTCCTCGCCGTACGACTTGCAGGGCAAGAGCGGATACACCTCTATCTATCGCCCGACGACGAGCGGTAAGGCGGACGAGAGGGGAGAACTCGTCTGTCGCGTCAACAACCCTTCGAACGAACTCTCCTATGTCAGCGGCTTTGAAGGCAAATACGTTTCCGTCGTGGGCAACAGCGGAGGCGGATATATGTTTGCCGTCCCCGAGCACGCGGGCGACGAGGTCAAGAATTTGAGTTCTGGCAACGGCATAATAAGCGCGCTTGACAAAGACGATTACTATCTTGAAATCACGTACATCGGCAACGGAAGATTCCTCGTACACGAGGACTGGACGGTTGAAAGCACCGAGGAGTTCTCCTATTACGACGGCGACAAGTACTATTGTTTCAGACGCAAAATCTACGACGCAAAGGCGGATACGCTCACGGCGTACACCGACAACGCGGACAAGGTTTTCTTGCAACTTGCAAACCGCTATTACGATTCTTCCAAGACGGGCGTCGACGCAAAAGGATATCTTAAAGACGGCTATATGTACGCGCCGTACGGCATAAACATTATGGGCAAAGCAGGGTTTTACGACCAATACATTTTGGACGAGAACCTCAACGTCGTTATGTCATTGACGGGCAACTTCGGCATCGACCTCGAAACGGAAGAAAAGGGCGAGGTCGGTTTCCTTGACCTCATCATGTCGGAGACGGACGGCTACTACTACGTTCCGTTGCTTCCGAGCAAACTTGCCGTTTACAACGGCAAAGGCGAATTGCTCGCCGAGAATACGGGACTCACGCTCACAATTAAGTCCCAAAATATCGCCAACGACGTTATAATCGCTTGCCTAGGCGACCCCGTCGACTCATCGATAGAATACTATTCGCTCTTTGACTTGCAATGCAACGAAATTACCGAGCAATACACTACGCTCGGCGGAGAAACCGCCCACAGGCGTTATGCTCAGATTGCGGCGTTCAGGGGCTATTATACGATTGCAAAGCACACGAGCGACGACGGCGGCGAGTATTGCCTTATCGACAGAGACGGCACGGAAATCGCTTGCCTTACCGACGGCAAAACCGTACCGCTTGCGGATATGGCGACCACAAAGACGGGCGTGTCAATCTTTAAAATCGGTTGCTATATGTACAAGACCAAGACGACGGACGCAGAAGGAAACGACAAATATTTCTACGGTATAAAGAATTTCAACGCCAATCCGTCCAAGAACGTGGTAATGGAAGCGACTATGGAGACGGGGTGTATGCTTTACGCTCCGCCGTCATCCGCGACAGACGTTTTCGTATTTGAAAAAATCACGGCGTCAAACGGCGACGTGACTTACACGGTTCACAGGCTTATTTGATGCAGACTAGAGTTTTGAAAGCAAAAGATTCAATCGACGAGGGCGCGTCGCTTATAAGAAGCGGCGAGCTTGTCGTATTCCCGACTGAGACCGTTTACGGTCTCGGGGCGAATGCTTTTGACGAAAACGCGGTCAAAAAAATATTTATCGCAAAGGGCAGACCTCAGGACAACCCGCTCATCGTGCATATTTCCTCGCTTGAACAGGTGAGAGACATAGCGGTTGACGTACCCGAGGTTTTTTATGAACTTGCAAACAGATTTATGCCGGGTCCCATCACGTTGATACTCAAAAAGAGCGACAAAATTCCGTACGCCGTCACGGCGGGCGGAGAGACGGTTGGGGTGCGTATGCCATCGAACGAATGGGCGAGAAAACTCATAGAGAAGAGTTTTCCGCTTGCCGCGCCTTCGGCGAACCGCTCGAAACATATCTCTCCAACGACGGCGAAACACGTTTTGGACGACTTGAACGGGGAGGTCGCCCTCATAATGGACGACGGCGCGTGCAAGGTGGGAATAGAGTCCACAGTGCTCGATTTGACGACGGACGTGCCGACTATTCTTCGTCCCGGCGCGATAACCGCCGAAATGCTTGTCGAAATTTTGGGGGAAGTGAACGAGAACGGCAAAGTCATCAAAATCGCAAAGGCCCCCGGGATGAAATACACGCACTATGCGCCAAAGGTCAAAACAGTCTGCGCGGAGTCGATAGACCACGCTGTTCGCGAGTACGACAGAGCAAAGAATGACGGCTTGAACCCCGTTGTCGTCGCAAGAGATATTTACCGCGACAAGGTTGAGGACAGAGCGCAGATTTCACTCGGCGTGACGGTTGAGGACTACTGCAGAAACATCTACGCCGCCCTGCATACCGCTGAGGACGGTTTCGACTATATCATAGTCGAAGAGCTCGGCAAGACCGGACTCGAAGGCTCGGTCATGAACAGAGTGGAAAAGGCTGCGGGCGGAAATAGAGTATGAAAGTTTTGTTTGTTTGCACGGGCAATATGTGTCGCAGTCCAATGGCTATGTTTATGTTGAGAGCCGAACTTGAAAAGCGCGGAATAATCGGTATAGACGTCGACAGCGCAGGCACTATGCGCCACGAAAAGCCTATGACCGCAAACGCAATAAACGCCTTGAAAAACCACGGCGTACCCCTTCAAGCATACACGTCGAAATTTGTTGACAAGACGATTTTTGACTCCGCGGACGTCGTGTTTGTCATGACGAATTCGCATACGCTCGTTTTGAACGCGCTGTACGGTAAGCAGGAAAAAGTCAAAGAAATCGCCAAGTTTTCGGGACGTGAAGTGGCTGACCCGTACGGCCTCGGCGATGAGGCGTACGAGCGCGCATATCAAGATTTAAAGGCGGCTATGCCACCTATTGTCAACTATTTGTTGTCCTTGCAAAAATGACGCAAAAGGCACGTTATCCATCAAAAACGACGGGATAAACCGTCGTTTTGTTGTTTTTTGCCAATTTACAGCGTTTGCAACAGTTCTTTGAAATCTTCAATATGCACTTGCTCATCAAGGATGATTCTTTCAAGGAGCATCTTGACGGAAGGACTGGTCAGGTTGAGTATCGTCCGCTCGTAGTTCTTGATTGCGTTTTCCTCGGCCAGTATGTTTTGTTTCAAAAACTTTTTCGGGTCGAGGGTGTAGTTTACAAAACTTCCGTTCCAGTACGATCTCGCTCCCATGACGGGGAACCCTCCGAGTTTGGTTATCGTTGTGCCAAGCAGTTCGTGGTGCAGCATTTCCGTTTGAGCGATGCCTTCAATTACATCCCTAATTTCGGGCAGTTGCAAAGTTATGTAAGATTGAAACGAGTAGGTGAGAATTGCGGTCAACTCACTCGCCACTCCCGAATAACTCGGCATGAGCAGTTTGCTTTCTTGCACGTTTTCTTCGACGATTATCTCAGGATACGGCAGGTCGCTTGAATATTTCAGGTTCATATAGCCTCCGATTTTTGTCATTATATGGATTTCGCGCACAATTTGCCACATATTTTTGAAAACCGCTTGCCAAATACGCCTGCGTATGCTAAAATCATTGAGTACAAAATTTTGGAGGTCCAATATGTTGGATTCAATGAATTCATTCATTATTGCTGTGTCGAGCATTGACTATGACGTCAGACAAAACGTTTTGCTCGCATTTTCTATTTTGATGGTTCTCGCTTGCATTGCGATTATCGTCGTTATTATGATGCAAAAGGGTACGTCCGACAACGTCAGCGCGGTGACCGGTGCTCAAACCGATACGTTCTACGGCAAAAACAAGGAAAAGAACAAAGAGGGCATTCTCAAAAAGATTACGCTCGGTCTTTTTATTTTCATTTTGGTTTGCGCGGTTATCTGCTTCCCGGTTGCAATCGTCGACTAATAGAGCAAAAAACATAAGGCATCCCACAAGGGATGCTTTTTTTTGCCAAAAAACGCTTGAAAACCTGTTGAAATAATCTGCGGTTCGTGTATAATAAGTGTTATGGAAAAACTCGTCGCCACCAACAAAAAAGCATATCACGATTATTTTGTTGAAGACACCTACGAAGCGGGCGTCGCTTTGGTGGGTTGCGAAGTCAAGTCCGTGAGGGCGGGAGCGGTCAACCTCAGGGACTCTTTCGTCATAATCAAAAACGGCGAGGTATTTATGCTTGGCGTCCACATCGCGCCCTACAAAATGGGGAGTTATTTCAACGTAGACTCCAAGCGCACGAGAAAACTTCTGCTCCACAAAAACGAAATAAACAAACTTCGCGGCAAAGTGGAACAAAAGGGGTATACTCTCGTCCCGCTCAAAATGTATTTCAAAGACTCGCTCGTAAAGATTGAAATCGGGCTCTGCCGAGGCAAGGAGTTACACGACAAGCGCGCCGCAATAAAGGAAAAAGAGATAAACAGAAGCATTGACCGCACGATGAAAGAATATCGCTGATGTTTGCCCGAGTCGTCGGGCGTTTTTATTTTAATTTCAAAAAAATATATTTTTTCATTTTTTGGTATTGAAAGTTTACAAATAAACTGTTATTATATTTATTGGTATTCATACCAAGCAAAATTCAAGGTGGAAATTATGAGTAAAAAAGAAACTGCCGTTCAAAACGGCGAACCAAAGATCACAATTTGGCACAAGATGTTCGGCTCGAAGCCGGGCGACGGTGAATTGCAACCCAAAGAAGGTTTTTCATTCTCGCTCGCAGGCTTTGGTCAAAACCTCATTTGTACGATTGTCGGCTCATATCTTACGGTATTCATGACCGACGCAATCGGCTATCCGGCATTGTGGGTTGCACTCCTTATGCTGTTTGCAAGATTGTTCGACGCCGCCAACGACCCGATTATGGGCTCTATCGTTGACAGAACTCGTACCCCGTGGGGCAAATGCCGTCCATACCTCAAATGGATGCCGATTCCTATCGCAATCATGACGATTCTCTGCTTCTTGCCGTTCTATGCAAGGGCGGGGCAAGCGGGTGGTTTTGCCGCGATAAGTATCGTATACATAATGTGGAGCGTCGTCTATACGATTTGCGACGTCCCGTATTGGGGACTTTCAACCGCAATGAGCAACGACACGTATCGCCGTGGCAACTTGCTCACGATAGCGCGTCTTATCTGCACGCTCGGCGCAGGTATCGTCACAATCGTCGTTCCGCAAATCACTTCAAACGTGACCTTTGACAACGCGAACATAGTGAACGTCTATCAAGATTTGATAACGGGTATTCATCAATCAGGCTACAACCTTGACGTAAACAGTTTGTCTGACCTCCCGAGCATTCAAGCGTATATCGCAAGCATTTCTCCGACTGCATCGTGGGATATCAATGCTTTGCAACTTTCCAACGACGCAAATCTCACGGGCGTAATAGGTCAAGATTTGGGCATTCTCTATCAAAGAGTAATCGACATCAGCGAAGGGACGCCGATTTTGACCGGTGCAAATCTGCAAGACGCGGTCAACAATGCAAGAGAAGTCGTGCAAGGACAATTGCAATGGATTTACTTTATTGCGGCTATTGCGTGCTGCGTGGTTGCGGTTCCGCTTTTCTACGTGGGTTATGCGAACACCAAAGAGCGCAATCAGTCTCTCGAAACTCCGCCGTCACTTGGGCACAACCTCAAATTGTTGTTCAAGAACAAGCCTCTCATGCTCATAGTTCTTTCGGGTGTTTTGGGCGCGGCGCGTATGGCGTTCACATATACGGGCGGTCTGTACTTTGCAAAATACGTTCTTGCAGGCGTTGAGTTTGCAGGTATGAAGGGCGAAGGTCTTTATACGATTATGACGCTTGCAATCGTCCCGGGCGGACTTGTCGCATCGCTCATGGTGCCGTATCTCACAAAGAAAATCGGCAAACGTCATTCATATATTTGGTCGCACATTATCGGTGGCGCGGTTTTGCTTATAGCGTTCATTCTCGGTATTACGATTGACAAAGGACATTACACAAACCCGATTATTTTGATCATTGCGCTTATTGCAATCATAATTTCGGGTATACCGTCAGGTCTCAGCAACATTCTTTCTTATGCAATGATAGGCGACACCGTCGAATATCTCGAACTCAAGACGGGCGAGAGAGCAGAGGGTATTTGCTTCGCAATGCAAACCTTTATCAGCAAAATAGGTATGGCAGTCGGCGCATTCATCGGCGTTTTGGGCTACTACATGGCAGGTGTTACGCCAAACAACCCCGGCGCATTGGACGCGGGCGGAAAAGATACGATGTGGATAATGCTCATGCTCGTTGCTGCGGTAAGCTTTATTGCATCTGCAATTCCGTTCTTCTTCTACAAGTTCAATGAGAAGGAGCAGCAAGAAGCGGTTGCCGAGATAAAGAGAAGAAAGGAAGCCGCAGGTTTGGGCGGTGAAAACGTCGAAAACCTCGAACTCGCAGAGGAAGGTTTCGCACCTGAAACCGTCGAATTCCCGAACGAGGACGCAGTGGCGGTTCCGCCCACGGAAGACACTCCCGCGGAAGAAGCACCAAAAGACGAAGAATAAAATGATTTAGGACAAGTTGGGAGCGTAGGCTCGTCCTACGCTCCCAAAACTATACTTATGAGCGACGTAAAGAATCTCAATTTCATATTTTCATCCTTCCGCAAGATTTCGCGCGCGTATACCGATTTTTTGACGGCGGGGCTCAAGGACTACGACCTCACTCCAAACGAGATTGTGGTTTTGTCGAGCCTTGATTCCGTTTCTACCGCGAGCGATATTGCCAAGGACAGTGAAGTGTCAAAGGCACTCGTGTCTCGAAGCGTGGCGTCCCTCAAAGAGAAACAACTCATTCAAGTTTCAATCTCGGAGGTTGACAAGCGCGAGCAAAAGCTTGTGCTCACCGACGACGGACGCAGAATTGCCGTCATAATCGACGAACTCAACGAAGATTTTGCGCGCACGGCGTTCAGTTCTCTCCAAGAAAACGAAAAGCGCGTCTTGATGGCAATAATAAAGATCGTCGCGACAAACGTTGTCGAGTGAGTTGAAATAGTGTAAAATGAAAACGAACCCATAGGGTTCGTTTTTTTTTGTGCTTGGGGCGGTGGTATTTCGCTGCGCTCATTCCTTTTGTGGCACGATGGTGCCACGCGGTGGTATGCCTGTGGCATTCCGCCTACGGGCACTCTCACAATACTGCAAGCACACTTTGTATGCTTGCTTTTTTCACATTGCACGGATATTATTGCAAGCAAAAATCCGCACAATATGAAAAACAATCCTACGGATTGCAGGATTGTTTTCGTTGGTGCCGGTGGTCGGACTCGAACCGACACGGAGGGTTAGTCCACAGGATTTTGAGTCCAGCGCGTCTGCCAGTTTCACCACACCGGCTAATAAAAACACTCATAGCGAGTGTTTTTGGTGACCCACCGGAGATTCGAACT
>JAFZMH010000009.1 GCA_017553325.1 Clostridia bacterium
AAAGATGCGCGACCTGCTTCGGCAGGTTTGCGTGCGCTCATCGTCATGTACGGTTTTGTACATTAGGCGATTCGCGTGCGCACCTTTCTTGCATCTCATCGCACACAGGTTTTTAGCAAACATCACAACATTTTTTATAATAACAAAACGCGAGGTTGGAACCTCGCGTTTTATATTTCATGGTTTATATTATAAATTATTTTTTCAAAACATACTCGTTTGCAGCCTCCAAGAAACTTACAAAAAGCGCGCCGGGGCGGTTTGGACGGGAGGTGAATTCGGGGTGGAATTGTACGCCCACGAAATAGCCGTCGCCCTTCGTTTCTACCGCCTCTACGATGACGCCGTCGGGGGAGATGCCCGAAAGCACGAGCCCCGCCTTTTCAAGCGTTTCGCGGTATTCGTTGTTGAATTCGTAGCGATGACGGTGGCGTTCGCTGATTTTTTCTTCGCCGTAGGCGGCGAAGAGTCTCGTGCCTTTCTTGACCATGCAGGGGTACGCGCCCAGCCTCATCGTTCCGCCGAGGTTGAGCCCCAGCTTGTCCGGCATAATGTCGATAACTTTCGAACCCTCTTTAAACTCTCCGCTGCACGCGTCTTTGAGTCCCGCCGCGTCTCTTGCGTACTCGATGACCGCAATCTGCATCCCAAGGCAGATGCCAAAGTATGGGACGCCGTTCTCTCTCGCATAGCGAGCGGTTTCAATCATGCCGTCGATACCTCTCGAGCCGAACCCGCCGGGGACGAGTATGCCGTCCATGCCTTTAAGTTTTGCGGGAGCGTTGTCCGCCGTAATCTTTTCGCTGTCTATCCAGTGCACGTTCAAGTGCCTGCCCACCTTGTAGGACGCGTGTTGCAACGCCTCGATTATCGAGATGTACGAGTCGTGCAAGGTCACGTATTTGCCGACGATTGCGATATTCAAATCTCCCGTTCTCGCCTTGACCTTGTCAAGCATAGTCGTCCATTCCGCAAGGTCGCAGTCCTCTTTGAGCCCGAGCAGTCTGCAAACCGCCTTGTCGAGTCCGTTTTTGTGGAGCATAATCGGCGCTTCGTACAGGCACTCCACGTCCGTGTTTGAGATGACGCAGTCGCGCGCGACGTTGCAGAACATTGCAATCTTGTCGCGGATTTCCTGTCCGCAGTCCGTTGCGGAACGCGTGACGACGATGTCCGGCGATATGCCCATAGACTGCAATTCCTTGACGCTGTGTTGCACCGGTTTGGACTTGTATTCGTCCGAACCGCTGATATACGGCGTGAGGCAGACGTGAATGACCACGCAGTTGGCTCTGCCAACCTCTATTATGAATTGACGTATGGCCTCGATAAACGGTTGGCTCTCGATATCGCCCACCGTGCCGCCGATTTCAGTTATCATAACGTCGGCTTTGGTCTCGTCCACGTTGCGCTTGATGAAATCTTTGATTTCATTCGTCACATGGGGGATGATTTGCACCGTCTTGCCGAGGTATTTGCCTTCGCGCTCGTTGTTGAGCACTCGCCACAGCACTTTGCCGCTCGTCAGGTTGCAGTATTTTGTCAAATTCTCGTCGATAAATCTCTCGTAGTGTCCGAGGTCGAGGTCTGTCTCCGCGCCGTCCGCCGTCACGAACACCTCGCCGTGTTGCGTCGGGTTCATGGTGCCGGGGTCTATGTTGAGATAAGGGTCGAACTTTTGCGCTTGCACCTTGTAGCCCCTGAGTTTTAAAAGTCTGCCGAGCGACGCCGCGACTATTCCTTTGCCGAGCCCCGATACGACGCCACCGAAAACGAATACGTATTTTGCCATAAAAACTCTCCTTTTTCGCCCGCAAAAAATAAAAAAAAGGCGTTTTTTTTTAGCAAATATTCTGCTAAGAAAAAACGTCCTTACCTTGTGCGCCATGATTTCGCAAATATCGCGCTACCACGGTGACATCGGTTTCATATTTTTTAACGTGGTTATTCTAATACCGTTATTTCGGTTTGTCAATATCTTTTTTGAAAAAATTTTAAAAAACAGCACGATTTTGCGCCTGACTTTGTCAGATTTGCGTGCGCTCGCAGTCGCGTACGACAAGTACGCTCGTCGCTTGCGTGCGCATCTTTCGCGTCATCCATCAAAATTGAGCGGTTTTTGATTTTTATTTATAAATATTTTAAGTTTCCAAACAGGTTTATTGTGTATAATAAAAGCGCACGCTTTAATGCGTGCGCTCAAATACTATTATTACATTTATCAGTGTACGGAGAACAACACGTCCGCATAACTCGGCATCGGCCAGTAAGATTTTGCCGTGCTCGTTTCAAGCTCGTCGCAGACCTCTCTCAAATCGTCCATTGCGGGGATAACTTTCGAAGCGTAATATTTGCCGCCCTCGAAGCCGTTGCCGAATTCGTGCGCCTTTTCAAGTTCGGTTTTCAAGTTGTCCACCATTTGACACGCGGACTTGACGAGTGCTTCGAGTCTGTTTGCCATTGCGATTTCCACGTGGGTGGAGATGCCCGCCTCGATTGCCTTTGCCGCGCTCATCGTCAAATCTTTTTTGTAGTTCAACACCGCGGGAATTATGCTCTTCGTTGCAATATCAAGCATAGTGGTCGCTTCAAGGCTTATTTCTTTGCAGTATTTTTCCACGCTGATTTCTTGACGCGAACGAAGTTCGACCTCCGTCATAACGCCCATAGAAGTCAACAGCTTGACGTTCTTTTCGTCGCACAAACGCTCGAGAGCGTCGATTGTCGTCTTCAAATTGAGCAGACCGCGACGTTCAGCCTCGTGCTCCCAGTCCTTGGAATAGTTGTTGCCGTTGAAGATGATGCGTCCGTGCTCCTGCATAACGCGCTTTATTATCTTTGCTACGCCTTCGTTCAAATCGTCCGCTTTTTCAAGTTCGTCAGCAAAGAGTTTGAATTCCTCCGCCATTATGGTATTGAGCACCATATTCACGTCCGCGATAGATTGAGAGGAACCCGGCATACGGAACTCGAATTTGTTTCCGGTAAACGCAAACGGGGAAGTTCTGTTTCTGTCCGCGGAATCCATGGCGAAAGTCGGGAGCACGTGCACGCCGATTTTCACGTCGCACTTTGCGCGGGTGGAATACGTCCTTCCGTCCGCAATCGCTTGCAATATGCCGGTGATTTCATCACCGAGATACATACTGATTATCGCGGGCGGCGCTTCGTTTGCTCCGAGACGATGGTCGTTCGACGCGTGCGCAACCGAGATACGAAGCAAATCTTGATATTTGTCCACGCCTTCGATGACCGCCGCAAGCATAAGCAAGAACTGCGCGTTGTCCTGCGGGCTCTTGCCCGGGTTGAACAGGTTGTGCCCGAAGTTTGTGGAGAGCGACCAGTTGTTGTGTTTGCCGCTTCCGTTCAAATACTCAAAGGGTTTTTCGTGCAACAGACAGGTCATGCCGTGCTTTGCCGCAACCTTTTTCATCGTCTCCATAGTGAGCTGATTTTGGTCTACCGCGACGTTGACCGTCGTGTATATCGGCGCGAGCTCGTGTTGCGCCGGCGCGACCTCGTTGTGCTTGGTCTTGGCAAGAATACCCAGTTTCCAAAGTTCCTCGTCAAGTTCCTTCATATACGCCACGACTCTCGGCTTGATTGCTCCAAAGTAGTGGTCGTTGAGTTCCTGTCCCTTCGGAGGACGCGCACCGAACAAGGTTCTGCCCGTAAAGAACAGGTCTTCGCGCTTTTCAAACACGCCCGTGTCCACGAGGAAATATTCCTGTTCGGGACCTACGACTGCGCTCAAACGTTCGGTCTTTCTGCCGAACAGACGCAAAACCCTGAGCCCCTGTCTGTTCAAAACTTCCATTGACCTGAGCAGCGGAGTTTTCTTGTCCAGTGACTCGCCGTTGTATGAGCAGAACGCCGTCGGTATACAAAGTATACCGTCCTTGATGAACGCATAGGACGTCGGGTCCCATGCTGTGTAGCCTCTCGCTTCAAACGTGGCGCGAAGTCCTCCGCTCGGGAAGGAGCTTGCGTCCGGCTCGCCCTTGATGAGCTCCTTTCCGTTGAACTCCATAAGTACGCCGCCGCCCTTTGCGGGGGAGATAAAAGAGTCGTGCTTTTCGGCGGTTATGCCGGTCAAAGGTTGGAACCAATGGGTAAAGTGGGTGACTCCCTTGTCGACAGCCCATTCCTTCATAGCGTTTGCGATGACGTTTGCGGTGTCGAGGTCGAGGGGAAGGTCGTTTGCTATGCAACGCTTCATCTCGCGATAAATTTCCTTTGGCAACCATTCCTGCATCGTCTTGTCGTCAAAGACCATACTGCCGTAGAGTTTTGAGATAATCATAACCGCCTCCAACGCGAACTCGCATACAATCTATGCCCGCGCCCGATTTTTGTAAACCGAACGAGCGTTCGCGATTCAAATTTAATAATGCAAATTATAGTACGCTTCGGCAAATTGTCAATAGTTTGAAAATAAAAAATTTCAACAAATTTTTCAAAATTCAAAAACGGAATAAATATTCAACTAAATTTCATATTTTATGCATAATATTGCATAAATATTTATCAAAAACCGTATTGAGAAACCAAATATTTAAATTTATACTTTTCGTATTTTTTCAAAATCAGCGCGGTTTTCGCAGGTCGTCGTCAAAAAAATATCTCGCGTGTGCGTGCGGGTTTTTATTGACATTAGCAAGTTATATGTTATAATAATTACGTTATAAAGCGTATTCAAAATCGATTTTACGTTTTACCTTTAAAAAGGGGGGCCGCTATGCAAGACAAATATATCTCTCCGTTCTCCGAAAGATATTCAAGCGAAAGGATGCAACGCATCTTCTCGCCCGATTTCAAATTCGGCGCTTGGCGCAGGCTGTGGGTGGCGCTCGCCGAGGCGGAAAAGGAACTCGGCATCGACATAAAGGACGAGCAAATCGCGGAGATGAAACAAAATCTGGACAACATCGACTATGTTTTTGCGCGTGAAAAGGAAAGCGAAGTGCGTCACGACGTTATGGCGCACGTGCTTGCATACGGCAAAGTCTGCCCGAAGGCGAAACCGATTATTCACCTCGGTGCGACGAGTTGCTACGTTGGGGACAACACCGACGTTATCGTGATGCGAGAGGCGCTTTTGCTCGTGAGGAGCGAACTCGTCACTTTGATTTCGAAGGTGCGCGACTTTGCGCTTGCGAATAAGGGGCTTGCGACGCTCGGCTATACGCATTTTCAGGCGGCTCAACCGACGACTGTCGGCAAGCGCGCCACGCTCTGGCTTCAGGACCTTGTCATAGACCTCGAAACCCTTGATTTCGAACTCTCGAGGTTGAGACTCTTGGGTTGCAAGGGGACGACGGGCACAGCCGCAAGCTTTTTGAAACTCTTTGACGGAGACGGCGAAAAGGTCAAGGCGCTCGACAAACTCATCGCGAACAAGATGGGGTTTGACAAGACGATGGACGTTTCGGGGCAGACGTACACGAGAAAGGTGGACGCAAACGTCATGCGCGTGCTGGCGTCAATCGCGGAGAGCGCGACCAAATTCTCAAACGATATCAGGCTCCTCTCTCATCTCAAAGAAGTTGAAGAGCCGTTTGAGGCGGGGCAGATAGGCTCGTCCGCAATGGCGTACAAGCGCAACCCGATGAGGAGCGAGCGCATCGCAAGTCTTGCAAGATACGTCATCGTCGACAGCCTCAACCCGAGCATCACCGCGTCCGCTCAATGGTTTGAAAGGACGCTTGACGACAGCGCGAACAAGCGTATCTCGATGAGCGAGGCGTTCCTTGCCGTAGACGCAATATTGGCACTTTATACGAACGTAATCGGGGGTTTAACCGTCTATCCTGAGATTATCAAGAAAAATCTCGAGAGGGAACTTCCGTTTATGGCAACCGAAAACATCTTGATGTATTGCGTCAAAACGAAGGGTGCGGACAGACAGGTTTTGCACGAGGAGATACGTCGCCACTCCGTCGAAGCGGCAAAGGTTGTAAAGGAGCAGGGCGGCGAAAACGACTTGCTTCAAAGAATACTTGCCGACGAGCAGTTTGGGCTTTCAAAAGCCGAGCTTGACAAGATATTGGACGTCAAAGCGTTTACGGGCAGAGCGGAGGAGCAGGTCGAAGAATATCTCAAAGACGTCGTCGACCCGCTCATCGCAAAGAACAAAGGATCTTTGATTCAAGCCGAAAATATCAAATACTGAAAAACAGAAATTTATTTTTGAGGTATAAACTATGTTAACATCAATAGTTGGGATCAACTGGGGAGACGAAGGTAAGGGCAGAATGGTCGACTTGCTCGCCGAGACGCAGGACGTTATCGTCCGTTATCAAGGCGGAAACAACGCGGGCCACACCGTCATCAACGAGAAGGGCAAATTCGTGCTCAACATTTTGCCGTCCGGCATTTTGCGCGAGGACAAAGTCAACGTCATCGGCAACGGCATGGTCGTCAACATCGAGCACCTTTGCAAGGAAATCGCGAAACTGAGAGAGGGTGGCATATCCATCTCGCCCGCAAATCTCAAAATAAGCGACAAGGCTGTCGTGTGTTGCCCCTTCGACGTAATGCAGGACTGCCTCGAAGAGGACAGACTTGCGGACAGGAAGTTCGGTTCAACCCGCCGCGGTATCGCGCCTATTTATGCGGACAAATATATGAAGAAGGCGATTCGCATGGGCGATATTCTGCATCCCGAGTATCTTCGCTCGCGTCTTGAAACTATCGTCGAATGGAAAAACCTTACAATCGTCGGTTCGTACGGCGCAGAGCCTTATACCGTTGAAGGAATGCTCGAATGGTTCAAGGAATACGGCGAACCGCTCAAGGATTATATCATCGACACGGGCTACTATCTCAACAAGGCGCTCGACGAGGGCAAGAGAGTTATGCTCGAAGCGCAACTCGGCGCACTCCGCGACATTGACTTCGGCATCTATCCCTACACGACGTCCTCCAACACGATAACCGCCTACGGACCCGTGGGCGCGGGCATCCCCAACCGCAAGGTTGAAAACGCAATCGGCGTAATGAAGGCATATTCCACCTGCGTCGGAGAGGGACCGTTTACGGCGGAGATGTTCGGCGTAGAGGCGGAAACTCTTCGCAAAGCGGGCGGCGAATACGGCGCGGCGACGGGCAGACCGAGGCGCGTCGGCGGGTTTGACGTAGTGGCGTCCAGATACGGCTGTATGGTGCAGGCGGCGGACGAAATCGCGCT
Source organism: Clostridia bacterium (assembly GCA_017553325.1). Taxonomy (GTDB): domain Bacteria; phylum Bacillota; class Clostridia; order Christensenellales; family CAG-917; genus CAG-475. Next base: position 7,190 of record JAFZMH010000009.1, read on the forward strand.
CACCAAACTTGACATCCTTGACTTTATGGAGGAGATTCCCGTATGCGTAGCATACGACGTGAACGGCGAGATAGTCGCCGAGTTCCCGAGCGGAGAAGCGCTCAACATTGCAAAGCCGGTCATCGAGTACGTCCCGGGCTGGAACTGCTCCACCGCAGATTGCAGAAAATACGAAGACCTCCCCGAGCGCGCGAGAGAATACATTGAATACATCGAAAAAGCGGTCGGTTGCAACATCAAATATATTTCCGTCGGCGCAGAACGCGACGCAATCATTATCAAATAGGGTTGAATATGGCAAACAAGAATCAAACCGTCGTAGTCCTCGACTTCGGCGGGCAGTACAAGGAACTTATTGCAAGAAGAGTGAGAGAGTGCAAGGTGCATTCTCAGATACTTGCGGGCAATACGCCGATGGAAAAACTCAGAGAGATTGCTCCAATCGGCATTATTTTGACGGGCGGACCTCACAGCGTCTACGCGGAGAGTTCTCCGCACACGACGAAGGAGCTTTTTGAACTCGGCATTCCGATTCTCGGCATATGCTACGGCATGCAACTTATGGCATACACCTTGGGCGGAGAGGTCAAATCTTGCAAGGTGAGCGAATACGGCACGATTGCGACGACACTTGATGCGGACAGTCCTCTCTTTGAGGGACTGGACAAATCCACCGTGTCTCTTATGAGCCATACGGATTACGTCGCAAAGTTGCCGAAAGGCTTCAAACCTCTCGCGCACACGGGCGATTGTCCCGTCGCCGCCATGGAGAACGCCGAACGCAAACTCTACGCCGTGCAATTCCACCCCGAAGTCGAAAGAACACAAAACGGCACCAAACTGTTGAGCAATTTCCTCTACAACGTGTGCGGTGCAACAGGAGATTATAATATGGATGATTTCATCAAAAACGAGATTGAACGCATACGCGAGCAAGTGGGCGACAAGCAAGTCGTGCTCGGGTTGAGCGGCGGCGTGGACAGTTCCGTCTGCGCGGCGATACTCGAAAAGGCAATTCCCAACCAGCTCACCTGCATTTTCGTCGACACCGGTCTCATGAGAAAGAACGAGGGCGACGAAGTCGAAGCCGCTTTCGCAGGCAAAAACCTGAATTTCGTTCGCGTAAACGCCGAAGCGCGTTTCCTTGCAAAACTTGCGGGAGTCACGGACCCCGAGCGCAAGCGCAAGATCATCGGCGAAGAGTTTGTTCGCGTGTTCGAAGAGGAGAGCAGCAAATTTGCGGGTTCCTTCCTTGCGCAAGGCACGATATATCCCGACGTCGTTGAGAGCGGTCTCACCACGGGCGCGGTCATCAAGTCTCACCACAACGTCGGCGGACTCCCCAAAGAGACCAAGTTTATCGGTCTCGTTGAGCCTCTGCGTTCACTCTTTAAGGACGAAGTTCGTGAACTCGGCAGAAAACTCAATCTCGATCCAAAACTTGTCAATCGCCAACCGTTCCCGGGTCCGGGACTTGCCGTTCGTTGCATAGGCGAACTCACCAAGGAGCGCCTTGACATCCTCCGCGACGCGGACGCAATCTATCGCGAGGAACTTGAAAAAGCAGGCGTTGCGTGCAGTCAATATTTTGCAATTCTCACCAATATGCGCACAGTCGGCGTCATGGGCGACGGCAGAACCTACAATTACGTGCTTGCGCTTCGAGCAATAAAGACCAGCGACTTTATGACCGCCGAATACGTCCACATCCCTTACGACGTTCTCGACAGAGTCTCTTCAAGAATCGTCAACGAGGTGAAGGGCGTATCTCGAGTGGTGTATGATATTACGGGCAAGCCCCCCGCGACCATCGAATGGGAGTAAAAACCGCGTGATTTAGCGACTAACTTTGGCAACACCCTTTCTGTTCAATTCATGTACTTTCGTGTACATTAGGATTGTCCAGAAAGGGTGTTTTCGCGTTATTCATCTGAATCGCGTGGTTTTTGAGTTCACGAGATGGTCGCAATATCGCGCATCTCATCTCGCTCACGAGGTTTATTCTCCACTCAATGGGAACAAGATATTTTATATTTTTTTTGTGTATATACACAAAGTTTTCCACAATATATCTTTTAATATAGAAAATAATTAAATTCACTTTACAAAACTACTTTATTATTATAATATATAGGTCGCGTGGAAAAGTCCGCGCAATTCCTTTCCCGAAAGGGACACATAGACCAAAAGGAGGTAGTTTTATGGATAAGTACGAGATTCTCTACATCATCCGCAGCGACGTCGAAGACGACCGCAAAAACGCCATTGTCGAAAAGTTTGAAAACTTGGTCGGCACTCTCGGCGGAACGGTCGAAACGCTTGACAAATGGGGGCTCAAAAAGTTCGCATACGAAATTGGCAAGCAACAAGAAGGCTATTACGTTCTCATGAACGTCACGTGCTCCAAAGAAGCACAAGCCGAAATCGACAGACAAATGCGCAATGATGAAGCGGTATTGAGACAAATGATTCTCAAAAAATAATAGGAGAAAATTTATGAACAAAGTATTTTTGATTGGCAATCTCACAAAAGACCCTGAACTCGCATCAACCAGCAACGGCATCAAGTTTTGCAGATTTACGCTTGCTGTGTCCAGAAGTTATTCAAAAGACGGCAAGAGAGAAACAGATTTTCTCCCGGTAGTCGTTTGGAGAGCACAAGCGGACAACTGTGCGCGTTATCTCAAAAAGGGCAGCAAAGCAGCAATCTCCGGCAGCGTCCAAACAAGATCTTATGACGCTCAAGACGGCACGCGCCGCTACGTGACGGAAATCGCAGCAGACGAAGTCCAATTCCTCTCTACGAAGGGTGAGGACGGCGAAGGCGACGTCGATTTCGATGACCTCAAACCCATCGACGAAGACCTTCCATTCTAATTAAGGAGAATTTTTATATATGGCAGAAGAACTCAAAGCACCACGCGCACCCAAAAGAGTGCCCAAAAAGAAAGTGTGCCAATTTTGCGTCAACCACGCAGAAGACATTGATTACAAAGACGTCCAAACTTTGAGACGTTATATCACAGAGAAAGGCAAGATCCTTCCTCGCAGGATGAGCGGTGTATGCGCAAAGCATCAACGTCCGCTTGCTGTTGCTATTAAACGCGCCCGCGTTATGGCGCTACTCCCCTATAAGGCGGACTGAGCAAAAACCTCGTGATTTAGCGACCTGCATTGTCAGGTCGCTTTTTTTGTCGGTCACATACGCTTAGTATGCTCCCATCCAAACAAAGCGCCCTTCCGCGCATCTCATCTAAATCACGAGGTTTTGAATAGTCTGCGTTTTTCTATCATCCAAATAATAGCGGTTTTAGCGACAATATCTAACGTTGGCAACAAAAAATCTCGGTTTCCCGAGATTTTGTTGCCTTTGATATTCTCAAATATCAATCTATGACTTTTTTGTGCCAGCCGTGTTTGCCACAGTGCGGGCATTTCATATATCTCGTGCGGTTTACGTGCATTGCAAAGAGCACCGATGAGTAGTTGGGGACGTATTTGTGTCCGCAGTCGGGGCATTGATAGTAGCCTGCTTTTTGTTCAATACGAATTGCAAATGCGATGCCGACAAAGAACAATATCCATGCGCCTACACCCACAAGTATGCGTGCCCAGAGCGGCATTGCGACGAGCCCTGCAATCAATATGCCTGTAAATAGCAGAACGGTGGAGAACACGCCAAGCACGATTTCTATGCCAAGCAGTCGTTTGTCCGCTTGTTGCTTGAGTTTGGTCATGGCAACGAGGGACGCTTCAAGTTCGGTGTTGACAAAGTCCTTTGGCATGACCTCGCCCATAAACAGGTCGTTGATGGTGATGCCGAGGATGTCGCAGAGTTCCACCATGTGATCCGCATCCGGCAGGCAGTTGCCGTTCTCCCATTTGGAGATTGCGCGGTCGCTGACGTACAGTTTTTCTGCCAACTCGCTTTGAGTGAGCCCGCATTCTTTTCTTCTTTCTTGCAAAAATTTTCCGATTTTGATTTGGTCCATATCTGCCTCCTTGAACAAAATATAGCATTCGCACCGTATCTTGTCCACGAACCGCTGGTTGAGTTTTGGCAAATTCAAAAAAATCTCGATGGTTTTTCGAGATTTTGCAGCTATTTCACGACGTTTTTGATTTTTTTCTTTATGCCGTACAGGGTGTTGTCCACCTTCTTCTTTTCCATGTCGAGTTTGCTTGAAATTTCCTGATAGGACATCCCGTCGAGATAGAACCTGAGCACCTCAAACTCCGCGTCCGTGAGTGTGGAGCGTATCGCGTCAAAGAGGAGCGTCGCCGTCTCCTTGTCGATATAGTCCTTTTCGGGGTCGGCGGGAGAGGGGATGTTTTCGACGAGCGCGACGTCGTCGCCCATAGACACGGTGACGAGGGGAGATTTTTTGCGGAGTTCGTCGATTATCGCGTTTTTGATGCAGTGCGACGCATAGGTCTTGAACGTCGCGCCAGACCCCGCGCTGTATGAACCGATTGCGCGAAGCAACCCGATATTTCCCACTTGAAACAGATCGTCATAGTCAAGCTCCGCGCCCGCAATCTCGATTGAGCGCGCGATAGTGCGGACGAGTTTGCCGTATTCAAGCAAAATCTCGTCCCGAGCCTGTTCGTCGCCTGCCTTTGCAAGTGAGATTAAATCGAGTTCTTGTTCTTGTGTCATTGTTTTCTTTGTCTAACTGCTTCGTAGAGGATAATACCTGCAGCAACAGATGCGTTCAAACTATTTACCTTGCCGTATTGCGGGATGGTGAGGATGCCGTCCGAAAGTTCCTTGGTGAGGCGGTGGATGCCTTCGCCTTCAGAGCCTATCACGATTGCAATATCCCCATTTAGATTCACGGTTTTTGGCGCATCTCCATCAAAATCGGTGGCATAAACCCACACGCCTTTATCCTTCAAATCGCGTATCGTATCGTTGACGTTTGTCACCTTGGCAACAAGTATATGTTCGGTTGCTCCGCAGGCGACTTTGACGACGGTGTCGTTGACGGTGACGCTGCGATGTTTGGGGATCACGATGCCGTGCGCCCCAAAGCACTCCGCGCTCCTTATGATTGCGCCGAGGTTGTGGGGGTCGGTGATGCCGTCAAGGATGACGATGAGGGCAGGCTCGTTTTTTTGCTTTGCAAGCGCCAAAATATCGTCCACGTCGCAGTATTCGAAATTTGTGACGGACGCCACGACGCCTTGATGATTGCCCCCGTTTGTCATTTTGTCGAGGGTGTTTTTGTCCACGAGGCTTATGACCGTGCGCTGCTCTTTTGCGAGTTTGCGAATCGCTCCGAGCGCAGGGTCAAACTCACCCTTCACGATGAAGAGTTTGTCGATGGTTTTGCCTGCGCGATATGCTTCTTTGACTGGGTTTCTGCCGTAGATGTACATTTTTCACCGAAAAATCGTGCTATTTTGCGATTTGCTGCGTCAGGCTTTCGTGACTTCGCACACCGCGTACGCCAAGTACGCTTTGGTGCTCGCGCGTCTTCCTTGCAACTCATCGAAATATCGCGGTTTTTAATTTTGTTATACTAACGTTTTTTTATAGATATCTAGTGCGTCGAGGTCAATCGTCTCTTTCAAAGCATTTTGAAAGGAACAGATTGAGTCTTTCCTCATTTCCAATGAGGAAGAGATAGCCAAGAACCGCCTCAAGACCGCTGGCGCGACGATATTCGCTTCTGTCGGCGTGCTTGGCGGAGGTTTGAATTTTGCAGTTTCTCGCTCTGCGGAAGATGTCTTGCTCCGTTTCGTCAAAGAAGGGGAGAAGCCTTTCGACTTCGGCGGACTGGGAGATTGCGCTGACGACCTTGATGACCTCTTGATGCAGCGTCCCCGTCTTTGAGGTGCGTCCCACCGTCACGCGCGTCCTTGCATACAGGCTCTGCACGGCGTCGCCAATGAAAGCAAGCGCCATCGGATGCAAGGACAGCGCCTCCTCTTTGGAGATTGGTTTTTCAAGATTGAATGAAAAATCGTTTGCCATGAAAGTAGTGTATCACAAAAGCCTTGATTTGTCATCTTTGTTTTTCTAATATTGACAATATTTATTTTATGAAATAAAATGTTATTATAAAAATTTCCTGCGTGCGCTTATTCTCGCACGAGGAATGGGAAGGGAACTTATGAGTTCAAAGGCAAAAATTGCAAGAATATCGCTTATCATTGCTCTGGTTTTGGCGCTTGCGCTCACGCTCTCCGCGTGCAACTTCTTTGACGGCGCGACCAAAATCAAGGACGTTGACCTTGTGGTTGACAGCGGCCTTGTCGACTCCAACGGCGACGGCGTATACGAAATCGCTTCGGGCGAGAGTTTTACAGTTTCAATCAAGTGGAACAATATGCTCATCACCAACCCGACGATAAGGTGGTACTGGGCAAAGAACGGCGAGGAAAGAAGCCAACTTGAAAACGAGAACGGCAAAACTCTCACAAGGACGATAGGCGTTGCTCCCGTCGGCACCAGATATGAGATTTCCGGCTCAGCCAACAGCGTTGCAGGCAAAAACACGATAAAAATCGTTGTCGTAGAAAGACAGCAACAAGGCGGCTCGGGCGGAGACACCCCGGGCAGTGGAGACGAACCGTCCACGACGATTTCGTTTACGGTGGGTGTTGACGGCATCAGCGACACAAACGGCAACGGTTATCCCGATGCAAAATACGGCAAGACGTTTACCGTCAGCGCGGACTTCGGCGCGCTTGTTGTCGAAGACCCGATCTTTGATTGGTACGTCTCAAAGGACGACAACGAGACAAAACTCGCGGCAACGGGTATCAGTTTTTCATACACGATAGACAGCCGTGAGGTTTCCCGCTACGTTTTCAGAGCAGTGCTCAAGGTAGACGAGGGCATTAACGGTTCAAACACCGCGCGCGTCGATTTTGAAGACTCCGTGATCGAAGGGCTCCAAATCACTTCTTCTTCGCACGCTATCGCACAAAACACGGTTTTGCAAAACATCTCCGCGGGACTTGAAAACGTCGTGCTCGGACTCAGCTGGAACGACGACGAACTCCCCGCCGAACTTTTGACGTTCAGTTGGTATTTGAAGGGACCGGGGCAGGCAAACTATTCGCAAGTGTCCACGGCAAGCACCTACACGTTTGACGTGTCAAGCATATCGGTTGCAAGCGAATACGACGTGAGAGCGACGGTTAGATACGGCTCGCAATCGCCTATAACCGTCAACGTAAAACTCTCGTTTGTGGTTGAATATTTGCCGATTGACAATATAAACCTCGTGGTCACTCAAGACGCAAACGTCAAGCAAGTGATTGCAAATACGACCTACAAGCGCATAGTCGCCTCAAAAGATGATACGGCGGCTGTGACCTTCACGGCAAACATATTGCCGGCGCAGGCAAACATCACGGCTCCCGTCACCTGGACTGTCAGAGACAGCAAGGAAACGAAGACCTTTGACGAGACGAGCAACGTATTGACGGGGACGTTGCGCTATGGCAAAAACGTCATCACCGCAACGGCGGAGAATGTCCCAAGCCGTTCCGTCATAGTCTACGTCTTGACCAGCGATGAGTTTACCGATAGAAGATCGGTCATACAGGACACGTTTATTTGGGGCGGCAACCCGCAAGACCACTATATCAACAACCAAGAAGAACTAAATATGTTCATCGGCTATCTTGTCGGCACGCACAAGACCGCTCCGGACGCAAGTTCAAGCAGTCCAAACGTGCATACATATTATTTGGCTCCTCCTGAGTGGCGCGATGGTGTCAACACGACAGCGGCTTTTGCAACGGCACGTTCGCTTGCATTGAGTTTGGGCGTTGACGAGTCCGGCGGCGCGGCAATTTCAATATACGGCAACGAGAAGATCTGTTTGGCAGACGATTCCACTCTCGGCGAACCTGATGGCGCAATTGCAACAGACTATGTCGTATCGCAAGAAAACGTCTATGTGAGATACAAAGAGGTCAGCTATGAAGAAAGCAGAAGCAAGCTTCCAGTTGATGATTTTGCTGAAACAATGGACGTTGAAAACAGCAATCAACTCATGCGTGCAGTCATGTGGGGCTACAAGCCGAATATCGTTGGTGAAAACGCGATTGCCCTTGGTCAACTTTACAGCAAAGCAAGGTCAATGCTTTTGAAGTATGTTGGCAAAAATATGTCTGAGCTTGAAAAGGTTGCAGTCATTTATGACTGGCTTGTCAATGAAGTTGATTATGACTACAAAGCCGCCTATGAAAGCAGTGATATCAATGTTTATGCATATTATCTTGAAGGTGTGTTCAATTTTGTCAGTATTGACAGCAAGAGCGGTTGGGATGCACGTGCCGTCTGCGACGGCAAGTCCAAAGCATTTGCACTTCTCTGCGGCATGGAAGGCATAAGAGCTGAACGCATCATAGGCACGGCGGGTGACGAAGGAGATGAAGCGCATTGGACAGGGCACGCATGGAACAAAGTGCTCATTGACGTTGACGATGACGGCATAAGAGAGTGGTTTGCAATTGACTGCACTTGGGGCGACGTGGCAATAGATACAGATGGCACAGGCAAGCATAAGAAAGAATATTTGTCCTATCAATACTATCTTGTGTCGGACGACTTTATAAACGATACGCACGCAAGCGATAGGACGCAACCGGCGGCGACAACTGAAATTGACATCTATGATCTCATAGAGATCAACGGCACAACGCTTGATATTACCACACAAGATCAACTCCTTAAGTTGTATCTGTACAGCGGAGGACATGACAGCATAAAGATCAGATGCAGAATTGCAGACTCCGTTATGGTCAACGCAGGAACAAGAAGCAGCTTGACAAATGACGAGGAAGATGTATATTACTACTCTGCTGCATAAAGGATGAGTTATGGAAGAACAGGATAAACTCGTACAGCGTGAAAAAAGCATAATAAAGACCAGTTTTGTGGGAATCGGTGGCAACGTCTTGCTCGTGGCGGGCAAGATTGTCGTCGGTGTGCTTGCGCGCTCTGTTTCAATCATAACGGACGCGGTCAACAACTTGACGGACGCGCTGAGCAGTATTGTGACAATCATCGGCACAAAGGTTGCCAACAAGCGCCCTGACAAAAAACACCCCTACGGTCACGGTAGGGTGGAGTTTATCACCTCGGCAATCATCGCGATGATCATTTTCATCGCGGGCGCACTGGCGATATATGAGTCAATCACGAGCCTTGTAAACCATGATGAGCCGGAATATTCACTCTATTCTTTCATTGTCATAGCAATCGCAATTGCTGTCAAAATCTTCCTTGGCGTATTTTTTAGAATACGGGGCAAAAAACTAAACAGCGATGTTTTGAAGGCGAGCGGACTTGACGCGCTTCTTGATGTGTTGCTAACCGTTGGCACACTTGTCGGCGCAATCGTGTCATACACAACGGGCGTTCACCTTGAAGGATATATCGGTATCGCAATCGGCTTGTTCATTTTGAAAACGGCAATAGATGTGTTCCGCGAGGCGGCGTCAAAAATCGTTGGCGAGCGCACGGACAAAGAGTTTGTCGAAAATATGACCAAAGACCTGCTTGAAACGCCAGGCGTATACGGAGTATACGACCTCATCATCAACAACTATGGCATAGACCGCAATATAGCCAGCGTGCACGTCGAGGTGGACGACAATATGACCGCCAAGGAGATACAGCGCCTCGAGCGCGAAATCGCCTATATGTGCTTTGAAAAGTATCACACCATAATGACCGTCGGCGTCTATGCCAAGCACGAGGAGACAGAGGAGTCAAGGCACATAAAGTCCGTCATCGACGAGGTGGTGGGAGGCTTTCCCGAGGTCATCCAAACGCACGGGTTCTTTGTTGACGAGGACACCAAAACCGTCAATTTTGATATGATTGTCACAATCGACTGCACAGACGAGCGCAAGATATACAAACAGGTGCACGACAAACTGCACGAGGTGTTGCCCGACTATCATATTCATATAGTTTTGGATCGCGATTTCACCCTGTCATAAAAACCGCACAGTTTAGCGAACAACTGCGTCAGCGCACTCTCGCTGTCAACTCATGTACGCTTTTGTACATTAGGGTTGCCATCAAGAGTGCGCTTTCTTGTTCTTCATCTAAACTGAGCGGTTTTTGAACGCTTAGAATGGTCGGGCGTGAGCACGATGTACACTTTTTCGAAGACGGAATGTGAGGCGCCATTGCGTAGCTTTGGCGACTGCCTCGCAGGGCGAGGCCATATAAGCCAAAAGCGGCTTTGCGTACAGTGCGAGATTTTTGGGAACTAGTTGCGAAGCCCCAAAAATCGAAGTGGAATAATGAGGGCACGATACTTTTGAGCAACGCGTTGTCTCCCCGAAGCGGGGAACAAACCCAAGTAGAGAATAGCAAGGTTTCAATGCGACCAGTTCTATTTGTTCCTTGGAGCATTGAAACTTGTGTTCGCTCTTTCCGCAGTCGGGGAGAAAAGCCCGGAGGGAAAGAGGGGTGTTTTATTAAAGTTTAATCACGTACCCTTTTTAGAAACGCATCAAACAAAAATTATTTTTTGTCAAAAAACCCCGTTAGTTCGCGGTTTTTTTGACATTTTTGACAAAATAAAAAACAATTAAACCCTGTTTTTGCAAAAAAATCAAATTTGGGTATTGTTATTGTCATAGTTTTTTGATATAATTGATTTACATAATATTTTTGTGCGTAAGCGCGCGAGGGGGAACGCGAGCGTGCGTATCGCAAAAGCGGTGTTTTATGACAAGACTTAAAGACAGTTATGCTTCATATCTTTTCCATGAAGGCACAAACTATCAGGCGTACAAACTGTTGTCACCTGCTCCCGGCACGGAAAACGGTGTCGAGGGCTGGTATTTCAGCGTATGGGCTCCCAACGCAAAGGCGGTTTCCGTCGTGGGCGATTTCAACGGCTGGCAACAGGGTGTAGACAATATGGCGTCCAGCGACGACGGCATTTGGACGACGTTCATTCCGTACGTCAAGCAGTACGACGCCTACAAGTACGCTGTGACAGGACCGGACGGCAAGACGGTTTTGAAGTGCGACCCATACGGTTTGCATTTTGAGACGGCTCCCGCAAACGCGTCCAAACTCTACGACATATCCGGCTATCGCTGGAAGGACAGAAAATGGATGAGAGACAGGGAGAATTTCAACCCATACGGCTCTCCTATCAACATCTACGAGATGCATTTCGGCTCTTGGCGCAGATACGCGGACGGCAATTTTATCAACTATAAGGCGATGGCGGACGAACTCATCCCGTATCTCAAAAAGATGGGCTACACCCACGTGGAGATCATGCCTCTCACCGAATATCCGTTCGAGGGTAGCTGGGGCTATCAGGTGACGGGTATGTTTGCTCCGACCTCTCGCTACGGCACGCCGAAGGACCTTATGGAGTTTATAGACCGTTGTCACAGAGCGGGCATTGGCGTCATCCTCGACTGGGTGCTCGCGCATTTCCCGCGCGACGAACACGGCCTTAGCAACTTCGACGGCACTCCGCTCTACGAATATGCGGACCCGCGCAAGGGCGAGCACAAAGAGTGGGGCACCAAAGTCTATGACTTTGGCAAGAACGAAGTCCGCTCCTTCCTCATCTCCGCCGCAATGTTTTGGTTTGATATGTACCACATCGATGGCATAAGGTGCGACGCGGTTGCGAGTATGCTCTATCTCGACTACGGCAGAAAGGACGGCGAATGGGCGCCCAACCAGTACGGCGGAAACTACAACCTCGAAGCCAAAGACTTCTTGAAGCAGATGAACACCGCGATACTCAGCAAATATCACGGTGCGATGACGATTGCGGAGGAGTCCACGGCATACCCGATGATAACGAAACCGGCATACGACGGCGGTCTCGGGTTCAACTTCAAGTGGAATATGGGCTGGATGAACGACAGCCTCAGTTATATTTCGCTCGACCCGTTTTTCAGGAAGGACAATCACAACAAACTCACGTTTGCAATCACCTACGCATACAGCGAAAACTACATACTGCCAATCTCTCACGACGAAGTCGTGCACGGCAAATGCAGTATGATAAACAAAATTCCCGGCGACTACGATCAAAAGTTTGAGGGGCTCAAAGCCTTCTACGGCTTTATGATGGGGCACCCCGGCAAGAAACTCAACTTTATGGGCAACGAGTTTGCGCAATTTATAGAGTGGAACTATTCGCAAGAACTCGATTGGTTCCTGCTCGACTATCCGCGCCACAGGACCTTCCAAAAGTTTATGAAGGACCTCAACGAGTTCTATCTCGAAAACAAGGCGCTTTGGCAACTTGACTGCACCTACGACGGGTTCAAGTGGATAGTCGTCGACGACAATACGCAAAACATTTTGGCGTTTGAAAGAAAGGCGGCGGACGGCGAATACGTCATCTGCGTCGTCAATTTCTCGCCTGTTGAGCGCAACAAATACGTTATGGGCGTCCCCGAGGGCGTGACATATAGGGCGGATCTCTATTCCGCACTCAAAAAATACGGTGGCGAGGAGGAGAGGCGCCCGAGTTTCAAGGCGACCGCAAAACCGTCCCACGGCTTGCCGTATTCGATCAAAGTAAACATACCCAAAAACTCAGTTATGTTTTTGAAGCCTGAAAAGAAGGAGGGAAAATAATGGGCAAAAATTCAAAGAAAGAGTGCATCGCAATGCTACTTGCGGGTGGACAGGGCACGCGTCTTGGGGTTCTCACCTCAAACGTTGCAAAGCCTGCCGTGCCGTTTGGCGCAAAATACCGTATCATCGACTTTCCGCTTTCAAACAGCATCAACAGCGGTATAGATACGATTGGCGTTCTCACGCAATACCGTCCGTTTGAGTTGCATCAATACATAGGCAACGGTCAACCGTGGGATCTCGACAGACTCTCCGGAGGCATCTACGTTTTGCCGCCGTATATGGGCGCGCACTCGGGCGAGTGGTACAAGGGTACCGCAAACGCAATCTATCAAAACATCGACTTTATCGACAACTACGATCCCGAATACGTTGTCATTTTGAGCGGCGACCATATCTACAAGATGGACTATCACGCGATGCTCAAAGACCACAAGAAGAACAACGCCGATTGCACTATCGCGGTGCGTGAGGTTCCGATTCAAGAGGCGAGCCGTTTCGGTATCTTGAACCTCAAAAAGAACTCCAAACAAATCGAAGAATTTGAAGAAAAACCCAAACAGCCCAAATCTACGAAGGCTTCTATGGGCATCTATATCTTCACTTGGTCTAAACTCCGTCAATACCTCATCGACGACGAGAACGACAAGACCAGCGAAAACGACTTTGGCAAGAACATCATCCCGAAGATGATTGCGGACAACCAAAGACTCTTCGCGTATCAATTCGACGATTACTGGAAAGACGTCGGAACCATCTCCTCTCTGTGGGAAGCAAACATGGACGTTCTCTACGGCAAGGAACTCAACCTCGACGACGACAAGTGGAAAATCTATGCGAGAAACAACGCGGAACCGCCGCAGTTTATCGCGCCAACCGGCAAAGTTTCAAACTGTCTCATCTCCGAAGGTACCGTCGTTAAGGGCACGGTGAAGAACAGCGTCATCTCCAACTCCGTCACGATAGGCGAGGGGGCGTACGTTGAGGAATCTATCATCATGCCTGGCGCGGTCATCGAGGACGGCGCGGACGTCAGATACGCAATTATCGGTTGGGACGCAAAAATCGGCAAGAACGCAATGGTCGGCGAAACGCTCGAGCCTTGCAAACCGGGCGAGTGGAAGATTGCCGTCGTTGCTCCAAACTACGAGCTTCCGGCAGAGGCAGTCGTCGGGCCCAACGAAATGATTGGTTAAGGGAGGAAATAATATGAGAAATAACATTATGGGCGTTTTGTTCGCATCCGATGCGGAAAGCCATCTCAACGATCTTACGATTCATCGCACCGCCGCGTCGCTTCCTTTCGGCGGCAGATACAGACTTATCGACTTTGCGCTGTCCAACTTCGTACACGCAAATATCACGAATATCGGCATAGTCACGAGAAGCAACTACAACTCCCTTATGGACCATATCCGTATGGGTCGTGACTGGGACCTCAACAGAAAGAACAGCGGTATCACGGTGTTCCCGCCGTTCGTATTCAACTCCGCGCACGACGTCTACAAGGGAAAGATTGAAGCGCTCTACACCTTGCGCGGGTTTATGATTTCCGCTCCCGAAGAGTACGTCGTTATCGCAAACTCCAACATCGCGTTCAACCTCGACTTCGAAGAAGTCGCAAACTTCCACGAAGAGAAGGGCGCGGATATCACCGTCCTCACTTATAAGGACGAGGTCAATCCAAGAAAGATTTTGGTTGCGAGCGACAAGAACCGTCGCATCACGGATATGCGCTATCCCGTCGGCAGCGACACGGGCAAGCAACTTTGCAACCTCAACATCTATTTCGTCAAGAAAGATTTGCTCATCTCCCTCATCGACAACGCGTACGCGCACGGCGCATACGACTTTGAAAAGGACATCTTGCAAGCCAATTTGCAAGACCTCTACGTGATGAACTACGAGGTGCAGGACTACGTCGCGGTCATCGACCGTATTCCGACCTATTTCAAGCGCAGTATGGACCTCCTCGACCCGACGGTCAGAGAATCGTTGTTCTACGGACATTCCACGATTCTCACCAAGGTCAAGGACTCTGTCCCCGCCAAGTATAAAGAGAGTGCAAACGTCAAAAATTCTATCATAGCGGACGGTTGCGTCATCGAAGGTACGGTTGAAAATTCCATTCTCTTCCGTAGCGTAAAAGTCGGCAAGGGCGCGGTCATCAAAAACTCCATCGTCATGGAAGACTCCATAATTATGGAGAACGCGACTCTCGACTACACCATCACGGACAAGGACGTCATCATTCAACCGAACAGGTCGCTCAGTGGGTACGAGACTTATCCTATGGTTGTTGTCAAGGGCAAAGTCATTTAAAAAACCGCACAGGATTGCGCCTGACTTTGTCAGCACACTTTGCCCGCCCAACCGTGTACGGCTTAGTACACTGGATTGTGCGTCCAAAGCACGCTTCCTCGCCATCCATCAATTCTGAGCAGTTTTTGGGACATAACACTTGGGGAGAACAAGCAATCAATTCTCTGCTCTCATCCAAATGTCCCAGTTTTAACGGAATTGAGTATTAACTTATTCAATTCAACAGTAAAGGAGAAATTATGAAAATCTTATTTGTGACTTCTGAAGCGGCGCCGTTTGTGCGTTCCGGCGGGCTTGGAGACGTGGCGGGTGCATTGCCCAAAGCGCTCAATAAGCAGGACAACGATTGCAGAGTTATTCTTCCTTTCTACAAGGAGGAAATCAAGGACGCATTCAAACAGAATTTCCGTTTTGTCGCTTCCACGTTTGTCGACCTTAGCTGGAGAAGACAATACTGCGGTGTGTACGAAGCGGTCTACGAGGGCGTGAAATACTATTTTATCGACAACGAATACTATTTCAATCGTAAAGGCCTTTACGGGCACTTTGACGACGGAGAACGCTTTGCGTTCTTCTCCAAAGCCGTGCTCGAGGTTTTGCCTCTCATAGACTTCTATCCCGACATATTGCACGCCAACGATTGGCACACTGCGCTTTGCCCCGTCTTCCTCGACGTGTTTTATCGCTACAGCGAGGAATATCAAAAGATAAAGACGGTGTTTACGATTCACAACATCGAATTCCAAGGCAAGTACGGCGACAATCTCATCGGCGACATTTTGGGGCTTCCCGAGTGGGCGCGCTCTATCGTGATGAACGGCGACTGCGTCAACTATATGAAGGGCGGTATCGAGTCGTCCAACGCGGTGACGACTGTGTCCGAAACGTACGCAAATGAAATTCTCGACCCGTTCTATTCCTACGGGCTCGAGAGCATTTTGAGCGAGAGAAGATTCAAACTCCACGGCGTCGTAAACGGCATTGACGAGACGGTGTACAACCCCAAGACGGACGACAAACTCTTTGCCAAGTACACGGCAAAGAACTACGCCGCCAAGAAAGCTGAAAACAAAAAGGCTCTCCTTGAGATGATTGATATGCCGTACTCCGCGGAGCGTCCTCTCGTCGCAATGATTACGCGTCTCACCGAGCAAAAGGGCATAGACCTCGTCGCGGCGGTTATAGACGACATCATGCGCGCGGACATTCAAGTCGTGATACTCGGCACGGGCGATTGGAAGTATGAGAATATGCTTCGCGCTGTCGAATCGAGATACCCGAGCAAATTCAAGGGCATTCTCGCGTTCTCCGCAGACCTTGCGAGCAAGATTTATTCCGCGAGCGATATGTTCCTCATGCCGTCCAAATTCGAGCCGTGCGGGCTCTCGCAACTTATCGCGATGAAATACGGTTCCGTGCCTATCGTGAGAGAGACGGGCGGTCTCAAAGACACCGTTCCCGCCTACAATCCCGAAACCGGCGAGGGCAAAGGTTTCACCTTCAAGACGTACAACGCATACGATATGCTTGACGCAGTATGGCGCGCCTATGCCTGCTATTTCGACAAAGAGAACTGGAACAAGGTCGTCACGAACGGCATGAACAGCAATCTCGGATGGGACATCAGCGCGAAGAAATATCTTGACATTTACAAAACCTTGTAATGTCAAGCATGAATGGACGGCTTTGCCTTCATGAATGTTCCTATAGTCAATGAATGTTCGTTCACTTCGTTTTCTCAATGAATGTACTTGCTTTGCAAGTCATTAAAGTATGAATGTATTATCCTCAATTAAGAATGCTTGCCCTCGAGCATTCATTGAACAAAAAGCGAAGCGGTTTGTGAAGATTCATTGAGCGACTTGTTACGAACATTCATTGAGTGATGCAACGCATTGCGAAGATTCATTTTATTTATGAAATAAATAAAAAAATATATATCTTTCGGTCCGGGGGAAAACGGAAGAAAGGAAAGGGTATATGAAATATAACGTCACAACCAAAGAGTTTACAGCGCAAGTCACGTCTACGCTCGCGAGATATTTCGGTGTAAAGCCGGAAGACGCGACCAAAAATCAAATTTACAGAGCGACTTGCATGTGCGTGAGAGACATTCTCACTCAAACTCGTGTCAGCTTCAAAAAGCGTTGCCACGAGCAGAACGTAAAACAAATCTACTATATGTCGATGGAGTTTCTCCTCGGCAGGTCTCTCAAAAACCACTTGCACAACATGGGCATAACAAAAGAGGTCACCAAAGCCGTCGAAAGTTTTGGCGTCTCTATGGAAGAGATCTATGCCTTTGAACCCGACGCAGGTCTCGGCAACGGCGGTCTCGGCAGACTGGCAGCCGCCTATATGGACGCCTTGACCTCTCGCGGATATGCGGCAAGCGGTTTTTCCATTTTGTACGACTACGGCATCTTCAAGCAGGTAATCGTCGACGGTTGGCAACTCGAACAGCCCGATTATTGGCTCAAGGGCGGCGACGTATGGCTCGCCCCGCGTCTCGAAGAGGTCTATCAAGTCAAATTCGGCGGAGTGGTCGACCAAACGTGGCAGGACGGCAAACTCACCGTCAACCAAAGAGATTGCACGATTGTCAACGCCGTGCCGTACGATATGAACATTTCGGGCTACGACACGCAGGCGGTCAACCGCATTCGCCTCTGGCACTCGGAAGCCCCGCAGGACTTCGATATGAGTATGTTCAGCCGTGGCGAATACGTCAAGGCTTCGGCGGCGAAGGCGATGGCGGAGTCCATCAACAAGGTCTTGTATCCCGCGGACGACCATATCGAGGGCAAGTCTCTCCGTCTCAAACAGCAATATTTCTTCGTGTCCGCGTCGATTCAAAGCATTTTGAGAAGACACTTGAAGACCAACCCGTCGCTCGACAACCTTGCGGACTGCGTTGCGATTCACATCAACGACACGCACCCGACGCTCTGCATTCCGGAACTTATGCGTTTGCTCCTCGACGAGTACGGCTACGGTTGGGAGCAGGCGTGGGACATCACGACGCACGTCATCTCCTACACCAACCATACGGTCATGGCGGAAGCGCTTGAAAAGTGGCCGCAAGACCTGTTTGCAAGACTTTTGCCGCGTATCTTCCAAATCGTGCACGAGATAAATCAACGCTTCTGCGATGAACTTTGGGGCTTCTATCCCAACAACTGGGACACGGTCACCTACAATGCGATACTCTCGAACGGACAAGTCAAGATGGCAAACCTCTGCCTTGCGACTTCGCACACGATAAACGGCGTCTCCGCGCTTCACAGCGACATATTGAAATACGACGTCTTCAAAGATTACTATCGTATGCACCCCGAAAAATTCACCAACGTGACCAACGGCATTACGCACCGTCGTTGGGTGGAGCAGGCAAACCCGCGCCTTGCCAAGTTTATAAACGAACTCATCGGCGACAGATGGCTCAAGGACGCGGACTATTTGCAGGAACTCCAAAAGTTTATGGGGGACAAGCAGGCCCTTTCGCGCCTTGAAAAGATAAAACGCGCCAACAAGGAAGACCTTGCAAAATTCATCCTTGAACAGAACAAGGTTCAAGTCGATCCGGACAGCATCTTCGACGTACAGGTCAAGAGGCTCCACGAATACAAACGTCAACTTCTCAACGCGCTCAACATTTTGGACCTCTATTTCCGCTTGAAGGAAAACCCGAACCTCGACATCCAACCGCGCACGTTCATATTTGCGGCAAAAGCGGCGAGCGCCTATTATATGGCAAAGCAAATCATCCGCTTTATCTGCACTCTCGGCGACGTCATCAACAACGACCCCGACATCAACGGCAAGATAAAAGTAGTATTCCTTGAAAACTACCGCGTCACTCTCGCAGAAATGATTATGCCGGCTTCTGAGGTCAGCGAGCAAATTTCTCTCGCGGGCAAAGAGGCGAGCGGTACCGGCAACATGAAGTTTATGATAAACGGCGCGCTCACAATCGGCACTCTCGACGGCGCAAACGTGGAAATCCACCAAAACGTCGGCGATGAAAATATGTTCTTGTTCGGCTTGCTCGCAGAACAGGTTGAGGAGATGTGGAGAAACGGCTACAATCCGTCCCACTACTATCAAACCAACCCGCGCATAAAGAGGCTAATCGATTCTTTGCGTCAAGGACTCGGCGGAGTGTCTTTCAGCGAGATCGCAGACTCCTTGACAATCGGTCGCGGCGGACAACCCGACGGCTATATGGTACTTGCCGATTTCGACAGTTATTCCGCCACGCAAGACAAGGTCGACGCCACCTACAAGAACCGCGAACAATGGAACCGTATGTCCCTCGTCAACATCTCGAAGGCAGGTTTCTTTGCGGCGGATCGCGCGGTGGAGGAGTATGCTCAACGCATTTGGGCGCTAAAACCCGTGCTGTAAAGGCGCCATTGAGCGCCTGACTGCGTCAGCTTTGCGGGCGCTCGCCATCACGTACGGGTTAGTACGCTCAGACTCGCGTACGCACCTTCCTTGTCGTCCATCTCAATATCGCGCTTTACAGCACGGGTTTTGAGATTTATATCAAAACATAATTTATGTACAACCCGCTTATTCACAAACGACCTTACGGCGCGACTGCCGTAAACAAAGAGACCACAATCACTTTCCCTCTCGATACCTCACTGGGGATCAAGAGGGTTTTTGTGGTGCTTCGAAAGGTCTTTGGCGTGGGATGTGAAAACTGTGATTGTCTACGTGAAGACAACTATTCCGTAGGCGAGGTCGGCGGGGCGTTTTCTTCGGGGGAGAGCCCGAGGGAGATAGTCCATGCAAACGGCAGTTTCCGCTTTGAACTCCCACTGCTTAGGAGCGAGGACGGGCAAGATATATTCTTTGGCGCGTTCTCCTTGCAAGAGTACGGAGTGTACAACTATCGCTTTGAAGGAGAGTTTGCGGACGGTTCGCTTGCGTTTTTCGGCAGGGACTATGACGGAACCGCGATGAGGGGCGATTGGTTGCCGGAATGGCAGTTGACCGTGTCAAAATACGACTATAAAACCCCAAATTGGGCAAAACGCGGCGTGATTTATCAGATATTCGCCGACCGTTTTGCAAGAGAAGGAGAGGTCGAGTTTTCAAAGAAGGGCAGACTTCACGCCGACTGGTACGAGCGTCCAGACATTGCGGAAGACGGTAGACATTACCGTGCGGACGACTTTTTTGGGGGCAACGCAAAGGGCATAATCTCCAAACTCGATTATCTCAAAGACCTCGGCGTCACCCTCATATATTTGTCGCCGATTTTCAAGTCCGGTTCAAATCATCGCTACGACACGGGCGACTATATGAAAATCGACGAACTCTTCGGCACGGAAGAGGAACTCAAATCTCTCATCGCCGAGGCGGGCAAGCGCGGGATGAAGATTATGCTTGACGGCGTGTTCAACCACACGGGCGCGGACAGCATATATTTCAACCGCGAAGGCAATTACGATTCGCTGGGGGCGTATCAATCGAAAGACTCGCCGTATTTTGATTGGTACGATT
This sequence comes from Clostridia bacterium, assembly GCA_017553325.1. GTDB lineage: Bacteria > Bacillota > Clostridia > Christensenellales > CAG-917 > CAG-475. Next base: position 27,630 of record JAFZMH010000009.1, read on the forward strand.
TTGAGGAATACCCGAACAAATATAGCTGCTGGTGGGGGAGCACCGTCGTTCCAACCGTCAACAAGTCCGCAAAGGGCTATCAAGATCTCGTGCTCGGCGAGGGCGGAGTCATTGACAAGTGGACAAAACTCGGAGTTGCGGGTTGGCGTCTCGACGTTGTGGACGAACTGCCCATAGATTTCACCACTGCGCTCTGCAAAAAGGTCAAGAGCGAGGGCGAAGACGTGCTCATCGTGGGCGAAGTGTGGGAAGATGCCACCACCAAGATTTCCTATGAAAAGTGGCGCCCGTACTTTATGGGCGGTCAACTTGATTCCGTGATGAACTATCCCTTCAAAGAGGCGATAATAAACTACGTGACGACGGGCGACCGCCGTGCGTTTGTAAGTAGCGTCACGCGCATACTCGAAAACTACCCCAAAGAGAGCCTTGATTGCCTCATGAACCTTGTGGACAGTCACGATACCGTGCGCGCGATCACAAAGCTCAGCGGAGTGGAAGCACCTGCGGAAAAGATAGACAGGGCAAACTTCCGCCTGTCGGACGACAAATATGCGCTTGCAAAGAAGCGCCTTATGTTTGCATCCAAACTGCAATACCTTTTGCCGGGTGTGCCCTGCGTCTACTATGGAGACGAGGCAGGCGTTCAAGGCTTTGAAGATCCTTTGAACCGCGGGACCTATCCGTGGGGCAGAGAAGATGAAGAACTTGTTGCGCATTACAAAAAACTCGCAAAAACTCGCAAAAAATACGAGGAGTTTATGACGGGCGAGACGGTTTTTGTGCCCGACGACCAACTCGTCGTGTTTGAACGTCGCGCAAGAGGGCAACGCATCACCGTCTACGCCAACGCCAACCCCTATCCCGTCAAACGCAAAGTCGTGGGGTATAGCATGAGCAAGGGGCGCATCGTAAACGACGTTGAGGTTGCGCCGTATTCCGTTAAAGTTGTAAAGGAATAAAAAATGCCACTCTATTGAGTGGCTTTTTAATTGTTTTAATTGGTTAAACTTTTTTTATATATTTTCCCGTTCAATGTGGAAAGCATATTGTCGTTTATTGCAGTTAACGTCATTTTTTTATTGCCTACCGACGTCATTAAATACAATTTATCGTTTTCACAACGCACGGTTCCTTCGTTAATTAGATTGTCTTTCGCGTAAATTTTGAAGGAGTTCCCTTTTATAACTATGGTTGAGTCCTCATTTTTAAACGCACCTGCAAAACGGTGTGATTGTGCCTCGGGAAAAGGTGCGTCTCTATTCGTTCCGCAGCCCTTACAATAGTTTAAGTCTTTTGGATTTCGAGTGTTGCACACCAAACATATCCAGTCGTCGTTGCTTTTGCGTTCTTTCTCGCTGTTTTCAGGAGTCACGAATGTCTTTTTTTTAGAAGATAGCTTAGTGTTTGATTGAGATTCATTGTCATTTAAAGTTTTATCTTCACAGCTTTGGCCATCGTTGGAGAGGCAATTCTTTTGGAAAGGAAAAATCAATAAAATTATTATATATCCCAAAATTCCAAACAAAGAACCGAGCCAAAAACCGATTTTTTCATTTATACCTCGTTGTTGTGCTATTAAGCGACCAAGCCTACCTAAAAAGTATGCTAAGACTATAATGAGGGCAAGCCCAATTATGCTGCCTAACACACAGGCGGCAATTATTCCTGCAACAACTTTTTCGGCTTCTGAAGTTGCGTTGAGTATAGAAACAAACATTTTTCTCCTCCGTTTTTATGATCCAATTATAATTCTCAATTTTTGAGATGTCAACATAATATTCTCAATATTTGATACACTAATAATATGGAAAACAATTTCAAAGAGAATTTGAAACAGTTGAGAAAAGAGGGCGGTTTGTCTCAGACGCAGTTGGCAAACGCACTCAATTTGACTGTAAAGACGATTTCTCATTGGGAGACCGGCTATACCGAACCGAGTATAAAACAAATACTCGAACTCGCGGAGTTTTTCCACGTTTCGCTTGAAGATTTGCTTTGCAAATAAAAAACGGCACTCAGCAGAGTGCCGTTTAAATTTATTAAATTTTTATTTTTCAATTTCTCGCAATGCTTCTTGCAAATACTCTTGAGCATTGAGTGTTTCAACTTCGCCGGCGTCGACCGCCTTTGCGATATTTGCGTCCATAGGCATACGCCCGAGGACTTTGAGGTTGAAGTCTTTTGCCACGTCATTGAGTTTGCTTGCGCCAAAGAGGTTTATCTCTTTGCCGCAGTCCGGGCATTTGATATAGCTCATATTTTCCACGACGCCCAAGATCTTGATGTTCATCTTGTTTGCCATCTTGACCGCCTTTTCGACAATCATAGAGACGAGTTCCTGCGGAGAGGTGACGATGATTATGCCGTCCAACTTGATGGACTGGAAGACGGTGAGAGGCACGTCGCCCGTTCCCGGAGGCATGTCCACAAACATATAGTCCACGTGGTCCCAAACGACGTCCGTCCAGAACTGTTTGACCATGCCGGCAATGACAGGTCCACGCCAAATGACGGGATCCGTCTCGTCTTCGAGAAGAAGATTGGAGGACACGATTTTGACGCCCATACGTGAGATTGCCGGATATAGTCCGTTTTGATCTCCTTCAAGTCCGCCGTTTACGCCGAACGCCTTTGGAATGGACGGACCGGTCACGTCTGCGTCCAAAATTGCAACGTCGTTGCCCTTTCTTGCCATACCGACGGCAAGGAGCGAGGTGACCAAAGATTTGCCGACGCCGCCCTTTCCGCTGACGACGCCAATTACCTTTTTGACAAAGGAAAACTCGTTTTGTTTTTCAAAAGTGATACGGCTCGGGCAATCTTGTCCGCAGGAGCCGCAATCGTGTGTGCAATCGCTCATAATTGCTCCTTGTTGTTTTGCTGAGTATATGATAGCACAAAAAACGATTTTTCAAAAGGTTTTCAAGTATATTTTTTCATCCGTTTTGCAATAATCATAAAAACGAAAAGGAGAACGAATATGAAACTTTTGGAAAGCAAAACACTTCAAAACCTTGCCCGTTCATTCGCCGGCGAAACGCAGGCGTCCACGCGCTACAAGTTTATCGAGTACGGCGCGAGAAACGAGGGCTACAACGCACTCGCGGAGGTTATCGACAAGATAGCCTTCAACGAGTTCAATCACGGGCGTATGTTTTACACCTACATTCAGCAGGCGAGCCCGAAGATGATAGAAAACATCGACATCTCGGCGGGCTATCCCTTCAAAGAAAAGTGGAATCTCGTCGAAAACTTGAAACTCGCCGCCGACGACGAGGAGCACGACCGCAATCTCTACAAAGAGTTCGAGAAGGTCGCTCGCGAAGAAGGGTTTGAAGAGATTGCGAATCTCTTTGCAATGACCGCAAGCGTCGAGGAGTGCCACAAGAAACTCTTCCTCGATTTGTATCAACAATTCTCATCCGGCACCGCCTACAAAAAGGACAAGACCGTCAAGTGGAAGTGCTCCGGTTGCGGCTATGAAGCAGAGTCCAAAGAGGCTTGGGACAAGTGCCCATTATGCCAAGCGGAACAGGGGTTCGTAATGCTACAAGTCGCAAGCAAGTAAAACCGCACTATTTGGCGAATAGCTGCGTCAATGCACTTTGTTCTCTCAACCGTGTACGGTTTTGTACACTGGGTTGGTCGCTCAAAGCACATTTCCTTGCTCTTCATCCAAATATTGCGGTTTTGAACAAAATCGGATTATAATTGCAAAAACAATACTTTATCATGCAAAAATGCATAAATAAAAGGCGCGTTCTGCGCCTTTTTGTATAAATCGCAATTTTTTTAGAAGTTATAGCCTCTTATTCCGACTTGCCCGACTTTATCGTTGAAGAGCGGAACGAAAGCTTCGGTTTCGGCTTTGGTGAAATCGGTGAAGCCGTGGGAGATGCAACCCTCTGTGTCGTTGTAATGCTGCATGAAATAGCGTTTCGCACCCTTTATCCACTCGGCGATTTCCTTCATATCGTCTTCCGTGTGGAACTCCTTTATGAGAGTTGTGCGGAACTCGTAGTCGACGCCCGAGGTTTTCAAGATATTTATGCTCTCGTCGATTTTGTCAAGGTCGACGTCTTTTACGCCGGTTGTTAAGGCGTATTTCGATTTGCTGTTTTTGACGTCCATCGCCACGTAGTCGAGAAGGCCTCTTTCAAGCAGGTCTTTGAGCACGTCGGGGCGGAGCCCGTTCGTGTCGAGTTTGGTGGCATAGCCGAGTGCGCGCACCTTCTCATAGAACTCGGCGAGCCCCTGTTGCAAGGTCGCTTCGCCACCCGTCACGCACACCGCGTCCACCAAGCCTTTGCGCTTGACGAGATAGTCGAACACCTCGTCCACCGAAATCTCTTGGCTCTTTACGTCGCCCACGACAAGTGCGCCATTGTGGCAAAACGGACAGCGGAAATTGCACCCGCCCGTGAATACCGTGCAGGCGATTTTGCCGTCGTAGTCGACCATTGAAAACTTTTCAAAACCGCATATAATCATAGTGAATATATTTTAACACATTACGCCCACTCGTGCAAACGTTTCTTTACATTAGTTTTTGTTTGTGATATAATACGTTTTGCCATGGAAAAGAGAACTGCAAAGCAATATTTTAAAGAACTTTTTCAGATGTTCCTCGTCTTTTTGAAGATAGGGTTCTTTTCCTTTGGCGGCGGCTATGCCATGCTCGCGCTCATAGAGGGCGAGGTCGTAGACAAAAAGCATTGGCTCACGCACTCGGAAATGAGCGAGATTTTTGCAATCGCGGAGAGTACGCCGGGGCCGATTGCCATAAACACCGCAACTTTTATCGGGGCAAAGCGCCTCGGAGTGTTTGGCGGAATATTCGCGACGCTGGGCGTCGTCATCCCGTCCTTTGCAATCATTGTCGCGCTGTCCTATATTTTGGAACTCGTCAAGGACAACAAGTGGGTTGGTTTCCTCTTCCGCGGTATCCGTGTCGGAGTGCTCGTGCTAATTGCGAGGGCGGTGCTTTCATTTTTCAAGAATATGCGCAAGACGGTCTTTTCGTTTGCGCTTTGCGCGATTGCGTTCTTACTCGTATTTTTGGTCAAGGTTGACGTCATTTACGTCATACTCGGCACGATAGTCCTTTGCTCGATAATCGTGGCGTGGGAGAGTTATTACAGAAATCATCGCTTGCACATGCTTGGCACGGCGGAGTATTACAGTGAAAGGCTCGGCAAACCGCTTGAGGTTGATGAATACGTCGGCGAAAAGTCCGTTCAAAAGGGCATTGTAAAGATACGGAAAGGCAAGGATGCCGAAACGGCGTCCGAGGAGGGCGGCGTATGATTTATCTCGACCTCTTCTGGACGTTCTTCCAAATCGGCTTGTTCACGATAGGCGGCGGGCAGGCTATGATTCCGATGATTATGACCAACGTCGTAAACAAGGGTTGGATGGAATACGAGGCGCTCGTGGACTTTATCGCAATCAGCGAGAGCACCCCGGGTCCGTTTGCCGTGAATATTGCAACCTATTCCGGTCTCGTGGCGGCGCAGGGCGCGGGCGGTATCGGCGTTTTGGGCGCCATGTGTTCTACGCTCGGTGTGGTGTTACCATCTGTAATAATAATTTTGCTTATAGCAAAAATCTTTACGACGTTCATGAAAAATCGCGCGGTAAAAGAGGTGTTCTTGGGCGTCGGCGCAACCGTCACGGGATTGCTTGCATCGGTATGGTTCAGCCTTTTTCTCACTCTCATATTCGGTTTGAGCATAGCAAATTATAGTCTTGTCGGCACTTTCAATCCGGACTGGATAAGCCTTGGACTGTTTGCCGTCGTAATGCCCGTCTCCTTCATCAAAATCAAGGGCAAAAAATTCCCGCCGATTTTGCTTGTCGTTATTTGCGCGCTCCTTGGACTATTGGTTTTCGGACTGTTTGATTATTTCGGGGTCGCCGTGTGAGAGAACTATAAGAGTTTTGATATATGACAAAAAGGCAATAAAAAACCGCACCAAAGGTGCGGTTTTATTTTTTGTTATTGCACGGTTTAGTCCGCGGAATCCATGGAGTCGAGACGAATTTGTCTCTTTTCTTCCTTGGTCAACTTTCTGCCTTTTGCAAGTATCACGCTGTCGCCGTGTTTGACGAACGCCATGAGTACGATTGCTATGACGATGCAGATTGCGCTGTACAGGAAGAGGTATTTTTGTTGAATGTAGTCCATGACGAGACCCGCGATGAACGGGGTGATTGCCTGTGCGGACATCGTCGCCACGTAGTAGTAGCCTGTGTACGCGCCAACCGTTTCCGCCGTGGAAAGCTCGGTGACCATCGGGAACGTGTTGACGTTTGCGATGATAAGACCGAAGCCGGAGATGACGTAGAAGAGTGCGAACAGCACGGACTTCAAACTGTTTTCTTGACCTTGTACGATTGCGAAGCAGATGAGCACGAAGGACACGACTGCGAGGGCGTAGCCAATCATAATTGATTTCTTTCTGCCAATCTTTGCAGCAAGATAGCCGACGGGGATGAACGCTATTGCGCTGACGCCCATTGATACGCCGGAGATGATAGACGCGATACCTGCGGACAGGTTGAGGCCTTTGGTCGTGTAGACGGAGAGGTTGGACGATACTGCGTTATAGCCCATAAACCACATAAAGATTGACGCGAGGATGAGCCAGAAGGAAACGAGCTTGCCACGTTCTTCCTTCGTCTTTGCTTCCCACCATTCCTTTGGCGTCGGGCGACGCTTATTGACGTTGGCCACTACTCCCTTTGCAAACTTTACGTGCTCGGGGAGTTCATCCACCATAGGGGCGGCTTCGCCGTTCGGATATCCGGTTTCGTCAAAGTCTGCATGCTCTATATCGGCTTGCCCGGCGCCGTCAGAAGAAACATCGGGCATAATGCCTCCTTCCTCGATGAGTTCTTCCGCAAATTTTTCGGCGTGTTCGCTTTCGCCTTCGGCGAAGTCGTCAATGCCGTATTCCTTGCATATCTCTTGACATTTTGCAACCATCTTGCGTTCTCTGACGAGTGCGAGGAAGCCTGCGAGGAGCAAGAGCATGCCGCCGCCGACGGAAGCGAAGATGATGATATAGTTGGACAGTCTTTCACCAAACAGGACGATGGTGTAAATCAAGAACGCGATTGCGCCGCCGATACCACCGCAGAGGTTGATGATTGCGTTGCCCTGCGAGCGGAGCGGTTTCGGCGTTACGTCGGGCATAAGCGCGACTGCTGGGCTTCTGAACGTCGTCATCGCGATAAGCACGAGGAGCAAGATGACCATATAGATAACTATGCTCGTGATACCAGTCTTGGTGTTCGTGCATTCGTTGTATTTCCAGTTGGATTTGTAGTTGGCGACGCCGTTTGCCGCAAACGATTTGTAGTTGGCGTTTGTGTCGATCATCTCTTGATAGGTGACGTTTGTGTCCGGACAAATCGCATCCAAGTCTTCAACGACCTCGTCGCCGTAATAGTAGGTCGTTGCGCCGAGCAGATTGAGCACGGCTTTTTTGGACTTCATCTTTTGATACTCCGGCGTGAGCGCTCTTGAAAGACCGGTGAAGAAGGCTTTTTCCGCAGGAGTGCCAATATTTGCCGCTCCGCCGTATTTGTCGGCGTTTTGTCTCAGATAGTCAATATCGCAGAAGTTCGCAGCAGATTCACCGTTATACTTTTCTTTATTGACTGCCGCTTCGTACCATTTGCCAAACTCTTCTTCATAGTTGACTGCCGCTTCGTGCGTCGTCCAAGCCTCGTCCGCCATTTTTTGTTGCTTGAAAGTCGCGACCGGGACGAAGACCATAAGGAGCACGGACGCTATCGTACCGACCACAATGAACGGGGTGCGTCTGCCGAACTTCTTGGCAATCTTGCCGTGGGACTTGTCAGAGAGTTTGCCGAAAATCGGCAACATAAACAGCGAGAGCAGGTTGTCAAGACCCATGATGAGACCTCTCGCCCAGCTCGGCAAGCCGTATGCGTTTTCCAAAAGGAGCGGGACGACAAAGTCGTACGCCGTCCAAAACAGCATAATGATTGCAAATGCAAAACCGACCTTGAACGTCTGACCGTAGTCGAGTTTTAGCGGCGGTCTGCCGTTTTCGTCAAGGACAACTTCTTTTTCTTTTGATTTTTTTGCCATAACGTTCTCCCTTTGCCCGAATAGGGCATCAAGTTTAGGAAACCCCTAACATACGAATATTATAAAATATCAAAATGATAAAGTAAATACCCAAATTAAAAAAACGGGCAAATAATAAAAAAAAGACGCTCATTTGAGCGTCTTTTTGAGTTTGAAGATTTTATCTTTGATCGTCGGGGGTATCGTCCTCCACGTGAGACGGAGCGGGCTCTTCTTGCTCGGGGTAGTCGTTTTTGTGGATGCCCTTGTATTTCATCATCGTGCCCCTCCAAGTGTAGTAGAGAGGAATTGCAAAGAAGACGACCCAGCCCGGGTGCCATGCGTGCAGTGGCGTGAGCCCCAAGACGAGGTATACCGCAACCGTGATGATAGGGACCAAGATGTCGAAAATCTTCGTCCAGTTCGCGCCTTTGATGACCGCCACCATCATATAGTAGAGCGGAATTGCCGCAAATATCGCCCAGTAGGGGTGCCACATACCGCCTATACAGCCAAGGCACAGATACACGGCAACTACGATAGGCGCAATCGGCACGAGTTCAAGCGACTTGTGGATTATCGCCTGCGCCATCATATAGTAGATAGGCAGAATGAAAAATACGAGCCATGCGGGGTGCCACCAGCCGCCGAGACTGCCGAGCAATATGTACGCTACGACCGTGAGAAGAGGAAGCCCGTCGTTGAGCATCATAAGCGGAAGCGGAGCCGCGTGCGCCGCCTGCTTTTGTTCGTTTCCGAATTGTTGAACTTTTTCTTTGCCCTTTTTCAATTTGTCGAAGAAATCACTCATATCGTTTTCCTCCAAAATTTTTTATTCGATAGTATCACGTCTTACAGAGACAAAACCAATTTCTCCATGTGTTCAAGGTATTTGTTGGCGAGAGCGGTGGCTTCTTCCTGCGTTGTCTTGCTGGTGGCGACATAGAATTTGAGTTTTGGCTCCGTGCCGCTCGGGCGGACGCAGATCCAGTCGCCGTTCTCCATGTGGAGTTTGAGTGCGTTGGTTTTGGGCAGAGTCACGGGTTCGACACGTCCGTCCGCAAACGTCTGCTTGCGGTCTACGAGGTCGCTGACGGAGAGAACCTTCGTTCCTTCGATTTCCGTGTATTTTGCCTTGCGCATCGCAAGCATGATATTCTTCATTTTGTCCATGCCGTCCAGACCGCCGAAGGTGATCGCCTTTGACTTCTCGACGAAATAGCCGAACTCTTTGAAGAGGTCTTGTAACACGTTGTAAATGCGTTTTCCTTTGGACTCGAAATAGCACACCATCTCGGCGAACATCATAGAGGCGACGACAGCGTCCTTGTCTCTTGCGTGTGTGCCGACGAGGGATCCGTAGCTTTCTTCAAAGCCGAAGAGATAGACGTATTCGCCCGTCTTTTCCCAGTCCGCAATCTTTTCGCCGATAAACTTGAAACCTGTGAGAACGTCAAAGATCGTCACGCCGTAGGAGTCCGCAAGTTTTCTTGCCATCTCGGTTGTGACGATTGTCTTGACGATTGCGCCGTTTTTCGGGAGCACGCCGTCTTCCTTTTTGCGGAGGAGTATGTAGTTGGCAAGCAGTACGCCGATTTGGTTGCCGTTGAGCAGTACGAATTTGCCCTCGTTGTTGCGCACCGCAATTCCCATACGGTCGCTGTCGGGGTCCGTGCCGATGACGATGTCGCTGCCGATTCTGTCCGCAAGTTCGACGCCCATTTTGAGGGTGTCCGCCTCTTCGGGGTTGGGGACGCGCACGGTTGAGAACTCCGTGTCGGGCTTTGCCTGTTCCTCGACGACGTTGACCGTTATGCCCATTCTACCGAGTATAGTCGTGACGGGCATATAGCCGCTGCCGTGTATCGGGGTGTAGACGATCTTTATGTCTTTCCCGTATTTTTTGACCGCTTCGGGGGAGAGGGACAACTTTTCGATAGCCTCGAAATAGGCGTTGTCAACCGTCTTGCCGATGACCGTGATATGGTCGTCGAGTTTTTTGTTGTCAAGCCCTTTTATGCACTTGGCGCAGAGTTGAACTTCTGCCTCTTTAACGCCGAAATACGGGGTTTTTGCAATAAATTCGACCACTTTATCCGTCGATTCGGGCGACATCTGCGCTCCGTCGTCTCCGTAAACTTTGTAGCCGTTGTAGATCTTTGGGTTGTGTGAAGCGGTGATCATGACCGCCGCGATTGCGTTCAAATGGCGAATCGCAAAAGAGCACATAGGCACAGGGCGAACGTCCTCGAACAGGAACGTGTTTATTCCGTTTGCGGAAAGGACTTTCGCTACGCGAATTGCAAATTCGCTGGAAAAACGGCGAGTGTCGTACGATATGACGACGCCGCGACGCATTGACTCTTCGCCGAGGGTGCGGATATAATCCGCAAGTCCTTTCGTCGCGCGCTTGACAGTCCATACGTTCATACGGTTGGTGCCGAGGTCGAGTACGCCGCGCATACCTGCCGTACCAAACTCAAGAGTTCCAAAGAACATCTCTTTCTTTTCGCCTTCGTCAAGTTGTTGAAGTCTTGTTTTGTCTTCGGCTGTCAATTCGTTTGAATTGAGCCACTCATTGAAACTTTCTTGATAGGTCATAGTATCCCCCGAAAAGCATTATTGTTTGTGAGAATATTATAAACTTATTGTTTCGGCAAGTCAATATTGAAAAATTATTGACATAAAACTTTTCAAATTGTCGCTTTCAAGTGTTATTTTCACTTTGCACAAAAAAGTTGAAAAACAAAACGAGGTGATTTATAATATGAGCATATTTGATAGACTGTATCCAAAGATTATTGGATTGTTGGCGAACAGTATAGTGCCACCCGATAGGTTTTTGCAGTATCATCATAGAGGCAGTTGCAAAACGCCTTGCGCAGATTGTCCGCCGAGAGACAAACGCGTGTATGAAAACGACAATCATGTCAAGATTCCCGCACATCCAAATTGTGATTGCTACTATACGGGGGGGGGTTGAGACGCTTCCGCTTGGCTCGATCTCAAATACACAGCCCGCACCTGATGTTTGGCTCAAAAACTACGGCGTCTTGCCCGATTATTATATAACAAAGCAGGAAGCAACGGAAATATATGGCTGGCGTCGAGGCAGAAACACAATTGCAGGCAAAGCGCCCGGCAAAATGGCTGGGGGGAGACCTTTATCTTAACAAAAAGCACTATTTACCGGAAGCAGAAGGAAGAGTATGGTATGAGTGCGATGTTGACTATGAGAGTGGCACGAGGAGTAGCGCAAGATTGTTCTATTCAAACGACGGCTTGATGTTTTACTCGCCCGATCATCTGTATGGAGAGGTGACGGTTTATTTTATTGAATAAAGGAGAAAATTATGAAAGAGGTTATATTTGACAGAAACAACTATACATCATACAAAGATTTTTATGCACAGATATACAAGGACTTGGATGGAAAGCATACCATAGATTGGGAACAATATGACAATCTTTGTTATAGCGCAGATGGATTGAATGAGTTTTTGTGGTATAAAGCGGAAGAAAATATACATTATATTTTCAAAAATTTTGACAAAGAAAGAATAGCAAAGCAAAGTGCCTATGATGATTATGAGTATAATCTTATTGTTGAGGTGTTTGAATACTTTGCAAAGCAGTTCCCAAACAACAAAGTTGAGTTTATGCCGGTGGAAAAATGAAGATGTTTTAAAAAGCCACTCATCGCGAGTGGCTTTTATGTTTTGTTTTTTGCGATCAAAACAACTCTCTTTTGAGGGGCGTAAAAATCCGTGCGTATTAAAACGCTTTTGACAAGTTTGTCGTTTTCATAATAATCGAGGAAACCTCTTGACTTGATGCCCTCTTTGCCTTCGGAGTCCACCATTTCGGAGTTTTCGCCCACATTTGGGCTTTCGCGGTATTCCGTTTCAAACGGTATTGTTTCAAGGGTCTCCGAACGGCGTTTTATTTCCACTTTGTCCACCCCGTATATCTCGGCGACTATATCGTTGCCGTCCGCTTTCATCACGATTTTTATCGGTGCGGAGAGTGTGTTGACAAATCGAAAGTCGCTTCCGCTCGACACCATAGCGTCAAATGAAGGCGAGACGTAGGATACGGGCAGAGAATGAGGGTTTACGCAGGTTATCGAAAGTCCCGCGAGCAGGGCGCAGTTGTATAGGGTGCTCGACACTTGGCACACGCCCCCGCCCACGCCCTCGACAAAGTCGCCGTCCTGAATGATATAGGCGGTTTTGAAGCCGTTTTGCGCCGTGCGCGCGCCTACTTGCGCGTTGAAAGAGAACTCGTCCTCGGGGTAGAGCGTCAAACCGTTTATCTTGCGAGAGGCAAGTTCTACGTTCGACTTTCTGTTGGGGGCGCTGTCTCCGTAGTAGGTGCAGAACCGCGCGAGCAGTTTGACGCTCGGCGTCTCGGCGAAAGCGATTTCGTTTTTGCGGGGCATATTCATCTCCCATACGGCGCATACGCACGCAATGAGGACGATCACCGCAAGCACGCCGTTTGATATAAATCTTCTCACGAATATAGTATGTTGCAAAAAATAAAAACGAAACGCGCGTCATACAATTTGACGTGAGAGGCGAAATCGTGATTTTGTTGACGTCCGTCGTCGCCGGAGTGCTCGGGACGGGCATAGGCGGAGTTCTTGGGGCGGCAGCCAAGGACAAGAGTCGAAAAAGCGTGGGCGGAATGCTCGCTTTTGCAGGCGGAGTTATGCTTGGCGTGACGGCGTTCGAGATGCTTCCCGACGCGGTTAAAGAGTGTCTTGCGCTCGGGACGGAGTTCTTGTCCGCGCTTGCAGTCGCAGGTGCGGTGTTTTTGGGAGTTTTCATCGCGTTCGCGTTCAAATTTGCGATAGAAAAAATCGAAGAAAAACGAAAAAATATGCCGTTAGATAATCGAAAACCGCAGAGGACAGGATTTTCGAATGCGGACGTCGAGGTGTTTGCCAAAAAGACGAATTCGGGGCTCAAAAGGGCGGGCATAATCACGTTTTTTGCGATTGCTTTTCACAATATTCCGGAGGGTATGGCGATAGGCGCGAGCGGTGCGAGCAGTCTTGCCACGGGCGTGATGGTGGCGATTGTCATCGCGCTTCACAATTTGCCGGAGGGTATGGCGATTTCCGCCCCTCTCGTCAGCGGAGGAGTCAAGCCGTATAGAGCGATTTTGCTCTCGATTTGCGCGGGGTGCGCGACGCTTTTGGGCGCGGTTGTCGGAGTGTTTGTCGGAGGATTGGACGAGATTGCGTCGGGGGTGTGCGTGGCGATTGCGTCGGGCGCTATGATATACGTCTCCTGCTTTGATTTGCTCCCCGTTGCCACGAAACTCGACGAGGAATTTCCCTCCGTTCCCTTCTTTTTCGGGGGAGCGGTCGCAATGATTTTTTCGCTTTTGTTTTGATTTTATTGTAAAATCAAATTTCGTCTGCTATAATCAAAGCATGATTTCACCAAAGACCGCAAAACTATTGTCCGTCGGCGGGTTTTTCAAGGTCAAACTCCTAAAAACCGTCGATTCCACGAACGACTTTTTGAAAGCTCTTCCGCAAAACGAAGCGAGAGAGGGTTTGGTCGTAGTCGCGGACGAGCAAACGAGAGGGAAAGGCAGGCTGTCGAGGAAGTTTTATTCTCCAAAGGGCGGACTGTATTTCAGCGTGCTTTTGCGCCCGAATTCGCAAGAGGTCTTGTCAAAACTCACCGTGCTTGCTGGGGTTTGCGTCTGCGACGCCGTCCGAAAGGTCTGTGGGGACGACGCGAGCATAAAGTGGGTAAACGACGTGCTTATAGGGGACAAAAAGTGTTCGGGAATACTTGTTGAAACGACTGAAAACCTAAAAGGCTTTGCAATCGTCGGCATCGGCGTAAACATAGGCGACGACAATATTGACGACAGCCTGAAAGATATTGCCTGCGGAGTGACGGACAGGGGAAAGAATACTCGGTTTGAATTGCTTGCCGAAATACTTGAAAATTTGAAAGCAAGATACGCAGATTTTAATGCGACGAGCGTCGTGGAAGAGTACAAATCAAGGTGTTCCACCTTGGGACGACGGGTGAAAGTGCTTCGAAACGACGGTCAAGAGTATTTTGCAATCGCCAAGGACGTAGGCGCGGATTGCAGGCTGAAAATCGAAAAATCCGACGGTAGCACGGAGTTTTTGGACAGTGGAGAAATCAAAATTTTGATTTCTTAGGCGGAGTTTTTGTCGTTTCTTTAAAAAAAATAAGAGACATTTGTCCGTTTTGCTCTTGAAAATATAAAATAACTGTGTTATATTTTATTTACTAGCTCAAGGGAGTGTATTATGGCATACGATAAAGAAGGCGTGCACGCTCTGGTTTGCGCGCTGGAAGACGTTAAAAACTCGAATTTGATTTTTGTTGACAAAAATCTGAGAAACGTACTCAAATGCCTCGCTTTTTACGAGGAGTTCCGCACGGTGCTCGCCTATTGCAACAAGAATTTCGATTACGAGACGGAAAAACGCAAGGCTTTGACGAGAGTCGGCGACAGCAATATTCTGCGTCTGCCCAAAAACCCGAAGACGCTCGTCGCGCTCGTGTCCAATATGCTCGTCGAATTTGACGCGGGGGCTATGGACATACTCGGGTTTTCCGCTTCCTTCTGTCCCGCGGACACGAAGCAAGAGAGTTTTGACGTGCTGTACAACAAGCTCCTCGAACCTTTCAAACTCGCGCTCGTGAACTTCGTGGTGGAGGGCATAAGAGAAGACGCTCCCGAAATATCGCATCAGGTGGAATTTGCGCATTCCGGATTGACCGAACAGGTGGAATATTTGCTCGTCGGCATGGCGAAAGCCGTGCAAGAAGCGCAACTTTCCGACGAATTGAGGGCGGAGTTCGGAGTTATGCTCGAGGGCTTTTCCGTCGCGCTCGACTCCCGCGATTCGCTCATGATAAAGGCTATATGGACGGGGCTTCGTCGCGCTCTTGCCGACGAAAAACTTGCGCTTCAGGAGATTGAAAAGGTCGACGAAGCATTGAGATTGTATCTCATCAGCAAATAGGAAAAACGCATTTTATATAAGAGGGAAAAATGAAAAAGTCAACAGGAAAAACCATATTGGTACTTGCGCTTGCGGTCGTACTTGTGGCGTCTATCGGACTTGTGTCTTGCAACAAAAACGGCAAGACGAACAATAGTTCGAGTTTTCAGCAAAAGCCGTATGAGTACGTCCATCCCGACCCGGGCGACGGTACTCCGCAACACGACAAAGCCATCATATACGTGACGGCGCTTTTCGGTGGCGGTCTGTACAACGACGAGACTTTGGAGACGGTTTGGGATCCTTTCTACACAGAGTTCGACCTCTACGACCATTGGGACAGCTATACGATTGAAAGACTTGAAAAGTTCAAGGCGGGCAAGCCGTACACGAAAGACGCGAGCGAGTCGACGATATACGATTTCGGGGGCGTTTTGAAGGAATTCGAAAAGGTGGACAAAGACTGGAACAAGATAGGTTCCGCATTGAGCTATGCCCCGGGGACGCTTCTTTACGATATGTCTCTCGACCAAGACGGCAACGGCATAGACCCGCATATCGTCCCCGCCAACAATAAACCCGTTGACGCGGACGGCGAGCGTCTCAACTGCTATTACGGCGCGGTTGGCATCTACAAACAGTTTATTTTGAACACGAGAAGGGCGTTCGGCGAAGAGTACGATTGCATAATGTTCAACCAAGACTGGCGCAAGAGCCCCGCAGATTCCGGCAAGGTCCTCGAGGATTTCATCAATGAAAAGGGCTACAAAAAGGTAATCTTTATGTCCCACAGTATGGGCGGCCCCGTCGTCAACAGCTATCTCGGCAGAAGCGAAGCCAACAGAAACAAGGTTCAAATGTATCTTGCGTACGCACCTGCAACCCTCGGCTCTTTTGACGCGTACGGCGCGATGGAATGTCCGCAGGAATATCTCGGAAGCGTTCTCACGACGTTTGGGTTTGATTTCCAAGACTTGCTCAACTACAAGACGCCCGTCGACAGTGCAATGAAACAGATTTTGAGCAAAGTCGTCGGCGGTACAGTGGCAGATATTTTGGCGATTGTCGCCGACTTCTTCAACAACAACTGCGGTATGATGGCGCTCTGCCCGAGTTATGAGTTCTTGAATTCCGACCAACTCTACGGCGAGCAGTCCGCAGGCGGTTTGATAGTCAACGGCAAGAAGATCGGCGAAGCGACGGACAGAAACGACCCGGTGGCAGTCGAGGCGGCAAAGAGAGAACTTTACGATTTCTACAACACTCTCCATTGGGCGCTCTACTACGACGAGTCCGGCAACGTCATTCACTATGAAGAAGGACAAGTTTTGTCGGACGGCAGTATCGTGCATATCTACAACGGTATGGACATAAAGAACGGCGTCGTCTCCGTTGCGAATTTGGCGGCGGCAAAAGACGCGCTCGTAGATTGCGACGCGCTCTGCCTTGAAAAGAACGGACAGACGAAAGTGCAACTCGACGTAAACGGCAACCCCGTCTCCCTCAACAAGAGAGGGGACAGAGTCAAATTTGGCGCGGCGAGACTCAAAACTTACTACGAGAGATTGTTCGTCGACGGCGCAATCGCGATGAGTCCGGAAAACGGCATCAATTCCTACATCTTCCTCGGCACGGGCATCAAGTCTTCGATAACAGGCATAAAGATGACGGCGGAAGGTCTTGACGGCAACGGCTATCCGACTTACACCTACGAAATCGTCCACGACGACCACGCAAAGGTCGGCGAGGAAGGTTGGATAGGCGGCGACGGTATGGTTTGCAGATCCGCTTCGCTCGCGGGGCTCGACGAGAACGTGCTCAGACAACAGGGACGTCTCTATGAGTATCCGGGCTTCTGGCACGCGGACGTCGGCGGTGCGTGGCCTCTTCTCGGCGACGACGTTATGGCGCTCCTCGAAGAGTATATCAGCAAAGTGAAATAACAGTCGATTAAGACGATAAATATGCGAGAAATTATTCTCGCATATTTTTTTGCGCAAAAAGGGGACAACGCCCCGCGATTATGCTATAATCAAGTCAAATAAACAACTTTTGGAGGTATTATGGCACTATCCGAATTTTTGGAAGGTATGCGCGGTGAGATGAGGGAACTCGTTTCTGCGCTCAAACCGTATTACAAATACGTCAGCGTGCTTGCCACCGATTGCAAATCGAGCGCGTATCGCGCGGACAAAGCCACGAGCTCGGTTTTGGACGGCGCGGGCTTTGAGGGCGAATGCGGTTTTGTCGTGAGAGTACACGACGGCAAGGCTTTCGGCGAGTATTCCGCTTCTTCAATCGCAGGCGACAAGCAGGCGCTCGCAAAGAAAATCGTGCGTGAAATCTCACTAAACGAGGCAAAAAACGCTATCGAATGCCCCGTTCCGCAAGACCCCGTTCGCAAGGCGTCTTACGTGCGCGAGAGCGATTTCGACAGTTTCTCGGACGACGAAGTTCTGTCCTTCCTCAAAAATCTCAAAGACGAGATTTTGAAAAAGGACGAGAAGATTTTGAACGCAATCGTCATTTTGCGCCCAATCGTCATCAACAAATTGTTCGTGAGCGTGAACAGAGAACTCGACCAACACTACGGTTGGGTGAACGGCATTATGGTCGCCGTGTATCGCGACGGCAGAATCGCGGAAGGTTGGGAGTCCGCCTACGGCAATCAAATGAAGGACGTCCTCGCAACTATGCCGACTCTCGTGGACAAACTCGTTGACAAGGTTAGACACGTCGCCAACGCAACGCCAATCGAGCCGGGCGTTTACGACATTATCACGGACAACTCTATCACGGGGCTCATTGCGCACGAAGCGTTTGGTCACGGCGTCGAGATGGACCAATTCGTAAAAAACCGCGCTCTTGCAAAGGAATACGTGGGGAAATACGTCGCGTCTCCAATCGTCAATATGCATGACGGCGCGGCGGCGGCTTTCTCAACCGCGTCCTACTTCTTTGACGACGACGGCATCGAGGCTCACGACACGCAGATAATAAAGGACGGCATCCTCGTCGCAGGCATTTCCGACGTGGCGAGCGCGTCTCAACTCGGCACCGCTCCGACGGGCAACGGAAGAAGAGAAAACTATACGCGCAAGGCTTATACGCGTATGACCAACACCTTCTTCGAGCCGGGCAAGGACAAACTCGAAGATATGATAAAGTCCGTCAAGCACGGCTATATGTTGTTTGAAACGAACAACGGTATGGAAGACCCCAAGAACTGGCAGATTCAATGCACGGCGGAGTACGGTATCGAAATCGTGGACGGCAAACTCACCGACCACTACGTCTCGCCAGTCGTTATGAGCGGTTTCGTGCCTGAACTTTTGAAATCCATCACTATGGTTTCGGACAATTTCGAGGTCATCGGCGCAGGTTCTTGCGGCAAGGGCTACAAAGAGTGGGTGCGGGTATCGGACGGCGGTCCGTGCTTGAAAGCGCGTTGCAAACTTTCCTAAGGAGGCAGTTATGTTTGACGTTGAAAAAATTGTAAAAGCAAATGCAAAAGACGGCTACAAGATCGTCGACAAGGCGTCCGTCTCTCACGAACTCTTCTTCGTGGGCGGAAAAACGGAAACCGTCCGCGCGACGGAGACGGAAGAGACAAAGGTGACCGTCTACGTCAACAACGAGGACGGCACGCTCGGCGACAGCACTTTCCCCGTCTACGCCTCTATGGACGAAAATGCGCTCAAGGTCGCGCTTAACAAGGCGCTTTCACGAGCAAAGCTCGTGCACAACAAACCGTATGCGCTCGTCGAGGGCGGAAAAGAAGTCGTTGAACTTCCGTCCAACCTCAAAGGGCTCGACGGCAAGGACGTGGCGAAACAGGTGGCAAAAGCGGTGTTCGACGCGGAAATGGTGAAGGGCGGAAGCATAAACGCGTTGGAAATTTTCGTCACGGAGAGCAAATTGAGAGTGCGCTTGTCCACGGGGCTCGACAAGACTCAAATCAAGCGCAAGATTTCAATCGAAGCGATTCCGACGCATACGGACGAAAAGGAGTCCGTCGAACTCTACGAGTGGTATGAAGTGACCAGTCTCAATCTCGAAGACATCACGCGCGAAATCAGCGAGAAGATGAGAGCGGTCAAGGACAGACACGAAGCGGTCAAAGGCACTCCGCAGACGATTGACGTCGCGCTCCGTCCCGAAGAGATTATGTCGCTTGTTGAAACGCTTACGGACGAACTCTCGTACGGCGCAAAGTATATGGAGTCAAACGCCTACGAAGTCGGCGACAATTTACAGGAAGGCAGAACAGGCGACCCGCTCACTATCGCCGAAAAGGCGCAAGTTGAGGGAGGCAGCGATTCCGCAGCGTTCGACGCAGACGGCACTGCGCTCAAGGACAGAGTCGTCGTCAAGGACGGCAAAGCCGTCGCGCTCTGGGGCACGTCGAGATACGGTCAATATATCGGCGTAAAACCCGAGGACGTCACGGGCGACCTTGGTTGCTTGTCCGTCGAGAGCGGAAGCCTTGAAAAACTCGATGGAAGATACTTGGAATGCGCTTCGATGTCCGGCATACAGGTTGACGTCTACAACGACTATATCGGCGGTGAAATTCGTCTCGCCTATCTCCACGAGGGCGATAAAGTGACGCCAGTGACGGGCATCTCTATGAGCGCGAAACTCAGCGAAGTGTTGCCGACGTTGCGTCTCACAAACGACAAGGTCGTGCGCGGCGCGTTCAACTATGAAGGTCCGTCGCGTATGCTCCTCAAAAACGTGCAAATCGTTTAAAGCAAGACTTATTTATCGCAATAAAAAATCTCGGGTTTTGCCCGAGATTTTTGTTTTTATTGCTTTGCAATAACGATTAGATTATGCCGAACGGAATTAAGAACGCAAGGAGCAATATGTTGATGCCGACGAGCGTCAAAAGGAAAATCGTCTTTGCCTTCTTTGGCATTTTCGGAACGTAGTTTGCCGCAAGGAAGAAGGGGATATACGTCGTGATGAATACGAGGATAACGCCCCACCACGGATACACCCAAATGAACGAGCCGTTTTCAACACCTGCGAGGAAGGACTCTATGAGTGCGAACAAAAGCGCCATTCCGATTGCGCCGACGAGTCGCATTGACACCTTGAACTTGCCCTTGTTTATTACGAGTTTGTCAGGGTTGTCGCCGAGCATTTTGTAGGAGATAATGCCTGCGATGGAGAACATCATCGAGAGTTCCCAGCTGACGCCTGTGAGCAGGATAAACGTCGTGCTTCCCGGCGATACGCACCAAAGCGGAGCGCCCGTCGCATAGCCGATGACGGCGTTCATAATTTCGTAGAGCCAATGCACGGAGTAGAGCGCCACGCCGGCGATTATTGCGTCCCAGTTTTTGTTTTTGATTTCCGTCCAATAGACGTAAAACACGACCGCAAGAATGAATATAAACGTCCAGTTGAAGTTCGCTGTGCTTCTAACCCAGTTTTGCATGACGTCTTTGACTCTTTCTGCCGCGTCGCTACTGCTTGGACCAAAGAAAATAAAATGCATAAACTCACCCCCATCATTTTATACTTTTATTATAACACCCGCAATAAGGCAGGTCAATACTGACTTTTGTCGGGCGAGGCAACCCATATAAGGATAATAAAAAATATTTTTCAAATATTACTTGACAATTATTCTTTTTTATCATATTATATGCAAGCATTCACTATCGCGGGGTAGAGCAGTCGGTAGCTCGTCGGGCTCATAACCCGGAGGTCGTAGGTTCAAGTCCTTCCCCCGCAACCATAATGGCGGCGTAGCTTAGTTGGTTATAGCGGCCGGTTCATACCCGGCAGGTCATTGGTTCGAATCCGATCGCCGCTACCAAACGAATACGCCACCAAAAGACATAGCCCGTAGGGCTTGCGGATTTGACGGCAGACTGGCAAACTTGTTTGTCCAGGCTGACGGCAAAGATGCAAAACAACGAAGTTGTGTCTTTTGGGGATGTATGAGTGCCAAAGGTGAGCGAACGCAGTGAGCATCGCCGCGGTCATACAAACCGAACAACAAAAGATAAATCGTAAGATTGACTCTTTTGGGGATGTATGAGTGCCGAAGGTGAGCGAACGCAGTGAGCATCGCCGCACTCATCTCTCGAACCGAATAGAGTTGGGAGATGCGTCGAAGGTGAGCGAACGCAGTGAGCATCGCCGCGGTCATAAAAACCAAAGCAAAATCTGGCCCCTTGGTCAAGCGGTTAAGACATCGCCCTTTCACGGCGGTAACATGGGTCCGAATCCCGTAGGGGTCACCAAGAACAGAGCAGCCGCGAGGCTGTTCTGTTAATATGGAGGCTTAGCTCAGTTGGTTAGAGCACTTGCCTTACAAGCAAGGGGTCACAGGTCCGAGTCCTGTAGTCTCCACCAAAAGCAATCTTGCGCAATCCGCAGGGTTGTTTTTTTGTTTTTGCAACAGCCAGACCTGTGTCAAAGCGCGCCAATCGGCGTGCTTTTATTATTTAGTTGCCAAATGCCGAGAGTTTTGTTAAGATATTACTATAAAATTTCGGAGCAAGCTATGAAAACGATTTATCTTGCGGGCGGATGCTTTTGGGGATTGCAGAGATTTTTGGACAGTGCAAAAGGCGTTTTGGAGACGGAAGTCGGCTATGCAAACGGCAAAACGGAGCACCCGACCTACGAGCAAGTCAAGCACGAAAACACGGGGCACGCGGAGACGGTCAAGGTCGTCTTTGATGAGAGTGTTTTGACCGAAAAGGCACTTCTTCATCGCTTTTTACAAGTCATAAACCCGTTTTCTGTCAACAAACAGGGCGAGGACGAAGGCGAACAATATCGCACGGGCATCTACTTTGAGGACGATGCGGACAGGCTTGTGGCGCAGGAAGAAATCGCCTTGCTTGAAAGAGAGAGCGGAAAGAGGTGCGCCGTCGAGGTGCTCCCGCTTTTGAACTTTTGGCGAGCAGAGGAATATCATCAAAAATACCTTGTTAAAAACCCCGGTGGTTATTGCCATATATTTACTACATTTTGATTATGAGCGAAACGTACTTGAAAGACATTAAAAAATTGCCAACCCTGACCGCGAGTTTGATTGAAGGGGAGACGGACCTTGTCGCGTGTCTCGCCAATGTTTCCGCGCTCATTTTCGACGTTGTGGACGATTTGAACTGGGCGGGGTTTTATCTCTTGAAAGACGGCGAATTGGTGCTAGGGCCGTTTCAGGGGAAACCCGCGTGCGTACGGCTCAAAGTGGGCAAGGGCGTATGCGGAACGGCGGTTGCGGAGGACAAGCCTATAGTCGTGCCGAACGTGCACGAGTTTGACGGACATATCGCCTGCGACAGCGCGTCGATGAGCGAGATCGTGGTGCCGTTGCACGACGCGCAAGGAAAAGTAATCGGGGTGCTCGACGTCGACAGTCCCAAGGCGAACAGGTTTTTTGAGATTGCGTCCGTGATAGTTGAAACCGCGCTCGCCGTTGAAAAGGAATTGCAAAAGAATATTTAATATTTTTTAGAACGATAGCGCTTGAATTTTTCCGTTTCAAGTGCTATTATTTTTTTATCCTAAAAAAATCAGGGCAAACGAATGACGCTGGAAAACAAAGCCGGATTCTTCAAAAACGTGAGAAAAACCAAGTGGGCGAACGTCGTCTACTGGATGTTTCTTTATACTTTCGTTTTTATGGTGGCGACCAAGTATTTCATCTATGAAGACGGGCTTTTGAGTTTTGATTTTTCGATGATGGCGATGTATCAGCACATCGCGCTGCTCGGGAGCATAATCGTCGGGTTTGTGGTTTTGAACCGTCATCGTCTTGAACTGCCCAAGCGCATACTTTGCATACTGTCCGCGGTTATGATATTGTTTGGGGCGATATTTGACGGCGCGAGATCGAACCTCGTGTATTGCATATTGCTTTCCGTCCTGCTCGGACAACTTGCGGACTGTTCGCTTCTCACCTACATCTACGAGATGAACAACAGCGAGCGACTTTTCGGCATAGTGCTTGCGCACCTGCTCGTGGCGGGCGTGAGCGTGTACGGAATAAGGTTTAATCGCACGACGGCGGAGTTTTGGTGGCTGATATTTGCCATGAGCATCGTGGCGTCGGTGATGAGTTTTTTGGAACGAAAGGACACGGAGTGGGAGATTGCGGTGGCGGAGACCTTCCAAAAGAAACTGTATTTTCCGCTCATACTTGCCTGCATAGGCGGAATAATCGCCGTGTGCAGCAGTATGCTCGTTATGGAGGAACTCGTGCCGACTTTGCCAAACGCGAGATATTTCTTCTTTGGCGGAGCGGCAATCGGAGCGGTCGTATATCTTGCGGAGTACAGGTTTTTGCCAAAACCTGCGACGGGGACGCTCGTCTCGGGGTTCGCGCTTGCGGTGGCGGGTATATTCTGCTACGTTGCCGGAGTTGCAACTTGGGTGAAATATATGGCGGCGGCGTTTGCGGGCGCGACCTTCAATATGTGTATGATGAACCTCTACTATATACTTTGCAACATCATTCGCAAGTACAAAGATTCGCACATGCTCAAAATCGCGCCTATCGTGTCCAACTTTATGGGTATACTCATTGCGGTTGCCGCGACGTTCGCCTTCTTCAACATTGACGAAAAGGGCGTCAGGATTTGGTTGTCCGTCTGCCTTGCCGGGGACGTCATAGTGATTGCCACGTCGGTATTTTGGGACAAAGCCGTATCCGTCACCGCGCAACAGGAAGAGTACGTGCAGTTTGACACCACCATCACCAAGGCGCAGGCGTACGAGGCGGTTGGGCTCACCGAAAAGGAAGTCGAGTTTGCCGACTTGCTCGTCGAAGGACTTTCGCTTCGCGAAATCGCAAACAAACTCTATATCAGCGAAAATACGGCAAAGACTCACAGGAAAGCAATCTACAAAAAAATGCAGGTTGGCTCTCGAGAGGAACTTGTCGAAAAACTCAGGCATACTGTATGAAGACGGTGATTTTGCGCAAAAATGCGCAAAATAACCCCCAAATCACCCCCTGTGTGCGCTCGTGCAATATTGAAAAATATAGATTGAATCTATATAATGGGACTTGAGGAAGAATTTTTCAAGTTCTTTTTTATACGAAATTTTATAATTTGCCGAGATATCGGCAAGGAGGAATTATGAACAAGAGATTTATCTTGACGTTGGTGCTTGTGTTGGTGCTTGTGCTCGCGATAGGACTTGTCGCCTGCAACAAGAACAACAGCGGGAACCAAACTCCATCCGAAAATCCGAGCGGTGGCGAAGTAACCCCGGGTGGCGAAGTAACACCGGGCGGTGAAGTAACACCGGGCGGAGAAGATAACCCGAGCGGTGGTGAAGTAACACCGGGCGGAAACGACAACCCAAGCGGTGGTGAAGTAACCCCAGGTGGAGATGTGACTCCGGGCGGTGATACCCCTGGTGGAGACGTGACTCCGGGTGGCAACGATAACCCGAGTGGCGGAGAAGTCACCCCAGGTGGAGAAATAACCCCTGGAGGGAATGACAATCCGAGTGGCGGCGACGTGACCCCGGGTGGAGACGTGACTCCGGGCGGGAACGATAACCCCAGCGGTGGCGACGTGACCCCTGGTGGAGACGTGACTCCGGGCGGAGACGAGTTGGAAATGCCCGACTACATTCAACCTGAGCTCGGCGCTGTCTACGGACAGACGCTCGGCGAACTTGTATTGCCTGACGGGTTCACTTGGGACGAGCCGCTGGACACGCCGGTTGGCACCTTTGGTGAAAGTTATTTCCACGTCACGTACACTCCGGAAAACACGGAGAAGTATCAAATCGTGAGAAACATCCCCGTGACGGTCACCGTTTCGAAGGCTACCCCGAGACCGGCGTCCGTTGGCAGACTCGATGCGACTTACGGACAGATGCTCGGCGATATCGAATTGCCGGAGGTCCCCGGCGGAACGCTTGCTTGGGAAGACTCATGGACGACGGACGTGGGCGCATTGGGCGACCACGTGTACAACGTAGTTTATACGCCGAACGATCTTGCCAACTATAACGAAGTGGTCGTCCCCGTGACCGTAGTGGTCGGAAAGGCGACTTACGATATGAGCAACGTTTTGTTTGACGATCTCGAAGTTGAGTACACGGAGAGCGAGCATTCGATTTCCGCAGTCAATTTGCCGGAAGGCGTGAGCATAAAGGGCTACAAGATTGATGGCGAAGAAGGCAACAGCGCGACGAACGCCGGCGTCTATGAGATCGTGGCAAGTTTTGTCGGTGACGCAAATCACAACGACATTCCCGACAAGAAAGCGACGCTCACGATAACGAAGGGCGTGCCGTTCATCATTTACAACGGCACCACGACGTTCGTCTACGACGGCACGGCGCATTCAATCGAAGGCGCAACGGCGTCCGGTGAAGTGAGCTATGAAAACAACTCTTTCACAAATGCAGGCACATACGAAGTCAAGGTTTTGACGACGGAATCGGCAAATCGTCGTGCAGGCGAAACGACTATCGTTGTCATCGTTGAAAAGGCTATGCCGCAACTTGACAGCACGAATGCGGTCACCGAGTACGACTACGACGGCAATGCGCACGGTTTGGCAGGTTACGTTGCAAACAGTGGCGGAGCGATCACCTACGACAACAACAGCTACGTCAATGCAGGCAATTATTTTGTCACCATTCACGTTGCCGAGACCGAAAACTATTTGGCAGGCGAATTTGAGGACATGGGCTTGACGATAAGCAAAGCGACTTACGACATGAGCGGAGTAGTGCTTGAGTCCAATCAAAACGTCGACTACAACGGTTCGGCGCAAGTGATTGAAGATCCGACAAATCTGCCCGACGGCGTGACGATCGCAGGTTACAATTATGAACTTGACGGCGTGCCCGTAAACGAAGCGGTCAATGCAGGCGTGTATTACGTTTTGGTGACGTTTGATGTTGAAGATAAAGACAACTATGAAGTGCCTTATGGCATGAACGTCACATTTATGATCAACAAGATCTTCCCGACGCTCACAATCACGAGCGACCTCACCAAGTTGCATGATGGCAACCCTGTCGGCGAGGTCACATACGAGACGAACAGCGACGGCACGGCCGTGACGATCGATTATAGATGCTGGGACGACTATGACGTGCACTTTAATGAAGCCCCGTCCGAGGCAGATGCCTATTACGTCCGCGTCACGATTATGGACGGCACGAACTACTACTACGTGTCCGAAGAGAGATTGTTTTTCATCCTGCCTTATGAAAAACTCATCATGAGTGCCGATACGCATCTTTCCGACTGGGATCTCCCTGAGGGATACGCTTGGGACTATGAGGATATGAACGTCTGGTACGTCGGCGAGCATTATTATCCCGTCACCTACACGCATGCGGGCACGATGCAAGAGGTCAAGACGTTGTATCCGGCGTTTGTCAAAGACGACAATTATTCACATGAGAACGGGCGTATTTATGACGCAGACCTCACGCTCGTGTTTTATGGCGAAGACGGCTATCCGGCATCAATGTGCTACGTTCTAAATGGCAACGTCGACGGAGCATTTGACAGTAGCGTCATAAAGGAAATTTGCATCACGGACTTTGGTGCGATAGACCCAACTCATCGCTATTATATTGTAAAGCGCGCCATTTATAGTTGGAATGAAGAAATCAGCGAAGAAGAGCAAGTCGGTGCCTTAGAATCAATTTATTGCGTACTCGCAAATGAAGACGGCAACGATTTGTCTTTCCCGGTAATGGGCGAAATCGAATACGTCTACAACGGAAAAGCATGGGACGAATGGGATATGAAAGTCAACGACGTCACGGTCGTGTTCTATGACGACAATAGACTCGCAACGTTCTACGGCTTTGTCTATGACAAGACAGAAGTCCCCAAATATGCGTTGCCACTTCTTGGTTGCGACTGGGGGCTTGAACAAGGCTATATCGTTGAAAATGCGTTTGATGAATTATTTGAAGTGCAACAGGACGGCAGTTTGAGACTCCTCGTAGGAAGCGTTGAATATCTCTATCATGCAAAGCATTTCAATTATAATACCGGTGAATTGGAAGACGAAACGCTTCTCTTTGGCGTCATCAACGGTCAACATTATCACCGCGTCTATCCGGGCAATCTCACACTTGAACAGGCGTTGGCAACGGAGCCTCATCTCGGCGCGGTACTCAACACCCCGCCGGTTCCGCCTGCGACGACGATTGAGACAGACAACGGTATGACGTTTGAAATCGTGGATGAAGGCGAGATTGAAAGAAGCTACGCGGGAAGCGAATTCCTTTATCATTACAACATATTCGTCAGCGAGTATAGTGGATATATGGATTGCACCGCCTATTTCTACATCGACGGCGAGCATAAAGTTGCTCTCTTCAGAGACGATTGGATCTCGAATTTTGATGGCATTGACGTCGCTTATGCAGACGATATTCTTGATGGCGAGTGGAGCTTTGATCCTGCAACAAACACGGTCACTTATGCTGATGTTGTGTTCAAGGTTGTCGACGCCTACGGCACGTTGCAAAGACAAATCGGCGAGATTCGATATATAACCGACTATGACACTCAAACTTTCGTGTTCTACGAACTTGAAAACGGCGATCTTGAAGCAGTGAGATATGCGTTTGAAGTTTCTGAGGAAGAAATTTTGGCACGCATATTTGAACCTGACTTTGAATACATCGCAAGTTGGACGTATAACGAACTCGCTCACACCGTTACGTGCTCCGGCATGACGTTCTTTGAGCAAGAGGACGGCAGTCTGTTGCTTGATATGAGCAATGAGTCCTTCATCTACGTCTATGCTATTCCGAACGGTGTCAATTTTGACATCTTCACCTTGTTGTTCGACAGTTCCGATAGTATTCACGTGCACAGGTTTGACGAACCTATCCAAAACGTGGAGAAAGCACTTGCAAAAAAAGCCCTTTCGGAGGGTGTGTCCGTGAATTGTCATTGGAATTATGACCCCGACTTGAGAGCGGTGAACAACTTGGAAGACGTCGTTTTGGCAGTGTTGTCATTGAAAAACAACAATCGTACTCTCATGATGAACATTGAAGACGTCGAGTACTCCACGGTCATCACGTACGGTGGCTACAATTACACGGTGCTCTTCGGCAAGAACGATGACGCCTTAGAATCGAACGTTGCATATTTGTATCCGGTTGTGGGAAGCGCAGAGCAAATTCTTGAATCCGGAATGCCTGCAACAATATTTGATATACACGACGTCGGTATGGGCAATAAGCGCGCGCGTTCATTGGTGTTTAGTTGGGACTATATGCCGATTGACGAGAACACGGGTGTATTGGTTATGCGCAACTACGATCACAGCATTGGCATGACGTTCTACGTCGACAGCAACGGCGAACTCACCCATATGCTCGGCGACCTCGTCTATTATGAGGAAACCAACCCGGGCGAATACGACGCGTTGTTCTTTGACCTCTACGGTTTCAAATATGCGTTCTACTGGGGCGATGCACTTGACATCAACGATCCTGACGCTTTGTTGGCGGCATTTGCTGAGCCTTACTATTATGGCGAATGGACAACATACACCATCTCAGGCAACCCATATGCGGTCACGTTGGTATATTCCTCCGCATACGTCTTTTGCGACGTCTATGAGATTGCAGGTAGCACGGTAAGCGCGGCTGATCCTGACGTCGTGATGGCAGACGACCTTGCAAACGCCAGGTTTATTCAAAACGGCACTTTCGGCTACCTCTTGATAACAAGAGGAGACGTGATCAGCGTGTACAGTTGTGGCACTAACGATAAGTACGAGGCTCTGGACGATTATGAGAACAACCCTGGCAATATTGAGGCTCTCGGCAGACTCTATGTCGATGGCGACTATGCCTACGTGCTCTATGGTCATAACATCTGCTACGTTGTCTTTGATACAACGCAAGGTGATTACGAGATTGCTCCTTATGAACTTGAATATATTGCAATCGTCGACAATGACGTCGATTATGCATACATTTACAAATTCGTCACGTGGGGCGACAAGCAAATCGTACTGGATTATAGTATTTATTATTCATACGAAGCCAACTTTGACAACATTGACGACGTCACTTATGAAAATGTCAACGCTATGGGCAGAAGTTGCTACGACTGGGCAGAAGGATCTTGGGAAATCGTTGACGACATCGTCATTCAACACTACAACTCAAGCAGGTATAGGTTCATCATCATTGATGAGCATACGCTTGAGCCTTTGGAAATGCCGTTAATTATCTAAAGGCGTTCGGTCTTTGACCGAGCGGGATGAGAGAAGAACCAAAAACAACATTATCTTTCACCTGCGCGCATTATGCGCGCAGGCGAAAGCACAAAACGGAAAACGAAAAAATATTTTTTGAGGATATAACTATGGACAAAATTATTATCGCACTCAAAAAGCCGGCAAGACTCTTGCTGCTCATCTTCGTGGGCGCGTACGCGCTCTTCGAACTTATCTATGCGATAGGCAGAATGGACGCAGGCGGCGGTGACGCCATCGCGGGCGGACTCTTCTTCCTCATCGCTTTCTGCGGGCTAGCCTTCGCGCTTATCTTTGCGCTCATCAAAAAGAACGAAACCGCGGCGAGATTTATCGGTCTTGCATGCTTCGGCTTTTTGGCGGTAAGTTTGATATACGGCTTGCTCGGCGGCGCAGGGGGAGATTCTGCCCTCGACAGCGCGGTGTTCGCCTTTGACTTTATGGCGGCGCTCGCAGGCATCGCAATCTTTGCGATGATGATACTCGGCTTGTTCTTGCCCAAACTCAAAGAAAACAAGATTATAGCCCTTGTGTCAATCTGCTTGCTCCTCGCGTTCCTGTTCTTCACCTTGCTCGCGAGACTCTTGGAGTTTGGCGTCTACGGGGAGTTCAACCGCAGATACCGCGAATACGGGCTCACTTATCCGTGGTATAGAATAGTCGGCAATCTCGGCGAAATCTTCCTGCTCGGCGCAATTCTGTTCGGCTATCTCATGCTGTTCGTCAAGACGCCTGAGGTTTCGGAGCCCGCAGAAGCACCCGCCCCTCAAGAAGAGCCCGTGTTTGAAGCGGAAGCAGTCGAAGACGCTCCGGCAGAAGTCGAAGCGGAAGTTGAACCTGCAGCAGAAGCACCCACACCTCAAGAGGAACCCGTTTTAGAGGCAGAGGTCGAGGCCGAAGTGGTTGAAGAACAGTAAGTTCTTCAAATAGAAACATTTGAAAATGAATTCTCGTGCAACGAGTTCACTTCATGAATTCTCGCAAACTTGCAGTTTGTGAGAACTTGTCGAGTATAGCGACAAAACAATTTTGAAAACAACAAAACAATAAAAAACTCTAAAAGGAGAAACATTATGAAAAAGCATTCAAAACTTTTGCTGATTGTGGCAATTGTGGTCGTGATGGCGATGCTCGTCGCGGTGCTTACGTCGTGCGGTTTGAAGAACACGGTCGAAAACCTCATGGGCGGCGGAAACAACGGTGACGAAATCAACATCTCGGATGACTACGATTCCACCCAAGTTGAGGCGCACCTCAACGCACTCAAGGCGGACGGCGTCTTTGTCAAATTGCAGTTGGACTATTCCGACAGCGATGACGGAGCCGGCGAAACCGAGTACATGGCGTACGGCGCAAAGGGTGACATCTATTTCTATCAATACGGCGATGCAAACGATCAAGTCTACGTTGACATGAGATCGGATGACTATATCGTCGTTTACGAAATGGACGCGGAAGAAGGTCAAGCACCCGTTTGGACAAAGGAAATCACCTATTACGATCAGTACTACACAAAAGAGACCATCCAACGATTGGCGCTCGTTGAAGCGGGAAGCGTTTGGATGTATCTCGCAAATTATGCTCAAGTCGGCGCAGGCGCAGGCACAAAGTCAACCGCAACGGTTGCAGGACGTTCTTGCGACAAGTACGTCTACAGCGAAGGTTATGCGGGAATCGGCGGCGCGTTCAGTTATTCGCAAGAATACTGCATCGACAAGGGCACGGGCGTTTGCTTGAAGTATGCGGCATCCGTCAGCGCAACGTCCCTCGAAGGCTCAGGCAGTGCGGCTGTCAACTTTGAAGCAACTCAATTCCTCACCACATGGAACCCGACGCTCCCAACCGTTGACGAAGCGCATACAACCTACACCAACGAGCCACAAAACGGTAGCAGCGGTGGCAACGGCAATCAACAACAGGGCGACAATCAACCTGCCGCAAGCAACGCGTTTGCAAACAAGATGTTGCTTGTCACCATGACTGCTCCGGCGTTAGACGTACAAACCGACAGAATGCTCTCAGAAGCCTACGTCTCTCTCTTTGCAGACGGCACGTTTGAAATGGCAAGCGGTTTCGGATTTATAACCGGTTCATACACGGTGTCCGGCGACGTGGCAACACTTTCTGCAAGAGCGCTCTACAATGCGCAAGGCGAAGCAAGCCAAAGTATTCCGGCGAGTTATCTGAGTATGCAAATCACCCATTCACTCGGCTCATATACCTTCCCGATGACGATCACGCAAGAAAACGGGACGACAGTTTCTGTCACTTTGACAATGAGAGCGTCCACGGTTGCTCCAACCCATTCCGGTGGCAACGAGAGCGGTGAGCAAGGCGAACAAGGTGGCAACAGCGAAGTCGATCCCGGCGGAAACAGTGAAGGCGGTGAAGGCGAAGGTGGCGGAGAAGTCATTCACATTGGCGATGAAACCCCGATGTATGACAACTATCCGGTTGCAACATTCCGCGACAATTTGAGCAGATTCTTTGCAAGTGGTCTTTATGTTGAATACAACTATAAAGTAGAAGACAAAACCAACGGCAACGGTCAATTTGCCAACGCACACGTGTACGCGGGCATAAAGAACAACATCGGTTTTGTAAAGAACGAATACACGGGCTACAGCGCATACTTTGAGTTTGGTGATACGAGCGTAATCGTTCATCCTTACGATATGACAGCCGGCGATTACGACCGCACGGGAACGGAATGGGGATACGACGTGCTTGACCTTGACAAAAACGGCGCAATACTCTATGAAGTCTTTGGTTATAACTTCGGTTGGTACGGGTATGGGTATGATTTGTCTCAAGATTGGGCAAACGCACATGATTTCTTCCAAAGTCTTATGTTCAGATACACGAGAAGAGGCGTCAACAACGGCGCTTATAGAGTGGGTCAAGTATCTATGCTCGGTCGTGAACAAGAAAAGTTTACGGATGCCGAAAATAACAGCATCGTAATTGACAAGGAAACCGGCATCTGCACGATGTGGGCAAGAAGAGACGCCAACGAGAATTTCAGCGCAGTTCAACTCAAGACGGGCAACCAAGTCGAGATAACGCTCTTTGAGCATATCGGCTCCAACCCCGGCGATGAAAACGATGAAACGACGATTATCGCTTCTTATCCGCATATCGCCGATTCGACAAATATCGACGCGCTTATTGCAAACGGTTTCTCCGCATCATTCAATATTACTTATAGAGACAAAACCGACGTCGAAAGAGTCAGCGATGCAATTACAATCGAAGCCAAGGGTGGAATCTATCACCTCACAAACGGTCAAAATCAAGATGAAGAATTTATCGTTGATTTCTCCGAGAGTGAAGACTATTATGTCTATTATTTGAAAGAGGACGGCGTATGGACTGCCGAAAGAAAGTACTACGAGCAAGAGAGTACGACGAGAGCAAGAATGGAGAGCGGTCTCCGTAGCAATATCGACGCTTGCTTCAAGATCGATTCTTCATACGCGCATTGGTCAGGCATGACAAAGACGACGGATACTTTCTTGGGCAGAAGCGTTGACAAGTTTGTCAATACGATTTCAAATATCACGCTCACGGTTTACGTCGACAAGGCAACGGGCGTCAGCCTCTACAACACGGTTATTTACGGTCAACCCGGCGCTCAATATACCTATGCAAAGGCGTACAGAGCAACCGCATTCAGCACTCAAGTCAGGTCAATCGAATTGCCTGAAGTCGAAGTTCAAGTGCCGGCACTCACATATACAATCGAAGAAACTTTCGGCTCAAGCACGACTCTTCAAAACAAGATTTGGGAGCTCTCAGAAGGCGATGGCATTTATTGTGTTATGACCGCTGATTATGGCGAATATGGCACCCAAACATACACGTATTGGGCAAAGGAAAATAAATATAGTGTTGCAGGCGTTGACTACGAAGCTGTTTTCGTGATGAACGGTGATACGGGAGTTGTGTATTACAATTCTGAGGGCGATTGGGAAGGCCCGTACGATGTCGACATAGCGACGCTTTCCGGTGCTATCAATATGGACGCTATCTTCTCTTATCGTGGATATGAATCTGCCGATGGCACAAGGGAAGAAGGCAAATTTCTTGATGGTCGCGACGTCTACGTTTATACGTTCGATGATGGTGCCATAGCAAAGGTCGATGTCGAAACCGGCATTTGCCTCAGCTTGGAATTTGAAGACTCGGATATTGCTTATACGGTGACGGCGCTCTATCTCGGCAACGACGTTGATGAGATTGAGGTGCCGACTGTAGCATAATCACTTACACTTTGTGTAAACAAACAAAAAAGCCTCGCATAGCGAGGTTTTTTTATTGCTCTTTTTTGTCATCGCAAGAGTAGGGGCAACTTTTGCAATCCCCGCAACACGAGGATATTGGCTTGCCCTTCTTTTTGGCGATAATTATTGCCGTGATTGCGCCTACAACGGCGACAGCCACGCAGACGATGATGATTATTGTTGGCGTATTCATAGTTTCCCTTGAAATCGCACTGTTTTGCGATTTGCCGTGTGCGGTTTTTACAATACTCCGGCGGCGAAGCCGATAAGACTCACAACTCCTGCGCAAAGCCACGCTATCACGCATTGCCCCACAACGACGCTGATTGCCCACTTTATGCCGAGTTCCTTGCGTATGGAGGCGATTGCCGCCACGCAGGGGGTGTACAGGGCGCAGAATACAAGGAGGGAGAAGGCGGCGCAAGGGGAGATGAGCCCGACGATTGTGTCCACGCCACCCAGCACTTCAAGCGTAGAGACGACGCTCTCCTTTGCCATAAAGCCGGTGATGAGGGCGGTTGTGATTTGCCAGTTGCCAAACCCAAGGGGTTTGAAGATATAGGAGATGCCACCCGCTATCGTTGCGAGTATGCTGTCGCTCCCGCCTTCTTCGACGAGTTGGAACTTGAAGTTGAAGGATTGCAAGAACCATATAATAATCGTTGCGATGAGGATGACGGTGAAGGCGCGTTTCAAAAAGTCCTTCGTCTTGTCCCAAAGCAGCATTAGCACGTTCTTGACGCCCGGGAGGCGGTAGTTGGGCAGTTCCATGACAAACGGCACCGCTTCGCCCTTGAACGCCGTAGCCTTTGAGATGAGGGCAAAGATTATGCCGACGATGATGCCGATAAAGTACATCGCAATCATCACGAGCCAAGCGTATTTGCCAAAGAATGCCACGGACAGGAAACTGTATATCGGCAGTTTTGCCGAGCAACTCATAAACGGGGTGAGCAATATCGTCATTTTGCGGTCTCTCGCGCTCGGGAGGGTTCTCGTCGCCATAACCCCCGGGACGGTGCACCCAAAGCCTATCAGCATCGGCACTATGCTCTTGCCGGACAAGCCTATCTTGCGCAGTATTTTGTCCATAACGAACGCCACGCGCGCCATATAACCGCTGTCTTCAAGGAGCGAGAGGAACAAGAACAGCACGACGATTATCGGGATAAACGACAGCACACTGCCTACGCCTTCGAATATACCTTTTATAACGAGCGACTGCACGACGGGGTTGACGTTTGCGTTTGTCATCGCGTCGTCAAGCAGGTTCGTGAGGGCGGTGATGCCCATTTCAAGCCCCATTTGCAGGTAGTAGCCTATCACCCTGAAGGTCAAGAAGAACACAGTCGCCATTATGAGGATGAATATCGGTATCGCGGTGTATTTGCCCGTCAACACCTTGTCTATCTTGCGACTGCGCGCATGTTCCTTGCTCTCTTTTGGCTTTTTGACCGTCTGCGCCACGAGGTTTTGTATGAAAGAAAAGCGCATATCCGCAATGGCGGCGGAGCGGTCCAGTCCGCGTTCCTCCTCCATTTGGACGATGATGTGCTCAATCATTTCCTTTTCGTTGTCGTCGAGGTTCAGAGCGTCTATGATGAGGTTGTCGCCCTCCACAAGTTTGCACGCCGCAAAACGAATGGGAATATTCGCCGCCTTCGCGTGGTCCTCGATTAAGTGCATTATGCCGTGCAGACATCTGTGCACCGCGCCGCCGTGTTCCGTCTTGTCACAGAAGTCCGTGCGCGCAGGCTGTTCTTGATAGGTCGCAACGTGTATCGCGTGGTTTACAAGCTCGTCCACGCCTTGATTTTTCGCCGCGGAGATGGGGACTACCGGAATGCCCAGCAATTCCTCCATAGCGTTGACGTCAATCTCTCCGCCGTTGCCCTTGACCTCGTCCATCATATTGAGCGCGAGCACCATAGGCGTTTCCAATTCCATAAGTTGCATGGTGAGGTAGAGATTGCGCTCTATGTTGGTCGCATCGACTATGTCGATGATACCCTTGGGTTTTTGCTCGATTATGTATTTGCGGGACACTATCTCCTCGTCGCTGTACGGGGAGAGGGAGTATATTCCGGGTAGGTCCATAACCTTCGTGTCGGGGTGCCCCTTTATCTTGCCGCTCTTTTGGTCGACGGTCACGCCGGGGAAGTTGCCCACGTGTTGATTCGAGCCCGTTATTTGATTGAAAAGCGTCGTCTTGCCGCAGTTTTGGTTGCCTGCAAGCGCAAACGTCAAGAGCGTCCCCTCGGGGAGCGGGTTCTCCGTCGCCTTTTCGTGGTAGCGTCCGCCTTCGCCGAGACCGGGATGTTCGCGCTTTTGATAGTCCTTGTTTTCGTCCGCTTGGGGGATTGCGTCCTCTTTTTGCTTGACGTACGGCTCGCTCACCTCGATTTTGTCCGCGTCTTGAAGGCGCAAAGTGAGCTCGTAGCCGTGTACGAGCAGTTCAATCGGGTCGCCCATAGGGGCGTATTTGACAAGCGTAATCTCCACTCCCGGTATCATACCCATATCAAGGAAGTGTTGACGGAGCGCACCTTCGCCTCCCACCGCTTGTATTGTGGCGCTTTCGCCGATTTTCAAGTCCTTTATAGTCATATTTTTTCCTTTTCCACAATAATAATAGCATAAATTTTGCGGTTGTCAACGAAATGTGAAATTTTTTTCATGTTTATTTCGACATCGTTCGCATTTTGCATTGTTATCTCGCCAAACTATTTGTTGATATTTCACCCATCCTTTGATATAATAAAAATATAATACAAAATGTCCTGAATTTCGGGCAAAAGGAACGTTTATGGAAGACAGATTTAAAGCCTATTTGGTTGAAGCTTTCAAAACTATCGCTCCCACGAAAGCGGCGATGGAATATCGCAAGCAGACGCTCAAAGATATGCTTGCACGCGCGCAGGAACTCCGCATAAAGGGTATGACGGACGAGGAACTCATCTTTGACACCGTGCTCGAGGACTACGAGGACTTCGGCGAAAAACTCAAAGAGTTCGAATCGAGAGAAATCAAGGTCAATTCGGCAAAGCGCAACGTGTTGCTCGGCGCAGTATTGTCGGTCGCGCTCGTGGCAATCTTGGCGATAACCTACGTCATAATCGGCGTGGCGGCTCACGTTTGGCACCCGACTTGGCTGCTCATCGTCGGCGGTATATTCGCAGGGCTTATCGGCTTGTTCGCGCTCGTCGGAGTCAAGGCGGTGAAGAATAAAAAGCACGCCGTTCTCCGTCTGCTCGTTGCGGCGGGAATAGTGCTTGTTTCCGTCTTCGTTTTTCTCGTCTTGCAACTTGCTACGCCGCTCCCGCAGGTATGGCTCACCTTCCTCGCTATGGTCGCGCTCATCGTTGGAGCGGACACGGCAATCGCTTTTCTTGTCAACGGTAAGATGAAATGGGTTGAACTTCCGATCTTTGTCGAGGTCTTTGCGGTCATGCTCTACGTTATGCTCGGCATCATCGTCCACATTTGGCATCCGGGTTGGATACTTTGCCTCGCAGGCGTAGTCGCAGGACTCGTCGAGCTCAGCGTTTTCGTTGCAATGCGAAACGCAAAGAAGGCCGAAGCCGAAAAGAAAAAGAACTACGACAAGAACGTCAAGACGGATGAAAAGTATTGGGAAGAGTGGTAATCGCTATGGCTTATTGTTCGAACGCGATATTGATTGGAGCAATGTTCATTTGACAAAAACATCGGTTTATGCGCATAAAAATGCCATATAAACACGCGATTATGCAATTACGGAGATAGATATGCCAAAAACATTAAAGGCTGAAATATGGGACAAAATGCAATATTTGTTCCGCGATTTTTATGACAGGATGGTGCACTGCGTTCAAATTTACGACGCGCCGATTGACGTCTGCGCAATGAAAAACGTCCTCATCTGGACGACGGAAAAGACGCCCATTTTGCACTCTGCGTTCAGGGTAAACGCGGTTGAGCCGTACTGGACGGTTGAGGAATACACGATAGACGATATTTTGAAAGTCGACCTCGAATGCGCGGACCTTGACGATACTATCGACAGGTTTATCACGCAGTCCATTCCCGTCGACAACAACGTGCAATACAAGTTCGGCATTTTCTCGGACGGCGAGCGTTGGGCTATCGCTATGATAGTCAACCATATGTGTATGGACGGCGGAGATTTCAAATATTTTATGAAGAAACTAGCCGAAAACTACAACAAGCAGATTGCGGGCGAGCGTGGGTTTTCCATCAAGACTGGCAGTCGTGCGCTCGACGAGGTCTACTCCGATTTGACGGAAGAAGAGAAAGAGATTGCAAAGGGACTCTACAAGAATATCAGCGCGGTCAAGGACGAGCACTATTTTCCGCTCACTCCCGCAAGCGAGAAAGACCGCACTATGATTTGCAAGCGCAAGGTTGAAAAGGAGTTGTTCGACGAGTTTAAAGCCATAGGCAAAAAACTCGACGTGACCGTCAACGATATGATGCTAGCCTTTTACATTCGCGCGCTCTACGAGGTGGGGATGTTCAAGGAGACGGAGAGGCTGTCCATCCCTTGT
The DNA here is from genome assembly GCA_017553325.1 of Clostridia bacterium. Lineage (GTDB taxonomy): Bacteria > Bacillota > Clostridia > Christensenellales > CAG-917 > CAG-475. The sequence goes on from JAFZMH010000009.1 coordinate 65,819, forward strand.
ATGGTCGACCTTCGTCGCCACATAGAGGCGGGAGGCGCAAACACAGGGCTCACCAACCACACGGGATTTATGGTGTGCAGCGTGGAGAACAAGGGCGAAACGATAAACGACACTCTCGTCAACGTGCTCCGCTCTTTGCGCAAGAGCAAGGACGACCCTTATCTCGGGCTTTATTCCTTGCCGCTTTTAAAACTTGCCTACGCCGTATTCCCGCACGTCATCAGCGAGACGGCAATCAAAATCGGCTATATGAACCCGCTTATCGGCATGTCGAACATCGGGCTCTTGAACGACGCGCTATTGAAACTAGGCGACGCAAACCTTGTGGACGGGTTTATGACGGGAGCGGTGAAGTTTAAGCCGTATATGCAACTTGCGCTCACAACCGTGAAGGGCGTTATGACGATGACGATAGCGATAAAGGGAAACGACGAGGACGGAAAAATCGTCGAAGGTTTTTTTGATATAATCAAAAAAAATATGCGCGATTTCGTCGAACTGAACAGGTCGAAACTCGACTGAAAAATCAAAAACATATTGCGGCGTATTCTTGGGAATACGCCTTTTTTTGCGTTTAATGGCAAGAAATAAATTTTTGTCTTGCAACTTGCCGTTTTGTATGCTACACTAAAATATATCTATTTTAAAGGGGGCAAATTATGACATTTGCACAGTTTTTGTTTGTTGCAATCGATAAGTTGTTCGACGGCGGGCAAAACAAGAAAAAGATGCTCAGATTCAAAGACTTGAAATTTGAGATTGAAACGGACGTTCCGTACACCGAAGGCGAGTATTGCAAACTTGACACCTATTACGTCAAGAAAGACAGCGACGAGAAATACCCCGTGTTCTTCTACATTCACGGCGGCGGTTTCGTTGCGGGCGACAAGTATCACAGGCGCGGTCTTGCAAAGTGGGCGGCGGCGAAGGGCTTCTTTGTCGTAAACGTCAACTATGCGCTCGGCCCGAAGGAACTTTTCCCGCTCGGCATTCACAATCTCGTGACCGCGCTCAACTGGGTTGGACAAAACGCCGAGAAGTACAATCTCGACCTGGACAATATGTGCGTCTCCGGCGACTCTGCGGGTGGCTACTATTCCGCAATGCTCGGCTGTATCTGCGGCAACAAAGAGTTGCAACAACGTTTCGGCGTTTCCACGACATTGAGATTCCGCACGGCACTTCTCGACTGCGGAATTTACGATATCGACGAAGCGCTTTCTCACAAGATGCCGTTTAGACTTACGGACAGAATCTGCCACGATTTCACCGGCATTCACACAAAGGAACTCGCAGACTACGAGTGGACGGACGTGCTTTCTCCGCTCAAACTCGTGAACGAAAACTTCCCGATAAGCTTCATTACCTATGCCGAGCAAGATATGTTCTGCAAGGGACAAGGTCAAAAACTTATCGCAAGACTTGAGGAACTCGGCATTCACGTAGAGTCTCATCACTCCACGAAGTTTATTGACAATCATTGCTATCCGCTCAACTGGAACAAGGGCGCGGCAATCGAGAACATAAAACTCAGCGACGATTTCTTGAAGCGCGTCGTTTCTCGCGAAGTATAATCAAAATCCAAAACGCAGTAGATGAGCAAAAAACCGACGTTTACTCCGTCTTCCTACAAGGAGACGGAAAATCCGATTCTCGCGAAGTATTCGGAAGACGATATAATGCACGCGAGAGCACAGGTCGAACGCGAACAGGCAAAAAAGGATAGGCGTCTCCGCCGCATAGATTTGGCGTGGACGCTGATATCCACGGTCTTTGCAATCGTTATGACTTCCGTCTTGCTTGCCAAAAATTGGGTGGAAGGCGCGTTGTCCTACGTCATCCTCGCGATGCTCGTCGTCTATATCGTCGTGTTTTTGGTGCTCTGCGGTTTGCTCTACAAGCGTCCGCACGCGAGGGTAAATTTCAAGGCGTACGGCAAGGCGGTCAAGATTTTCAAGGCGCTCACGAACATAGCGTTTTTGGTGCTCACCGCAATCACTATGGCGGGCGTCGTCAAAGAGACGGAATCTCTCGACGTCAAGAAGTGGGCGGTGTTTATTCTAAACCTCATCGTGGGACTAGTGAAACTTGCAATCAGTTTTGCGTCCTTGATCGTGTATCTCAAAGGTCTCTACACCGCGAAGAACTACAGCGTTCTGGTGACGAGATACGTGGATGGCAAGCAACAAAAAAAGACTGTCTCCGACAAGCGCGCGGAGAAAAAATACAAACAATAATTTGCAAAACAGAGAGTTTATTCTTGCAAAATGCAGATATTAACCTCGTGTTGCGCAAACAAAAAGCAATAATCATCAAGACTGTAAAGGTGTGAAAATTGGCAAAATCCGTTGATAAAAACTTGAGAAAGTTGCCGCTCGGAGCGATACGTCCCGAGGGGTGGCTGCAAAATCAAATGCTCGCAGTATGTACTCTTCAAAAGAGACTCGGCGCGCTTTCGGGGCTTGTCAAAAACGGGGAGTGGGCAGGCGGAGAATATCTGCCGAGATATCTTAGAGGCCTCGTGCTTTTGGCGTCGGCACTCGACGACAAGAACCTCAAAGAAAAGGCTTACGGTATGCTTTTGCCCATTCTCAATTCGGCGAACGCGGGCGGAGATTTCGGCCCCAAACAGGCGAGAACGCTCACGCCGAAAATCGAGGCGGTCAAGGCGCTCTTGACTTACTACGAGGCGACGAAGGATGAACGCATTTTGCCCTTCCTCAAAAAATTCTTCAAAAATCAATTCAACACCTTTGCCGTTTCGCCCACTTGGTACAATTCAAGGGCGAGACTGCTCGAAGAGATAGGGGCGATTGAAGCGGTATATCGCGAGACCGATCTCGAATGGTTGCAGGACCTCGGCGAAAAACTGAGAGACAGCAGCAACGATTGGTTCAAACTTGCAAGCAAGTTCCCGTACAAGCAACCGTACAACAAGTATATCAGTTCCGCCGCGCTCAAGCGCACGCAGAGGACGGTTTCAACGTACGAGCCTTTGGAGATTTCTCCGAAACTCAAACCTTTCACTCCCGAACTCGTTGAAAAGGAGTGGCACAAAAAGGCGCACCAGACGGCGATTGAAACGGACGGCGTAAATCTTGCAAAAGCCGTCAAGTATCCAGCCGTTTACGGAAGGTTCGTCGGAGACGACGACCTCAAAAATCTATCCGTCAAACTCGTGCAGGCGCTCATGCGCTATCACGGGACGCCTATGGGCATGTTTGCGTGCGCGTCGCGTCTCGGTTCGGCGTCCGCTACGTCCGGCGTAGACGTCGCCGCGTCCGTCGAGATGTTGGAATCTCTCGTCGAGGTTGTAAAAGAGACGGGGGACTACGGAATGATGGACCTCGTCGAGCGCATAGTGTTCAACGTCATACCGTCCGCCTGCTTTGAGGACTGTTCCGCCGTGCAGGATATGACGCTTGTCAATCAAATCGAAGCGTCCAACGTTCGCAGATTGCCGAACGCGGACGAAGACAACGCCTATTATACGAAGAAAATAACCCGCGGTTCCGTCGCGGTGCTGTCCGCCTATCCGCTGTATTTGCAGACGGCGTGCATGATAAAGAACGAAGAAATCAACTTTTTGACGTATACGCCCTGCAAAATGGATCTTTCAATCGCGGGCTGTCGTATGACCATTTCCGAGCGCACCGGGTATCCTTTCAGAAACACCGTCGCGTTCAAGGTCGAGAGTGTGGATGGAGAACCGGAAGTTAAAATTAACTTCCGCGCTCCCAAAAACACCGTAATTCAGCTCATATCGGGCGGTCAGGTCGTGGCTACGGGCACTAAGCAGATTTCCGTCAAGTGCGTGCTCAAAACGGGCAGCACGTTTATGATAAAACTCAGCATTCCGCTCGTCGCGGAAGAGACGCGCAAGGGGCTCGTCAGCCTGTACAAGGGCAACCTGCTCATGAGCGAAAAAGTGCCGACTGAAGTTAAAGTCAGCGCGGAAGACAGGAGAATACTCCACGTCAACGTCACGAAACGCTGGACGATTGCGCCCATCCTTTCGAGGAAGGGCAACGGCGGCATGAAATCGCTGTTTGAACCGGAGAGAACCGTCGTGCACGAGATAGGGGAGCGTCCGTTCTCCTTTGACAACCCGCCGTTTGAACTTTTGGTTAGGTCGAAGAATATATCAAACTGGGACTACGACGTAAACGGCTTTGCCGAAATACCGAAAAAACCGAGTTTTTCAGAGGAGAGTCTCGAAAGGGCCTACGTGCCTTGCGGATGCACTCTGCTCAGAATCGCAGAATTCCCTAAATTCTTGAAATAGGGAGAAGGAGTGTTATGAAAGCGCTGGAAAGAAAGTATTCGAAATCAGAAAGAATCGTCGCGAAGGCGAAGTTTTCCGCATGGGTATTCCTCAAACAGTTGATAGTCGCCGTAGTATTCGGCGCGATAATCGCAGTGCTTTGGATCTTCGGGGCGCAGATAGTCGGCTTGCTCGGTTCCGTCATTCAAAAGGAAATCGCGCTCTCCGTTTATATATCGGGGCTCAAATGGGCTATACTCGGGTGCGCGCTCGCGGTGCTCGTCCTCGTGATTTTGCAAGCCGTATCGCTTAGCAGCAAGGAGCTCATCGTCACAGAGGACAAAGTCGTGTTGCGCTACGGGGTTTTCGACGTGCAAAACGCCATAATTCCGCTTGCGGAAATTCGTATCGTCGAGAGCAAACAGCGGGTGTTCCAACGCATAATTCGCACGGGCGATATTAGCATCGTCTCGGACGCGGAAAGACCTTATCTCGTCAAAGGAATAGTCGCCGCAGACCGCCTCACGAGCAGAATTATGAAGCAGGCAAATTATTGCAAGAAGAGCGGAGACAATAAAAAAATGCGCATCGTTTTGGCGCAAAAGTAAACGTACGAAAAGTTGATGTTTCAATGCAAAGGCACTCTGTGAGTGCCTTTTAAAAACCCCAAGAACCGGTCATCGCAAATGTTGCGATCTCGAGTATGCCTGCGAGCACGATTGCGTGCGCGAGGTAGAAGTATAGCGCGTATCTGCCGACAAACGTTATCGGCTTGTTCCACTTGCCATCGAGTTTTGGCAGGAGCGAACGGCGGGTTGGATAGAGTATCGGCGCAAGCAGCGTCCCCGCGAAGAAGAATGCGGAATACGGAATGATGCTGAACAAGTCGCCGGGGGAGATTTCGCCCTGCGAATAGAATTGTGTATAGTTGCCGTAAATGTCTTTCGGCGGGAATACCAACCCGAAGATTTTCGGGGTGTTTTCGGGCGGAGTGTACAAAAAATACAGGCACGCGACGACTATGATTATCGCGCCGCTTATTCCCATTATTATCCACTTTTGATATTTGGTTTTTCTCGTTGCGAGTTGAATAATTGCATACAGTAGTATGCAAAAAGCGAGGAAATGCAGTACGCCGAAGGTCACGAACACGCTGCCTGTGTGCATAACTTCCGAGTCGTCAAAGACGAGAGTTTGCACTCCGTACGTAGCGAGAGTATAGAGGAGCGCGACGCCTGCGAGTATACCGCCGCGCTTTAAATTCGAACGCGAGAATGAGCAGGATATTCCCGAAATCGAGAAGAAAATAAACAGCACAATCGGGTGAATAATGCGCCTCGTGAGGCTTTCGAAGAACCACGTGTAGCAGAAGAGAGAAAACGGGTCCCACAGAGCGAAGTCGTAAGTGTACCACGTTGGAGCAAACCACGCGCCAATCAGCATAGTAAGATGGTCGAGAACCATAAGACACACGCAAAAACCGCGCAAAAAATCAATCTCCCAAACGCGTTGACGTTTGGGTTTTTCTTCCTGTGTTTCGGGCGGTGAAATCTCGACTTTTCCGTCATCTAACCGCTCGTTTTGAGTTGTCTGTTCCTCCTTTTGAAGGGGGCTGGTTTCCTCTCGTTCCATAGCGACATATTAACATAAAGACGTTGCCGTGTCAACAGGCGGACGCGCTTCCGTTCGGGGCGCGTCGGGCGGAGGGCAAGGCCGCGTTCGTCAGCCAAATAAAATCGAAAAATTATTCATAAAGTTTTTTAAGTAAACGCAGTTTACATTTAAAAAACCTTCAAATTTCGGGCGATTTTTACAATAGGTGGTGGTGTCAAAAATACGGCCACACAACCTATTGCGGTTTGGCACAAAAAAATCTTTGGTATTGACATTTTTCTTTTGAGTGGTATAATTATTGTGTGTAATAATCTGCACATACGCGCATTATACGTGCGTATGAGCTTGGAGGAGATTATGAAAAAGCAAAAAATTTCACTCGTCTTGCTACTCGTATTAGTGGTCTGCATGATCGCTATGCTTGTGGCTTGCAACCCGACTTCTCGCAAATCAGGCGGAAGCGGATCGACGATTATCGACGTTCCGATAACTCCGACGACGCCGGGAGAGACCACCGAAAACGAAAGGTATCTCGGCTCGAGAGAGGCGTGGAACATATTGAAACTTGCGGCACTCAACGCCACTGCTCAAGGCAAGGACGCGAACTACCTCAATTTCGATACCGCAATCAACTTCGGTTTTGCCAAGGATACATACGACTCGCAGTATCAACTCCGTATAGCCGGCAGCGTGTACAGCGAATACGACGTGACTCAGGTAGCAGGCGGCAAAGATCCGAGCTCAATACTCTTCGAACTGCGCAGGACGACGAGAAACGTTCTGCCGAACGGTGACGTCGAGTACATAGCCGAGGACGAGCCTGTCATGAGTCTTTATTATGTAGACGAGGAAATAATCGTTGATATTTCGGGACTCAAGAAAGGCGCGCACGTCGTTAAGACGAGCGACATCGACCTCGCCGCTCTCGTGAACAAACTCGACGGCATCGTTGATCGTATCGGCATATCCGATCTTCTTTGGGACAAGATTTTGGGTATGAACCTCGGCAGCTTGCTCAAACAGTTCCTGAATATGGACCTCGTAAACGTGACGCTCGAGGACATCATCGTCAACTTCTTGTTCGGCGCGAACAAGAGTCGTATCGTCGACTACGGTGAAGGACATACTCAACTCCAAATTCCTTGCGACCTCTCCTTGATCGCAAGCGTTTTGCCAATCGTTCAAAGTTTAATTCCGGAAGACATCTTCAGCCTTATTGACAGAGTGCTCGGTATCGACCTCCAAAAGATCAGCGCACTCAGCGGCATGGCTCTCTACCTCCAAGCAGACATCTATGACGACATTCTCGCAGGTATGGACGCGGACATCGACGTCAACCTCAACGCATACGGCAAAGAAGAAGTTATCAAGAAATACGGTTTGTTCCAAAACGACATCGGCATCAACATCGGCTACAAGAAATTTGCGTTCACCGGCGCCTCCGAAGTGGACATCAAAGAGATTGTAAACGAGAAATACGAAGAACAACTCAACAATATTGAACAATATTCGCTTCTTACCTTTGAAGGTAAGATGACCGTAAACGTCAACGCAATCGACAAGACCGTCACGATAAATAATATCGTGGGGTCTTTCGGCACTTTGGTTTCGAATCTCCTCGAACAATATCTCAGCGCAGACTTGCTTGAAAGCCTTGCACCGCTCTTTGCCAAGAACGTGGAATTCCACAAGGGCACATTCACGTTCGGGCTCAATTTGCAGGGCTCCATTAACACGCGCAATAACGCGGAGACGCGCATAGCGTTCGAACTCGTTTCAGAAAACAACGCGACTGCGCTCGGTATCTATTACATAGGCGCACGCAACGCGCTGTACATAGACGCGAGCCATCTCCTGACGGGCGTTCCGGACGGAAACGGCGGCAATACCGGCGCGAAACTCAAGATTACGCAACTCAACGGTCAACCGCTCGACCTCATTCAAATCGTCGACGGTCTGTTTGACAAGGTCGGAGATATAATCGTCAATGCAATCGACAACATCGACCTCTTCAAGAAGGAAGACAAGGAGACGTTGCAGGCGGTCAAAGCCGTCTACGACGACGCGGTTGAAAACAATACGATCCTCATCCCGCACAACGGCTATACCTCCGCGGACGACGAACAGAGCGTGGATACGATGACGCTCATCAATATGATTCTCGATTGTATTGATATCAATATGGACGGCAACATCTTCAACATCACGGAGATCAACGTTCAAATCACGCAGGCGGTCATCGGCGCGATTTTGGGGCTCGTGTTCACGGGCGACAACGCGGGCATAAATATCCCCGTCACCAACATCGACTTGAATTATGCAAACCAAGGCGTTGGAAGGCCGAAGACGCTCAATCTCAACATCGGTTTGGGACTTGACGCAAAAGAACCGCCGGTATCCTTGGACGTCAACGGCAGTTTGCAACTGGGTCAACTCACCGATCCTGTCGGCTTCAAAGCGAAGATTTCCGACGTAAGCTCGCATGATGCGTCCTATTTGACCATCCTCGAGGACGGCACTCTCGATATATCAAAATTCAACGTTTCGTTGTCGACGGGTATCGCAATCGACCTCTCGACCATTCAAGGCAACCTCGGCGAGGTCAATCTCGACCTCGGCAAACTCGGCTTGGCGGACGACCTGCTCGAAGGCATGACAGCGCAGATTTTGCTTGCGCTCGGCACGATTCAGGGCGGTCTCAACATCAACATCGACGCGAGTATCGACCTTGCGATGGGACTCTCGCTCGACACTCTTCTCAATTCGCAGATAAGAATTACCATCACGAAGCAGACGGACGGAAGTGAAGTGCTTTCGATTTGTCTTGCGGACGGCTATATCTATCTCGACTTGTCCGTGCTCTTCATCGGCGTTGAAAAGGTCAAGGTCAAAGTTGAAGACATCATGAACCTCTTCAAGAAGGACGAAGCAGCCGAAACCGCAACGGACGCTCTTGCGTCCGACGACGAGGACGGCGGTTTGCTTGGCAATATCACGCTGGACAGCATCATCGGGCTCGTCGGTTTGATCATCGGCGACGTCAAGGTCACTGACGGCTTTATCGAAATCGCCATTGCTTCCGGTATCATCGACAACATCTTGAAGATGATCGGTATCGAAGGCATTCAAATCAAATTTGAAACGGACGAGGAAGACGGCTCGGTCAAGACGACGGGCGGTATTCGTCTCGCCGTTCCGGACAGTCTCAGCCTCGACGACTTGCAAGTTGAAGTTTGGCTTGCCGTAGGCAAGAACCTCGACCTCACTGTCGCGCTCGACAAGTTCAGAGCGGGAATCGCGGAGAGAGATTTGTCCCCGGAAAACAAGAGAGAATACACGGACATCTTCGAGGTGCCGTGCGTTTCCGTCGATTTGAGACTCGGCTTCGACTTCTACGGCGACGAAGGCGAGACTAATTTCGAACTCGGTACGAACGCGGAAGACGTGGTCGTCGTTCCATTCACTTTCAACGACCCGATGAAATTCGAATATAAGTTGAGAGTGGCGGCGGATCTCGACCTCACGCCTGTCATCGACTATATCTTCGGCGCGCCCGCAATCAACACGAAGGACAACGCGAGCGAACTCGTCATTGAACTCACGGGCTCCAAATTCGACGAGAAAGAAAAGGTGTTGCTCGGCTTGTATTACACGGGCGGCACGCTGTATATCGACGGCGAGAACTTTGGTATAACCAAAGTTTCAACCGACATAGACTTGTACGAACTCATCCTCAACCTTCTCATGAACGACGTCAACGTCAAGGTCAACGACGTCGGCAGTACGACGTCTGCGGACGCGCTTGCGTGCGATGACGGCGACGAAAACGACGAACAGGCTTTAAGAGAGAAGATTGCGTTTACCATTATGACTCTCATCACTTCGGACCGCGCGAAGGTCGAGGTGACGAAGGGTATCACGGAAGCCATCTTCAAAATCTTCGGCGTCGATACGAACAACGCCATCGCATATCTCAGCTACGTTTGGGCGAACTACGAAGAGAACGGCTATTCCGGTTCGCAAAGTCAATTCCCGCACGGCGACGAGATGTTCTCGTTTACGGGCGCAATCTACAACGAAAACAACCAATACATCGGCGCTGCGACGATTTACGCGAGCCACGAGACCTCAATCAAGGTTGTCAACGGACTCAAAGGCATCAAGCTTTCACGCGAGGTCTATGACCTCAACGGCAATCTCGTCACGGTGGAAGAAGACATACTCGACGAAGAAGGCAACAAGGTCGGCGTGCAAGACGTCGCAAAGGACTTCACGCTCACGGAATACGTGCACGCCAGCGCGATTCACGGCGGCTTTGACGAAGTCAAGCTCTTTAACGAGAGCAAGGATATCGTGCTGCCGAGCATCTTCTTGGAACTCAAAGGTACGATTTCAATCGGCGCGTCGGCAGGCAACGAGGAGTGGAGCATAGGCGAATGGATTGCGAACTTCCTGTGCGACACTGACTTCGCGGTGCTTGAAACCGACGACGGCTTGTACACAGAATTGTACAAATCCATCGGCAACGACAACTATAAACCGCTTACCGCGGCGGAAAAGACCAACTATACGGGCGTAAGATACGTCAAGGAATACGCGGAAGGCGGCACGATTGCGTTCAACGTCGTTGAGGACAGATCCAACGTGAACGCAAATTCCGAAGTGTACGTTATGGTGGGCGGCAAGTACAGAAAGGTCGACCCGACAAAGGTCTTGGAAACGGAACCGCTCTACGCGCAAGACGCATTGACGTCCTTTGTTAGCGACCTACTGTTGCAGTACAACATTCCGTCCGACGTCGGCAGAGATCTCGGCTTCCGTATCGCCGTCAAGGTTAGACTCAATCCGGAAGTTCCGATCAACCTCACCGCAAACATCAAGTATACGGAAATCGAAGAAGTTGACGCTTCTTACACCGAGGTTTACAAGCTCGTAAAGAACGAATACAAAGGTCTCTCCGAAAGCGAGAGATCCGATCCGTCCGTCAAGAAATACGTCAAAGAGTATTTGCCGGACGGCATTCCGCTCAAGGCTATTTCTTCGAGAGCGGAACTTGAAGGCGTAGAAAAAGTTTACGTCAAAGTCGGCGAAAATTACATCAAGGTCGACCCGAGCAAAGTCGAGGACGGTACGACGCTTTACATAGCGAAATCTCTGCTTGACCTCGAATACATTTTGTCTCATACGGACCTTGCAATCGAACTCTACAATCAAGACATAGTAGCGGTTGACGCAATGAAAACGCAAAAGGAAAAGAATGCCGCTACAATCTTTGCAATACGTCTCGTTGCGGAACAAAACTCCAAAGGAGTTTATACCGGAACGAGTTCACTCTATCTCGATTTCAAAGACGACTTCCATATGGCGATGAGCAACCTCAATCTTGCCTCGCTTCTCGGAACGGTTATGTCGTTGCTCAGCAAGGACGAAAAGTCCGACGACGCACTCACTCCGGGTGAAAACGAAACGCCTGAAAACTCTTCTGAGGGACACGAAGGCGTGACGTCGGCGCTCCTCGACGGAATCGATCTCAATTCGATACTCGAAGACCCGTCCGGTCTCGTCGACACCTTCAAGGGCATCATCGGTGGCGTCATCGACACTATCAACGCGGACCAAGAGGGCTTCAAGATCAATCTTGCGGGCGGGCTCGTGCTCATGCTCGTAAATATGCTCACGGGCAAAAAGATTACCGCTGACAAGTTTTTACAACTCAACCCCGAAGCCAGTTATTTGGAATTCTATTGGGAATACGCGGCGAAATTGAGCCTCGGCATCGACCCGCTCAAACTTGCGGTGGGCTTGTCTCAAATCAAGATTGAACTCGGCGGAAGCGCAAGCGTATTGCCGAGCGACTTTAACAAGGCGAATTATATGTCCGCAACTCAACTTGACGAGTTGTCTTTGCAAATGTCCCTCGACTTGAACGCTACGCTCAAGGGACAAGACGAACAAATCAGGTTGGAGAAGTATCTCGACGTACTCGTCGCGGACCTCGGACTCAAACTCGGCATCGACTTCCCGACGGTGGACATGGATTACAAGTTCAGTCTCACTTTGGGCGCGAATCTCACGCTCAACGACCCGAACAGAACGGAAATCGAGATTGAAATTTTGAATATGGCGGAGAATGCGGTCAGAGGCGAAATCGTCATGGGCATCTATATCGTCGGTCCGGAACTCTACGTTGACATGGGCAAACTCGCAGATCAAGCGATCCGCGTCACCAACACCGACCTCGCGGATCGTATCTGCGCCTTTATCAGCAAACTTTTGGGCAGAATCAACGAAGAAGATTTGCTCACGAGTTCAGACGCATACACGGCGTCCGACGACGTGTCCGCGGACGAGGCTTTGGGCATAATGCTCACGCTCGCGAACGGCAAACTCGGCGTACTCATTGCCGAAAACATCATCATCGGTCTCATCTCGGCGCTCGCAGGCAACAACGAAGTCGTAAACGGCAAGTCGCTTACGGAGATCATTCAGGAGTTCGGTCTCGACCTCGTTTTGGACGTCGACATCAGTCTTGACCCGGTTGCGTTCAACCTCTCGTTGGACAGCAGTTTGATTGCGCTTGAGATTGCACTTAGCAATCTCGGACTCGCAACAGGCACGGACAGCGTGACGAGCCAAGATATTTCCGACACGTTGCACGCGGCGATTGCAAGAAAAGACTACGTCAAGATCGGCGAAGGCGAAATCGTTGACCCCGAAGATAAATTCGACGCGGACGGCACGCCGAACCCCGACGGCATATACAAAGAAGTCGACCACTTTGTGCAACAACCCGATTCACACGTACTTTCAATCGGTCTTGCACTCGTGATTGATTACAGTGCTTGCGCGACCTTCGTCCTTGTCGACGACGCGACGCTTGCAAACTATTCGCTTGACGAAAGATATGCGAAGAACGCCTACGACGGCAAGTTTGTCAAAGACCCGAAAGGCCATTACGTAAGAGACGGTTTCACCTACGACCAACTCCTTGACACGGTGTTCCATTTGGCGCAACTTGCGGACATTATGTCGTTTGCGCTTCCTGTCGTGAGCTTTGGCGGCGACAACTTCGTCACTACAGAGACGGACGGCTCGTTGACCGTCGGCGCTCTCCTTGAACACCTCGGACTCAGCGTATTCTTCGACTCGGCAATAAACGACGGATTGCTGATTGAACTCGGTCTCAAGATAGACCTCGAAAAACTCGGACTCTTTGATGAAGAGACGGGCGATTTGAAGGAAGTCAACACCATCGTAATCACGGGAGAAAATATTCTCCGCGCACTCGAAGCGAAGATCGAAATCGACTTCGACTACGAGAATCAAAGAAACAACACAAAGATCGGTTTGTACTTGGTTGACGGTGAAATCTATCTCGATTTGTCCGGCATCGGCAGCGAGAAAGTCAAGATCGGCATCGACCCGATTCTCGACTTGCTCACCGAAGCGCTCAAATTCGACATCAGAGATTTCGAATTCTCCGTCGGCGGTGTCATCGACACCGTCAAGGGAAAAATCCAAGACGCTCTCGCTTCCGCAGACGGCGATGAAGAAACTTCATCCGGCAGCGATAACATACTCGGCTTCCTCGACGGATTCACCAACGCTTCCGGCATCGTCGCGATTGTGAACGCCGCGATTTCGAGAATCAGCCTTGAAGCGGAAAAGTGGGCAAAGAACCCCGATCTCTACAAGATAAAAGACATCGGCATCTTCCTCAGCGCGAACATCGTCAACGATTTGTTGTCGCTCATCACAAGCGACGAAATCTTCTTTGACCAGAGCGTTCTCGACGACGAACAGAGCGGTATCTTCCTGACGTTTGACGACGACAGTTTCGCAAACGTTGCGGACGATATGTGGTCTTTGAGACTCCTGTTTGCTTTAGCAAACAAGGAGGACGTCAACGCAGATGCGAACGCAGAGGATAAGACCTACAAGATCGACCTCAAGTTCGGCGTCAACTTCGACGTCAAACTCGAGAGCATTCAAACGACGGAGAGTCTCGTCCCGAACGACGACAGACTCAACTTTATCAGCCTTGACGAGTACCTTGGAAACTTGCTCAACGTCTTCAACAAGGTGCTCGATTGCACGTACGACGAAGTGACGTCGACGCAGAAAGACAAACTGTATTACACGTTCACCGAAGACCCAAGCGGCGACCACGTCTTCCAAAACGGCACGTACCGCAAGATTTTGTCCAAGGAAGAAACGGACAAGACGCATTTCAGACGCGGTTTTGCGGTTGTCGTGGCAGGCAAGGGCAGGGCTGTGACGTTCGTCCAAGACAACGACGGCAACTATGTATACAACGAAGAAAAAGACATCTACGTCCCTGTGTACGCAGGCGTGGGCGCGAACAATAGATATAGGGCGATAATCTCGCAAGACGTGCTCCCCGAAAGCGTAAAATTGTACGCGAGAAACGATATCGAAGACTATGTCGACCAGAACATTTCGTTCAGCGTCGCAGGTCTCGTATACTTCAATTCAAACGGCGCGGACACCTTCAACTTGGGCGGTCTCTTCGAGAGTTTGTTCGGCGAGATGCTGATTGAACTTCAAACGCTCCAAGCGTTCGACAACGGTATCGGCTTCAAACTCTCCGCAAACGTCGACCTCGGCGCAATCAACTTTGCGGGACTTGTGGACGGCAGCGGTGAACACGGAAGCATCTTGGACAGCGACTTCGACAAGATTGAACTCGCGCTCGAACTCATCGAAACCAACGAGAGAAACGACTTCGTCAAGATTCAAAAGAGAGACGGCACGGAAGTCGACAAGGTGCTCGGCGGTATCTATCTGCACAACGGCTCCTTGTATCTCGACGCGACGGGACTCGTCGACGTGGTTGAAAACTACTCGAAAGTCGACAACTTTATGACCGTCTTGTCCGCAATCATCGACAAGGGCAAGGGACTTATCGGCAGTATTTCCAACCTGTTCGGCAATAAGGAAGAGACGCAAGACGCACTCGCTGCCGCAGAGGGTGGCGACAACGAAGTCGCACGCGACGCAATTCTCGCGCTCATCTACGGCGACAAGGCGTTACAAGTCCAACTCACGCGTTCAATTCTCGCATTGCTCATCTCCTCGATTTTGCCTGACCTCGGTTCTATCGAAGAAGTCTTTGATATGTTTGAGATTTCTTTGAACATACAACACGGCGAAGAGCAATTCCTGAAGGTCTCCGACATCGAGAAAGACGTCCTCGACTATGCCGACAAGACCAAGCACTACGAGTTCAAGGTCGGCGACGACAAGTATTACGTCTCCGATTCATACGACATCTATCATCAAGACGGCGAAGGCAATTACGTCCTCGCGCTCTACGACGGAGAAAAGACCAACTACGTCTATTTCAAGAATGACTATCGTCAAGTGCTCCGTCGTTTGACCACGGTTGAACTCTTTGACACGGAACTCTATGCGGACGAAAGATACACCTATTTCGCAGAAGAGAACTACGAGACAGTGGACAACGAAAACGGCAAGTATGCGGCAGTCGACTTTGACGGCGACGGCAAGAGCGACAAATATTTGCCGATCAGCATCTACAAACTCTATCACAAGGACCCGCTCAGCGGCGAACTCGTGGCGAACGAGGACAACAAGTTCGACACGTCAGTCGGCGCAATCAACTATATCGTCTACAACGGCGTTGAGAAAAAGGTCTCCAATATGCGCACTCGCAGAGTCGGCTTTACCAAGTCGTACGGCAAAGACTATACGCTCGACAAGACCGGCACCTACAAGAAAGTGGGCGAGGAATACTTCGCTCTTACGGAAGAGGAATACGACGAAGGAAATCCGGCATACATCACACCGACGCAAAGATATTTGAAGGAAGGCGATTACTACCGCGCAATCAGATACTACACGAGACTCGACGAGTTCTTCGTGGGACTTGATATCTCAGTAGGCAGTATGAGTATGGGCTTCAAAGTCGGCGGACTCTCATTCGGCTTCGGCGCAGGTCAAACCTTGCTCCCGAGCTACATCAGAGACAGCAAGGCGCACACCTATATCGACAACAACAATACGCCGCTTAACCCGAGCGACGACGTCGAATACCTCTACGACCCGAACGACGCAAAGGCGGTTGAATTGACCGAAGACCTCAGCACCAACCCGTTCTACGACACGATCATAAGAGTTGCATTCTCAATCGAAATCGACTTCTCTATCACGGAGAGCACGTTCGACTTCGGCAAGATATTGCACAACATCTTGGGCAACATCGACGGCATCGTTTTCGAGGCTCCGAGCACGGCGAAACACTATTCGTCGGCGCACTTCCGTCTCGACTTCAGCCTCATGCTCGATATGTACGATATCACGAACTCCGAACTTACGGCTGAGCTCTACTCACTCACGGAAACCGGCTACGAATCCAAGTGGCTCGGCATCTACTATCTCAACAACGCCCTCTATATCGACGCGGAAGAATTCTTCAACATCCCGAAGATTTCAATCGGCGGTTTCAACATCGTCGACCTCCTCGGCGAGATTTTGGGTATGGATTCCGACGGCATCTTCATCCATTGGGACGACTATGCCGAAACGAGTGCGGACGCATTGGCAGCCGCTGACGACGACAAGAGCATTGACTTTACGAACGAAGAACTCGCCGTCGCATTCTTGATAAGCAGAAACAATCTTGCCATCGGTATCGGCGACAAGATGTTCGACTATATCATCGATTTGATTTCGGACCTCACGGACGTCGACCTTGCGAAATTCATCTATACAGCAATCGACGGCAACCTCTCCGTCAACCTCAACACCGGCAACGGCATCAACCTCGAAGCAATCGCAGGTATGAAGATAGCCGGCGACAGATACAACGAAGTAGGTTTGGCAAGCGCGGTTCAAGACCAAGTCGCAAAGGCAATCACGAAGAACGCAAGAGAATACTTCGTGTTCAAATCTGCGGCGTCCGACGCAAGAGCGCTTGCAAACACGCAAGCGGGCTATTACGTGCCGTCCGACAGCGGTCAATATTTCCGCGTCGTCACTCCGACCGAAACAGACGTTGAAAACCTCTACGTCAAGTATCGTCTGCGCTACAACACTGAGGCATCAAGACTCGAGATGACTCTCGTGCGCGATAACGGTGAAGCGGACGAGGATTCGGAAGGCGTCAAATGGCTCGAACTTAGTGCAGACGACGTCATCTACGAACTTGTCACGGGCGATACGTCCAACAAGTCCACCGTCGCAGACGGAGGCAAGTACGACATCGACCTCAAGTTGTTGCTTGCAATCAAGGACCTTGACGTACAATTCATCAATTCGAGAAACTACGCGCTGAACGAAGAAGACTTTGATGAATATA
The DNA here is from genome assembly GCA_017553325.1 of Clostridia bacterium. Lineage (GTDB taxonomy): Bacteria > Bacillota > Clostridia > Christensenellales > CAG-917 > CAG-475. The sequence goes on from JAFZMH010000009.1 coordinate 83,038, forward strand.
TGAGCCTCAACGACCTCGATCGTATCAGCCTTACCGAGAAGATTGAGATTTCGCCGAGCCTTAAAGTCGGTGAAGATATTGACCTCAGCGAACTCATCGAATACTTCATTCCGAGCATCAGCAGTGACGAAATCAAGGCTCTCATCAGCGCAAAAGCGGACGACGGCGGAGACATCAACAGAGAATTCTGGCTTGAAGTGACCGTGGATATCCAGCTTGCCGCGCTCATGAACGCAGTGCGTACGAGCGTAGATTATGGTACTGAAGGCGACTTGTCCATCATGACTTACGTCAATATGTTGATAGACAAGATCTCCGGCTTGTTCAGCGGCGGTCTGTCGGTGAACGGCATTATTGACATCATTCAAAATATAGCGAGCTATATCGGTATTTCCATAAGAATAACCACATTGAACGGTGCAGAAAAGGCGGCGGGACAAGAACCGCACAACGTATTCGGCATCTATCTCGTAGGCGGCACGTACGAACTTATGGTGGCGGACGAGTACGACGAGAATCACGACGACTACATCGCTCCGGAATTCAGATACAGCCACTACTACGAGAATAAGCAGGGCAGTTATTACTACAACGCTCAATCCGGCACTTATATCTACGACAAGACCAAGACGGGTGTGACGAGATATTCTTACGACTCGTCCTATTGCTATGCAAATCCGCTCGGCGAATACAAGCGCATCAACGGCGGCGTTTATATCGACCTCAGCTATTTCAACCTCCCGAGCATCGAAATCAACAGCAAGTCCATGAGAAAGTTCATCTCCAACTTGCCGTCTTTGCTCAAACAATTCGGCGTTGAATTGGGAAGCAAAAACAGCGAAGAGACCGATGCCTTGACTCCCGACGAAGGCTCCGGCGAACAAGGCGAGTCAAACGAGAGCGGTTCGAACGAGAGCGGCTCGAACGAACAGAGCAACCAAGGCGCATTGAGCGGCGCGAGAGACAGAATCAAACTCCCGCTCATCGACGATACCGTCAGCGGCTATCTCAAGACGTTCCTCTACGGTATAAGAATGACTTCGTCCTACATCGCAGTCATGCTTGACCCGAACTATATCAACAACTTGTTGTCCCTCATCGGCGGCGAAGACTTTACGCTTCAATTCGACGCGGACGACTTCACGAGCAGACCCGAACTCAAGGTCTATGCGGACAACCACAGATATCAATATCTCTCACTCCAAGAAGTGCTTGCGGATATCGTTGCTTGCAAAGACAAGATCGACGTCGTGGACGGCGAACTTGATGCGATTGACGCATACATCAATGAAATCGACGACGAAGCGACGATAGCGGCTCGTACAGCTGAAAAAGCAGACGAAAAGGCTGCAAAACAAGCGGAAAAGGACGAACTTGTCGAGGATAGACAAGAAGCTATCGACGTCGCCGAAAAGTTGCTCAACAGCACGAGATACAGATTTACCGTCGAGCAAGTCGCAGGAACCGAAAACGGTATGTATTTCGTTGACGACGACGGCGCGGCACTCTTGAAGATCGATATGACGGTCTCTCAAAGAAAGACATACGACAAGGCTGTTACGGACGGCCATTACGTCGAGATGTCCAACGAAGAGGCTTTGGCGTACCTCGGACAGAAGTACAGGAAGACGAGCACCGGCTTCGTTCCGGACAACGTTGAAGGAACGTATAAACTTGAATATAAGCACTATTACGACATCAGCGTTATCAACACGTATATCAAAGTCGGCGAAGACAAGTACGTGCTCTATAAAGACGCGTCGACGTCTCAACTCAGAAGCACTGACGCAGACGCCAAACTGGCGGAATACGGCGTCACCTTCCCGCAACTCTACGTCTACGTCGATTTAACCGACGACGGAGAGGATAACCCGAAGTACGAGACCATTTTCGATTACGGTTTTGCAAATCTCTATTGCGTGAAGGTTCTTGACAACCGCAACCCGCTCATCGGTTTGCAATTGTACATTTGGGACTACGAATTGGCGCTCAATATCTATATGCCGGAGTTCGACGCACGCGAATTCGTGTACGTGAGCGCAGAAGAGGCGGAGGCGCACAACGTCGACGCTCCAGACGGCGCGAAATACACTTCGCAAATTCAAGAACTCATGACGGCTGTGGACAGAGAACTCGACGGCACGTATCAATGGAGACGCGACTACTACGAAGGTCTTGCGTTCAGCAGCATCAAGTACGACGCCAACCCGCGCTACTACGAGTATAAGAACAAATACTATCCGATTACGGGCGAAACGCTCTGCACCAAGTCGTTGTCCGGCGACGTATACACGCCTGTCGGCACGATGGTCGACTTTATTGAAAACATCATTGCCGGCAACACCTATTACGTGAAAGTCGGCAACAACTACGTCAAGCTTCAAAGATCCTTCGTCTACAGAAAGACGACCTACGACCTTGACGGCAAGCGCTTGATGACTGCGGAAGAAGTGGAAGATCCCGCATACATATCGGATAGCGCAGGTTCTTACAAGAAGAACGTTATCGACGCAAATCACGTCGAATACCTCGCATTGGAAGACGAAGCGAAGGGCACTTACGTCGGCAAGAGATATACGGCGGTTGAAGACCACAGACACGGCGCATACAAGTTCGTCGGCACGGACTACGTACTCATCACGGACGGCTATGACGGAATGAGATATTCCATCCAAGAGTCTCATGCGGGCACGCACAAGAAGGTCGGCGCTGGCTACGTCAAATTGACGGATGAAGAAAAGGGCACCTTCGAAGGCGAGAGATACACTCCGTACTACGTGCGCGACGTCCAAGACAGCCTCGTTCAACAGCCGGATCAAGCTTACGTCGATACCGACGACCTCTTCTATATCTCAATGAAGTTGTCGGGCAGAATCGCGTTTGAAGGCGGCAAGAAGTTCGTCGATTACGATACGTACAAAGAGTTGTTCACAACGGCAGGACATTCGCTTGACGCAGGCGAAGTCCCGATGGAAACTCTCAAATATATAGCCTACAAGTATTTCCACGGCTCCTACGAGCAAGTCACCGAAGAGGACGAAATCATAAGCCTGAGAAAGGCGGGCGCTCTCTACGTATGGCTCAATTCCGCTCTCGACAGCGAGCACAGCGGCGTCAACGAACAGTTGAGCGAAGTCTTGAGAGGAATTCTCGGCGATATGCAAGGCTACTTCCAAGTGAAGGAAAAGACGAAGATGGAAATCTTCTTTGAAATCAAACTCAACATGAGCTTTGAAATCAACTTCACTCCGTCCTTCAACGTCATCGTCCGCGACCTCGACCTCGCAGTCGACGCGTGGGGCAGACAGGAAGACTTGAAGACCAACCCGATTGACTACACCGAGGATGAATATGAATATTTGACCGAAGAAGAGCGCAAGACCTACGATGGCGAACTCTACTACGGCTCACTCACTCACGTTCTCGGCATCTATTACACCAACGACCACGACACCGGCAACGCGGGGCTCTATATCGACCTCAGCTGGTTGCTCGGCGCAGGCGGCAAGATGTACATCGACCTTAGCGAGTACACGATTGAAGATTTGCTCGGCGGACTTGTGGGCGGCTTGCTCAACAAAGCTTCCAGCGACGCTTTGACGTCGGGAGACGCGGCGGACGAAAATATCAACTACGCGGCGCTCTACCTCAGCATCTTCACGAACGCATTCGCGCTCAAACTTACGACCAACTTCTTGAAGGTCGTGCTCGGCGAGGCATTGCCTGACGCAGGCAACATCCTCGATATGCTTCCGAACGTCCAAATCTACTTGAAGCAAGCGCTCAACCCGTACGATTTGACGCTCGGTCTCAGACTGTACAACGAAGCGGGCGATACGCCGATACTCGACGTCTTGCTCCAAATCTACGGTCTCAACGGAGACGCATTGTCTTCGAGCATCGCATTCGGCAGAGAAGAAGACTTCCGCGCTCACGAAGATCCGAACGATCCGAACTACATCTTCTATTACGCCAACTTCTACAACGATCAAGAGAACGGCGGCTATGCGAAGATAGGCACGGGCAAGGGCTACGTCAAAGTCAGCGAAATCGAAGGCACATTCGAAGAAAGCAGTCTCGGCAGATACAAACTCGCGGCGGGCAAGTACGTTCCGATGACGGACAAAGAAGCCGGCAGCTACAAAGACTTGAGATATAAGGTCGAACTCGACAACGAACACGGCACCTACAAGCAAGAGGGCTTGAATTACGTGCTTATCGAAGGCGTCTACGGCGGCGACAAGTTCACGATAACCGAATCGAGCCAAGGCACCTTGAAACTCGTCGAAGACCACTATGAAGAACTCGCGTACAATGCGCAAACAGGCGCGGAACGCGGTACTTACAGTGGCAAGAGATATTTGACGCATACACCGCACGAGAGACTCTCTCAAAGCGAAGGCGTGTTTACAGAAGTCACTTCAAAGGCGAGATACGCATTCGGCTCTCCGCACGTGTTGACCTACGACAATTTGCTCTACGAAGACGAGATGGCTCAAACCTCCATCTTCGGAGACAAGACCTACAGAGACGTAGTGAACACGAGAGCGTTCAGAGAATATACGGGTCCGCTTTACGTACGCAACACGAATGAAAACAAGATTGAATACGTGACCAAGCTCGACCTCGCGGGCTTCACGGGCGTCAACGAATTGCAATACGTTTTGGCGGGCAAGTTCGTCGACCTCGGCGGCGAGGTATATGGCGGCGATAAGTACGTCATGGAAGGCAGAACGTTCACTCACGACGACGAAAACGGCACGCACAAACTCGTAAAGAGTATAAACAGCATCAACGCGACTCAATATGCGGGACTCAACGCGATTATAACCGCGGATTACGAAGTCTACGTTCCGGTTGACGGCACGTTTGACAACTTGGGCAACTTCACGTTCGGCGGCGGCGACGGGCATACCGATATGAACGAAGCGGACGCAATAGCACCCGAAACGAAGGTCTACAAATACGTGCGCAACTTCACGGACTACACGCAAATCGGCGCGATGAACCTCAACGATCTCATCGGCGAGATTACGGACGGTACGTTTGAAATTACGAGTTTGCTCAAATCGTTCGAAGCGTTTGAGACGCTCGAACTCAACGTCAATATGGACCTCGGGCTCAGGCTCAAGGACATCATCAACTGGTCGAAGATTTTGGGCGATTTCGTAGACGACAGAAATATCGCGGAAACGGTCTACTTCCTTGCTTCGTCTCTGCAAACGGACAACACGTCGTTTGAGAGTACGATAGGTCTTGACTTCTCGCTCCACGTATATCTCAACGTGCAGAACCTTATCGGTGCGCTCACGAGTCCGTACGGCTTCAACATCGTCGACGCACTCAAGGGCACGATAGTATATCTCGAGCTCGTCTACGACACCAACTTCCACGGAAAAGATAAGGCAAAGGCAAGATTGTGGATTGAGGTCACCGACGACTACTACAATAACGAGGGAGAACTCGTTGAAGGCGGCAAGATCAACGGCTATATCGACATGAAGGAAATCGGAGAAATCGTCGGTCTCGGCGACTACTTCTCCTATGGTCTCGTCAAAGACGTTGACATCAACAACTTGCTCAGCAAAGCGTCGGGTCTCCTCGGCGGTTTGACGTCCGCGTCTGGCGACGCATACGTCTCTGCTGACGACGATGACGCGCTCAAGTCCACGGGTATTCTTCCCGAAAACATCTGGACGATTGTCAACGCAATCATCGGCAGACTCCTCGTTGCGGAAGACTTCGTGACGATAGGTCTTGATGAGAACCTCATGAACGGCGTCATCAGACTTCTCCTCGGCGAAGGCAACGAAGACCTCGTCAAGTTGGTTGAGAAATTGCCACACTTGAGAACAACCGACAACAGAGACACGTCGGGTATCACCATCAACTTCTACGGCAGTGCTCCGACGATTGACCTCAACTTCGGTTGGGTTGTCGGCAAAGAATACAATCTCACGCTCGACGCCTACAACGACAAGTTCGCCTATATTTTGAGAAGCGAAACCGAAGCCCCGGACGGCTATATCGCCGGTGGCGGTCAGTATTGGAACAAGAGCTACGTGGTTGACGACGTAGACGGTATTTATTGGTACGATTCCGACAAGGACAAATACGTGCTCAGAGAGGAATTCCTCCCGAGCGACGCATATATCGGCACAATCGGCACGTCGACTCACTACTACAACTCCACGTACACTGCCGACGGTTCAGGCAAATATTGGTTGAACGCAGCCAACAAGTTGGCGCTCGGCAACAATGAATTGATGTACGTCAACGAGGAACTCTGCGAAGGCGCAGACGTCAACGTCGACAAGGTCGTCGTGTCCACAGAGCAATATGCGCTCATGGCGTTTGCATATCCCGATTGGGCAGGCGAGACCTACAAGTACGTTCTCGCAAACGACAAATTTACGGAAGCGCCGTCGGGCAAATATTTGAAACTCGGCGACTTCAACCTCGGCGCAAGCATCTACGGCATCAACGCAACCGCAAACAAGCCGTTCTCCTACGGCACGGCGGAAGAGACGATGATGAAGGATGAACTCGGCAACGACATAAGCGACCAGTTCGTCACGTTCGCAAACGCGCACTTCGGACTCGACGTCTCAATCGGCGTTTCGATTTACGGTAGCGGTACGCACGGAGACGCAAACATCATCGACCTCAGCGAACTCCTTGACCTCGTGCTCGGACTCCTTGCGCCGAACAGCGCAATCTCCGGCTCAACCTTGAGACTCAACATAGTCAACCAACTCGGCTATGCGGACAGAGATTTCGTCTCTCTCAACATCAAGGCGTTCATTGACAACAACAATTTCAACATCACCGACCCGACGAAGCCGATGTTCAACATCCAAGCCGCAATCGAACTCATCCTCAACAGGGCTGAGGTAAACGGCGGTTCACAAGTGCTCGTCGGTATCTATCTCGATCAAGACGCGGCGTACGTCGATTTGAGCAAGGTGCTCGGCTCGACGGCAAAGATCTCCATCACCAATCTCGGCGTCAATAAGATAGTCGCGGAATTGCTGAGCGGTCTCGTCACGGCAAACGACAGCGACGCTTTGGCTTCCGGTGAGGAGGACATCGCCATCATCGAAAGCAATATGATGGACATCCCGTACGTCCTCTTGAGAGTCAACCCGCAAATTCTTATGCTCCAAATCAACGCGGACGTCGTCAACGTGGTCTACAAGAAGATTATGGCACTCCGTGGCAGAGAGCAAAAGAACCTCATCCCGGACATCGGCGACTTGATGCTCAAGGGCACGACGCTCGGCGAATACGTGCTCAGATCTTCCGTCAGCGAACCGGTGGATTACAGCGGAGACTATTGGGATAGACATTACGACGTCAACGACGTCAGCGGCAAGTACTGGTATGACACGACGCATCAAGCGTACGTGCTCAGAACGGAAGTCGCCCCGTCCGCCTCGTATATTTCGGGCATCGGTTCAACGACGCACTACTATGACTTTAGCGGTACGTACGACAAGAATAACGTCGGTGTTGGCGGCAAGTATTGGCGCAACGACGGCACGGTCACGATGCTCGACTTGCGCTTCAGCGACGGCTTCTACGCGAGCCTGTCCATACCGAAACTCAAAGTGACAAAGTCCAACCCGGGCATCGTCGATTTGATGGCTAAGTCGCAAGGACTTGCGCTCGGCAACGCAGGCGATTATTACGCATACGTCGGCACGGGTTATATCTCCACGCAAGTTTTGCCGGCTCCGGCGAACGTTGACAAATTCATCTACAGCGAAGGCGAATTCGTCGAAGTTGACGACGAAGAGACCTTCTGGTATTCAAAGACTCCGTTTGCAATGACCACGTCTCCGACGAAGAACGTTTACAGCGTTGCAAAGAACGGCGCATACGTCAACGTGGACGGCGAATACGTTGCATATAACGTAAATACGCACGGCACGAACGTCACGCGCTACAGCAAAACGACTGTAAGCAACTATAAGCATAACGGAACGTCATCCTTCTATCAACTTGCTCTCACCGCAGACGCTTCAAAGGGCGGTCTCATCGGCGGAGCGGACCTTGAAGTCGCAATCGAGACGATTGGACTTGAACTTGGGCTCACGATGACGATGACCTCAAACAACTACAGCAAGTCCACGAACAGAGAGAAGTATGACGCCAGCATATTCGGTTGGCTCGAAAATACTCTCGGCACTCTCTTGAGCGGTGTGTCCGCAGTCGGCGAATACAAGACGTTGTCGTCGAGAGTGGACGACTATAAGGGCAAGTACTTCATAAAGAAAGACGGCAAGTACGAAGAGGTCGACAAGGAGAACACTTATTGGCGCGATCCTTCCGACTCAACCAAGTACTATCCGATTTCATCGGTTGCAAAGACTTATGCCGGCAAGTTCTACAAACTTGAAGAGGAAGAGTACATCGAAATTGCAACCACGCTCTATTGGTTCAAGACGGCGGAATTCAACTTCACGTTCACGAGCATTCCGATTGAGGTCTTCATCACACTCAAGGCAAATATCAACTTGCCTGCGATTTTGAAGTACGGCATCAGCGGCGTGTTGTTCAGCGACTTGGCTCTCGAAGTCGGCATGGGCGATCCTATCAACAAGACGTTCATGAAGCTCTATTATCTCGGCTCCTCGAGACTTACCGAAGAACCTGCGGGCGCAGAAGGACATCAACTCACGCAGAGCAAGACCGGCGTGTACAGCGACGCAATCTATATTGACCTTACAGGTATGGGACTTGGCAAGATCAAGTTCCAAGGCTTGGCAGGCATACTCGGCGCGAAGACGGGCGGTATAGTCGGCGAAGAGGCGACTACCGCGGGCGAGGCTATGACGGTTGCGGAAGAAGAGACCGTAGCGGAAGCACTCTTCCTTGAAATCGCTCTCGAAAACAACAGAACGAGCGTCACGTTTGACAAGAGCTTGCTCGACTTTGCACTTGGGCTCTTGAAACTCAACTTGCCGTTCGATTTGCCGCCGATTCAATCTGCGACGATGTCTCTCATCAGCGACGGCGGAGACCTCAACGAGGTCAACCTCAACATCCTCCTTGACTCTGTCGGTACGGCTGCGAATATCAAGATTAAACCGCTCACCCTCGGCTTTGGCGACGACTTCCTCGACATGAATGCGCTCATCGGCGAAGTGCAAGCGGGCTATGCGGGCGTCACGTATTCGAAGACCGCAGGTCTGTTCAACCTCATCCAAAACGCGCTTGACAGCATCCATCCGGGCTTGTACATCGCAATCGACAAGAGAATCAATTCGTATTATAACGGCGCAGAGAACGACGGTTTGTTTGATATTGACAACGTAAGCACGGTCGAAACCACAAACGAAGCGACGTCGATGTCGCTGAAACTCAACAAGTCGTCGGCGGCGGTAAAGGAAGGCGAGACGCACTACGTTTTGAACGGTCAACTTGCCGCGCACCATCCTTCCGCTGAAACGGTGGACATTTCTGCAAATCTGTTTATCGGATCAGGCAACTTGTATATCGGCGACTTCAACTTCGTCAGCGGTGCGTTGGGCGTTTTGTTGAACATAGCAACCGCATTGGTCTCCGCACTCAGACCTATCTCTCTTGAAGGCGGCAAAGCGGAAGACACTTCGTTTGTCGATGAACTTTTGAAGTGGAACGATGACGCCGGTACGGAACACAAGAGCATCGTAAGAAGCGTTGACGGCGACAACTCCGGATGGAATTATCCTGAGTATACGGAAGCGCCGAAAGTTGACAAATCGAAAGTAAAGGTAACGCTTTATGGTTTAAGGACTCAAACGGACGTATATCAATACAACGGCACAGGCGAAGGCGAAAAGAAGAAACCGGACGATTATTCTGGAAGCATGTACACGTACAATGAAGCCACCGATACGTTTACATCGGGCAGCGGGCCATATTGGCTTGAGTCAACTACGTTTGAATATGCATATCCGCTTGAACTCACCAACCTTATCAAGTCGGTAGACGTCAATCTCTTCAACAACACCGATTACTATCCGTACTATGACAACATGACGTTGCCGGACAACGCAAACCGCTTCGTGTCCTTGCATATCGTGCTCAACAAGAAAGCGTTCAACGAGCTCTTGCTCTTCGTCTACACGATGATACTCAATTTGTTCAAGAAGGATATCGACGCGTCAACGTCAAGTTATAAGTACTTTACAACGGGTGGCGATTCTCCGGTAAACAAGAGCTGTTCGGACGTGTTGAACGATTTCAACGAATATTACATTGCGTGGTCCAACGAAAAGTCGGATGACAACTTCGACGATATGGTTGAGTTTATGGAAAGCTATACGAGAGGTTTGCCGTTTACGCTTGAGCATTATTTGGTCTACAACCTTATTTTGCCGGCTGTCGATTTGCAAGGCATGTACGGCACGGTAGGAACAATGGCGGGCTCAGTGTTGACCAACGTCTCCTGCTTGCTCAACACTCTGTTGCCGTTGCCGTTTGCAAGCGGTAAAGCAGATCCGAGCATAAATCTCTATATCGACTTGGATCCTGTTCCGTCAGATTATAAATGCGACGGCAAGACGATGCTCCCCGGCGTGCAGGCGATTGAAATCATGATCAACTGCAAGAAGAACGGCGCGGGCACCGGCATGACGTATAATTCCAATGCAACCAACGGCACAACGAACGCAATCGGCAGTTCTTACGACACTTGGTTCTTGCGCATCAACCCGCTCAGCACCAAAGACGCAGGCGTCACAAGCGGCTTGCTCGGGTTTGACGAATCCAAGTCGGCAGAGGCTATCGACGGTTCGGACGTACCTGAAGAAATCTACATCACGGATCCTGCGACGAGAAAGGGCAACGCGGGCGGACAAGCGTTCGAGTTGACCGACAAATTTATCTACAATTCGAGTATGTTCCCGAAGAGAGCGAACGTCACGTTTGCGGAATCGGGCAACCCGGTTTCGTACAGACCGGTTGAAGGCGACGTCGAGAAATTCGCTTCGCGCGGTACGTATATCACTTGGGATGCTTCGTCAGTAGACCTCAAAGCTCCGAGCTATGAATCCGGCGAGACGGAATATCTTGCGGGCTACCTCTACGGCTATGCTCTCAACACCGTCGTTTATGCGATTCCGGTTTACGTGACGAGCAACAAGATGGTCACCTCTATCAAGGCGGTTGACACGAGCAAGTATCCGACGACGCTCAGCGGCAAAGATATCCAAATCGACATAAGGACGCTGGACAAGAACGGAAACGCATCGGCAACGTTCGCAGCTGAATTGCCGAACCTCATTATGGTCTCCGACAAGAACGGCGACAGAGTATTCGCAACTGTGTCAAGTCTGGGACCCGTCCTCCTCGGCAACGGGGTGCAGGCAAAAGTCAACAGCGGCGCGAACATCACCGCGGGCAACTTTACCAACGCGGGAGGCGAGACGGTCTATACTGCGGCACTTGTCAGAAATACGGACGGCAGCTACTATCAATATGAGAAGGACGGCGAGAAATACTACGTTCTCGACAACAATTTGTTGCCGTCAAAGCAGAGCTCGCTCTATCCGGTGGGCACGTTCAGTTGGGACGAAAAAGATTTCGTCTACTACTGGAGAGGCGGAAGCGAAGACGAGGTAGTGGCGAGCATCGACGTCGATTACACCTACAAGTGGGGCCTTGCGTCCGAGTGCAGCGGCACGCTCAACATCCCGGTCAAGAACTACAAGATACTTATGACCTCGAAGTTCTACTACGTTGAGAACACAAAGGAAATCAGCGTACAGAAGTTTGACAACCTCAATTCGTTCGCGCTCACAACGAACGACCTCGCCGCTTATATCACCAAGTTCGACCACGTAAAGGTTTCAACCGAGTCAGGCACAATCACGACGAACGTCAAGTGGGATCTTGGCAACCTCGAAGACGCGCTCAAAGAGGTCGGCAAGGATGACGAAGGCAACTACAACCTCTACAAAGGTATCGACGTGACGGTCACGGCGTATGTTGGCGGAGACTTATTCAAGACCTTCTCCATCAAGAGCACCAACGCGACGACAGGTTTGGCCACAACTTACGGCTTTGCAGACGAAGGCTCTACGGACGCCAAGTATGCGAAGGCAGGCTACACTGCGCAACCGATAAGCGTCAAGATTCACGTTTCGCCGAACATCTACAACTCGCTCGAGACCGCACTCGTCCTCGATCAATACGAGTCGATAGAATTGACGGGCAATTCGTTCGTGGTCAACAAGCTGAAATTCAACGTTGAGAACAGAAAGGTCGAATCGCAAAACGTCAACGCTTCCAACGTGTCCATCACGGCTCCGTTCATCTATGACGACGGCAGCTATAAAGACGCGTATGAAGCGGAAGCAATAAGCAGAGAAGGCGACATCACCTACAACGGATATTCCGGCAAGAAACTCTACGCGAAACTCACTATCGGCACCGCCAACAGCGGCAAGCAGTCGGTTTATGAGCCGATCACGATAAATGCGCTTACGCCGAAGGTTTATGAACTTGCGGTATCGGTTGAAAACGTCTTCAACCCGAAGTGGTATTCCGACATCAATAAGTTGAATATCGACTTCAAGGGAAGCGGAACGCACGAGATGACCCCTGTATGGTCAGGCATCAAGTACTATTCCGACTCGAGACTCAAGAACGAGATTGAAAATATCTACGGTGGCGGCGATATCTACGCGACGGTTCCGGCAAAGGTCATTGACGGCAACGATAACGTAGTCGCGTGCGTCATCAAGGACGGAGAGTACGTCCCGCAGACGATTACGCTCAAGCTCAGCGTCCCGCAACTGAGTATCGGTGACACGGTCTACTTCTACAACGGAGCGGGAACCGATATTTACAGCTCCAGAAACGGAGATCCGGCGGTCACGACGCTTGGCAACCTCTACAACATTGCCAAGTATAACGGAACGGTGTATGCGCAGACGCACATTAAGGACGGCATTGCCTACGGTATCGACCCAATCAACTATGCGTTGCATCCGGGAGATTACTTCAAGATCGGCGAGTGGGGCGACGCGGTCAACGGCACAGCGGTTAAGGTGACCGTCGAAGGTGGCGGCGAGTATATCGCATACCTCAGAAAAGTGACGATCAACACCAACACCATGGAGGTCAAGGGCTTAATCGGCAACAAGTGGGTCGATATCCCGGTCAGAATGCCGAACTACACTCCGACCATCGTGTTGGGCAACAACGGCGTGTCAACGGTCAGAGTCAAGACCGGTATCGGCGAAATCAGCGCGACGGCTATGGTATTCCAGTTCGACGCGCACTATGAATGGAAGTTGCCATCCACGGTCTTGATGGGTACGGAGAGCGGTCCTGCGGGCGGAGTCGTTCAAGACATCTACTGGCTCGACGACAGCGCTCCGACAAAGGACGAACTCGTAAGCGACGGCGACGATCAATACATCGTGAGATACTATCGCTTCCACGACGGCGTAGAATTCAGCGAGGAATATCCCGCAAAGATCTACATCGTCAATATGGAATTGCAGGAAGGCGACGAGGTGACCATCAATTATGAGGGCGGAGTCAAACCCGATTACACCCCGTTCGCGGAATTCGTGTTCCCGACAACCGCGACGATTACTCCGGCAGAAGGCGCAGCCAGCCCGTCGGTGACGGTCACGTGGAGCGCAGGTTTGCCGACAGATGAAGAAATCAGCCAAGGCTCATTCAAGAGATACGCATACGTCGGCGTCGACATCACCACGCTTGAAGTCACGTTCAACGTGTCCAAGAAATTTGAATTCAGACCGGAAGAGGGATTCGTCACGGAAACCGTCGACGAAGTGAAGGTCGTTTCCTTCGAACTCGGCGATGAAGCAAGCGCCTACAACGGTTTGCCGAGAAACGGTAAGATCGTCATCGGCGAAAACGAAGGCGCAACCGAAGTCGACGTCGAATACTACTGGAATCTCGAATACTCGCTTGATGAAGGTTATAACGGCGAGGCTGAACTCATAGTCAAGAACGAGCACTTCGCAGTGTCCGTTCCGGTTCAACTCCACATCGTGGCAAGCACGAGCGCAGTCAGCTTCAAGACGCTCGGCGAAGATTACGTCAGATTGGCAACGAACGAAGACTACGATGGCAACAAGTACTTGAGAAAGGACTACAAGATCGTCGAAGGCGTCCTCATTGAGTTGACAGGCGACGATATCGGCACGTATTTGGGCAAGAGATATACTAAACTCAGCGAAGTCGAATACGAGCTGAGCGCAGACGGCAACTACAAGAAGGAAGGCAACAACTACGTGTTGATGACCGAAGCCGAAATCGGCTACATCGGCAACAGAGCCGTCAAGTACGTGCTGAATGAACAAGGCAACTACAAGAAGGTCGAAAAGAACTTGCTCGTCATCGACCCGTACGGCATAGAAGGCACGCTCTTCGCGTCAGGCGCAAAGGCGACAGTCCTCACTGCAAACGGAAACGAAGTCGAGGTTACAGGCTACTACACGTTGCCGAAAGACTTCTACTCAGGAGCAAGCAAGTACTTTGGCAAGACCTTGACTCTCGAAGTCAGCCTGGTGCGCAACGGCGGCAAGGACGATACCGTCACCGAGAAACTCTCGGTTGACGTGTACGTGCTTGACAGAACCGTGAAGTACGTCAAAGATACGGAATACCGCGCACTCTCAATCGACCCGTTCTACGTCAACAACATCGACGGTCTCACAAAAGAATTGACGATTGCGACGTTCAAGGATAAGGTCGGCGTCGTGGCACTCGACGGACAAGGCAACAAGGTCTATGCGACGACGACAGAGTTTGCCGTGACGATTGATTGGAGCGGAGTTGCAAAACTCATCTCCGAATACAAGAGCGACTTCACGTTTGTGACGAACGCTACGACGACTTACGTCGACGAAGCGGGCGAGACGATCAACGTCGTACAAAAAGTCGCGGTCCCGATCACTATCTTGAACCGTATCATAGTTGACGCAGACTTCGATCCTGAAGATGAGGTCGACGAGAACGGCGACAAGGTCTACGAATTCTTGTACACCGACGACAGCAAGACCGCAACTATCACCGATACGTATCGCAGCTTGAACGATGGTGAAGGCAACTATTTCCAGATCGTGTTTGCGAGAACCGGCGGTAGCTTCCCGAGACAATTCATCTTCGAGAATCAGTTCGCATACAAGGGAGTCGCAAGCTTGCCGCAACGCACGAAGTTCACGTTTGAAGACGGCGTCTCCAACTACTACAGATTGACGTATGAGAACGTTCCTGATCCTGACCCGATCAAGTTGTCCGCAGGCTCTACTACGAGACGTAACGTCAAGGTCAACATCTGGAGCGGCAACCCGAACGTCGATCCGACAGGCGACGGCACTGACGGCAGATTCAAGATTATGACCATCGGCGTCGAACTCGTCGTTCGCCCGGTGGCTACAACCATCAACAACACCGACATCGCCTACATCGATTTGTCTGCGGGCGACTACGCCAACAACTTCGACGCATATCCGACTGGCGCGTCAAGAGCGAACTCCGTGTACGGAGCAGAGCTCCCGTCAAGCGTCACCTACTACGTCGGCGGTATGTTCTTGAAGCGCGCAACGTGGACGACGCAGGGCGAACCGGGCGACACCGTCAACGTCGAGTGGACGAGACTCCACAGCATCTACAGAGTGTACGAAGACGCGTTGGGCAACGAAGTCACCTACGATTACAGCGACGTCACGAGAACGTACTCCAAGCATACGGAGGCAGGTCAAGGCGATTACATCTACATCTACGTGACCACGCATACGTTGAATGCGAAGTGGGACGTCAGCGGCTTGTCTTACACCTACACGGGCGGCGTATCCTACGCAAAGGCAACGCTTGAATCCGAAGCAAGATACGTCTTGATTGAGGAAGGCGAAGTGGTTGCGGAGAGCGACAGATACAACGAGAACGGCACGCAGAACAATAACGGCTTGTACAGAAAGCAAGTTATCGGCTCTACAATCAAGGTCCCGATCTATATCAACAGCGGTAAGGCGAAGGTCGCGCCGAACGGCGATGCGGTTTACAGCTTCACCGATACGGTAAACGCAACAACCGGCAAGTTCTACGATACCACGAACAACTTGTTCAAGGTCAACCCGTATGATACGACGGTGGGCGGCGACTTCTTCGCAAGAGTGGCAACCTACAACGGTCAGAGATACAAACGCGTCACTAAGGACGACGGAACCGTTTCGTATGAGAAGGATGCGAAGGGCGCCTACAAGAAGGTCGGCGACGACAAGTATGAAGCGCTCACCTACAGCGAACTCGGCAACTACACGTACTTCCCGAGCACAGTCAAGTTGACTCTGGCGGACGGCAGTCAAAAGGTTGTCAACGTACAATGGGATTTCAGCGCGATATCCATCACTTATGCGGGCGGCGAATTTACGGCGTACGCACTCATCAACGGCGACGGCAACGGTAGGGGCGAATATGATTACTGGAGACTAGGCACAGAGGATAAAGAAACCGATTCCATCAACGCAATCGGCGTCCAAAAACTCAAAGTCACGTTCACGGTTATCGACGGCTCGGTACAATCGATTGCAACAGAAAGCGACAATTATCTCAAAGCCAACAGCACGGGTTATATCAACGGCACGTCGTTCATCGATCCGTATGATTACAGCAATCCGACTGTGCCGACATCGCTCACGGTCAACATCAAGAATCCAAGCGGCAACGGCACGACCACCAAGGTCTACACGACCGGTACTCCGACGACAGGTCAAGGCAAGCTCACTTGGAGCTTCTCAACCTTCCGTCCGAACTATAAGGGTGGTTTGACGTACGTGACGGCACTCTTGAAGGGTGAAGACGGAACGACGCAAAAGTACGAGATTCCGTACAAGGTATACAGAATGACGGCAGCGTCCTTGATGTCGAACTATTCGGGCACACTACGCAAGTCCAACCACTTGAGCGGTAGCGTCGGCAGCTTGAGTTATACTATCGACCCGTACAACGGCTACTCGCTGGCATTGCCGACAGGTTATAAGGTCACGTTTACCCGTGAAGAACCGGTGATAACGGACGGCAAGTTCACAGGCGACTTTGAAAACTCGAGCAGCCTGCCGCATACGTTCAACTACGTCATAGTGACGACTCCGACGGCGCTTGATTACTACCTTGACGACACGCAATGGAAGTCTCACGGCAGTGGCAAGACGGCGACGATCCAACTCTCCAACCAAGAAGTCATCGACGTCACGCTCAACGTCACGACCACGACTGCAATCTCGTCGTTCACGACGCCGTCAGGAAACTCTTCGGGACTTGCGAAGACAACCACAATAAATGGCGGTTCGACAAAGGTCCCGGTCGTATGGTACGGTACCGCGAAGATAGGCACGATGGAGGAACACACGGTTGTCTTCTCGGGCTATGACGATCCTGATGATAACACCGACAACCTTATCGCCGTGACCAAGTATAAAGGCAGAACGGTCACCTACAAGTTGACTCCGTACATCGGCGCAATAGTCGATAAGAACGGCAACATAGTGGTGAGCGAAGACGGCGAACCCGTTGCGGCAAAGAAAGGTAGCCAGATTCAATTCACGGCATAAGCCGAAACACACAAAACTCAATAGTTTCAAGGGCGTAGCAATACGCCCTTGAAAAAGAACATACCTTTTGGAGGAACAAACAAAAATGGGCTTTTTGAAAAAACAACTTTTAAAAGTCATATCTTGGGAAGATCAATCGAGAAACACTCTCGTTCAAAAGTTCGTCTATGACGACAGATACGCCATCATGAAGGGCTCTCAGCTCATCGTGCGTCCGTCGCAAGCCGCGATATTCGTGTATCAAGGCTCCGTTTGTGACGTTTTTACGGAAGGCATTTGGAAACTCGAAGAAGGTTCAACCCCGATTCTCACCAAACTTGCCAACTGGAAATACGCATTCGAGAACCCGAAACAAACCGACGTGTACTTTGTCAATCTGCGCCAATTCACGCAGATGAAATGGGGCACGCCAAACCCGATCATGATGCGCGACAAGGACTTTGGAATGATAAGAATTTCCGGTCACGGCGAATATTCTTTCCACGTGATGAAGCCGGATCTCTTTATGAGAGAATGCTTCGGCACAATCCATTCTTTCAAGACGGAAGATATTCAAGAGCACTTGAAGAGCATCGTGCTTGCAGAACTCACCGACCTTATGGGCGAGTGCCAAATTCCTGCGCTCGACCTCGCCGCAAACTATCTCGAACTCGGCGATACTGCCCGCAACAAGGCGGCTGCAAGATTCAGAGCGCTCGGTCTTGACATAGACCAAATTCTCATTCGCAACCTCAAACTTCCCGAAGCCGTCGAACAGGCAATGGACAAGCGCACGACGCTCGGCGTGTACAGCGGCGCGATGAACGAATACGCTCAATACGAAGCGATTGGCGCAATGCGCGACGCGGCAAAGAACGGAAACGGCGCGGCAGGCACGTTTGCCTCTATGGGTATGGGACTCACCGCAGGCGCAACGATCGGCAGACAATTTGCAGGCGGTTTGAACGACGCTATGGCTCCGACCAAGAAGTGCCCGAAGTGCGGCGCGACAGTCAAAGAAGGAGCAAAATTCTGCCCCGAGTGCGGAGCGAAAATGGAAACTCCCGCACAAGACACAATCGCTTGCCCGAAGTGCGGACAACAAGTGAACGCAAACGCAAAATTCTGTCCGCATTGCGGAGAAAAGTTGCAAGCAACTTGCCCCAAGTGCGGTACGTCTGTAAGCGGCGGAGTCAAGTTCTGCCCGAACTGCGGAGAAAAACTCAAATAAGTTATGGCAGACGCGTTCAAGTATAACGTAGCGGAAGTTATCAAATGCAAATCTTGCGGGGCGGATATGGTGTTCGACCCCGCTTTGCAAAAACTTAAATGTCCCTATTGCGACATCACCCGCGACATAGAAAAACGCGTTCCGCACATTCGCGATTTTGAAAGCGAAAGACGCTCGGGCGGAGTTGCCTTTGACGGTGACACCTACAAGTGCCCGAACTGCGGAGGGGAGAGCGAGATTCACGGCTTTGACACGGCGGTCAAGTGCCCGTTTTGCGGCGGCACGAACGTCATCAAACTCGAGGATATGAAAGGACTCAAACCCGACAGTCTTCTTCCGTTCGCGCTCACAAAGGAGACCGCGGTGCAGGCGGGCAGGTCTTGGATAAAGAAGAAATTCTTTGCTCCGAGCAAGCTCAAAAAGAACTTTACCGTCGACAAATTCCACGGCGTCTATATTCCGTCTTTCGCGTTCAATTCCGACACGTATTCAAAGTATGACGGCAGGTTCGGCGAGGACAGGACGCGTACGGTGCAGACCAAGGACGGTCCAAAGACCGAGCACTACATAGAGTGGTACCACGTCAGCGGGAATTGGGATAGGTTTTTTGAGAATACTATGGTCGAGGCGTCCACGCAGATAAGGCAGGACGAACTCAACAAAATTCTCCCGTACGATATGAACAACGCTACGGGCTATTCGCGCGACTTTTTGGCGGGGTTCTCGGCGGAGAGGTACGACACGTCCCTAGACGATTCATTCGGAGTCGCAAAAGGCGAGATGGACGGCATGATTCGTCAGGAAATCAAAAACCACTACAACCCCGACCATGTTGACTATCTCAACGTCAACACTACGTTCTCGAACGTGAAATTCCGCTATACGCTCCTTCCGCTTTGGATATGCGGTTACAAATTCAAAGAGAAGATTTACCGCTTCCTCATCAACGCGAGGACGGGCAAGGCAACGGGCAAAGTGCCCAAATCTCCTGCGAAGATTGCGCTCGTCGTATTCTTTATCCTCGCAATTATCGCCGCGATTGCCGCAATCATCATATTTGGAGGAAACGGAGAATAAAACCTTGTGGCAAGGAAATGCCACACCAAACAGATTATTTTTTGGAGGAATAAATATATGATAACCAAGGATATGCTCATTATCGACATATTGAATCAAGAAAAAGCAAACGAACTCGCTCAAATTCTCTTTGAGAGCGGTATGCATTGCCTCGGCTGTCTCGCCGCACACGGTGAAACGCTCGAGCAAGCGGCGGCTGTGCACGGGATTGATGCCGATGAGCTCGTTGCTCGTCTCAACTCAATCCTTGAGTAAAGCGCTATTTGGCGAATAACCGCGTCAGCGCACCCTCGCTGTCAACTCATGTGCGTTCTTGTACATTAGGGTTGTCATCAAGAGTGCGCTTTCTTGTTCTTCATCCAAACATTGCAGATTTGCAATTCAAGGATTGTGGAGATTTTATATATTTAATATTTATTTTTTTAATTGCTTCAATATTTTTATAAATAAACACGTTTACATTGCTCGGCACAGTAGGCATGCGACTACCGTGCCGAGTAATGTGCAGAACAAAGATACGGGGATGGCGTAGCGCAGTTTCTTAGTCTTTGAGGAGGAGAAGTAGACCGCGGAAATATAGAATACCGTCTCCGTCCCTCCTGCGATACAGGCGGCGCAACGGGCGGGGTAGGAGTCGACTCCGCACTCTGCGATAATCTTTTCAAGGAGGGCAATCGTGCCGTTGCCGGAAAGCGGGACGAGCAGAATGAGTTCCGTTATTTCCTTTGGGATGCCGAGATACGACAGAGGCTTTGACATTAGGTTTGCAAGCATCGAAGACAGCCCGCTCGCGGCAAACAATTCGACGCCGATAAATATCGTGGCTATGTACGGGAACACCGTTTTTATGAGCGTCAAAGAGTCCCTTGCTCCGTCCAAAAAACAGTCGTAAACCTTGACCTTTTTGACGACGCAGACGACAATCAAAAGTATAACGAGCACGGGTAAAACGTATGCGCTCATATTGTATTGCCTTTTGTCCTTGTTTTTGCAAAAAACGGCTTTAATCTGTGCGTTTTTGTGATGTTAACATTGTATTTTGCGGTTTTATTGGGCATTTTTCCATTCTTCAAAGACATGACTTTGCATATCAAAACTCCCGACAAAGTAGAGATGAAAGTGGCAATCAGCGTGGGAAAGAATATGCTTGCGGAGTTTGCGCTGCCTGCCGCCGCACGGATTGATATTACCGTGGCGGGGATGAGTTGAATCGAAGTTGCGTTTATGACTATGAGAAGGCACATATTGTCAGTCGCCTTTTCTCCGTCTTGTTGCATTGAGCCGATTGCCTTTATCCCCGCGGGGGTTGCCGCTCCGCCCATTCCAAGCATATTCGACGCAAGGTTGACGGAGATCCAGTCGTAGCATTCGTCGCGCTCCTTTTTGAACAATCTCTTTACCAGCGGGCGCAACAGCCTTGACAGCGCCTTGTCAATACGCGTCTCTTTCATCATTTTGAGCACGCCCAGCCACACCGTATATATCGCCGCAAGTTTGAGCATCAATAGTATTGCGTTTTTCACACCCGTTATCATCGTAGAAAAAGCCGTCTCGGGCGAGACGATTGTGAGCGTGACAAGCGACGCAAGTGCGATGAGCGTAAACGCAACGTTCATACAAAATTTTATTCACGGGGCAAAGTTTTAATGTCGTAAAATAAAAACCCCAACCAAAAGGTTGGGGAATATATTTGCGCTTTGATTTATTCGATTATCGGCGGCACGAATCGGAAGGTCCTGCAATCGACTAAGCCTCTGTTTGTCAAGCGGAGTTCAGGCAAGCAGGCGAGAGGAATAATCGACATAGTCATAAACGGCGAGGGGAGAGCACACCCCATGTCCTTCCACGCTTGTTCGAGGCGGGAGACGGTCTTGACCATCTCGTCGAGGGGTTTGTCGCTCATGAGTCCTGCAATCGGGAGCGGGACTTCGCCCAAAATCTTGCCGTTCTTTACGGCAATCATACCGCCGCCGACTTTTATGAGTTCGTTTGCGGCGAGCAGCATATCTTCGTCGTTTGTGCCGACGACCAGCAGGTTGTGCGCGTCGTGGGACACCGTTTGAGCGAGCGCGCCTTCCTTTATTCCGAAGCCTTTCAAAAAGCCGTAGCCGCGCGTGCCAGTCTCGTGATGACGCTCAAACACGAACGCCTTCAAGACGTCTTGATTTGCGTCCGATTGCACTTTTCCGTCTTTGACGGGAAGGGTGGCAAACTTTTCGAGTGTGCTCGTCTTTCCGCCGATAGCTTCTATTACGCGAACCTTGACGCTGTCCCCCGTATGCACGATTTCAAAGTCTTTGAGCGTGAGCGGGGAAAGGTGTACGGAGTGCGTCGCCGCTTCCGGATAGACGTACGGTTGCCATTTTGCAATCGTCTTGCCGTCCTTGGCTACGAGATCGCCGTCTATCCACACTTGCGTAACGTGGCACTCGTCGAGGTCGTCGATTAGCACCATATTCGCGCACTTGGACGGGGCGATAGAGCCGAGTTCGTGGTCGAGTTGGAAGCATTGCGCGACGTTTATCGTCACCATTTGTATCGCTTCGACGGGGTCTATGCCTTCCTCGACAGCGCGCTTGACGATATGGTCGAGGTGCCCGTGCTCTTGCAAAGTGTGCGGGTGCGTGTCGTCAGAAATGAGGCAGGCAAAGCGGGAGTCGATTTCGTGCTTCGTCACGGACTTGCCGACCTCTTGAAGGTCGTGCCAAGCGGAGCCTTCGCGGAACATGGCGTACATGCCCAGGCGCATCTTTTCAAGCGCGTCTTCCTCACGCGTGGACTCGTGGCAGCATCTTACGCCCGATGCGACGTATGCGTTGAGCGCAGAGCCCGTATCTGGGATGGAGAAGTGTCCGGTTGGAATTTTGCCGGGTTTCATGGTTTCGCCGACTATTGCGTGCGTGCGCTCGTCCGAGTAGATAATACCGGGGAAATTCATCATTTCGCCGAGTCCCGCGCATTCCTTCCAACTCATCATTTCTGCGACCTCCTTCGGACCTACCGACGCGCCCGTATCTTCGAACCCGGGGACGGCGGGAACGCAGGACGGAGCGGTCAAAATCGCCTTCAAAGGCGTGCGAGCCGCGTCCTCGAGCATATATCTCACGCCGTCAAGTCCAAGCACGTTGCAAATCTCGTGCGGGTCCATAAACACCGCGCAAGTGCCGTGTGCGACGACTGCCTTGGCATATTCGCTTGCAGTGAGCATCGAAGATTCGATGTGGATGTGTCCGTCCATAAAAGCAGGGGCAAGATATTGTCCTTTTGCGTCCACAATCTGCGTTTTTTCGCCGATTGTATGGGCGCAGTCGCCCACCATGGCAATTCTGCCTTCCGCCACGGCGACGTCAATATTCGGCAAAAGTTCCTTCGTGCAGACGTTGACGAGCGTCGCGTTTTTGACGACCAAATCGGCGGGTTTTCTGCCCATTGCCACGTCGCAGAGCGTCCTCGACGTCTCCCAAAGCGGTTTCTTGCAAAATTCGTTCACCATACGCTTTCTCCTGAGCATTTCGTTTTTTTGATTATACCATTTTCCAAAATCTATCGCAAGCGGATTGGGCGGTTTGAAACATTATTGTTTCAACTTTTGACATATTTGAAAATTTGTGTTGTGTGAAACAAAAAGGTGTGTTAAAATTTAGACGAAGTGGCAAAAGGAGTTTGTATGGCAAGGCAAAAGTATGCGTTGGTGAGGTTCAAGCCGTTTGGCAAAGATTACACCTATTCCTGTGGGGACGACGTCAAAGAGGGCAACGTAGTGCTCGTGGGCGTCGGGGACGGCAAGGAGCAAAAGCGAGCCGTCGTCACGGAAGTTTGCTACTTTGCCGAGGGCGCGTTGCCGTGTCCCGCCGAGCAAATTCGCGAGATAATCGAGGTCGTGGAAGAAGAGGACTACAACGGAGAGTTTTTCGAGGATATGAACGTCCTGTTTGCGCGAGAAGAGCCGAGGCTTATGAATGCGCTTTGGTCGCGCGCGGAGGACTACGACGAATACCCGGAGCAACTGCCTCTCTACGGCGACATCGAGCACAAGTACGGTGGCAGAATCACGGTTTTCAAGACGATGACCGAATTTGTGATAAGATATGCCATCCGCGATTTTGCAGAGGGGAGATACGTCGCCTACTCGAAAGGCGAGATGCTTGGGATAACCAAGAACTTAAAGTGCGGAATAGACTTTTATATGCGCCACAGGGACAAGGTCGGAGACGAGTTTGTAGAGGAACTTTTTGAAAGCCCGACGGTCATCCCCGAAATTTATAACGACACCAATTTTGATGAATACGACGAGTTTGAAGATTAGTCGTCGCAGGAGGAAACCATGTCAATGTTAAAGAGCATGTACAACTTGTTGTACAAGTGCACAAACAAATCGCAAAACGAGCCTAAGAACGTCTTTTCGGACGTGGAAGTCGAGGTGATAAAGGATATCGCAGTCGATGAGGAAGGTATCTGCACAATCGACCTTTGGACGCCGAAGGAGAGAGCGGACAAATTGCCGGTTCTTTTCTATACGCACGGCGGAAGCTTTGTGTCGGGTGGAAAGTATTACGTCCGCGGACTCTCGAAGTGGGTGGCGCAAATGGGCTATGCCGTCGTCACCGTCGAGTACGGACTTGCGCCGAAGTATCATCTCTTTGAGCAGTTGAAACAGGTGTCTTCCGCGCTCAACTGGGTGGAGGCAAATGCGGAGAACTACGGTTTTGACCTCTCGCGCGTTGTGGCGGGCGGAGACAGCGCAGGCGGATACCTTTCCGCAATGACGACCGCGCTCAGTCGTGATAAGGAACTTCAAAAGAAGTTCGGCGTGGACACGAACATAAGATTCTGCGCAGGGTGGTACAACTGCGCCCTCTACGATTTCAACCTCATGCTCGAAAAGGGCTTCACAAAGACTCTCGTCAAGATTTTGACGCCGGACGTCCTCGGCGTCAAGTTTAAGGACAGTTTTGCCGTCGAACCAAAAGAGTTTTGGTCAATCACGGACAACATCAATGCGGACTTCCCGCCGTGCTGCTTAATCTACTCCAAAAAAGACTCCGTCTGCCCGGGTCAAACCGAAGCGTTCATGAAACGCCTTGACGAACTCGGCGTGCACTACGAGAGCGCTTTCTCCACCAAGTTCAGTGACAACCACTGCTACAGCCTGAATTGGAAATCTCCTGCTTCGCAGGAAGCGAATGCCCTTGTTAAAGAGTTCTTGACAAAAATCGCACAGGATCGCGCCTGACTTTGTCAGATTTACGTGCACTCGCAGTCACGTACAGCAAGTACGCTCGTGCTCGCGTGCGCATCTTTCGCGTCATCCATCAATCCTGAGCGATTTTTGATAATATATATTTGTAGCAAAGATATGGATATTGCAAAAGATAAATATGGGAATAGAGTTCATGCCAATGATGCTGTTAAAGGAGAACAGTATTTTTGTCCAATTTGTCATGAAAAAGTAATATTAAAAGCGGGAGAAGTAAATATACATCATTTTGCACATGTTTCTGGGTATTCTTGTGATGGTTGGGATTATGATATGTCCGAATGGCATCGCAAAATGCAAGGCTATTTCCCTATAGAGAATCAAGAAGTTATTATTGAATATAATGGCGTAAAACACAGAGCAGATATATGTGTTAATGATGTTGTCATTGAGTTCCAACACAGTCAAATAACGGCAGATGAGTTTAAAGAAAGAAATTCATTTTATTTAAATGCCGGTTATAAACTCGCATGGGTATTTGATTTTAGAGATTATTTTGATTGGGATCAAATTAGTGTTCAAGAAAACAATAATGCAGAGTATTATAGATGGAAACATCCAATGAGAATATTTAAATTAGCACCAACAATAAGTGATTATTCTCCTAATTTTACTATATGGATTAGTGGTTGTTCTATTGACGACCATTACATAAAAAAAATAGTATGGACCGCGAAAGATGAGTTTGGAGACATATCACTCTCAAAATTTATTATTTCTGAAGATAATTACATCGATTTAAGAAAATTAACAAATGCAAGTGAATTGTTTTATTCAAAGAATGATTGGTTTAATATTGCATTAGAGGCTTTTAAACAGAATTATAAAAGCGGGTTTAGTATAAAAGTCAAAGGCGTTAAGGGTCATCCTCAAGGATCATATACATGTCTGAGAACAGGCATATTTGGAGTAATGTCTAAAGATAATAGATGTGAGTATTGTAAATATTGTGAGTTTATTTCACATAAAAAGCGAGCAGGAGAAAATTCCTACAACATATATTGTTGTTATCCGAATGTTGTTAGGACGCAACCAGGCGTAGGCGGAAGCGAGTGTTGTAGTTGTAAAGTGTATGAAATATAGAAGTTTAAAAACAAAAAAGCACGCTTTATAGAGTGCTTTTAATTTCAATTAGAAAAACTGTGATTGTTTGTATTAGATGCACGAAAACAAAAGAAATCGCACCGCCTAATGTACTGACGTGCATGACGGTGCGTATTTTTTGTAGTTGACAATGCAGGTCGCCAAATAGCGCGGTTTTTATTTGACGAAGGCGCTAAAGGCTTTGTGTGCCGACCAAATGTCCGCCTTGGAGATGAGCTCGTAAGGAGCGTGCATAGAGAGCACAGGGACGCCGACGTCGACCGTGTCGATATTGATGGAGGCAATAAACTTTGCCACCGTTCCGCCGCCGCCGAGGTCAACGCGACCGAGTTCGCTCGTTTGCCAAATGACGCTGTCCTTTGCAAAGACGCCTCTCAAATAACCAATGTATTCGGCAGAAGCGTCGTTCGAACCTGCTTTACCGCGTGCGCCCGTAAATTTGTTCATTGAAACGCCGTGACTCATAAGGCTAGCGTTTTTCTCTTCAAACGCGGAGGCAAAGTCGGGGTCGAAGCCCGCCGTCACGTCTGCGGACAAGCACTTGGAGTTGGCTCTCATAACCGCGGAACTCACGCCGTAGCTTCTTGCAATTTCGTCGAGCAGGTCGCGGATGAGCACGCTCTGCATACCAGTATTGCCTTCACTGCCGATTTCCTCTTTATCTGCGAGGATGGTGAGGACGGTTTGATCCGTTTCGGTTTCGAGAGTGGCGGTGATTTCCGGATAGGCACACACTCTGTCGTCGTGGCCGTAGCCGCCGACGAACGCTCTGTCAAAGCCGACATCGTTTGCCTTTGCGACGGGAACTGCTTCGATTTCAGCAGAGAGCAGGTCTTCTTCGGTTATGCCGTACTTCTCGTTGAGAATTTTGAGCACGCCGAGTTTGACCGCGTCCTTTTCGGCGTCCTTGGCGGGAATACCGCCGACGAGGATGTTGAGGTTTTCTGCGGGGAACCCGTCCGCTATCGTCTTTGTGACTATCTCTTGAGAGAGGTGCGGAAGAAGGTCGGTGATGTAGAAATACGGATCGCCCTCCTCTTCGCCGACGCAGACGTTCACGCTCTTGCCGTCCTTCAAGGAGACGACGCCGTGGAGCGCGAGCGGAATGGTGAGCCATTGATACTTTTTGATACCGCCGTAGTAGTGCGTTTTTAAAAACGCCATATCCGCCTTTTCATAGAGCGGGACTTGTTTCAAGTCGAGTCTCGGGCAGTCCACGTGTGCGACGAGGATGCGCACGCCGTTCTTTGCGACGTCCGCCTTGCCTGCCTTCAAGATGAACAAGCCTTTGCCGCGGTTGTTGTAGTAGAGTTTGTCGCCTGGGTTGATTTTGTCGCCGAGGGTATACTCCTTATAGCCGTGCGCCTTGACGAGTGCGATACCGCTTTCAACCGCTTCTCTCTCGGTTTTGCTGTTGTTGAGGAAGGACTTGTAGCCTTCGCTGTACGCCTGAATTTCGGCAAGTTCTTTTTCGCTCGCCACGGCGTAAATGTTTTGTTTTTTGTAAGTAAGTTCCATAAAAACCACCTTGTAAAAATGTTATTGAATTTATTATATCACAAAGTTTGAATTTGGCAATTAATATATTTTATAAATATAAGTTGTCTTTTTCGTCGCTATGAGTTAAAATATTAAAGCAATTAAAAAAAGAGGTATTCGGTATGAAAATACTCTACAAAGACGGCACAGTCGCAGAGTGCCCGCAGGAAGAAGAACTTCAAGTTCTTCGCCACTCGACGGCGCACGTTATGGCGCAGGCAATAAAGCGCCTATACCCGCACGCAGATTTTGCGTACGGTCCCGCAACCGAAAAGGGCTTCTACTATGACGTAGACCTCGGCGACACCAAACTCACGGACGAAGATCTTGCCAAGATCGAAGCCGAAATGAAGAAGATAGTCAAAGAGAATTTGCCCGTCAAGGCATATATCCTCCCGCGCGAGGACGCAATCAAACTCATGGAAGAGCGCGGAGAAAAATATAAGGTCGAGCACATCGGCGATTTGCCCGAAGACGCAGAGATAAGTTTTTATCAGCAGGGCGAATATATCGATATGTGCACCGGCCCGCACGTCACCTACACGAAGGCGCTCAAAGCATTCAAAATTACGCAACAGTCCGGCGCATACTGGAAGAATGACAAGGACAACAAGATGCTCACCCGTATCAACGGCGTGGCTTTTAGGTCGCAACAAGAACTCGAAGAGTTTCAAAAACTCCAAGAGGAAGCCGAACGCAGAGACCATAGAAAAATCGGCAAAGAGATGAAACTCTTTATGTTCAGCGACGAAGGCCCCGGGTTCCCGTTCTTCCTGCCCAACGGCATGATCGTCAAAAACGAACTCATGTCCTATTGGCGCGAGATTCACAGAGCAAACGGCTATGTCGAAGTGTCCAGCCCGATGATTATGAACCGTCACCTTTGGGAGACGAGCGGCCACTGGGCGCACTACAAGGACAATATGTACACAACGACGATAGACGACGAAATCTGCTGTGTCAAACCGATGAACTGCCCGGGTAGCGTGCTCATCTACAAAAACCAACCGCACTCCTATCGTGAACTCCCGCTCCGCATTGCAGAGATGGGACTCGTGCATCGCCACGAACTCAAAGGCGCGCTCCACGGACTCTTCCGCGTAAGATGCTTCACGCAGGACGATGCGCACATCTATCTCACACGCGAGCAAATCACGGACGAAATCGTGCGTATCGTGGGACTTATAAACGAAGTTTATACAAAATTCGGTTTTGATTATTTTGTCGAACTTTCCACTCGTCCCGAGGACAGTATGGGAAGCGACGAAGACTGGGAAGCCGCAACGAATGGACTCAAAAACGCCCTCGAAAAACTCGGCCTTCCGTATATCATCAACGAGGGTGACGGCGCGTTCTACGGTCCGAAGATTGACTTCCATCTCCGCGACAGCATAGGAAGAACGTGGCAATGCGGTACGATTCAACTCGATTTCCAAATGCCGCAAAACTTTGGGCTTGAATACGTGGACGAAAAAGGCGAAAAGAAGTGCCCGATTATGATTCACCGCGTATGCTTCGGTTCAATTGAGCGCTTCATCGGTATTCTCACCGAGAACTTTGCGGGCAGATATCCTGTGTGGCTTGCTCCGACGCAGGTAAAGATCCTCACTCTCCCCGGAAGCGATACGACGTTTGCCAAAGAGATTTACGACAAACTCGCCAACGCCAAGGTCAGAGTCGTGCTCGACGACCGCAACGAAACTATAGGCTACAAAATCAGAGAGGCTCGTCAAATCGACCGCGTGCCGTATATGCTCATTATCGGCGCAAAGGAAATCGAAAACAGAAGTCTTTCTGTGCGTGAACTCGCCACCGACCAAACGACATCCTGTGGCATAGATGAATTTGTCACCAAGATTTCCGAGGAAATCAAAGAAAGAAAATAACCAAAGCACAAACAAAAAAATCCGTCGACTGACGGATTTTTTTGTGGCAAAATTTATAGATAAATTTATTTTTTGAGTTCGTCAAGCAGTTTGACCGTCGTTGAGGCTACCTCTTTGAGCGCACCGTCTTCAAACGGCGATTTGAGTCCCGCGAGTTTTACGAGGTGATTGAAGGCATAGAGCCCTCCGCGCTTGCAGTGCTCGACGTAGCGGTTGAAAGCGTCCGCATAGTCCTTTTGCGAGTCGGACAAGAATTCGAGCGCGACCACCTGCGCAAGGCAATAGTCGATGTAGTAGAATGGCATTTCATAGATGTGCATTTGATATTGCCAACGCGTTCCTTGCTCCAAATACTCGATGCCGTCGAAGTTGAGATACGGGCGGTATTTCTTTTCGAGGTCGAGATAGACCTTCTTTCTCTCGGCGGGCGTGAGTTCGGGATGCTCGTACATGACGTGCTGGAATTCGTCCACGATAACGCCGTAGGGGATGAAGGACAAACATCCGCCGAGGTGCTTGAACTTGTAGCCCTTGACGTCGTCGAAGAATTTGTCGAGATATTTCCAAGCAAAGAATTCCATGCTCATGCTGTGCGTTTCGGCGGTCTCGCTTGAGCCGATGCCCGCTTCCGTATCGTGGTCAAACGCAAAGTTCATTGCAAACGTATGCCCGAATTCGTGCGTGACAAGGTCGATGTCGTCGCTCATGCCGGTAAAGTTGCCGAGAATGAACGTCTGGTGAAAGTCTTCGAACGTAGTCGCGTACCCACCGCCCCATTTGCCGTCGCGGGGGAGGGGGTCGATTGCGCCCACAGAGAGCATTTGACGCATGAGTTTGCTGGCTTCGGGATGCATATCGTCGTACATATCGCGTGCGGCGTCGAGTATGCCTTGCGCGTCCACCTTCGGCACGGGATTTCCGCCCGGGATGACGCTGTCGTCGTAGAATTTGAACTCGTCAAGCCCAAGTTCTTTCTGTATCTGCGCTTTGAATTTTGAAACGACGGGGACGAGGTCTTTGAGCACGTTTTCTCTGAACTTCGCCACCATTTCGCGGTTGTAGTCAATGCGCCCCATACGGCAATAGCCGAGTTCGACGAAGTCCTTGAAGCCGAGTTTTTTCGCTATGCGAGTGCGCACCTTGACGAGTCTGTCGTAGATGTCGTCCAGTTGTTCGGATACGCTTTCAAGCACGCGCCCGATTGCGTTTGCCGCCGCTTTTCTCATTTCGCGGTCGGGAGACTCGAAGAACCCGCGGATATAACTTATCGTCTTTTTTTCGCCTTGCCAGTCCGTAGTGAGTTGGGACATAAGTTGAGAATACTCGGTGACGATGGAGTTTTCTTCCTTTTCGTCCTCCACGGTCTCGGGGCTGTGGCATTTGCTTTCAAGTTCAAGCAGCGGGAACAAGGTCTCGGGGAGTGCTTTTTTGAGTTCCTCTTTGAAGCGACTGTTGAGGACGCAGTTTGCGACTTTCATTCTGCAAATTCCCACTATCGGCATCGCTTCGTCATAGTAGGCTTGCTCATCAAGATAAAACTTGTCGTAGGTGTTGAGAGTGTATCTCGTATAGGCAAGACTGCTCATCGTGAAGAAGTGCATAAAGTCTTTCAAAAGTTCGTCTCTTGCCTTCAAAACGTCGTCGACGCACTTCGCGTCTTTTTCCGCTTGCAGAAACTTTTCGGTTGCTTCTTCGACGAGTTTTGCGTCATACCTCTCGTACGGCAGGTCTTTGACGGGAATTGTGTTCATAGTGTTTATCTCCTTAATATTATTTTTATTTTTCACAACGCGCGGTTTAATGATACGTTTTGCACTGATAAACTATCTTTTGCGCTGATTACTATACATATTTGACATATCTGCGATTTTGGACTTTATCTCGTCTCGCATAAACTCCGGCGAGAGAATTTCCACGTTGACGTTGTATTGAAGCGCCCAATACAACATGGCCTGTTTCGAGGCGGTGACGGTGGCGACGAAATGATTTTTGTCGAGAGGGGAAATGGTGTAGCCGTCTCCGAACCAATCGCCGAGTTCGTCCGTCATGAAGTTTTTGCATTTGAGTTTTACGGTCACTTGTTCGTCGTTGAACATATAGGGAAGTCCGGACGAGAAGCGGGAATAGTTGAGCCCGTTCTTGTAGCCTTCGACCTCGCGCAATGGGGTGGCGTCCTCCTTCAAGATTTTCATTTTCGACATCTTGTCCACTCGAAGATACGAGACGTTTTGATACTTTTCGTCGAGCAGTACGAGATAGTAGCGTTGATTGTGCAGTACGAGTTGATAGGGCGACGCCTTTCTCGACGACGATTTGTGATACTCCTTGTCCAGCCCGACTTTGAGGTAGTCGAAAGAGATTTTTTTGCCTTTTTCAATCGCTTCGTCAATGAGTTCGATGTTGAGGAACAGTTCCTTGCCCGCGGTCTTGCCCCAATCGGCTATGGAATAGACGTGCTTGACGTGCCCCTCGAAGTTTTTGCCCCCGAGCGCGGCGAGCTTGTTTATCAATTGTTTTGAATACTGCGCGCCCACGTGACGAGAGCCGAGCACGCTGTCGATGAGCAGGCGAAGTTCCGAGTTTTCAAAACGGCGGGAGGCAAGATACGCTCCTCGTCCGCAGATTTCGATGTCAAGACCCATCTCTTGCAGATAGGAGAGATTGCGCCCGACGGCTTTTCTCTCGCACTCGATACCGTAGTCCGCGTCGAGCTTGTCGATTATATCCTGCTGTTTGAGAGGGTGATTTTCGTCCGAATAGTCCTCTAAGATTTGATAAATTCGCATTATCAACGTTTTCTTTGGTTCAAGCATAAAAACCTCGCGATAATTTTTTCAATATCTTTATAACACACAATATCGAAAATGCGCAACGATTTTTTGAAAATATTTGCGATACGGGAAGATTCGTCCCGTTTTTGGGACATTGAAAGTCGTATTATATAGTCACAAAGCAAGGGAACACGGTCTTATGACCAAATCGGCTGTCTCAGCGAAAGGAGAGTAATATGAGAATAATCGTTTCAAGAATCAACAATGCAAACGGAGTGCAAAATCAAGAAACTTGCGTCAAAAACGGCAAACTGGCTTTTGTCAGACTTACAATAATCAAGAAGTAATAGTCCAATTCTTTTTTCTTACCCAAATTGGAGGGGGCGTGGCTACGGCTGCGTCCCTTTCAATTTGCGGGAGTGATACGTTTTGTTCGTCTTCTTTTGCACAATAAAAACAGCGAAGGTATCAAACAAGCGCCCGCGCAGTAGGCGATCAGTCCGTAAAGTTCGAATTTCCCGCCGAAGACGAGTTCCAAACAGCCGATATATCCCATTCCCGCGGCAAGCGTCGCAAACAGGTCCGTGACGAATCTTTCCGCCTTTCCCGACTTTCTGAAAAGCAGCAACAAAAACACGCCGAACGCGACGCCGACGCCAAGGCAAATCGCAAACTTCAAAGCTTGCGTTTTTGCGTTTGCGGCAAGAGTTAAAACCTGTTCGCTTGAAAGAAAATACGCGGTTAGATGCACGGTTATTTGAGTATTCGCTTGAAAAAAGAGGTGGGTGCGGAGGACGGGGAATACCTCAATGAATTTATCGTGCCCGATATCGTCAATTTGCCGTTTTCCACGTCCAAGATTTTGATTTCGAGGTTCTGTCCCGACACGGTCAAAGTTTCGTCTTTCAGTTTTACGATTGCCGACTTGTCCGTGAACGTGGGCACGGCGTACACTCCCGTCATGCTCGCGCCGTGGTTGCGGTCGAGTTCCAACTTGTGAGCCTGAGTATTTTTGGTTTGCGTTTTTTGGACGTTTTGTTCTTGCATCGTTTCTCCTTTTTTCACAATATTTTGCGGGTTTCAGTTGGTTTATTTCATTGACAATAATATTTAAAAATATTAGAATATATGAGCAAATTCAAAAAACTCGCAAATTTTTGCGTTTATCGCCGGAGAATATGGCAGGAAACGAAGCGGAAGAAAAACAGGTGATCGCCTCATATCGCGACAAGGTCGAAAAAGAACCGAGAAAAAATCATCCCAAGGATGACTTTTTCAAGCGCAAAGGACAGGTGTGGCTCGAATACGACCACGCGGCGAGGTTTTATCCCATTCTTGCCACGAAAAAGGCGCAGAGCAATTTTGCCGTGGGCGCTACGCTCGACGGGCCCGTCAACCCCGAACTTTTGGAGAGGGCCGTCAACGATTGCGCAAAGCGTTTTCCCGCTTTCAAGGTCAAGCAAAAGCGCGGATACGCGTGGCATTATCTCCTTGAAAACGACGCGCCGATAAAGGTTTTTCCGCTTGAAAAGGCTGTCCCTTGTCCTATAAACAGCAAGGAGACCAACGGGTATTTGTTCAAACTCACCTATGGTGAGAACCGTATCGAGATGATAATCTTCCACGGGCTCTGCGACGGCAACGGCGCAATCGAATTTTTGAAGACGATATTGCTTGCCTACAAGAGATTATCCGGCGTGAAAATCGAAAATACCGAGGGCATACTCGACCACGAAAGCGACTTTCATCCGCACGAACTCGAAGACAGTTTCGTGTCCCACTACGTTCCGATCAAGCTTGGTGAGATAGATTTCAAAAAACTGCTCGGTGGCAAGCCGTACAGAATTAAGGGGCAACTCGTCCGCGGGTTTGAAACGGACAGACTCGTTATGGACGGAGCGGAGATTGCAAAGCGCGCGAAGCAGGCGGGCGTGACGTTTACGTCCTACGTGACGGGTGCGATTGCGTACGCGCTCGACAAGTACGATGAGAACGAGCACAAACACAACTACGTCATTATGGTCCCCGTAAATCTCAGAAACCTGTTCGAGTCGACGTCGCTTCGCAACTTCGTTACCTTCGTCAGAGTGATTGTGAAACCGCACTCCTTCGACACAGTCGAAGAGTATGCCGTCGAGGCTCAAAAGCAGATTGCCGAAGAGGCTTCCAAGGACAAGATGGCAAGGTTTATCTCCACGTCCGTGAGGGCGCAGAGAGGGTTTTTGATGAAGATAACTCCGCTCTTTTTGAAGCAGTTCTTCCTTAAACTCGGCAGATTGTTCACATCGTCAAGGCAGACGATTATATTCAGCAATCTCGGCAGGGTGGCGGTACCCAAGGAACTCGGCGTCGAGTATTTTTACGTCAACCTGAACGCGTCCGCGACGAATACTCAGAATTTGAGTTCGGTGACGACGGACGGCAAAGCTGTCTTTACATTGACCAGAGCGGTAAAAGAGAAAGATTTTTCAGACGCGCTCTTTGCGCTCATCGAAAAAGGCGAAATCTAAAATAGAAATCAACAAGGCGGAAACGCCCAAGAGGAAATATGAAACAGTTTACATCAGACGAACTCAGAAAACTTTATATCGACTTTTATCACTCGAAAGGTCACGCGGTCATCGATTCCGCGTCCCTCATTCCCGAAAACGACCCGACGGTTTTGTTTACCACCGCCGGTATGCATCCGCTCGTGCCCTATCTTCTCGGAGAGAAGCATCCTGCGGGCAACAGGCTCACGGACGTGCAAATCTGCGTGCGCACTGGCGATATAGACGAGGTCGGCGACGCTTCTCACTGCACCTTCTTCGAGATGCTCGGCAGATGGTCGCTCGGCGACTATTTCAAAAAGGACGCAATCGCTTGGTCTTACGACTTTATGCTAAACAAACTCGGCTTTGACAAGAACACGTTTGCGGTCACGGTTTTCGCGGGTGACGAAGATTGTCCAAGGGATGAGGAGAGCGCGTCGTATTGGAGAGAGGTCGGCATCCCCGCGGACAGAATTTTCTACCTCAACAAAAAGCACAACTGGTGGGGACCTGCGGGCGTCACGGGACCTTGCGGACCGGACACTGAGATGTTTGTCGACACGGGCAAGCCGAAATGCTGTCCCGAATGCTCTCCCGCCTGCGATTGCGGAAAGTATCTCGAAGTGGGCAACGACGTGTTTATGCAGTATTTCAAAAACGCGGAAGGCAAGTTTGAACCTTTGAAGCAAAAGAACGTGGACGAAGGTTTAGGGCTTGAAAGATTGCTCTGCATTTTGAACGGCTACAAGTCCGTGTACGAAACCGACCTGTTCAGTTTTGCCATAAAGAAACTCGAAGAACTCTCCGGCAAGAAGTACGGCGAGGACGAAACCATGACCGTCGCGATGAGAATCATCGCGGACCACACGAGAACGGCGACTTTCCTGCTCGGCGACACGAAGGGAATATCTCCTTCAAACGTCGACCAAGGCTACGTGCTCAGAAGACTTATCCGCAGAGCGATGAGATATTGCCGTACCCTCGGCGTCGACGACAGCGCGCTCGTCGAACTTGCAAGACTTTACGTCGAAAAGTACAAGGACGCATATCCGTATATCAAGGACAACGAGGAGAGAATCGTAAGCGAACTCGAAGCGGAAAAGGACAAATTTGCCAAGACTATCGAGCAAGGGCTCAAAGAGTTTGACAAAATCGTCTCTCATTTGCCTGAAAATATGACGGTATTCCCGGGCAAGACGGCGTTTAGACTTTACGACACTTTCGGTTTTCCGATTGAGATGACTGAGGAACTCGCCAAGGAAAAGGGCTACGTTCTCGACAGAGCCGGCTACGACAAGGCATTCAGCGACCATCAAGCTCTTTCCAAAGCGGGCGCGGAGCAAAAGTTTAAGGGCGGACTTGCCGACGGGGGAGAATTTACCGCGCGTCTGCACAGCGCTACACACCTCTTGAACGCCGCTCTCAAACAAGTTTTGCACGACGACGGCATTCAACAGAGAGGCTCGAACATCACGGCGGAGAGACTTCGTTTCGACTTCAATTTCCCGCGTCCTTTGACGGCGGAGGAGATTGCAGACGTCGAAAAACTCGTCAATGCGGAAATCGCAAAGGACAGTGAGGTCAAGCTAGAAGAGATGACCGTGGACGAGGCGAGAGCAAGCGGAGCAGTCGGCGTGTTCGGCTCAAAGTACGGCGAAATCGTCAAGGTCTACACGATTGGTTTCTCCAAAGAAATCTGCGGCGGTCCGCACGCCAAGCGCACGGGCGAACTCGGCAAGTTCAAGATCGTCAAAGAACAAAGTTCTTCGGCGGGCATAAGAAGAATAAAGGCCATTTTGGAATATTGACGCACACTTCGTGCGTTTGTATTTTGTGAGTGCGAAAAATATGCGATAGAGGTTTTCGCGCCACATTCAAAAGCATACTACAAGGAGACAAAGTCTCATGATAAAGGTTGATTGCCACACTCACACAAATCACTCCCATGACGGCAAAGTATCCGTTGCGGATATGGTCAAACTCGCAAGAGAGCAGGGGCTTTCATATCTCTGCACGACAGACCATTGCGACTACGACCTCGTCTACGGAGGATGTCGCGCCCCGTTTAGGTGGGGAGACACCGACGTCGAGTCGTATTGGCAAGATTGGAAAGAGGTCAAGGCGGCTCTCGACAAGGACGAAAACAATACGCTAACGCTCGGCTTCGGCATAGAGGCGGCGTACGCGGACGGAGAACTCGTGGCGGAGAAATACAAAGAACTCATCGCCAAATATCCGTTCGACACCGTCATCAACTCCGTACACTGCGCGGGCGGGAAGGATATGTATTTCAAAAACGCGTTTCTGTTCAAGTCCAAAAAGAAGGCGTACGGGCTCTATCTCGACACGATTAGGCGCAGTCTCGACGTGCCCTATCAGTACGACGTCGTGGCGCATATCGGCTACGTGACGCACGGCGCGCCGTACCGCGACAAGGCTCTCCGCTACGTGGACTTTGCGGACAAGATCGACGATATTTTGAAGCGCATAATCGAGTTGGACAAGGCTCTCGAAGTCAATTTCCATCATGAGATGAATCCGAAACGCGATATAATCGAGCGTTATTTCGAACTGGGCGGGCGCAAAATTTCTTACGGAAGCGACGCGCACAGGGGAGATATCTGCAAAGAATTCGAAGCCGTCGGCGATATGCTCAAAGAGATAGGGTTCAAAGAGTACGTAGTCTACGTAAAGCACGAGCCGAAGTATATTCCAATCGGCGACTAAATAGTTCGCAAGATTTTCGGCAGAATAAACGGGGCGAAAACTCGCACGCAAAAAATCGGCGTTAGACCGTTGACTATTGCGAAAATAAAGTTTATATTATAGAAAACAAAATTATTCGCACGCTCGTCGCGCGAATGTGAGGAGAATATGAAAAAAAATCTCGAAAAAATCTTTACCAGCGCAAGCGTCGTAGTCGCCGTAATTCTCATTATGGTGCTTCTCGTGACGGCGTTTGGAGGCATCAAACAAGAAGATTTTGACAACAACCTCGTCAAAGGTTTGCTCTTTACTCTCGGCGTGCTCTATCTCGTACTGTCCATCGTCGCAATCGTGCTCATCTTTGTCAACAGCGACGTCATCAAGGACGTGACGCTCAGAACGGATAAGGGCGGTTCAATCAAGGTTTCCGCAAGCGTCATCAACAAGTATGTCAGATCCGCCTGCTCCGAAATCGAAGGCGTGAAGTGCAAAAAGGTCGGTCTCGTCAGCGACGAATACGGCGTGAGACTCAAAGCCAACATCAAGGTCGTCGACAAGGACGTCATCGAAGTCGAAACGTATCTCAGAACTTTGCTTGAAGATATGTTCTTGAAAGAATTCGATTTCAAATTCAATTCAATAGAATTCAAAGTGACCGCGCTCGTTCCGAAGTACAAAGCGGACAAGGCGGAAATCGAAAACGCCGTGGCAAAGAAACTCGAAGAGTTGAGAGCCAAGGAAGGCGAGAACTCGGCAGAAGCGGAAGACGCTCAAGTTGAAGAGAATGCCGAACCGCTCGAGGACGCTCCCGTCGAAGAGCCGATCGAAGCGGCAAGCGAAGAGCCTGCTCTCGAAGAACCCTTAGAGGAACCCGTCGAAGAACCCGCTCCGGAAGAGCCGGTCGAAGTCGAAGAAGAAAAATAATACGTTTGCCCGCACTATTTGCGGGAAAAGGGAAATAATATGAAAGAAGTATTGTTGACAAAAGAAGGTCTTGAAGAATTAAAGGAAAGACTCAACTATCTCGTCGTAGTCAAGCGCAAAGAAGTTGCGGAACACTTGCAACACGCAAGATCCCTCGGCGACCTCAGCGAAAACGCGGAATACGACGCCGCAAAACTCGAGCAAACCCAAGTCGAAGCCGAAATCAACGAACTCGAAGAGAAAATCAAATTTGCCGTCATCATCGAAAAAGGCGCAAAGAACAAGGTCTCTATCGGTAGCACCGTCGTCGTGGAATTCTTGGGCGAACTTGAAGACGACGAGGACGCTCGTATGGAATTCCGTATCGTCGGTGAAACGGAAGCGGACTTTGCAAAGGGACTGCTCTCCAACGAATCTCCGCTTGCGAAGGCACTCCTCGGCAAGAAGGAAAAGGAAGTCGTCACCGTCATCGCTCCGCACGGCGAAGAGTCTTACAAGATAATCTCTATCAAATAACAAACGACAAAAAAACCGAAAAGGCAACGAGCGTTGCCTTTTCATTGCATTTAAATTTGGAAAAATGGCAGAACAAGAAAATTTGAACGTACAACAAAATCAGGAAAGGGAAGTCGACGCGAGCGAAGTCAGGAAGGTCAGAATCGA
The DNA here is from genome assembly GCA_017553325.1 of Clostridia bacterium. Lineage (GTDB taxonomy): Bacteria > Bacillota > Clostridia > Christensenellales > CAG-917 > CAG-475. The sequence continues at coordinate 122,288 of JAFZMH010000009.1, forward strand.
AAAACTCGAGGACCTCGTTTCTCGCGGGCAAAACCCTTTTGAAATCGTAAGATTTGATCGCACGGCAACCGCGGGACAGATACTTGAAAACTTCGAGGAATTCGAGGGCAAGGAAGTGTCAGTCGCGGGCAGACTCGTCTCAAAGCGCATTATGGGCAAGGCGAGTTTCGGTCATATCATGGACAGCGACGCCAAGTTGCAAGGCTATTTTTGCCGCGACGATCTCGGCGTTGACGAATACCAGGATTTCAAAAAACTCGACGTCGGCGACATAGTCGGCATAGTGGGCGTCGTTTTCAAGACGAAGACGGGGGAGACATCAGTGCACGCAAGAAAGGTCGTGCTCCTTGCAAAGTCCCTCCTTCCGCTCCCCGAAAAATATCACGGGCTCACGAATACGGAACTTCGCTATCGCCAACGCTACGTCGACCTCATCGTCAACCCCGACGTCAAAGAGACGTTCGTCAAGCGCAGCAAAATCATCTCCACGATAAGAAACGTCCTCGACGCGAAGGGTTTTATCGAGGTTGAAACTCCCGTGCTCAACACGCTCGCGGGCGGTGCGAACGCGCGTCCGTTCGTCACGCACCACAACACTCTCGACATCGATATGTATATGCGTATTGCAACCGAATTGCACTTGAAACGTTGCATCGTCGGCGGGTTTGAAAAGGTGTACGAGATAGGCCGTCAATTCAGGAACGAGGGCATGGATCCAAAACATAACCCCGAATTCACCACGATTGAACTCTATCAAGCCTACGTTGATTACAACGAGATGATGAACGTCACCGAGGAACTGTATACGGCGGCGGCAGAGGCTGTTTGCGGCGGTCTTGATATTATATATCAAGGGCAGGAACTTCACCTGCAAAGACCGTGGGCAAGACTCACAATGGTCGAGGCGGTCAAAAAGTACGTCGGCTTCGATTTTGACAACGAACCGCTTGACGAACTAATCAAAAAGGCGAACGCCAAAGGGCTTGAACTTGCCCCCGATACGTCGTGGGGACGCGCGCTCTACGCCGTCTTCGACGCCTTTGTCGAAGAGCAACTTGTGGGACCCGTCTTCATCACGGACTATCCCGTCGAGGTCAGCCCGCTCGCAAAGAAGAAGCCTTCCGACAATCGCCTTACCGAGAGATTCGAATTCTTTATCTGCGCAAGCGAAGGAGGCAACGCATTCAGTGAACTAAACGACCCGCTCGACCAACGCGCGCGTTTCGAGGCTCAAATGCAAGCCAAGGCAAAGGGCGACGAAGAGGCTCAACCTTACGACGAAGACTTCTGCACCGCGCTTGAATACGGCATGCCCCCAACGGGCGGTCTCGGCATAGGTATTGACCGCATGGTCATGTTCCTGACGGACAGCGCGTCGATTCGTGATGTCTTATTATTCCCAACAATGCGCCCAAACCGCACAGTTTAGCGAATTACTGCGTCAACTGCAAAAAATACACCCCCTCATGTACGTTTTTGTACGTTGGGCGGGGTGTTTTTTGTTTTCTTGTTCTTCATCTAAACCGAGCGGTTTGGTATGATTAAAACTTAAAATCATCTATAGGAGCTGTTGAGTGTCAAATCAACTAACTTTCCATATCGGGTAGCGGTTTCGACAAGTTCCCTTGTCACGAGAGTGCCGCGTTTGGCGAGAAGGACGCCGGCATAGGTGGTGAGGTCGCGGAGCAAGGTTCTGCCCAGTAGAAAGTCGTAGTCGCTGATTACGCGCGCGGGCGTGCGCTCGTCCGTGGCGTCATAGACCAGTTCTTTGCCCACGATTTTTTCAAGAGCGTCCTGAGAGAATAGGGGAGCGCCTTGTTCCAAGGCGACTGCCTTCTTTGTAGACGGCTGTATCGTTGTTTCGGAGTTTGTTGCCGGTACTGGCGCGGTATTCTGTTTTTTCACGTCAAAAATCTCAACTTTGCGATTGACAGCGTCCTTTGGGATAGAGTGGCGGACGGTGCGCCGCTTCGTCTGTTTCAAGAGGAGAATATCGCCGAGTTTTTGAAAGGCGGAGGAGTTGTAGGACGCGTTTTCCGCGCAAATTTTGCTCGTCTTTCCACCCGAAAACAGTTCGACGTATTCGACGCGTCCTTTATTCTCTCCCGTTTGCGAATATATTTCTTTTCCGTCCAAGGCGATGAGCGTCGTCATATCCACGTCGCAGGCGTCCACGAGGGATAGAGTGGAGTCTATGACGATAGCGTCCGTTTTGTTTAAGATTTTGCCGTACGGCAAAAGCATAAGTTTGTCATCGGGGGAAAGGGTGAGATAGATTGCCGTTTTGCCCGTTTCGTCAAAGAGTACGCTTTCCACCCGTCCGATAATGCGCGCGTCGGCGATACTCAAAACGGGGAGCGTCAAAAAATCTGTCGTTTTATTCATAATTTCACCTCTTGAAATGTATATGAAACACGAATCGTCAATATGTGCATAACGGACGTTTTGTACGGCAAAAAAAATAACTCTATTTAGATGTGCGGTTTTTGTCGAAGAGTGTCGAGAGCAAGTTTTTTCCGTTCTCGATTTACGGTGGCGTGGCATAATTTTTTGCAATTTCAAAAAACGCGGTTCTAATATGGAATTTTTGGGGTTATCCACCGACTTGTCCACAAAATCACCCCAAAATGTGGACAACTTTGTGGAAAACCGTGAATTTTTATACTTTTTTGCATAAACTTAAAACTGAAACGATATGCGGTTTTTTGTTGTGAAAAATGCAAAACTCGCCACTTTCTCGGCGATTGTGCTTGCGGTTCTCGTCGCGACTTTTGCGCTCTGTTCGCCTATGATAGTTTACGCCGCGCGGACGACGAGCGAAGTCCCCACGATAGTTATCGACGCGGGGCACGGAGGAGTTGACGCAGGCGTCGTGGGCAAGACGACGGGGATGAGGGAGAGCGACCTCAATTTGCAGATAGCTTTGCTCCTCGGCGACGTCTTGAAAGGCGCGGGCTATTTCGTGGTGTACACGAGGACGAACGACACCTCTTTGACGCTTGTCAAGAGCGACACGAGAAAGCGTACGGATATGTTCTCGCGGGCAAAGATTATCAATTCCGCAAAGGCGGACGTCGTAGTCAGCGTGCACATGAACTACTTTCCGTCCTCGTCGCGTCGCGGAGCACAGGTGTTTTTCGACAGAAACGACGACGCTTCCTTCCGGCTTGCAACCGCCGTGCAAAACTCTCTCAACGAGATAAACCTTGAGAATATGGGCAGAGAGTTTTCTCCGCTTACGGCTGAAAAATACATTTTGTCCTGTTCGCAAGCGGCGTCTGTAATCGTCGAGTGCGGTTTTTTGAGCAACCCCGCCGACGAAAGACTTCTTGAAACTCCCGAGTATAAGGCTCTCCTCGCCGAAAAGATAGCCGAGGGCGTGAAAGACTTTTTGAAAGGCGAAACTGCCGGATAAGAACATAACAAAACTTTTAAAACCGCTCGATAATAAAAGAAAATATTCAAAACCTTTCAATTTGGATGAGACGCAACAAAGTATGCCGACGTCGCAGGTCGCAAAATTGTGCGGTTTTCTATTGATTTATAAATATTTTTAGATTATAATAAACATATTATGACAAACGCATTTGCATACCCTTGTCAAAAGGTACTCAACAAACACAAAGACGACCCTGAGATTGCTGCAATCATCAAGGATATCGAAAACGCGAAGCAAGGCGTCATGACTTTTTCGAAGGAAGTCAAAAAGTATATGCTTCAATTTATTCACGCGCGCTACGACGACAACGAGGAGGTCAACGCGCTCATCGACATCTTGAAACAGTGGAGCAAGTACGAGTCGTTCAGCCAGTTCGAGATATTCCAACTTCAGGACGAATGCTATTTCTGGTACGATTTTTTGCATGCGTACGGGGCGTGGAAACTCATCGGCAAAACCTATGGTTTTGAAAGTGAAGACGCGGCGCTCACTATGCTCGTTCGTCTCGTCAAACTGGACGACAGCGTGTTCAGGGAATATCCGAACCTTTGATTTATGGCAAACCAGATAAGCCACGACGGGCATAGAGACAGGATGCGCGAGCGCATTCTCAAAAACGGGATTTCATCGCTTCAAGATCACGAGATTTTGGAGTATTTGCTCTTTGCTTTTATTCCGCGCAAAAATACGAACGACATAGCGCACGCGCTCATCAAGAAGTTCGGCTCGATCTCCGGCGTCTTGAACGCGGACGTTGCCGTGCTTGCGGAGGTGGATGGAATGACCAAGAACGCCGCCGTATTTTTGGCGTCTCTTCCCGAGGTCTTGCGCGTCTATTTGAAGGACGTAGACAGGGCGAAAGTAAGTTTGAGCGGACGCGGCATAGTGCGTGAATTCTTGGGTGCGGAACTCTACGGTCTTCCCTACGAACAGGTTGTGGCCGTTGCGCTTGACAGCAAGGACCAACTCATTGCCTGCGAAAAACTTGCGAGCGGAGACGGCTCGGGCGTCAAAATCGGAGTGAGAGACATAGTCAATTTCGCGCTCAAGCACAAGGCGACTTCAATCGCCATTGCGCACAATCATCCAAGCGGAAAGTTGAACCCGTCGCAAGCCGACGTCGACCTTACGACCGAGGCGTACGTCACCCTCAAAAATATAGACGTGACCTTGCAAGACCACTTTATTTTCTCGGGGTCCAACTTCTTTTCTTTCATGGATAGCGGGAGAATGAGCAAGATTGCAAGCGTACAACAAACGATAACCAAATCTTTGAAAGAAGGTATAATGATTTATGACTGAAGTTAGAACGAGATTTGCACCGTCACCGACGGGTTTTATGCATATCGGCAATTTGCGCACGGGGCTTTACGCCTATCTTTTTGCGCGCAAACACAATGGAACGTTCATTCTCCGCATTGAGGACACCGACCAAGAACGCAAGGTTGAAGGAGCGGAGGAGATGGTGTACCGCACGCTTGAAACGGCGGGCATAACTTACGACGAAGGTCCCGACAAGGACGGAGGCTACGGCCCATACGTTCAAACACAGCGCATGAATCTCTACAAGGAATACGCCGAAAAACTCGTCGAACTCGGCGGAGCATACTATTGCTTCTGCGACAAGGAACGCTTAGAAAGCCTAGCGGACGAGAACGGCGTGCACACCTACGACAAGCATTGCAGAAATCTCTCCAAAGAGGAAGTTGCGAAAAGACTTGCAAACGGCGAGCCGTACGTCATTCGTCAAAAAGTGCCCGAAAACACAGTGAGTTCCTATACGGACATGGTGTTCGGCGAAATCTCCGTCGACACGGCGGACATAGAGGACGGCGTACTCTTGAAGAGCGACGGGCTTCCCACCTACAACTTCGCAAACGTGGTGGACGATCACCTTATGGCAATCTCGCACGTCATTCGCGGGACTGAATATCTGAGTTCCACTCCAAAATACAACCTCATCTACGACGCGTTCGGCTGGGAAAGACCAAAGTATATGCACCTTCCGCCGATAATGAAGGACGCGACGAGAAAACTCTCCAAGCGTTTCGGCGACGCGAACTTCGAGGACTTTATCGCAAAGGGGTATTTGCCGGAAGCCGTCGTTAACTATATCGCGCTTCTCGGCTGGTGTCCAAAGGACAACCGCGAAAAGATGACTATGGATGAGATGATTGAGGCGTTCGATACGGACGGCATCTCGCACAGCAGTTCCATATTCGACGAGGCGAAGATGCGTTGGCTCAACGGGGAGTATTTGAAGGCTATGACGCCGGATGAGTTCTTGAAGGTTGCAAAGCCGTGGATAGAAAAGGGGCTCAACGGACAAGACTTCGACCTCGCGGAGATTGCAAATCTCATGCAGACGAGAGTCGACGTGCTTGGCGATATTCCCGAAAAGATTGCGTTTTTGAACGAGTTTGGCGACTACGATTTGAATATGTACGTTCATCAAAAGATGAAGGTCGATTTGGACGTCGCAAAACGCGCGGTCAAGGTTGCAATCGACGCGCTCGAAGACTTCGACGACTGGGCGGACGAGGCAATCAAGGAGCGCATAAAACTCGCGGCGGAAGAAGCGGGTATGAAGGGCGGACAGGTTATGTTCAGTATGCGCGTCGCGCTCTCCGGCGCACCCGTCACTCCGGGCGGAGCAATCGAGCTCGCAAAAGTGCTCGGCAAAGAGGAATCTTTGAGAAGAATGAGATATTCTCTTGAGCTTCTCACAAAATAAGTTTAAAACGTACGGAAAGACAGAGGAGAAACTATGACCAAGAAGGCGAAAAATCTCAGCATAGTTTTGGTCGCGATAATAGTCGCGGCGGTTTTCGCCTTGCCTTTCTGCCAAGCGGACGTTGCGTACGCGCAGAGCTTCGGCGGCGTCGAGTACAACACGCTATGGTACTATGACGAGTTGAATCTCGACCTTGCAAAGCAAGTTATTGCGGGTTGGGATTTATCGAAGGTCAAAGAGCCTATCGTTATCGCCTGCATAGACACGGGCATAAACACTGCGCACGAACTCTTCGACGGAGTTATCGCAACCGACAAGGACGGCGGGAACGGATACAACGTCGCCAAAAACTCTACCAATATTGCGGACGAACTCGATTATCACGGTACGAGGGTAGCGGGCGTTATGGCAATGCTTATCAAGGAACTCGGGCTTCAAGACTATATCAAGATTTATCCAATCAAAACGAACGAGGTCAAAAACGTCGACGGCAAACAGCGCGCGACTTTCTCGAGCGCAAACGTCACGAAGGCGATAGACCTTGCGGTAGGCGACAAGGTCAAGGCGTCCGTAATCAATATGTCTTTCGCGTCAAGCGGCGAGGACTGGAACACGACGGAGTCTTTGCAAACCGCATATCAAAACGCGGTCAAGACGACGGTTTTGGTCGCCGCAAGCGGAAACGGTGACGGCAGAAACGTCACGACGGGTATAGACAGCGCAAGAACTCCGTTCTATCCTGCCGCAAGCGAATACGTGCTCGGCGTTATGGGCTACAATGATGAAGACAAGATATATTCGTCTTCAAATTACGGCGATAAATACGATATTGCGGTGCCCGAACGCGAAATTCGTACCGCAGGCAATTCGAACCCGAATTATACGACCTTCAACGGCACGAGCGCGGGCGCGCCTTTCGTCTCCGTGGCGGCGGCACTTCTCAAACTCCGCTATATCGTGGAAGGCAAATTCTCCGTGGCGAACGGGGTGCAAAACCCGACGGGACTCGGTTTTTCGTCGATGCTCTCGATATTGAACTCAAAGCAGGTGACCAAGGGCGACGACAAGTTCGGGACTCTTGATATAGGGCTTGTGCTCACGCAGGACTTTGGCGAGGCGGGCAATTATCATTCGCCGACGGCAATAGTCGTGACGCACGACGGAGAGTACGGCACGGGCACATACGAACATACGATTTTCCAATACGCGGACGCTATCTCCAACGTGACTTTCACCGCCAAGGTATATCCGCTCGCAAAGACCAACCCTGCGCTCGACGAGACGATCGAGTGGTATATAAAGGACGTGTCGAACGCGGTTGAGCCCGAGAACGAGAATTCGGACGATGAGCAGGCTGCTCAAAAGACGGAAGAGGAGATAATTCAAGAGACCTACGGCAAACTTTCCGGCAACGGTACGACGTTTACGTTCACCGCTCCGCACGGCGGAGACTTTGAAATAAGAGCGCTATTGCGCTACGGAAACAAGTATTTGAACGCGATGTACTCCGTGCACGTCGAATATCTCCCGTACTATCCGGGAGAGGTGCGCGTCACTTTGGACGGCGACCAAGCGGACGGAGTGGACGACGCTCCCGCGTCTTGCGAAATATACGCCAATAAGACGGTTTTGCTTGGACTCACGGGCATTGAATACGTCGACCAAACCGTTCAAATCAAGTGGTACGTAAACGGCGAAGAGGTCAAGGTGAACGGAGAGACTTATTCGGGTACGACCTTCAATTTCGCGCCGAAGAAGGCGGGGACGTACGTCATATCCGCAAAATACGGTGACCGCGCGGTGATAAAGGGCGAATACACTTTTACCGTGACCGCAAAATCGGTTATGACCAACCCGACGAATATCGCGCTCGTCGCAGTGGCGGGAGCAATGGTTTTGGGCGGTGCGACGGCAGCAGTATTGCTGATGCTCAAAAAGAAAAAGGCGGTTCCCGTCGAGCAACCTCAAGAGGCGAACAGCGAGGAAGAATGAATAAAGTTATGATAAAAACGGTCGGGTTGTGCCCGACCTTTTATTTTGCGGATGGTTTTAAAAAAATGACGTTGCCCGTCAATACGTCGGCGTAGGAAAACGTTTTTGTCGTTTCGTCCTCAAAGGTTATCGTGAATATGGCGGGGAAGAGTGCGCTCACGTAGCCTGAAACGGTTTCAGTCTTTCCGCGCGCGCTTCTTATTTTTATGTTCGCGGGGACTTTGAGCAGACGTTTAACCTTTTCTTTTGCGACGTTTATATCTTGACCGATTTCTCGCATATCAAGATTATTGCCAAAATTCCTGGTTTTAGGCGAGAAAAAACGTCGAATTTTTTGTCCCGCGCATAAGTTGACGCTCAGCCTCATATCGTTTTTTAGAAACGGAGGCAGTTATGTTTGATTTTGAAAAATTCAGTTCGGCAAGATTTTACGTTGCGGAGACGGTTGAAAAGGTTATCGAATTCTCTCCGCAGGGTATAGACGTAGAGAATATTTCCAAAGTGTTGTCCCTGTCCGTGGATGCAAAGTGCGAGAGCGCGGACCCATATTCCGGCTATGCGGAGATTGCGGGACGCGCAAATTTCCGTCTCATCTATCTCGACAAAGAGAACGTTGCGAAGGGGGTGGACTACAACGCGGATTTCACCGCGCGTGTGGACGGCGACTTTGAGGAGGGAGACAATTTGGTCTGCGACATTCACGTCGCGGAAGCGGAGGTCGGAGCAAAGGACAGCCTTACGCTCACCGCCGCACTCGAAATATGCGTCAAGCGCACGAGAAGCGAAGAACTCGAACTCTTGACCACCGCCGAAGATTGCTACGTCTCAAAGAGAGAGGCGACTATCCCTGCGTTTATCGCACAAAAAGTTGCGACGAGCGAGTTTTCCGACGAGCAGAACGTGGGCGGAGAGATTGACGGAGTGCTCTCGATAAACGCAAGCGTTGCGGTCACGGAAGCGACTGCGACGGAGGGCGGAGCGAGCTTGAAGAGCACGGTTTTCGCCGTGGTCGCCTACGTAAAAGACGGCGGTATTGCGTCGCAAAATTTTGAAATTCCGCTTGAAGACGAGATAAGTTTGGAGGGCGCGACAGAGGAAGACGCAATCAAAGTTCAAGCGGGCATAAAGAACGCGAAAGTCATACTTCAAGGCGTCACGGGAGACAACGTTTTGAGAATAGAGGGCGAAGTTGTCTACAAGATTCAGGCGTATAGATGCTCGAAAACCGAGATTATAGACGACGTTTTTATGTTGTCGAACGAACTTTTGCTCGAAAGAGCGAACAGACGGATGAATTGCTATCTCGGGAGCGTCTATCAGTCGGAAGCGGTGAGCGGCATCGCGCTTCTTGGGGACAATCGTCCCGCGGCGGAGAGCGTCGTGGCGTTGCCTTACGCAAGGTGCTACGTCGCAAAGACTTACGTCTCGGAGGATGGCGAAATTACCGCGGAGGGAGTCGTCAACACGGACGTCATATATACGGACGAAAACGGCTATAATTCCGTCCGCACGGAAATTCCGTTCTCCATTTCGCTCGGCAGAGCGGAGGAGGGAGTGGAATATTCGGCGGATTGCACGGTGACCGGCATAAACGCAAAACTGAGGCGTGAACGGGAATTCGAAATCGACGTCAACCTCGCCGTTGCGCTTGCAAAGTATCAGGAGAAGGAATGCGAATATATCTCTTCGGTGGAACTCGGCGAAGAGAGACAAAAGAACACTTCCGCGTTGTCAATGTATATCGCGGGAGAGGGGGAAGAGATGCTCGACGTCTGCAAGGCGCTCTACGCCATGCCTGATGAAATTCTTGCCCAAAACCCCGACCTCGTTTTTCCGATGAAAGAGGGCGAAGAAGTGGTGTATTTCAGAAATCTCAAATGAACATAACTTGCAAAGAGGCTCTTTGGCACAAAGAGGACGCGCGGCTTCGCGCGCCCTTTTTGTTTGCACAGATGTATAAAAAACTTGCCGTTTGTATTGCCAAATAGTCGTGGTTTTGGGGTTCGCAACACAATATCGGCAGGTTTTACAAATTCCATTTGTAAACGGGCGAGATATGTGTTAAAATATAATGTATGACAAAACAAGAGCTCGACCTTAAAATGCTCAAACTCCAACAGGGAGACGAGAACGCGTTCGCGGAAATCTACGAAGATACCAAACGCGGGCTTTTTGCTTTTATTTTGTCGATATGCCGTCATTATCAAACCGCGGAAGATATGATGCAGACGACTTATATCCGTTTGCGTACCACAATATCGTCCTACAAGGCGGGTTCAAACGCGTACGCTTGGCTTTATACGATTGCAAAGAACGTCACCTTGAACGAACTGAACCGAAGGAAGCGAGAACAGACGTCCGCGTTTGACGACGATTCTGCGATGTACGGCTCCTACAAGATGAACGAGGAGGGCTCGCCGATAATCGCCGTGATGAACAAGGTACTCGGCGACGAGGAGAGACAAATCGTCACCCTCCACGTGATTGCGGGGTTCAAACATCGAGAGATTGCCGAGATGATGAACAAACCGCTTGGAACCGTACTGTGGGCGTACAACAACGCCCTCGCAAAAATGAAAAAACAAATCGAAAAGGAGGCGCTGAATGAAGATTAAAGATATAGAAAAGAATCTCAAAAAAGAAGGCGAGCGAGTCGTAGTACCCGACGTTTACGCACGCGTCAAAAAAGCGCCCATCAATCGTCTCCTTTCCGACCCCGTGCACGCTTTTCAGAGCAAGATGGTTATGCGTATGCTGTTTTTCACTGTTGCAATCTTGCTCGTCGTGGCAATCTCGGTTTCCGCAATATGGCTCACTCCGGACCAAACGAGCGAGGTGGAATTCGGCTATCTCCGCATAACGGTCAACGGCGACACGGTCTACGGTTTTGCCGTCGACAGCGAGGGCACGGTGCTTGCCGCGCTCACAGAGAAGACGAACGGCGCGGACGCGTACGTTCCGCACCCGAACTGCGTCAAAAAACCTCTTGAAGATGCGATAGCCCTGGTGTACGCATCTGTAAACGGCGACGCCGTCACGGTCTCCTCTCAATTCGACAATAACGATACCGCTACGCTTATAGCGAAGGAAGCAAGCAGTATTATTGAAATACAGGGCGCGGGCGTGACGGTGACGCGGCTCGTATGCGACGAAGAGACGAGAATAAGTTTCGTGCAATACATCAATTCTCGCGCCTCGACCAGCCTGACCGTAAACTTTATGATGCTCGACCTCACGCGCTACTATGTAGCGGTTGCTGGAGCATAAATCTTTGCTTAACAAATAATTCTTTGAAATTGTTTGTATAATAAGAAGGGCAACCTAGTTAAGGTCAGCCTTGCAAGACGAAAGAAAAGGAACGTATATGAAAAAGTTTTTTTCGATATTATTGATAGCCGTTGCGCTCGTTCTCATCGTATTTACGTTCGCAGCGTGCAACGACAAGCCGACAAACGAAACTCCGGAAGAGGAAAAACCGATAGAGTATGAGACGGTCACGTACACCGTCAATTTTGTCGGCGGGCCGAACGAGGACGCTTACTGGGAGAAGCACTCGCAGACAGTCGAGGCGGGCGAAAAGGTTGTAAAACCCGGCGTTGACCCAAAAAAAACGGGCAACAATTTCAGTTGTTGGACGCTTAGCGGCGGAGACGGCGTGACGGAATTTGACTTTGCAAATACCGCCATAAACAGCGACATCACTTTAAGAGCGGTGTTTATCCCCATAGTTTATCGGCATACGGTTGATTTGACGGCAAAACTCGTCAGCGAAGAGGTGAACGGGAAGACGGTGTACGGCGTGCAACGAGACGTCTATCACAATTTTGAAGAAATGGCTGAGGACAATATTCCTTCCTCTCAATTCGGCGAATCGTCCGGTTCGCACCTCGCAATTCCCACGACCACGGACCCGCTCGACAGATTTTTGTTCTGGTACTATATAGACAAGACCACCAAACTCCCTGTCAAATTCTCCTCGCAAGCTTCCGCAGGCGCAACCTACGTCACGCAAGCGGGAAGCTACAACTTTACGGAAGGGCTTGAACTCTACGCGATGTGGTATTCGATGCTCCCGAAGATTACCGTCGTCTACAACGACTCTTTGGGCGTCGACGAACCGTACTATTCAAAGGAATACGCGCAGGTTGATTACGTGCCCGACGTCGAAGCGCCCGATATGGCGGCGGCAGTCGCGGCGAGCGAGTCGAAGGACGGGAAATATCTCTTTGACAAGTGGTATTATCTTGCGGAAATCGACGGAAAAGAAACCAAACTCGACTTCGTATTCGATTTGACCGACGACGAAAACGCCACGCCTACCTCGCTCGCTTCCGCTTCGGGGCTCAGTCAATGGTACGAGAGCGCGACCTTGAACTTGTACGCTAGCTGGAAGAAACTCGTGTCAATCGCGACGGTTGCGGACTTTGAAGAAAAACTCTACAACGTAATGCACGGCGAAAATACGCTTGAAGCGGAAAAGGACGCCGTGACGAAGGCTATTATAAAGATCGGAAACGACGAGATGACCATTGATTTCGGCAGCAAGGAGTATAAACCGCTCTTTGACGCCGAGCATAAATTCGTCGGAGAAATCGACGGCGGAAAGTATTCCAACACCGCGCTTACCGCAAAGACCGTGCTTACGGGCGGCGTCTTTGGAGACGAGACGAGCGCGTCCGTGTTCGGATACGTAGCGGGCACTATCAAGAACCTTGACTTTGTCAACGTCGGACTCAAATTCTCCGCAACGGGAAGCGGCGTTGATTTCTTGGCGGGCGCAATCGCCACGGAGAACCACGCGATACGCGACGGGGAGAACGTCGTGAGCCTCGGCAGCATTCTCAACTGTTCAGTCACTTTCGACGCGTTGGCGATTGAAGCGGACGGCTCAACGGTTGAAGACGGCTATCTTAAAAACGGTTTTGTAAAAGTGGTATTCGGCGGAGCCGTGGCAAGAAACGTCGGCGGCAAGTTGACGAATACGACGGTAAGAATGAATTCCGTCGCGGTGCTTGCTCAAAGCGTGCTCTTCGGCGGTTTGACTGCGGACAATACTGCGTCAGGCGTGTTGAGCGGAGCGGATGTCGAGGTCAACCTCACGAGCGCTCGCGCTATATATCAAAACAGCAGACCGTCCGCAAAAATCGGCGGACTCGTCGGCAAGAACAGCGGTACGATAACGAGATGTACGGCAACGATAAACTGCGTCGCAATGGAGGGCAAAAACCTTGATTTCGGCGGAATTGCGGGCGAGAATATAGGCTCAGTCGCCTTGACGCACGCGACTGCGACGCTTGCAAGCGCAGGCGCGCCCGCTAGAGTGGGAACGAACGTAAACGTCGGCGGACTCGTCGGTATGAACGAAGGCTACGTCAAAAACGTCTATGCAATCGCGCGTCTCTACGTCTTGCAAGACGCAAACGGCGCGGTGGCTGTCGGCGGACTCGTCGGCAACAACTATATGTCCAAAGATTTGGACAAGGGTGAGACGAACAGCGGAGCGGTCAACGGCGCGTATGCGACGGGCGGGGTCGTCGTCAACGTTCAAAGCGGCGTATCGGCAACCGCGTACGTCGGAGGACTTATCGGCAAAACGAACGCGAAACATCTCGCCAAAGACTTTGCGGTTGTGGACGTCTCGTTGACGAACGCAGGCACCAACAATGTCGGCAGACTCCTCGGCAGTAAAGACGACGCTTGGACGCTCAACGAGCTTTGGTACGCGCAGGAGAACACTCTGATTTTGAACGGGGAAGCGACGAGCGGACTGGCAGTCGGCACTGCGACGGAAGGCGCAAACTTCGAGAGCGGAGAATTCGTCATCGGCTCGACTTCAACCGTCAAACTCGATTCCGATATTTGGGAGATTTCAGGCGGTTTGCCGACTCTCAAATAACAAATATCAGGACAATAAAAACGCACTCGATTGAGTGCGTTTTTTCAACGGAAAACGATATAAGTTTCAATCAAATATCCGCGTCGATGAGACTGAGAAGAATCCTTTTCCCGCCTTTCAGCGTGATATAAAACATAAAGCCCATCTCTTTGTCCACGTACTCGACGCTTTTTACTTCGTCTATTTCAGTTGCCACCAATTCGCCGATCTGCGTTAAAAGTTTTTCCATATATTCTCCTTTGCAAAAAGTATTTAAATATCTTCTAGATATTTATTCTCAATATTAGTTTATTTGTTATAGCCAAAATAGTCAATATGCGCGGGCAAAAATATTGAGATTTGAGCGTCGAGTTTTGTCGAAAAAAGTCGAATAATGTATGCGAGATAAAAAAACCCGCCTCTTTCGAGACGGGAATTTTTTGTGTTGATTTTGTTATTCGCTCAAAGATTCCGCTTTCTTGAGATAAAACGCACGTTTCTTTGCCGCGTCCTCTTCGTTCTTTGCAAACAAGGACTTCGCCGCATCCGGGTTCATCTTTGCAAGAGAAGCATAACGAGTTTCGTTCATAAGGAAGGCTTGATAATCTTCCGTCGGCTCCTTGCTGTCGATGGAAAGAGGAGACTTGCCGCTTCCGACGAGTTCCGGATTGTAGCGGAAGAGTTGCCAATAACCGCAGTCAACCGCTTTCTTCATCTCGAGTTGAGAGTTGTCCATACCGCCCTTGATGCCGTGGTTGATGCACGGTGCGTAAGCTATGACGATTGACGGTCCGTGATATGCTTCCGCTTCGCTCATTGCCTTGACGACTTGGTTCATATCCGCGCCCATAGAGACTTGCGCGACATAGACGTAGCCGTAGTCCATTGCAAGGAGTGCGAGGTCTTTCTTCTTCGTACGCTTGCCGGTTGCCGCGAATTTTGCGATAGCGCCCGTCGGAGTTGACTTGGACGCTTGTCCGCCCGTGTTGGAGTAGACTTCCGTGTCGAGGACGAGGATGTTGACGTCTTCGCCCGATGCGAGAACATGGTCGACGCCGTTGTAGCCGATGTCGTACGCCCAGCCGTCGCCGCCGACGATCCAAATGGACTTCTTGATGAGGCAGTCTTCTGCGAGTTCGAGTTTCTCAAGGAGTTCGAGCGTAACGCCGCCTGCTTTCTTCTTTTCGGCAGGGAGAAGCGCGACGATTTGGTCTCTTGCCGCTTCGGACGCTTCCGCGTTGTCCTTGCCTTCGAGCCATGCGTTCAAAGCCGCTTTTAATTCTGCTGAGACGCCTTCAAGCTCCAAGATGTTGCGAATTGTGGACGCGACGACGTTTCTTCTCGTCTCATATGCCAAGTGCATACCATAGCCGAATTCCGCGTTGTCTTCAAAGAGTGAGTTCGCCCAAGCAGGACCGCGACCCTTGTCGTTCTTTGTGTACGGAACCGTCGGTGCGCTTCCGCCGTAGATGGAGGAGCAACCCGTTGCGTTTGCGATGAGCATTCTGTCGCCGAAGAGTTGAGTGATGAGTTTGACGTACGGTGTTTCGCCACAGCCTGCGCATGCGCCTGAGAATTCGAAGAGAGGTTTCTTGAATTGGCTGTTCTTGACGTTCATGGACTTGATTGGAGCGGACGTCTCTTTGAGTCCTTCCGCATAGGTCCAGTTGTCCGCGTCTTTGGCGAGAGAATCGTCGAGCGGAATCATCGTGAGAGCCTTTTCCTTTGCCGGACAAACTGCAACGCAGTTTGAGCAACCCGTGCAGTCGTACGGACTGACTTGAATTCTAAACTCATAGCCCTTGACGCCGATTGCCGGTTTCGTCACGAAGCTTTCAGGCTTGGAAGCAAGTTCTTCCTCGGTTGCGAGCGTCGGACGAATTGCCGCGTGCGGGCAGACGAGAGAGCAGCGGTTGCATTGAATGCACTTTGCGGGATCCCACTCGGGAACCATAACCGCGATACCGCGCTTTTCAAACTTAGTAGTGCCTGTCGGGACGGAGCCGTTCGGATTGAATGCGGAAACGGGGAGTTTGTCGCCTTCTTGCGCCGTGATGGGAGCGATGAATTTTTGGAAGTATTCGTCTTGTGCGACTTTGAGAGGCGCGGCGCCCGTTGTCGTCGTTGCCCAGCTTTCCGGATACTTGACTTCCTTGAGGCCCGCGATTGCGTTGTCTACGCAAGCAAAGTTCATCGCGACGATTGCGTCACCCTTCTTGCCGTACGTGATTTTGATTTTTTCCTTCATATAACGCTCTGCGTCTTCATAAGGAATGATGTTCGCGAGCTTGAAGAACGCGGCTTGCATGACGGTGTTGACGCCTTTTTTCGTGCCGAGTTCGGTGACGACTTTGAGACCGTCGAGGGTGTAGAACTTGACGTGCTTTCTGGCAATCATATTTTTCATCGCCGCAGGAAGCTTGGTGTCCATTTCTTCGGGAGCCCATTGAGAGTTGAGAAGGAAGGTGCCGCCGTCCTTCAAATCGGAGAGCATATCGTAGCGGAGCACGTAGGACTCATTGTGGCAAGCGACAAAGTCCGCTTGGTCGATGAGGTAGGTGCTTCTTATCGGCTTGTCGGAGAAGCGGAGGTGTGAAATCGTGATACCGCCGGACTTCTTTGAGTCGTATGCGAAATATGCTTGAGCATATTTGTCGGTGTGGTCGCCGATGATCTTGATTGAGTTCTTGTTTGCGCCGACAGTACCGTCGGAGCCGAGACCGAAGAACTTGCAGGAGACCGTGGATGCGTCCGCCGCGTCAATCTTTTCGGTGACTTCGAGAGAATGGAAGGTGACGTCGTCGTTGATGCCGACTGTGAAACGATCCTTCTTCTCGCCGCTCATATTCTTGTAGATTGCGTTGACCATTGAAGGATTGAATTCCTTGCTGCCGATGCCGTAGCGTCCGCAGAGAATTTCCTTTCTGACGCCGTACTCGTTGAGAGCGGACACAACGTCGAGATAGAGCGGTTCGCCTTGTGCGCCTTGCTCTTTCGTTCTGTCCATAACGGTGATGACCTTTACGGACGCCGGAATTGCCTTGACGAGTGCTTCCGCAGGGAACGGACGATACAAGCGGACTTTGACGAGACCGACTTTTTCGCCTCTTGCGTTCAAATAATCGACTGTCTCTTCAACCGCTTCCGCGCCTGAACCCATGATGACGATGACTCTGTCCGCGTCCTTTGCGCCGTAGTAATCAACGAGGTGATACTTTCTGCCCGTGAGAGCGGAAACCTTGTCCATTTGCGCTTGAACGATTGCGGGAACCGCGTCGTAATACTTGTTGCAAGCTTCTCTGTTTTGGAAGTAGATGTCGGGGTTTTGAGCCGTGCCTTGAAGGTGCGGATGTTCCGGATTCAACGCTCTTGCTCTAAACTCGTCGACCTTTTTGAAGTTTACGAGATTTTTGATTTCGTCGTACTCGATAGCGTCGATTTTGCTGACTTCGTGAGACGTTCTGAAACCGTCGAAGAAGCTGAGGAATGGGACGCTTGCTTCAAGCGTGGAGAGATGAGCGACGAGGCTCAAGTCCATAACTTCCTGCACGCTGTTGGAAGCGAGCATTGCAAAACCGGTTTGACGGCACGCCATAACGTCGGAGTGGTCGCCAAAGATGTTGAGCGCATGTCCCGCGACGCTTCTTGCAGAGACATGGAAGACGGAAGGAAGAAGTTCGCCCGCAATCTTGTACATATTCGGGATCATAAGGAGCAAACCTTGAGAAGCCGTGAAAGTGCTGGTGAGTGCGCCTGCCGCAAGTGAGCCGTGCACTGCGCCCGCCGCGCCTGCTTCGGATTGCATTTCGGCAATCTTCAAGACGTTGCCGAAGATGTTCTTTCTGCCTTGACCTGCCCAGTCGTCGCAGTTTTCCGCCATAGGAGATGACGGTGTGATAGGATAGATTGCCGCAACGTCACTAAAAGCGTAAGCGATATGTGCCGCAGCGGTATTGCCATCAATGGTCATTTTTTTCATATCGGGAAAAACCTCCAAATAATTATCTACAAGTTTGTGCGCGCGTAAATACGCACGTAGTTATTGTCATTATAAACTTTTAAAAAGATTAAGTCAATATAAAGGACTGTATTTTTGAACAAAAAGAATATTTTTCTTTTTGTGCCAAAATAAGGAAGTTTACCCCGCAAAACGGCAAAACAAAAAAAATAACGGGACGAAGTCTCAAAAATAATGACAAGCGGGGCGGGTTGTGTTATACTGTCAATATGTCGCAAATCGAACTCAAAAGCGTTGATTATTGCTACTCGCTCGGCGAGGGCAGGAGCATAAAAGCTCTCAAAAATTTGTCCTTCTCAATAGAGAAAGGACAATTTGTCACGCTCGCGGGTATGAACGGCTCGGGCAAGAGTACGCTTGCAAAACTTTTGAACGGGTTGTTTTTGCCATCCTTGGGCGAAGTCCTCATCGACGGCGTTTCCACAAAGGACGAAAACAGCACTTTCGAAATACGCAGAAAGGCGGGTATGGTGTTCCAAAACCCCGACAATCAAATGGTGGCGACGATAATCGAGGACGACGTGGCTTTCGGTCCCGAAAACATAGGACTTCCGCGCGAGGAAATAATCGAGCGCGTCGACTATGCTTTAAAGGCTGTCGATATGGACGAGTTCCGCACTCGCACCGCGTCCAAACTCTCGGGCGGACAGAAACAGAGAGTCGCAATCGCGGGCGTGCTCGCTATACGTCCTGAAATATTGATACTCGACGAGGCAACCTCTATGCTCGACCCCAAGGGCAGGCGCGAGGTCATGGGTATCGCAAAGAAACTCAACGAACAGGGCATAACCGTCATAAACATCACGCACAACATGGAAGAAGCGGTGCTGTCCGACAGAATAATCGTGCTCCGCAAGGGGAGAATCGCAATAGACGCCCCGCCGAAAGACGCGTTTGCGTCAGGACTCATAGAGGCGTGCGGTCTGTCCTTGCCACCCGTCTTGCAACTTGCGGAAAACCTCAAAAAAGACGGGTTCGAGTTTGACAATCAAATACTTTTCGAAGACGAATTGGCGGAGGGCGTATGTCGGCAATTGAACTGAAACACCTCACATTCGTCTATTCCAAGAAGACGCCTTTTGAAAAGCGCGCGCTCGACGATATAAACCTTTCAGTTGAGGAAGGTACGTTTCTTGGCGTCATCGGCGAGACGGGAAGCGGAAAGTCAACCCTCATTCAGCACTTGAACGGGCTCATCAAAGTTCAGGACAAAAAGGTCTCTTCCGTAATCGTGAACGGACTCTCCGCCACGGACAAGAAGGCTCTCAAAAACCTGCGCTTCGAGGTGGGTATCGTTTTCCAGTATCCCGAGTATCAACTCTTTGAGGACAGCGTCAAAAAGGACGTCGCGTTCGGTCCTAAGAACATGAAACTTTCCCCCGAGGAGATTGACGCACGAGTGCGTCGCGCGCTCGAAGTGGTCGGGCTCGACTACGACGAATTTGCCGAGCGCAGTCCGTTTGAACTCAGCGGCGGGGAAAAGCGCAGAGTGGCGATTGCGGGCGTGATTGCGATGGAGCCCAAGATTCTCGTGCTCGATGAACCCGTCGCGGGACTTGACCCCGCGGGCAGGGCGGAGATACTCGCGCTCATAAAACAGCTGCAAAAGGACGTGTCTCCCACGATAATCATGGTGTCGCACAATATGGACGACATCGCCGTTCTCGCAGACAGAATTATCGCGATGCACGACGGCAGAATAGAACTCGACGGCACCCCCGAAGAGGTGTTTTGCAACCGCGAAAAAATCGCGGAAATCGGGCTTGACTTGCCTTTGGCGACGCGCCTGCGCGACAAACTCGTCGAGCGCGGCGTAAACTTGCCTGACGGAATAGTCACCCCAAAACAACTGGAAACCGCACTTGCGAATTTGAAGAGCGGCGGCTTGAACGAGAGAGGTGACGACAATGTTTAAAGACGTCTCTTTCGGTCAATATTATCCGACGAATTCACTCGTGCACAGACTTGACGCGAGGGTTAAACTGTTTTTGACGCTGCTGTTTATCGTGGTGATTTTCTTTGTGAAATCATACTTCGGTTTTATGCTTACGGCGTTCGTTTTGCTCGTAGTTGTCCTGACCGCAAGGCTCCCGATGGCTTCGGTTTTGAAGTCTGTTCGCGGCATACTTTTCATCATAGTTTTCACGTCTCTGCTCAACTTGTTCTTCATAAAACAGGGGGACGTGCTCGTCAGTTGGAATATAGGCAGAACGATGTTCGCAATCACCAAAACGGGGGTTCATACCACCATAAAGATGGTTTTAAGGCTCGTTTTGCTCATTATCGGCGCTTCGATACTCTCTCTCACGACGACGCCCGTGCAACTTGCGGACGGGGTGGAAAGTCTGATGTCTCCGCTCAAACTCATCAAAATCCCCGTGAGAGATATCGCGATGATTATGTCAATCGCACTCCGCTTTATTCCGACCCTCTTTGAGGAGACCAACAAGATTATCGCGGCGCAAAAGGCGAGGGGCGCAAGCTTTGACACGGGCAATCTCTTTGCGAGGGCAAAGGCTATGATGCCCGTGCTCATACCGTTGTTCGTCAATTCGTTCAGGCGCGCGGACGAACTCGCGTTTGCAATGGACGCAAGGTGCTACAACGCCACGGACAAACGCACCAAGATGAAGAAGGCAAAATTCGGGTTCGGCGACGCAATCGCGCTCCTGTTTATACTTTCGTTTGCAACCGTCATTATGCTTGACCGCTATTATTTCGGCACGATAGGCATAGACATCGACTATATGATTTTCGGGGGACTGCTATGAGATACCGCGCGGTTATTTCCTATTTCGGCGAGAGATACGTCGGCTGGCAACGTCAGCTCAACGGGCTCAGCGTCCAAGAGGTGCTTGAAAAGGCGCTCGAAAAAACTTTCGGAGTTCCCACGCAGGCGACCGCGAGCGGAAGAACGGACGCGGGCGTCCACGCGCTCGGACAGGTCGTCCACTTTGACGCCGAGACTTCTATTCCCGTCGACAAAATTCCGTTTGCAGTGAACACCGAACTCCCCGACGACGTGAGCATGCTCTACTGCGAGGAAGCGACGCCCGATTTCAACGCGCGTTTCAACGCAAAGTGCAAGACGTATAGATACAGTCTTTATCTTGCAAAACATCCGCTCCCCATGCTTGAACCCACGCACGAACATATCGTCGTGCCACTCGATTTGAACGCGATGAAAGAGGCGGCGAAGGTCATAGAAGGCGAGCACGACTTCAAGTGCTTCGAGGCGAGCGGAAGCGTCGTGAAAAACACCGTGAGAACGGTGTACGACGTGACGGTTGAATGCACTTCGCTCACACAACCGTTCGTCAGCCCAATGTCTGCGGAAAACGGCAATCTAAACGGTTATTTTGACGAAAACAAGGCGTTTGATTGCGAGATAAACATCTCGGTCACCGGCAACGGTTTTTTGTATAATATGGTGCGAATTATCGCAGGCACTCTCGTCTATTGCGGACTGCACAAATTGACCCCGGACGACGTGAAACACATAATAGAGACGGGAGACCGCAAAAGGGCGGGGAAAACGCTCTCCGCAAAAGGACTGTGTCTTTTGAAAGTCGTTTACTGAACTTCGGCGCGTCAATCGACGCGCCTTTCTTTTCGTTTCACTCAAAAAACTAAGAAAAAATTTACAATCAAAGTATAGATTTGCCTCTTGACTATTTAGCGCGCATAGTTTATCATTGTTTTATAATAGTCTATTCTCGCGTATTGTACGCGCATAAGGAACGATAAATGGAAGACAAATCGAGAAACTTCATCGAGGAATTCATTGACGAAGATTTGGCGTCGGGCAAGGTGAACGAGATTATCACCCGTTTTCCGCCCGAACCCAACGGTTATTTGCACATCGGGCACGCAAAGTCTCTGTGCATAAACTTCGGGATGAAGGAAGAATATCACGGCAAGTGCAACCTCCGTTTTGACGATACGAACCCCGTCAAAGAGGACGTTGAATATATGGAAAGCATTCAAGCCGACATCAAATGGCTCGGTTTTGAGTGGGACGCGGTGCTCTATGCAAGCGACTATTTCGGCAAGATGTACGAGTGCGCGGTCAAACTCATCAAGGACGGCAAGGCGTACGTTTGCGACCTCTCCGCTGATGAAATCAGCGCAACGCGCGGAAGCTTCGGCGTCCCCGGGCAAGAGAGTCCGTACAGAAATCGCTCGGTTGAGGAGAATTTGAACCTTTTCGAGCGTATGAAGAACGGCGAGTTTGCCGACGGCGAAAAGGTGCTCCGCGCCAAAATCGATATGTCGTCTCCCAATATCAATATGAGAGACCCCGTCATCTACCGCATCTGCCACGCGACGCATCCGCATACGGGCGATAAGTGGTGCATCTACCCGATGTACGATTTTGCGCATCCGATCGAGGACGCTATCGAGGGCATTACGCACTCGCTCTGCACGCTCGAATTTGAAAACCATCGCCCTCTATACGACTGGGTGACGGAAAACTGCGGTTTCGACCCGCGCCCGAGACAGATTGAATTTGCGCGTCTCAACCTTACGCACTCGGTTATGTCCAAACGCTTCTTGAAGCGTCTCGTGGACGAGGGTATCGTTTGGGGCTGGGACGACCCGAGACTCTCTACGCTTTCAGGCATAAGAGAGAGAGGGTATACGCCGGAAGCAATCAAAGATTTCTGCTCCCGTATCGGCGTGAGCAAGGCGGACAGCGAAGTCGATATCTCTATGCTCGAACACTGCGTGCGAGAGGACTTGAACGCGCACGCGCAACGCGCTATGGTCGTCACCAAACCGCTCAAACTCATCGTGGACAACTATCCCGATGGCAAGAGTGAGGACGTTTATATCGAAAACAATCCTCAACGTGAGGACGCGGGTACGCACAAGACGACGTTCTCGAGAGAACTCTATATCGAGCGCGACGACTTTGCTCTCAACCCGCCGCCGAAGTATTTCCGCCTGAAACCCGACGGAATAGTCAGACTCAAAGGCGCGTATATCGTAAAGTACAACGGTTGCGAACTTGACGAGAACGGCGAGGTCAAAGCCGTGCACGTCGACTATCTCGAGGGCACGAAGTCGGGTGAAGAAGGCGCGAACATGAAGGTCAAGGGCACCATTCACTTTGTGAATGCCAACGACTGCGTGGACGTCACTCTCAATATGTTCGACTATCTAATTTTGGACGGCGACGGCGACTACATGGACAGACTCAACCCGAATTCCCTCACGGTTTTGAAGGGCAAGGCGGAGAGACTCGTCGCAGACGCACCCGTCCATACGAGGTTCCAGTTCTTAAGAGAAGGCTACTTTATCAAGAGGAACGAACAGAACGAATTCAACAGCATCGTCGGTTTGAAAGACAGCTTTAAGATGTCATAAAGGAAGAGCCAAGGCCGGAGCATAAGTATAAAACAAAATCAGTTGAGCAACGAAGAACAAAAAATTTGCAGGTATAACTATGTTTGTATGTAAGATTTGCGGAAAGGAAGTAAAGAGTGGTCAAGCGTTCTGCCCGACTTGCGGAGCGGACGTCGTCGAAAACTACGAGACCGTTTGTCCCGCGTGCGGTTCAAAGAACAGCGCGGGTTCTCGCTATTGCGCCAAGTGCGGAGGCATACTCAACGTTTTGAGAAAGCCTGTTTGCGCCGTTTGCGGAGCAAAGAATTTGCCGGGCGCGAAATTCTGCGTGTCCTGCGGTGCGCCGATTATCGCACACAGTGAGACGCACAGCGAAGCGGATATGCTCGACGCGAGACGCGCAAAGCATAAACTCGATTCTATGGCGCGCGAGCGTATGGCGGCGGTTGACAAGGAGATCGCCGAAAAACGCGCAAAGACGCAAGAGGAGAGAGAACAAGCTATGCTTGAGGTCGAGGACTACAAGAAGAAAACGCAGTCCGAACTCGACAAAAAGGCGAATATGCTAGAAGCCTACCGCGAGAAACTCAACGAACTCGGCTCCGAGGACGTCAGCATCTTGAAAAAGATGTCCGCCGCACTCAAAGATTATTCCGTCTACTATGCCGACCCGTATTCGCAAATCGACGAGGACGACATCGAGGGCGAAACTTACGTTTGCCCCGCCTGCGGAACGATAAATCCGATTACGGCGACCTCGTGCTCTCACTGCGGAAGAAATAAGGCGAGAGCGACTTTGTTGCTCGCGAAAGGCAAAATCAAGCAATCTCCGCCGATAAAGCGCAAACTCGAGATAATCAAAGCCCCAGAAGAGGACTTGACGGTGGAAAAGACGCCGACTCTTCAAGAATTTGAAGAGCGCTCTGATTACAGAGCCGACCAAAACGGCGCTCCAAGGAGAGCGGAACAAAAAAAGGACGCTCCCGAAAACTTCTCCGGACCGAGCCAAGGTTATCCGCTCTATCCGTACCCGCCTTACGGCTACCCGTACGGGTATCCCGCGCAAGGCGCGCCCGCCGGTTTCTACGGCGGACAGTCGGGAGACGGCTATCAAATGCCGCCAATCGTGCAACCGGTAGCGTTCGTGCCGTACGTCACGCAGGAACAACCGCTCATGCAGTATTCGCCGACGATTGAGGAAGAAAAGAAACCTCAACCCGTGCAACCGCAACCTACGGGAATGCAACCCATTCAACCGACACCAACTCAACCGCAAAAAAGGTCGAACAGATAACAATGGCTGACGAAAGAAACAAAAACAAAAATCGTCTTGTCGACGACGCGGGCATACGCCTTGCGCCAACGCCGATAAGAAACAGTGATTATCACGTGTTGCCGTCAATAAGGCAGGAATTCGTGCTTGAACCGTCCCTTCAAATAGACGAACCGAAGGACGAACTTTCGCACGAGGTTTCGACGGCGGACGACTTCCAGCCCAAGGTCAAGGACAAGAGCAAAAAGTGGAAGAGACAAAAGCGCGGAAAGAACATCGTTTTCGGCGCGATTATGCTCGTCTTTTCAGTCATCGTCGTCTTGCCGTACATACTTGCAGTCGCGGGGCAGAACGTCAATTTGCCAATCAAGTACGTTCCTCAGGAACTCAATGCGATCGGCAATTTGATTGAGGCTTTCAAAGCGTCGGCAGGCTATGGTTGGCAGGGGGCGGAACTCAAAACGATTTGGTTGCAAACCGTGCCGAGTTTGGTGCTCGTATTTGGGCTCGTTTTCCTGTTGTTCAACGTCATCAAGTCGTTTGCCGCGCTTCTCGGGGCGGTGCGTCCCGTCAAATATGCGACGAACGCGGTTATATATTTGGTGTGCGTGCTCACGGTCTTTGTGTTCTATCTCATCGGCGTGAATATGTTCGCCATCGAACAAATCAATATTATGGACGACTTTTTGCTCGCGTATTCAACGAGCGAGCTGTTTGCTCTCGTCGTCCTTGCAGTGGCAAATCTCATAGTCTCGGCACTGTGCACTTTGCTCAACAAAGATAAACTCGGTTATATAAGATAACCCCACCGCAAAGCCTTTTGGCATTGGAGGACTTATGTCAAAGAAAAAACGCAAACAAGAAGTGGTCTTGGAACCGGAGAGCAACGAATCCGTTGTTTTTGAAGAAGATCAACCGCTATTTGAAGCGGAAGCGTACGGTTCCATGCAACCCGAAGCGGGAAGCGACGTCACCGTCGTCAAGCAGATCGGTATCGGCGGTCCCGTTCCTATCGTCGCGCCGAAACATACGACGATTCAACTTCAACCGATAATCGTGCCTCTCGCAGTCGTGCCGTATATGTCGCAGGACAGCGGTATACTTCGCACGGAAGGCAAACAGCAATCGTCTGCGGACGAATACTTCGAGGCAACCGATTTCTCGACTCCGCAGGAAGCGAGCAAGGCAAAGAGGACAAAGAAACTTCATCCGCGTCTTCTCGTGCTCGTATCGCTCATCTTGTCCGCGGTGCTCGTGTTGCCGTTTATTCTCGCGTATTTCTATAAGAGTATCGGTATGCTCCATTTCGACGGGGCGGATCATTTCAACGTCATCGGCACGATAGCCTCTTGGGTGGAGTCGCAATCTGTCTCTACCGAAGACTTGATAAGAGACATATTGTTCATCGCGGCGTTTGCGTCCGTCGGAGTGACTTTCGTCGTCGAACTCATCGCGCTTTTGGCGGGCAAATATCCGCGCGCGTTCAGCATAGTCTTTGCGGTGCTTGCGCTCGGGACTTCGCTCGGCGTGCTCATTATGGACGTGGTGGACGGCAACTTCGTCGTCGGGGAGAGAGTCGCGCTCGTCGTATTCGTAGCGCTTGCGTGTTTGAGTCTGTTGCTTTCAATCATATTCACGGTTGTTCTCAACCGTGCGGACGACAAGGCGGAAGGACAAAAGACCACCAGCGAGATTTAAAATATAATTCGACCATTCGCGGGTGCTTTATGCACCCGCTTATTTTGTAAAGACAGCGCGGAGGAAACTCCCGTGTTGCACATATTAAAGTAGGCAGGGCAAACGCCTTGCAAGAAACAAATGAGTTTAACCTTCGTATCACTCGCAAGCGGTAGCAAGGGAAACGCTACGCTAATTATATCGGACAATACGGCAATTCTCGTTGACGCGGGCATTTCGTATACGGCGATTGCCTCTGCGCTCAGAGAGTTCGGGTTGACGCCGTCGAGACTGGACGGGGTAGTAATAACGCACGAGCACGGGGACCATATACGCGCCGTGCAGAGAATTTCCGAAGATACGAAGATTTACGTGCATCCGCTCACCGCGCGCGCCATGTACGACAAGTACGGCAATTTCAAAAATTTGGCGCACGTCGACGACTTTGAAAACGGATTTACGATTGGCGACATAAACGTCGAGCCTTTCAGGATACCGCACGACGCAGCCTATCCGCTCGCCTATTCCTTTGAATGCGGCGGCGCAAGATGCAGCGTGGCGACGGACATAGGAGTGCCGACGGTCGGCGTCCTCAAAAACATAAAGGACAGTTCGCTCGTCCTTCTTGAAGCAAATCACGACGTCGAGATGCTCAAAAACGGCAAATATCCGTATCCTTTGAAACAACGGATACTCTCCAACAACGGACATCTTTCCAACGATTCCGCGGCGAGAATAGTGCAGCTTTTAAATGACGACAGGACGTCGAGAGTGAACAAAATCGTGCTTGGGCACATAAGCGAAAACAACAATACCGAGCAACTGGCTTTCAGCACTGTTGACGCTATGCTGAAAAGGTGCGAAAACACCGAAACGGAACTTTATATAGCGCATCAGTATAGAAGAAGTGAGGTTTTTGAAATAAAATGAAGAAAACGATATACGCAAACGAAGGCTCGTCAATCTTTCTTATAGCGCTCTGCGTGAGCAATATTTTGGCAACGCTTTTGGTGTCGCTGGTGAGAGGGCTCGGCGATTTTGAGGGGATGAACATTATGTCGTGGGTGACGTACGCGCTCATACAGATTATGTTTATCGTTTCCGCAATCGTCTATTCTGCCGTGAGAAAGTTAAACGTCCCCGCCGTCACGAGAATGAACAAGGGGCTCAAGCCTTTGCAATACGTTCTCCTTCCGTTTATAGCGATTGCGACGATACTCGTCTTCCTTCCGCTTGCCAACGCATGGGCGGCGTTTTTGAACGTGATAAACTATCACGGCTCGGGAGTGGCTATGCCTGCGACGGACAAGGTTTGGGTGTATTTTTTGGCGCTCTTCATTATGGCGGTCATGCCCGCTTTCGGAGAAGAGATACTTATGCGCGGGTTCGTGTTTCACGGTACGTCCACGAAGAGCGTGCTTTTTGGACTTTTACTGTCGTCCGCTCTGTTCAGCCTTATGCACGCCAACCCCGTGCAGACCGTACATCAATTCGGACTCGGCTTCGTGCTCGCGGTTGTGGTGGCGTCGTCGGGGAGCATTTGGGGAGCGGTGCTGATACACTTTTTCAACAACTTTATATCGCTCACCTTAACTACGTATCTCCCGCAAGTGGACGAATTGTACGTCCGGCTCGGCTACTATAATTGGCTCACGGGGGCGGGTAGCGTCGTCATTGGGTTTTTCCTGCTCGTCGTGTTGCTCTATTTGTTCTACCGCGCGGGCGAGAAAAAACAAGAAAGATTTAAGGTCGTGTCAAACGGCATAGAATACGAAAGTTTTACCATATACGCACAGGACGAAAACAAAAAAAAGAGCAATCTTTTCCTCGATACGTTGCGCTTCGTCGGTTCGGTGTTTACGAAACGCGGTTGGATGGCGATTCTCAACGCGCTCACTCGTTCAAACGGAATCGAAACGACGGGCAAGGAACAAAACGTGCTGGGAGTATGGCTCGCGCTCGGCGTCGTGGGCGTGTATTGGTTCGTCGCGTTTGTGCAAGGCTTGATTTGACGGAGTGAAATATGTCCAACAAGAGATTCAAAGTCAGCATCATATATTTCGTCGTGGTGATACTCACTCTCCTTATGAGGGTGGCGTCTGCGCTTGACATCTACTCTGCGCTCGGCATAGACGACGCCGACGCGTTTTGGAGTTGTATGGTGCAAATCGTCATCTTCGGCGTGGTGCCGTTCGTGATGTATCTCCTTATGGTTGCGGGGAGGGAGGAGAGGTTTTTGCCCTATTTCCCGCGTCGCAAGAAAAAAGAGAAAAAACAAGACGAACAACAAAGCGAACAGCAGGACGAGATAGCGCGGATTTTTGAGGACCAAGACCTCGCGCCTGTCGTTCAAGAACAAGATTTTCAAACCGTAGGTTTCGAAACCGAATTCGCCACACAAGAGGAAGCGAGCGAAGCGACGCCCGCGGACCTTATTTCGACAGAGCAAAAACCCGAGAGTAAAGCGGCAAAATTCGGCAAAAAACTCAAAGCGTTGTTCAAGGACTTCGGGTTCAAACGCGTGTCGTTTTCGGACTCGCTCCGCACGATTGTTCTTGCAGTCTGTATGGTTATCATCGGCACGGGTGTTTCGGTTGTATGGCAAACGGTGTTGTCCTTAATAGGGTATACGAGGGTTTCCTCGCACACGGACTACGACAATCTCGTCATACTTTTCAAGGAATTGGCGCTCGTCGCCGTCCTCCCTGGACTCTTTGAGGAGTTTTCGCATAGGGGCTTACTCTATGCGGGCTACAAGGAGACGGGGTGGAAATTCGTGCTCATATCCTCAATGTTTTTCAGCCTTATGCACCAAAACATCGTGCAGACGGGTTATACGTTTGTGGACGGCGTG
Source organism: Clostridia bacterium (assembly GCA_017553325.1). GTDB lineage: Bacteria > Bacillota > Clostridia > Christensenellales > CAG-917 > CAG-475. The sequence goes on from JAFZMH010000009.1 coordinate 151,499, forward strand.
GCTATGGCGCTCGTTATGTACTACACGGGTTCGATATGGCCGGGAATGTTCATGCACTTTTTCAACAACTTTTGGTCGGTGCTTTTGGGCTACGTTGAGCAGAACGGCGGAGCGCTTGCGTTTATCAATACGATATACGACTGGTTGTTCTCGACCGTGCTCGGGCTGCTGGTGGGCATACTTGCCGTCCTCGTCGCAATCGCACTCGCAGTCATTATGCTCGTATTTATGCGAAGGGCGGCGGTAAAAAAAGGACGCATAGACTCTAAACCCTTCAAAAACACGATGGCGTACCCCGTGCTCGCAGAACTTATGTTTTGGCTGACTATCGCGGTGGGAGTTGCCGCCACTGCTTTCTCGTTCGTATGGGGTATGATTAGATGAAGGTGAACGTCATTGCCATAGGCAAAATAAAAGAAAAATATTTTTTGGACGCTATCTCGGAATATTCCAAGCGTCTTTCAAGATACGTGGACTTCAAGGTGATAGAACTCCCCGACGCTCCGCCGTCAAAAACTGCGGACGAGCAAAGGAAAATCGAGAGCGACGCGCTTATGTCCAAAGCCAAAGGCTTTGTCGTAGCCCTCGACCCGCGTGGGAAAGAACTTTCAAGCGAGGAGTTTGCCACTTTTATAGAGACTAAATGCACGGAGGGCGTCAGCGAGTTTTCTTTCCTAATCGGCGGAAGTCACGGGCACACCGAGGAACTTCGCACCAAGACGGATATGGTGTTGTCCTTTGGCAAACCCACCTTTCCGCATCAACTTTTTAGAGTGATGGTCGCAGAACAAGTTTATCGCGCATTTTCCATTATAAATGGAACACCATACCATAAGTAATATGAAAGAAACAGGTGAGTATAAAGATGAATATATGACGCTTGCAATCGGTTTGGCGCAAGCGTCGGCAGAAGCGGACGAAGTGCCAGTGGGGGTTGTCGTTGTCAAGGACGACAAGGTCGTTGCAACGAGCGAAAACATGAAGGAAAGGCTGAACGACGCGACTAAGCACGCCGAAATGGTTGCGCTCTCCCGCGCGACGGAAGCCGTGGGCAACTGGTGGCTTGAGAACTGCGACGTCTACGTCACTTTGGAGCCTTGCCCCATGTGCGCCGGCGCAATGATAAACTCCCGCATACGCGCGCTCTATTTTGGCGCATACGACGAAAAGACGGGGGCGGCAGGGAGCAAGGTAAATTTGTTGGAGAGCGGGCTCTTCAATCACGACATAGTCGTGAGCGGCGGTCATAGACAAGAGGAATGCTCGAAACTACTTTCCTCATTCTTTAAAAACAAGAGAAAATAATGGTTTTGTGATAGAGTAAGCACCCAAAGGGTGCTTTTTTTGTATAAAGAATAAAAATCGAACGAAGTCCGTGGCATAAAACTTTGCAATTCGCGGCGGGGCGGGTGTACACTCATAGTGTCACAGAGGCAAGGAATAGGGTCTTCGAGGTCAAAATAAAACCAAGGAGGCTCTTATGGACAAGAAAACGAAAAAACTTATTGTGGTCATCGTAGCCTTGGTCATCTCGATTGTATGCGCCGTGCTCGGCGTATCTCTCGGGGTGCCGATTGAAACTCTCGTGCCGATTGGGACGGAAATCATCGACGGACTCTCCGTAGATGAGGACGCGCCCCAATTTGAGACGGAGTCTTTCTCCTTTGATATGCAGCCAGTTTACGCCACAATCTAATCTCCCTCCACCCCTCAACGTCGCAACCCTCCACGCGCTCTGTGGCAGCGAGGCAATTTTGCCTCGCTTTTTGCATATTATTTGAAGTATGGAAAAAATCAAGATATATTTTGTTCCTTCTTCGTGGCAGGAGGAGGAATTGTTGGGAAGAAAGATAGGGGAGTTTCAGGTGAGAGAACTCTCCGAGTTTGAGTGCAAGCAGGTTTTATCCTCCGGCGATATTGATTTTGAGGATGGAGTGTACGGGGTGGTGCTCCCTCTCGCTTGCCCGCTTGTGAGCGGAGAAAGCGTGTTGAAAATCATCAAATCTATGCGGCTCAAGGGCTTGAAAGAGGCGCGGTTTGTAGATTCCACGGCATATATTCGGCTCGGCAATTCGAAAAACGATGCTATTTTTGTCAACAATTCCGCTTTTTTTGAGATAAGTGATGCAAAATCTTTTTGTTTGGTATATAATATTCTCAAAGACAGAATTGTCTCTCGCCATCTGGCTCGCGGAGTGAAAATCGTCGATAGGGCTTCAACCTTTTTAGACGACACCGTCGATATAGAGGGGGACGCCAAAATTCTGCCGTTTTGCCGTATACAAGGCCGTTCGGTCATCGAGCACGGCGCGACAGTTTCCGCTTCTTTTTTGCAGGACAGTATTGTACGCGCGGGCGCGGGCGTCGAGTATTCGCACGTCGTTGGTTCAACCGTAGGCGAGGAGGCAACCGTCGGTCCGTTTGCAAGACTGAGGGGCGCGACGATAGGCAAGGGTTGTCGCATCGGCGACTTTGTCGAGGTCAAGTCGTCTGCCATAGGCGACGGAGCAAAGTCCGCGCACCTGACATACATAGGCGACGCCGCCGTTGGGGAGCGCACGAACGTAGGTTGCGGGACGGTGTTTTGCAACTACGACGGAAAGTCCAAACATAAGACGCATATCGGCGCGGACTGTTTTATCGGTGCAAACGTCAACCTCGTAGCCCCTTTGCAAATCGGCGACGATTGCTTTGTAGCGGCAGGCACAACCGTCACTCAAGACCTTGCGGACGATACGTTTGCAATCGGGCGAATAGTCGCAAAAACGGCGCTTAACAAGCACAAAAACGATATTTAAACATCGGTTTTTGCCAATATAATCAATTCAAAAGAAAACCTGCAACAGCAGAAAAGGACGATATTATGTTGCTCATCGTTGGACTGGGAAACCCCGGCATGAAGTACAAAAACACCTATCACAACGTTGGTTTCGACCTCGTGGACGCGCTCGCAAAATCTCTCAAAATCAAGTTTGACGAGGCGGAGTGCGAGGCAAAGACCGCACGCGCCATCGTGGGCGGAGAGGACGTCGTTCTCGCAAAACCGCAGACCTATATGAACCTCTCGGGCGTTGCCGTGAAGAAGCTCGTCAAGCACTACGGCGTCGATGCGACAACCGAACTCATAGTTTGCTACGACGACGTTGACTTGCCGCTCGGCTCTATGCGCATGAGGGAGTCGGGAAGCGCGGGCACTCACAACGGAATGCGCTCTATCGTTTCGGAACTTGGTACGCAGGACTTTAAGCGACTCAGAATAGGCACGCGTACTGACGAACTCAAAAACAAAGAGGTCGAGCTCATCGATTTCGTTCTTTCCAAAGTCGACTACGATTCCAAGCAAATTCTTGACAAGACGGTGAAATCGGCGGCAGATTTGCTCTTCGGACTCGTAAAGGGCGAGGACTTTGCCCGCGTTGAAGAAAAGATAAACAAATATCACGACTGATTTAAATTGAATACGCCTTCCTATCTCAAACTTTCAAATCTCGGCGAAAAGCTTGCGCTTCTTGACGGGCTCAAGAAAAAACGCTTGACGGACGACAGACTTTCTGCCGTCTCTGTTTTGCGCGTCACGGACGGAGCGAAGTATCACATCGTTTCGCAGATTGACTGTTTGAGGTTATTCGTAGTTGCGGACAATCTCGCGGCAAAGAGCGCGACGCGTCAACTTGCGTCTTGGGGGCTCAAAGTCAAATTTTTACCCCCGCGCGACGACGCGCTCCTGCCGAGGAAGGGTTTTTCGTCTCAAAACGTGCGCCAAAGGGTTGAAGCATTGACGAGTATCGTGTCGGGCGACGTCGATATAGTCGTCACGAGTGCGGAAGCGCTCCTTCAAAAGTTTCCCGCGCGTCGCCTTATAGAGCGGTTTTCGCTCAAAGTCAAAAAAGAGGACGTTATTTCGCCGCAAGATATGGCGGACAAACTTGCCGATATGGGCTATTCTCGCCAAAGTATGATCGCCGACGTCGGCGATTTTGCCGTGCGCGGCGATATTCTCGACGTCTACGATATGAGCGGAAACGCCTATCGCATAAACTTCTTTGACGAACTCGTCGAAAACATAAAACTCTTGGACGTGGACGCAATGCTCTCCGTAAGCGAGGTCGAAAGCGTCGTGCTCTCGCCGACCAGCGACATCCTCGTTGACGAAAAGGGCTATGACTCTGCGCGCGAAGGGATGAAGAAACATCTCGGCAACAAGAACGCGCAGGATATTTTCGACAAACTTTCCGTGGGCGCAAACGACGCGTCCTTCGTGTGGGCGCTCCCGTTTTTGAAGAATTGCGACGAACCGATCCTCGAATTTTTGAAGGGGAGCGAGCCGACCGTCTTCATATTCGACGAGCCGAAAGTCGTTTTTGACAAATTGACGATTTTGAAGAAGGAATTTGACGGGCGAATTCAAACTCTCATCAAGGGCGGAGAAATCGTGGACGAGCACAAGGCGGAATGTCTTGACGTGTTTGAGCTTAAACGCGAACTTTCAATCGTCCGCAAGATGAGTTTTTCCTCTCTGTCGCTCACCAACAATCTGTTTGAACCCAAACTCGTCATAGAACCGAAAACCCGCGCGGTCACAAAGTACTATCTCGATTTTGCAAGTCTCACGCAGGACCTAAAAACCTTTTCCATAAACGGCACGAAAGTCGTGTTTGCAACCGGCGGTTTGGAAAAGGCGCGCACGGTTGTCGAGAGCCTTAGAGAACAGGACATATTTGCCGAGATCTCCCTTGACGGAGAGGGGGACGGCGGAGTGCTCGTCACCCCGTTTGCGGTGGAAACCGGCGTCATTTATCCCGCGTCGAAGGTGTGTCTTATCGGCACGGCGGAGTGCGTAGGAAAGCGAAGGGCGGAAGAGGTCAAATCGCACAAACAGCAGTTTATCGCACCGAAAGCGGGCGATTATGTTGTGCATCGCGTGCACGGCATAGGTCTTTGCGAAGGCACGACGATAATGAAAGTCGGCGAATTTGAAAAGGAATATATCGTCCTCAAATATCGCGACGGAGACGTGCTTTACGTCGCCACCGACCAGATGAACAACCTGCAAAAATTCGTCGGTGAAGACCATCCGTCCCTCAGCAAAATGGGTGGGAAAGAGTTTGCGAGAGAGAGGGAAAAGGTCAAAAAGTCCGTGCGCAAACTCGCCGTCAATCTCGTCGAACTCTACGCAAAACGCGAGAAGCAACGCGGCTATCAATACAGTGCGGATACGATTTGGCAAAAGGAGTTCGAGGACAATTTCGAATACGAGGAAACCGCCGACCAACTCAAAGCGATTGCAGAAATCAAGCAGGATATGGAGCAGGGCAGAATTATGGACAGGCTGCTCGTCGGCGACGTCGGTTTCGGCAAGACGGAAGTGGCGTTTAGGGCGATGTTCAAGACCGCGCTCGACGGCAAACAGGCGGTGCTTCTCGCTCCAACGACCATTCTTGCGAGACAGCACTATGAAAACCTCGCCCCGAGGCTCGAACCTTTCGGCATAAAGTGCGGACTTCTCACAAGATTGCAATCAAGCGCGGACAACGCAAAACTCATAGAGGAATTGAAAGAGGGCACGACCTATCTTGCGGTTGCCACTCACAAAGTCTTGTCGAAGAGCGTGGAGTTTAAGGACTTGGGACTTCTCGTCCTCGACGAGGAACAGCGTTTCGGCGTGGAGCACAAGGAGAAACTCAAAGAAAAATATCCTCTCGTCAACGTATTGACGCTCTCCGCAACGCCGATACCGCGCACACTAAATATGTCCTTGACGGGGGTGAGAGATATTTCAATGCTGGAAACCGCCCCGCAAGGCAGGCTCCCCGTGCAGACCTACGTCGTCGAATACAGCGACGCGATGTGCGTGGACGCCGTCAACCGCGAGACGATAAGGGGAGGACAGACGCTCATATTGCTCAACGATATAGAGGCGCTTGAACCTTTTGCGGAAAAACTCAGGGAACTCACCGACAACAAGGTGAGAATCGTCACCGCTCACGGACAGATGCTCCCTCACGAACTCGAAAAACGCATGAGCGCATTCTACGACAAGCAGTACGACGTGCTCGTCGCGACGACTATAATCGAAAACGGCATAGACCTGCCCGACGCAAACACTTTGATCGTCATAAACAGCGGACGTTTCGGACTTGCTCAACTATATCAGTTGAGAGGTCGAGTCGGCAGACGAGGCGTGCTTGCCCACGCCTATTTCACCGTCCCCGCAAACGACAGTATGACCGTCAACGCGGAAAAGCGGTTGAATACTCTGCTCGACAACACGGAAATCGGCAGCGGTTTCAAGGTTGCGTTGGCGGATTTGTCCATAAGGGGCGCGGGCAATTTGCTCGGCGCGGAGCAGTCCGGTCATATCGAACGCGTCGGCTACGAGATGTATCTCGAAATCTTGGACGAGACCATTCAGGAAATCAAGACGGGCGTCGTTGCGCGTCCCGAGAGAGAGTGCGAGATGAAAGTCGACGTCGCGGCGTTTATTTCGGACAGTTATATCAGCGGAAGGGACAAACTCAAAGTCTACAAGCAAATTGCGGCGGTGGACTCTTTTGCGGCGCGCGACCAACTCTTTGCCGACCTCGAACAAGTGTACGGCAAGGTGGACCTGCCGCTTGAGAACCTAATAAATGTCGCCCTTCTCAAGAACCTTGCTTCAAGGCAGGACGTTTCGAGGATTATCATCAACAAGAACGGCGCGGGAGCGAATTTTTACGACGCGGAAGTGTTTAAAAACGAGGCGCTTATGAAGGCCGTCGCGGACAATTCGGGAAGCGTTGTGCTTACAAGCACAATCCCGCCAACGCTCATCTTTGAGGTCAATCATACTACCGCCGAACAAAAATTGCGCCGTCTCATAGAGTTTTTTGCGAGCGTAAACTGATTTTCGCACGGTTTTTTGAAAATCGTTGTTTTTTGTTCTTATAATTCACTAAACTTTTTTATTATATTATAAAATTCGCTTGCGCGGTTGCCGACAAGTGTGTATAATGTTTGTACTATTGATTTTTTCTCTATATAGGAGTAAGTATATGAAGAAAAGAATTATTGTCTCAATCGCACTTATATTGGTGATAGCGCTTTTGGCCACCGTATTCGTCGGTTGTGACGAAATTTTCAAGAAGAACGAAACCAGAGACGCAAACCAAGTCGTGGCGACAGTCAGCTACAACGGCGTCTCGGCAGACGTCTACAAGTTTGAACTCGAATCAAGTTTCAACAATTACGCCTACATCTACGTCAATTATTACGGACTCAGCTATCAAGAGACGGCGGAATACCTTTTGAAACTTCTTGCGCAACAAAAGTTGCTCACGCTTTATGCAAAGAGTTACGTCCTCTCTTATATGCAGGAAAACGCTCCGGAAAGATTGCCGGCAGGCGTTTCCTACGAGACGGTCAAGGCACAAGACTTGCTTTCCACTGCGGAAATCGACCACGCAATCGAGCACACCAACGAGAGTATGCTTTCTTCTCTCAAAACCATCGTGAAGTCCGCTATCAGCGAAGACAATTACAATACGAGCGAGACGACGACTTCCAAAACGGAAGAACCGACGGATCCCGTAAAAGTTAAGTTTGAATCCAACGAAGGCAGCGCTGTCTCCGAACAAGAGATTCAAAGAGGAAGCAAGGCAGAAGAGCCGACAGATCCGACAAGATCCGGCTATACCTTCTACGGTTGGTATCAAAACGAAGACCTCTCCGGCGAGGAATTTGATTTCGACACCGCTATCAACCAGGACACCACGACGCTCTATGCGAAGTGGGTTGAATATCTTGCTCCGCGCACGGTGAAACCGACGGAGAAAGAGGACGACGAAGATTTTGACCACGACGCATATTACGACGCGCTCAAAAACAAGAAATTCTTTACGACGGAATATCAAGCGGGGCTCTTCGATTTGCTCAAAGACGACGAGTCTGTCGAGAATATGCAGGTCCCCGAAACGAGCACGTTTGACGAAACGCTCAGAACCTATATAAACGAAGGACTCGCAACTCTCAAGAAAAATCTTGTGAACAATGTTCACAAAGAAGATTTCAACGAGTGCTACGAGTATTATCTCAACAGCCAAATGGAGAGCTTGCTCGTCGAAAAACTCGAGCGCGTCATCGGCAGTGAAGTCACGGTGTCCGCAGAGGAAGTTCAACGCGAATTCAATCTTCAAGTAGAACAAAACAAGGATACTTTCAATGCGTCTTCATCCGCTTATTCTTCCGCGCTTACGAGTTCTCTTGGCTCAACCTATTATCATACGTCGACTGACGACAGTTACGGCTTCGTCATCAACATTCTTTTGAAACTCGACGAAGACGAGGTTGCAAAGCTCAACAAGAGATACACCAATCAACAAAGCAAGGAAATGGTGCGTATCGAGCGCAATAATATGGTGAGCGAGATGCAAATCAACGTCTCCAACCCCGATTACGACCCCGAAGCGCAGGTTTTGGACGCGGAAGGCAACGAGATCAAACTTCGCGATCCCATGACGGACCCGAACAACCCGTATCTTGCAACCGACCACACCTACAACGCGGACAACAATTACAACCAAATCATCTCCTTCGAAAAGGATGACGAGGGCAATTTCCAAATCGTTTACAACGCCAAAGAGCATCCGGCTATGGCGTATCTAACTCAAAAGGTCTACGCATTCGACCACGCCGAACAAGTCGGTATCATCCATCAAATCAACAACAGCTTGAAGATGGTCAAGGACTTCGTCGCAAGCGGAGAACTCACTCACGTTGAGGGTGTTTACTGGCTCCGTGAAGTCGCAACCGCATGGCTCTATCTTGTCGGCGACGACAGCGGAGCGGTTTCCAGCGACTCCAACAACGGCGGACTCGGCTATCTCGTCACTCCGGCGGGACAATCTTCAAGTTATCTTGAAGACTTCACGACCTATGCGAGAAACCTTATAGCAGCGGGTACCGGTTCGTATCAAGTCGGCGCGGTTGCAAACGCAGATTTTGCCGTGGCGGACGCATACGGCAATCTCGCAGGCGACGGTAAAGCGTTCGTGGTGGCGGACAACGTCGGTTCTTCCAGCGCCTACGCAGGCGTGTTCGTGCTCCTTGCAAGCGACAAGGTTTGGGACGATACGGCATATACTACCGAGAATGTAAGCGGCGCGAAATTGAATGCGGAACAAGCGGTAGTGCTCGGCGACGACGGCGTGCTTCCGCTCAACTACGTGCTCACCTACGCCAAAAACGTCGAGGATGTCAAGACGGTGTACGACAACATCTACGACACGCTCCTTGCAGGCAAGAAGGCAAGCGCCTACAAGTCGAAAGCACAAGAGGTCGTCGACAACAACGAAATTCAGTATTTCGAAAAGGTCTACAAACAACTTTACGAAAAACTTGATGACTGATTATAAGTTTTGAAGCAAATAAAATATGCGAGAAATCAATTCTCGCATATTTTTTATTTTCAGTAAAAAATTTTATTTTCTGTCCTCGCCGAAGAAGCACACGCTCACGGAACTTTCGCCGAGGTAGGTGGCTACGAATAGGTTTTCTTTGACCATAACGACGTTTGCGCCTTCAAGTTTGCCTTTCAGGTTGTCGCAGATGACTTTTGCTTCTTCCTCGTTGCCGTAGGTTATGACGACGTCCTTGCAGAAATCCTTGTCAAGAGTGTTCGCGACGTATTTCACGATGCCCGTCAGCGCCTTCTTCTTGCCCATCGTCTTTTGGAGCACGGAGACCCGTCCGCCCGACGAGATGTCGAAAATTGGTTTGACGTTTACGACTTCGTTTTTGGGGATTATGCCGCTGCTTGAAAGGAGATTGGAGTCGTCGGTGACGAATACGTGGTGGAGTTTGAGTTTTGCTTCGTGCAATCTCGCTTCGACCTCCGCCATATTCAGCCCGTTCTCGCGCCATTTCGTTGCAAGCGCGAACAATAACCCTTCGCCTGCTCCGCAGGAGAGGGTGTCGACTACTGTTATTTTGCGGTCGGGATATTTGATGCTCAAACCGTGGGCGATATAACTTGCCGTGGCAAAACTCTCGCTGATGCCGGAGGATACGCTCATAAGCAAGACGTCTTTGCCCGATTCGAGCAGTTTTTCGAGCGCGAGAGTGGAGTCTTTCGGCGTAATTTGCGTGCGTACGGAACGTCCGTTTTGGTGAGCGGAGCGAAGTGCGTCTTCGTCAACGGTCTTGAGCGTTTTGCCGTCTATCGTGAAGGAAATCGGCAATACGACCTCGGGACGGACGTCTGCGCGTTCGCCTGAAAAGACCGCTACGTTGTCTATGACAATTTCAAAATTCGCCATATTCTCACCTCAAATTTTATGATAACACAACCCGCTTCGTTTGTCTATACGCAAACAGGCCGAATTTGCTCGTTCGGGAAAGAATTTTAAATTTAAAAAACAATTGTTCAACAACTGAGACTTGCGCTTGTGTCGTGCTGCTTTAAATCGTGATTTTCATCACGATGGGGAAGTGGTCGCTCGGATATACGCCGTCGTAGGTCTTGTCAAAGACCTTGTATTCCGAGACGTTTACGTCGTGAGTGACGAAGAAAAAGTCTATGGGCACTCCGTCCAACCATTCGCCCCAACTGTGATAAGTCGAACCTCTGCCGAAATACGTGTTTTCGGCGACGTCGCTCGCATCGAATAGACCGCCGCTCGTCGCTTTATTGTGAGCCGCGCTCCACGAGGGGGAGTTCATGTCGCCCATGAGTATAAAAGTGTCAAAACCGAGAGTTTGCTTCTTGTCGAGGATGACTTGCATCCCGTTTACGCGCGCCGCTTCGCTTACGTGGTCGAGGTGAGTGTCCAAGACGGTAAAAACCTTGCCCGTTTGCTTGTCCTTGAGAGTGACGTAGGCGGCGGAACGAACGCAGGCGGCGTCCCAACTCTTACTGGGAACGTCGGGGGTTTCGGACAGCCAAAAATATCCTTCTTCTTTAAGTTCAAACCTGTCCGCGCGATAGGCGATATACAGGTTTTTCTCTTTGTTTTCAAAATCCGTCTGCGCTATCAAAAACGAATAGCCGACCAAACGGTGAGTGAAATACCATATTGAATTATCAGTCGCTTCTTGAAAGCCGATTATGTCGGGGGCGTTTTCGGTTATCACGTAGCGTTGCAATTTGGCGCGATAGAACCAACTTTTTTTGAATTTGTCCTCAGACGTATAGCCGCGCACGTTGAAACTCATAACGGTGATTTCGTCTTCTATCGGTTTTTCTGATATGTCAAATTTTTCAAAGTCAAGCACGTAGCGCGGAATATAAAAGAAAAACACGGCGAGAGTGACGTATCCCGCCAGTAGTGCCGCCATAATGACAGCCACAACGACAATTATCCACGCCTTTTTTGCTTCCATGCCAACATTTTATCACATTTTTGTTGGCGGGGGAAGAGAGTTCTTCGCAAAATTTGCCAAATTTGCAAAATACGCTTGTCAAACTCAAAAAAGTAGTGTATTATAACTCTTGCTTTCAAGGCGTGGAGGCGTAGCCCAGTTGGTTAGAGCGCCACGTTGACATCGTGGAGGTCATAAGTTCGAGCCTTATCGTCTCCACCACGCCAAATAAAACGAACTCACGAATGTGGGTTCGTTTTTTTTGGCAGAGACGACGGCTCGTTTCCATTGTTATACAATGGAAGACTGCTATGCAGTCAACTTATGCCCACGGTCACAAGTGACCGCAATGAGAGAGCAAATTGCTTGCAAGAATTGTGAACGACATAGAGGACGAGCAATTTATTGCGAGACGCTTCGCTCACGAGTGCCAGCCCTCCGCTCGCTATTTTTCGAGCCTTATCGTCTCCACCACGCCAAATAAAACGAACTCACGAATGTGGGTTCGTTTTTTTTGGCAGAGACGACGGCGGTTTTGTGGATAAGGCTCGCGCGCGCGTACAATATTATATAGAGCGGGCGCAGAAAAGTTGCAAAAATGCCAAAACAAATAGAAAATTTTTGCGGAATTTGCGGCTATTTGTATTGTTTATATGTGTGTGAAGCGCGCGCGTGGGCGCGCAAGAGGGGTAAATGAGCAAAAAACAGGTGGTTTTTCTCGAAAAAACGGAAAATTGTTTGATAAAGAAATCTTTAGTTTTTTTATAAAAAAGTGTTTTGGGGGCAAAAAGGGTGATATTTTGCATAAATATAAGTTTTATGCAGTGAATATTGGGTTTTTATACATTTTGACGATAATACTCTATAGATACGACCTTTTTTTAATATTTTTTTAATATTTGTGGGTCAATTTTGTTGACAATTTAGCGGGTTAAAGTTAGAATAGCATTATCAAATTTTGAAAGTATCGCGCGGGATAGGGGGAGTCACGCGACTTTTCGTATATTTTCGACGTGTCGAAATCGTATGCGAAATCGTGGGTTTCCGCCCCCGGCGACTTGATAAATTGATATGGATCAAACAATAACAAAAAGAAACTTCATTTAGAAATAATAAATTTGGAGGTAAATAAAATGAAGAAATTCAAATGGTTAGCATTGGTAATCGTTGTTGTTCTTTCATTGTCCATTGTTCTTGCGGCTTGCAACAAGAAGCCGGCAGAGACAGAAGAGAAATGTGGCGAATGGGAACAAGTTGCCGCTGCTACTTGCACGAAAGCAGGTTTGGAAAAGAGAGAGAGCGACAAGGGTAACACCGAAACTCGCGCAATTGCAGCTACCGGCCACACATTTGCAAATCACGTTTGCTCCGTCTGCGGAGAGAGCGAATTCGCAAATGAAAGTCTTGCAAAGTATGCGGAACTCGAATATGGCGTAGATTATCAATCCTTGTATGACACTCTCGGTGTAGAAGTCAGAATCAGCGACGTCATCGAAAAAGCAGACGGACGTGCTTACATCTACGTTGCAAACGATCATGTTGCTTCTTCTACGACAGAAGGCGCAGTGTTGACAGAACTTGGATTGGACTTCCTCTCCATGGCAATGGTTTTCAACACTCAAGTTCCTGCAGCTGGCGATTGGGCAAACAAGACTCAAGATGACATCTATGCTGAATGGTGGAAACTCTACATTCAACGTTGGAACATCTTGCTTCCGGAAGTCCCGCTTTACAGCAACGAGTACTATGATATGTACAACAAGAAGTTGCACGGCGTGACAGAGCATCCAACCAACCCATATTGGGCGCCGAAGGATGCACTTATCGACTGGACTTCTGACGACGACAAGATCATCCTCGGTAGCACGACAGAACTCGGCGGACGTTTCCGTTATCCGAGCTTTGGTGTTTCTTCTTCGAATGCATCTGACAACGCAGTTAACTCGCTTGCTAGCGGTCTCGGCACAATCACGACAAACAAAGAGGGTGGCTATCAAGTTGACGATCAAGTTGTCAAGTCTCTTGAAAGAACTCTCAACGAAGACGGCACTTTGACTTTCACAATCGAAATCAAAGACGACCTCAAGTTCTCCGATGGTTCTGCAATCACTGCAAAGAACTACCTCGTTAGAGCACTTGTCTTCTCTTCTCCTGTTGCAACAGAAGCAGCAAGAAAAGATACAAAAGCAGGTCTCAGTTACGTTGGTTATGAAGATTTCGCAGCATACGATGGCACAAACCAAGGCGCAACAGTTGGTAATGCTACTGCAAACAAGGCATTCTCCGGTTATAGACTTCTTGGCACCTACAAGTTCTCTGTGACAATCAAAGCAGCCTATGCAGATTATTACTACAACCTTATTCTTGCTGGTTTCAGCCCAGAATACCTTCCGATGTGGCTCGGTGAAGGCGCAGACATCGCAGACGATGGCAACGGTGCTTACATCTCCGGCAACTTCTATGCGAAGAATGGCAACAGCTACGTCAAGGCACAACACATTTATGATTCCGCAATGAATACAGATACGACGTATCCATACAGCGGCGCATACGTTGTCACAGGTTATGATGAATCAACAAAGACTGCAACTCTCAGAAAGAACACCTACTACAAGGGCAACTATGAGGGCACAAAACCGTCCATCACGACAGTCGTTTACAAGAAACTCGTCGCAGACACACAACTTGCTGACTTCACATCCGGTGGCGTTGACGTTATCTCCGGTATCACGGGTGGCAACGAAACCAACGAAGCAATCGCACTCGCAAAGGGCGCAGACGGTACTTTGGGCACAGATGATGACGTAGCAACCTTGACGCACTACTCTCGTGCTGGTTATGGTAAGATCGGTTTCCGTAGCGACCTCGGTCCTGTCCAATTCGCAGCAGTTCGTGAAGCAATCGCACTCTGCCTCGACAGATCTGACTTTGCATCACAATTTACAGGCGGTTACGGCGGCGTCGTTGACGGTCCGTACTACACCGGTGCTTGGATGTATCAAGCAGTCAAGGATGACATCATCCTCAACACTTACACGAAGAGCGTTGACGCAGCAAAAGACCTCTTGGCGGCAAACGGCTGGATCTACAATGCAGATGGTTCTGCATACAATGGCACCGGCGTCCGTTACAAGAAGATTGCTGAAGAAGATATGTTCGAATGGGACAAAGAGTTTGCTTCTGTTGATGGTTCTTTGACGACAGTCTACGATGAAGAAAACGGTTGCTACTATATGCCACTCGTTCTCAACTGGTATGGTACAGTCAACAATGATTTCACGGATCTCCTTGTGACTGAATTCCAAAACGGTTCTGCATACGCACAAGCAGGTTTTGCAATCTTCAACACAAAGGGTGACTTCATGCCGATGCTTGATGAATTGTATCAAGGTTTGTACGGTGTTGGCCTTTATGTGAAGCCAATCTACAACTGCTTCAACTTCGCATCATCTTTCTCAAGCGCTGCATATGATTATTCTTGGGCTTTGTCTATCGACCCGTCAATTTATGACGAAGGCGACAACGCATACTACCTCAAGGACTATGCAGACTTCTATATGCTCAATGAATAATTGAGAAATAGAAAAATTTGTTAAACCAAATGGGGCGGAGCCTTTGGCTTCGCCCTATTGGGTAAAAGGGCAAAGCAAACCCATCTATATCGGAAACGGTATAAATGGTTTTGTTTTACTAAACAAAAAGGAGAACAACTATGCTCAAATATATACTCAAAAGATTAGTATATATGGTTTTGGTGTGGGTCATATTGTCATTTTTGATGTTTATGATTTATTGGTCTGTTCCTACGGGTAATAGGGAGTTCCAAGAAGCCAAAATGGAGGTCGAAAGCAATGATGCGTATAGACGTTTGCCTGCTCAGGAAAAGCGTGCGCTCATTGAAGAATTGACCCTTGAAAAGCAGTACGCAAATGGTACTGAGACGAACAATTTGTTTGTTCGCTATTTACGCTGGCTTGGTTTTTACCCGTATCACGATGGCCAGCCGAGAGGTATGTTGCAAGGCAATTTCGGCTATTCGCAAATATACAAAAAAGACGTCATGGAAGTCGTCAAAGCGCCGATGGGGAATACGGTGTTCATAAACATTTTTGCGACTTTATTGGCGCTTGGCATCACGATTCCTCTCGGTATCGCAACTGCGGTGCATAGAGGAAGTCGTGGAGACAAGACGATGCAGGTGCTCACGATAATCGGCTACAGTTTGCCGACGTTTATCATTGCAATCCTGTTTATTTGGATATTCTGCTGGAATGCAAAATGGTTCCCTGCGTCGGGCTTTGGTACTCCGGGCAACGACTTCACCGGACTTAAAGCGTTTGGAGACAAGATGTATTATCTTGCGCTTCCGCTTATCGTCATGACTTTCTGTTCGCTCGGCGGTATGACGAGATACGTCCGCGCCAGTATGATTGAAGCGCTCGGTATGGACTGCATCCGTACCGCGCGTGCAAAAGGTCTCAAAGAACGTACGGTCATATATAGCCACGCTTGGAGAAACGCGCTTATCCCGGTCATCACGCTTGTCGTCGGCTGGTTCCTTGGTATATTCTCAGGTTCGGTCATGATAGAGCAGATTTTCGGGCTCAACGGCATGGGTAACTTGCTTATTACGGCGCTCAATGCGTTTGACTTTGAAGTAGTGCTGTTCCTACAAATGTTCTACGTCACGTTGTCGCTGCTTGGCAACTTGATTATCGACCTTGCATACGGTCTCGCGGATCCGCGCGTCCGCGTCAATAAATAAGGAGGTGACTTATGGCTAAGAAGAAAGACGAAAACTTGAATCTTGAAGAGCAAAAACTCGAGCAAGAAGTCTCCGACGTACAACCCGTTCAAGAAGAACAGCCGCAAGCGGTTCTCGATGAGCAAGCAAACGTGACGGAAGAAATATCCCCCGAAACGGTTGCCGAGTCGAGCGACGTGCAAGCGCCTGTTTTAAACGATGCAAACAAACAAGCTGATGGTAAAACAAAGGCAAAACAGTTTTTCAAAAAGTTAGGGCATGTTTGTAAGATAGTCGGCGGATGGATAGTTCGTATGATTTGGGGCGCAAGCAAGATCGCCGCAAACGACTTTATCAAAGCGGAAAAGAAATTTGAAGAAGCGCAAAAAGCCGCGGAAGAGGAGAAGGCTCTCGAAGAGCAACAGGCACTTGCAGATGCCGAAACTCCTCAAGAAGATGGCAAAAAGAATAAGAAGCGCAAAAAGGCGAAACTTACTGACGTCGAAGAAATCGTCAGCCCGGGCAAACAATACGTCAAGGCTTTCTTTGAGAAAAAACTTGCCGTTACCGCGCTCGTTATCGTTATCGCAATGTTCCTCTTTGTGTTTATAGGCCCGCTTTGCATGCCGACTTACACAGATTTGTATAAAGCGTCGTCGCAAGCATATTTGCCACCTACTGTCAGCATGTTGTCTCTCCCGAAAGAACTTGACGGACACATCAAAAGCATTAGTTCCAGTTCATTCTTTACGGTTGGGTTGTCTGATACCGGCAATATTTACATTTGGGGCGTCACCAAGATCGGTACGACCAAGATCGATATAGAAAAGAGTATTCCTCAAGCCGTAAAGGACGCAAAGATTGAATACGTTGCGGCGGGCACGGACCATATTGTTGCAATCGGAGACGATGGCACGGTCTATGCATGGGGACATAAAGAACTCGGTCAATATATCGAAAACGAAACTGATATTGCAAACCAAGAGACAAATCACAATATCATAATGATGCCTGAAGATTTGCGTATGGGTGGCAAGATTGACGTCGCAAACGTCAAAAAACTTGTTTGTGGCAACCAGATCACCGCGATTTTGATGAAAGACGGTACAGTGCGTGTTTGGGGTAATACAAACACCTACCGCAATGCTTCCAAGTTTGCAAACAAGGGAGACAAGTTCTACGATATTGACGTCACGCGCACTTCTATGTACGGCGTCACATATGACCAAAAACTGCTCGTCAACTATGAAGCAAACGCTATCAAACTCAAATACAAGATGAACGACGTCGCGTCTGCGGATCAAGACCTCGTTCTCACAAACAGCACTATTTTGTCGCTTGCTTGCGCAAATTCCAACCTCGCGATTTTGGTTCAAGAGGCATCGGGCAAGAATAGAGTTTTGTTCTCCGGCGACTTTGGCGAAGGGTTGACTGATATTCCGGCACTTGGTCTAACAAGATACTTTACGCAAATTTCTGCAGGTGCGGAACACTATCTCGGCGTTTCCAACGACGGCTACGTCTACGCATGGGGCGATAACATTCACGGACAACTGAAAATAAGCGAAAAAGGTGACGGCAAAGTCTCTACAGTCTATGCGGAAGCGTATCAATCTTATGCAGTCAGCTCTGACAACAAACTTGTCGAAAAGAGCGGTCTCAAGGGCTATATCTTCGGCACGGACGCAAACGGCGCAAGCGTGTTCAAACGTCTTGTCAACGGCGGACGTATGACTCTCACAATCGGCGCGGTTGCAGTTATCATTTCGTCCATCATCGGTATCATCATCGGCGTTATCTCCGGCTACTTCGGCGGAAAGGTCGATATGTTCCTTATGCGTGTGACTGAAGTCGTCGGCGCAATTCCGTTCCTGCCGTTTGCAATGATTTTGTCCGCGATTATGAGCAAGTTGCCAATCGGAGAGGATATGCGAATATTCATAATCATGGTCATCCTCGGCGTGCTCTCTTGGACAGGCCTCGCGCGACTCGTTCGCGGTCAGGTGCTTGCCACAAGAGAGTGTGAGTATATCACCGCGGCAAAGGCTATGGGCGTCAGCGAACTGAGGATTGCGTTTAAGCACATTTTGCCAAACGTCATTTCGGTCATCATAGTCACCTTGACGCTCGACTTCGCAGGTTGTATGCTTACCGAGTCAGGCCTCTCGTATTTGGGCTTCGGCGTCACGTTCCCGAGACCGACGTGGGGCAATATGCTCAATGCTACCAGAAACTTGACAATCATCGGCAACTATTGGTGGCTGTGGTTGTTCCCGTCGATATTCCTTGCAATCACCACGATTTGCATCAATATCATCGGCGATGCTCTGCGCGACGTCATGGACCCGCGTACGAATAAACGTTAGGAGGTTGTAGTATGGCATTACTTGAAGTTAAAGATCTGCATACTTTCTTCTATACGAAAAAAGGTATCGTCAAAGCCGTCAACGGCGTCACGTATTCCGTTGAACCCGGCAGAACAATAGGTATAGTCGGCGAGTCGGGCTCAGGCAAGAGCGTCTCCGCAATGAGCATTCTGCGCCTTCTCGATGAAAACGGCTATATCAAATCGGGCGAAATTCTGTTCGAGGGTAGAGACTTGACCAAGATTTCCACGGACGAGATGTATCAAATCCGCGGCAACGCTATCTCGGTCATCTTCCAAGAACCGATGACGAGTTTGAACCCTGTATTCAACGTCAAGAAGCAACTTTCCGAGCCTTTCATCATCCACCAAGGCATGACAAGAAAGGAAGCAGCGAAGAAGGCTCTCGAGATGCTTGAAGCGGTTCAAATTCCGAACCCGGAAGCGGTTATGAGGCAATATCCGCACCAACTCTCCGGCGGTATGCGTCAACGCGTTATGATCGCAATGGCGCTCGCTTGCCGTCCGAAGATCTTGATTGCGGACGAGCCGACAACCGCACTTGACGTCACGATTCAGGCGCAAATTCTTTCGCTTATGAACGATTTGCAACGCGAAAACGGCACGTCAATCATCTTCATCACCCACGACCTCGGCGTTATCAACGAGATGGCGGACGACGTTGTCGTCATGTACTGCGGACAGGTCGTCGAGCAGGCGCCGGCAAACGTCATCTTCACGAATTGCGTATATTCGCATCCGTACACCGAAGGACTTATGCACTCAATTCCGCGTATGGAATCAGTCGGTGAAAAACTCGACCCGATTCCCGGAGTAGTGCCGCATCCGCTCGCATTGCCGAAGGGATGCAAGTTTGCACCGCGCTGCAAGTACTGCACGCAAAGATGCCTCGAAGAAGAGCCCACTCTCGAAGAGGTCGTACCGGGACAAAAGGTAAGATGTTTCTATGCTAAAAAGGAGGACAGGCAAAGTGGAGAACACAAAAAACAAGTTGTTATCGATTTCTAATCTCAAAAAGTACTTCCCGATAGCCAAATCCTCTATCTTCCAAAGAGAACAGCTTTACGTCAAAGCGAACGAGGATATCTCTCTCGACATCTGCGAAGGCGAGACTATCGGCGTCGTCGGCGAGTCCGGTTGCGGAAAATCTACCTTTGGTAGAGTCCTCTTGCAACTCTACGATCAAACTGCAGGCGAGAGCATCTACTACGGGCGTACGCTCGCAGAGGTCGCTCCTGCTTACATCAAGGACACTATCGTTCATATCGGCAAGTATATCGCAAAGTACAAAAAACTCGCGGCGCAAGCCGAAGCATTGCAAAAACAGGTCGACGAGATCGGCGAAGACAACGCGGATTTCTTCCTCTTGCAAAAGTGCAACCTTGCAAAGGCAAACGCTAAGACGCAACTCCTTCATATCGTCAAGATAGTCGGCGGTTTCTTTGCCGTCGAAGACAGACAAGAAGGTTGCAATCAACTCCTTGCAATTCACAATGTGAACGTCCGTATCGCAAAATTGCGCAGTAAACTCGCAACCGTAAAAACCAAGGTTGAGTACTACGAAGGTCTCGACGACAAGGTCAAAAAGGACGGCACCGTCATCAAGGCGGAAGACAACCCGAAACTTCAGAAATGCCGTGCTCAAGTGGAA
This sequence comes from Clostridia bacterium, assembly GCA_017553325.1. Lineage (GTDB taxonomy): Bacteria > Bacillota > Clostridia > Christensenellales > CAG-917 > CAG-475. Next base: position 171,614 of record JAFZMH010000009.1, read on the forward strand.
TTGTTGCAGGCGGAAATCGATCGCCTCATGGCCTTCAACGACGAGCAACGTGCAAAACTTGCGGAAATCAAGGCGAAGTATAAAGACAACGAAGAGTTCTTGAAGTACGACGGAATGACGGATGAAGGCGTCGACCTTGCTCGTCTCAAATACAACGAGATAAGACCATTAAGACGCGATCTCCAAATCATCTTCCAAGACCCGTATTCAAGTTTGAACCCGCGTATGACTGTCGGTCAAATCATTGAAGAAGGGCTTGTCACCCACAAGTTCTTCCGTCACGGCGCAAAAGCCATGAAAGAATACATCATCAAGGTCATGGAAGAGTGCGGTTTGCAAGACTATATGTTGCACCGCTATCCGCACCAATTCTCCGGTGGTCAAAGACAGCGTATCTGCATTGCGCGTGCACTTGCGGTCAGACCGAAATTCGTCGTTTGCGACGAATGCGTTTCCGCTCTCGACGTGTCCATTCAATCGCAGATTATCAACCTGCTTGACGAACTCAAAGAGAAAGAGAACTTGACTTATCTCTTCATCTCTCACGATTTGTCCGTCGTGCGCTACATCTCGGACAAGATTGCGGTTATGTATCTCGGCAACCTCGTCGAGTACGCTGATGCGGAGACGATATTCAACGACCCGCGCCATCCGTACACAATCGCGCTTCTTAGTTCTATTCCGACGACAGATATCGAGAGTTTGTCCAAGGACAGAATTTTGCTCGAGGGCAATATCCCGAGCCCGATTCGTCCTCCGCAGGGCTGCAAATTCCACACTCGTTGCTATATGAAGTGCGACAAGTGCGACAGAGTTCCGCCGCCACTCGTTGAGGTCGAACCCGGTCACTTCGTTGCGTGCCATCGTTTGGAGCAAAAACTCGACAAAGACGGCAACTATCTGTTCGAATTGCCGAAGATGGTCAAAAAGACCGCAAAGGTTGACGGCGTAAAAGTTGACGTCGGCGCATACGCAAAAAAGGATAACGATCTTGTGATTGAACCGGTCGGCGAACCCGTCGAGTCCGTTATGGATCCGGCACCCGAAGCGGCTCCGAAGCAAGAAGAACCGACGGATATCAATGCGAAAGACTGATCCGGAAAAGAAAGAAAGAACCGAGATAAAGCGTAGGGAAGGTTTCTTTGAGTTGATGACGAGACTCAATCAACAAAAGGATATGCTTCCTCCGGGCGAAAAACTCAAACTTGAAAAAAAAGATTGGTTCGCCCTATTGTTCTCGGCGTTCTATACGCTGTTTTTACCGGCGGCAGTCGTACTTGCGATTCTTGCGATTTCGGTACTGCTCATCTTTGGATATTTCAGCTGAAAAAAGGCAAGCCATTACGGCTTGCTTTTTCAATTTGCAAAGGATAAAATAGCAAATAATTGCCTTGCAATTATCGGGTTGCTATGCTAAAATAATCGTATGGAAAACTTGAAATTTGACGTTATTATCATAGGCGGCGGCGCGGCAGGTTTATTCTTGGCGGCGGCTCTGCCCGCAAACATCAAGGTCGCGCTTTTGGAGAGCAACGATCGCGTTGGCAAAAAACTGCTTGCGACGGGCAACGGGAAGTGCAATCTCACCAACCTCGATATGAATATCGCGCACTACAATCGTCCGGGATACATCGAGGAGTTTCTCGACAAGTTCGACGCTCACGATACGGTTGCGACTTTCGAGAAGATGGGCCTCATCACGAAGGCGGTTGACAAAAGAGTGTATCCGTACAGCGAATGCGCTTCGACTGTGCTCGACGTTCTGCGTCGCGCGGTGGACAGAGCGGGCACTCAAGTATTCTTGTCCCACTACGTCAATTTTATCGAGAATTTCAACGACACTTTCAACGTCCAGGGCATAGTCAAATGCGAGGGCAAGCCGAACGAGTCTTTCAGCATGTCCTGCAACAGCGTCGTTTTGGCGACGGGTTCTCCTGCGACTTTCGGCAAGGACTGCACGAGCCTGTTTACCGCATTCGGGCACAAGTGCCGTGAAATGCGTCCGTCCCTTGCTCCCATAAAGACCAACAAGGAGCCTTTGAAGGGGTTGCAAGGCGTGAGAGTCAAGGCAGGCGTGCGTATCGGCTATCGCTACGAGGTCGGCGAAGTGCTCTTCAAAGAATTCGGCGTGAGCGGAATAGCGGTGTTTAATATGTCCAGCGAACTCGCTCGCGACAGAGCCAAAATCGGCGATATTTTGACGATTGACTTTATGCCCGAGTATTCTCGCGCGGAGGTCGAAGATATTTTGAGAAAGCGCGGCGCAAACCTCACCGTTGGCGAACTTATGCTCGGCACTTTCCATTCAAAGGTGCAAGAGCGCATAATCGAAGCGGCAAATTGCTCTCCCGACGAGCCGGCGCAAGCCAAAATCGGCGTGCTCGCAAACACGATAAAGAACTACAAATTTGAAATCGAGGGACTTGGCGACGTCAGCCTTGCGCAAGTTATGTCCGGCGGTCTCGACCCACGCGAATTTGATGAAAACCTGATGTCTACGCGCGCCAAAAACGCCTATGCGGTTGGCGAAGCGCTCGACATAGACGGGGACTGCGGGGGCTATAATTTGCAGTGGGCTTGGACTTCCGCTATGACGGTGGCGCGCAGCCTCATGAAAAGTATCTAAAACCACGCTATTTGGCGACTTGCGGTGTCATAGCGGTTTTGCTCCGATATCGTGTGCGCCTATGTGCGCTTTGGTCCTCGCAAAAAGCACTCTTCCTTGCATCTCATCCAAATCGCACGGTTTTTGAAGATTAACTTCTCATTATCCAAATAATATTAGGAGTAAACCCATGTACCGAGAAACCAACAACATCACGAATTTCGTAAAAATCACTATGGAGAGCGGGGACGGTATCGTCGTTGAACTCGACCCCAAAAACGCGCCTATAACGGTGGCGAACTTTCAAAAACTCGTGGGCATACGCTTTTATGACGGACTCATCTTTCACAGAGTCATAAAGGGCTTTATGATTCAGGGCGGAGACCCGACGGGCACCGGCATGGGCGGCGCGGACGAGGAAATCAAAGGCGAATTCTTTGTCAACGGCGTGAGAAACAATCTCTCGCACTCCCGCGGAGTGATTTCGATGGCGAGAAGTCAGTTTTACAACTCGGCGTCCTCGCAATTCTTCATTTGTCACGCAAATTGCGACTTTTTGGACGGACAATACGCGGCGTTCGGCAAGGTCGTCGAAGGTATGGAAACGGTGGACAAGATTGCAAACGTAAGGACGAACCGCGGAGACCGTCCGCTGACCGACCAAAAAATGAAGGCTGTAAGGTTTGTCGAAAAAATCTGACAAACTGTATGAAAGAGAAGAAAATCTTCTCTTTTTTCATACATTTGACTATTTACTTTATGAGTTTTTAGTAGTAAAATAAGTTTAGTATTTGTTTGGGGGACATTATGAAAAAGTTTTTGCTCGTGCTTGCGCTTGTTTTAATCGTTGCCGCCACTTCGATTTTGGCGGTTTCATGCAATAAAAACAATTCCGAAATACAAGAACCGCAAAAGACGATAGTTTATCTTGGCGACTCGATTGCAGAGGCGCTTATAGGTCCGTCTCCGCTCAGCGAGAGAGACAACTACGGCTATTACGCGCTGCTTGGCAGAACGAACGGTTTCAAATATTACAATCACTCGGTTTCCGGGCACAAGACGTCGGGCAGTATGATGGGTGAAGATATCGAGGGCGGCATGCTCGCATTGCTCCAACGCGAAGGCGAGTCAGCGACTCTTATGAAAACGCACATCAAAGAGGCTGATATCATTCACATCTCCATACTCGGCAACAATCTTTTGCAATACGATTTGGGGCTCTTGATGTTGGAGGTTGCGGATCCCGATTTTGAAGAAAAGTATGAGGCGGGCAAGGCGGCAAACGCGGAAAACAAGACGCTCATCAATCTTTTGCATGACGGTGGTCGCGCCACGAGATATTCCGTGAGCAAGGACCAATACGGCAATCGCTGGGAAGTCAATTTCAATTTTCCCAACAGCTATCAAGACATCTGCGACATCGTCAGCACTTTGAGAGAGATGAACCCGAATGCAAAGATATTCTTCCAAAAGGTCTACAACCCAGTATTCGGCGGCTCTAAGTTCCTCTACAGCAGTTTGATTCAAGAACTCGCTCAAATCACCGACGACGGCAGATTCGGCGCGGAAGGGACGAAGATTACGACTATCGAGCAAGTCAGACTCGTAGCGCAAGAACTCCTCAACAAACTCAACGGCATGCTGGACGAATACCTCGAAAACAACCCGGGCTCGATCTATATTATCGACGCTAATAAGGCGTTTGACGACTACGCCAGGACCGACGTCAGAAACGGCAAGGTGTATTACGGCACGCTTGAGAGCAATAGCGCAGATTGCAAGGGCGCGGATCTTATGTTCAGCGACTGGACGCACCCGTCCAATTTGGGACACGCCGTTCTCGCGGCGACAACGCAAGCCAAGTTTGAAGAACTCGGACTTGCATCACCGAATGCTCTCTCCGTTTACAAGAGCATAAAAGTCGAACAAATCAACAGAATGTACAAGGATTGCGAAGAGTTCCATACCGATGTGGCAATCGGTTTGATAAATGGGGCGGATAGTTTTGAGGGCGTGAATTTTGCGTATTTTAATATGGTAAAAGGCTTCACTCCGAAGTATGGCGGAGAGCCGCAAGCCGACACGGGAACGCATTTTGAAACGACCAAGCGCTATTCGATAAAGTCAAAGAGTTCTGTTGCAGGCTACTCCTACGGTTTCCTCTCTTGGGTGTTTGAAAAGGACGAGAGCTACTTCGAATTTACGTCGGACGGCAAGGTTCACGCGCAAATCAAGACGAAGGCGATTATGCCAATGCTTGAAAGCATATTGACCACGTTCAACGTAGATTTGGATTCCGTGGCGTCTACGATTTACGATATTGACCTTGACGACGCCGTGGTTGAGCCTTACGTCGTGGAGATGTTCCCCGGGTTCACCCTCGACCACGTAGTCGACTCATTTAATCTTATGAAGGACAGTCTCGGGCTCTATCTCATCGGTTTCGACCTTGAAGACGAGGGCATCAGGTCAATTATCGCGGACATAGAGCGCACGCACAAAATACCCGAAGACATTCTTGACAAGATCCCCGAAGACTTTACGTTTGGTATTGCCTTCGACGGCGTATACCACATAAAGACTGTCAAGGACGCGGAAGGAAACGAGCGTCAGGCGATTTACGTGGGCGGAGCGGTTGCAAACAACCCGAATACTCAACCTTTCATGATATTCACTATCGACGAGGACGAATACGGGAGAGAGAGCCTCAAACTGAGCGTTGAGTTTATTATGGTGTCGCTGCTTCTCACCTTGGCGGCATAATACTTTCGTATGACTCGGGACAAAGATTTAAAAGAAAAGACGATATCCTCCCGTGAACTGTATCACGGGCGGATAATCAATCTGAAAAAAGACGACGTCGAGCTTCCCGACGGAAACCTATCTATGCGCGAATACGTCGAGCACCCGGGCGGGGCGGCGATACTTGCCGTGGACGGCGAGGATATGTGGCTGGTGAGACAATTCCGCTATCCGTACGGCGAAGTGATCGAGGAAATTCCCGCAGGCAAACTGGAAAAGGGCGAAGAGGCAATCGTCACGGCAAAAAGGGAACTCGTCGAGGAGATAGGCTACGACTGCGACTCCATCGAGCCTTTCGGGATGATTTACCCAACGCCGGGGTATACGAACGAGCATCTCTATATTTTCCTCGCAAAAGGGCTTAAAAAGCGCGAGAAGCATCTTGACGAAGACGAATTCATCTCTGCGCACAAGCGTCCCGTAAAAGCCGTTTTGGACGATATAATGACGGGAAAGATAAAGGACGGCAAAACTTGTTATGCCGTAATGAAATATTGTGCAGTATATTTAAAATGAGATTCTTTGCAAAAGAAAAACCGCTCAATCGAGCGGTTTCTTTTTTTTTGGAAAGGTTATTCCTCTTTTGCTTCTTCAGCAGGTGCTTCCTCAGCTGCGGGAGTTTCTTCGGCTGCAGGTGCTTCTTCAGCAGGTGCTGCCTCAGCAGGCGCCGCTTCGGCTTCTTCGAGTTCATCAAGCCACAATACTTTGTCCAACAAGAGGATGCAGCAGAGGTCGACTACGAACAAAATCCAACCGCCGAACACCGCGGCTACGATTGCGAGAACCACACCGAGAGTGTTGTCTTTGAGCGCGCTCTTCGAGAAACGGCAGAGGTTGGACGGAACGTCCCAAAGCAAGCAGAGAAGTGCTCTCACTACTTTGCTAAGACCATTGTACCAAGCAAGATACTTTTTTGCGAAATCTTTCATTTTTATGCCTCCCAGCAATTATAAATTTTTCTTAAGGTTATTATATCATCGCATATTTCAAAATGCAACAAAAAGGTTGAAAAATATTCAAAAAAATAGGCTTTAAGTCATACATTTGTCATATAAAACGGCTGTTTTTGGCAAAATCAGTCGATTGATGCGGTCTTGCTCAAATCGAAATCCTCTACGGCTGAAAACTGACTGTCGTAGAGGGCCTTGTATGCGCCGTTTTTTGTGACGAGTTCTTCGTGCGTGCCTTCTTCTTTTATCTCGCCGTTATCGATGACGAAAATTCTGTCCGCACTGCGTATGGTCGAAAGTCTGTGCGCGACGATAAGCGTTGTTCTGCCTTTGCATAGGTCAAATAGTGAGCGTTGAATTAGAGCCTCCGTCGTGTTGTCGAGCGCGCTCGTTGCCTCGTCCAAGATGAGTACGGACGGGTTTTTGAGAAAAACGCGCGCGATAGATAGGCGTTGCTTTTGTCCTCCGCTGAGTTTTATACCGCGCTCGCCTATTTGCGTATCGTAGCCCTCGGGCAGGCTCATAATGTAGTCGTGAATATTCGCGCGTTTTGCCGCCTCGACGATTTCATCGTCGGTTGCGCCGAGTTTGCCGTAGGAGATATTCTCCTTGAAAGTGCCGGTAAACAGGAAAACGTCCTGCTGGACGATGCCTATCGACTTTCTCAGCGACGCGTTCGTGAGTTTGTTTATAGGAGTTCCGTCTAGGCTGATTGTCCCGACCTCCACGTTGTAGAATTTGGGGATGAGATGACAAATCGTCGTCTTGCCGCCACCGCTCGCTCCCACGAACGCATAGGTCTTGCCGGACGGAATTTCAAAAGATACGTCCTTCAATACGTTGCGTTCGTCGACGTAGGCAAACGAGACGTGTTCGAATTTCAAATCGCCCTTTGGGTTTTCAACGTCAACTGCGTCCTCCGCGTCCTTTTCGATGGGGACGTCGATTATCGCCACGAAGCGTTTGAAGCCCGTGATACCGTCCTGCAACTGCTCGAAGAATGCGATGAGGGTTTGAATGGGCGAGATGAACAGATTTATCGAAATCATAAACGCCACGAGGTCGGCGTAGTTGAAGTTTTCTGCATCATAGATGCAGAACAGTCCGCCAGCGACCAAAACTATGACGTTGTAGAGTTCGCTCACAAAGCCCATATTCGCAAAGAAAGTGCCCATTGCCTTGTAGGCTTTGCTCCTTGCTTTGACGTAATTTTTGTTGTTCTTTTCAAATCGTTCTTGTTCGCGCTCGCCGTTCGCGTACGCCTTCGTGACGCGAATGCCCGCTATGCTGTTTTCAAGCGTCGCGTTGATGTTGCCAATCTCCTCACGGCTCTTTTGAAACGCCTTCGTCATCTGTTTTCTCGAAAACCACGCGATAACGAACAATAGGGGGAGAAAAGCGAAGATTATGAGGGAGAGTTTCCAGTTTATCGTGCAAAGATACGCAAACGCGCCGATAGTCATAAACGAAGTGATGAATATGTTTTCGGGGCCGTGGTGCGCAAGTTCCGACACGTCGAACAGGTCGTTGGTCATTCTCGTCATAAGTTGACCCGTCTCGTTGTCGTCGTAGAAGGAATAAGGCAAGCCTTCGAGGTGGCGGAAAAGTTCGCTTCGCATATCCGCCTGCATATTCACGCCCATCACGTGTCCGTAATAGTTGATGCAGTATTTCATAAAAGCGCGCAAAAAATATACCCCAAGCAGAACCGCGCAGGCGAGCAACAGTTCTTTGAGCATCCCTTGCGGGATAAAGGTGTTGAGCGTGTATCTTGAAAGAATGGGGTAGAGCAGTCCGCTCACGGCAAGAATAAACGAGCAGAGCATATCGAGAACGAACGTCCGTTTGTACGGGCGGTAATAACTTGCGAACCTCTTCAAGAGTCCTTTCTTTTTTACGTCTTTGACGTCGTAATCTTTTGCGGTCTTGCCGACCTCGGTCACACTTTGCATAAAATACCTCAAGGCAACTCTAACCCATTGCTCTTTGCTTGTCAAACGCTTTTGTCAAGAAAAGCAAAAAAATGTTTTATTTTGAAAAAATAAAAGGGTTTCAAGGTCAAAAAATTTTGTTTTGCGCTAACAATTTACAAAACGGCGCAGATTATGTATAATAATATATTGCGTGAGTGTTCGCGCGAAACTTAGAGCGGATTCCATTCGTCCGCGAAGAGAGGAAACTATGTACAAGAGAGGCAAATACTATCTCACAACCGCAATTCCTTATGCGTCAGGCAAACCTCACATCGGCAACACGTACGAAATCGTGCTCTCCGATGCTTTGGCGCGCGCAAAACGTATGCAGGGCTACGACGTGTTCTTCCAAACAGGAACCGATGAACACGGCGAAAAAGTTCAACTCAAAGCCAAAGCGCAAGGCATCACCCCAAAGGAGTACGTTGACAACGCCGCGGGCGAGATCAAACGCATTTGGGATCTTATGAATTCGTCTTATGACAGATTTATCCGCACGACGGACGCAGATCACGAGGCGCAAGTCAAAAAGATTTTCAACAAACTCTACGAACAGGGCGACATCTACAAGGGTTCGTACAAGGGCTGGTATTGCACGCCGTGCGAATCATTTTGGACGGAGAGTCAACTCGTCGACGGCAAGTGCCCCGACTGTGGAAAAGAAGTCAAGATGGCGGAGGAGGAGGCGTATTTCTTCAAGATGAGCAAATACGCCGACCGCTTGATGAAATATTATGACGAGCATCCCGATTTTATCGTCCCCGTGTCGAGAAAGAACGAGATGGTCAACAACTTTTTGAAGCCGGGTCTTCAAGACCTCTGCGTTACGCGCACGTCCTTCGACTGGGGCATCCCCGTCGATTTTGACAAGCGTCACGTCGTCTACGTGTGGCTGGACGCTCTTCCCAACTATATCACGGGCATCGGCTACGACCAAGACGGCAATTCGAGCGACCTCTACAAAAAGGAGTGGCCGGCGGACGTGCACATCATCGGCAAGGACATAGTGAGGTTTCACGTCATCTACTGGCCGATCTTCCTCATGGCGCTCGGGCTTCCGCTTCCCAAGCAAATCTACGGGCATCCGTGGCTCTTGCAGGACGGCGGAAAGATGTCCAAGTCAAAGGGCAACGTCATCTATGCCGACGACTTGGTCGAATATTTCGGAGTGGACGCGGTGAGGTATTTCCTGCTTTCGCAAATGCCGTTTGACAACGACGGCATAATCAACTGGGACATCGTCATCGACACGATAAACAGCGAACTCGTCAACGTATACGGCAACCTCGTGCAACGCACGGTCGCAATGACGAACAAATATTTTGGCGGCACGCTTGAAGATAAGGGCGCATTCGAGCCTGTTGATGATGAATTGAAGGTGGCGGCCAAGGCGCTTCGCGACAGGGTATTTGCAAAACTCGATTCCTATCATGTAGCGGACGCGCTCGGCGAGATATTCAGCGTGATTCGTCGCGCCAACAAGTATATCGACGAGACAATGCCGTGGGTGCTCGCAAAGGACGAAGCAAAGCACGACAGGCTGAGAACAGTGCTTTACAACCTGACTGAAACGATAGTTATCGTTTCAAGTTTGCTTTCACCGTTTATGCCGGACACCGCGAAGAAGGCGGTCGAACAGTGCGGTGCGTCTCTAAGGGAATACGACGACCTCGACAAGTTCGGGTTGCTCGCAAACGGCACGAAAGTCACCGAGAAGCCGGAATACCTGTTTGCACGTCTCGACGGGGCAAAGATCAAGGCGGACCTTGTGAAACGCGGTATCGTCAAAGAAGAAAAGGAAGAAAATATGGAAGAAACAAAAGCACCAAAGGCCGAACAAAAACAGGAAGTCAAAGAGGAAAACGCAAACGTCGTTGACATAATCACGATTGACGACTTTATGAAGATAAAACTCAGAGTCGGCGAGATACTCACTGCGGAAAAGGTCGAAAAGGCTGACAAGCTTTTGAAATTCTCCGTCAAGATAGGCGAGGAGACGAGAACGATCGTCAGCGGTATCGCTCAGTATTATACGCCTGAAGAGATGGTCGGCAAAAAGGTCGTCGTGGTCTTCAATCTGAAACCCGCAAAACTCCGCGGTATAGAGTCGCAGGGTATGCTCCTTTGCGCCTGCTACGACAAGGAAGACGGCACGCAGGAAGTTGTGCTCGTCTCTCCCGAAAAACCTGTGCCGTCAGGTAGCGTGGTGAGATAATGCTCATCGACTCGCACGTACATCTCAACGATAGCGACCTTGCTCCACTCGCCGACAGAATTGTCGGCGATTTTGCAACAGACGGATTGCTTGCAGTTGTAAACGTCGGCTACGATATGCCGTCGAGTTTGCTCGCAGTCGAGCAAGCAGGCAGGTATAAAAACGTGTTTGCCGCGGTGGGTATGCACCCGCACGACAGCAAGCTTATGAAGGACACCGATTACGGCACGCTTTGCAATTTGGCAGAACACGACAAAGTGGTCGCCATAGGCGAAATCGGACTCGACTATCATTACGATTTGAGCCCGCGCGAGACGCAAAAGCAGGTATTCGAGCGTCAACTCATACTTGCAGATGAACTCAAACTCCCCGTAATTTTGCACGTGAGAGAGGCGTACGAGGACACGCGTGAAATTCTTGAAAGAAACAAACAGCGTTTGACAAGTGGAGTGCTGTTGCACTGCTATTCCGGCTCTGCCGAGATGGTGAAAATGTTTGACAAATACGACTGCTACTATGCCTTTGGAGGGGCGATAACCTTCAAAAACGCAAAGCACAATTTGGAGGCTTTAAAGACTGTAAGGCGAGACAGATTGCTCCTTGAAACGGATTGTCCGTATATGACGCCCGTGCCGTTTAGAGGGCAGATGAACGAGCCGAAATATATAAACCTCGTGCTTGAAAAGGCGGCGGAAATTCTTGAAACCGACAAGGAAGAATTGGCAAAAACGACAGTCAAAAACACGCTTGAGTTCTTCAAAAAGATGATACTTGATCGATAAGGCAAATCGCGGACAGTATAGCAGAAAACGCGGTTTATGCGTGCAAATCAGAGAGATAAAACATTGGTTTTGCAATTATAAAAGAACAAGCAGGTAAACGACAATGATGAATAATTACGTCTATGAGTTTGGCGATAGTCTCTATATAAACTTGACGAACAGGTGCCCGAACAACTGTGAATTTTGCTTGCGCAATTTCAAGAATACGGTGGGAGGGAGTGACCTTTGGCTGACAAAGGAGCCGACCTATCAAGAACTCATCGACGACCTTGCACTGTACCCAATTCGCAAATACAAGGAGATAGTTTTCTGCGGTTTCGGCGAGCCGACGTGCGCGCTCTCCGTCATGTCGCAGATTGGACCTTGGCTCAAACGCGAAGGGTGCAAGACGAGGCTCAACACGAACGGACTCGGCAACCTCATCAACAAGAGAAACGACGTTCCGCATCTCATTGCAAAGTATATCGACGGCGTTTCAATCTCTTTAAACGCGTCGAACCGCGAACTCTATCAAGAGATTTGTCGCAGTAAGTTTGGGGAAGAGGCGTTTGACGCTATGCTTCAATTTGCAACCGACTGCGTCAAGGAAGGAATTGACGTGACAATGAGCGTCGTTGACTTTATCGGGGAAGAAGAAATCGAAGCGTGCAGACAAGTGTGCGAATCAACCGGCGCGCATTTTAGGATTAGAGAAACCATATACGAAGATACTGAATATTAAAATCGCACGATTGAGCGACCTGCTGTGTCGGTTTTGCGGGTGCTCACCGTCACGTACGACCTAGTACGCTCGAGCTCGCGTGCGCAACTTTCTTGCATCTCATCTCAATCGAGCGATTTTGGGGAATGGATAAACCGTCCATTCTACAGGCATAAAATATGGAAAACAATATCAATCTCAAAGACATCATCAAAGGGACGAACTTCCGTTTCAACAAGGCGCTGGGGCAAAATTTTATCAGTGATAAGAATTTGTTGGATGCCATAGTCGCGGACAGCGGAATAGTCGAGGGCGATACCGTCGTGGAAATAGGCACGGGCGGTGGCACTCTCACGCGCTCAATCGCAAAGGTGGCGAAAAAGGTTTACAGCTTTGAAGTGGACAGAAATCTCGAACCCGTGCTCGCGCTCTCGCTTCAGGGGCTCGACAACGTGGAAGTCGTCTTTAAGGACGTGCTCAGGATGAAGGACGCTCAATTTGAGGAAATCGTGAGCGGAGAATTCAAAGTCGTCGCCAATCTGCCGTATTATATCACGACGCCTCTCGTCATGAGATTTTTGGAGAGCAATTTGAAGGTCAAGTCGCTCACGGTCATGGTGCAGAAGGAAGTCGCGGACAGATTGACCGCTCAACCCGATACTCCCGATTATGCTGCAATCACGCTCGCGGTTCAAATGATAGGTTCGGCAAAGATAACGAGAAACGTCTCTCGCAATATGTTTTATCCCGCGCCGAACGTGGACAGCGCGGTAGTGCGTATTGATATTGACCGCACGAAACTTGCGGGCGAGGACGTCGTGCTTCTTCGCAAACTCGCTAGGTCTGCGTTTATGATGCGCAGAAAGACGCTCGCAAACAATCTCTCGCAAGCGTTCGGCATAACGAAAGCCGAGGCGACGGAGAAGATAGTCGCCGCGGGGTTTGCCGAGATGGTCAGAGGAGAGGTCCTCTCGCTCGACGATTACGTCAAGCTGTCGCACGAGTTTAAAGCGTAATCATTTCACTATGTCGCCGTCTACGGCTGACTGATAAATCACCCAATAACCTTCGATATTATCGTCTGAGACGGGAAGCCACACGCAAACGTTTTTGAGTTCCGGCGGAACGTCTTTTCCATTTTTCGAGGGGATGCCGTAGCAGATATACGACGGTTCGTCACCATCCTTCAAGAGCCCCACGACGTAGTAGCCGTCCTCTGCGTCTATATGCACCCAAGAGGAGTTTTCAACCGCGTTGTTCAAAGGCTCTTCCTGCTTGTAGCACACGAACATCTCGTCGAGTTGAGGTTTTATGGCGAGATAAAAATTGCTTCCGTTATACTTTAAAACTCCGCTGTCGTTCGATGTCGCGGAAAGGAGTTTCGCAAGGCTTTCAGTTCTAATGTGTTCTTTGTGATCTTCATTGATTTGAGGTTCGTTTGCGACGCCTTTATCCGACGGTTTTTGCTGGAAATCAATGACGTTTTTCGTGTGCGGAATTTCGCTTTTTTGTCTCTTTCCTTCGTCGATTTTTGCCAGCATTTCGCTCTTGTTTCCTCTACCTCCAAACATTGTCAGCGAACTTGATCGAATGACGCAACCTTGAACGCTATTTGACATAAAACGTACTTTATCTGTCGTTTTGCTGTTGTTAAGTTCGAGTTTTGCGATTTCGTCCCCAATAATATATAGTGTCGCTCCGCTTGGTCTGAAGTCTAAATTGCACTCTATCTCCACTTGATTTTTTGCGCTGTCCGCGGGCGTTATTTTTACGCTTCCTTTGTGTCCGCTTCCCATCAAAACGAATATCTCTTTTTTTGTCAGCATACTTTCACCTTCACACAAAAAAAGAATATGAAAAACCGAGCAAATATATGCTTGCTCGGTTCGTTTTTTAGCGTGTCGAAATCGCGAGTTTTCGTCAGTCCAAAACGTATTCCAAAATCGTCTCTTTGGGTTTCATTCCCATTTTTTCATAAAAGGCTTTTGCGTCGTCATTGCCTTCCCATACCGCAAGAACTATCTCGTAGCAACCGAGGTTTCGCGCTTCGGTTTTGACGTGCTCAACCAATGCTTTTCCGACACCTTTGCCACGCATTGACGCGTCGATGCACAGGTCGTCTATCATAATCGACTTGAAAGGTCTCACGTTGTTTGACGGGGAAGGTTCTCTCAGTTTGCAAAACGCATAGCCGACTACCTTGTCATCGTCGTCGACGGCGACGTAAATCGTCTGCGACTCCGCCTCTATCATTTCTTCGAGTTGTTTCGTAGTATGTTTGGTCGTGCCGGAGATGAAAATGTCCGGTCGAATGCTTGCGTGAATTTCCAATACCTGCGAAAGCAAGTCAATAAGTTTTGGTATGTCGTGTTTTTTTGCTTTGCGTATGGTCATAGTGTCTCGGTTGGGTGTTTGATGATAAAAGTGTACTCCGGAAGGGGGATAAAGTCAAGGGAGTTGTGGTTTTTGTGCGTACGAACTCCCAAGATGTTGTTATATTTATTCTATAAATAAAAAAAAACATTTTTTTTGTGTAAGCGTTTGACATTGAAGGTTAAAATTGTTAATATGATAAGGCTTACGAAACGTAAGCAGTTTTTAAATTGCGCAAAATTTTTTCCGGCGGGTTTAAAAACGTACTAAATAGCATTCAAACTTTTCAAAAGTCGCCGGATCCAAGCGGGTTTTGAAAGGGGATATCCGGTGTCGCTGTTTAGGGTGTACAACGGCGGGGTCGGAATAGAAGTCTGAAATGCACCTGTTGGGTTGCAGCTGCATTCGAAAATTCTTACAGGAGGAACAATAATGCCAACCATCAATCAACTTATCAGAAACGGCAGAGAAAGACAGGTCAAAAAGTCGCAAACGCCTATTATGGAACAATGTCCGCAAAAGCGCGGTATTTGCCTCAGCGTCACGACGACGTCACCGAAGAAGCCGAACTCCGCTTTGCGTAAAATCGCAAGAGTGCGTTTGGTCAACGGTATGGAAGGTACTGTCTATATCCCGGGCGAAGGCCACAACCTTCAAGAGCACAGCGTTGTGCTTATAAGAGGCGGCAGAGTCAAGGATTTGCCGGGTGTGCGTTATCACATCATCCGTGGCGCTCTTGATACGGCAGGCGTTGCAAAACGCGGTCAAGCAAGAAGCAAATACGGTGCGAAACGCCCCAAAAAATAATCAATTTTCGAATGTAAAACTTTAGGAGGTAATTATGCCAAGAAGAAATGGCGTGCCGAAAAGAGACGTTTTGCCGGATCCCGTGTATGGCAGCAAGGTTGTGACCAAGCTCATCAACCAAGTTATGCAAGACGGAAAGAAGGGTACCGCGCAAACAATCGTCTATGAGGCGCTTGAAATAGCATCAACAAAACTCGGTCAACAACCGATGGACGTTTTTGAAAAGGCACTTGAAAACGCGAAGCCGGTTCTCGAAGTCAAAGCGAGAAGAGTCGGCGGTTCGACCTACCAAGTCCCGATGGAAATTCGCCCCGAGCGCAGACAAACGCTTGCAATCCGCTGGATTGTTCTCTTTGCTTCAAAGCGCGGCGAAAAAACCATGAAGGAAAGACTTGCCGGTGAACTTATGGACGCTTTCAATATGACGGGCGGCGCAGTGAAGAGAAAAGAAGAAATGCACCGCGCGGCAGAAGCAAACAAGGCATTTGCACATTATAGGTGGTAATTTATGGGTAGACAATATGCTCTTGACAAGGTGAGGAATATCGGCATTATGGCTCATATCGATGCCGGCAAAACCACAACTACCGAGCGTATTTTGTACTACACAGGCGTCAACCGCAAACTCGGCGAGACTCACGACGGCTCCGCGACGATGGACTACATGGAGCAGGAGAGAGAAAGAGGTATCACAATTACGTCGGCGGCTACGACAGCCGTGTGGAAAGGACATCAAATCAACATCATCGACACCCCCGGTCACGTTGACTTTACGGTGGAAGTTGAGAGAAGTTTGAGAGTCTTGGACGGCGCGGTCGCGGTGTTTTGTGCAAAGGGTGGCGTCGAGCCTCAATCCGAGAACGTTTGGAGACAGGCAAACACCTATAAGGTGCCGAGAATAGCGTTCGTCAACAAGATGGATATCAACGGTGCAAACTTCTTTGCCGCCGTCGATATGATGAAAGAAAGACTGAACGCAAACGCCGTGCCTATTGCGTTGCCGATTGGGAAGGAGAGTGAATTCGAGGGCGTTATAGATTTGCTCCGTATGGTGGCGGTCTACTACGACCAAAAGGACAAGGGCGTCACTTTCTATGAGAAAGAGATTCCGGCGGACTACGTCGAACTTGCAAAAGAGTACAGGCTCAAAGTTTTGGAAGCGGCGGCGGACTTCGACGAGGACATCTTTGAAAAGCTCATAATGGAAGATTATGACTCCGTCACTCTCGAACAACTCAAAAAGGCGATAAGAAAAGGCACGATTGAAATGAAAATGAACCCCGTACTCTGCGGAAGTTCCTATCACAACACGGGCGTACAACTTATGCTCGACGCGGTTGTGGACTTCCTGCCGGCGCCGACGGACGTCGCGAGTATCGAGGGAACGAATCCGAAGAACGGGCAGACGGAACTCCGTCACCCGGGAGACAACGAGCCGTTCAGCGCTCTCGTCTTCAAAATTCTTACGGATGAATACGTCGGCAAACTCTCCTTTATCCGCATATACTCGGGCACTCTTTCGACGGGTAGCACCGTGTATAACACGGTGAAGGGAGAAAACGAGAGAATCGGCAGAATCTTGCGCATGAACGCGGACAACCGCGAAGACATCGAAGAAGCGTACGCGGGAGACATCGTTGCGGTAATCGGGCTCAAAAAGAGCACGACGGGCGATACGCTCGCGGACAGAAACCGCCAAATCATCCTTGAAAACATGGTTTTCCCGGATCCCGTTATCAAGGTCGCAATCGAACCGAAATCGAAGGCGTCTCAAGAGAGAATGAACACGGCTATCCTCAAATTGCAAGAGGAGGACCCGACGTTCAAAGCGTATACGGACAAGGAAACGGGACAGACCATCATCGCCGGTATGGGCGAACTCCATCTCGACATCATTGTGGACAGAATGTTCCGCGAGTTCAAGGTCGAGGCGAACGTCGGCAAACCGCAAGTCAGCTATCGTGAGACAATCACGAAGGCGGCGAGAGCGGAAGGCAAGTTCGTGAGACAGTCGGGTGGTCACGGTCAATACGGACACATCGTCATCGAAATTGAACCGAACCCCGAAAAAGGTCTCGAAGTGGAAAACTGCATCGTCGGCGGTGCGGTGACCAAGGAGTTTGCAAACGCCGCGTGGGAAGGCATCAAAGAGGCTGCGGGGAGCGGTATAGTGGCAGGCTACGAGTGCGTGGACTTCAAAGTCCGCTTGGTCGACGGCAGTATGCACGAAGTCGACAGCTCGGAAATGGCGTTCAAGATTGCGGGTTCGATGGCTTTCAAGGAAGCCGCGGCAAAGGCGGGAGCGATTCTCCTCGAGCCGATTATGAAGGTCGAAATCAACACTCCGGACGACTATCTCGGCGACGTAATGAGCAATCTCAATTCTCGCAGAGGTTCCGTCAAGGGTATCGACCAAAGAAGCGGAGCGCAGGTCGTTGACAGCGACGTCCCGCTCTCCGAAATGTTCGGTTATGCTACGTCACTCCGCAGCATAACGCAGGGCAGAGCAAACTTTACGATGCTGTTCGATCACTACGCGCCCGTCCCGAAGGCGGTTGGCGAAAAGATCGTCGGCGACGTTAGAAGCGGTTCCAAAAAGTGATAATATATTGTTTTATATAATATAGAAACCACTTTTAGAATAAATAAAACAAAAAAAACCAAAAACAAAATATTGGAGGAATTTCAGTATGGCAAAAGCAAAGTTTGAAAGAACTAAACCGCACGTTAACATTGGTACTATCGGCCACGTTGACCACGGCAAGACCACTCTTACCGCAGCAATCACGATGTACAGTGCTTCAAAGGGCAGAGCTCAAGTTATGAAGTACGACGAAATCGATAAGGCTCCGGAAGAAAAAGCAAGAGGAATCACGATCAACACAACACACGTTGAATACGAGACAGAAAAACGTCACTATGCACACGTTGACTGCCCGGGCCACGCGGACTATGTTAAGAACATGATCACCGGTGCAGCTCAAATGGACGGCGCAATCCTCGTTGTTGCAGCATCCGACGGTCCGATGCCTCAAACTCGTGAGCACATCTTGCTCGCACGTCAGGTTGGCGTTCCTTACATCCTCGTCTTCCTCAACAAGTGCGACCAAGTTGATGACGAAGAACTCCTTGAACTCGTCGAAATGGAAGTACGTGAACTCTTGAACGAGTATGG
>JAFZMH010000010.1 GCA_017553325.1 Clostridia bacterium
AAAAACCTGTGTGCGATGAGATGCAAGAAAGGTGCGCACGCGAATCGCCTAATGTACAAAACCGTACATGACGATGAGCGCACGCAAACCTGCCGAAGCAGGTCGCGCATCTTTGATGGTTTTGCTTGTGTTGCGCCGTTTATGAAAACCTGTGTGCGATGAGATGCAAGAAAGGTGCGCACGCGAATCGCCTAATGTACAAAACCGTACATGACGATGAGCGCACGCAAACCTGCCGAAGCAGGTCGCGCATCACACAAGTTTTTCAAAGTCGGCAGCGCCATGCTTGCACAAAGGACAAATGAAGTCCTCGGGGAGTTCATCGCCCTCGTAGACGTAGCCGCAGACCTTGCAGACGTAGCCTTTCTTGCCCTCTGTTTGTGGCTTCGGCTTGACGTTCTTTTGATAATAGGTGTAAGTCATCGTCTCGACGCTGTTGATAACTCTCGCTTCCGTGACGGAGCAGATAAACATCCCGTGCGTGCCGAGGTCCAAATACTCGTCCACCTTCAAGGACATATAGGAGTTGATGTATCTCGGGAGCACCGCAAGTCCGTTTGCGGAATGGATGACGTCGTCCTGACCTTCAAACTTGTCAACGTTTCTGCCGCTCCTGAACCCAAAGCACTCGAACACGCTGAACGGCGCTTCGATTGAGAGGCAGTTGACGTTCATAACGCCCGTCTGTTTGATGACGTGGTGAGAATAATTTTGCTTGTTGATGGTGACCGCCACTCTTGACGGAGTGTTGGTGACCTGCGTGACCGCGTTGACGATGAGACCGTTGTCCTTTTCGCCGTCGTTTGAGGTGACGACGTAGAGACCGTAGCCGATGTTGAAGAGCGCTTTGTCGTCGTTTTTGACTTGCTGTATATCGCTTCTTGCGATATATTCGCCGCAGAGTTCGTCCGCAAGGGCCTCGATTTCCTTTTTGCTCTCATCGGAGAGCGCGCTCATAATGCGAACACCGTGCTCGCAGTATTTGAGGTTCTTGCAGTTTTCAAGCATACCCTTCATAACTTTCGTCGCCATAGGCGCCCAAGAGCCGTTTTCGACAAACGCGACCGTCTTGTTGGAGAAGTTGCGTTCTTTCAAATTCTCGATGAACGTGCGCATAAACGGGAAGATTTCCGCATTGTAGGTCGTGGTTGCAAACACGATTTTGCCATAGCGGAAGGCGTCTTCGACTGCTTCTGCCATATCGCAACGTGCGAGGTCGCTGACTTCGACGCGCGGACAACCCTTGTCTTTGAGTTTCTTTGCCAAGAGTTCAATCGCTTCTTTGGTGTGTCCGTAGACGGAAGTGTAGGCAATCACTATGCCCTCTGTCTCCACGCTATAGGACGACCAAGTGTTGTAGAGTCCGATATAATAGCCGAGGTTCTCGTCGAGCACGGGGCCGTGGAGCGGACAAATCCTGTCAATATCGAGGTCTGCCGCCTTTTTGAGGAGAAGTTGAACCTGCGCGCCGTATTTTCCGACGATGCCAAAATAATATCTCCTCGCTTCGCACGCCCAATCTTCCTCAACGTCGAGCGCACCGAATTTGCCAAAGCCGTCCGCCGAGAAGAGAGTTTTGGAAGCAACGTCGTAGGTGACGATGACCTCGGGCCAGTGCACCATAGGGGCCGCTATAAACACGAGCGTGTGTTCGCCAAGGTCCAAGACGTCTCTGTCGTTAACGACAATGCGTCTGTCCGCGAAGTCCGTGCCAAAGAAATTTTGCATCATTTGGAACGCCTTTTGAGACGCCACGACTGTCGCCTTGTCGTAGACCTTCAAAAAGTTTGCGATGTTTGCGGAGTGGTCGGGCTCCATGTGTTGAACGATGAGATAGTCGGGCTTTCTCGTGCCGAGCGCCTTCTTGACGTTGTCAAGCCATTCGTGCGTAAATCTCGCCTCAACCGTATCGATGACTGCAACCTTTTTGTCGAGAATGACGTAGGAATTGTACGCCATACCATTGGGCACGTCGTACATGCCTTCAAACAGGTCTATGTCGTGGTCGTTTACGCCAACGTATTTGATGTCGTCGGTGATTTTCATAATTTGTTCTCCTTATAATATTGTCAAAAACGGCGTTTTACCCCGCTGTTTTGCTTGGATAAAGCGCCGATTTTGTTATTTTCTGCTTATTGCTTCTTTTGCCGCCTTCACGATGTCGTTGGTGGTCAAGCCGTAAACCTCGCTGAGATATGCGTTCTTGCCGACCTGTCCGAATTCATCCCTGACGCCCACCATCTTGAGAGGCACAGGACAATTTTCGACGACCACTTCGCTGACCGCACTGCCAAGCCCGCCGAACACGTTGTGGTTTTCGCAGGTGACGATTGCGCCCGTCTTCTTTGCCGCCTCGACGATTGCGTCCTTGTCGATAGGCTTCCAGGTGTGGATGTTGACGACCTTTGCGGACACGCCCTCTTCTTTCAAGAGGTCCGCCGCTTGAAGCGCACGCTCCACCATGATACCGCTTGCGATGAGGGTGACGTCCTTGCCGTCTCTGAGTTCTATCGCCTTGCCGAGTTTGAAGTCGAGCGTCTCGTCGTAAATCTTTGCCGCTTTCTTGCGGAACATACGGATGTAGACCGCGCTTGGATAATTAACGATTTCGTCGAGCGCCTTTTCCATCATCGTGGCGTCCGTCGGCTCAAAGCATACCATCTTGGGGATAGAGCGCATTATCGCCATATCTTCAAACGGCATGTGCGTACCGCCGTTTGCCTCTGCGGCGACGCCCGGTTCGGAACCAACCATCTTGACGTTGAGTCCGGCGTAGGCAACCGAGATGAAGATTTGGTCAAAGCAACGTCTCGTCGCAAACGGAGCAAAACTGTAGGTGAACGGAATTTTGCCCATTGCGGACATACCCGCCGCCATACCAATCATATTTGCCTCTGCGATGCCCACGTTGAAAAATCTGTTTGGAAACGCTTCTTTGAAGCATTTGGTCGCGTGGCAACTCATAAGGTCTGCGTCAAGGACGACGATGCGGTCGTCTTTCTTTGCATATTCCACAAGCGCGGAAGCCAAAGTTTGTCTAATTTCTCTTTCGTCCGTCATTACTCCGTCCTCCCCGTTTCCTTTCTCCAAAGTTCTTCGCTGATTGACATGCTGTGGCAATTGCTCGCGGCTTCCGCAAAGCTTGCGCCCTTGCCCTTCACCGTATTGAGGACTATCATGTGCGCCTTGCCCTTTGTCGCTTTCGCCTTGTCGATTGCGTCGGCAATCTCTGCTATGTTGTTGCCGTCGATGTCCTGAACGTCAAAGCCGAACGATTTCCACTTTTCAACCGGAGAGGCAATGTCGCAGATGTCCGCAACCTTGCCGTCGAGCTGCATCTTGTTGTAGTCGAGCATAACGATAAGGTTGTCGAGCCCGTGCGAGCCCGCATACATACTCGCTTCCCAAATCTGCCCTTCTTGGCTCTCGCCGTCGCCGATTATGCAGTAGATCGTCGCGGGATTGCCGTCCAGCCTTGCCACTTCCGCCATACCGACGGCAACGGAAAGTCCCTGCCCCAAAGAGCCGGCGGTCATATCAATGCCCGGCGTTTTGAGCCTGTCGCAGTGAGACGGAAGATGCGTGCCGTTTTGGTTGAGCGTCTTTTCCCACTCTCTCGGATAGAACCCGAGGTCACCAAGCACGACGTACATCGCGGGGCCGGCGTGTCCTTTGGACATAATCACGCGGTCTCTTGTCTGCCAATTCGGGTTTTTCGGATCGACTTTTGCTTTGTCATAATAAATAACCGTCAAAGCATCCATCACGGACATAACGCCTCCGATATGGCCGACGCCGAAGCGCCCAATCATCTCGATTGCGTCGTCGCGGAGTTGTCTTGCTTTGGCGGTCAAGAATTCAAGTTTTGAAGATTCCATCGAGCTCCCTCCTACAAACAAATTCAGTATAACATTTTGGCGCCGTTATTTCAAGCGAATATTTGATTTAAATAAAGAATTTATTTATCCCGCCAAAACCGCCACGCGCAGCAGGAATAAAACCACGCAATTTGCGCAGTCTAACGACATGAAAAAACTTGTCAAAACCACCCTGTTTGCACTCGTCGTCGCTTTTGTCGTCATAGCCTGCGCACAGGCGCTTGCCGGCAATACCCCAATAGCCTACGCGGAAAAGAAGGAGAGCCCAATCTATTCCTACCTCACGGACGACATAATCGCCCTCTACGAAGAGGACGTCGCGGGAGAAGCCGTCGTGACGAACGTCCCAAGCGCACGGCTTGAAAAACTTGCCAAAGAACACGGATTTTCCCTGCAAAAAACAAAGGCGCTAATTATCCTCTCCGACCTCTCCAGGCGCGTCGACCAATACAAGACTTTCAAAACCCTCGCCAAAATGACTGACAAAGAGATCTTCAAATTTGGCAAACACCTCGTGGATGAATACGGCAAAACATTAACCGAGGAAGAAAAACAAAAATTGAAACAAAAGGCGCTCAATGCCTTAAAGTAAAACTAATCAACATAAGAATTTAATTTATAAATTAAAAACCGCTCAGTTTAGATGAAGAGCGCGAAAAAGCCCGTTTGCGAAGGATGAGCGTACAAGTCGTACGTGACCCCTGAACAAACGGGCTTGGACAATGCTATTCGCTAAACTGCGCGGTTTGTAAGACCGTGTGAGCGGTATGAGATGCAAGAAAACAAAATAAATAACGCCACCCAATGTACAAAGACGTACACGGTGGCGTTTATTGTTGTGGTTGACGACGCAGGTCGCCCGCTCACACGGTTTTAATACATGATGTCAGAAGTATCGCCCTTTTCCGCCGAAACACCTTCATAATCTCTGTAATAGTTCTTTGGCGTGGACGTGAAGGTGCCGTCGTTCTTGATCGTGATGACAGTGCAGCCACGTTGAGAATGCTCTTTGAAGATGCCCGCGTAGGCGAGATAGTCGATGCTCATGCCGTAGGTCAAGCGAATGCCCTTGTAGGAGATTGAGAAGTTGTTGTAGTGGTCGTGGCCGCAGAAGACTGCTTGGAGTCCGTGCGTCAAGCCCTCTTCAAAGAAGTTGTCTTCTCTGTATCCGCAGAAGACGCCGTAGGTTGTGACGCCGTGGCGCGTCTTGTAGTTTTCGCCCATGACGCCGTAGTAGTAGGTGACGTCCGCCGAGATAACTTCACCTTCGGTGAGTTTCTCGTTTTTGATTTCACCCTTCTTTTCTACGACTTGTTTCCAAGCGTCGCGGTATTCTACGAGCGGGATGTGGAAGTACGCCATATTCTTGACAGGTGCGTCCGCTCCGCCGTTCGCTACGTTTGCGGCACGAATCTTGTCCATCTCTTGCACGTACCAGTCTACTTGACATTGATGCAAGTTGTCGTATTTCCATTGAATTCCGAGATAGTCGCCGTCAAAATAGCTGTGGCTGTCCAAAACGACGATTGCCTGTGTGACTATGCCGGCGCTGTTTTTGACTTTGATGATGTTGTTGCCTGCGCCTGCCTCGTCAAACCCGTCTTTGGTTTGCGTGTCGTCAATGGCGGGATTGCGCCCGAACAAGCAATACTCATAGTTTTGATCCTCATAATACTTGAGGATGTCTTGTTTGTTGTGCGTGCCGTAGATTTCGGTGTCGTGGTTGCCAAAGGCAAACGTCCAATACACGCCGAGGTGTTCCATCATATTGGAGAAGATTTGCGTAGCGTGCAAGTTGTTGAACGTACCCGCTTGGAAGGGCACCGGATATGCGATGTCGCCCGTGACTACGACGAGGTCGGGTTGTTCTTGACGCACCATGGTTGCAACCGCGTTGAGCGCCCAAGCGTCCGTCTTGCTTGAGAAGCAACCGCCGCCGATGTGCACGTCCGTGATTTGAACGACCTTAAAGTCTCTGTCCGTCACAAACGTCCAATAGCCGTCCGCCTGGTCCTTGTAAAGACCTCCGTTCGCCTTGGTGAGTTGCGGACGCTCCGTCGAATACACGACCTTTTCGACGCTGTCGCCTTGCTTTATGAGTCCCTTCGTGCCGACCTCGTTGGCAATCGCGCAGGACGAGATGAAAATCGCAAGCGCAAGAAGAATCGAGCCTGCGATGATGAGACCTTTTATCGTTTTCTTCTTCTTTTGCTCTTTTGTGAGTTTCTTCTTTTCCTTCTTTGCATTTTTCGGTTTTTCCGCCTCGACGGGCTCCTCTGCGGGAGCGACAAGCTCTTGTTGCTCTTCGAGTTCTTGTTTGATTTCTTCGCTCATAATATTCTCCCTATAGAATATTTTATTGTTTTATAATTCTATATTAACACTTGTTTTGAAAATGTCAATATAGACTTAATTTTCCTGCGTTTCTTCGTCTGATTTTCGTTTGAGCACGATTTGAACGCTTATGCCCTCTTCGCTCTTGAGTTTTGCGGACGTTTCCTCGCACCTTGCAAGCAAGTCGCCTATATCGTCAATGCTTTCGGGGACGATTTCAATCGTGCCGATTTTGACGTTGAAACCGTAGTCGTGGAGCATAATTTTTGCCACGCCCTTTACGCCTTCAAGCCCCGAAAACACAGTTCTAACCGCCTCTTTTTCCTTCTCACACTTGTCGCCGAGCACAACGCCTTTCAGATTGTCGACAATCATAAGCACGCCGTAAACGACGATGATTATGCTGACGACTATACCGAAAATCGCGTCAACCGCATACTCGACGTAGGCGGATACCGCAAAGGATATGACGGACGCGGTCGTTATGCCGATGTCCAAAAAACTGTCCAACATCAGAGCGGAGAGCGCTTTCGATTTGTATTTTTTGTTTGCGAGAGCAAACATCACCGCAAGCCCTATCTTGACGGCAAGCGCAATCGCTATGAGGGTGCAATACAGGGTGCCGAAATAGAGAGGTTCGGGCATAGCAAGACGGTTTAAAGAGCGCATAAAGAAAACTCCGCCCAGCACGACGGACACAGTCGCCACGATAAACCCCGCGACGTACTCGCTCCTGCCGTAGCCGAACGGCGCCTTTTCATCCGATTTTATAAACAACAGCGAAAACGCAACGACGGTTGCTATCGCGGTCAAAACGTCAAAGAAACTGTTGACGGCGTCCAGCATTATCATAAGGCTGTTCGCCGCAAGTCCCACGTACAACTTGACCAAAGCCAACCCCACGTCGCAAAGTATTGCAACGACAAGTATTATCAGCGACTTTTTGGTGCGCTCTTTGAGTGAAAGCTTTTGAAGTTGATTTTCCATTTTACGATTTGTTCTTCTTGCCGTGGCGCGGTTTTGCATTCTCTTTTTTCTGTTCGCGCTTTTGTTCGCGGAGTTCTCTGTTGGACGCAAGTTCGCGCTTGTAGGCGTCTTCGTCGAGCCTGCGCTTGTCCGCGGCGTTCCTCGAAAGAAGCATACCGAGCAGCACGACAAACACTACGACCACCACGCCGAGTATTGCAGAAAGGACGGCTGTCACCATCGACGTATATTCAACAGATGCCATCAATGCGTCAATCATTCAGCATTCTCCTTTTTGTGAAATATATGACGATTACCACCCAGCCCGCAACGACGAAGACGATAATCAAGCTCGCGAGAGCGGTGAGAGTGTCGTTCCACTCCACACTGTCGAATTCGCCGCTCGCATCCTTTTTGAGCAACATAAAACCGCTGACTCCGTCCGGCAGCGTGAAAGTGGCGTATTCGACGCCGTCTTTTGTATAAACCGCGTTGCCTTCAAGAACAATGATTCTTGCCTCGCCGTTTTCGATGAACGCGACGGCATAGTCGTCCGTGCGCTTCGGCATAATTATCGTGAGTGCGCCCGCATCTGAAACCGGCGTGCCCTGCTCGTTCTCAAGCGTCACTTCATAGGCGATAATCACGGACATATCCTTCATCTTTTCCGCCAATTTCGAGAGCGGTTCGACGGAGAAATCCATAAGGCTGTAATCCGCCACGTCAAGCTGAACGTTCACGCCGATAAAACCTTCCGCGCGCCCGATAACGATATCTCTTTGGTCCGCAGTCACCACGTCCGTCTTGTTGGAATGCACGCAATACTCCGCATAGTCGATGAAGTCGTTGCGCCTTGTCCTCGTGTGAACGGTGTAGTTTTTAAGGGATGCGTCCGATATTCTTGCGCGAATTTCGTAGGTGCCTTCAACGTCGGGGTCGACGTCTTCCGCCACGACCTCGAACCCCAAAGATTCGAGAGTGTCGCCCGGAGCGAGTTCGCCGACAACCGTATATTCAAACTCGGTGACGAGCGGAACGCCCACGAGCACGTCCAAACTGTTTACGATGACTTCAATCGGTCTCTTTGAGACGTGTACGGGGACTTTTATGTTCTTTTTGAGAGTGTAGTTGGTGTTTTTGTGCTGGAAGTCCATCCAAATTTCATAATCGGCTTCCCTTGCGTCGAGCCTCTTCGTCGCGTCTTGCGCGCGTTCGGAAGCGAGAGTCCAAGTGCCGTTGTTGTCAAATACGGTTGCGATGTCCGCAATGTCCCCTATCGTCGCTCCGTAGTACACGGAGTTCAAAACGGGAACCGAGAACAGTCTGTCCGGCAATTCGCCGGCGGTTATGTAGCACCTCAAGGGGTCGCTCGTCGAACAAGTTTCTTCAGCCGTAAAATCTCTGCCGTAAACGCGGAAACTCTCGCCCGCTCTTGCGCGCACGTCGTACTCGCCCTCGGGTACGTCTCTGCCGAAGCGCATTTTTCCGCTGTTCAAAACGGAAAATTCAACGTATTCATCATCGCTTTGGTCTTTCCGCTTGTATTCAAGCGCGGTATAGACCGCGCTGAAACTCGGCACGTAATCTACGCACACGAAAATATTGCTGTCCTCTTCGGATGTGAAAGGGTTGGAGTCAAACACGTCGCCCTCATCGTTCTCGCCGAAATATATCAACGGTTTGGGAAGAACAAATTGCAAATCGTAGTCGTCGGCACCCAACCCGAGAGATTGAAGCTTCTTTTCAATGCGATCTTCAAAAACGAGTTTCGGCTGCTCCTCGTCGGAGGGGTCTTCTCTGTTCAAAAACTCTCCTTGAACGACGACGCTCTCCATATCGTAATTGGCGCATGAAAGCGTCCATTCAAAACCGCTCGTCCTGTCGTACGTACCCGTAATCACGAATTGCGGGTTGTCCACGGCGTATGCCGTAGATGGAGCAATGGGAAGGCCCGCGACGAAAACCGCCGCTACTACGAGCGGAATCAAAACGAATAACAGGAGTTTTGCACGTGCGTCTCTCATATTTTAAAATTATACCACTATCCCTTCGTTTTCGCAATAGCGAACGACAAATTCGCGCGCCATCGTATATATAAGAAATACAAATTAAAATTATAATTTATTGGAAGACGAGATTTTTCGCCTCTTTCGACGCTTGCGGGTGAAAAATAATTTTTTAATATTGCTTTAATCAAAACGACATATTATACTGTCATACGGAGGCAAGATTATGAAGATACTGCTGGTTGAAGACGAAAAAGAATTGTCCCGCGCTCTCGCAAAGATGCTCGCAAAGGACGGCTACGACGTGGACCAAGTCTACGACGGAGCGGACGGACTGAGTTTTGCGTCGACGGGAATGTACGACGTCATACTGCTCGACGTCATTATGCCCAAGATGAACGGGTTCGAGGTGCTTGCGTCCCTTCGCGCAAAAAAAGTTCCCACTCCCGTCATTATGCTCACCGCGCTCACGAGCGAAGGCGACAAAATCGCTGGGCTCGACAAGGGGGCGGACGACTACGTGGCAAAACCGTTTTCTTACGGCGAACTCTCCGCGCGCATTCGCGCCGTACTGCGCCGCAAAGGCAAACTCGTCACGGACAACAGGCTCGAATACGAGGACGCGTCCCTGGACCTTACCTCCTACGTGCTGCGTTCGGCAACGGGCGAGATACGCCTTTCTCAAAAGGAATTCGAACTCTTGCGCTATCTATTCGAATACCCGAATTTCGTCGCGCAAAAGGACGACCTCATCCTGAAAGCGTGGGGACTGGACAGCGAATTCGAGTCCAACAACCTTGAAGTTTATATGTCGTTTTTGAGGAAAAAGCTCTATCATTTGGGGCTCTCGTTTACGATAGAATCCGTGCGCGGCGTCGGTTATAGACTTGCGCCTTTAAAACAATAATCGCGGTTTAACCGTGCAAAAACGCAGGATAAAACCTCTGATTTGACAACATCACTATGGAACTTATCAAAAAACTGAGAATAAAATTTGCGCTCAACGCAATGATAGTCGCGGCGGTGTTTCTGCTCGTCATGTTCGGCGCGGTCTACGGGCTGTTGTGGTCGAACGACACGACGAACGAAAATCGCATACTTGAAGACGCGCTCGTCCGCCCCGTAAACGTCGGCGGGGGCGGCCCTCCCGTCAAAGAGGACCTCGTCTATTCTTTCGTTGTGGACAACAACGGTTTTTCAATGAACGACTACAACTCGTTTGAGGAACAATACGGCGAGAAATCTCAAAGCATCCTCGACGAGGCGGTTGAAACAAAAAACGGAACTTTCGAGCAGGACGGCAGATACTTTGCGGTCAAATCGAGAGACCTTCAAGGAGGGACTGTCGTCTACGTGCTGCACGACCGCACCTCCCGTCACGAACAACTCATCACCGTGCTCGTCGAGACGATAGTGCTGTATCTCGCCGCGGTTTTGCTCATCTTCCTCATCGCGTATCTCTTCTCTGCAAAGACGATGAAACCCGTTGCGGAGACCTACGTCAAGCAACGCGACCTCATCGCCAACGCCTCGCACGAGCTCAAAACTCCCCTCACCGTCATCGCAACGAATTTGGCGGTTGTGAAGTCCGAACCCACGGCAACCGTGCAGGACAACGAAAAATGGCTCTCGTCCGTCGACAAGCAGATTGAACGTATGCAGGAACTCATCCAAAGTATGCTCGAACTCTCGAAACTCGAACAGTCTTCTCTGCAAAAGGTAAATTTGAACCTGTCAAGCATAGTGGACGGCGCGTGCCTGGAGTTTGAAGCGGTATGCTTTGAAAGGGGCGTAAACCTCATCTCGGAAGTGCAAAGCGACATAAACGTGCTCGGCGAAAAGACCTCGCTTGAACGGCTCGTAGTCATCTTGCTCGACAACGCCATAAAGTATTGCGGCGAAAACGGCAAGGTTGGTTGCAAGCTCTCGCAGGACGGCAAAAAAGCGGTGCTTACCGTCATGAACACGGGCGCGGTCATCAGCGAAGAAGACGCTCGCCACGTATTCGACCGCTTCTACCGCACGGATGGCGCAAGACAAAACGACGACGGCAAATCGTTCGGACTCGGTTTGTCCATAGCCGCGGCAACCGTACGCGCACACGGTGGCACAATCGAATGCAAAGGCATTGAAAACAAGGGTACTGTGTTTACTGTTGTTTTGCCGATAAAAAAACCGCGCGATTAAGATGAGATGCGCGAAAACAAAATAAATCACCCCGCCCAATGTACTGACGTACATGACCGCGAGTCGTAACCAACTTGCTTGCAAGGATTGCAGACGACGATGCGGACGAAGTGCTAAGCACAAGACGGGGTGTATTTGTTGCAGTTGACAAAGCAGGTCGCTAAATCACACGGTTTTTAGTCTAGTTTTTGGTCGCCCAACTTGATTAGATTTAGTTTCCTAAACAGTTCGCTAAAACCGAAACTCACAACCGCGGGGATGACGAACAGGCAAAGAATTATGCCGAGGACGAGTTTCCAAGTTTCAAGGTCCGCGCTCAAAGAGGCGCGGACGGTGCCCATAACGCCGACGAGTCCGCTCGTACCCATGCCGCCGCCCGTTGCGTCGCAACGAAGCCCCAAGAGCACGGCGACGAGTCCGGAGACCGCGCTTGCGATGATTTCGGGCACTATAATAATCGGGTGTTTCATGATGTTGGGGATTTGGAGCATGCTCGTTCCTATGCCTTGCGAGATGAGCCCGCTCCACTTGTTTTCTCTAAACGACGCCACGGCAAAGCCTACCATGTGCGCGGCGCATCCGGCGACTGCCGCACCGCCCGCGATTGCAAGCGCTTCGGCGTATTCTTCGGGAATAGCGGCGGCAATGGCAATCCAAATCGCGGCTGACGAGGTCGGCATGGTGAGCAAAACGCCCATGACCACCGCGACGAAAATGCCGACGATGATTTTGACTGCCGTGCCCGCCTGAATTGCGAGCGCGATGCCGATGCCGATATAGTCGACAAGTCTTATAAACGGCCACGCTATCCAAATCGAAACGAGAGACATAAGTATCATTCCAAGCGGGACAAGAACTATATCGAGTTTGGTCTTGCCCGCATACAGCGATGCGATTTCGACGGCGAACAGCGACACGACGTATGAGCCTATCGGGTTGCCGGGAGCGCCCAAAGCGACGCTCAAAGTCCCCTTGCCGAGCAATATCTGAATGAGTCCTGCGTTCGTCGCGGAATTGACGGACGCCCACGCACCGATAAGTCCCGCCACGGCGGCGGAAAAGATAACGAGCGGTTTTGCACCGAGCTTGTGCGCTATGCCGACGCCTATTCCCGCGCCCATAAGCATTTTTGCGAGATTGCCGAGCGTAATCAAAAACAGACCGAAAGGCACGTCCTTGCCTATCCAGTCGCCGATTTGCCACACGATTGTGCCTGCGATTAGGGTGCAGAAAAGCCCCTGCGCCATACCCGTAAACGCGTCGATAAAGTAGCGTTTGCAATACTTTTTGACGATACGCTTTGCCTTCTCCCCTTTCGTTTCGGGGGCTTCGTCCGCTTGAACGTCGCCGTTGTCGTCCGAAAGATTTTCGGCTTCAACGAAACTTTCTTCAACGGTAGGTTGCAAAGACTCTTCTTGCTTGGTGCTTGTGATTTCTTGTTCGTTGTCCATAGTGTTTCCTTATTTGCCGACGGCGTCTTTGATTTCCATATCGGTTGATTTTGCAACGATTTCCTCTTGTTTTGGCGGTTTCTTTTCCTCCGCCATAAGTTTTTCAAGTGCGCCGACGGTGAGAGAAAAGAGTTTTTCGACGTCGTTTCTGTCGAGAACGCGGTCAGTTGGTGCGTTTGCGGTTATCGTTGCGGTTGCCATACCGCTATTTGCGAATGCGTCGGATGTATAGCCGTGAAGCGACGCGAATTTTTGTCTTATAGTATCGTGCGGAACGGTGCTGATTTCTATGCCCTGTTCGTGCGCGCTCGAACGAACGACGGACACGAGAGGCGTGGAAAAAGCAATCTTTCTGAGCGCGTCGCATTCCGCTATTTTGAGGTCTCCGGAGAGTACGTCCTGAACGCAGAGCACTTGCGCTCCCGCGAGTTCGGGGTGCGAACGTACGAACGCCTGAGAACCGCCGTGCGCGGAATTTTCACCGCCCAAAGATACGTAAACTATCTTTGCGTCGTCGGGTATCTTGTCGTCGTGCTCGACGAAATAGGCGTAGGTTGCCATTGCGATTGCGGTTGCCACGCCGTTGTTTTGTCTTGCGTGTCTGACAAAGGGCGAATAATGCGTAAACGTTGCAAAAGCCCCGAGCAAGCCGAATATTGCGGGCAAAATCGTAAAAACGGTAATCGTTGAAACGGACTCCGTGCCTATCGCCATTTTGAGGATACAGAACAGCACGAACAAACCTGCGGAAATCGGGGCGATGAGTATCGTGAGTTTTCTCAAAACGCCGAAATCGCCAAAGAACCCGCCGAGTTTTGCGTCGTGGTTGTCGACTATGACGAAGGTGCGTTTGTCCTGCGCTCCCGCGTCGCTCTTTGAAAACTCGCTCACGACGTTGTAGGAAGGCTTTTTGTTAAGCAAGCCCGCGAGCGTGCTTCTGCCAAGGAAGAGGGATATGATTGCAACCGAGCCGGACACGAATACCGCAAGAGCAAGCGCGGTAAGCAGCGCCCCGGCAACTCTTCCGCCCGCAAAAGAGACGAAATAGAGCACGAGCGACACCATATACCAAATGCCGAGAAAAGGCAACGCGCCCCTGCCGAGCAAGGGATAGGCGTAGTAGGCTTCAAGTCTCGTCTTGACCGAGGACTCGTCGTGCAGGCGATTGCGGATGGATCTTGCGCACGCAGTCTCGTTTTCCGTCCCCGTCAAGCGGTTGGGAAACTCGGCGAGCTCTCCCACGAACTCGTTGATAAAATCTACGCCGTCGAGCATATCTTCGGCGGATATTGAAGATTTTGAAACGTCAAAGTTTTCCATATGTACCTACATTATATATTAAATGTTTGATTAAATCAATAAAAAACCCACTCTCGCGAGTGGGTTTTTGTTTGCTTTTCAGCAAAGCGACTCGTTGTTGAACGAATTATGCTTCGCCGCCTTCACCTTCTTCTTCGCCGCCCATGAGTTTTGCCATAAGGTCCATGACGGTTTCAACAAGGTTTTCGCTGTTGATGATGTTGACGTTCTCGCCCGTTCTTGCCGGAGGAGTGATCTTCTTTGCGGCAGGAATACTCTTGCCACATTCAAAACTCCATGTCGGCGGATAAACCGCAAGACCGTTCTCGCCTTCGCCAAGATCGTAGGTGCAAGCAACTCTGATGATTTCCTTCTCTTGTTTATCATTCGGTTGAGTCGTGACGTAGAGTTTTGCGTGCATCGTCTTCTCATTGGTTTCGTTGAGGCCGAGCGTCCAAGTTTCTGTCGTTCCGCCGTACGCTTGTCCACATGCATAGTCGAGCGTAATCACGTTCGCGCTGTCGACATTGACGTTGCAATTGCCGAGGAGTTGACCCCAAGTCAACGTTTCGACTTCATCCGACACGAAGTGAATCTTCTTCAATGCTTCGAGAACCATGCCCGGAACTTCCCAATCCTTGAGAGCGACTTCTTGACCGTCTTTTCTGTCTGTGACGTTGTTGAAGATATACTTGACTACCGTCTCTTCAACTCTGAGTGTGAAGCTTGCGCCGTCCGCCGCTTCAAGCGTGCAATGGCGATCGCCCTTTTCATCCTTTGCGAAGAGGAGTTTGACTTGACCTGTCACGTCGAGCGTTGCGCTGATGTGGAAGAGGTCGTTTTGGTCGTTCGGGTTCTTCTTTACGACAAGGCTGATTCTGTCGGAGTCAAGCAAGTTGTGATTTGCGTCATAGTTGAGTGCAACGTTGACGTTTGCATCAAAGATATACTCTTGCACCGCTTGTTGTCCTTGTGCCGGTTCCGGAGTCTTGATAAGGCTCATATTTGCAGTGATGCTCTTGAGTTCGCCTGCGTTGCTGATGACGTATGCAAATTCAAGATGCGCCTTGTATGTGACCACCTTGCCGAGATCGTCGTCCCACAAATCAAATTCGAGGTCGAGGTTGTCGAGCTTGGTGTGCTCAATATCCCAAGACGCTTGAATCGTCACCGTGTAGGTTCTTTGAACAGTATTGCCTTTAGCGTCTACGCCTGCGTCGTTGAGATACGTTGCGGTTGCTTGGACCGAAGACGCTCTCTTGTCGAGGTGAATCTCGATTTCATTTGCGTTGGCTCCGCCAAACGCTTTTGCAATCTTCTCGCAATCTTCTGCCGTGAAGTCTGCTTTAAGCAAGAATTCAGGGTTGAAGGAGCCGTCTTCGTTCTTGAACATATCGCCCAAGCTGCCGATGTTGTCAAGAGAGAGTTGTTCGCCGTTGACTTTGACGTTTCCAAGGATGAGCTTGATTGTGTCGATAATTGCGTTGAAATCAAATCCGCCGTCTTCACCGACTGCTTGGCCCGCACCGTCGTCGCCTGCCATTTGACCTTCGTTGCCTTCTTCAGCTCCGTCCTCACCGTTTAGCATTGCAAGCATGCCGTTTGCGAAATCTTCGACGTCGGCATAGTTTTCAATAATGTCGGCAACGTCAATGATATAGGTCTTGCCTTTCCAAATTGCGGAGAGTTCGCCTTTCGGGCAGGATGCAAGGAGTTGAATTGCCGTTCCGACAATGCCGCCTTGTGCATTGAGTTCTTCGGACTTGAAGCCGATTTCGAAATCAATTGCCTTGAGCGCTTGTGCCGCCGCCGCATATTTTGCCGCGCGCTCTGCTTCAGCCGCTTCTATTTGATCTTCAGTTGCGTTTTCGGGAACTTCGATTGCTTGTGCGGCTTCGAATTGTTCTTGAATTGCTTTGATGCCGTTGTAGACGCTGAACGGGTCGATGTCTGTGTAGAGAGACAATTGATATTGTGTTTCTACGCCGTTCTTGATGAGACCGACCTTGAGTTCCGCAAGCATATTGAGGAGCTGGTTGACATCGAGAACTTCGACGTCCTCGCCTTGCCAGTTGCTTGCCGTAAATTCAACGGCCTTTCTGATGTTTGCGGTCTTGACCGGATGAATTGAGAGGTCGTGAATCGTAAGTTCGACTTGCGGGAATTCGCCGTTCGTCTTTACGAGACCGTTGATTGCAAGGTCAACCTTTGCAGTGAATTCATCGATATAACCGTCGAGTTCGCCATAACTGATTTCTGCGTTGAGACCGCCGAGGATACCCATAACTTTCTCCCCGACCAATTTCTTGACTTGTTCGCCCAAACCGTTGACGACTTCACCGATGTTCATATCCGCGGAGTGTATGAGTCTATCGCTGTTGTTCTCGTCCCTCACGGTCTTAACGTTGGTAAGGAATGCGGAAGCGAGATCGCTGATGCCTTCGAGTTGAATCTTGCGCGCCGTGGTGTCATAAAGACCCATCGTGCTCAAAAGACCGTTAACGTCCGTGAAATCAAACGCATTGAGAAACACTTGAACGAGGTCGTTGAAGCTCCAAGTCAATTCTCCGTTTCTATCCTTCTTGCCCATGCCTCCGATAGCCTCTTCGATGAGCTGTGCAATCGTGAACGTGTTGTTGTGATGCACGTCAGGATCGTCCGGCGCCATAACGTCTTTTCTGTCCACCACGAATTCGTGGTTGTAGATTTGTTCCGCAATCCAATCTTGCCAAGAGACGTTGCCGTTGCTGTCTACGTCACAGTGCACTTTGTAGTATCTGCCGCTGAGAACGTTTTCCGGCAACATATTTTTGATGTCCGGGGACAAGTTGAGGTCGAAATAGAAGTTTGTCGGGTCATCCATAAAGAAGTAGACCGCAAACAACGTTCCGTCTTCAACGCCTTCTGCGGGAGTCGGGTCGTAAACGAGAATTCTTGCCGCGCTGTTCTCCGCAGAACGCTCCATCGGAGTCGTTGCGTTCTCAGGCTCTGCCTTCGTGCAACTTCTGTCGAGGATGACGTCAAGTTTCACGCCGATATTGAACTCCTCGGTACCGGGGACGAGCGCTTTCTTTGCGGTGAGCTGTCTGAGAGTCACCTCAAGGTCAAGCGATACGGCTACGTTGTCTTCCGCCTTGAACTCTTCTCTGCCGATTCCGCCGGCTACGACGATCAAGTTTGAAAAGAACGTTTCATCCGTGACCGCGCCGGGAATCGTTTGAGGTTTCGGATTGGGCTTGGTGTTATTATTGTTGTTATTGTTGTCCTTCTTGCCGCAAGCAACAAGAATCACGGACAGCGCGAGCACCAAAACCAGCACCAAAACCAATAATGATTTTACGCTAATCTTTTTCATATTTCCCTCCTAAGAAAATATCTTATTATTGCCAAACATTTGTTCGCATAGTGTTAGTATCCCAAAACTATGCATAATAATTATATTATAATCAAATTGCTATGTCAAGATAATAAAAAAAACTTAATAATGGCTTGACGGGTATGTTTTTTGGGAATTTTGGTGCTCCGACTCGCCTGTATAAGTGGGCGTCGACTAAAACCGCGCAGTTTGGATGAAGAGCGCGAAAAAGCCCGTTTGCGAGGGATGAGCGGACGCTTCGCGTCTTTCCACTCAAACGCAAGGTTGTTGCGAAATACTTTTTAAAACAAGAAATCACAATTAATGTTTAAAAAACAAATTTGCGTGCGAAGAAATGAAAAAATTGCGACAAAAAATTAAGCGCTCCCATATTGGGAACGCTTTTAAATCGTTGCGATTCTTGAATAGACAAAGCTATTCGCCGAACTGTGCGCTTTTAATCGACGCGGAGAGCCTCCACCACATTCTTCCTCGAAGCCCCAACCGCAGGCAACACTCCGGAAAGAACGGTGAGCACCAAGCTCAGGGCGATGAGGACTACGGCGTGCCACGGGTTGAGCATCAAAAGTCCGCCGATACCGCTGAACACACCGATTATCGCGCTGATTATCGGACAGAGAATATAGGTTATCAACACGCCGAGCAGTCCGCTCCACAATCCTATGATTGTGGTTTCCGCGACGAAGACGTTGCGGATGTCCGCCTTTCTGGCGCCGAGACTGCGGAGAATGCCGATTTCACGCGTTCTCTCAACGACGGAGTTGGCCGTGATGACGCCGATCATAACCGTGGAAACGACGAGAGAAATTGACGCTACCGCAATGAGCAGTATGGACACGAGCCCGACAATGGAGTTGAGGTTTTCAAGGAACATTTCGCTGACGTCAAAATAGCCGATAGGCTCCCCCGCGCCCTCTTGTTTTTCCCAATCGTTGATGTAGGCTCCGATCTTCTCTTTGTGCGAATATTCGTTGGCGTATACGGAGACGTAGAGCGGATCTTCAAGCGCGCCGATTGCCCTAAGGTAAGAACTGTGCTGATGCATGGCGTTGCCCATGATGTCCATAACCTCGTGGTGTTCAAGAAGATTGACGTCCTTTTTGACCGTCTTTCCGAAGATATTGCAAGTGTCGAATTGCTCGTTGGTGAGCCCTTCGCCGAGTTTCCGCTCTATGGAAAGTTGATACGCCGCGACTTGGCTTCTCGCCGCATTTTGAGCCACGTCTTTGGCGAGTTCTTCCGTATAACAGAACGCGTTCTCGGAAACGAAGCTTGCGGTGTCGCCCTTCTTCAAGCGGATAACGCCGGAAACTTTGAGGGTTTTGGCCGATTCGCTGTCGTAGAGTTCGCGCAATCTTGCTTGGTCGGTGTATTTCCACGGAGAACTCGAACCGCCGGACATAAAGCTCGCGATTGAGTTGGTGTAGCCGATGTTCTCGTCAATCACGTATTTGTAACTCGTCTCGTCGTTTTCGTCGTAGTCGGGGTTGAGTTTGTAATAGTCGTCGTTGTAGACAAGTTTGAATTCCAGCTTCGTCAAGTCGGAAAGGCGCAGGTTGTCTTTTACCGCAAGACCGATCGTGCCGTCCGAACCTTTTTCCTTCAAAATCTTGCCAGGAGTGCCGTCTTCGGTCTCCTCGCGCTCGTACAAATCGTACAAGCCGAACCCCGCGACCAAGTCTTCGCCGATTTTGTTGTTTGCGTCCACGCAAATCATAATCTCGTATTTGTTGGAAGGCCAATTCCCTTCAAGGAGTTCGTAGTGCTCTTCCATAACGGACCGGTCGCCCACCATTTGGTTCCAAAGCGCGGGCTGTTGTCCCTGTTGACCGAGAACCGTGGTCGCTATCGTCATAACGGACGTTGCGTCCGGCGTCTGCGAAACGTCTTCCCACGTTTCGGTGCCGTCCGAGTCCCAATAATGCGCGACGAGGTTGAATCGCGTGCCGTAATATGTGCTTATCGCCTTGTAATACTCCTTCGGCATCTCGCGCAGGTAGTCTTCAAACGCCTGCGTGACGTTGTTTTTGGTTGCGTTTCCTTCAAAGAAGGAATCAATCATAATGTTGAGCATCGCAAGCGACGTGTCCTGTTTTTTGAGAGAGAGAACGTCGTCATCTGGATAACTCGCCTCGACGAGAGTGTTGTTGGAGAGATTCGTCATCATGCTCATAAGCGCGTTGCTGTCCACGTTGTACTCGTACACGCCGAGCGGAACGGTGGCAAACATCTCGGTTTGCATACGCTGTATATACAAATCGAAGCCGTTAGATATCGACAAAACGAGCGCAAGACCGATTATGCCTATGCTGCCGGCAAAGGACGTGAAGAAGGTCCTGCGGAACTTTGAGAACAGGTTTCTAAGCGACAAACCAAACGCGGTTGAGGCGCGCATGTGTGTGGGCTTGAACCCCGCAGGACGCTCTTTTTTCTTCTTTTTGGAAAGGCTGTTGAGGCCGAGTTGGTCAAAGAACGCCTTGGTCTCGGCATTCAACTCTTTCATCGTCTTTCTGCGCTTGCGGTTGGAAACTCGTTTTTGCTTTTCGGGCTCAATCTCTTCGAGATTCAAAGGCTTGTACTCTTCAAGAGGAGATTTGTCTTCTTCATTTGCGCTCTCGTCCGCGCCTACTTTCGGCTCTTGCTTTTCCACTTGCGAAGCAAAGGAGAGTTCTTGACGAACGTCAGTCGCCAACACGTCAAAACCGTCGCCCTCGGTCTCCTCAACCATATCGGTAGACTCGTACGGGTCGGTGTCCTCGACAATCGCGCCGTCCTTAAAACGCACGATACGCGTGCAGTACGCTTTCGCGAGTTCCGGGTTGTGCGTGACCATGATGACGAGACGATTCTTTGCGATTTCTGCAAGAATGTCCATAACTTGCACGCTGAGTTCGCTGTCCAAAGCACCCGTCGGCTCGTCCGCAAGAATAATTTTTGGGTCGTTGACGATTGCACGCGCGATTGCCACGCGTTGCATCTGTCCGCCGGAAAGTTGATTCGGACGCTTGCCGATTTCGTCCGCCATGCCGACGCGGTTTAACGCCGCTATCGCCTTTGCCCTTCTCTCCTTGCGATGTTCACCGACCAAGGAAAGCGCCATTTCGACGTTTTCGACAACCGTAAGATGGGGAATAAGATTGTACGATTGAAAAACGAAACCTATCGTGGCGTTTCGGTAGGCGTCCCAGTGTTGCTCGTCAAAATCCTTGGTGGAGACACCGCCGATGACGAGGTCTCCGCTGGTGTAGCGGTCAAGTCCGCCGATGATGTTGAGCATCGTCGTCTTTCCGCAACCGCTCGGTCCCAAAATTGCCACGAATTCGTTTTCACGGAATTCCAAAGACACCCCGCGCAAAGCGTGCACGGTGGTGTTTCCCGCAGGATAATTCTTGATGATGTTTGAAAGCTTTAACATATTATTCCCCATTTATAATTGCAAAGCAATTATAAAAATAATTTTTCGTCGCGGATCCTAAATATACCCCCCCCCTCTTTCCCTCCGGGCTTTTCTCACCAACGCGGAAAGAGCGAACACAAGTTTCATTGCTCCAAGGCAAAACCGAATTGGTCGCATTGAAACCTTGCTATTTCCTGTTTAGGCTTGTTCCCCCGCTTCGGGGAGACAACGCGTTGCTCAAAAGTATCGCGCTCTCATTATGTCATTTCGATTTTTGGGGCTTCACAACCGGTCCCCAAAAATCTCGTACTGAACGCAAAGCCGCTTTCGGCTTATATGGCCTCGCCCTGCGAGGCAGTCGCCAAAACTGCGCAATGGCGCCTCACATTCCGTCCTCGAATGAGAAAGTCGGGGCTCCCGCGCGGCTTTGAAGAAGTGTTCGTCCAAAAACCGTGCGATTGTGATGAGACGCAAGGAAACCGCATACGCGAGACGCCAAATAGTGCATTTGGCAAAATCGTGATATTTGGATGAGTTGCAAGACATCGTGCTTTGGACAGACAACCCAGTGTACAAAAGCGTACACGGTTGTCGGGACAAAGTGCGTTAACACAGCAAATCGCCAAATAGCGCGATTTTTACTCGCGAATCATCTCGTTCGCCATAGCCAAAGCCTTAGTCACCATTTGCGAAATGTGCGTGCAAAGTTCCTCCAAGGTCAGAGTGCTTTGATGGTTGAACCACATTTTGAAGGTCTCGCAGATGCCTGCCGTGCAGAAGGCGGCTATGTATTTTGCCTTCGCCACGTTTACGTGAATCTGCGAATTCTTTTGCATCGTGCCGACGAACGCGTCTATTATCATCTTTTTGAGCTTGTCGAGAAGCTCGCCGGAGTTGTTGCTGGAAAGTATGTAGCGATTGTACTCGTCGTACTTGTTGATTTCGTTGGTAATGGCATAAAGAAGCGGATAGGGATTGAGCATACTTTGAACGAGGTTCGCGTCGCTCATAATCTTCTCGATATGGCTGACGATCAGGTCCTCGATATCGTTTCTAACCGCGCCGATAGAGTCGTAATACATATAAAACGTGCTTCTCGTGACGCCCGCTTTCTCAGTAAGTTCGCTTATGGTAATATCCGCCATATCTTTCGATTGAACGAGTTCCTTGAAAGCCGTTCTTATGGCGTTCTTCGTTTTGACGATTCTCTTGTCGACTCCACCGTTTTTCATAATGCCTCAAAATTTTAAAAAAATTTGCGAAGGATATCGCACAATCGTATTGTATCACAAGGATAATAATTTTGCTACATAGTGTTCAATATTTTTTTCTTAAGTTTTTTATACAAATGGTATGATTTGTATATTTTGCAAAAAAAATGAGAGGCTGTGCCTCTCGTGCGCCCGTCATTTTTTCGGGCTTCTCTTGCTCGGCGACGGAATGAAGACGTTTGGGTCTTTCGTCGCCTTTTTGGTCTCATCCGCCGACTCGTTCGAGTGCGAAAGCGGAACGCGGTTTTCTTTTCTTTTCGGTTTCATATCCTCTCCTTTTTTTGCAAGTATGCGCAAAGGAAGAAAAATTATGAAATCGAAAATCTAACCGCCTATTTTTCGTCGTCGTTTTGACGAGCCGTAATTCTTGTTTCTTTGTCTTTTTCGTCCACCGCGTAGGTGTTGTCAAGCTGAGCGCGGAGGTTTCCCACCACACTGTCTATATATGCCCGACGAAGCTTTGCCTGCTCCTGTTTTTCCTCGTCGGTCAAGCCTTCCGTCTTGGCTTTCTTCGCCAAGAAATTTATCCTTTCAACGTCTATCATAAATACACCCTGTTTGGAAAAGCATCTTTCAAGAGCAAGTCGCCGTTTGAAAGCGAAAACGGCACTGTCAATCGGTATAAACGTTGCACGAGTTTGGCGTCGTCCACCGCCGTTTGACCGCCCTCGTCGAACATCTCTCTCAAAACGAAGCGTCTGCCGTTTACGTCGTCGTTTGGAGACAACACGACGAGTTCCTCGCCAACCTTAAAGCGATTGCGCATCTCGACGATCGTCTTCCCGTCCGCATACGATTGCACGACTGCCGTAAACACGTATTTTTCGGGTTGTTGCCCCGCGCCCTGACATACGGTGTCCAAATTGTCTCCCTCAAAAAAGGCGTCCGTATAGGTGCGGTGCGCGACGGTTTCAAGCCATTCGTTGTAAAGTTTTGCGTGTTCTATTCGCCCCGATTTTGAAAATTCGTCCAACGCGTGCCGATAGGCGTTGGCAACCGTCGCCACGTAAAACTCGCTCTTCATCCTGCCCTCGACCTTCAAGGACGAGACTCCCGCCTTTGCCAAGTCGGGGATATGAGAGAGGAGTCTTAAATCGCGACTGTTCATAAAATAGGTCCCGCGCTCGTCCTCTTCGACGGCGAGAGATTTGTCCGCGTGGCGTTCGGTCTCAGTGATTTGATAACTCCACCTGCAAGGTTGAATACACTCTCCCCTGTTCGCGCTTCTGCCTGAAAAATAAGAGGACAAAAGGCACCTTCCGCTATAACTCATACACATTGCGCCGTGGGCGAATACTTCGAGTTCCATATCGGGGACTTCCGCGTGAATTTGCGCGATTTCCTCGTAGCCGAGTTCCCTTGCGAGCACCACTCTTTTGACGCCTAAATTCTTATAGAATTTAACTGCGGCGATATTCGTCGTATTTGCCTGCGTGGAAACGTGTGTCGCAAGTTTTGGCGCAACCTCTTTGCACAGAGACAACATCCCCAAATCGCTGATTAGCACGGCGTCCGCGCCGGCGTTTTGCAAGAATACGAAAAACTCTCTCGCGGCGGGCAGGTCGGAGTTTTTGGCAAAAATATTCGCCGTGACGTACACCTTTTTACCGAGCGAATGAGCGTACTCTATTCCCTCGCGCATTTCGTCTTCCGTAAAGTTGTCCGCCAACGCGCGTAAAGAAAGAGACTTGCCGCCGATATACACGGCATCAGCCCCAAAATGAAATGCGGTTTTGAGTTTTTTCAGATTCCCCGCGGGGAGTAAAAGTTCCATCAGTCAACAAACACGGGGATATGAGCGAGATAGATGATGTCGTCTCTGTCCTTTGCGTCGCCCTCCGCGAGCACGAACGCCTTTGCGACGATTTCGCCCCCTGCGAGTTTGACGATTTCTTCGAGTCCTTTCAAGCTTCCGCCCGTGGACACGACGTCGTCGACGATTGCGACGCGTCTTCCCTTCATCAAATCCGCGTCGTGTTTGGAGAGGTAGAGCGTCTGCACGCTACCCGTGGTTATGGACTTGACGGACGTCTGTATGCCGTCCTGCATATACAGTTTTTTGGACTTGCGACAGACTGCGTAATAGTGCTGCCCGAGTTCTCTCGCTACGACGTGCGCAAGTTGGAGTCCTTTGGACTCCGCCGTGATGACTACGTCGCAGGGCGGAAGCGCTTTTGCGATTTCCTTTCCGCAATGTTCGGTGAGTTCCTGATTGCCGTGCAGGTTGAAAAAGCAGATATGTATTCCCGGAAGCGGCAAAATGGGAAGGTCTGTCTTGTAGCCGTTTATGTCTACGGTGTAAAATTTGTCCATAATTCCTCCGTGGCGCGAGCCGAATTTTTTAACACAATCATTATATAGCCAAAATACGGTTTTTTCAACTGTAAATTCGTTTATAACGAAAAAACGGAGGAATTTCCTCCGCCTTTCAACAAAAAACCGCTCTTACTTGCAGTTTTTGCAACCCTTTTCCGTCTTTGAGCCGGACTTTGTGCCCTTCGGGGCGTTGTGTTTGGTTTCAACTTGTTCGTTTTCCCAATTTTCGGGTTTTGTTGCTTTTTGTTGTTTTGATGTTGATTTTGCCATATATTTCTCCTTTTGGGCGATAGCCCTAAAAGTAGT
Source organism: Clostridia bacterium (assembly GCA_017553325.1). GTDB lineage: Bacteria > Bacillota > Clostridia > Christensenellales > CAG-917 > CAG-475. The sequence goes on from JAFZMH010000010.1 coordinate 24,788, forward strand.
ATTGAAAATTCCCGCGGTTTTTATACTCTAATTGAGATTTTTGTCTATACACCATCCAATCTTTATGATATAATGGCGGTATGGTGAACATAGGCAACAGTTGGGACGAAATATTGAAAGACGATTTCGCAAGCGAAAACTATATGCAGCTTCGCGAGTTTTTGAAAGCGGAATATTCGCATCACGTCGTATACCCGAATATGTACGATATATTCAGCGCGCTCAAAGTGACGCCGTATGAAAAAGTCAAGGTCGTAATTTTGGGACAGGACCCATATCACGGACCGGGACAGGCGCACGGCATGAGTTTTTCCGTCAAACCGGGCATAGAAGCCCCGCCCTCTCTCGTCAATATTTTCAAGGAAATCGAGAGCGATTTAGGCGTCAAAAACACCTCGCCGTACCTTATGCCGTGGGCGGAACAGGGCGTGCTCCTTTTGAACACGGTACTCACCGTCCGTTCGGGACTTGCAAACTCCCACAAGGGCAAGGGGTGGGAACAGTTGACAGACAGTATAATCAAACATCTAAACGAGCGAAACGAGCCGATAGTGTTTATGCTTTGGGGCGGAAACGCGAGGAGCAAAAAGGCGCTGATTACAAACCCGCAACACCTCGTTTTGGAGACCGTACACCCTTCTCCGCTCTCCGCCTACAACGGGTTTTTCGGGTGCAAGCACTTCTCAAAATGCAACGCGTTTTTGAAAGCGCACGGCGAACCCCCGATAGACTGGCGAACCTAACGACGCAAACCATTTTCAAAACAGCACTCTCGGTGCTGTTTTTTAGTTTTTTAGACCATATTGCAAAAAACGTTTGGCATATAAATATTATCGTGTTATACTCTCTATACTTTAAGGTGCAAAATGGAACTCGAAAAAAAGCAAAACGTTTTTTCAAAACTCATCGGCGATAAGGCTTTTTACAAAATGGTCTTCGCGGTTGCGGTGCCGATTTTGGTGCAGAACGTCATCACAAACTTCGTCTCTCTCCTCGACAACATTATGGTCGGCAGAGTGGGCACGGAGGAGATGTCGGGCGTGTCTATCGCCAATCTTTTGCTTTTCGTGTTCAACCTCGCCGTTTTCGGGGCGACCTCGGGCGTCGGTATATTCACCGCGCAATACTACGGCTCGAAAAACGAAACGGGCATGAAGCACTCGATACGCTTCTCCATGTATTGGGGACTTGCTTTGCTCGCCGTGGGAATAATAATCTTCGGCGCGGCGGGAAAGGCGCTCATAAAACTCTATCTGTACGACAACGGCACGACGGGAGATATAAACGCCACGCTAGGCTTTGGCTCAAGCTATCTTTCGCTTATGGTGATAGGACTCCCCGCCTTCGTCATATCGCAGGTTTACGCTGGCACGGTAAGAAGTACGCAGAAAACTTTGCCACCTATGGTGGCAGGTCTTTGCGCAGTCGTCGTAAACCTGTTCCTCAACTACGTGCTGATATACGGCAAACTCGGCGCGCCAGCAATGGGCGTAAACGGCGCGGCAATCGCAACCGTCACGTCGAGATACGTCGAGATGATAATTCTTGTCGTATGGTGCCACGTCTCAAAGAAACTGCCGTATTTTAAGGGCGTTTGGAGGTCTTTGAAAGTCCCGATTGAGGATTGCAAGGCTTATATCAAAAAGGGCACGCCCGTCTTTATCAACGAGGTGCTTTGGTCTATCGGTATATCGATAATCGTGCAATGCTACTCGGTGAGAGGGCTGGCAACCGTTGCCGCTCTCAACATTCAAAACACGATGAACAACCTGTTTGCCGCCGGCTATATCACTATGGGCGCGGTGACGGGAATCATCATCGGCAATATACTCGGCTCGGGCGATATAGAGGGGGCAAAAGACGCTTCGAGAAAGCTTATGGCTTTCTCCACCGCGTTCTACACCTTGCTCGCGGGGTTGTACGTGGGACTGGCGTTCGTCTTCCCCTCAATATACAATACGACGGACGAAGTCAAGGAAATCGCCGAAAACGTTATGCTCGTCGCGGCGTGCTTCGTCCCCGTCGAGGCGCTCGTCAACGCGGCGTACTTTACGATAAGGGCGGGCGGAAGAACTTTCGTCACCTTCTTGTTCGACAGCTTCTTCACGTGGGTTATCCCCGTCCCCGTCGCGTTTTTGTTGTCGAGACTCACGGGACTCGACGTCGTAGAGATGTATCTCGTGATTCAATCGCTTGAAATCATCAAGGTCGTCATAGGGTTTATCATCCTGCGTTCTGGCATTTGGTGCAAGAAATTCGTCGCGGACGGCGAACCCGCTCCCTCAAACGATATTCCCTCGGAGGAAGAAAAGCCAACGGTGGTCGAACCGGAGAGCGACTTTTTGAACAACCCGAAATCTCCGCTGTAAATCTTGCAAGAAGCAAGATTTTCTGCTACAATAATATAAATCAAACCTGGGGAGAAATACCCGATGAAAGTTATAGAGAACAAAAACTTTCCCGGAGAACGCGCTTTGTACGGCGCGAACGAAGTGGAACTCATAAACTGCGCGTTCCAAGGCGAGGAGGACGGCGAGTCGGCGCTTAAAGAGGCAAGAAACGTCTTGCTCAAAGACTGCTATATGGACTTGCGCTATCCCCTTTGGCACAACGAGAACGTGGCGCTTGAACGCGTCGAGATGACGGTAAATTGCAGGGCCGCGCTTTGGTATTCGCAAAGAATTGCCGTCAAAGACAGCAAACTTCACGGCATAAAGGCATTGAGGGAGTGCTCTGACGTAGAACTGTTGGACACGGACGTAGTCTCCCCGGAATTCGGCTGGCGCAGTCATAGAATAACCGGCAAAAACCTGTCCATTGAGGGCGAATACGGGTTTTTTGAGTCAAGCAAAATCACCCTCTCAAATTTGACGTTCAAGGGCAAATATTCCTTCCAATACGTCCACGACCTCGTGATTGAAGACAGCAAGTTGGACACGAAGGACGCGTTTTGGCACACGAAAAACGTCTGCGTGAAAAATACCATGATAAAGGGCGAATATCTTGCTTGGTACGCGGAGAATATCGTCTTTGAAAACTGCACCATTATCGGCACGCAACCGCTCTGCTACTGCAAAAACCTGAAACTCGTAAACTGCAAAATGATAGACTGCGATTTGTCTTTCGAATACTCGGACGTGGAGGCTGACGTCGTCGGCGCGGTACTGTCCGTCAAAAACCCGAAGAGCGGAAAGATTGTCGCAGACAACTACGGCGAAATAATTTTGACAGACGACAGCAAAGTCAAATGCGAAGCGCAAATACTAAAAAGAGGAAACTGATATGACTAAGCACGTTCCCGTAAAAATCAAAAAACTCAGGGCGGACGCCGTCCTTCCCAAATACGGCACGCCGTTCGCGGCGGGCGCCGACCTCTACGCCTGCATGGACGAGGACGAACTCGTCATAGAGAGCGGAGAGACGAAATTCGTGCACACGGGACTTTCGATTGAACTCCCCGAAGGCACCGTCGGGCTCGTATACGCAAGGAGCGGTCTCGCCTCAAAGCGCGGTATTGCCCCCGCCAACAAGGTCGGCGTCGTGGACAGCGACTATCGCGGAGAAATCATGGTGGCCATGCACAACCACTCGCCCATCAAGCAAATCGTCGAAAAGGGCGAGCGCGTTGCGCAACTCGTCGTCGCGCCGTATCTCACCGCAGATTTCGAAGAGGTCGACGAATTGCAGTGCTCCGCACGCGGCGAAGCGGGCTTTGGCTCAACAGGCAACAAATAACAAAACAAACACTTTAAAACACCAAAACGACACTTAAAGGTGCGAATATGAAAAAAGAACTTGAACAACTGAAACGCATCATCGAGAAACGCGGCTACGACGCTTACGTCATTTTCACGAGCGACGACCACGGCAGCGAATACGTCGAAGACCACTTTAAAGCACGCGCATACTTCTCTGGCTTTACGGGAAGCGCGGGCACTTTCGTCGTGACCAAAGACGAGAGCGCGCTTTGGACGGACGGGAGATATTTCCTGCAAGCGGCAAGAGAATTGTCTCTCTCCGGCGCGACGCTGATGAAGGACGGCGAACCCAGCGTGCCTTCCGTGGTCGAATATCTCAAAGCAAAAAAGTGCGGACGCATCGCGTTCGACTTTTCCACCGCGACTTCCCGTTTTGTCGAGACGTTGAAAAAGTCTATGCCCGACGCGTCTCTCGTTGACGACGGCAATATCGTGGACGAGGTCTGGCAGGACCGCCCCGCGCTCCCCGCGAGCAAAGCGTACATCATCCCCTTCGAGCAGGCGGGCGAAAGCGTTGCGAGCAAACTTGAAAACCTCGTCAAAGACACGAAGGAAGCGGGTTGCGACTTTGCGCTCGTAAGTTCTTTGGACGACGTGGCGTGGCTGTTCAATCTCCGCGGAGACGACATAAGATACAACCCCGTCAACTACGCATACGCGCTCGTCGGCGAAGGGCATTCAATTCTCTATATCGACGACACGAAGCTTTCCGAGGACGTTCAAACGAAGTTTGCGCTCGACAAAATCGTGCTCCGTCCCTATCTCGCCGTCTACGACGACTTGAAAGCCTTGACGGGCAAAGTGCTCATCGACGAGAGCAAGACGAACTACGCTTTGAGCCTCTGCATCAAGGACAAGAAGATTGCAAACGTATTCCCTACGACCATGCGAAAGGCGATAAAGAACGAAATCGAAATCGCAAACAGCAAAAAGGCGCAACTTGAAGACTCCGTCGCTATGGTCAAGTTTATGCGCTGGCTCAAGGAAAACGTCGGCAAGGAGAAAATGACGGAAATCAGCGTCGCAGACAAGCTCGAAACCTTCCGCAAAGAGAGCGACAAATTCGTCAGTCTTTCCTTTGACACGATATGCGGATATATGGAAAACGGCGCGGTTATACACTACTCCGCCACCCCCGAAACGGACAAAGAAGTGCTTGCAAAAGGACTCTTGCTCGTGGACAGCGGAGCGCAATATCTCTACGGCACGACGGACATCACGAGGACGTACGCGCTCGGCGAAATCACCGACGAGATGCGCCGCGACTACACTCTCGTTCTCAAAGCGCACATCGCGCTTGCAAGAGCGGTGTTCCCTTTGAACACCTACGGCGCGGCGCTCGACCTGCTCACGAGAGAGCCTATGCTCAAAGAGGGCAAAAACTTCCGGCACGGCACGGGACACGGCGTCGGCTATCTTTTGAACGTTCACGAAGGACCTCACAACATCAGCCCGAGGGCGAACTGGCAATACCACACGTCCCCCTTCAAGGCGGGAATGTTCGTGACGGACGAGCCCGGCGTCTATATTGAAAACGAATACGGCATCCGCCACGAAAACATCTTGCTCTGCGTGGACAACGGCACGAACGAATACGGCGCGACGCTCGGCTTCGAGCCTTTGACTTTCGTCCCGTTCGACCTCGACGCAATAGACGCTTGCGCACTCCAAAAAGACGAGAAAGCCTGGCTCAACGGCTATCACAAGGCGGTGTACGACAAAGTATCGCCCCTTATAGACGACGAGTTGAAGGCGTATCTAAAACACGCGACAAGAGAAATCTAAATCAAAAACGTCAAAAAGGGACCGCGCTAGCGGTCTTTTTTTTGTGCTCTTTAAAAATTTTGCTATAAAAGGCGATTTTTGCTTATACCATAAGCAAATTTAAGACTTTATTCGTTGACTTTTTATAGTCTGTATAATACAATTTGTTTCGTACGTTTTGTATTTGTACACAATATATTGTATAAACGCTTGCTCACGTCGGGCAAAGGATAAAAATGGAAAAGGTCGTAAAAATCGAAAATTTGTCAAAACGCTACAAGAAGTCCGCGGTGCTTGCCGTCGACGACTTTTCGCTTGAATGTTTCGAAGGCGAAATCGTCGGGCTTTTGGGACACAACGGCGCGGGAAAATCTACCACTCTCAAATGTTTGACGGGGATGCTCCCTCCGACGAGCGGAAAAATCACCGTCTGCGGATACGACGTACAAAAAGAGCCCGTCAAGGCAAAGAGCACGTTTGGGTTTGTCAGCGACAAGCACGACGTTTTCGTCAAGATGACGGGGCTCGAATATCTAAATTTCATAGCGGACGCCTATGGAGTAAGCAAGGCGGAGCGTATTCAAAGATACGAGGAACTCGAAAAGATTTTCCGCTTGGAAGACAGGGTTTTCGACGTCATAAACGACTACTCCCACGGCATGCGCCAAAAGATTTGTATGATGGGCAGTCTCATTCACCACCCGAAACTGTGGATATTGGACGAGCCGATGATAGGTCTCGACCCGCTCACTTCCGCAAGAGTGAGAGAGTTTATGAAGAAATACGTGAGCGAAGGCAACTGTATTCTCTTTTCCACTCACAACATAGCGTCCGTGCAAAAGGTCTGCTCGAGAGCGGTGATCATCGCAAACAGCAAGAAACTCGCGGATTTCAACGTCGCGGATTTCGAAGCGAACAACGATATGACGCTCGAAGAATACTTTTTGCAAATAACGGACGGAGCGCAAAACGACGCGCCCGAGACGGAAGAACGGTTTGAATGAACAGATTTTTATTGTTGACGAAAAAACAGATTGAGGACTCTGTTCCTCAGCCTTTCAAGAGAAACGGGAACAGGCGCGGACTGTCCTCTATGATAGTCTCGACTTTGCTTATGCTCTTGCTGATAGCGGTTATGGCAACGGCTTTCGTCGCCATATTCGGCAAGCTTTCCGCCACCTACGTCAACATCAAGATAAACCGCCTGCCCGACGTGGCGGCAAGAGAATACGAGCTGATGACGATGTGCTACTTTGCGCTCATTCTCGTGTTTGTATGCACGTCCACGGCCGGATTGTCGCGCGCGCTGTTCGAGAGCGGAGATTTGGACGCGCTCGTCACTATGCCTTTTTCGGCAAACGATTTGTTCTTCTCCAAACTCGCGAGCGTATATATCAAACAGACGGCGATTTCAATCTTTTTCGTGACGGCGATAAACTTTACTTTCTTCGTGGCGACGAACACCCTCACGGCATACGGCGGACTCGTATCGTTTGCGGTGGCGTTTGCATTGCCCCTCGTTCCTCTCGCCATATCTTCCGTCGTAGTTCTGCCCTATTATCTCTTAAAACGCTCGCTCGGCTCGCGCTATCTGCTGTATTTTTTGCTTATGACAGTGGTGGTCGGGCTGTTTTTGGTCGGCTATTCCTACGTCTTCACCTTGGCGGACGCGCTCCTCGACTCAGGCAAAATCTCCACTCTGTTCAACGAGAGAACCATGGCGAAAATCTCGCAGTTCGTGACGTATGCGTACCCTGCAAACATAATCGCCAACCTGCTCCTTGAAAGGGAACTCGGCAAATCTTTCGGCATATTCGTCGCGATAAACGTCGTGGCGACGGGGCTCGGCATAGTCATAGTCAAGGCAATATTCACTCGCGCGTTGCAAGCGAGAATTTCGCTCCCCGTTCCACACTCAAAAAAGAAACGCCTCGATTTTACCGAGCATTCGAAGGCGTTCGGGCTCTTTAAAAAGGAATTCTTGTCTGTCATAAGAACCCCGTCCTATTCGTATATGTTTTTCACGACGGCGGCGGTTGTGCCGATTATGGTGTTCTTCTCCGCGCGCATAGGGCTAGGGCTCGTCGAAAACCTCGTGGGCGAACACGGCTATGGGTTTGAGATTTCCACTTTTATCGTGCTCCTCTACGGCACTCTCAACAACACTTTCTGCTCGACGAACGTATCAAGAGACGGAAGCGGCGCAATAACCATGAAGGCTCTGCCGTATTCCCCGACGGCGATACTTTCCTCAAAGGTCGCGATATGCTCGATAGTTTCGTTTTTCAGCATAGCGGTCTCCTGCATAATTCTCGGCGCGACGGGACTTGAACGCCCGATAGACGCCTTCGTCACCTTCCTCTCCGCAATAATGATAGCGGCGGCGCAAATATTCTTTGCGACGAGACTCGACCTCATGCGCCCGCACTTTTCCAACACGGAGGACGGGGAAATCAAAGAGGCAAATTCGACGGTTTCCACCGTCATATCTCTCGGCTTGCTCACGAGTTTCGCCATAGGCGCGGCGCTCCTTTCCGGCACCATAAGAGCGATTGTGGACAAGGCTCCGCCCACGGCGACGCCGAGCGCGTTGAGCTACGTTCTTGCGCTCGTTATTCCCGCCGTCGTGCTTGCCGCCGCCCTGACCTTCTTCTTCGTCGGGCTCAAGCGCGCGTACAGCGAACTGAATACGGAGGTGTGACGTGAAAAAGTTTGTGACTTCGCTCATAATCACGCTTCCGCTTCTCTTGCTCATAGCGATATTCGCCGTGACGGGCGTGGCGAGCATTTCCGCGCAAATTCCCGTTTCGGGATTGACAATTGCAAACCGCGGAGACGACGGAATATTTATGCTGGACATAGCAGACTACGACGCGCCTATATATGAAGACGACTTGTGCGTGACGATAACGCCGTACGCCGCCAGCGACAAACGCTATTCTCTCTCCGTTTTGGACGCGGAAACCAACGAGCCGACGGACATCGTGTACAAGGACGACGCGGGCGCGTTTCGAATTGCGGGTATCGGTGTGGCGAAACTCGTCTATACCTCTTTGGACGGCGGATACAGCGACAGCGTAATTTTCAACGTAATAGACGGGACGACGGAGCCGAGCGTAAACTACGTCTCGCCGACAGAACTCAGCCCCGAAAATATAATTGTGTTCAACGGCTACGACGAGATTTTCACTATGCTTTTCCCCGCGAATGCGCTGACGCATTGCGAATGGGAAATACCGCAAGACGGCATAGCGGAAATCGTCGAAACAGCGGACCATTCCTGCACTCTCCACATAAAGTCGCGAGGAGAGACGACGCTCACGGCGCGCGTGACGGAGTTTGACGAACACGGAAACGAGACGAATTCCTATATCGTGCAAAGAAACCTCTCGTCCGTTCAAAGATATACGTCGATGTTGTTCAGAGAAAACGCCACTATGCACGGACTCGCAAACAGGCTTGCTATTGCAAGCCGCGTCTACGACGACGCGGGCAACGCCGTACAAATCAATTATGCGCTCGGGTTTGCGGCGTACAACAAGACGATAAAATTCGCCCGTTTCGACGACATAGTCTTTGAATCGTCCAACCCGTCCGTCGCCACAGTGGAAAACAACAACGGAAAACTTGAACTCTCCGTAAAAGGCACGGGGACGGTGACGATTACGGCATCATATAGATACGGCGAAAAGGCAAACGTGCCCGACGCAAAATTTACGTTCGACGCGGTGGACGGCGTGTACGTCAAAACCTACGCGGATATAATGCGCGCAAGCGACGAAGGAAGAAAAATCGTGCTTGCAAACGATATATCCCTCGGCGAACAACTGTTCAACGTCAACGAGGACGGCGTGCGCACGCAAAAATACGGCGACCAAAAGATGCAAGAAATTCTGCTTGCGGAAACGAAGACTTTAAAAACCACCGCGGACTGGACTTATCTCAAAAACCGCGGAGAGGAACACCCGTCCATTCGCTATTGTCTTGAATTCACCAACGACGTCTACGGCAACGGACACACGATTGACGCGGACAATATCATCAATATGTGCGACTCTACGGGCAGCCTCTACGACTACGCGGTGTTCAGAGGTCCTCTCGAATTCGTCTATACCGCAATGAAGGGACTGAAAGTCGCGGCGGTCAAAGCGCAGGACAACGTCGCGTTCCTCGTAAGACGGGACGGTATTTTGATCAACAACGTCACCTTGAAGAGTATGCGCGACGAGAGTTTGACCGTGCAGAACGAAATCGACCTCACCCTCTTGAACAACGCGGGCACTACGCTCGAGATAATGTGCGACGCTTCCGTCAACTATTCGAGAATCATGAACGGAAGAACCGTACTCCGCGCGTTTGGCAGAGACGGAATTGACGAAACTTCCCCCGTCGACGTCGAAAGAGAAAAGATAAACGTGCAAATAAGCGGGTGCGTGCTTCAAAACGCCAGAGAATTTATCGTCAAAATCAGCACGAACAGGCGCGTTCAAGGCTCGGTTGAAACCCCCTCTCCATCACTTCTGAACGCGGACGGCGAACCGTATGAAAACTACAATTCCACCGCCTGCGACGACTATATCGACGACGAGTATTTCACTTCGCACTATCTGCTCACGGACGTGACGATAAAGGACAGCACTTTAAAGACGAGCGGACTGTTTTCAATCGGCATGGAGAGCCACTTTGCCGGACGAATGCTCGCGGGAGACGAAAAAATCTTCTTCCGAATCGAATATTGGAACGACCTCGCCGCTACCTCTTACCCCGCAATCGTAAGGCTGGTGGGAGACGTTCGCCTCGACGACTGGAAGGAACTCGGCGCGGTGGACAGCTCAACCTTGATCGACACCCCCGCAAACGTTATGCCCGGGCTTGAATTCCTCACCCTCAACATAAAGGAGATGCTGCTTGCGGTGCAACAGGCAGGCGGAGAGCAGTATGCCGACATCATCGCAAACGTGAACGGCAAGCAATACGTACACGGCGGTATCGCGCTGTACGGCGGCGGCAAAAACTACTCTATCGTCGACACGTCCGCATATACGGGACGGAATATGAATTCCTACAACGTCAACCTGAGCATACTCGAAACTTCCGAAAACCCCGTGCTCGCGGCGCAGGGCGAATACCTGCCGCTTGCCGCAGGCAAAGAGGACTTCCGCTTTATAATGTTCGGCGCGGGAAGTTTTGAAGCCGAAGGATAATCAACGGGAAATAATCGCGTCCGAGGTTGAAGCCTCGGGCGCTTTTTCTTTTTGCACATATTATTTTTGTTTTCGCACAAACTACCTGTGAAAAGGAGGTGCACAATATTATGCAAAACGAAACACTTGGCAAAAAAATGGCTGAACTTTCAAACACGAACGTTATGATAATTTTCTTGCTTGTGGCGTTCCTCGCATTCTCTATCGGACTTGCGTTCTATTTCCTCGTCCCGGGAAGCGTTGGTTTTGGCATCGGTATCACGATGTATATCGTGGCAGGCTTGCTGTTTATCATCGGCGAAGTCCGCTATTTCGTCACAAAGCGCAACATCGAAAGACTGGCATAAGCCAAAAGCGCGCCGATTGACGCGCTTTTTCTTTGCAGGCAGTCTAGTATCCCGCGCAATATTTCGTTTGACGATTGCGCAAACAAAAAAACAAAAACGAGCGTTTATCGCTCGCTTTTGCATATATAAATGCTTTTTTTGTCAATTTGCCTTTTCTATCGTATATCCGTCCTTACTGTCCTTTATCGTATATCCAAGGGCAGCAATATCCGTACGAAGCTTGTCGGCGGTTGCCCAATCTTTTGCCTTCTTTGCTTCAAAACGCTTTTCGGCAAGTTCCTTGACGTCCTCGGGAATTAGCACGTTTGCATTCTCGTCCGCCTGCTTTGCCTCGTAGTATGCGATGAACTCCTCAGGGTTGTGACGGAAGAAACCGAGCAGTCCGTAAGTTTCGCGTATTTGTCTTGCGTCCGCCGCGCAGGTCGCGTCGCCCGCTCTTAGTTTCGCCTTGATTTGTTTGAAAAGACCAAAGAGGTCCGCCAGTGCTTTTGCGGTGTTGAAGTCGTCGTCCATAGCCCTGTTGAACTCGTCGTCAATCGCCTTGTTGCCACCCTCGCATTCGAGTCCGGAGTTGTCAACCTCGTCGAGCACCTTGTAAAACTCGTACATATGTTTGTCTGCATCCGGGAAAAGATTGTCCGTGATGTTGATGTCCCCTCGATAGTTGGTTTGAAGGAGCGCATACTTTACCGTCTCAGGTGAATACTTATCCAAAAGATCGGCGAGGAGTATGCTGTTGCCAAGCGACTTGCTCATCTTTTGTCCGTTGACTTTGATGAGTCCATTGTGAATCCAATATTTTACAAACTGCTTGCCTGTGAGGGCCTCCGTCTGTGCAATTTCGTTTTCGTGGTGTGGGAAGATGAGATCCCTGCCGCCGCCGTGAATGTCGATTTGCTCACCAAAAGCACGTCTGTTCATCGCCGAGCACTCAATGTGCCAACCCGGTCTGCCCTTGCCCCACGGAGACTCCCAATAGATTTCGCCCTCTTTTGCGGATTTCCAAAGCGCAAAGTCAAGTGGGTTTTGTTTGTTTTCCTCGTTTTCAATGCGCACGCTCTCGTAGGCGTCTTCCGTGCGACGTCCGCTGAGTTTTCCGTAGCCCTTGAAACTGTCAACCGAGAAATAGACGTCTCCTCTCTCGGTTGCGTAGGCGTTGCCGTGCTCGATGAGTTTGGACACGAAGTCGATTATGTTGTCGATGTTGCAGGTGGCTTTGAGCCAAATCGTCGGGTCGTCCACCTCGAATTTGCGCATTAAAACGTCAATGCGCTCAATCATCATTTCGGCGTATTCGAGCGCGGGAATACCCGTCTCGTTGGACTTTGCGATGATCTTATCGTCCACGTCCGTATAGTTGCGGGCATAGTTGACTTTGAACCCCTGCTTTTCGAGATATTTGCGAATAATATCGTAAATGAGCGCCTGATAGGCGTGACCGATATGCGCCTCGCCGGACACCGTTATACCGCAGGCGTACATATTGACAACGCCCGCGTTGAGCGGGACGAAATCTTCTTTTCTTCTTGTCAGTGTATTGTAAATTTTCATAATAGGTCTTCGACCTTTTTGTTTATTTGTTTTTATTTGTCTTCCAAAATATCTTTTGCTTGTTCGGGCGATACGTTGTTCTCGTCTATGCAAATAGAATATTTGCAAGCGTTTATGCCCTCTTTCTTTTCGAGCTCGCCGAGACGCTTGTTGATACGCGCCAATTCTTCCAAAATCGGGTCCGGCAAAGACTGCGACATCTCGTCCTCTATCTTGACGCCGTTCTGCTTTACGACGCGCCCGGGCACGCCGACCACCGTAGAGTGAGGCGGTATGTTTTTGAGCACTACGCTGCCCGCGCCGATTTTCGAGTGCGCGCCTATCGTCACGGGACCGAGAATACTCGCGCCCGCGGACACCATAACTCCATCTTCGAGAGTCGGGTGACGCTTGCCCGTGTCCTTGCCCGTACCGCCCAAGGTGACGCCTTGATAGAGTACGCAACCGTTGCCGATGACGGACGTCTCGCCGACTACGAGCCCTACGCCGTGGTCGATGAATATGCCGGTGCCGATTTCCGCCGCCGGATGAATGTCTATGCCCGTCTTGATTTTGGTTCTATATGAAATATAGAAGGCAAGATGCTTGTGCCCTTTTGCCCACAAATAGTGCGCATAGCGATAGCGGCAGAGCGCCTTATAGCCCGTGTATGTACGCTTGACGAGACTGCGACTTGTCGCCGCAGGGTCGCTTTGCATAATCTTTTCAAGGTCGAGTTTTTTTGCTTGTTTTATCGTCATAATCATTCCTGAGGTTTAGAATCTCGTTCTTCCTCTTTTTGGGTGTCGGATTCTTCTTTTGGTTGCGGAGCGACAGACTCTTCGCGATTGAGTTTTGAAGAGAACAACGTCGGCTCGTCGCTCGGCTTTTCTCCGAAGAGCGCGTTGATTTCGTCCTCGTAAATTGTTTCCTTTTCAAAGAGGACTTTGACCATAGCGTCCATAATCGGGCGATTGGCCTTCAAGATTTCGAGGGCTACTTGATATTGCTTATCAAGTATTTTTTTGACCTCTTCGTCAATCTTTGCGGCGACTGCGTCGCTGTAATTGAGCTGCGTCTGATAGTCGCGTCCGAGGAAGACCTCTTCGCTTGCGCCGAGGTACATATTGCCGATTTCGTCGCTCATACCCCATTCGGTGACCATCTTGCGCGCGAGTTGCGACGCGCGTTGAATATCGTTGGACGCGCCCGTCGAGATATCTTGAATGACGAGTTCCTCAGCCGCTCTGCCCGCGAGCAACATCGCGATATTGTCAAGCAGTTTGCCCCTCGTCATGTGATTGTCGTCGTTGTCGGGGAGCGTAATCGTATAGCCCGCCGCCTGTCCGCGAGGAATAATGCTGACTTCGTGCACGTTGTCGCAGTGCTTCATAAGTTTTGCGACGATTGCGTGTCCCGACTCGTGATATGCGGTGATGCGCTTGTCGGACTCGGTGACGACTCTGCTCTTCTTTGCAGGGCCGGCCATGACCTTGTTGATGGCTTCGCTGATGTCCTTCATATTGATGAGCGTCCTGTTTTCACGCGCGGCGAGAATTGCCGCTTCGTTCAAGAGGTTTTCGATGTCCGCGCCGGTAAAGCCCGCGGTGAGACGCGCAAGGCTCTTGAAATTGACTTCGTCCGCAAGCGGCTTGTTTCTCGAATGGACTTTGAATATCTCTTCTCTGCCCTTGACGTCGGGGATATTGACGTAGATTTGACGGTCAAATCTGCCCGGCCTCATGAGAGCGGGGTCGAGAATGTCCACGCGGTTCGTCGCCGCCATAACGATAATGGAACTCTCCGCCTCAAAGCCGTCCATTTGGACGAGCAACTGGTTGAGCGTCTGCTCTCTCTCGTCGTTGCCGCCGCCGAGGCCCGCGCCTCTTTGACGACCCACGGCGTCGATTTCGTCAATGAAGATTATGCAAGGCATATTCTTTTTGGCTTGGTCAAACAAATCTCTGACACGCGATGCGCCAACGCCGACGAACATCTCGACAAAGTCGGAGCCGCTGATTGAGAAGAACGGAACGTTCGCCTCGCCCGCAACCGCTTTTGCAAACAACGTTTTGCCCGTGCCCGGAGGGCCGACGAGCAAGACGCCGCGCGGAATGCGTGCGCCGATATCCATATATTTTTTCGGATGTTTCAAGAAA